>NZ_CP014141.1:0-1625000 GCF_001535545.1 Thermus parvatiensis | reverse complement strand
GCGCCCTCACTCCCAGGCTCCACCTGGGACCCTTCGGAGTTTGACAGGGTTTGGTAGGCTGGTGGGCCCCCTAGCCCTATCAGTGCTCTACAGGCCCCAGTCAGCGCCTGAGGCTGACCCTAAAGTCATTTCGGGGAGAACCAGCTATCTCCGGGCTCGGTTAGCTTTTCACTCCTAGCCCCAGCTCATCCGAGGGGTTTGCATCCCCCACCGGTTCGGGCCTCCACTGGGTTTCACCCCAGCTTCACCCTGGCCAGGGCTAGCTCGCCCGGTTTCGGGTCCACGGCCGCGGACTTTGCGGGCCGCGTGCGGCCCGCTTGCGCCCTGTTCGGACTCGGTTTCCCTACGCCTCCGCCTCAACGGCTTAAGCTCGCCCACGACCGTGAGTCGCCGGCTCATGCTTCAATAGGCACGCCACAACCCCTTGCGGGGCCGTGACTGCTTGTAAGCCCACGGTTTCAGGCTCTATTTCACTCCCCTCCCGGGGTTCTTTTCACCTTTCCCTCACGGTACTGGTGCGCTATCGGTCACCCGGAGTACTTAGCCTTAGGCGGTGGTCCGCCCAGATTCCCCCATGGCTCCACGAACCACGGGGTACTCGGGTACCCTCACCTATCCCCCCACCTTTCGCCTACGGGGCTTTCACCCTCTCTGGCGCTGCTTCCCAACAGCTTCGGCTAGGCTAAGGATTCGGTGTCCGAGGGCCCCACGACCCCGCCCGGACAAGCCGGACGGTTTAGGCTGGTCCCCTTTCGCTCGCCGCTACTCAGGGAGTCGATTTCTCTTTCCTCTCCTCTGGGTACTGAGATGTTTCAGTTCCCCAGGTTCCCCCCGCGCAAAAGCGCGGTGACCGGCGTTCCCGCCGGCCGGGTTCCCCCATTCGGACATCCAGGGATCCACGCCCGCTACCGGCTCCCCCTGGCTTATCGCAGGTAGCCACGTCCTTCATCGGCTCGGGTGCCGAGGCATCCACCGTGGGCCCTTACCATCTTGACCCCTCAAAGGACCCTCAAAGCCCTTCATCCACCCCAGCTTTCAAGATCCCCCGCTACCCCCCTCAGGGCAGCGCAAAAGGGAAGATACCAAGGAGGCCTGGCCCTTGTCAAGGCCCCCTCTTGACGGGGAGCCCTTGTGGGGAAAATCCTTCGGGCATGGGCCTTTTCGCTGGCAAAGGGGTGCTGGTGACCGGGGGGGCCCGGGGCATCGGCCGGGCCATCGCCCAGGCCTTTGCCCGGGAGGGGGCCTTGGTGGCCCTGTGCGACCTCCGCCCGGAGGGGAAGGAGGTGGCGGAGGCCATCGGGGGGGCGTTTTTCCAGGTGGACCTCGAGGACGAGAGGGAGCGGGTGCGCTTCGTGGAGGAGGCCGCCTACGCCTTAGGCCGGGTGGACGTCCTGGTCAACAACGCCGCCATCGCCGCCCCTGGCTCGGCCCTCACGGTGCGGCTTCCCGAGTGGCGCAGGGTGCTTGAGGTCAACCTCACCGCCCCCATGCACCTTTCCGCCCTGGTGGTGCGGGAGATGCGGAAAGTGGGCGGTGGGGCCATCGTCAACGTGGCCAGCGTGCAGGGGCTTTTCGCCGAGCAGGAGAACGCCGCCTACAACGCTTCCAAGGGAGGGCTTGTGAACCTCACCCGCTCCCTGGCGCTGGACCTCGCCCCCCTCCGCATCCGGGTGAACGCGGTGGCGCCGGGGGCCATCGCCACGGAGGCGGTCCTGGAGGCCATTGCCCTTTCCCCGGACCCGGAAAAGACCCGGAGGGACTGGGAGGACCTCCACGCCCTAAGGCGCCTGGGGAAGCCCGAGGAGGTGGCGGAGGCTGTCCTCTTCCTGGCCTCGGAGAAGGCCAGCTTCATCACCGGGGCCATCCTCCCCGTGGACGGCGGGATGACGGCGAGCTTCATGATGGCGGGACGGCCGGTGTAGGCCCCCACCGGGGCGAGGGCTCCGCGGAGGCGAAGCGCGCGGGGACTAGAGGGCGTGGTCCTTGTAGGGCTCGCCCCGCAGGTCAGAGACCAGGTGGACGGCCACGTAAGCCCCGTCCCCCGCGCTCACGATGGCGTGGCCCGGCACCTTGCCGCGGGCCACGCCGGCGGCGTAGACCCGGGGGTAGCTGGTGCGGCCCCCCTCGTCGGTGTCAATGTAGGCGCCGCGGCGGGTCAGGCCGAGGAAGCTCGGGAGGGTGGGGTCCTTGTGGGTGCAGAGGAGCAGGCGCTCTGCCTTCTCCACCCCTTCCTCGGTTTCCACTTCAAAGACGCCGCCCATATCCCGTACGCCCTTCACCACCCCGGGGCGGACCTCGGCCCCGTACCGGCGGGCGTGGGCCTCGAGGCGGCGGAGGAGTTCTTCGCCGGAAGGCTCGTCTAGGAGGCCGGGGTAGTTGGGCACCCGGCTCACGCCCTTGACCTTGGAGCGGCCCCCGTCCAGGACCAGGACCTTGAGCCCGGCCCTGGCCAGGAAGAGGGCGGCGGAAAGCCCCGAGGGACCGCCTCCCACCACGATCACGTCCCACATACCGCCCGTAGTATAATCGGCCCCGCATGCTTTTGGACGACCGCTACCCCGTTCTGGAAACGTTGGAGAGCCGGGACGGGGTGACCCTCTACCGGGTGGAGGGGGGGCTGGTCTTCTACTTTGACGTCCGCACGCCCCAGGACAAGGACCGCTTTTACCGCTACCGGGCGGCGATAAGGCGCCTCGAGGAGCTCGGCCTCCTCGAGGCCCAGGTTTCGGCCAAGCCGGGGCGGTACTACGCCTTCTTTCCCGAGCGGCCCTTGAGCGGGCGGCGCCCCCCCAAGGAGGTCCTGGCCGCCCTGGCCCCCTTCGGCTTCGGGCCGGAGCACGTGGCCATGGGGGAGGACAGGGTGGCCTACCTCGCCCCTTGGCCCCTCCGCCTGGGGGCTTCGAGGCGGGGCCGGGGGGGGTTTTGGTCCCGGGTGGCCCCGGGGCTTTTCCTCCTGGGCCTGGGCCTTTTCCTCTTGGTCCAGGGGCTTTACCGCTACTTCAACCCCCCCGAGTACGTGGTCCCCGACCTGGTGGGCAAGACCGCGCGGGAAGCCTTTCTTCTCCTCCGGGACACGGGGCTTGGCCTGGAGGTGGAGGAGGGGAACGACCCCTCGAGGCCCAAGGAGGTGGTGCTGGAGCAGGACCCCCCGCCCGGCACCCGCCTCCGGGCCGGACGGGTGGTGCGCCTGGTCCTGAACCAGGCGCGGCTCGTGCCCGTCCCCGACCTTCGGGGCCTCTCCAGGGCGGAGGCGGAGGACCGGCTTTCGGAGCTCGGCTTCCAGGTGGGGCGGGTGGCCGCGGTGGAGGCCGAAGAGGCGGCGGGGACCGTCCTCGCCACGAGCCCTCCGGCGGGGACGCCCATGGCCTACGGGGCCCGGGTGGACCTCCTGGTGGCGGAGGAGCGGTCTGGGGAGAGGGTCGTCGTTCCCCGGCTCGTGGGCCTGAGGCGGGAGGACGCCCTCTTCTTGCTGAACGCCGCAGGGCTTTTGCCCCAGGTGGAGGAGGTGCCTTCGGGGGCGCCTGAGGGCTTGGTCCTGGCGCAGGTGCCGGGGCCAGGGGAGGCCGTCCTCCCCGGAAGCCCGGTGCGGCTTAGGGTGGCGGTCCAGGGGGCGGTCCAGCTGCCCGAGGCCTTCCCCGGGACCCCCCTCCGCACCGTGGTTCTAGCCCTGGACCTGCCTCCCGAGGCCCAGGGCCGGCAGGTGCGCCTCCTCCTCGTGGACGCCCGGGGAGCCCAGGTGGTCTACGAGGGGCCGGGGGAGGAGGGCCTGAGGCTTTCGGGGACCTACCAGGTCCTGGGGGAGGCCCGCTTCCGCCTCTATTTGGACGGGGAGCTTTTCCAGGAGTGGGCGCCTTGAGGGGAAGGTGGGCCGAGGAGGAGGCCCTGCGCTTCCTCCTCGGCAAGGGTTACCGCCTCCTTTGGAGGAACCGCCGCACCCCCTTCGGCGAGGTGGACCTCTTCCTGGAGAAGGACGGGGTTTACGTGGTGGTGGAGGTGAAGCAGCGGGCTTCCGCCCGCTTCGGCGCTCCCCTGGAGGCCATTACCCCAGGGAAGGTGAGGAGGCTTCTCCAAAGCGCCCGCTTCCTCCTCGGACGGGACGACCTCCCGGTGCGCCTCGAGGCCGTCCTCGTCCACGGCACCCCAAAGGACTTCCGCCTGGAGCACCTTGTGCTGGAGCTCTAAGGGTAAGCTTAGGGGTGTTTCGGAACCTTCGGGCCTACCTCGAGGCCTTGGAACGCCGGGGGGAGCTCCACCGGGTCAGGGTCCCGGTGAGCGCCGAGCTGGAGATCGCCGAGATCGCGGACCGGGTGGTGAAGGCGGGGGGCCCCGCCCTCCTCTTTGAGCGGGTGGTCGGGAAGGACTTCCCCGTGGCCATCGGCCTTTTCGGCACCCGGGCGCGCACGGCCTTCGCCCTGGGGGTGGAGGACCTGGACGAGCTGGCGAGGAAGGTGGAGGCCCTCCTCGCCTTGGAGCCGGGGAAGGGGGGGCTTTCCGCCCTCCTGGGCCTCCTCCCCAAGCTCCCCCTCCTCCGGGGCTTCTTCCCCAGGCGGGTCCGCCGGGCCCCGGTGCAGGAGGTGGTGTGGCGGGGGGAGGAGGTGGACCTAAGGCGCCTTCCCGTCCTCAAGTGCTGGCCCTTAGACGGGGGGCCTTTCCTCACCCTGCCCCTCGTCATCACCAAGGACCCCGAGACCGGGGAGCTCAACCTCGGCATGTACCGCATGCAGGTCCTGGACCCAAGGAGCACCGCCATGCACTGGCAATGGCACAAGGTGGGCCGCCGCCACCTGGAGAAGGCGAAGAGGCTGGGGAGGAGGCTGGAGGTGGCCGTGGCCCTGGGGGGGGACCCGGTCCTCACCTACGCCGCCACCGCGCCCCTCCCTCCCTTGCCGGGGGTGAGCGAGTTCCACTTGGCGGGCTTCCTCCGGGGAGCCCCCATTGAGCTCGCCAAGGGGGTGACCGTGGACCTCCCCGTGCCCGCCGAGGCGGAGTTCGTCCTCGAGGGCTACATAGACCCCGAGGAGCCCCTGGTGGAGGAGGGGCCTTTTGGCGACCACACGGGCTTCTACACCCCCGTGGACCTCTACCCCCGCTTCCACGTCACCGCCGTCACCCACCGCAAGGGGGCCATCTACCCCGCCACCCTCGTGGGCGTCCCCCCCATGGAGGACGCCTACCTCATTGAGGCCACGGAGAGGCTCTTCCTCCCCGCCCTCCGCCTCGTCCTCCCCGAGGTGGTGGACTACCACATGCCTCCCGAGGGGGTGGCCCACAACTGGGTGAACGTGAGCCTGAGGAAGGCCTACCCCGGCCAGGCCTACAAGGTGACCTACGGGATGCTGGGCCTGGGGCAGATGATGTTCGCCAAGGTCATCGTGGCCGTGGACGCGGACGTCCCGGTCAAGCCCGGGTTCGCCGCCCTCTTGGAGGCCCTCAAGCACGCCCTTCCCGGGCGGGACACCCTCCTCCTCCGGGGCCCCGTGGACGTCCTGGACCACAGCTCCCGGGCCTTCGCCTACGGGGGGAAGCTCGTCATTGACGGCACGAGGAAGCTCCCCGAGGAGGGGGGGGAGGCGCCCTTCGTCCCCAAGGCCCACCCCGGGCTTCCCGAAGACCCCGAGGTCCTGGCCCAGAGGCAGTGGCCGGGCCTCTGGGGGGCGGTGCTGGCGAAGCGGCGCCCCCACCAGGCCTGGGAGGTGGCGGAGAGGCTCCTAAGCACCCCGCAAAGCGCCGGGATCCGGCTTCTCCTCCTCGCCGACGAGGACACGGCCCTAAGCCCGGAGGAGCTCCTCTGGTACGTCCTCAACAACATAGACCCCGAGCGGGACGCCCGGGTGATGCCAGGGGTGGAGGGGCCGGTTTTGGTCCTGGACGGCACGAGGAAGCTTCCCGAGGAGGGCTTCCAGAGGGTCTGGCCCGAGAGGATCCGGATGGACCCCAAGGTGAAGGCCTTGGTGGAGGCCCGGTGGGCGGAGTACGGCCTGGGCTGGACAACGGCGGGTGAGTGATGTAAACTAAAAGTGGTTTAGTGCGAAGGTGATATTTATGGGCTTACACGTCCTCGGCGTGAACGCATCGGCTAGGACGGACGGGTTTACGGCGGAGCTTTTGGACGAGGTTTTGGAGGCGGCCAGGCGCAAGGGGGCGACCACCGAGCGCCTGGATTTGGTGCGGCACCCCTTTCCCCTCTGCGCCGGCAACTACTCCGTGGACCCCGCTTCCTGCGGGCCGGAAACCTGCGTCCAGGGGCCCTGGGACGGGTTCGGCAAGGTGGCGGAGCGGATCCTTTCCGCCGACGCGGTGGTCTTCGCCACCCCCGTCTACTGGTTCAGCGTCTCCTCCCGGATGAAGGCCCTCCTGGAGCGGATGACCTCCATGGAGAACCAGGGCCTCCTCAACCTGGGCAAGCCCATGGCCCTCCTGGCGGTGGCGGAGGAGGAGGGGGCGAGCCAGGCCCTCGCCCAGATGCTCCTGCCCCTCTCCTACATGGGCTTCGTCCTCGCCCCCTTGGGCCTGGTCTACGCCCACCGGAAACACCTCACCGCCCTCAAGGAGAGCCCCGAGGTCCTGGAGGACGCCCGCATCGCCGGGGAGAACCTGGTGCTCATGGCGGAGAGGCTCCGGGGGACCTCCTTCCAGGAGCCCTTGCCGAGCTACCTCTACCGGGCGCCCGCATCGAGGGCCGCGGGGGACTGATACCACCCCATGCTGGCTTGCGCCAGCATGGGGGCCCCGGCAAAAGGTCCCTAGGGAGCTTCCCTGGGCCAGTCGGGCGAAGGAAACCGGAAGAAAGGGTAGAAGGCTGCCCTGGGCTCGCTTGCGCCGGCGCGGGCCTTCCCGGTTCAGAGGTAGAGGGGCTCCACCCCCTCGTGGGCGAAGGGGAGGAGCTCGTAGAGGGCCCGGGGGTCGGGGGGAGGGTCCAGGAGGAGGCGGCCTTCCTGCGGGAGCTCCTTGGCCTTGAGCTTCCTCGGGGGGGCCACCTCCTTGGGCCTTCCCCCCTCCAGGGTGTAGGTGGCCCCGTAGAAGAGGCCGTTTCTGGCGGTGAAAAGGGGGGTGAGGGGCTCCCCTTCCTTCAGGTAGGGCCAGCAGGCGGCGAGGAGGGAGCTCACCCCATAGACCTTGGCCCCCTGCGCCAGGGCCACCCCAAGCCCCGCCGCCAGCGCAATCCTGAGGCCCGTGTAGGAGCCCGGGCCCTCGCCCAAGACCAGGGTGCCGATCTCCTCTCGCCCGGCCCCAACCTCCTTCAGGACCTCCTCCAGGAGGCCGAAGAGGACTTCTTCGTGCCGTCTTTCCACCCGCTTGACCCGGCCCACCCCCGCCTCCCCCCGGAAGAGCCCCAGGGAGAGGTAGGGGGTGGCCGTGTCCAGGACCAGCGTCCACATCCTCCCCATCCTAGGGCCTCCTGCTATACTCCGGCAGGGAATGAGGACCTATCCCCTGCACTGGGTCTTGGGCGTGGGGGTGCTCCTCGCCCTCGGTTTCTATGCCCAAAGGCTGGGCTTTCTCCCCGCCTGGGGGGCGTGGAGCCTGTGGGCCGGGTACCTCTTTTTTGCCCTCTGGGGACTCCGTTGGGGAGGTTGGCGGGCCGTGCCCCTCGTTTTCGGGCTTTTGGCGCCGCTCTTCCCACCCCTGGCTTTTCTCGGTCCCCTGGGCGCCGCTTTGTCCTTGGGGCGGACCCTTCCGGAGAAGGCCCAGGCCGCCTTCTACGGCTGGGCCCTGGTTTGGCCCGCCCTCGCCCTCCTTCTGGTGTGGCAGGTCTTTCCCACCCTCTACGCCTTTTACCTCAGCCTGTTTGACCGGGTGAACTTCCTCAGGCCCGCGGCCTTCGCCGGGCTCCAGAACTACCGGATCCTCCTCGAGGACCCCCTCTTCTGGCGCGCCTTGGGCAACACCTTTTGGTACGTGGTCTTCACCGTGCCCACCGGGCTTCTCCTCGCCACCTTCGTGGCCATCCTCCTCAACACCCAGGTGGCCTTTCTTGGGCTATACCGGACCCTCTTCTTCCTTCCCTACATCACCGCCCTGACCGCCGCGGCCGCCGTGTGGCGCTGGATCTACCACCCCGAGTTCGGCTTCCTCAACTGGCTCCTCCACACCCCGGGCCTGGACTGGCTCAACACCCCACCGGGGTCTTCGCCTTGCTTCTGCGCCCCTTGGGGGTGGAGCTTCAAGGCTTCCTTGCGGGGCCCAGCCTGGCCTTCGTGGCCGTCATGGCCATGAGCGTGTGGCACTTCCTGGGCTACCAGGTGGTGATCCTCCTGGCGGGGCTTCAGGCCATCCCCAAGGAGTACTACGAGGCCGCCGAGCTGGACGGGGCGAGCTTCTTCCAGAAGCACCGCCTCATCACCTGGCCCCTCCTTTCCCCCACCACCTTCTTCCTCTTCACCCTGGGGCTCATCGGCGCCTTCCAGGTCTTCACCCAGGTCTACGTCCTCACCCCTACGGGCGGGGTGCTGCAGGACACCCTGACCCTGGCCTTCTACCTCTACAACAAGGGCTTCCGCGACTCGGACTTCTCCTACGCCAGCGCCATCGCCATGGTGACCTTCCTGGTGATCCTGGTCCTGACCCTGGTCCAGCGGCGGCTTTTGGAGAAGCGGGTGAACTATGAGATCTAAGGCGGCGCGTCTTATCGTGCACCTCGTTCTCCTTGCGGGGGGAGGGGTGATGGCCTTCCCCTTCTACTGGATGCTGGCCACGAGCTTCAAAAGCCCCCAGGAGGCCCTCCAGGCGGAGCCGGTCTGGGTTCCCGAACGGATGAAGCCCATGAACTGGCTCAAGGCGGCGAGGCTTGGGGATAGCCCCCTCTTTGGGGGTCTTGGCCCTGGGCGGAGCGTGGCCCTCTTCTTCCCCGGGCCCGAGGCAAAGCCCCCAAAGGCCCTCGTGCCCCGCTCCCCGGGGGCCTTCTTTGACCCCGTGGCCGACGGGACGAGGGTGGAGGTGGCCCGAGGGGAGGGGGGGTGGTGGGTCCGCCTCACCAACACGGGGGAGGCCGGCTTCCGCCGGGTCCCCCTGGTGGTTCTCTGGCCCAAGGAGGTGCCCTTGGAGCCTCCCCTGCCCCCGGACGCCCGCCGCTCCCAGGGGGAGTACTGGCGGCTGGAGTGGGTGAACGCGGTGCCCGGGGCCTTGGGGTACGTGTTCCACAACTACCTCGAGGCCTGGGACGCCGCCCCCTGGGGCCGGTACTTCTTCGTAAGCTTCTTCACCGCCTCCGTCCAGGTGGTGGTGGGCCTTTTCCTCGCGGCCCTGGCCGCCTTCGCCCTGGCCCGGATCCCCTTCCCGGGGAAGGAGGCCGTCTTCGTCCTCGTCCTGGCCACGATGATGGTCCCGGGGAGGTCCTCCTCATCCCCAACTACGTCCTCCTCGCCCGGCTGGGCTGGCTGGACACCTTCTACGCCCTCATCGTCCCTTGGCTCGCCTCGGTCTTCGGCATCTTCCTCTTGCGGCAGTTCTACCTCTCCCTTCCCCAGGACCTCTTTGACGCCGCCCGCATTGACGGGGCGGGGTACCTGACCCAGCTTTTCCGCATCGCCCTGCCTTTGAGCATCCCCGGCCTTGTCTCCTACGGCACCTTCACCTTCCTCGGGGCCTACAACGCCCTGCTTTGGCCCTTGATCGTCACCCAGAGTCCGGAGATGCGCACGGTGCAGCTCGGGCTCCTCGCCTTCGTCTCCGAGGCGGGCTCGGACTACGGGGCCCTGATGGCCGCAAGCGCCTTCGTCATCGCCCCTGTGGTCCTGGGCTACTTCGTGGCCCAGAGGCAGTTCATCCAGGGAATCGCCCGCACGGGGCTGAAGTGAGCTTGAAGGGGCCCTGACAAGGGGCGCGGTATACTCTTCCCGGAGGTGCGTGGGTATGAAGCAGGCGCTTTTGCTGGTGGCGGTGCTGGGCGTGGCCTTTGCCCAGCAGGCCAAGCCGGAGGACGTGATCAAGGAGCAGTGCGCCAAGGCCAAGGTGGTGGCCGAGCTCTGGCACGGCTTCACCGGCGGGGCCCCTAAGGCGGCTTTGGAGAACCTGGTGGTGGAGTTCAATAAGACCCAACAGGGCCGCTGCGTCCGCCCCGTGCCCCAGGGGAGCTACCGGGACCTTTCCACCAAGATCAAGGCGGCCTTCGCCGCCGGGAAGGTGCCCACCATGGCCCAGGCCTTTGAGAACAACATCGCCCTCTACCTCGAGGCCAAGGCCCTCCTGCCCATCGAATCCCTGGGGGTGAAGCTCCAGGGGGTGAACCTGGCCTTCCTCAACGCGGTGCGCTTTGGGGGGGTGGTCTACGGGGTGCCCTTCAACAAGAGCATCCAGGTCCTCTACTACAACAAAGACCTCCTGAAGAAGCACGGGGCCAAGGTGCCCACCACCCTCGAGGAGTTCGTGGCCGCCGCCAAGAGGCTCTCCCGGGCCGAGGGGGGTCCTGTTTACTGGTTCCAGCCCGACGCCTCCACCTTCGCCTACTTCTTCTTCAACCTGGGCGGGAGCTACCTCAAGGACGGGAAGCTCGTGCTGAACTCCAAGGAGGCGGTGGAGGCCCTCACCCTCCTGCAAAACGGGGTCAAGGAGGGGTGGGCCAAGCCCATCACCTCTGGCTACATCAACCAGAACCTGGGCTCGGGGCCCTACGCCTTCAGCGTGGACACCTCCGCCGGCTACACCTACTACCTGCGGGCGGCCAAGTTTGACCTGGGGGTGGCCACCCTGCCGGGCCGGACCAAGGGCCAGCCGGGTTACGGCCTCGTCCAGGGCACCAACCTGGTGGTCTTCCGCCAGGCCCCCAAGGAGGAGCAGGCGGTGGCCAAGGACTTCCTGCAGTTCGTCCTCTCCCCCAGGGCCCAGGCGGTCTTCGCCACGGCCACGGGCTACGTGCCCGTCACCGAGGGGGCCCTCAAGGACCCCGTCTACCAGGCCTACGCCGCCGAGAACCCCGACTACGCCACCATCGTGCGCCAGAGCCGCTACGCCAAGTTTGAGCCCGCCTTGGCGGAGTGGGAGCAGATCCGCTTTGACATCCTGGGCCAGGCCATCAAGGAGGCCATCCTCAACAAGGCCGATCCCAAGGCGGCCTTGGACAGGGCCCAGAAGCTGGCGGAGGACCTCCTCTCCAGCAGGACCCGCTAGAGGCCCTTTCGCCTTACCGGTTCGGGCCCCCGCCCGCTTCGGGCGGGGTTAAACTTTGGGTATGCCCAAGGGTTATCACGACCGCGTGGCCTTCGTGGACCTCTCCACGGGAAAGGTCTGGTACGAAAGCTTTGGCGAGGCCTTCTGGCGGCGCTACCTCGGGGGCGGGCCCTCGCCGCCTACCTTCTCCTCAGGCACGTGCCCAAGGGGGCCGACCCCTTGGGGCCGGAAAACGCTCTCGTCTTCGCCCCTGGGGTCCTCACCGGCACCCCCATCTCCGGCTCGGGCCGGAACACCGTGGCCGCCAAAAGCCCCCTCACCGGGGGGTACGGGGACGCAGAGGGTGGGGGCTTCTTCGGGGCGGAGCTTAAAAACGCGGGCCTGGACGCCCTCGTGGTCCTGGGCCAGGCGGAAGCCCCCGTCTACCTCCACGTGGAAGGGGGGAAGGTGGCCCTTCACCCCGCGGTCCACCTCTGGGGCAAGGACCCCCTGGAGGTGGAGGCCCTCATCAAAGAGGCCCACGGGGGAACACCCGCGTGGCCCAGATCGGCCTCGCCGGGGAGAACCGGGTCCTCACCGCCAACGTCATCCACGACCTGGCCCACTTCGCCGGAAGGGGGGGCCTGGGGGCGGTCATGGGGGCCAAAAGGCTCAAGGCGGTCTCCGCCCGGGCCCACAAGGAGACCCTTCCCGCCTACCACGACCCCGGCCTCCTCAAGGAGCTCGCCCGGCGCATGGCCAAGGAGCGCATGGAACGGGCGGCGGGCCTCGTCACCATGGGCACCGTGGGCACGGTGAAGCCCTTTAACCTCCGGGGGGTCCTCCCCAGCCACAACTTCCTGGATGGCTTTTTGGAGGGGGCCGAGGCCCTGGACGGGACCAGCCTGGACGCCCTCGGCATCCGCATCGGCCGGGACACCTGCTACGCCTGCGCCATCCGCTGCAAGCAGGTGGTGAAGATTGAGGGCACGGGCAAGTACGATGTCCGTCCCGAGTACGGGGGGCCGGAGTACGAGGGGCTTGGGGCCTTGGGCTCCACCTGCGGGGTCACCGACCCCTACGCCGTGACCAAGGCCAACACCCTCTGCAACCAGTACGGCCTGGACGTGATCGGGGTGGGGGTGACCATCGCCTGCGCCATGGAGGCGGTGGAGAAGGGCTATTTGGACGACGAGGGCCTGGGGCTTCGCTTCGGAAACGGGGATGCCCTGGTCGCCGCCATAGAGAAGCTGGCGCGAAGGGAGGGGAGGCTTGGGGAGCTTCTCGCCTTTGGGGCGAAGCGCCTCGCCGAGAGCCTGGGCCACCCGGAGCTCGCCATGCACGTGAAGGGGCAGGAGGTACCCATGCACGACCCCCGGTACAAGCGGGCCCTGGGGGTGGGCTACGCGGTGAGCCCCACGGGGGCGGACCACAACCACAACCTCCACGACACCGCCTTCGCCAAGGAGGGGAGGGCCCTGAGGGAGCTCCGCTTCTACGGGGAGGACTTCCAGCCCCTGCCCACAGAGGACCTTTCCGAGGCCAAGATCCGGATGCTCTGGACCAAGACCCGGGAGCGGGGGTTCGTGAACAGCCTGGTGATGTGCGACTTCGTCCCCTGGACCCCGGAGGAGTGGCGGGAGGCCCTCTACGCCGCCACGGGCTGGCGGCTTTCCCCGGAGGAGATGCTGGAGGTGGGGGAGAGAACGCTCCAGCTCACCCGGCTTTTCAACCTGCGGGAGGGGATCTCCCCGGAGGAGGACCGGCTTCCTGAGCGCTTCTTCCAGCCCTTCCGTAAGGGGAACCCCGAGGCCCGCTTGGACCCCGAGGCCTTCCGGGAGGGGGTCAGGGCCTACCGGAGGCTTGCGGGCTGGGAAGGGGGCGTGGATCCGGAAAGGCTCAAGGCCTTGGGCCTAGAGGAGTTCCAGAACGCCCTGGCGTAGGAGAGCGGGGAGGGGGGGCTCCCCCACCCTGAGAAGGGCGTAGCGCCCCCGGAGGAGGGCGAGGAGGCGGAGGGCCTTGAGGTGGGCGGCCAGGGCCTCCTTGTAGGCCTCCGCTTCCTCCCGCCCCACGGGGAGGGTTTCCCCGGTTTCCACGTCCTTGAGGAGGGCCTCCGTGGGGGGCGGGTCCAGCTCCAGGGGGGAGAGGACCTGCGCCAGGACCACCCGCCTGGGGAGGAGCCTGGGCCAGGGGAGGGGGTCAAGCCCGTCGGTGACGAGGACCAGCACCCCCTTCCCCGGGCGGAGTTCCTCGGGGCTTCCCCCCTCGAGGCGGGCCAAGGGGTCCTCCTGGCGGGCGATCTTGAGGAGGAGGGCCGCCACCTCCTGGGCGTAGGGGAGCTTCCCGTGGAGGCGCATGCTCTCGCTCTCGTCCAGGAAGAGGTGGAAGCGAGCCCTTTCAGGGGCGGTCTCCAGCCGGGTGAAAAGCCTTCCCGTCTTGGCGTAGGCCCGCCAGTGGACCCTCCTCACCTCGTCCCCGGGGGCGTAGGGGCGGAGCTCGTAAAACTCCCCCCAAGGCCCTTCCTGCGGGCGAGGCGCTCCCCGGGGTAGGGGAGGTAGGGCTTGGTGGCGATGCGGTAGCGGGCCAGGCCGATGGGGCCATTCTACCGCCTCTTTCCCTTCTCACCCTGTCCTCCGCTACGCTCGGTCCCGTGGACGCCTTCGCCGACTGGCTCTTCGTGACCCTCTGGGTCCTCGGGGTGCTCCTCACCCTCCTCCCCTTCGTCCCCGCCACCTTGGTGATCCTCTTCGGGGCCCTGGTGCACGAGCTTCTCGTGGGCTTCCGGGAGCTTTCCTTGGGGACGTGGCTTGGGCTTGGGGCCCTGGCCCTCCTCGCCATGCTTTTGGACAACGTGGCCGCCCTGGTGGGGGCCAGGCGCTACGGGGCGGGACGGGCGGGGCTTTGGGGGGCCTTTTTGGGGGGCGTTTTGGGGCTCTTCTTCGGGGTGGTGGGGGTCTTGGTCCTCCCTTTCCTCCTCGCTTGGCTCTTTGAGTACCTCTCGGGAAGGCGGCCGGAGGAGGCCCTAAGGGCGGCCTGGGGGACCCTGGTGGGCCTCATGGGCGGGGTGGTGGCCAAGGTCCTGGTTCACCTGGCCATGGGGGTCCTGGTCCTCAGGGCCATCTTTTGACGTATGCTTTACGCCATGGAGCTGATCTTCGTCACCCGGGAAGGGTGCGGGCTTTGCGAGAAGGCGGAGAGGGCCCTTTGGACCCTTGGGGTTCCTTACGTGCGGCGGGACGTGGACCGGGACCCGGAGCTCTTCGCCCGGTACACCTTCCGCGTTCCGGTGTTCCTTTGGGGGGAGGAGGTGCTCCTTGAGGGGGC
Source organism: Thermus parvatiensis (assembly GCF_001535545.1). Classification (GTDB taxonomy): domain Bacteria; phylum Deinococcota; class Deinococci; order Deinococcales; family Thermaceae; genus Thermus; species Thermus parvatiensis. The sequence continues at coordinate 1,610,591 of NZ_CP014141.1, read as the reverse complement.
CTTTGGCGAGCGGGAGCTTGTGGCGCTCATGGAGCGTCTGGGGGGTGGAACGTGGACCCGGTGATGGTAGAGATCGGCCCCCTCGCCATCCGCTGGTATGGGGTCCTCCTCACCCTGGCCATCTTTTTGGGCTACGAGCTCGCCCGGCGCCGGTTAAGGGCCTGGGGATGGGACCTCGAGCCCTTTGAGCGCGTGGTCTTCTGGGCCGTGGTCTTCGGAGTGGTGGGGGCGCGGCTCGGGTACGTCCTCACCTCCCCTGGCTACTTCCTGGAGAACCCCCTCGAGGCCCTCTACATCTGGCACGGGGGCCTCTCCTTCCACGGGGCCATCCTGGGGGGGGCCCTCACCTTCTACTACTTCCACCGGAGGCGGGGCTACCCCTTGTGGCCTTACCTGGACGCCGCCACCCCGGGGGTGGCCTTGGGGATCATCGCCGGGAGGATCGGCAACTTCATGAACGGCTCCGACACCGTGGGCCGCCTCACCACCTTGCCCATCGGCTTCACCTGGCCGGAGTGGGCCAGGGGCTTTCCCGGGGTCTGCCCCGGCATTGACGACATCTCCGAGGTCTACCGGTGCGCCGAGCTCCTCCGGGGCCCCGTGCACCTCACCCAGGTCTACGGGGCCGTGGTGGGGCTCATCCTCCTCTTCCTCTCCCTCTACTGGCTTAGGAAGCGGCCCTTCTACGGCTACGCCTTCTGGCAGTTCGTCCTCTGGTACAGCGTCCTCCGCTCCGTGCTGGAGGAGCCTTTCCGCCTGAACCCCTTGTGGCTTCCCGTCTACCGCAACGACGAGCTCGGCATCGGCCTCTTCACCGCCACCCAGGTGGTGAGCCTGCCCCTTGCCCTCCTCTCCCTCTACATGCTGCGCCGCCTGGGCAAGGGGGAGGCGGCTGGGCGCTAAGATGGGAGCATGCACGCCCACGTGATCCTGGCCGCAGGGCAGGGGACGAGGATGAAGTCCCGCTTGCCCAAGGTCTTGCATCCCCTTTTGGGTAAACCCATGCTCCACTACGCCCTCGAGGCCGCCTTGGCTTTAAAGCCCGAAAAGCTCGTGGTGGTGGTGGGCCACGGGGGGGAGGTGGTGGCGGAGGCCTTGAAAGGCTACCCCGTAGAGGTGGCGTGGCAAAAAGAGCAGCTCGGCACGGCCCACGCCCTCCTTCAGGCGGAAAGCCTCCTTAAGGGTTTCCCGGGGCCTTTTCTGGTGACCCAGGGCGACACCCCCCTGCTTACCCCGGAAACCTTAAAGGCCCTTTTGGAGCGGGTAGCGGCGGGGGCCGGCATGGCCCTCCTCACCGTGGAGCTTGCGGATCCCACGGGCTACGGCCGCATCCTTCGCGAGGGGGAGAAGGTCTTGGCCAACGTGGAGGAGAAGGACGCCGCCCCCGAGGTCAAGGCCATCCGGGAGGTGAACGCCGGGGCCTACGCCTTTGACGGCTTCCTCTTCCAGGCCCTAAGGGAGGTGAAGAACGAAAACGCCGCCCGGGAGTACTACCTCCCCGACCTCATCGCCATCTACCGCGCCCACGGCAAAAGGGTGGAAGCGGTGCGGGGCGTAGCGGAGGAGGCCTTGGGGGTGAACACCCGCGAGGAGCTCGCCCGGGTGGAGGGAGTGCTTCTCAAGCGGCTTCGCGCCGAGTGGATGGGGAAGGGGGTGCGGATGATCCTCCCCGAGACCATCTACCTGGAGCCCTCGGTGGAGCTCGCCCCCGACGTCACCCTCTGGCCCGGGGTGGTCCTCAAGGGGAAGACCCGGATCGGGGAGGGGTGCGAGGTGGGGGCTTATGCCGTCCTCGAGGACACGGTGCTGGAACCCGGGGCCAAGGTCCAAGCCCACACCGTGGCCCAGGGGGCCCACCTCCATGGGGGGGCTTCCGCCGGGCCCTTCGCCAGGCTCCGCCCGGGGGCGGTCCTCATGGAGGAGGTCCACGTGGGGAACTTCGTGGAGGTGAAGAATAGCCTCCTCCACAAGGGGGTGAAGGCGGGCCACCTCGCCTACCTTGGGGACGCCGAGGTGGGGGCGGGGACCAACATCGGCGCCGGGGTCATCACCGCGAACTACGACGGCAAGCGGAAGCACAAGACCGAGATCGGCAAGAAGGCCTTCATCGGCTCCAACAGCGTCCTTGTGGCCCCGGTGCGGGTGGGGGACCGCGCCTTGGTGGGGGCGGGGAGCGTCATCACCCAGGACGTGCCCGAGGGCGCCTTGGCCGTGGCCCGGGAGAGGCAGAAGAACCTCGAGGGGTACGCCCTGAGGAAGCTCGGGGAAGGGTAGCCCTCTTCCTCCTCCCTTCAGCCCCGGGGTGCTAGACTTAGGGCATGAACCTCGGCATGCCGGAGATCCTCGTCATCCTCCTCATCGCCCTCCTCATCTTCGGGCCCAGGAAGCTCCCCGAGCTCGGCCGCTCTTTGGGCCAGAGCATCCGCGAGTTCAAGCGGGGGCCCAGGAGATCCGGGAGGAGTTGGAGAAGAGCATTGAGGTGAAGGACGAGCCCAAGCCCGCGGCCGTTCAGGAGGCCAAGGAGGAGCCCAAGGCTTGAAGGAAGCCCCCCTGGTAGAGCACCTCGAGGAGCTCCGCGCCCGGATCCTCTGGTCCCTCCTCGCCTGGGCAGTGGGGACGGGCGTGGCCTGGACCTTCCGGGTTCCCCTTCTGGACTGGCTTAAAAGACCTTTGGACCTGGCGGCTAAGCAATACGGCATAGCGGTCAACCTCATCGTCCTGGACATCACCGAGCCTTTCCTCGTCTCCCTGAAGGTGGCGGCCTTCGGGGGCCTTGTGCTCGCCCTCCCCTTCATCGTCTACCAGGTCTGGGCCTTCATCGCCCCCGGGCTTTACGAGCACGAGAAGCGCCTGGCCGTGCCCTTCCTCCTGGGAGCGGGGTTCAGCTTCGCCCTGGGGGCGCTCTTCGCCTACTACGCCTTCCTGCCCTTCGCCGTCCCCTTCCTCCTGGGCTTCCTAGGGGACGTGGTCACCCCCCAGATCTCCATCGGCCGCTACATGGGCCAGATCCTCATGATGCTCACCGTCATGGGGGTGGTCTTTGAGATGCCGGTGGTGAGCTACCTCCTCGCCCGCCTGGGGATCCTCACCTCCGCCTTCCTCGCCCGCAACTGGCGCATCGCCGTCGTCCTCCTCCTCACCCTGGCCGCGGTCATCACCCCCACGGTGGACGTGGTCTCCCTCTTCATCGTGAGCGGGCCCCTCCTTGTCCTTTACTGGGTCTCCGTCCTGGTGGCCCGCCTCGCGGAAAGGCAGAGGCCCCAGGAGGCTGCTTGACACCCTGAGGGCGGGCGGGCCATAGAATAGGCCATGGACGAGCGCATCCAGGCCCTCCGCAAAGAGGTGGACCGGGTGAACCGGGAGATCCTGCGCCTCCTCTCCGAGCGCGGGAGGCTCGTGCAGGAGATCGGCCGCCTCCAGACGGAGCTCGGCCTTCCCCACTACGATCCCAAGCGGGAAGAGGAGATGCTTGCCTACCTCACCGCTGAAAACCCCGGCCCCTTCCCCGACGAGACCATAAGGAAGCTCTTCAAGGAGATCTTCAAGGCGAGCCTGGACCTCGAGGAGCGCCAGGACCAGAAGAAGTTCCTCTACTCCCGCAAATACAAGCCCGAGCCCACGAGGGTGCGGGTAAGGGACGTGGCCTTCGGGGAGAAGCCCCTGCTCATCGCCGGGCCCTGCTCCATTGAGTCGGAGGAGCAGATGATAAAGACGGCCCGCTTCCTGGCCCAAAGGGGGGTGCGGGTGCTTCGGGGCGGGGCCTTCAAGCCCAGGACGAGCCCCTACGGCTTCCAGGGCCTCGGGGTGGAGGGGCTAAGAATAGGCCGCAAGGCGGCGGACGCCTTCGGCATGGTCTTCGTCACCGAGGTCATGGACACGAGGGACGTGGAGGTGGTGGCGGAGTACGCCGACATCCTCCAGATCGGGGCCCGCAACATGCAAAACTTCGCCCTCCTCAAGGAGGTGGGCCGCGCGGGGAAGCCCGTCCTCCTCAAGCGGGGGCTTTCCGCCACCATGGAGGAGTGGTTCTACGCCGCCGAGTACATCCTCACCCAGGGGAACGGGCAGGTGATCCTGGCGGAGCGGGGGATCCGCACCTTTGAGCGCTGGACCCGGAACACCCTGGACCTCTCCGCCGTGGCCTTGGCCAAGCAGGAGACCCACCTTCCCGTGATCGTGGACGTGACCCACGCCGCCGGGCGCACGGACCTCCTCGCCCCCCTGGCCCGGGCCGCCTTGGCCGTGGGGGCGGACGGGGTGCACGTGGAGGTGCACCCCAACCCCAAGGTGGCCCTCTCCGACAACCAGCAGCAGATGGACTTCGTTCAGTTTGACCGCTTCCTGGAGGCCATAAGGGACCTCCTCCCGGCCTCTTAGCCATGGGCTTTCTGGACGGCCTCTTAAACGTCTTTCTCAAGGCCACGGACCCGAGGCCCCGCTACACCGAGGCCCGCTGCCTCCTCTACAAGAACAGCGTGGGGGGGTGCGACAAGTGTTACCAGGCCTGCCCCAAGGGGGCGGTGCGCCTCGAGGGGTGGCGGGTGGAGCTGGACGAGGTCTTGTGCACGGGGTGCGGCCTCTGCACCGGGGTCTGCCCCGGGATCGCCCTGGAGTACCCCCTCGGGGCCATCCAGGAGGCCCTGATCCGGGGCAAGGGGAAGCTTCGCTGCTCCAAGGCGGAGGGGAAGGGGGAGGAGGTCCTTTGCCTGGGCCGCCTCACCCCGGGGCTATTGGCCGAGGCGGGAAGCCGCTTCGGCAAGGTGGTCCTCGCCCGGGGGGACTGCGGGGCCTGCCGGATCGGGGGGCCAGAGGTCCCTGAGCGCCTCGCGCGGATGGCCGAGGAGGCCAGGCGCTACTTCCCCGTGGAGGTGGAGGTGGTGGAGGGGGAGCTTCCCGGGGAAAGGGTGGGCAGGCGGGAGCTCTTCCAGGTCCTTCTGGGAAGCGCCAAGCGCACCGCCGCCGACCTCGTCCCCGAGCTCCCCCTGCCCGCTTTGGAGGAGGAGAAGGAAGGGGAGCTTCCCGCCGAGCTCCGCCTTAGGCGCCTCGCCGCAAGCCGCGCCCCGGAGGTCCGCTGGCCCCGGATCCGGGTGGAGGAGGGGTGCACCCTCTGCCCCGTCTGCACCAACGTCTGCCCCACGGAGGCGGTGAGGCGGGTACGGGAAGGGGAGGAGTACGCCCTCTACCTCCAGGTGGCGGCCTGCACGGGGTGCGGGGCCTGCGTGGAGAGCTGCCCGCCCCAGGTGATCCGGCTGGAGGAGGCTCCTAAAGAGGAGGTGGGGAAGGAGCTTTTGCTCTTCCGGGGCAAGCCCCCCTGGTACGACCTTTGAACCCGGTATAATGGCCCCCAACCTATGGACGCCGACCTGGTGGTGGTGGGTGGGGGGCTCGCCGGCCTCGTGGTGGCCACGGAGGTGGCCGGAAGGGGCAAGCGGGTTTTCTTCTTGGAGCAGGAGCCTTACCTGGGCGGGCAGGCCTTCTGGTCCTTTGGGGGGCTTTTTCTGGTGGACTCCCCCGAGCAGCGCCGCCTGGGGATCCGGGACTCCTTGGCGCTTGCCCTCCAGGACTGGATGGGCGCGGCGGGCTACGACCGGGAGGAGGACGCCTGGGGAAGGCGCTTCGCCGAGGCCTACCTGGAGTTCGCCGCCGGGGAGAAAAGGGCCTGGCTTGCCGCCTTGGGGGTGCACTTCTTCCCGGCGGTGGGTTGGGCGGAGCGGGGCGGGGGCCTGGCCACGGGCCACGGGAACTCCGTCCCCCGCTTCCACATCGTCTGGGGGACGGGGCCTGGGATTTTAGCGCCTTTTCTCCGCAAGGTGGAGGCCCTCAAAGCGGAGGGCACCCTCCGGGTCCTCCTCCGCCACCGGGTGGAGGAGGTCCTGGTGGAGGGGGGGAAGGCGGTGGGGGTGGCCGGGGCGGTCCTGGAGGAGGACCCCAAGCCCCGGGGGGCGCCCACGAGCCGCAAGGCGGTGGGGGGCTTCCGCTTCCTTGCCCAGGCGGTGGTCCTGGCCACGGGGGGGATCGGGGCCAACCTGGACCTGGTGCGGCGCCATTGGCCAGCGCGCATGGGAAGGCCCCCGGAGAGGATGCTTTCCGGCGTGCCCGACCACGTGGATGGTTCGGGGCTTTTCCTGGCGGAGCGGGCGGGGGCACGCCTCGTGAACCTGGACCGGATGTGGCACTACCCCGAGGGGGTGGAGAACCACACCCCCGTCTGGACCCACCACGGGATCCGCATCCTCCCCGGACCCTCCCCCCTCTGGGTGGACGCCACGGGGAAGAGGCTTCCCCCGCCCCTCTTCCCCGGGTTTGACGCGTTGGAGACCCTGCGGTACCTGTGGAGCACCGGCTTTGACTGGAGCTGGTTCATCCTGGACCTTGCCACCCTGAAGAAGGAGTTCGCCCTCTCGGGCTCGGAGCAGAACCCGGACCTCACGGGGAAAAGCTGGCTCGGCGTGGTGAGAAACCGCCTCCTGGGCCCCGCGGCCCCCGTCCGGGCCTTCTTGGAGCGGGGGAAGGACTTTCTCGTGGCCCAGGACCTCTCCGAGCTCATGCGCAAGATGGAGGCCCTGGCCCCTGGGGTTTTGGACCCGGGGCGGCTTGAGCGGGAGGTGAAGGCCAGGGACCGTGAGCTCCTAAATCCCTTCGCCAAGGACGGCCAGGTCCTCATGGTCCACGCCTTCCGCCACTATGTGGGGGACCGGCTCTTCCGCGTGGCCAAGCCCCACCCCTTCCTCTCGGGGAAGGGCCCCTTGGTGGCGGTAAGGCTTTGGACCCTCACCCGCAAGACCTTAGGGGGCATCCAGACGGACCTCAAGGGGAGGGCCCTCACCCCAAAAGGGGAACCCCTTCCCGGGCTTTTCGCCGTGGGGGAGGCGGCGGGGTTTGGGGGCGGCGCCTTCCACGGGTACAAGGCCCTCGAGGGCACCTTCCTGGGGGGGTGCCTCTTCAGCGGGCGCCAGGCGGCCAAGGGGGTGCTGGAAGGGCTAGAATAGCCCCATGCGGCTCCACCACGTGGGCATCGCCGTGGAGGACCTGGAGGAGGCCAAGGCCCGCTACCAAAGCCTGGGCTTCCGGGTGGTGGCGGAAGGGGAGGTGGCCCACCAGGGGGTGCGGGTGGCCCTGCTTAGGGGGGAAGGGGAGGCCCTCCTCGAGCTCCTCTCCCCCCTTGGCCCCGAGACCCCCGTGGGGCGGTTTCTGGCCAAGAGGGGCCCCGGCCTCCACCACCTGGCCTTTGCCACGCCCCAGATTGAAGAGGACCTGGCCCGGCTCAAAGCGGAAGGGGCGAAGCTTATTGACGAAGCCCCAAGGCCCGGCTTCGGCGGCCACCGGGTGGCCTTCCTCCACCCAAGCTTTGGCCTGGGGGTCCTTTGGGAACTGGTGGAGGCGTAGTGCGTCCCCTTTTCCTCCTCTTGGCCCTGGGGGAGATGGGCCTCCTCTTCTGGCTTTCCAGCCAGCCCGCTGCGGGCGCGGGCCTTCCCCATCCCTGGGATAAGGGGGCCCACTTCCTGGCCTACGCCCTCTTGGGCCTTTTCCTCCGCCTGGGGCTTGGCCGTTTCGGACCGGCTTTCCTGGGGGCCTTCCTCTACGGCCTTTTAGACGAGTGGCACCAAAGCTTCGTCCCCGGGCGGGAGGCCTTCGGCCTGGACCTCGTGGCGGACTTCCTCGGGGCCTACGTGGGGGCTAGAGGGGCGGGTAGATGGGAAGCTCCAGAAGCCTCCCGCCCTTAGCCCCTGCCGCCTCCACCACCATCTCCGCCACGAGCTCGGGGGCGATCCAGCGGGAGAAGTCCGCCTCGGGCATGGCCTTGCGGTTGGCCTCGGTGTCCAGGGTGCCCATGGGGTAGACCACGAGGAAGCGCACCCCCTCCACCTCCCCCTGCAAGGACCTCAAGAGGCTCGCCAGGGCGGTTTTGGCCGCGGTGTAGAGGGCCCTTCCCGGGCCCGCCCCCGTCCAGGCGGGGCCGGCGGCGAAGGCGGCGAAGAAGCCCTCCTTGCGCTTAGCCATGTAAGGCAGGACGGCCTTGAGGAGGTTGAAGGTGGTGCGGAGGTTCAGGTCCAGCATCCAGTCGTAAAGCCCCGGGTCGGCGTCCAAAAACCGCCCGGCGGCGAAGCCGCCCACGGTGTGGACCACCCCGTAGAGGGGGGCCTCCTCCTCCACGAAGCGGGCCAGGGCCAGGGCTTCCTCCAGCCGGGTGAGGTCGGCGACGAAGGTCTTGGCCCCCACGGCCTTCGCCCGTTCCGCCATGCGCTCAAGGCGGGGGTCGGAGAGGAAGAGCCTGGCCCCCGCCTGGTGGAAGGCGGGGATGAGGGCCCGGCTTAGGGCCCCTCCGGCCCCGGTGATGAGAAAGGCCTTCCCTTGGAGCATGCCCCTATTCTACGGGGAGGAAGGCCAGGGCCTTGGGGGCGAGGCCCAAGGAGAGGATGGCCACCCTTTGGGGCGGGGAGGGGACGAGGTCGTAGACGTAGAGGAGGCTTCCAGAGGCCAGGTACAGGTACCCGTCCTGGCCCATGGCCCCTGCGGCGAAATCGGTGTAGGCCTCGAGGACCGGGGAGGCCTTGGGCTCCAGAACCTGGAAGCCCCGCCCGTAGACCGCAAGGCCCGCCACCGGGTCCAGGGCGAGGCGGGGGGTGCCGAAGAAGTCCCCGAGGACCCTTTGGCTTCCCAGGGCCTCGCCTTGGAGGGTGTAGAGGCGGGCCTCGAGACCCACCCTCCCCAGGCCAAGGAGCCTTCCCTTAGCGGCGTCCGCCCGGAGGTCAAAGGGGGCGGCGTCTAAGGGGGGGCTGAGGGGCCTTTCCAGGGAAGGGGTCCCCTGGGGGTCCTGGGCCGGGCGAAAGCCCATGGCCGCCGAGGTGAGGTAGGCCAGGAGGTCCAGGCTCCCCTGGGGGAGGAGGGCGAGGCGGGCGGCGGGGTCCAGGCCCGTGAGGTCGGCCTCCAGGAGGCTTCCGCTCCCGTCCAGAAGCCAGAGGAAGGCCCGGGCCGCGGCGGGGCAGTGGAGGAGGAGGGCGCCTTGCCCGAGGCGGAGGTACCCCCCCGTGCAGTCCACCCCTGCGGGCAAGCCCTGGGCCGCGGGGGTGCCCTTCGGGACGGAGGTTTCGCTGAAGCCCGTGGCATCGTAGGCCTCCACCCGGTCGGGGAAGAGGAGGTAGAGCCTCTGGAAGGTGGGGCTGTAGGCCAGGTCCTGGAGGCCCGGGGTCGCCCACGTCTCCACCGGGGTTCCGGTCCCCCTTTGGAGGTCTTGGGCCCGGTAGAAGCGCACCTCGTCCCCTCCCCCGCCGCCAGGAGGGCGGGCAGGGGGGGCTCCTGGCTTCCCGTGCAGGCGGTGAGGAAAAGGAGGAGGAGAAACCCAAGCCGCTTCACGGCAGACCTCCCAAGCGCACGCCTTCCTCGTCCATAAGTACCTCCGCCGCCTGCCCCCCGTAGAGGAAGGCGAGGCGCACCTCGTTCTTGGCCGCGTCCAGGGTGAAGCGCATGGCCCAGCAACACCGGTCCAGGGTGAGGAGGAACTTGGGCTTCAGGGGGGTTCCCGGGAGGTTCTGAGTGAGGAGGGCGGCGAGGTGGAGTTTGGTGTTCTCCCGGCCGAGGAAGGTGAGGGTGGGGCCGAAGTTCCTTAGGGCGAGGGCGTAGCCTTCGGGGCTTGTGGGCCTTCGGGTGTAGCTGAGGCTTCCCGAAAGGGAGAGACCAGGGAGGGCGTTTTCCTCCGAGGCGTCGAGGGGACGGGGTGGCCAAAGCTCCAGGCCGCCGTCGAAGGTGAGGTCCTTGAGGTAGGTGCCCCCGTCCTCCACCTCCGGCAGGTGGAGGTTGGCCGTGAGGCGGAAGGCCACCTCGGGCAGGGCCTGGGTGAGGCCAAGGCGCAGGTTGCTCTCCCGGAAGCCCTCCTGGTAGCGGCCGGAGAGGAGGAGGTCCAGAAGGGGCCCGGGGGCCACCCCGGAGCGGAAGCCCAGGGCGTAGCCCAAGGCCTTGGGGTCCAGGGTGGCCTGGAGGGAGAGGCTTTCTGGGCCCAGGATGGCCTGGCCCTGGAGGGTGAGGGTGTCTTGCTGCCAGTCCCTGCGGCCCTGGAGGGTGTAGGCGGCCGCCCCCTCCCGCAGGCTGAAGCTGAGGTCGGTGGTGAGGGGACCTTTGCCGTCCAGGCCGTGGCGGTGGCCCAGGTTCAGGCTGCCCCCGGGGAGGGCGTAGCCCGCCTGGAGGAGCAAGGGGTCGTAGAGGGCCTTGGCATGGTCGTAGCGGAGGCTGGCCCTGAGGGAGAAGGGGTAGGGGGTGAGGCCGGCCTCGAGGCGGGTCTCCAAGGGGCCTTCCTCCACTCCCCGGCGGTGGTAGAGGGTTAGGGTGTAGCCGGGGTCCTGGAGGGCGGCCTGGGCCTCGAGGGGCAGGTACCTCCCCCCCTCCAGGTCCCGCCCTCCCTTGAGGCTCAGGGCCAGGGGCCGCTCCTGGAAGCCCAGGGTGAGCGTGGCCTGGTGGCTCCTCCGCTGGGGCAAGGCGTCAAAGCGGAAGGGGCTTTCCCCTTCCTGGACGCTTCGGGTGTAGGCGGCCTCCACGCTGAAGCCCCCCAGGGCTTGCCGCAGGCTTACCGAGGTGGTCCAGTCCACCTGCCTCTCGGGCTCGCCGTCGGGGTTTTGCGTGGTGTAGTAGAAGCCCAGGAAGCGGTTTTCCGCCCGGAAGCTGGCCCCTGGCCAGGGGGCGAGGACGAGGCTTTCCGTGTGGGTAAAAAGGGCCCTTCCCGCCTCGGCGTAGGGCCCCAGGGCGCGGGCGGAGCGGTTTAGGGGGTTGGTTTCCGCCAGGTAACGGCCCACCGTGAGGCCTGCCTGGAGGCTAAAGGGGCCTTCCCGGAAGGTGGGAGACTGGACCTCCAGCTCGGGGAGGCGTTGCAGGGTGCGGGGGGGTGGGGTGCTTTCGTCGTGGTCCAGGAAGCCCTCGAGCCGCAAGGCGTAGCGCCAGTCCTGGAGGGTGGGGGTGCCGGGGAGGAGGGCCTCGAGGCGGAAGCGGGTGAGCTTCTCCAGGGTGTCGTCCCGCTCCACGAGGGCCGCGACCGAAAACCCGGCCCGCTTCAGGCCGTACTCCCCCCGGTACTGGAAGGTGTCGGGGGGCGTGTGGAGGAAGAAGTAGCGCTCCTTGGCCTCCCCGGTGCCGTAGTGGTCCAGCCCGAAGCCGTAGCCCCGGCCCTGGTAGTAGCGGAGGAGGGTGTAGCCGAGGCCGAAGGCGGCCACGTAGGGGAGGTCGGCCTTCACATAGAGGCCCCCCTCGTCCTGGCCCACCTCGAGGCGGGGCCGCCTCTCCGAGAGGTAGAGGAGGAGGACGGGCAGGGTGAGGACGGGCTTCTCCTGGACCAGGAGGGTCACGTCCCGGGCCACCACCCGGTCCCCCGGGTAGAGGACGATCTCCCGGGCGCGGAAGGCGTAGTCCGGCACCTCCTGGCCGCACGAGGCGCACGGGGTGGCGTAGCCCCGTTCCAGGAGGATCGCCCCCGCCGCCCGCTGGCAGATGGGGCCGGTGAGGAGGAGGTTCTCGGCCTCTATGCGGACCTCGAGGGCGTCAAAGCTCTCGTCGGCGAGGTCCACCTGGAGCTCCTCCGCCTCAATGAGGCGCCCCTCCCGGTCCCGGTAGCGCACCCCTCCCGAGAGGAAAAGGAGCCGCCTTTCCCGGAAGTAGACCACCCGCTTGGCCTCCAGCGCCTCCCCCTCCCGCTCCAGGCGCACGGGTTCCCCCACCAGGACGTAGACCTCCTCCCCCCCTTCCTGCCTAAGCTCCAGCCTTTCCGCCTCCAGGACCTTGATCACCCTCTCCTCTGCGAGGGCGGGAAGGAGGAGGAAGAGGAGAAGGGGAAGCCACCTCACCGCCGCCCTCCCAGGAAGAGGAAAAGGCCCAAGGCCCCGTAGAGGAGGTTGGGGCCGAAGGCGGCGAGGAAGGGGTCCAGGGCGTTCTGCTCCCCCATGATCCGCCCCACGCTCCAGGTGGCGTAGTAGAAGAAGGTGAGGACGGCCACCCCCACAAGCCCGAGGCTCCGGCTTCCCCCAAGGAGGTAGAAGGCGAGGCCCACGGCGAAGAGGGCGAAGACCGGGGCGGCCAGGGGTTCGGCGAAGCGGCGGTAGTAGGTGGTGGCCTCGAGGCCCGCCCGTACCCCCATCTGACGAAGCCGCTCTACCTCCTTCCGGAGCTCGGCCAGGGTCATCCGGTTCGCCGGGTTCTGCCAGGGGTCAAAGGTGAGGTCCTTAAGGACGAGCTCCCCCGCTGAAAGCGCGCCAGGGTCCGGGGGCGGCTTCCCTCGTAGGTGATGCGGGTCCCCTCCTCCACGTGCAGCACCCCGCCGCGGAAGCTCCCCCGTTCGGCGAGGAGGACCTCCTCCCGTGAGAGGACCCTTAGGGCCCCGATGGCCTCCCCCTCCACCTTCCCCACGTAGACCACCCGGCCTTGGGCATCCTGGAAGGTCGCTCCTGGGGTGAGGAGGGCCCGGGGGCGTTCCAAGACCTCCCGCCGCAGGAGGTCCTGTCCCTGGGCGAGGGCCCGGGGGACAAGGCCCTCCCCGAGGAGGAAGGCGGCGAGGGCGATGGCGGTCCCGAGGAGGAGGAAGGGAAGGAGCAGGCGTTCCCGCCGCACCCCCAGGGCCAGGAGGGCCTTGAGCTCCGCGTCCTCCCCAAGGCGGGAGAGGAGGACGAGGAGGGCGAAGAGGTAGGCCACAGGCGCGCCCCGGGCCAGGGCCTCGGGGGTGCGGAAGAGGAGGTAACGGAGAAGGGTGTAGGGGTCGGCCCCCTTGGCCACCAGGGGGGCCAGGACCTCGTACACCGCCCCGCCCAGGAAGAGAAGGACGATGACGAGGAGCCCGCCGCCAAATAGGGGCAGGGCTTCCCGCAGGAGGTAGCGGTCCAGGGTCTTCACCGTAGCCTCCAGGCGAGCGCCCCCGCCAAGGCCCCGTAGAAGAGGTCGGGGAGGTAGGCGAGGAGGGGGCTTACGTCGTAGCGGGCGAGCTGGGCGGCCAGGGTCCAGAGGACGTAGTAGCCGAAGATGAGGAGGACCACCCCCAAAAAGGCCCAGGCGGCCTCCCGCAAGGAGAGGCCCAAGGCGGCGGCGGCCGCCCCCAGGACCAGGCCCCCCAGGGCGTCGGCCAGGCGGCGGTGGAAGCCGAAGCGGGCCTCGGGCTCCACCTGGGCCCGGGCCCAGAGCTCCTCGAGGGGGGTGGAGTCGTAGGGGTCCCGGGAGCCCAGGCTCTCCTTGGGGCGGAACCGGGCGGGGAAGGGGAGGACGCCCTCAAAGGGCCGGACCTCCTCCCCCTCCACCACGTAGCCCTTGAGGCGCCATCCTTCCTCGTCCCAAAGGCCCTCCTCGGCGCTGTAGACCCGGCCCCTTTCGTCCACCACCCGCACCCCCCGGAGCCGGTTTCCCTCTGGCTCGGGGTAGACCTCCTCGGCGAAGTACACGCCGAGGCCCGGGGGGGCGTAGACCTGACGGCGCAGGACCCCGGAGGCCCCGCCCTCCCCGTAGAGGATCCGGCCCAGGAGCCCATCGTAGGCCTCCTGGGACCGGGGCCTGAGCTCCGCTAGGTTAAGGAGGTTGAGGAGGCTTACGGCAAGGGCCAGAAGGACGAGGGGCCTGAGGAGGGCCAAAGGGGGGACCCCCGCGGCGTAGGCCGCCTTGAGCTCCGAGCGGCGGATGAGCCCCGCAAGCCCCACCAGCACGGCGAAGACCAGCCCTAAGGGGAGGGCGAGGCTTAGGGTCCAGGGCAGGCGGTAGAGGACAAGAAGCCCCACCTCCCGGGCCCCCACCCCCCGGGAGAGGAGAACCCCCGAGAGGCTGGAGAGGAGGTCAAAGGTGAGGAGGGCGGCGAAGAGGAAGACCCCCACCAGGTAAGGGACGAGGACCTCCCGGAGGACGTAGCGCCCCAGCACGGGGGAAGTATACGCAAGGCGGATGAGAAAACGAGGAAGCCCCGCCGCGGGGGGCTTAGGCGGCCTGGGCGATCACGTGGATCACCGGGAGGCCGAAGCGCTCCGCCTGGGTGTGGACGTCCAGCCTAAGCCACCGGGAAAGCCCTGGGGGCAGGGTAGAGAGGACGATGGCCTGGTAGGCCCCGGGGTGGGCGAGGAGCTCCTCCTCTATGGCGAGGAGGGGGGAGATGTCCCCCGCCTTGGCCTCCTCCACGGGGATGCCCTGGGCCTCGAGGGCCCGCTTGGCCGCCGCCGCTTCCTCCTCGGCCCGGCGCCGCACCTCGTTCTCCTCGTAGACCCACCCGGGAGGGGGACCGCCGGGACCAGGAGGACGAAGCGGGCCTTTGGGTCTTGGGCCAAAAGCTCCTTGAGCTTGGCGGCGAGCTCTGGGCTCTTGGCCGTGCGGTGGGCCACCACCAGGTACCGGGCCATGTCGCACCTCCTTTCCGTGTTTCCAGTGTAGCGCCGGATTTCGTGTTATCGTTCCAGTAAAGACTAACGCGCCGCCGGAAAACCCCGTAAGGCCCGCGGCTTTTTGCATACCCCTTTGCAAGGGGGGAAACCGTGGTATAATGAAGGAGTCAGCGGACAAAGAAGCCTCAGGGCACGAGGGCGACCTTGGTTGCTTTCCGCTCGTGGAAGAGGCGGTAGCCTTCAGGGGCCTCCTCCAGGGGGAGGCGGTGGCTGAAGACGAAGCTCCCCTTGAGCCTGCCTGCCTTCTGCAGGGCGAGGACCTCGCCGATCCAGCGGGGGACGTTGGCGAGGGCGCTCCTTAGGGTGATCCCCCGGCTGAAGGCGGGAAGCCAGGGGTAGTCCAGCCGTTCCGCCGTGGGCACCCCCAGGCTGGAGACCACGCCCCCGGGCCCGCGAGGCGCAGGGCGAGTTTCAGGGCCTCCCCGTCCCCGCCCACCGCCTCCACCACCAAATCCGCCCCCAGGCCCTCGGTTTCCCGGCGCACCCGGGCCACAGGGTCCTCCGCCTTGGGGTGGATGGGGAGGCTTCCCAGGGCCTTGGCCTTCTCCAGGCGGGCCTCCTCCGGGTCTATGGCATAGACCTGCCCTGCCCCCAGGGCGTGGGCCACCATCTGGGCCATGAGGCCCACGGGCCCCGAGCCCACCACGGCCACGCTCATGCCGGGGGTGAGGAAGGGCCTCACCCCCCGTAGGCCGTGGTGAGGATGTCCCCGGCGAGGATGGCCTCCTCGGCGGGAAGGTCTCCGATGGGGAAGAGGGTGTGCCGGGCGAAGGGCACCCGCACCCTCTCCGCCTGGGCCCCCGGGAGGTTGCCCAGGGCGAGGCCGAAGCCGAAGACCCCGCCCCTTGAGCAGGCGAAGAACTGGCCTTTGCGGCAGGCAGGGCACTCCCCGCAGGCCACCTGGAAGCTCCCCACCACCCGTTCCCCCACGGGGAAGGGCACCAGGGGGCCCTTCTCCACGATGCGCCCCACGAACTCGTGCCCGAGGACCGTCCCCGGCAGGACCCCGGCGATCTTGCCGTGGTAGATGTGGAGGTCCGAGCCGCAGATGGCGGAAAGCTCCACCTCGAGGAGGGCGTCCGTGTCCGCTTCCAACCTGGGTTCCGGGACCTCCTCCACCGCCACCTGGAAGGGCCCCTTGTAGACCACGGCCTTCATAGGACCTCCCGGGCCACTTTGACGAGCTCCTGGGCCGCCTGGGCGTAGGGGGCGAGGGCGGCGATGGTGCCCTTGCTCTCGTTCAGCTTCCGGCAGTACGCCTGGGCCCAGGCCTCGGTGAAAAGCTCCATCCCTTTCCCCTCCTTTGAACCTAGTATAAGCCGTAGACT
This sequence comes from Thermus parvatiensis, assembly GCF_001535545.1. GTDB lineage: Bacteria > Deinococcota > Deinococci > Deinococcales > Thermaceae > Thermus > Thermus parvatiensis. The sequence goes on along the minus strand of NZ_CP014141.1, from coordinate 1,594,879 downwards.
CGAGGGGTGGTCTACCTCCTGGACCTTTCCGGGGTGTACTGCGAGCCCGTGGAGCCGAGGCTCCTCCGCCTCCTCGCCGAGGAGAGCGGGGAGCCCGTCTTCTACCTCTCGGAGGCCTTCTACGCCCTCCTCCCCCGGCTCAAGGCGGAGGGGGCCCAGGCGCTGGAGGCCCTTTTCCCCGGGGCCTCGAGGCTCTACCCCAAGGCCTTCCGCCCCCGGGGCCTCGCCTTCCCCGAGCCCTTCCACCTCGTCTCCGACCTGCCGCCCCCCGAAGGGGTCCTGGCCTACCACGCTCCGGACAAGCTCGAGGCCCTTGCCCTGGCCCTAGAGGCCCTGGGCCTCGCCCCGGGGGAGGCGGTCTACTGGGACGACAACCCCCTTTGGGTGGAGCGGGCCCGGGGATTAGGCGTGCGGGCGGAGCTATTCCTGCCCTAGGTCCTCGGCCCGCTCCACCGCCTGGGTCTCCCGGAGGATCGCCCTCACCCGGTCCCCGGGGATGGTCTCCTCCCGGAGGAGCTCCTCGGCGATCTTGTGCACCGCCTCCCGGTGGGTAGAGAGCACCTTCCTGGCCCGCTCGTAGGCCTCGTCCAGGATTTTCATGATGTCCTGGTCAATGAGGCGGGCCGTCTCCTCGGAGTGGTCCTTTTTCTTGGCGATCTCCTCCCCCAGGAAAATGGGCCCGGAGTCCGAGCCCCAGGCAACGTTTTTGAAGTGCTCCCCCATGCCCCAGTCCAGGACCATCCGCTTGGCGATCCCTGTGGCCCGCTTGAAGTCGTCCTGGGCCCCCGTGGTTACGGTACCCGTGAAAAGCTCCTCCGCCACCCGGCCCGCCATGAGGACGGAAAGCTCGTCCATGAGGTGCTCCCGGGAGACTAGGACCCGTTCTTCCGGCTTGCTCCAGCGGGCCCCCAAGGCCATGCCCCGGGGGACGATGGAGACTTTCTCCGTCTTGTTGGCGTGGGGCAGGACTTCTCCCACCACGGCGTGCCCCGCCTCGTGGTAGGCCACGGCCCGCCTTTCCTCCTCGGAGAGCTTCAGGGCGGGCCGCTCCAGGCCGAGGACGATCTTGTCCAGGGCCTTGAGGAAGTGCTCCTTGCGGATCCTCTTCTCTCCGTTTCGGGCGGCGAGGAGGGCGGCCTCGTTCACCAGGTTCCTGAGGTCCGCCCCGGAGAAGCCGGGGGTGAGGTGGGCGAGCTCCAGGGCGTCCACGTCCTCGGCGATGGGTTTGCCTCGCATGTGGACGAGGAGGATCTCCTTGCGCTCCTCCAGGGAGGGAAGGCCCACCACCACCTGCCGGTCAAAGCGCCCGGGCCGAAGGAGGGCGGGGTCCAGGATGTCGGGGCGGTTGGTGGCGGCGAGGACGATGACGGAGGTGTCCTTCTCAAACCCGTCCATCTCCGAAAGGATCTGGTTTAGGGTCTGCTCCCGTTCGTCGTGGCCGCCCCCAATCCCCGCACCCCGCTTTCGGCCAATGGAGTCCAGCTCGTCAATGAAGATGATGCTCGGAGCGTTCCTGCGGGCATCCTCAAAGAGGCTTCGCACCCGGCTCGCCCCCACGCCCACGAACATCTCCATGAACTCGCTGGCGGAGACGGAGAAGAAGGGCACCCCTGCCTCCCCCGCCACCGCCCGGGCGAGGAGGGTTTTGCCCGTGCCGGGTGGGCCCACGAGGAGCACCCCCTTGGGGATCTCGGCCCCGATTTCCAGGTACTTCTTCGGGTTCTTGAGGAAGTCCACCACCTCCATGAGCTCCCGCTTGGCCTCTTCGTGGCCGGCCACGTCCTTGAAGGTGGTGTTCACCTTCTTTTCCTTGCCGTAAAGCTTGGCCCGGCTCTGGCCGAACTGCATCACCTGCCCCGCGCCCCCCTGGGCCCGCATGAAGAAGAACCAGAAGAAGGCGATGAGGAGGAGCGTGGGGCCCACGTAGAGGAGGACTTGGGGCCAGATGGAGGGGGCTTTGGTCACGATCGTCACCCCGTTTTCCTCCAGGAAGCGGAGGAGTTCGGGGTCCTGGACCTGGGCGGGGGGCAGGGGAACCTGGAAGCGCCGGGAGACCTGGACGGTCCCCTGGGGCGTGGGGAAGCGCTCTGGGGCCTTGAGGAGCCCGGTGATGCGGGTCTCCTCCAGGGTCACCTCCGCCACCTTCCCCTGGCGCACCAGCTCCCGGAACTCCGTGTAGGAGAGGGTAGGGGCCGGTGGTCCGCTTAGGGCCGTGTAGACGAGATACCCCAACAGGACGAGAAGGAGCAGGTTGAACGGATTAAACCGCTGCGGCAAGGTCTACCTCCCTTGCCCTATGGTAGCGCCTTGCCGGTGGGAAGACAGGGTATGTGGTATCCTCTAGCCGCGATGAAGGGGGTCCTCGAGGCCCTGCACCAGGGGGACTACGACACCGCCATTGACCTCCTCACCCGGAAGGCCCTCTTCGGCCGGGAGAGGGAGGCCAAGGAGGCCTGGCTCCTCCTCGCCGAGGTCTACGCCCTCTACGGGGAGGAGGGGCTGGAGAAGGCCCACCACGCCCTGGAGGAGGCCTACGCCCTGGGAGGGCTGGAGTACGACCCCCTGTACCGGAGCCTCCTCGCCGAGCTCCTCGCCCTGGAGGGGCGGCCCGAGCGGGAGGTCCTTCCCCTCTTCCTCCCGAGCCGGGACCCCCGGGTCCGGTACCACCAGGCCCAGGCCCTCTTCTACCTGGGGAGGCTGGAGGAGGCCTTGGAGGCCCTCGAGGCGGGGCTCCCCCCCCATTTGGCCTGGCGGGCCGAGGGGCTTAAGGGGCGGATCCTGGAGCGGCTTGGCCGCCACGGGGAGGCCGCCATGGCCTACGAGCGGGGGGCGGAGCTCGCCCTGGGGCTTGAGCGGTACTGGCTCCTCCTGGACGCCGCCGCCATGTGGCTGGAGGCCGGGGAGGGGGAGCGGGCCCTTCTCGCCCTGAAGGAGGCGGAGGCGGCGGTGGGGGAGGAGGACCCGGAGGACGCCGCCACCCGGCACTACCTCCTCGCCCGGGCCCACCTCCTTTTGGGCAACCCGGGCCTCGCCCTGGAGGAGATCCGCAAGGCCTTGGCCTTGGAGGAGGAGAGCGGCCACAAGGCCTACGGTACCCCCTTGGTGGAGGGGCAGGCCCTCCTCCAGCTCGGGCGCTACGAGGAGGCCATGGCGAGCTTCCGGGAGGCCATGGCCCGGGCGGACGCCGGGGAGCGCCCCCACGTCCTCCACGAGATGGGGGTGGCGGCCCTGGATCACGGGGCCTACCCCGAGGCCGAGGAGCACCTCCGGGCCCTGGTGCGGGAGGAGGGCTACCCCTACTTGGCCCAGGCCTACGCCGATCTGGCCGAGGCCCTCTACCGCCAGGGGCGTTACCAGGAGGCGGAGGCCGCCGCCCAGGAGGCCGTGGCCCGGGGGGCGGTGGCCGCGGGGGAGTTGGTCCTGGGCCACGTGGCCTACGACCTCCTCCACCTGGAGGAGGCCTTGGAACACTACCGCAAGGCGGCGGAAAGCGCCGAGGAGGGGAGCCGGGAGTGGGTGGGGGCCCAGGAGATGGTGGTGGACACCCTGGCCCAGCTCGGCTACCGCTTTCCCGAGGAGATGGTGCGCCGGGGCCAGGCGGTGCTGCCCTACCTCCACCCGGCGGACGAGTGGCACGCCGCCCTCACCGCCTACGTGGAGCGGGCCCAGGCCCTCTTGCGGGAGGGGAAGCGCTTGAACTGAGCGCTTCGCAGGGGGCGGGATTAGCCCCTCCGCAGGGGCTCCAGGGCCTTTAGAACCTCTAGGGTGAGGTGGCCTAGGCGGACCAGGTACTCCCCGAGGTGGGGGCCGGGCTCGGTGCGGGCGTAGAGGATCCGCCCCCCGAGGAGGTGGACGCGTCCGTAGATCCGGCCCTGGAAGCTCACCACGGCGCTCTTCCGCGCGCTTCCAGGGCCCTAAGGAGCTCCCCCAGATCCAGCTCGGGAAGCGTGGCCCGGATCACGGCTCCAAGAGGGGGCCCACCGGGGGCGGGTAGCCCAGGTGGCGGTAGGCCAGCTCCGTGGCCATCCGGCCCCGGGGGGTGCGCTTCAAAAGCCCCTGGCGGATGAGGTAGGGCTCGTGCACCTCTTCCAAGGTGCCCGGGTCCTCGGAGAGGGCGGTGGCCAAGGTGGCGAGGCCCACTGGGCCACCGCCGAAGCGGAGGATGAGGACCTCCAGGATCTCCCGGTCCCGCTTCTCCAAGCCCAGCTCGTCCAAGCCCAGGGCCGCAAGGGCCTCCAGGGCCCTTTCCCGGGTGATGACTTCCTCCCCCGCCACCTGGGCGAAGTCCCGCACCCTCCGAAAGAGGCGCTTGGCGACGCGCATGGTGCCCCGGCTCCGCCTACCGATTTCCAGGGCGGCCTCCTCCGTGATCCTTGCCCCGAGGAGGCGGGCGTCCCGCATCACCCCCTGGGCCAGCTCCTCGGGGGTGTAGTACTCCAGGTGCTCCACGATGCCGAAGCGGCTCAAGAGGGGCGCGGTGATGAGGCCGGGCCGGGTGGTGGCCCCGATCAGGGTGAAGCGGGGAAGCTCCAGCCGGATGGTCCTCGCCGCCGGGCCTTGGCCGATGACGATGTCCATGACGAAGTCCTCCATGGCGGGGTAGAGGTGCTCCTCGGCCTGGCGGCTCAGGCGGTGGATCTCGTCGATGAAAAGGATGTCCCCTTCCTCCAGGGAGTTGGCCAGGATGGCGGCGAGGTCCCCAGGCTTCTCTATGGCGGGCCCGGAGGTGACCCGGAGGTTGACCCCAAGCTCGTGGGCGATGACGTGGGCCAGGGTGGTCTTGCCCAGGCCCGGGGGGCCGAAGAGGAGGAGGTGCTCTAAGGGTTCTTTTCGGGCCTTGGCCGCCTCGAGGTAGACCCGGAGCTTTTGCTTCAGGCGCTCCTGGCCGATGTACTCGTCCAGGGTCTTGGGCCTAAGGGTGAGGTCTTCCACGCTCTTCCATGATAGCCTTATTCCCGTGCGGCGCACGGTGAAGGACTTCCGCAACGCCAAGGGCCAGCGGCTTGTCTACCTCACCGCCTACGACTACCCCACGGCTCGCCTGGCCGAGGCGGCCGGGGTGGACGCCATTTTGGTGGGGGACTCCTTGGGGATGGTGGTCCTAGGCTACCCCTCCACGGTACCCGTGACCCTGGAGGAGATGCTCCACCACACCAAGGCTGCCCGCAGGGGAGCCCCGGAGACCTTTCTCGTGGCCGACCTCCCCTACCTCGCTTACGCCACCTTGGACCGGGCCCTTTTTGCCGCGGAGCGCCTCCTCAAGGAGGGGGGGGCGGACGCGGTGAAGCTGGAGGGGGGCGAGGAGGTGGCGGAGATCGTCCGGGGCCTGGTGCGGGCGGGGGTTCCGGTCCTGGGCCACGTGGGCCTCACCCCCCAGACGGCGAGCCAGCTTGGCGGCTACAAGCTCCAAGGCCGGCGCCCGGAGGAGGCGGAGCGTATCCTCAAGGGGGCCTTGGCCTTGGAGGAGGCCGGGGCCTACGGCGTGGTCTTGGAGATGGTGCCCGCCCGCTTGGCCAAGGAGATCACCGAGAGGCTTTCCGTCCACACCGTGGGGATTGGGGCCGGGCCCCACACAGACGCTCAGGTCCTTGTCTTCCACGACGTGGTGGGTCTCTACGGCGACTTCAAGCCCCGCTTCGTGAAGCGCTATCTGGAGGCAGGCAGGCTCATCCAAGAGGCCTTGAGCCGGTACGCGCAGGAGGTTCGGGAAGGGGTCTTCCCCGCGGAGGAGCATAGTTTTTAAAAAACTCCGCTGAAAACCCGGCTCCTTAAGGGGTAGAATGGGCTTTCGTGGTGCGCTTTCGTAGGGAAGGGGTGCGTCTGGACCAGGCGGTGGCGGAGGCCCTTTCCGTGAGCCGGGCCAAGGCCCAGGCCTGGATCCAGGCCGGGCGGGTCCGGGTGGGGGACCGGGTGGTCCTCAAGCCCGCCTACCGGCTCAAAGGGGAGGAGGTGGCGGTGGAGCCCGTGGAGGAGGTCCCCATGGTCCTCCCCGAAGACCTGCCCATTCCCATCCTCTACGAGGACGAGGACGTCCTGGCCCTGAACAAGCCCCCGGGCCTCCTTACCCACCCCGCCCCCGGGGTCTACTCGGGCACGGTGGTGAACCTCCTCCTCGCCCGCTACTACGGGCCCGTGGAGAAGGGGCCTCCCGAGCTCGTCCGCCCCGGGATCGTCCACCGCCTGGACAAGGACACGAGCGGCGTCCTGGTGGTGGCGAAGCACGGCGGGGTCCTCGAAGGCCTGGCCCGGGCCTTCCGCGACCGCCTGGTGATGAAGCGCTACCTGGCCATTACCGAGGGCCACCCCCGGGAGGGGGTCCTTATCGCCCCCATCGGGAGGCATCCCCGGGAGCGGCACAAGATGCACGTGGGCGGCGTCGCTGCCCGTTACGCCGAGACCGAGTTCCAGGTCCTGGCCACCGCAGGCCCCTACGCCCTGGTGGAGGCGAGGCCCCATACGGGCCGCACCCACCAGATCCGGGTCCACCTTAAGTACCTCGGGGCCCCCATTCTGGGGACGAGCTCTACGGGAGAAGGAGCCCCCATATCGGGCGCCAGGCCCTCCACGCCTACGAGCTCCGCATCCCCCATCCCCGCACGGGCCGGATTTTGGAGTTTCTCGCCCCCGTGCCCCAGGACATGGCGGCGGCCTGGGAGGCCCTGGGGGGGAGGTGGCCGGAAGAGGTGGTGCGGGAAGGGTATACTGGGGCGCAATGAGGTCCTTTCCAAAGGCTAAAGAGGCCTTCTCAGAGGGGGAAGAGGTCTCCTTTGGAGTTCACCGCCTCCACGTGGGGGACGCCCGGGAGGTGCTGGCCTCTCTCCCCGAGGCCTCGGTCCACCTGGTGGTGACTTCCCCGCCCTACTGGACCCTGAAGCGCTACGAGGACACCCCGGGCCAGCTCGGCCACATAGAGGACTACGAGGCCTTTCTGGATGAGCTGGACCGGGTGTGGCGGGAGGTCTTCCGCCTCCTGGTCCCGGGCGGAAGGCTCGTCATCGTGGTGGGGGACGTGGCCGTGGCGAGGCGCCGCTTTGGGCGCCACCTCGTCTTCCCCCTCCACGCCGACATCCAGGTGCGCTGCCGCAAGCTCGGGTTTGACAACCTCAACCCCATCATCTGGCACAAGCACACCAACGCCAGCCTCGAGGTGGAGGGGCGGGGCGTCTTCCTGGGCAAGCCCTACGAGCCCGGGGCCATCATCAAGACGGAGATTGAGTACATCCTCATGCAAAGGAAGCCCGGGGGGTACCGCAAGCCCACCCAAGAGCAGCGGGAGAAGAGCCGCCTTCCCAAGGAGGACTTTCACCGCTTCTTCCGGCAGATCTGGGACGACATCCCCGGGGAGAGCACCAAGGACCACCCCGCCCCCTTCCCCCTGGAGCTCGCCGAGCGCCTGGTGCGCATGTTCAGCTTCGTGGGGGACGTGGTCTTAGACCCCTTCGCCGGGACCGGGACCACCCTCATCGCCGCGGCGAGGTGGGGGAGGAGGGCTTTGGGCGTGGAGCTCGTGCCGCGGTACGCTCAGCTGGCCAAAGAGCGCTTTGCCAGGGAAGTCCCTGGGTTTTCCCTGGAGGTCTTGGATGGAGCCGTCCATCCTCGCCGTTAGGTTGAAAAGACTTTTAGAAAACATGATACGGACCTCTTCCCAGGATAGCGGGCGCCAGGGGGTTTTGGCGGGGTATTTGGAGGAACGTTTACGGGAGCGCTTACCGCCACATCTTTGGCCCCACTTGGAGCGGGAGGTTTCCGTACCCGGTTTGGCCCGGGAGAAAAAGTGGGACCTGGGGTTGGTGTACCCCGCGGGTTCATCCTTATCCAAGAAACCGCGGCTTCTCATTTCCCTGAAGTCCATCCTGAAAAATCCCTCGGGGTCCTGGCCTAACCGCCTGGACGATCTGGTTGGGGAGGTTTCCTCCGTCCAGCTCCTTTTTCCCGAGGTGGTCGTAGGGTATGTGGTGGTTCTGGACTACGGGGCGCCTACCAAGCGAAGGGGAGGCGTTTACCGACCTCCCCAGGGGAATGAGCTTGACCCTATCTACGCCCGCTTCAAGCAGGGGCTCGCCGCCCTTGCTCAAAGACGCCCTCCCCTCTGGGCTCAAGGCCTCGTAGAGGGTTGCTGGGTTTTGGAGATAGACACCCGCCGGGCACCCCTTTTGCTGAGGCCCGAGGAGGCGGTGGCGGAGGGTGAAGCCTTTTTAGACGCCCTGGTGGGGGAGCTGAGAAGGAGAGAGCCCCTCCTCTTCCTAGACCAAAGCTAAAAGCCCCTTTAGCGCCCGCCCCAGCCGCCGCACGCCCTCCGCGATCCCCTCCCGGTCCAAGGTGGCGTAGGAGAGCCTCAGGGTGTTCTCCCCGCCCCCCTCGGCGAAGAAGGGACTGCCGGGCACGAAGGCCACGTTCTCCTCTATGGCCCTTTGGAAAAGGGCCTCGGCGGAAAGGCCCTTGGGGAGCTCCATCCAGACGAACATCCCGCCCTTGGGCCTGGTGTAGCGCACCTCCTTGGGCACCTCCCGATCCAGGGCATGGAGCATGGCCTGGGCCTTTTCCCGGTAGACCCTGCGGACCCCTTCCAAGCGCTCGGAGAAGCCCTCCTTTAAGAGCTCGTGGACCAGCATCTGGTTGAGCATGGGGGTGTGGAGGTCGGCCCCCTGTTTGGCCTGGACGAGCTTCTGCAGGGCCTCCGGATGAGCCACGGCGAAGGCCACGCGAAGCCCGGGGGAGAGGACCTTGGAGAAGCTTCCCAGGTAGATGACCCCGGGGTAGTCCGCCTCCCGGGCGAGCTCAAAGAGGCTGGGGAGGCGCCTTTCCCCGAAGTAGAGCTCCCGGTAGGCGTCGTCCTCCACCACCACGAGGCCCCGCTCCATGACCATCTCTAAAAGCCGCTTCCGGGCGGGAAGGGGCGTGAGGCCCCCCGTGGGGTTCTGGAAGGAGGGGATGAGGTAGAGGAAACGGGGGCGCTCCTTCTTGAGGACTTCTTCCAGGGCGTCTAGGTCCGGCCCCTCCTCCCCGGTGGGTACCGTGAGGAAGCGAGGACCGTGGAGGCGGAAGGCCTGGATGGCCCCCATGTAGCTTGGGGCTTCTAGCAGCACGGGGCCCCCCTCGTCCAGGAAGACCTTGCCCACGAGGTCCAAGGCCTGTTGGCTCCCGGTGGTGATGAGGACCTCCTCGGGGCGCACGCCGATCCACTCCGCCACGAAGGCCCTGAGGGGGGCGTAGCCCTCGGTGGGGCTGTATTGGAGGGCGGCCTCGCCCTTCTCCCGCAGGATCCGCGCCGCGGCCTCCGCCGCCTCCTCCTTGGGGAAGAGCTCGGGGGCCGGGAGCCCCCCGGCGAAGCTCAGGATGCCGGGGCGCTGGGTGAGCTTGAGAAGCTCCCGGATGGTGGAGGCCTGGATCCTTCCCGCGCCTTTACCGAACGCCTCGGACCAGCTTAGCGGTTTCACCCCTATAGTCTACCCCGCTTCCCTTCCTCCCGCCGGAACGCGCTCCCGGAGCCCCGAAAGCGCCTGCCCACGGCCTTGGCGGGGGGTGCGGGCCCTTAGGGGGAGAGCCTGCGGTAGGCCTCGAGGGCGAAGCGGTCCGTCATCCCGGCGATGTAGTCGCACACCGCCCGCTCCAGCCCCTCCTCGGGGATTTTGGCCTGCACCTCCCGGGGAAGGAGCTCGGGGTAGCGGGTGTAGGCGGCGAAGAGACCTTCCAGCACCGCCTCCGCCTTGCGCCTTTCCCTGAGGACCTCGGGGTGGCGGTAGAAGCGCTCCATGAGGAAGGCCTTGAGCGCCTTGAGGGCCTTTTCCGCCTCCTCCCCCAAGGCGGCGAGGCGGCTTGGGTGGCGGCGCACGGCCTCGGCGCTTTGCACGCCCGCCTCCTCCACCCGCCGGTGGGTGGCCTCTATGGCGGCGGTGATGAAGTAGCCGAGGAGTTGCCGCACCAAGACGCGGCGGTCCAGCTCGGGAAGCCTCAGGAGGTCCAGCCCCTCCTCCAGGGCCAGGGCCTGGAAGAGCTCCACTTCCTTGAGCTCCTCGGGGTGGAGGAGGCCCGCCCTAAGCCCGTCGTCCAGGTCGTGGGCGGCGTAGGCGATGGCGTCGGAGAGGTCCACCACCTGGGCCTCGAGGGTCCCCTGCCCCTCGTAGAGGGGCTTGAAGCCCGGGCTGTAGGCGGCCTCGTGGGTGGCGATCCCCTCCAGGACCTCGTAGGTGAGGTTGAGGCCGCGGAAGCCGGGGTAGCGCACCTCCAGGTGGGTGAGGATCCTTAAGGCCTGGGCGTTGTGCTCAAACCCCCCGTGGCCCTCCATGAGGGCGTTCAGGACGTGCTCCCCCGTGTGGCCGAAGGGGGGGTGGCCCAGGTCGTGGGAGAGGGCGATGGCCTCGGTGAGGTCCTCGTTGAGGCCGAGGGCGCGGGCGATGGAGCGGGAAACCTGGGCCACTTCCAGGGTGTGGGTGAGGCGGGTGCGGTAGTAGTCCCCGGCCCAGCCGGGGAGGACCTGGGTCTTGTACTCGAGGCGGCGGAAGGCGGTGGTGTGGAGGATCCGGTCCCGGTCCTTCTGGTAGGGGGTTCGGTAGAGGGACTCGGGCTCTGGGTGCTTGCGCCCCCGGGTGTCCTTGGCCTTCTGAGCGTAGGGGGCGAGGCGGCTGGCCTCCAGCTCCAGAAGGGCTTCCCGGGAAAACCGCATCAGACCCTCTTGAAGACCAGGACGGCGTTGTGGCCCCGAAGGCGAAGGAGTTGGAGAGGGCGTAGTCCACCTTGGCCTCCCGGGGCTCGGGGACGAAGTCCAGGTCCAGCTCGGGGTCGGGGTCCTCGAGGTTGATCGTGGGAGGGATGACCCCGTGGTAGAGGGCCTGGACCGTGGCGATGGCCTCCACCGCCCCCGCCGCTCCCAGGAGGTGGCCGATCATGCTCTTGGTGCTGGAGACCATGAGCCGCTTGGCGTGGTCCCCGAAGACCCGCTTGATGGCCAGGACCTCCGCCCGGTCCCCCACGGGGGTGGAGGTGCCGTGGGCGTTGATGTAGCCCACCTGCTCGGGGGCGAGGCCCGCGTCCTTCAGGGCCCGGGTCATGGCCAAGGCGGCGCCCTTCCCCTCGGGGTGGGGCTCGGTGATGTGGTGGGCGTCGGCGCTGCGGCCGAAGCCCACGAGCTCGGCGTAGATGCGGGCGCCCCGTTTCTTCGCGTGCTCGTACGCCTCGAGGACCAAGACCCCGGCCCCCTCCCCCATGACGAACCCGTCCCGGGAGCGGGTGAAGGGGCGGCTCGCCTTCTCGGGCTCCTCGTTCCTTGTGGAAAGGGCCCGCATCACGGCGAAGGCCCCGATGGCCATGGGGGTGATGGCGGCCTCCGTCCCTCCCGCCAGGACGAGGTCGGCCTCGCCGAGCTGGATCATGCGCAGGGCGCTTCCCAGGGCGTCCGCCCCCGTGGCGCAGGCGGTGACCACCGTGGAGGAAGGCCCGGTAAAGCCGTAGCGCATGGCGATGTGGGCCGAGGCCATGTTGGCGATCATCATGGGGATGAAGAAGGGGCTTATACGGTTCGGGCCCCTTTCCAGGAAAACCCGGCTTTGGGCCTCCCAGGTCTCCATGCCCCCGATCCCCGTGCCCACCAGGGTCCCTACCCGTTCGGGATCCAGCGCCTCGGGCTTTAGCCCCGCGTCCTCCAGGGCCAGGTGGGCGGCGATGAGGGCGTACTGGACGAAGCGGTCCAGGCGCCTGAGTTCCTTCCGGTCCAGGTAGGCCCCGGGGTCCACGTCCACCTCGGCGGCGATGCGCACGGGGAGGGCCGAGGCGTCAAAGCGGGTGATGGGCCTGACCCCGCTTTGGCCTGCAAGCTGGGCCTTGTGGAAGGCCTCCTGCCCCACGCCGATGGGCGTGAGGGCGCCTAGGCCGGTGACCACCACGCGTCGCATGGGCGTAGTATACCCGGGAACGCCCCGGGAAAAAGGAAAGGCGGGGCGCCCTTCGCGCCCCACCCGCGTTGCCAGCCCTTGCCGGGGCCCCATGCCGGCTTGGGCCAGCGTGGGGTGGCGTTAGCCCAGCTTGGCCTTGATGTACTCCACGGCGTCCTTGACGGTGCGGATCTTCTCGGCCTCCTCGTCGGAGATCTCCAGGCCGAACTCGTCCTCCAGGCCCATGATGAGCTCCACCGTGTCCAGGGAATCGGCCCCCAGGTCCTCAATGAAGCGGGCCTCGAGGGTCACCTTCTCCGGCTCCACCTGGAGCTTGTCCGCGATCACCGCCTTCACCTTCTCAAAGATCTCCTGCTCCGTCATGAAAAACCTCCCGGGGGGATTTTAGCACGACCTCAGTGGGGGGTAAGCCCCCCGTCCACGCACAGGGTCTGGCCGTTGATGTAGCCCGCCTTCTCCGAGACGAGGAAGGCCACGGCCTCGGCCACCTCCTCAGGTTTGCCGAAGCGCCCGGCGGGGATCTCTCTCAGGTAGGCCTCCTTCACCGCCTGGGGGAGCCTTTCCGTCATCTCCGTCTCAATGAAGCCCGGGGCTACGGCGTTAACCGTGATACCCCTTTGGGCGTACTCCTTGGCCACCGCCCGGGTGAAGCCGATGAGCCCCGCCTTGGAGGCCACGTAGTTGGCTTGGCCCGGGTTGCCCAGGATCCCCACCACGCTGGTGATGTTGACGATGCGGCCGAAGCGGGCCTTCATCATGAGCTTCACCGCCTCCCGGGTGGTGCGGAAGACGGCGGAGAGGTTGGCCTCGAGGACCGCCTCCCAATCCTCGTCCTTCATGCGCACGAGGAGGGTGTCCCGGGTGATGCCGGCGTTGTTCACCAGGGTGTCCAAGCCCCCTAGTATCTCCGCCGCCTGGTGGACGAGGGCGGTGGCCGCCTCGGCCTCCAGGAGGTTCGCCCCGAGGACCGCCACCAGGGGGCTTCCCCGGCGCCTTGCCTCCTCCGCCACCTCCTCGGCCTTTTCCCGGTTGTGGCCGTAGTGGATGGCCAGGGCGAAGCCGTCCTCCGCGAGCCTCAGGGCGATGGCCCGCCCGATGCCGCGGCTTGCTCCGGTGATCAGGGCCTTACGCACGCTCCACCTCCAGCGCCTTTTTTAAGCTATCCGGGTCCTGGACGCTTAGGGCCTGGGCCTCCTTTAGGGTGCGGCTCACCAGGCCTTTCAGCACCTCCCCGCTTCCGAACTCCAAAAAGCGCTTGACGCCCCTCGCCTCCATGTCCCGTAGGATCTCCACCCAGCGCACCGGGGCGGTGATCTGCTCCAGGAGGAGCGCCCGGATCCTCTCCGGGTCCTCCTCGGGCCTCGCGGTGACGTTGGAGTAGACGGGGAAGCGGGGCCTTTTCAGGGGAACCCGGGCCAGGTCCTCGGCCAGCCGCTTTCGCGCGGGGGCCATGAGGGAGGAGTGGAAGGGGGCGGAGACGGGGAGGAAGACCACGCGGGCCCGCCGCTCCTTGAGCCTCTCCGCGGCCTCCTCCACCGCTTGCCTTCTCCCGGAGATCACCGTCTGCTCCGGGGCGTTGAGGTTGGCGATCTCCACTCCCTCGAGGCCCTCCAAGACCTTTTGGATCTCCTCCAGGGGGAGTTTTAGCACGGCGGCCATGGCCCCTTCCCCCACGGGGACGGCCTCCTGCATGTACCTGCCCCTAAGGCGCACGAGCCTTAGGGCGTCTTCCAGCTCCAGGGTGCCCGCGGCCACGTGGGCCGTCCACTCCCCAAGGAATGGCCTGCGGCCAGGGCAGGGGGATTCCCGCCTGCCTCCAAAAAGGCCCGGTAGGCGGCGTAGCCTGCGGCGAGGAGGGCGGGCTGCTGGTTCTCCGTTAGGGTCAGGGCCTCCTCGGGGCCCTCCCACATGAGCTTGAGGAGGCCGGGTAGGGCGGCCTCGGCCCGGTCCAGGACCTCCTTGGCGGCGGGGGAGGCCTCGTAGAGGGCCCTGCCCATCCCCACCCGGTGGGAGCCCTGCCCGGGGAAGAGGGCGGCGTACATCAGGCACCCCCCCAGGTGAGGACGGCGGCGGCCCAGGTGAGCCCCGCCCCGAAGGAGACCAAAAGGACGTGGTCCCCCTCGCGGATCCGGCCCGCGTCCACCGCCTCCTTGAGGGCCAAGGGGATGGAGGCCGTGGAGGTGTTGCCGTAGCGGTCCACGTTCACCGCCACCCTTTCCCAGGGAAGCCCCAGGCGCTCCCGGGCGGCGTCAATGATCCTGAGGTTCGCCTGGTGGGGGACGAAGAGGCGGATGTCCTCGGGGGTGAGGCCCGCCTTCTCTATGGCCTCGAGGGTGGCGGTGTTCATCACCCGCACGGCGAACTTGAAGACCTCCCGCCCGTTCATGTAGAGGCGGTTTTTCATGGAGGTGCCGTCGGGAAGCCTCGGGGCCACGCAGGCGTGGTAGAGTTCCTTGGCCCCGGTGCCGTCCGCCCCTAGGACGAAGGAGCGGAAGCCGTACCCCTCCCGCACCTTGCCCACCACCGCGGCCCCGCCTCCGTCGCCGAAGAGGACGGCGGTGGCGCGGTCGTTCCAGTCAATGATCTTGGAAAGGGCCTCCGCCCCCACCGCCAGGACCTTCTGCGCCAGGCCCGCCTCTACCAGGGCGTGGGCCTGGGCCAGGGCGTAGATCCATCCGGGGCAGCCCGCAAGGAGGTCGTAGGCGAAGGCCTTGAGGCCGAAGCGGGCCTGCACCAGGGCGGCGGTGTCGGGGAAGAGGGCGTCCGGGGTGTTGGTGGCCACGATCACGGCGTCCACCCCCTCGAGGGCCCCGGGGTGCCTCCTTAGGAGGTCCTCCACCGCCTTGAAGGCCAGGTCGGAGGTGTATTCGTCCTCGGCGGCGATGCGCCGTTCCTTGATCCCGGTGCGGGTGACGATCCACTCGTCCGAGGTGTCCAGGTAGGCCTCAAAGTCGGCGTTGGTCATGACCCTTTGGGGCACGTAGGCCCCTAGGGCCAGGATCCCGCTCATGCCCGACCTCCCGTCATGGGCCTTACTATACCCAAAAAGACCGGAGGCCCCGGGCGCGCCCGGGACCTCCTAATCCGCTTTTCTCCGACAGTCTTGCACACCTGAGGCCAGGAACTCGCACCCAAGGGCTTTCCGGGGCCCCCATCCAGGCGTCAGCCCGGATGGGGTGGTGTTAGACCTCCAGCACCTTCCGCCCGGCGTAGTAGCCGCACTCGGGGCAGACGGTGTGGGGGGGCTTCATGGCCTTGCACTCGGGGCAGGGGACCAGGGTGGGCGGGGTAAGGGCGTGGTGGCTCCGCCGGGCGTCCCGGCGCGCCTTGGAGGTCTTCTTTTTGGGCACAGGGTGTTTCGCCATCTTCTCCTCCAGATTCGGGGGCCTAGCCCCGCAAAACCCTAGGTAGTATAGCAGAAGGCCTAGAGTTCCGGAAGGAGGTCCTTGAGGCCGAGGAAGGGGTGGAAGGCCTCCGGTTCGTGGCCGCAGTCCTCCACGTTGCGGTCTGCCCCGCACACGGGGCAGAGGCCCTTGCACCCCTCCTCGCAGAGGACGGTGTAGGGCATCTCGGTGACGAAGGCCTCGGTGAGGAAGGGGAGGAGGTCCAGGTCGGGGAGGCCGAAGGCGTAGAACTCCTCCTCGCCCTCCTCGTGAAAGACGACCTCCTCGAGGCCCGGCTCGTAGTGGAGGAGGTGCTGGAAGTGGGCGTGGATCCGGGTCGGGGTGGGCCTGAGGCAGCGGCGGCACTCCATGAGCACCACCCCCTCCACCTCCCCGGAGAGCCAGTACTCGTTCCCCCCACGGAGGCAATGGCGACCCGCCAAGAGGCCTCCCCTTGCAGGGGGAAGCGCTCCTCCCCGACCACGAAGGCCTCCTGGACCACCCCTTGGGCGCGGGCCGTCCCCCCTTCCTTCAGGAGGCGGGCCAGGTTGATGCTGGTGGTGGTCGTGTAGTCCATATCCTTAAAAGTATAGCGCCGAAGGGGCGTTTTTTCCAGGGCGGGGACGCCTTAGGTCCCCGCCGCGGCAAGGGGGGTTGCCCTGGCCTCAGCCCCCGTAGAACCAGCCCGTGTCCCACATGACCAGGGGCTTCTCCTCCCTGCGTACCCCCGCCTCCACCACCTCGGCCACCACCAGGCTGTGGTCCCCGCCCGGGTAAAGGTGGCGCACCTCGGCCTCCAGCCAGTAGGGAAGCTCCGTAAGGAGGGGGAGGCCGAAGGTGGGGGAAGGCTCAAAGGGGTGGCCGTTCAGCCGGTCCCCTTCCCGCACCGTGGGCTTAAAGAAGTCCTGGGCGATGGACTTCTGGTCGTGGGCTAAGGTCATGAGGGCGAGCTTCCCCGTGCGCTCCACCAGGGCGTGGAGGTGGCTGTCCCGCTTGAGCCCCACCGCCACCAGGGGGGGCTGGAAGGAGGCCTGGGTCACCCAGTTCACGGTCCCCGCGGCCACCTCGTCCCCGTCCTGGGCGGTAAGAACGTAAAGCCCGTAGGTGAAGCTCCTCAGCACCTTCTTCTTGGCCTCCAGGTTCACGCTTCCACCTCCCTTTCCTTAGGTTAGGGCTCCAGGAGCCAGTTGACGAAGGCGTTGACCACGTCGGTCTCCGCAAGCTTTTCTGGGTTTTCCAGCACGGCTTGGTAGAAGGCCTGAAGGATCCCGGGGTCAGGGTCGCGCAGCACCTCCTGGACAGTCTTCCCGGCCACGGGGCCCTTCTCCAAGGGCTGGGTGAGGCGCTCGGTGGTGGCCAGGGGGGCGGCCTTCATCAGGGCCTCTCGGGTCCGCTCCAGGAGGAGCCGCTCCCCGTCCTCCCCCAGGGCCTCTTTGGGGGTGAGGAGGGGCCTACCCGAGAGGTCCCGCACCTCGAGGCCCAAGGCGAAGAGCCTGCGGGCGAGGCTTGGCGCCCCCACCTCCAGATCCAGGACCGCCCGGGCCTCGGCGTAGCGAACCTCGAGGCGGTACCGCCCCGGGGCTTCCGGCACCACCGGGGGGGCCACCTCGAGGAGGGCCACGGTGAGGGGCGGGAAGCCCAAGGGTTTTTCCTCCTCGGCCACCTTTTCCCCGTCCCGGTAGAGGGCGGTGAACAGGGAGGCTTGCCTGAGGTAGGGCCGTCCCTCCAGCCGCACCTCGGGGAAGATGGCCTCCCCGGCGCGGAAGGGCCGCGCGTCCGGGCCGCCTGGGACCAGGGTGAGGCGCTCCACCTCCAGGGAAAGCCCCCCTGCCTTTAGGGCGGCGAGGGCCCTTTGCGCGGCGAAGGCGGCGGGGTGCTTGGGGTAGGCCTCGAGGAAGGCCTGGTAGAGGGGCTCGGCCTCCAGGCCTGTCCGCTCCGCAAGGTAAGCCCGGAAGAAGAGGGCAAGGGGCTCTTCCCGTTCCTCCAGGTCCTTCAGGGCCTCGGGGTAATCCTCCCCTTGGTCCAGCCTCAGGGCCCGGTCGTAGGTGGCCTTGGCCCCGAGGAAGTCCCCGTAAATGGCCTTGAAAAGGCCCAGGTTGTAGTAGGCGGTGGCGTTGGGGGAAAGGGCCACCGCCCTCTCCGAGGCCCAGATGGCCCGGGGGAGGTCCCCGGTGAGGTAGTAGGCCCAGCCCAGGTTGGTCCAGTAGAGCCAGTAGTCCGGGCGGAGGGCAAGGGCCTTGAGGAGGGCCTCCTTGGCCTCCTCCCCCTTGCCTTCCTGGAAGGCGGCGAAGCTCACCTCCTCCCAGGCCAGGGGAAGCTCGGGGAAGGCCTCCGAAAGCCTTCTCGCCGAGACCTTCCAGCGCTCGTCCTCGAGGGCCCTATAGACCAGGTGGGCCGCGGTCCTTTCCAGGACGTCCCCCTCCCCCATGGCCTCCGCCAAGGCCAAGGCCTCTTCCCGCCTCCCCTCGGCGAGGAGCCGGAAGGCCTCGTAGGCCCTAGGAAGCCTCCCTTGCCAGAGGAGAAGAAGCTTCTGGGGAAGAAGCCCCTCAAGGAGGCCGCTACCCCGGCTTTCCTTCAAGTCCAGGGCCGAACGGTGAAGGGGGTCCGGGTCCTCCCCTTGGGCCAGGGCCCGAAGCCTTTCCTCCGGGAGGGAGGGCGTGGGGAGGGGGCTAAAGCGGGGGGCGAGGCCTTCCCCCTGGAGCCACAGCCACCCGAGCTCCGGGGTGGGGAAGAGGGCCTCCTTGACCCCCGCTTCACGGGCCAGGAAGAGCCGAAGCCCTCCCGCCTCTTCCCGCCCCAGAAGGACCCAGTCCGCCCCCGTGGCCGCCTGGGCGAGCCGGGCCCCCGCCTTGGTGTAAAGCCCCCCGGCAAGCTCATAGCTTCCCCGCCAGGGGAGGTCGGGGAGGAGGAGGGCAAGGAGGGTGGGGGGCGGGGCCTTCAGGCCTTGGGCGAAGGCCTGGGCCAGGGTGTACCCTTTGGGTCCCTCAAAGGGGAGGACGAGGCCCTGCCCCAGGGCGAGGCCGAGGAGGAGAAGGCTTACCAAAAGCCGCTTCATGGGGACATTCTACCGCCCCTCCTTAAGGACCAGGTAAGCGAAGCGGAAAAGCCTGGGGGCCCTCCGCCAGCGCTTTGGGTCTAGCCCCACCCTTAAAAGCCACTCCAGGCCGAGCCTCTGGGCCCAAAGGGGGGGGCGCCTGGCCTCCCCGGCCAGCACGTCCAGGGTGCCCCCCACCCCTATGGCCACCCGGGCCTCGAGGTGGGGCTTGTGGCGGTGGATGAAGGCTTCCTGCCTTTCCCCCATCCCTACCAGGAGGAGGTCGGGGGCGGCCTTTTGGATGGCCGCCACCACCGGGGCCTCCTCCTGGAAGTAGCCGTGGTGGAAGCCCACCACCACGCCTCCCAGGCGTTCCACCTCCCGGGCGGCTCCCTCGGCCACCCCCGGCTTCCCCCGAGGAGGTAGACCCGGATCCCGGGAAAGCGGCGGAGGAGGGCCAGGGTGAGGTCAATCCCCGTGACCCGCTCTTTAAGGGCAAGGCCGTGGAGGCGCCGCACCGCCCAGAGGATCCCCACCCCGTCCGGGGTGATGAGGTCGGCCTCGAGGACGGCCCGCCTCAAGGCCTCGTCCTCCTGGGCCCTTACGGCGATCTCGGGGTTTAAGGTCACCACCTGGTGGGTCCTTTCCTCTTGGAGGAAGCCCCCGATGCGCTTTAGGGCCTCCTCCATGTCCACGGGGTCTAGGGGGAGGCCGAGGAGGGTCAGCCTTTCCATGGGACGAACCTTTGGGCGTACCGGTCCCGGCTAAGCCCGTGGGCCTCCTTGGGGAAGAAGCGGACCTCGGCGAGTTTGGGCACCACGGGGTCCACTCCGATGAGGCTTGCCCAGGCCAGCTCCTCGGTGCGGCCCTGGCGGTGGAGGGCCTGGCCCTCGGGGCTTTGGAAGAGGGCCTCCTGGGGGTCGGGGAAGGCCTTGAGGAGGAGGGTAGGAAGGCTCGGCGGGGCCTCGGGGGCGAGCTTGCGCTTAAGAAACCCCAGGGCCACCACCGCCGAAAGCAGGGGCTCGGGCGCCCCCGAGGGGCGGAGGGTGGGTTCCTCGAGCTCCCGGGCGGCCTCGAGGACCGCCTTGGCGTTCCTCAGGCTAGCGAGGTATACCTCTTCCTCCTCTGGGAGGAGGCTCGCGTTTAGGGTAGGGGCCGAGAGCACGGCCCGCCTGCCCCGGACCTCGGCGGCCTCCAGGTCCAGGAGGGAAAGCCTCCCGTGAAAGCCTTCCGGGGGAAACCCCTCCACTTCCCCGAGGAGAAGGGCTTCCTCCGGGAAGGCCTCCGCCAGGAGGCGGGCCACCTTCGGCCCCGGGGCCACCCAGACCTCCCGCGCTCCCAAGGCAAGAAGGCGGGTGAGGACGCTTCCCGCGGGCAGGACTTCCACCAGGATCAGGGGACCCCGGGCCGGCCTTCGGCACAGGTCAACCCGGCACACCCCGCCATGATACCCTAGCCTGGATGTATGCGGCTTAAAGACCTGGGCGAGCGTGCGCTTCTCCGGAAGCTAGCCCCCCTGGGCTACCCTGAGGCCGCCCCCCTGCCCCCAGGGGACGACGCCGGGGGGGTGTGGGCGGAGGGGAGGGCCTGGCTCCTCAAGACCGACGGCTTCCTCTACCGGGAGGTGGCCCTAAGGGGCATGGGGCCCTTTGAGGTGGGGTTTCGGGGGGTGGCGGCCACGGCCTCGGACCTCCTTGTCAAGATGGGGCGGCCCTTGGGCTTCACCTTGGGCCTTTTCCTGCCCGAGGACCTGGAGGAGGGCTTCGTCTTGGAGCTCGTGCGCGGGGCGGCGGAGGCGGCAAAGCGGCTTGGGGCCTTCCTCCTCGGGGGGACACGAACCGGGGGGTGGAGGTGGCCCTCACCGTCTCCGGCTACGCCCTGGCGGAGGCCCCCCTGCCCCGGAAGGCCCTCCCCGGGGACCTCCTCTACCTCGCCGGGGACCGGTGGGGGAGGACGGGGGCGGCCATCCGGGCCCACTACGAGGGGCGCTCCTTGGAAGGCTTTCCCGAAATTCGGGAGGCGGCTTTCTACCCCCTGCCTCGCCTGGAGCTTCTCGCCCTCTCCGGCCTCCTCCGGGGAAGCCTGGACTCCTCCGACGGCCTGGCGGAAACCCTTTGGCAGCTTTCCGAGCTCGGCGTACGGGTGGAGCTGGAGGTTCTTCCCCTCTACCCGGACGTGCTGGCCTTTGCGGGAGGAGAGGAGGCGGCCTTGGAGCTCGTCCTCTACGGGGGCGAGGAGTTTGAGGCGGTCCTGGTGGTGCCACAGGAAGGGGCGGCCGCGGTGGAAGCGAGGGCCAAGGCCAAAGGGCTTCCCCTCTTCCGGGCAGGGAGGGTGGTGGCGGGGGAAGGGGTTTATCTCCGGGGGGCGCCCCTTCCCCGGAAGGGGTATACCCACTTCTAAGTGCCCTGCTCTGGCTTTCGCTAGAGCGAGTCTTCCTATTCGTGACGACTCCCCGTTCTGAAGAACGGGGCTTCTCGGTTCTCACGGAACGGCCCTTGCCGTATCCATCCCCGAAGGCTCCGTCCAAGCCCAGAAAAACCTTGACTCCGTATCTGGGAGGTGGCGTTTCAGCACAGACTCTCCCACGGAGAATTATACCACAGAATTTGTGCTCCTTCGGAGCAAGTGGGGGAGTCTATGTATCCCCGGAATGAATTCGCGGGGGATTATAGCTCCCCCACACCCCCTCTTTTCTCTAAGGCGGGGGTGGTGGCTTTGACTCGGGCTTTGGCCCGGGAGTACGGGAAGCGGATCCGGGCCAACGTGGTGGTGCCCGGGGGGATCCGCACCGAAGGGGTAAGGGAGGCCGTGCGCCGCACCCTTCTTAAGGTGAACTGGGACAAGATGGCCACCGGCTTCTTCTTCCAGGCCCGGCTCCCCATGGGCCGCTTTGGGGACCCGGACGAGGTGGCTCGGGTGATTCTTTTCCTGGTCAGCGACTTAGCAAGTTACGTGAACGGGGCGGTGGTGCCGGTGGACGGCGGGTTCCTCTCCGCTTGAAAGCGCTTTGGTTCACAAAAAGGGTCCATCCCCCAGGTTAAGCTTCCCCAGGTATGGAGGCGACCCTTCCCGTTTTGGACGCGAAGACGGCGGCCCTAAAGAGGCGCTCCATCCGGCGTTACCGGAAGGACCCCGTGCCCGAAGGGCTTCTTCGGGAAATCCTCGAGGCCGCCCTCCGGGCGCCCTCCGCCTGGAACCTCCAGCCCTGGCGGGTCGTGGTGGTGCGGGACCCTGCCCTGAAGAAGGCCCTTAGGGAGGCCGCCTTCGGCCAGGCGCAGGTGGAGGAGGCCCCCGTGGTCCTGGTCCTTTACGCCGACCTCGAGGACGCCCTAGCCCATCTGGACGAGGTCATCCATCCTGGGGTCCAGGGGGAGAAAAGGGAGGCCCAGAAAGCAGCTATCCAAAGGGCCTTCGCCGCCATGACCCCTGAGGAAAGGGCCCGGTGGGCGGCCGGCCAAAGCTACATCCTCCTGGGCTACCTTCTTTTGCTTCTGGAGGCCCACGGTCTGGGGAGCGTCCCCATGCTGGGCTTTGACCCGGAGCGGGTGAAGGAGCTCCTGGGGTTTCCCAAGCACGTGGCCATCCCCGCCCTTCTGCCCTTGGGTTACCCCGCCGAGGAGGGCTACCCCTCCCACCGCCTGCCCATGGACAGGGTGGTCTCCTGGCGCTAAGGCCCCCTATACTCGGGGCATGCGGGCCTTCAAGGCGCACCTTCGGGGCCTCGCCCCTTACCCCTACAAAAGGGAAGAGGCCCCGGTAAAGCTGGACCAGAACGAAAGCCCCTTTGACCTTCCCGAGGTCCTTAAGGAGGAGGCTTTAAAGCGGCTTCGGGCGCTTCCTTGGAACCGCTACCCCGAGATCCACGCCGAAACGCTACGGAAAAGGCTTGCCGCCCTTTTGAACTGGCCCGAGGAGGGGATCGTTTTCGCTCCCGGCTCCAACCTCCTCATCCTGGCCTTGGCCCTGGCGGCGGAGGAGGTTCTGGACCTTTCCCCCTCCTTCCCCCACTATGCCCACGCCGCCAAGGTGGCGGGGACGCCCTACCGGGCGGTGCCCTTGGGGGAGGGTTTCGCCCTGCCCCTGGAGGAGCTCCTTCGGGCCTTCCGGGGCGGGCTCCTCTTCCTCCCTAACCCCCACGCCCCCACGGGGACCCTCTTCCCGGAGGAGGCCTTGAGGGCCCTGGCGGAGCGGGCCAGGGAGGTGGGGGGTCTTCTGGTGGTGGACGAGGCCTACCGGGAGTTCGCCGGGACGGACTTTAGCCACCTCGCCCGGGAAAACCCCCACGTGGCCCTGCTTCGCACCTTCTCCAAGGCCTTCTCCTTGGGGGGGGTCCGCGCCGGGTACCTCCTGGGAAGCCCGGAGGTGGCGGCGGTGGTGCGGGAGGTGCTTCCCCCCTTCGTGCTCCCCGCCCACACCGGGGCCATCCTGGAGGTGATCTTGGAAAATCCGGGCTACGTGGAGAAGGTGGTGGGGGAGGTGGTGGCCCAGAGGGAGCGGGTCTACCGGGAGCTCCTCGCCCACCCCACCTGGCGTCCCTACCCGAGCCACACCAACTTCCTCCTGGTCAGGACCCCGGATGCAGAGGAGGCCTTCCGCCACCTCCTTTCCCAGGGCGTCCTGGTGCGCCGGCAGGACCGCTACCCGGGGCTCGAAGGGTGCCTCCGGGTGACCGTGGGCCTAAAGGAGGAGATGGACGCTTTTTTAAGGGCGGCTTTCGGGGTGGCCTATGCGTGAGGCATTGGTGGAACGGGCCACGGCGGAGACCTGGGTGCGGCTCCGCCTAGGCCTGGACGGGCCCACCGGGGGGAAGGTGGACACGGGCCTCCCCTTCCTGGACCACATGCTCCTCCAGCTCCAGCGCCACGGCCGCTTTCTTTTAGAGGTGGAGGCCAGGGGGGACCTCGAGGTGGACGTGCACCACCTCGTGGAGGACGTGGGCATCGCTCTGGGGATGGCCTTGAAGGAGGCCCTGGGGGAGGGGGTGGGCCTGGAGCGCTACGCCGAGGCCTTCGCTCCCATGGACGAGACGTTGGTGCTTTGCGTCTTGGACCTTTCGGGAAGGCCCCACCTGGAGTACCGCCCCGAGGAATGGCCCGTGGTGGGGGAGGCGGGGGGGGTGAACCACTACCACCTGCGGGAGT
This sequence comes from Thermus parvatiensis, assembly GCF_001535545.1. Classification (GTDB taxonomy): domain Bacteria; phylum Deinococcota; class Deinococci; order Deinococcales; family Thermaceae; genus Thermus; species Thermus parvatiensis. The sequence goes on along the minus strand of NZ_CP014141.1, from coordinate 1,571,433 downwards.
TCCTGCGGGGCCTGGTGAACCATGGCCGGCTCACCCTCCACCTTAGGCTCCTTTCGGGGAGGGAGGCCCACCACGTGGTGGAGGCCAGCTTCAAGGCTTTGGCCCGGGCCCTCCACCGGGCCACCCGGCGCACGGGGGAGGGGGTGCCCAGCACCAAGGGAGTGTTATGACACCGCCCCATCCTGACGTATCTCAGGATGGGAGCCCCGGGGAAAATGTCCGATACGGAAGGTTTCGCCGTCAAAGTGGGGAAAAAGGCCCTGGAACCCCATGCGGTCCCCAAGCGGAGGGAAGATGAAGGCGCTCGTTATTGACTACGGCTCGGGAAACCTTAGAAGCGCCGCCAAGGCCCTCGAGGCCACCGGCTTCACCGTCTGGGTGGCCTCCCATCCCCAGGCCTACCCCGAGGCCGACCTCCTGGTGCTGCCCGGGCAGGGGCACTTCGGCCAGGTCATGCGGGCCTTCCAGGGGAGCGGCTTTGTGGAGCGGGTTCTCCACCACCTGGAGAGGGGCCTTCCCTTCCTCGGTATCTGCGTGGGGATGCAGGTCCTCTATGAGGGAAGCGAAGAGGCCCCAGGGGTGAGGGGGCTTGGCCTCGTGCCCGGGGAGGTGCGGCGCTTCTCTGGAGGCCGGGTCCCCCAGATGGGCTGGAACGCCCTAGAGTTCGGCGGGCCCTTTGCCCCCCTTACGGGGCGCCACTTTTACTTCGCCAACTCCTACTACGGCCCCCTCACCCCCTACTCCCTAGGGAAGGGGGAGTACGAGGGCACCCCCTTCACCGCCCTCCTCGCCAAGGAAAACCTTCTTGCGCCCCAGTTCCACCCCGAGAAGAGCGGGAAGGCGGGGCTGGCCTTCCTCGCCCTAGCCCGCCGCTACTTTGAGGTCCTCTAGGGTGACGAGCCGTCCCTGGGCTCCGATGGCGGTGGCGGCTAAAGCGCCCGCCAGGTTGGCAAGCCGGCCCGCCTCCACGGGGCTTTTGCCCTCCAGGATGGCGTGGGCGAAGGCGGCGGTGTAGGCGTCCCCCGCCCCGGTGGAGTCCACGATGTCCTCTATGGGGAAGGGCTCTAGAAGCTCCTCCCCTTCCGGGGTGACCACGATGGAGCCCATGGCCCCCACCTTGACGGCGAGGCGTTGGAACCCCTCCTGGCGGAGCCTTGCCACCCCCTGGGAGATGGAGGAGGCACCGGTGAGGGTTTTGAGCTCCCCCTCGTTCATGAGGAGCCAGCTCACCCCCCGAAGGTGCTTGAGAAGTTCCTTTCCTGCGGCCCGCACCGCCCCGGCCCCGAGGTCGGCGAAAACGGGAAGCTCCCGCCTTCGCGCCGCCTCCAGGACCTCGGCGGCGTAGCTCCGGGAAGGCCCGCCCACCAGGGCGTAGGCGGAGAGGACCACGGCGTCCACCTGGTCCAGGAAGCGGGGCTTGAAGAGGGCGGGATCCAGGTAGCGGCTCGCCCCCTCGGCGCTCACCATGGCCCTCTCCCCCCGGGCACCACCAGGATGAGGACGGAGCTTGTGGTGTGCTCCAGATCCTCCTGGAGGTACCGGAGGTCCACCCCCGCCTCCCGCACCCGGCTTAGGGCGAGCTCGGCGAAGGGGTCCTTCCCCACCCGGCCCGCCAGGAAGACCCGGTGGCCTAGGCTTGCGAGCTGGGCCGCCAAGGTTCCCCCGGCCCCGCCTGGCTTCATCAAGGCCCGCCTCGAGGGCACCTCCTCCCCTGGCTCGGGGATGCGCTCCAGGAAGAAAAGCAGGTCCACGGAAACGTCTCCCAGCACGAAGAACCGCATCTTGCCTCCTTAACCCGTACGCGCAAGGGTCTGCCCTTAGTCTAGCCCACGGGCGCCCCTGTCTTTGCCCGGAGGATACCCGGCCAACATGAGAAATGCGTAACAAGGTGGACCGCCGCCCGGGAAAGGCGTACACTAGAGAGTATGGACGAGGGGAAGATCCTCTACGAGGGGCTCACCTTTGACGACGTACTTCTCCTTCCCGACTACTCTGAGGTCCTGCCCAAGGAGGTTTCTGTAAGGACGCGGCTCACCAAGCGCCTTTTCCTCAACATCCCCATCCTTTCCGCCGCCATGGACACGGTGACCGAGGCGGAGATGGCCATCGCCATGGCCCGGGAGGGGGGGCTTGGGGTGATCCACAAGAACCTCTCCATTGAGGCCCAGGCGGCCATGGTGCGCAAGGTGAAGCGCTCCGAGGCGGGGATGATCCAGGACCCTGTAACCCTTCCTCCCACGGCCACCCTGGAGGACGCCGAGCGCCTCATGCGGGAGTACCGCATCGGGGGGCTGCCCGTGGTGGACGTGTACGGGAGGCTTCTGGGCCTGGTGACGAACCGGGACCTCCGCTTTGAGCGGGACCTCAAGCGGCCCGTGACCGAGGTGATGACCCCGGTGGAGCGCCTCGTCACCGCCCGCCCCGGCACCACCTTGGAGGAGGCGGAGGAGATCCTCAGGCGGCACAAGGTGGAGAAACTTCCCCTGGTGGACGAGTCGGGGCGGCTCAAGGGGCTCATCACCTTGAAGGACATCGTCAAGCGGCGCCAGTACCCGAACGCCGTCAAGGACGCCCAGGGAAGGCTCCTCGTGGGGGCGGCGGTGGGGGCTTCCAAGGACCTTCCCGAAAGGGCCCAGGCTCTGGTGGAGGCGGGGGTGGACGTCCTCGTCCTGGACTCCGCCCACGGCCACTCCAAGGGGATCCTGGAGGCCCTCGTTTACCTCAAGGAGACCTTCGGCGAGAGGGTGGAGGTCATCGCCGGGAACGTGGCCACCCGGGAAGGGGCAAGGGCCCTGGCCGAGCGGGGGGCGGATGCGGTGAAGGTGGGGATCGGCCCGGGGTCCATCTGCACCACCCGGGTGGTGACCGGGGTGGGGGTGCCCCAGATCACCGCCATCCTCCAGGCGGTGGCCGGGGTTAAGGACCTGGACGTGCCCGTGATCGCCGACGGGGGGATCAAGTACACGGGGATGTGGCCAAGGCCATCGCCGCCGGGGCCCACGCGGTGATGCTCGGCAGCATGCTGGCGGGCACGGACGAGGCCCCGGGGGAGGAGGTCTTAAAGGACGGGCGCCGCTACAAGCTCTACCGGGGCATGGGCTCCCTGGGGGCCATGCGGCAGGGCTCTGCTGACCGCTACTTCCAAGACCCCGATAAAGGGGAGACCGAGGCCAAGAAGCTCGTTCCCGAGGGGATTGAGGGAATGGTGCCCTACAAGGGCCCCGTGGCCGACGTCCTCTACCAGATCGTGGGGGGCTTGCGGAGCGCCATGGGGTACGTGGGGGCGCCGGACATCGAGACCTTCCGCAAGAAGGCCCGCTTCGTGCGCATGACCATGGCGGGGCTCATTGAGAGCCACCCCCACGACGTGGTCGTGGTCAAGGAGGCCCCCAACTACTCCCGCTAATTCCTGAAGAGCCGGTCAAAGGCCTCCTTGCTCCCCTTTCTTCGGGCGGGGCGGTAGGTGCCCTCCTTCTCCTCCAAAAGCCCCTCCGCCACCAGGGCCTTTAGGGTGTCCTCAAGCTCCTTACGGGAGAAGGGCTCCCCTTCCTCGTCCAGGTAGCGCTGGATCTCTTTGAAGGTGGCGTGGCGCAAGGCCTCCACCGCCCGCATCACCCAGCCCTTGCGGTCCATGGCACCATCCTACCCCTTGGGTCGTGGCATCCTCATCCCATGGATCCCTACCGGGAGTACCAGGACTACGTCATGGCCTCGAGGCTCCTCGTGGCCTCGGGGCTTTCCCGGGAGATCCTCACCCTCGCCCAGTACGCCCGCCTCCGCCTAAAGCGCCTGGAGCTCGCCCGGACCCGCCGCTTCCGGGAGCTCGAGGCCTTGGACCGGAGGCTCCGCTACGGCTTTTGGACGGACCCCCTCCGCCTCCGGGAGCACCTCCACCCCCTCCGGGACAGCCCTTACCTGGCGGACCCCGAGGCCTTTGAGCGCCTCCTCTTCCCCGAGGAGCGGGCCCGCCTCCTTTGCCCGGGCCAGGCGGGGGAGTATTACCTGGGCTGGCTCCGTCTCCCTCCCTTCCTCATGGAGCCCTGGGCTTTTGAGGAGGCCTTGCGGGCCCAGGAGGAGAAGGGGCGGGCGCTTCCCCTCTTCCTCAACGCCTTTCACCTCGGGCCTGGCGGGCGAGAAGACCCATGGCGAGGGCGATGAGGGCGAAAGCGATGAAGGCCTGGAGGGGAATGGGGAACTGGGGGATGTACTCCACGCTGCAGGGCACGGGGGGCTTGCAGGCCAGGGGGAAGAGGCCCGGGAACCAAAGCTGGGTGAGGTGAAGGGCGCTGATGCTCCCTCCGATCAGGGAGAGGGCGAGGCTGTAGGGCCAGACGCCGAAGTCCTGCCGCCAGAGGGCGAGGCCCAGGATCACCGCCTGGGGGTACATGAAGATCCGCTGGTACCAGCAGAGCTCGCAGGGCAGGAAGAGGCGCACCTCGGAGTAGTAGAGGCTGCCCAGGGTGGCCACCAGGGCCACCACCCAGGCGAAGGCCAGGTAGAGGGTCTTTCGCTCCACGGCCTCCAGCATACCGGGCTTGACGGGGTTTAGGTGGGAGGCCTTCGGGCGTCCCCTGTGGCGAAACCCACGCGCGGGCGCTCAGGCCTCGAGAAGGGCCTCCACGAAGGCCTCGGCGTCAAAGGGCTGGAGGTCGTCCGGGCCTTCCCCCACGCCGATGAAGCGGATGGGCACCTTTAGGGTGCGGACGATGGGGACCAGGACCCCGCCCTTGGCCGTCCCGTCCAGCTTGGTGACGATGACCCCGGTGAGGCCCACGGCCTCGTGGAAGCGCTTGGCCTGCTCCAGGCCGTTCTGCCCGGTGACGGCGTCCAGCACGAGCCACACCTCCCCCGGCTCCCCGGGGTCCGCTTTGGCGATGGCCCGCTTCACCTTCTTGAGCTCCTCCATGAGGCCCTGCTTGGTGTGGAGGCGGCCCGCGGTGTCCACGAAGAGGAGGTCCAGGCCCCGGGCTTTGCGGGCCTGGGCGGCGTCAAAGGCGAGGGCGGCGGGGTCCGCCCCCTCGGGGCCCTGGATCACCGGGATCCCGAGGCGCTTCCCCCACTCCGCGAGCTGGGCTCCCCCTGCGGCGCGGAAGGTGTCCCCGGCGCAGAAGAGGACCTTCTTGCCGAGGCCCTGGTAGAGGCGGCCCAGCTTGGCGATGGTGGTGGTCTTGCCCACCCCGTTCACCCCCACCACCATCACCACGTGCCCCTTAGGCTCCACGGGGCGGAGCTTCTGGGGACGGAAGCCGAGCTTCCTCAGTGTGGCCCGCCGCTCGTCCGGCTCCAGCATCTGGACGAGCTTCTCCTTCACCACCTCTTTCAGGTCCCGCCGCCCCGAGGCCCGCACCTCCTTGAGGAGCTCCTCCGTGGCCGCCACCCCCACGTCGGCGGCGAGGAGGGCCATCTCCAGCTCCTCCAGGACCTCCTCGGGGTCGCCGCCCCAGGGGATGGCCTTGAGGAGCCTTTCCCGGGTCTTGGCGAGGCCCGCCCTGAGCCGGTCAAAGAGGCCCATTACCGGAAGTTCACCCCGAAGGCAAAGCGCCCCACCTTGGGGAAGCCGGCGAAGCCGTAGACGTAGGCCGCCTCGGCGAAGAGGCCGGTGGTGGGGTCCAGGAGGCCCTCGAGGCCCGCCACCAGCCCCACGCCCAAGGTGGGGTTAGGCCCCACCACCCCGCTAAGCCCCCCGCCCAGGTAGGGAAGGAGGCCTTTGAGGGTGGGGTCGTACTGCCCCAGGTCAGGCTTGAAGAGGAGGAGGGCCTCCAGGGCCACCCCTGGGGCGGCGGGGGCGAGTTCGGCGGCGAGGCGGCCCGAGAGGTTCTGCCGTAGGCGGTTCTCCATCCCGGCCCCGAAGGTGAGGCCGAGGCCTTCCCCGTAGCCGAAGCGCATCCCGATGGCGCCTTGGGCCGAGGCGAGGCCAAAAAGGGCGAGAAGGACAACGAGAAGCCGTCTCATGGCGTCCAGTATACCCCTAGGCGAGGGCCCGCTCCAAGCGCCTGAGCGCCCGCTCCTTCCCGAGGAGGGTCAGGATCTCAAAAAGCCCCGGGGTCTCCAGGCTCCCCGTGAGGGCGGCCCGGAGGGGCTGGGCCACCTGGCCGAGCTTGACCCCCTTCTCCGCGGCGAAGCCCCGGAGGAGGGCCTCGAGGGCGGCCTCGGTCCACTCCTCCTGGGCCCTTAGGCGGGGGTAGAGCTCCTTGAGGAGGGGAAGCCCCTCTTCCAGCTTCCTCTGGGCCTTCTCCGCCATGGGGTAGTCCTCGGTGAAGAGGTAGCGGGCCTTCTCCGGGAACTCCTTCAGGGTGTCAAACCGGGGGCGCATGAGCTCCACCGCCCGCCTCAGGTAGGCCTCGCTTTCCCAGGAAAGCCCCGCCTCCCGGAGGAAGGGCTTGACCCTCTCCGCCACCTCCTCCAGGGAGAGCACCTCCCGGATGTACTTCCCGTTCATCCAGCGGAGCTTTTCCAGGTCAAAGACGGGCCCCCCAGGGAGACCCTTTCCCAGGTGAAGGCCTGGATGAACTCCTCGAGGGTGAAGATCTCCCGCCCGTCGGGCATGGAGAACCCCATGAGGCAGAGGTAGTTGCGCAAAGCCTCAGGCAAAAACCCCTCGGCCTTGTACCACTCCAGGGAGGTGTGGCTTTTCCGCTTGGAGATCTTGGTCTTGTCGGGGTTGCGCAGGAGGGGCATGTGGTAAAACCGGGGCGCCTCCCAGCCGAAGGCCCGGTAGAGGAGGACGTGGATGGGGGTGGAGACGAGCCACTCCTCCGCCCGGATCACGTCCGTGACCCCCATGAGGTGGTCGTCCACCACGTTGGCCAGGTGGTAGGTGGGGTAGCCGTCGGACTTGAGGAGGACCACGTCGGGGATCTCCTGGTTGTCGTAGACCACCACCCCCCTGAGCTCGTCCTTGACCTCCGTGGTCCCGGGGCGGGGCACCTTGAGGCGGATCACGTGGGGCTCGCCCCGCCTCGCCCGCGCCTCCGCCTCCTCAGGGGGGATGTTCCGGGCCCTCCCGTCGTAGCCTCCCTTCTCCTTGCGGATCCTTTCCAACTCCTCCGGGGTCTCAAAGGCCCGGTAGGCCCACCCCCGCTTGAGGAGCTCCTCGGCGTACTTTTGGTAGAGGGGAAGCCGTTCCGACTGGCGGTAGGGCCCGTGGGGGCCGCCCACGTCGGGGCCCTCGTCGTAGGAGAGGCCGAGCCACTTTAAGGCGGCGAGGATCCTTTCCTCGGCCCCGGGGACGTAGCGGGCCCGGTCCGTGTCCTCGATGCGCACGATGAAGCGCCCCCCGTTCTTCCGGGCCCAGGCGTAGTTGAAAAGGGCGATGTAGGCCGTGCCCACGTGGGGGTCGCCCGTGGGGCTTGGCGCGATGCGGGTCACCACCATACCTCGCCCATTATCTCACCCGGGGCTAAAGGTTGCCCCGTAGCCTAAGGGGCAATGGACGGGGAGCTTCGCGCCCAGGGTTTGCGCAAGCGCTACGGCCCCAAGGAGGTGGTCCGGGGCGTGGACCTCGCCCTCAGGCGGGGCGAGATCGTGGCCCTCTTCGGCCCCAACGGGGCGGGGAAGACCACCACCTTCTATATGGTGGTGGGCTTTATTAGGCCCACGGGGGGGCAGATCTACCTCAAGGGCCAGGAGATCACCGCCCTCCCCATGTACAAAAGGGCCCGGCTCGGCCTGGGGTATTTGCCCCAGGAGCCCAGCGCCTTCCGGCGGATGACCGCCTTGGAGAACCTCCTCGCCGTCTTGGAGTTCCAGCCCCTTTCCAAAAAGGAGCGCCTGGAGAAGGCCAAGGCCCTTTTGGAGGAGCTTTCCATCTACCACCTGCGGGACCGGATGGCCTACAGCCTCTCCGGGGGGGAAAGGCGCAGGCTGGAGATCGCCCGGGCCCTCGCCACCGACCCCGACTTCCTCCTTTTGGACGAGCCCTTCACCGGGGTGGATCCCAAGAACGTCCGGGAGATCCAGAAGGTGATCGCTGAGCTTCGGGAAAGGCGCGGCGTGGGGGTCTTCATCACCGACCACGCCGTGAGGGAGACCCTGGCCATCACCGACCGGGTTTACCTGATGTACGACGGCCAGGTCCTCTTCCATGGGGACCCGGAGACCTTCGCCAAGGACCAGGGGGTGAGGCGCCACTACCTGGGCGAGGACTACGAGCTCTAGCCATGACCTTCTGGGCCCTCCTCTTCCTCGTCCTCTTCCTCTCGGCCTTGGTGGCCTACCTGGGGGACAAGGTGGCCAAGTGGGCGGGGAAGCGGCACTACCGCCTCTTCGGCCTGAGGCCCCGCCAGACGGCCACCCTGGTCGCCGTCTTCACCGGGGTGGGCATCGCCCTCTTGAGCTACCTAGGCTTCCTCCTGGTCTTCCGGGACGCCCGGGAGGTGATCCTCCAGGCGGAGGCCATCCGGGCCGAGCGGGACCGGCTCAAGGAGCAAAGGGCGGCCCTGGAGGCGGAGGCCGCCCGGGCCCTCGCCGAGGTCAACGCCCTGCGCGGGGAGCGGGGCGCCCTCCTTCAGGCCCTGGAGCGGGTGGAGGGGCTAAGGGAGGCGGCCTCCCGGGAGCTTGCCGCCCTCCGGGAGGAGGTGGCCCGCCTCGAGGCCCGGGGGAAGGCCTTGGAGGAGGCCTTGCGCGCCCGCGAGGCGGAGGTGAAGGCCAAGGAGGAGGCCCTCCTGGCCCTTGAGGCCAGGCTGCGGGAGGCCGAGGCGGAGCTGGCGCAGGCCCGAAAGGAGCGGGAAGCCCTCCTGGGGGAGAGGGAGCGGCTCGAGGCCGACCTCGTGGCCCTCCAGGGACGGGTGTTGGACTTAAGGCGCTCCCGGGAGGTTCTGGAGGAGGAAGCCTCCCGGCTCCGGGAGGCCCTGGCCCGGGTACGCCAGGAGCTCGCCGAGGAGGAGAGGCGGGTCCAGGGCCTCCTCGTCCAGGCCCGGGTGCTGGAGGGGCAGAAGGGCCAGCTTGCGGAAGGCCTCGCCCGCCTGAGCCAGGGGCTCTACCTGGGGGAGGTGCGCCTGGGCCCGGAGGAGGGCCCCGTGGCGCTGGAGGAAATGGCCCGGAGACGGGCCCTCCTCCTGGGCTTCAAGGGCGCGCGGCTTCTCGGCGGGGCCAAGGGCCCGGGGCTTGCCGTCCTGGAAGGGGCGGGGTACGAGGACGGCGTCCTCCTCGTCCGGGCCCGCTTTTACCCGGAAAAGCGCCTGTGGCCCGCGGGGGAGGTTCTCGCCAGCGCCACCTTCCTCAACACGGGGGAGCCCCGGGCCCGGGCCGTCCTCCTGGAGGTGGGGGAACGGGTCCGGAAGCGCCTTCTGGAGGAGGGCGTGCCCCCGGAGTACGCCCGCTTCCCCACGGAGACGGACCTGGCCCAGGGCCTCCTCCTCCTCCGGGGGCGGTCCGGGGTGGTCCGGGTGGGGGTGGTGGCCCTAGGGGAGGTGTGGACGGTGGAGCCGCCCCTCCTCGCCTTCCGCCTCCTCGGTGGGCCTCCGGGCCCGGAGGTACCGGTCCCGACCCGCGAGGTCCGGTAGGACCGCCACCTCCTTCCAGCCTTTTTCCCGGAGCTCCCGGGCGAGGAGGTGGACGTTTTCCGGGGCGAGTTCCAGGAGGAGGTACCCCCCGGGCTTCAGGGATCGGCGGGCCTCCTCCGCCAGGGGGCGGGCCACCGAGAGGCCTTCCGGCCCGGCGTAGAGGGCCAGGGGGCTTTCGTAGCCGAGCTCCCTCGGGGCCTTTTCCCGGTAGGCCTCGGGGAGGTAGGGGGGGTTGGAGACCACCAGGTCCAGGTCCTTAAGGCCCCCGGTGAATGGCGCCGGAAGGAAGGCCACGGCGAGGCCCAGCCGCTCGGCGTTCTCCCGGGCGAGGGCGAGGGCCTTGGGGTCCACCTCCGTGGCGTAGACCTCCGCCTCGGGCAGGGCCCGCTTCAGGGCCAGGGCGATGGCCCCCGTCCCCGTGCCCACGTCCAGGATCCGGGGGGCGGGGGGCAGGGGGAGGCCTAGGGCGAGCTCCACCAGCCCTTCCGTCTCGGGGCGGGGGATGAGGACCCCTTCCTCCACCCGCAGGGGCAGGCCGAAGAACTCCACCTCCCCCACCAGGTACTGGAGGGGGTAGCCCTGGAGGCGTCGCTTGAGGAGCGCCTCGGCCCGGTCAAGGGCCTCTTGGGGCAGGGGGAGGTGAGGCGGCCATATAGGGCCTTTCGGGGCCAGCCCGTGGCCGCAGCGAGGAGGTCCCAGGCCTCGAGCTCGGGAAGCCCGGCGGCGCCGAGGGCCCGCCTCAGGCGGCGGAGCAGGTCCAGGGCGAGCGGCGTATCCCCCGGGGCCTCCGGCATGGCCTCGGGCCCTCAGCCTTGGGCCTCGCGCCTGGGGTAGACCACCACGTGCCGCTCCTCCCCTTCCCCTTGGCTTTCCGTGGTGACCCGGGGGTGGTTTTTGAGGAGCATGTGCACGATCCGCCGCTCCCCGGGGGGCATGGGGGGAGGTGGAGGGGTTCCCCGGTCATGGCCACGGTGAGGGCCGCCTCCTCGGCGAGGCGGCGGATCCGGGCCTCTGCCCGGCTTCTGTACCCCGCCGCGTCCAGAACGAGGCGGTAGCCGGTGCCAAAGCGCCGGGCCAGGACCACCCGGGCCAGGTGCTCCACGGCCCTTAGGGTCCGTCCCTCCTTTCCGATGAAGCGGCCCAGATCCCCTCCCTTGACCTCGGCCTTGAGGGTCTCCCCTTCCACCCGCACCTCCAGACGGTGGCCGGGGTCCAGAAGGAGGAGGAGGCCCCCGAGGAACTCCTCCAGGAAGGCCCTGGGATCCCCTTGGGCCTCGGGGGTTCCCGATTCCTTGAGCCCCACCTCCACCGGGGCCTCCTCGAGGACCCCGAGGTCGGAGAGGAGCTCGTCAATGCTCTTCTTGCGCTCGTCCATGCCCCCAGTTTACGCCTTAAGGGGGCCAGGCTTTTGTTGATGAGCCACTGCTGTACGAGGCCGATGAGGGTGGAGAAAACCCAGTAGAGGGTGACCCCCGAGGGGAACTGGAGGACCAGGAAGACGAAGATGAGGTTCATGAAAAGGCTTTGCCGGATGAGGTCCCGGTTCCCGTGGGCGGAGAGCCAAGTGGAGAGGAAGGTGCTGGCCACGTAGAGAATGGGGAGGATGTAGTAGGGGTCAGGGAGGGCGAGGTCGGGGATCCAGAGGAAGCCCTGGCCGAACTCGTAGTTGGCGATCACTTTCCAGAGGATGAAGAGGATGGGCATCTGGATGAGGAGGGGGAGGCAGCCGGCGGCGGGGTTGACCTTGTGCTCCTGGTAGAGCTTCATGGTGGCCTCCGCCCGCTTGTTGGGGTCGTCCTTGTATTTCTCGTTGATCTTCTGGATGAGGGGCTGGAGGCGCTGGATTTCCGCCATGCTCTTGAACTGCTGGTGCATGAGGGGCCAAAGGAGGAGGCGCACCACCAGGGTCAGGAAGAGGATGGCGAGGCCCCAGTTTCCGGTGAAGCGGTAGGCCGCCTCCATGATCCAGAGGAGGCCTAAGGAAAGCTGGCCCCAGAGGTTGGGGCTGAAGAGGCCGGGAAGGGAAAGGAGCCCTTCCACGTGCAGGCGCACCAGCTCGTTCTGGCCGCCGTAGAGCCGGAGGGTTTGCCCGGGGGCAAGGGCCACCTCCCCCTCCTTGCCCACCAGCTTGCCCGGAAGGGGCTGGTCGGCGAAGGCCACCAGGGCGTAGCCCGCCTTGGGCTTAGTCTGCCAGGCCAGGTAGCGGATGGGGCCTTCCCCGCTGGGCAAGGGTTCCCCTTGGCCCTCGAGGAGCACCTTGGGGGTTCCCTGGGCGGAGAGCTTCAGGGTTAGGGGGAAGTCCGCCGCCACCTCCACCGTGTAGCGCCCCTTGGCGATGCGGTAGGTGAGGGTCCCCTGGGGGCCTTGGAAGCGGGCCAGGAGGCGGCCGTTTTCCACCAGGAACTCGGCCCTTTGGGGGGTGAAGCCCTGGGGGGCCACCACGGGACCATTGCCGGACAGGTTGGGCGCCCGGGTGTAGTCCCCGATGGCGGTGCCCTTGTAGGTCTTCACGTACCAACCCACCACCTCGCCCTTTGCGTTAAAGGCCAGGTCCATAAGGTTGGTGACAGCAACCTTTTCCGGGGTGCCGTCCCCGTTGACGTCCGCGTCCTTAAACCCCACCTCCAGGGCGAGGGCGGGGAGAAGGAGGAGGAAGGCCGCAAGGAGCCTTTTCATTCCGCACCTCCCCGGACCTTCCCCGGGGGGAAGAGGACGGGCACCGGGTCCAGCCCGCCCGGGTTCCAGGGGTGGCAGCGGAGGACCCGCCGCACGGCGAGATAGCTTCCCCAGAAGGCCCCGTGGCGCTCCAGGGCCTCGAGGGCGTAGGCGGAACAGGTGGGGTGGAAGCGGCAGGTCCTGGGCTTCAGGGGAGAGAGAAAACGGCGGTAGAAGCGGATGAGGAGGATCAGCACCTCGCGCACGCCGCTATTGTACCAACCCGCTCTTGCGCAAGGCCCTCACCACGTCCCGGAAGAGCTCGGCGAAGTCCGCCTCCCGGGCCTCAGGGCTCGCCACCACCAAGAGGTGGGCTTGGGGCAGGTGGAGGCGGCGGAGGATCTCCCGGAGGCGGCGCTTGACCTTGTTGCGCACCACCGCCTTGCCCACCTTCTTGGAGACCACGATGCCCACGCGGAGCTCGGCGGCGGGAAGCCACTTCACCGAGACGTACCGCCCCCGCCCCGCCCTGCCCTTGCGGAGCCTCTGGAAGGCCCGGTCGCCTTTGAGGGAAAGAAGCTTGCCCCCCGGGGCGGGGGGCTTGGGGCCTACCGCTTCCGAACGGCGGGCGTGAGGCGCCAGCGCCCCTTCTGACGGCGGCGCTTCAGCACCTTCCGGCCGCCCGGGGTCCTCATCCTGGCCCGAAAGCCGTGGGTTTTGGCCCGTTTCCTGCGGTTGGGTTGCCACGTCCTTTTCATCCATCTCCCTCCCTGGGGCCATGGCCCCCCATGCCTCTAAGAGTGTAGCATAGAGCAGGGGAAACAAAAGCTGACGGTTTTTTACACCCATGCGTAATCCCGTGGGCTTGCCTTGCAAAGGTCAGGAGGACGGGTGTATATCTCTCTCCTGATGGGCAAGCGAGGCTTCCTTCGCAGGGAGGCAAGCCCCAAGGAGGTCCTGGAACACTGCCTGCGCCTGGCCCGGGAGGTGGCCCCTCCCACCCCCAAAGGCAAGCGGGGCCGCCCCTGGCGCTACAGCCACGCCCTTTACCTGGCCCTCCTTCTCTTCCGCGCCTTCTTCCACCTCACCTACCGCGAGACGGAGGCCTCACTCCAGGACCTGATGGAAGGCCCCTTCCCTTCCCACCAGTCCCTGGCCCGCTACGCCCTCAAGCACCTGGACCCCAAACTCCTTGAGGCCCTCCTGGAGAGGCTTTCCCGGGAACTGGAGGCCCATCTCGCCCCGGAGTCCTCGCCGGAAGGCGAAGCGGCTTCGGACGAGGCGCCGGCACACCTGGCGGCGCTTTCCCCCCCTCTACCTCATGGACACCACGGGGCTGGCCTACCGGAGCAAGGACCGGCTTCTCCGCTTTCGTCGGGGGAAGGAGGTGCGGCGGGTGCGGGGGCACGCGCGGCTTCTGGCCCTGATGCGGTGGGATAGGGAGAGGCGGCTCTTGTGGCCCTGGGGTGGAGTGGTGGGGGAGGGCTACGCCCCGGACCCCCGGCTTGGGGGGGAGGTGCTAAAGCGGTTTCCTCCTTCCCGGGGGTGGCTTTTGGCGGACGCGGGGTTTGACGGGAAGGAGGTGTGGGGGGTTTTGGGGGAGGCGGGGGTGCGGCCGGTGATCCGGCTTCGGGGCGGGGGCGAGGCCAGGGAGGAGGCGCGGGTGCGGGCGCGGGAGGGGTGGGACCCCGAGGTGTACCGGTTTCGCGGGGTGGTGGAGGGGGTGTTTGGGGGGATGAAGACGCGGCTGGGTGGGGGGTACCTTTGGGAGCGGAAGCCTTGGACGGCCATGGCGCGGGCGCTTTTGGAGCTCATCGCCTACGGCCTTAGGGTTCTTCTCTCCCTTCTCCCGCCCCCTCCGGGGTACAAGGCAATTTACTAGGCAAGCCCTAATCCAGGACTTTACCCACATCTCCGTTTCGTGGTAAATCTCCCCTTGCGGGCGCAGCCCGTATCTGGTACCGGGGGTGATCCATGGACATGCTCAAGGTGGCCGAGGCCAGGCTCCAGGAGTTCACGGGCCGTTTTGCGAGCGTTTTCCCCCGATAAGCGCCTCCACCGACGGTTTGAAGAGGTGGTGCGGGGCGCCTTGGCCGCAGGCTCAGCCCGGGTGAGCGAGATGGTGGCCTCGCTCCCTTCTCCCCTCCAGAACCGCTTCCACCAGGCCAAAGCCCTTTACCGCTTCCTGTCCAACCCACGGGTGGAGGCAGAAGCCCTCCTTGACCGGGTCTATCAGGAGAGCGCGACTGCCCTGGAGGGTGAGGAGGTTCTGGTCCTCCTGGACCTGAGCCCGGTGGTCAAGCCCTATGCCCGGGCCCTGGAGGGGATAGCCCGGGTGGGGAAGGATAGGCGGCCCGGGTACGAGCTCCTCACCGCCCTGGGGTTGGACCCCGCGGGGCGGCTGGCCCTGGGGTACGCCCACCTGGTGGCCTACGGGGAGAGGGGGTTTGCCAGCCTGCCCAAGGAGGTGGAGGGAGCCATTGAGGCGGCCCGGGAGCGATTGGGGGGCGTGGGCAGGAGGCTGGTGTATGTGGCGGACCGGGGGTTTGACGACCGGAAGGTGTTTGGGCAGGTGCTGGCCCTGGGGGAGGAGTTCGTGGTGCGGGTCTACCGGGACCGGAAGCTTGGGGAGGGGGGTTCTCTGGCGAAGGCGGCTTCTTCCCTGGCCCTTCCCTGTGGGGAGGAGGTGGAGCTGAGGGTAGGGGGCAGGTACCAGCGGGTGCGGCTCCACTTCGGATGGAGGGAGGTGGAGGTGGAGGGGAGGCGGCTCCACCTGGTGGTCTGCCGGGTGCCAGCCCTGGGGCGGCGTGGGGAGTGGTGGCTACTGACCAGCTTGCCGGTGAGGGGGAGGGAGGAGGCGGCGCGGGTGGTGGAGGCGTACCGCAGGCGGTGGGAGGTGGAGCGGTTCTTCCGGCTTTTGAAGACGGGGCTGGGGCTTGAGACCTTCCAGGTGCGGGGGCTTGCCCGGATCCGGAAGGTGGTGGCGGTTTTGCTGGGGCTGGCGGTGTTCCTTTGGGAAGTTGAGCGGTTGGGGGATCCGTTCAAGGGGTTTCTTTTGCAGCTCGGGGGCAAGCTGGGGCTGCCCAGCGAGAGGGATGGTCCGTACCTGCTCCTGAGGGGCCTGGTTCGCCTGCTCAACTATGAAGTCACCCAAGAACTCTTGAAGCAGGCTAAGGGAGGGCGAGGAAGGAGTTTTGGGTAAAGCCCTGCTGCTAATCCCGTTGACAATTTGCCGCCCCGCCCGGTATACTTCACGCTAAATCGCATCCCTGAGGAGGCGTAGGTGGCGCAGCTTGACGTGGAAGGCGTGACCCTTACCTTCGGCGGCGTGGCCGCCCTTTCCGGGGTGTCCATGCGGGTGGAGGCCGGGGAGCTCGTCTCCATCATCGGTCCCAACGGGGCGGGGAAGACCACCACCCTTCGGGCCATCTCCGGCCTCCTCATCCCGAGGACGGGGAGGTGGTCCGGGGGGAGATCCTTTACCGGGGGGAGCCCATCCACGGCCGCCCCCCTGAGGAGATCGTGCGCTTGGGCATCGTGCAGGTCCTGGAGGGTCGCCGCGTCTTCAAGCACCTCACGGTGGAGGAGAACCTCAAGGTGGGCACCCTGACCCGGAGGGGCGTGAACCTCAAGGAGGAGCTGGACCGGATCTACCACTACTTCCCCCGCCTGGCCGAGCTCAGGCACCGGCTCGCGGGGTACTGCTCGGGCGGGGAGCAGCAGATGATCGCCATCGGGCGGGCCCTCCTCGCCAAGCCCCGTCTCCTCCTTTTGGACGAGCCCTCCCTGGGCCTCGCCCCCCTGCTCGTGCGGGAGATCTTTGACATCGTGGCCCGGGTGAATGCCGAGGAGGGGGTTACCGTGCTCGTGGTGGAGCAAAACGCCCGGGTGGCCCTCTCCATCGCCCACTACGGCTACATCATGGAGTCGGGCCGGATCGTCCTCGAGGGGGACCGGGCGTACCTCTTGGAAAACCCCGACGTCCAGGAGTTCTACCTGGGCGTGGCCAAGGAAGGGGGGAGGAAGAGCTTCAAGGAGGTCAAGGCCTACAAGCGGCGCAAGCGCTTCATGTGAGCCCAAAAGGCCCCTGCGCAAGCGGGGCCTGGCGGCGCAAATGAAAATGCGCTATCGTTATTGCTATGTGGGCGGTGGAGACCCAGGGGCTTACGGTCCGCTTCGGGCAGTACCAGGCCTTGGAGGACGTTTCCTTGAAGGTGCCCGAGGGCAGCTTTGTGGCCGTGGTGGGCCCCAACGGGGCGGGGAAGAGCACGCTTCTCAAGGCCCTTTTGGGCCTCGTGCCCTTCCGAGGAGAGGTGCGCATCTTTGGCCGTCCCTTGGCCCAGGCCGACCCCTTCTGGTTCGGCTATGTGCCCCAGATCAAGACCTTTGACCACACCTTCCCCGCCCTGGCCTTGGAACTCGTGGTCTCGGGGCTCCGCCGCGCCTGGCCCTTTCGCGTGGGGGAGAAGGAGCGCGAGCGGGCCCTCGAGGCCTTGGGGCGGGTGGGGGCCTTGGAGCTCGCCCACCGCCCCTTGGGGCGGCTTTCCGGGGGGCAGCTGCAGCGGGTCTACCTGGCCCGGGCCCTGGTGCGCAGGCCCCGCCTCCTCCTTTTGGACGAGCCCGCCACCGGGGTGGACCGGCTGGGGGAGGTGGACCTCTACCGGCACCTGGAGGCCTACCAGGAGGAGACGGGGGCCACGATCCTCATGATCACCCACGACTGGGAGGCGGCCCACCACGCCAGCCACGTCCTGGTGCTGAACCGCCGCGTGATCGGCTTCGGCCCGCCGGAGCGGGCCCTCTCCGAGGAGTGCCTCCGCCAGGCCTTCGGCCATTTGGGGCACGAGCACGCCCTTTTCCTGGGAGGCGGCCGTGCTTGAGGTCTTGGGCTACCCCTTCTTCCAGAGGGCCCTCCTCGCCGGCCTCTTGGTGAGCCTGCTTGGAGGGGCGCTTTCCGCCTTCGTGGTGCAGAGAAGGCTTTCCTTCCTGGGGGACGGGCTCGCCCACGCCGCCTTCGCCGGGGTGGCCCTGGGGCTTTTCCTGAGGGAGGAGCCCCTCTACCTCGCCCTCCCCTTCACCCTGGCCGTGGCCCTGGCCATCACCTATGTGAAGGAGCGGTCGGGCCTCTCGGAGGACACGGCCATCGGCGTCTTCTTCGCCCTTTCCGTGGCCCTCGGGGCCGTCTTCCTCGCCAAGGCCCGGGGGTACGTGGGGGACGCCATGGGCTACCTCTTCGGCTCCCTTCTCGCCGTGGGGCCCGGGGACCTCTGGGCCGTGGGGGGGGTGGTCCTTCTGGGCCTCGCCCTCCTTCCCCTCTGGGGCGCTTTGGCCTACGCCACCTTTGACCGGGAGCTCGCCCTCGCCGACCGGGTGCCCGTGGGGCTCCACGACTACCTCCTCTCCGCCTACCTGGCCCTCGCCCTGGTGGTGGCGGTGAAGGTGGTGGGGGTCCTCCTCGTGGCCGCCTTTTTGGTGATCCCGGGGGCGGCGGCCCGGCTTCTCGGCCGCACCTTCGCCGGCATGACCCTCCTTGCCCTCCTCTTCGCCTTCTCGGCCACCCTCCTCGGGCTTTACGCCTCCTTCCTCCTGGACTGGCCCAGCGGGGCCAGCGTGGTCCTGGCCCAGGCCCTCCTCTTCGGCCTCGCCTTCCTTAAAACCGCGTTTTCCGGGGGGAAATAGCCCTTTTGGGGTATACTGGGGGCATGTGGGTGTCCACGAAGGCCCAGTACGGCCTCCGCGCCCTGGTGGAGATCGGCCTTAGGGCGCCAAGGGCGGTGCCCCTGAAGGAGGTGGCCGAGGCCCAGGGCATCAGCCAGCACTACCTGGAGCAGATCGCCGCCCAGCTCCGTAACGCGGGCTTCATCCGCTCGGTGCGGGGGGCGAAAGGGGGGTACCGGCTCGCCCGCCCCCGGAGAAGGTCACCGCCCTCGAGGTGGTGGAGGCCCTGGAGGGGAGCCTGGCCCCGGTGAGCTGCCTGGAGGATCCGGAGAGCTGCGACAAGGTGGGGCGGTGCTCCACCGAGTTTTTGTGGCGGCGGGTGGACCTCGCCATGCGCCAGGTTCTCGGGGCACCACCCTCAAGGACCTCATTGAGGAGAGGCGGCTTTTGGAGGCCAGGGGGGTCATCCCCCTCGAGGCCCGCGTTTCCTGAGGGCCGGGAGGCGGCGTGCGGGGCGTCTACCTGGACTATGCGGCCACCACGCCCCTGGATCCCGAGGTCCGGGAGGCCATGCGGGCCGTGGAGGAGGTCTTCGGCAACCCCAGCAGCATCCACCGCTTCGGCCAGGAAGCCCGTAAGGTCCTGGAGGAGGCCCGGGAACGGGTGGCGGGGGCGCTCGGGGCGCGGCCCCGGGAGGTGGTCTTCACCGCTGGGGGCTCCGAGGCCGACGCCCTCGCCCTCCTGGGCCCGGCCCTGGCCCGGGGCCGGGGGCACGTGGTGAGCACGGCGGTGGAGCACGCCGCCGTGCTTGGGGCCTTGCGCCTCTTGGAGCGGCTGGGCTTCGCCGTGACCCTCCTCAAGCCCGATTCCCTAGGGATGGTCTACCCCGAGCAGGTGGAGGAGGCCCTGCGCCCCGACACCTTCCTGGTCAGCGTCATGACGGCGAACAACGAGCTCGGCAACCTCTACCCGGTGCGGGAGATCGCCGAGGTGGCCCACCGGCACGGGGCCCTCTTCCACACCGACGCTGTCCAGGCGGTGGGGCAGGTCCCCTTCCGCATGGACGAGGTGGGGGCGGACCTGGTCTCCCTGAGCGCCCACAAGTTCTACGGGCCCAAGGGCGTGGGGGCGCTCCTCGTCCGCCAGGGGGTGGAGCTTCTCGCTGTGGTCCCGGGGAAGCAGGAGGGGGGAAGGCGGGGCGGTACGCAAAACCCCGTTTTGGCCCACGGGATGGCCGTGGCCCTGGAGCTCGCCCTGAGGCGCCTTCCCGAGGAGGCGGCGCGCCTTGCCGCCTTGCGGCGGCGCCTCGAGGCGGGCCTTCTCGCGGTGGAGGGGGTGGAGCTCAACGGCCACCCCGAGCGCCGCCTCCCCAAGCTCGTCAACGTCACCGTGAAGGGGGCGGACGGGGAGGCGCTTCTTCTCGCCATGGACCTCCTGGGCGTGGCCGTCTCCTCGGGCTCCGCCTGCAGCGCCGGGAACCTCGAGCCCTCCCACGTTCTCCTCGCCATCGGCCGCAGCTACGCCGAGGCCAAGGCCTCCTTGCGCTTCTCCCTGGGCCGCTTCACCACCGAGGAGGAGGTGGACCGGGCGGTGGCGGTCTTCCGGGAGGCCGTGGCCCGGGCCCGGGCTTGACCGGGCCCGAGCGGAACGGAAGACTAGGGGGGATGGACGCGTTCCGCCTCGCGCCTTGCGGCCCCTTGCGGGGGCGCCTCCGCGTCCCCGGGGACAAGTCCGTGACCCACCGCGGCCTCATGCTCCTCGCCCTGGCCGAGGGGGAGGGAAGGCTCTTCTACCCCTTGAAGGCGGGGGACACCCTCTCCACCGCCCGGGTCCTTAGGGCCTTGGGGGCGGAGATCCTGGAGGAGGGCCCCCACTTTTTGGTGCGGGGAAGGGGCCTAAGGTTCCAGGAGCCCGAGGACGTCCTGGACTGCGGCAACGCCGGAACCCTCATGCGCCTCCTCCTCGGCCTCCTCGCGGGCCAGGAGGGGCTTTTCGCCGTCCTCACCGGGGACGCCTCCTTGAGGCGCCGCCCCATGGGCCGGGTGGTGGAGCCCCTCAGGGCCATGGGGGCGAGGGTGGACGGGCGGGAGGAGGGGGAGAGGGCGCCCCTTGCGGTAAAGGGTGGCCCCCTAAAGGGCATCCGCTACACCCTCCCCGTGCCCAGCGCCCAGGTGAAGAGCGCCCTCCTCCTCGCCGGCCTCTTCGCCGAGGAGGTGACGGAGGTGGAGGAGCCCACGCCCACCCGGGACCACACGGAAAGGCTCTTCCGCCACTTCGGCCTGCCCTTGGAAGCTGAAGGAAGGAAGGTGCGTACCTGGCGCACGGAGCCCTTCCCCGCCAAGGACCTCGTGGTGCCCGGGGACTTCTCCTCGGCCGCCTTCTTCCTGGTGGCGGCCCTCGTCACCCCGGGCTCGGAGGTGGTGGTGGAGGGGGTGGGTTTAAACCCCACCCGCACCGGCCTCCTCACCGTCCTCAAGGCCATGGGGGCGGACCTGGAGTGGCGGGTCCTCGAGGGCGAGGCGGGGGAGCCCGTGGGGTGGGTGCGGGCCCGGTACAGCCCCCTCATGGGGGTTTCCGTGGACCCCGGTCTCATCCCCCTCATGGTGGACGAGGTGCCCGTTTTGGCGGCGGCCGCCGCCTGGGCGGAAGGGGAGACCTACATCCCGGGCCTTTCCGAGCTTCGGGTGAAGGAGTCCGATCGGGTCCGGGCCATCGCCGAAAACCTCCGGGCCCTCGGGGTGGAGGTGGAGGAAGGCCCGGACTGGCTCCGCATCCGGGGCGGGGGGGTGAGGCCGGGCCGGGTGCGGCCCTTCCACGATCACCGCATCGCTATGGCCTTCGCCGTGGCCGGGCTTCCCGTGGGGGTGGAGGTGGAGGAGCCCCACTGGGCCGAGATCTCCTACCCGGGTTTCTTCCAAGACCTCCTCGGGCTATGCGCGGCATCGTGACCATAGACGGGCCTTCGGCCTCCGGCAAGAGCTCCGTGGCCAAGCGGGTGGCGGCGGCCTTGGGCGTGCCCTACCTTTCCAGCGGCCTCCTCTACCGGGCGGCCGCTTTCCTCGCCCTAAGGGCGGGGGTGGACCTAGGGGACGAGGCAGGGCTTCTGAGGCTTTTAGAGTCGCTTCGGGTCCGTCTGGTGCCGGGGCAGGAGAACCGGGTCTTTTTGGAGGAAATGGACCTCACCCCCTTCCTGCACACCCCCGAGGTGGACCGCGTGGTCTCGGGGGTGGCCCGTCACCCGGGGGTCCGGGCCTGGGTCAACCGGCGGCTCAAGGAGGTGCCTCCACCCTTCGTGGCCGAGGGGCGGGACATGGGCACAGCGGTCTTCCCGGAGGCAGCCCACAAGTTTTACCTTACGGCGAGCCCCGAGGTGCGGGCGTGGCGGCGTGCCCGGGAAAGGCCCCAGGCCTACGAGGAGGTCCTTAGGGAGCTCGTCCTTAGGGACGAGAAGGACAAGGCGCAAAGCGCCCCCGCCCCCGACGCCCTCGTCCTGGACACCGGCGGCATGACCCTGGACGAGGTGGTGGCCTGGGTCCTGGCCCACATCCGGAGGTAGGCGGTGGTCCCGGGGGCCAAGGAAAGGCCGGTCCAGGAGTTCCTGAACACCCTTTTTTACCGTCCCCTGGCGCACCTCGTTGTCCTTTTTCTCCTGCGCACGCCCGTGAGGCCCCACCACCTGGTCCTCTTCCACACGGGCCTGGTCCTCGTGGCCGCCTGGCTTCTTCTCCAGGGGGAGGACCTCCTTGCCGCCCTCCTCCTCCAGCTAAAGACCGTCCTGGACAACGCCGACGGGCAGCTCGCCCGCCTTAGGGGAGAGGTGACGGAGTTTGGGCGCTACCTGGACACGGGGATGGACTTCCTCGGGAACCTGGCCCTCTTCCTGGCCCTGGGCCTGCGCACCGGTTTCCTGGAGAAGGCTCTCCTCGCTTTTTTGGTTTTCACCCTGGTCCAGTCCTACGACTTCAACCTGGAAAGGCTTTACCGCCTTTCCCGGGGGCTTCCCTTGCCCGAGGGGCCTCGGGACCCGGAAACCCCCTGGCTTCGCCTCTTCCGGGGGCTATACGCCCTCCTCTTCGCCCCCAGGACCGGGCCATTACTGCCTTGGAGCGCTTCCTAGAGCGGCGGTTCCGGCTTGACCCCTTGCGTTTCTGGGACGAGGGGGCCTTGGCGGGGGTGGTGAACCTGGGCCTCACCACCCAGCTTTTCTTCCTGGGGGTCTTCCTCCTCTTCCACCAGCCTGGGGCCTACCTCACCTTTGTCCTTCTCCAGGCCCTGTATCTTGGCCTTTGGTACCTATGGAGGATCGTCCGCAGTATCCCATCCCCACGGTAGGGGCCTTGGTGGAGCAGGAAGGCCTTGTGCTTCTGGTGCGCACCGCCAAGTGGCGGGGGCTTTGGGGGGTGCCCGGGGGCAAGGTGGCCTGGGGGGAGGCCCTGGAAGAGGCCTTAAGGCGGGAGTTCTGGGAGGAGGTGGGCCTTGCCCTTTCCCAGATCCGCTTCGTCCTGGTCCAGGAGGCCCTTTTCAGCCCCGAGTTTTACAAGCCCACCCATATGCTCCTCTTCAACTACTTCGCCCGGGCGGAAGGGGCGGTGCGCCCGAACGAGGAGATCCTGGAGTGGGCCTGGGTGGAACCCAAGGCCGCCCTCGCCTATCCCCTGAACACCTTCACCCGGGTCCTGGTGGCCCGCTACCTGGAGGGGGCATGAGGGTCGCTTTGGTGACGGGAAGCGCCAAGGGGATTGGCCGGGCCATCCTCTTGGCCCTGGCCCGGGAAGGGTTTAACGTGGCCGTCCACTACCGCACCTCCGAGGCCCTGGCCGAGGCCACCCGTCAAGAGGCAGAAGCCCTTGGGGTGAGGGCCATCAAGGTCCGGGCGGACCTCACCCGGGAGGAGGAGGTGGACCGGCTGGTGGAGGAGGTCCGCTACCACCTGGGGGGGGTGGGCGTCCTGGTGAACAACGTGGGGGACTATCTCTATAAGCCCATTGAGGAGGTCTCCTTGGAGGAGTGGCGTTGGATCCTGGACACCAACCTCACCGCCACCTTCCTCCTCACCCAAAGGGTCCTTCCCCTCATGGTGGCCCAGGGCTACGGCCGCATCGTGAACCTGGGCTACGCCGGGGCGGGAAACCTCCTCGCTCGGACCCACATCACCCCCTACGCCATCGCCAAGACGGGGGTCATCCTCTACACCAAGGCCATCGCCAAGCGCTTCGCCCAGGCGGGGATCACCGCCAACGTGGTGGCCCCGGGAGTGGCGGAAAACTCCGTTTCCAAGCCCCTTCACGAGATTCCCATGGGGCGGCTCGCCCTCTTAGAGGAGGTCGCCCGGGCGGTGCTCTTCTTCGTCAAGGAGCCCTACCTCACGGGGCAGGTGCTGGAGGTGGCCGGGGGGTGGAACCTCTAGGTACTCCACCGCGGTTTTCGCCAGCCTGGGGCAGAAAAAGCCCCGGCTCGAGGCCGGGGCGGGTGGTGGGCCGTGCAGGATTCGAACCTGCAACCTACCGGTTATGAGCCGGCTGCTCTGACCGTTGAGCTAACGGCCCCCGTCCGGAAACGATGGTAGCACAGCCCGGCCCCTTTTGCTGTACCCTGGGGTTTAAGGGAGGTGAGCTTATGTCGGTGAACGAGAGCACCACCGACCGGGTCATCCGGTTCATCCTTTCCCTCGTCCTCTTCTACTTCGCCTTTCAGTCTGCCGCGCCCTGGAACTGGGTCCTGGGGATCGTGGCCGCCGTCCTCCTCTTCACGGCAATCACGGGGTTCTGCGCCCTCTACCGCGTCCTGGGCATCAGCACCAAGCGGTGAGCCCGGCCTGGCCCCTCCGCCCGGGCCAGAAGGTCCGGGTGGAGTTCTACAAGTACCCGGAAGAAGCCCTCCACTACTTCTGGGAGGCGGAGGTGGTGGAGGTGCGCCCCGAGGGGGTCCTCACCCTCCTTCCCCAAGGCGGGGTCTTCCACCACGTGGGCAAGGGGCGCTCCCTGGTTTTGGACCACGACGCCTACGTGGCCTTCTTTCCCGGGGCCTGGTACTCCGGGGGGCCCGACGTGCGGGAGGGGAGGGTCCTGGAGTACTACTGGAACGTCCAGACCCCGGCCCTTTGGACGGGAGATGCCTTTCGCCAATACGACCTGGAGCTGGACGTGAAGTGTCGGGCGGACCACACCTGCGAGGTCTTTGACCGGGAGGAGTTCCTGGCGAAACGCTCCCTTTACCCCAAGGCCTGGGTGGAGGCGGCGGAGCGGGCGGTGGAGGCCGTCTTCCGCCACATGCGCGAGGGGCGCTGGCCCGTTTTGCCCCCCGGGGAGCCCCTGCCCTGGATGGAGCGGATTTAGGGGAAGAGGTGGGGGACTGGCGGGGAGGGGGCCTCGAGGCTTCCTGGGCCTAGGGGTTTAAGGGGGAGGAGGCGGCGGCCCTGGAGGGTCCAGTACCCCTCCAAGACCACCTGGTAGAGGAGGCCCTTGAAGAAGCCGTTGAAGCTGTCGTCCCAGGTTTCCAGGTTCTGGGCCCTCAAGGGGTCGTTGTGCCAGGCAGGGCCCAGGTAGTAGAGCCACGGGTCCTCTAGGGGTCGGGTATCCTCCGGCGGGAGGGAGAGGAGGGCGTTGAAATAGCCCCGCAGGCGGCTTGCGGTGAAAAGGAGGTTGAGGTAGGGGTCCAGGAGAGCCCTGCGGGCTTCGGCCTCGGTGTGGGGAAAGGGCCTTAGGGGGTCCCAGGCGCCGAAGCGCCTGAGGCGCGCCTCCTGTTTTAGGGCGTCCTCCCAGCTCATCTGGGCCAGGCCCAGGGTCCGGGAAAAGGGGGCTTCCCCCAGGGTGAGGGCTATCCCATCCGCCACCTCCCGTACTCCCCGGGAGAGCCCCAAGGCCTTGTCCCCGCCGTGTTGCTCGTTGTCCACGATGGCGGCCAGCACCCCGGGGGGAGGCCGAGGGCGTGGGCCGCGGCCCGGATCTCCTGGGCGTGGGGCAGGACGTGGTGGGGGGCGATGGGGAGCCCTTCCAGGTTGACCGGGGCTTTCCGGACCGCCTGGCCGATGGCCAGGAGGAAACGGTGCGCCGCTTCTAAGGCTTCCTCCGCGGTGGCGAAGGCCGAACGCTTCCCGCTTTGTTGGTTGGCGAGCTCGAGCCTGAGGAGGCGGTCGTAGGCCCGGGCCGCCTTTTCCCCGAAGAGGAGGTACAGGCTCGCCTTGTTGGCGAGGTGGCGGGCCACCAGGGCCTCCCGCTTCGCCGGAGGGTAGGGGAGGAGGTCCCGAAGGCTGGGGGAGGGAAGGGGTACCGAGGGGGCAGGCAGGGCCAGGAAGAGGAAAGCGGCCACCGCCAGGACCAGCCAGGGCCCTAGGGGCATGGGCGCCTATGAACCAGAGCCTTCCGCCGGGGCGGGAGGCATCTCCACCGTGGCCTCCACGGGGTAGCCCACATAGGTGCGGCGGCCTCCCGGGGTCCTTTCCAGGGCCTCTCGCCACTCCGCCAGGTTCAGGAAGCGGTCCGCCTGGTTGCGCAGTTCCAGGTCGGAGAGCTCATGGAGGCCTAAGAGGTGGACCTCCTTGCCCAGGGCACGGAGGGCGGCGAAGGTGTGGGCCAGTTCCCCTGAGCCGTTGGCCACGATGGCCCGGTCCCAGCGGGGGGCGGTGGTGAGGAGGTCGGTGGCCATCATGGCCTCAAACCGGGCCTCCCCCCGCACCAGCCGGCTCCGGACGGTGTAGCCCATGAAGACCAGGGCGTCAATGAAGCGCTGCTGCCGCTCGTCCTCCGGGTCGGTGATGGGCACATAGTAGAAGGCGTTGTAGAGCTGCTCCGGGGTGGCGAACTGGGTCAGCACCCGGCGGTGGTCCACGCTCCAGCCCAGGCGCTTGGCCGCCTGGTACATGTAGGACCCATCAACGAAAAGGGCAACCCGCATATGCCCCTCATTTTAG
The DNA here is from genome assembly GCF_001535545.1 of Thermus parvatiensis. GTDB lineage: Bacteria > Deinococcota > Deinococci > Deinococcales > Thermaceae > Thermus > Thermus parvatiensis. The sequence goes on along the minus strand of NZ_CP014141.1, from coordinate 1,545,708 downwards.
AGAAAAGAGGGGGCGTGGGGGAGCTATAATCCCCCGGACTTTCAGTCCGTGGGATACATGGACTCCCCCACGTGCTCCGAAGGAGCACATAGCATGGTGGGCGGTCATTTATTTGTGGTATAATGTGCATGGGCTCGGACGGAGCCTTCGGGGATGGATACGGCAAGGGCCGTTCCGTGAGAACCGAGAAGCCTCGGACTTCAGTCCGAGGAGTCGTCACAGCAAAAAGGAACCCCGGGGATAGCCCCGGGGTCGTTTCCCTACCCCTCTAGGCCGGGGCCTTCTCCTCGGCCTTTTCCGAGGAGTGGCCGGGGTTCACCTTGAGGCTGGGGTTGGCGTAGGCCGCCGCGTGGTTTGCGGCGATGGCCGCCTCCCCGAATCCCAAGACGATGAGGGGAAGCTTCCCCGGGTAGGTGACGATGTCCCCGCAGGCGTAAACCCCGGGGATGCTGGTGGCCATGGTGGTGTCCACCTTGATCTTGTTCTTCTCCAGCTCCAGGCCCCAGTTGGCCAGGGGGCCCAGCTTGGTGAGGTAGCCCGCCAGGATGAGGACGGCGTCCACCGGAAGCGGGATTTCCTCCTGGGTCTGGTTGTGGAAGATGACCGCCCTTTCCACCCGGGTATCCCCCTCAATCCGCCGCACCTCGTAAGGGGTGAGGACCTGAAGCCGTCCCGCCTCGTGGGCCTGCATGAGCTCCCTTACGCTGGCCTCGTGGGCCCGGAACTGGGGCCGGCGGTGGATGAGGGTGATCTCCTGGGCTGTGTCCAAAAGGTTGAGGGCCCAGTCCACGGCGCTGTCCCCCCCGCCCACGATGAGGACCCGCTTCCCCTGGAACTCGGCCTTGCTCTTCACGGCGTAGTAGACGCCCCTCCCCTCAAACTCGCGCTCCCCCGGGGCCCCGATCCGCCTGGGCTCAAAGGCCCCCACCCCGGCGGCGACGATCACCGCCTTGGCGGTGAAGGTGTTCCCCAAAGAGGTGGTGACCTTGAAGAGGTCCCCTTCCCTCTCCAAGGTCTCGGCCCGCTCCCCCAGGTTGTAGATGGGGTTGAAGGGGGCCACCTGCTCCACCAGGCCCTTCACCAGGTCCTTGGCGTAGACCTTGGGGAAGCCCGCCACGTCGTAGATGTACTTTTCCGGATAAAGGGCCGATAGCTGCCCCCCGGGTTCGGGCAGGGGGTCTATGAAACGGAAGGAGAGGCCCCGCATGCCCACGTAAAACCCCGCGAAAAGCCCCGCTGGCCCGGCGCCGATGATGATCACGTCCGTGTGCTCCATGGCCTCACCTCTCCCCGGCATTTTACGCGCTCCGCTAGGGAAACGTGTCCTCAGTCCACCTGCAGGACCACCTTGCCGAAGACCCGCCTCTCTTCCAGGAGGCGGTGCCCCTCGGCCGCCTCTTCCAGGGGGAGTACCTGCCCCACCACCGGCTTGAGCTTGCCTTGCTCCACGAAGCGCAGGATGGGGAAGAGGCGGCTTTTGGAGCCCATGGTGGAGCCCAGGATGGAAAGCTGCCGGAAGAACACGTGGGCAAACGGCAGCGTGCCCTCGTACCCCGAGGAAGCTCCGGCGATGGCGATTTTTCCCCCGTTGGCCGTGGCCCGGATCACCCCCTCGAAGTAGAGGGCCCCGGTGTGGTCCACCACCTTGTCCACTCCTTTGCCCCCGGTGAGGCGGCGCACCTCCTTGTGCCAGTCGGGGTGGGTGTAGTTTATGGTTTCGTCAGCGCCGAGCTCCCTGGCTTTCCGGAGCTTCTCTTCCGAACCCGCAGTGGCGATGACCCGCGCCCCGAAGAGCTTGGCGATCTGGATGGCGGCCACGCTCACCCCGCTGCCCGCAGCCATCACCAGTACCTCGTCCCCCGGGCGCACCCCTAGCTTGTCCACCACCATCTGCCAGGCGGTGAGGAAGGTGAGGGGAATGGCGGCCGCCTCCACGAAGGAGAGGTTTTGCGGTTTCCTCACGAGATTGACCTCGGGCACCACCAGGTACTCCGCGTAGGCTCCCCAGCGATGCTCCCCCAGGATCTCGTACCGGGAACAGAGGTTATCCTCCCCCGCCAGGCAGCGCTCGCAGTGCCCGCAGGAGAGGCCGGGGTTCACCACCACCTCGTCTCCCGGAGCGAACCCCGTGACCCCAGGGCCCACCGCGTCCACTACCCCGCTGGCGTCAGCCCCTAGCACGTGGGGTAAGGGAAGTTTGGGGCTGGCCACCCCCTTGCGTACCCAGATGTCCAGGTGGTTGAGGGCTGCAGCCTTTACCCGGAGGCGCACCTCTTTGGGACCGGGCTCGGGGGTGGGAACCTCCCCGGGCTTGAGCACCTCCGGGCCGCCTCGAGCCTCCATCAGGATTGCCCGCATGTCCCCTCCTTATAGAGGGGATTTTTCCATGGCCCCCTTCTGGGGTCAAGGTTGGCCCCTCACCCTTGACAGGGTCCAAGGAGTGGGGGTACCTTGACCAGCGTAAGGTTTCGGGAGGAAACCTATGAGGAAAGCTTTCTGGTTGGCGGCGGCTTTAGCTTTAGCCGGAGTGGCTAGCGCCCAGACCTTCGTCTGGCCGCAGAAGTGGACGGTGGCCAAGCCCTCTGAGGTCAAGAGGGGCGGTACCCTGCGGGCAGCGGTTATCTCCGACTACCGGACCTTTAACCCCTTTATCGCCGCAGAGGCGGGGAACGTTCCTGACATCATCTCCGGAGATAGGGGCTTGGTTAGGCGGGACCCTACCACCGGGGACTGGATCCCTTACATGGCCGAGTCCTGGACCGTCAGCCCCAACAAGCTGGAGATCACCTTCAAGATCCGCAGGGGCATGAAGTGGTCCGATGGCAAGCCCATCACCGCCGACGACTGGATCATGACCTGGCGCATCCACACGGATAAGGCGGTGGGGTCCAACAGCTACGACTCCTTCTTTATCGACGGCAAGCCCATAACCCTTAAAAAGATTGACGACTATACCCTGCGCTTCATCTACCCCAAGACGGATGCGGAAGCCTTTGCCGTGGCCAGCTTTGAGCCCTGGCCAGCCCACGTCTTCGGGCCCGTCTACCAGAAGGAAGGGGCCGAGGGCATCAAGAAGATGTGGACCCTGAACGAGAAGCCCGGGAACATCGTGTCCGGGGGGCCCTGGCTCATCGAGAGCTACCGCCCGGGGGAGCGCCTGGTGCTGAAGCGCAACCCCGCCTTCGGGGAGTGGAACAAGGACGCGGCGGGCAACCCCCTGCCCTACCTGGACCGCTACGAGATCAAGATCGTTAAGGACATCAACGCCGCGCTGGCCGAGTTCCTGGCGGGGAACATCGATATTTTTACCCCCTCCACCGTGGACCACATCTCCCAGGTGCGCCAGGCCATCCAGCAGGGCCGGCTGGACGCCACCCTCAAGGTGAACGCTTCCCCGGTGGCCAGCAGCCAGTTCATGGTCTTCAACTGGAACAAGGCCTCGGATCCCTTCAAGCAAAGCCTCTTCCGCTCCGACAAGTTCCGGCGGGCCATGAGCCACATCGTGAACCGCCAGGCGGTGATCGACATCGTCTACGGCGGTCTGGGCACCCCCATGTACACGAGCGTTTACCCCGTGCTTACCCAGTGGATCAACCCCAAGGTGCCCAAGTACGAGTACAACCTGCAGCAGGCGGCCAAGCTCCTTGCCGAGCTCGGCTTCACCAAGAAGGACAGGGAAGGCTACCTGGTGGACTCCAAAGGCAGAAGATTGGAGTTTAACCTTTCCACCAATGCCGGAAACAACCAGCGGGAGCAGATCGCCAAGCTCATCGTGGACGAGGCCAAGAAGGTGGGGGTCAAGGTCAACTTCCAGGCCATAGACTTCAACACCCTGGTGGGCCAGCTCCTCTCCTCGGGCCCCGACCGGCCCTTTGACGCCATCATCATCGGCCTCTCCGGCGGCGGTCTGGACTGGCCTTTCAGCTCCAACGTGGTGCCCTGCAAGGGCAACCTGCACATGTGGAACAAGTCCGGTCAGTGCCTGGACCCCAGGGAAACCCAGCTGGATGCCCTTTACTCCCGTGGCCGCACCGAGCTGGACTTCAAGAAGCGGGTGGAGATCGGCTACCGCATGCAGGAGATTGAGGCCCAGCTCCTGCCCGTCATTTACATCGCCGGGCCCAACTACCACCCCGCCTGGAACAACCGCTTGGGCGGCGAGCATCCCGACGCCATCATCAGCGCTATCTGGGGCCAGCGGGAGCTGGAGCTGACTTTCATCAAGAAATGAGCTGACCCTGCGCGTCCCCCGGGGCCCATGGCCCCGGGGGCCCTTTGGAGCCATGACCGCCTACATCCTTCGCCGCATCCTCTACCTGATCCCCACCTTTTTCGGGGCCACCTTTTTGGCGTTTCTCATCATCCAGCTGGCCCCGGGGGATTACCTGACCCAGCTGGAGCTGGATCCCAAGGTAACCCCGGAGACCATCGCCCGCCTTAGGGCCCAGTTCGGCCTGGACCGGCCCATCTACGAGCAGTACCTCCTGTGGATGAACAACCTCCTGCACCTGAACCTGGGCTATTCCTTTGCCTATCAGGCTCCGGTGCTGGAGGTGATCTGGCCTCGAGTGGTGAACTCCATGGTCATCGTCATCCCCTCCACCCTCCTCCTATACCTGGTGGCCATCCCCATCGGGGTCTATGGGGCGGTGCGCCAGTACTCCCTGGGGGACAGGATCCTTTCCTTCTTGGCCTACATCGGCCTTTCCGTACCCAGCTTCTTCCTGGCCCTCATCGCCATCTACGTCCTCCTGCAGATTAAGTTCCGCACGGGCACCCTCATCTTCCCTGTCTCCGGCATGACCTCCAGCGGCTTCGAGCAGATGCCGCCCTTGCGCCAGATCCTGGATATCGCCTGGCATGCGGTGGTGCCTGTGCTGGTGGCCACCGCCAACGACATCGCTGGGCTTTCCCGGCTCATGCGGGGGCAGATGCTGGAGGTGTTGGCGCAGGACTACATCCGCACCGCCCGGGCCAAGGGGCTCGGGGAGCGGGTGGTGCTTTACAAACACGCCTTCCGCAACGCGGTGATCCCCTTCGTGGCCACCTTGGGGGGTTGCTCCCCAGCCTCATCTCCGGGGCGGGGTTCGTGGAGGTGGTCATGGCCTGGCCGGGTATTACCCCCTTTTTCCTGGACGCCATCGCCAACCAGGACCTTTACGTGATCGCGGGTTTCCTCACCGTGAGCCTGGTCCTCCTCATGATCGGCAACCTGATCTCTGACCTCCTTCTGGCCTGGGTGGACCCCAGGATCCGCTACGAATAGGGGGTGAGCTATGGCTACGTCCCTCAACGCTACCCGGACGCATCTGGTCCTGCGCCAGTTCCGCAAGCACCGCCTGGCGGTCTGGGGTGGGCGCATCCTCCTGGTGCTCTACCTGATGGCCGCTTTCGCCGGCTTCTTCAGCCCCTACGACCCCAACTACTACGAGCTCTACCCCCCGAAGGGCCATCACCCTCCCACCCGCATCCACTTCGTGGACCCGGAAACGGGGAAGCTCACCCGGCCCTTTGTCTACGCCACCAAGCGGACCATTGACCCCGTTTCCCTCCAGCCCAAGTACGAGGAAGACCCTAGCCAGGGGAAGTTCTACCTGCGCTTCTTCGTCCGGACCCCGGAGCAGCCTTACACCATTTTCAAGGTCTTCCGCTCCGACCTGCGGCTTTTCGGGGTGGACCCCCCGGGGAGGATCTTCCTCATGGGCACCGACAACTTCGGCCGCGACCTCTATAGCCGCATCGTCTACGGGGGGCAGGTGTCCTTGACCATCGGCATCCTCTCCGCCCTGGTTTCCTTTGCCCTGGGGCTTCTTTTGGGGGGATTGCGGGGTATTTCTCCGGTAGGCCCTTCGCCCTTTCCATTCCCCCTTCTGCCTGGCGGGGGCTTGGCCTCCTTCTGGGTCCTTTGAGCCTCCTCCTCTGGCTGGGGCTCGGGGTGGGGGCCCTCTTCCTAGCCTGGACCTTCGTTCGCCTGAGTCCGGGCCGCGACCCCTTCTCCTGGGGGGTGGATGGGCTGGTCCTCCTCCTGGGCCTTGGGGCCTTCTACCTCATCCTGCGCCGGGTTTTCCGCGAGCCCCTGCGCCTGGACCCTGACGACCTCATCATGCGCACGGTGGAGATCATCGCCGCCATCCCCAGCCTCTTCCTCCTCATCTCCTTGCGGGCGGTTTTCCCCACCAACATCGACCCCCTCTTCACCTTCTACCTGGTGGTGGGCCTCCTGGGCTTCATCGGCTGGGGGGGCTTGCCCGGGTGGTGCGGGGGATCGTGCTTTCCGTGAGGGAGATGGACTACGTGCAGGCGGCCAGGGCCCTCGGGGCCTCGGACGGGCGCATCATCGCCCGCCACGTGCTTCCCGCCACGGCGAGCTACGTGATCGTGAGCCTTTCCCTCACCATCCCGGGCTTCATCCTGGGGGAAAGCGGCCTTTCCTTCCTGGGCCTGGGGGTGACGGAGCCCTACACCAGCTGGGGCCTCCTCCTGCAGGCGGCGCAGCAGGGGGGCTTCGCCTCCTTCACCGACCGCCCCTGGGTGCTTTGGCCGGGGTTTTTCATCTTCCTCTCGGTGCTTTCCTGGAACTTCCTGGGGGATGGCCTGAGGGACGCCTTGGACCCCAGGCGGAGGACTTAGCCCCTTCTCTTTTAGCGGGGTATGGCGTATAACGGGTGAGGTGTCTTTGGGGCAGTGCCCGAAGGAGCGCGCATGGACGAAAAGCGGCTGTTGGAGGTGAAAGACCTCAAGGTCCACTTCTTCACCGACGACGGGGTGGTGAAGGCGGTGGACGGGGTTTCCTTCCACGTGGACAAAGGGGAGACCCTGGCGGTGGTGGGGGAGTCGGGCTCTGGGAAGAGCGTGACCTCCTTGGCCATCATGCGCTTGATTCCCACACCCCCTGGGCGGATCGTGGGGGGGAGGTGCTCTTCCGCGGCAAGGACGGGCAGGTGCGGGACCTGACCAAGCTTTCGGAGGCGGAGATGCGCCGCATCCGGGGCAACGACATCGCCATGATCTTCCAGGAGCCCATGACCTCCCTGAACCCGGTGTACACCGTGGGGGACCAGATCGCCGAGGCGATCATGCTCCACCAGGGGAAAAGCCGAAAGGAGGCCATGGAGCTGGCGGCCCACATGCTGGACCTGGTGGGCATTCCCGAGCCCAAGAAGCGCCTGGCCAACTACCCCCACCAGATGTCGGGGGTATGCGGCAGCGGGTGATGATCGCCATGGCCCTTTCCTGCAACCCCTCCTTGCTCATCGCCGACGAGCCCACCACCGCCTTGGACGTGACCATCCAGGCGCAGATCCTGGAGCTGATGAAGAAGCTCCAGGAGGAGATTGGGATGAGCATTCTCTTCATCACCCACAACCTGGGGGTGGTGGCGGAGATGGCGGACCGGGTGGTGGTGATGTACGCGGGGCGGGCGGTGGAGGAGTCGGACGTGGTGCCGCTTTTCCAGAACCCTTTGCACCCGTACACGGAGGGGCTTTTGAACTCGGTGCCGCGGCTGGACCTGGCGGCGGAGCACCGGCAGCGGCTTGAGGCGATTCCTGGGAACGTGCCGAACCCCCTGTATCTGCCGCCTGGGTGCGCCTTCCACCCCGGTGCAAGTACTACGTGGAGGGGGTGTGCGATCGGGAGGTGCCGCCCTTGGAGGAGGCGGGGGAGGGCCGCCGGGTGCGGTGCGTGCGCTGGCGGGAGATCCGGGAGGTTAGGGCATGAACGGGGTCCTCCTCGAGGTCAAGGACCTCAAGAAGCACTTCCCCATCCGGGGCGGGGTGCTCTCCCGGGTGGTGGGGAGCGTCAAGGCGGTGGACGGGGTCTCCTTCGCCATAAGGAAGGGGGAGGTCCTGGGGCTTGTGGGGGAGTCGGGAAGCGGCAAGACCACGGTGGGCCGCACCGTGCTCCGCCTAATTGAGCCCACGGGGGGGCGGATTCTCTTTGACGGGCAGGACATCACAGAGCTTCCCCGGGAGAAGCTCAGGCCCTTCCGTCGCCGCATGCAGATCATCTTCCAGGACCCCTTTAGCTCTCTGAACCCGCGGATGACCGTGGGGGACATCATCGCCGAGCCCCTCGTGATCCATGGGATCGGCAAGACCCCTCAGGAGCGCACCGAGCGGGTGGCGGAGCTTCTCAAGCTGGTGGGCCTCTCCCCGGACCACATGCGCCGCTACCCCCACGAGTTCTCCGGGGGGCAGAGGCAGAGGATCGGGATCGCCCGGGCCTTGGCGGTGGCGCCGGAGTTCATCGTGGCGGACGAGCCGGTTTCCGCCCTGGACGTCTCCATCCAGGCCCAGGTGGTGAACCTCCTCCAGGACCTCAAAGAGGAGCTCGGGCTCACCCTCCTCTTCATCGCCCACGACCTGGCGGTGGTGGAGTACATCTCCGACCGGGTGGCGGTGATGTACCTGGGCAAGATCATGGAGATCGCCCCCGCCCGGGAGCTTTACCGCAACCCCAAGCACCCCTATACGGAGGCGCTGCTTTCGGCGGTGCCCATCCCGGACCCCACGGTGAAGCGGGAAAGGATCGTCCTCCAGGGGGATATCCCATCCCCCATCAACCCGCCTTCGGGGTGCGTTTTCCGCACCCGCTGCCGCTACGCCCTGCCCGAGTGCGCCCAGGTGGTCCCCGAGCTCAAGGAGGTGGCCCCGGGCCACTACAAGGCTTGCATCCGGGACGATATCCTCTAACGGCGAAAGCCCTAGGGCCCCGGCCTCCGGGGCCCTTTCGCCGTATACTGGGCCCATGCTGGTCAGGGACGTGATGCGCCACCCGGTGTTCACCGTGGGGCCGGAGACGACCCTCGAGGAAGCCTACCGCTTCCTCCTGGAAAAGGGCATCCGCCACCTCCCCGTGGTGCAGGACGGGCGGCTTGTGGGCATCATCACCGACCGGGACATCCGCCTGGCCACGAGCCACCTGAACCCCAAAGGGCCCTGCCCCGGGTGCACCCGGGTGGAGGAGGTGATGACCCGGGGGGTGGTCACCGCCCACCCCCTAGACCCTGTGGAGGAGGCGGCCCGGGTGATGCGGGAGCGGAAGATCGGGTGCCTGCCCGTCTTGGAGGACGGGGAGCTGGTGGGCATCGTCACGGGAATTGACCTCCTGGACGGCCTCCTCAGGCTTACGGGGGTCACCGAGCCCTCGGGAAGGCTGGAGGTGCGCCTCCCCGACCGCGTGGGCGAGCTCGCCCGGCTCACCGGGTTTTTGGCGGGGCGGGGGGTGAACATCCACTCCCTTCTCTCCTATCCCGAGGATGGGGATTACGTGCGGGCGGTGGTGCGGGTGAACACCCTGGAGGCCCACCTCCTGGCCGAGGCCCTGCGGCGGGAGGGGTTTGAGGTCCTCTGGCCCCCCAAGAAGCCATGGTGATCTACCGGGAGGAGTACCGCCTCTACAACTTCGGCCCGGACCACCCCTTCAGCCCGGTGCGCCTGGAGATGCTCACTTCCCTTCTTCAGGCCCTCGAGGCGTGGCAAAATCCCCTTGCCCCCCCGAGGCCACCCGGGAGGAGGTGCTTTCGGTCCACTCCGAGCGCCTGGTGAAGCGGGTGGAGGCGGCAAGCCGGGGGGAGCTTTTCCCTGACCTAGAGCACTACGGCCTGGGCACGGGGGACACCCCCGTCTTCCCCGGCATGGACCGGGCGGCCCGGATCCTGGTGGGGGGGACCCTGGAGGGGGCGAGAAGGATTTTGGCCGGGGAAAAGCGGGTCTTGCAGCTGGGCGGGGGTCTCCACCACGCCCAGTACGACCGCGCCTCGGGGTTTTGCGTCTACAACGACCTCTCCGTGGCCATCCGCCACATGACCCGGGCCGGGCTCCGCGTGGCCTACGTGGACATTGACGTCCACCACGGGGACGGGGTGCAGTGGATCCACTACGAGGAGGGGGAGGTCCTCACCCTAAGCCTCCACGAGTCGGGACGCTACCTCTTCCCGGGGACGGGGCACGTCTACGAGATCGGCCGGGGGGCGGGCCTGGGGAAGAAGCTCAACCTCCCCCTGGAGCCCTTCACCGAGGACGAAAGCTACCTCGAGGTCTTTGAGGCCCTGGTGCCCTGGGCCCTTAAGGCCTTCCGCCCCGACGTCCTCGTGGTCCAGGCGGGGGCGGACGCCCACTACCTGGACCCCTTGGCCGACCTCCTCCTCACCGCCCGGGCCTACGAGAGGCTTTTCCGCCTCCTCCTGGAGTACGCCGAGGCCTACGCCGGGGGAAGGGTCCTCTTCACCTTAGGGGGCGGGTACAGCCTGGACGGGACGGTGAGGGTCTGGGCCCTCCTCTACCACCTCTTCCACGGCCTTCCCCTGCCCGAGCGCCTTCCCGAGGGGTGGCTTAGGACCTGGGAAGCGCGGCTCGGCAAGCCCCTCACCCCCACCCTCCACGACCCCGAAGGGGCCTACCCGGAGATCCCCAGGCGGGAGGAGATCGCGAAGCGGAACCGCCTGACCTTGCAGCGGCTCACGGAGCTTGTGGCCCCCCACCTGCTACACTAGCGGGGTGAGGATCGTTCTGCGCCTGCCCGAGCGCAAGGAGGTGGAGGTCAAGGGGAACCGGCCCTTAAGGGAGGTTCTGGAGGAGCTTGGCCTGAACCCGGAGACCGTGGTGGCGGTGCGGGGCGAGGAGCTCCTCACCCTGGAGGATGAGGTGCGCGAGGAGGACACCCTAGAGGTCCTCTCCGCCATCTCGGGAGGGTAGCGTGGTCTGCAAGGTCTGCGGGCAAAAGGCCCAGGTGGAGATGAGATCCCGGGGGCTTGCCCTCTGCCGGGAGCACTACCTGGACTGGTTCGTCAAGGAGACGGAGAGGGCCATCCGCCGACACCGGATGCTCCTCCCCGGGGAGAGGGTTCTGGTGGCGGTCTCCGGGGGAAGGACTCCCTGGCCCTTTGGGACGTGCTAAGCCGCCTGGGCTACCAGGCCGTGGGGCTCCACATTGAGCTCGGCATCGGGGAGTACTCCAAGAGGAGCCTCGAGGTCACCCAGGCCTTCGCCCGGGAAAGGGGCTTGGAGCTTCTCGTGGTGGACCTGAAGGAGGCCTACGGCTTCGGGGTCCCCGAGCTCGCCCGGCTTTCCGGGCGGGTGGCCTGCTCCGCCTGCGGCCTCTCCAAGCGCTACATCATCAACCAGGTGGCGGTGGAGGAGGGCTTCCGCGTGGTGGCCACGGGGCACAACCTGGACGACGAGGCCGCCGTCCTCTTCGGGAACCTCCTGAACCCTCAGGAGGAGACCCTTTCCCGCCAGGGGCCCGTCCTGCCGGAAAAGCCCGGCCTCGCCGCCCGGGTCAAGCCCTTCTACCGCTTTAGCGAAAGGGAGGTCCTCTCCTACACCCTCCTTAGGGGGATCCGCTACCTTCACGAGGAGTGCCCGAACGCCAAGGGGGCGAAAAGCCTCCTCTACAAGGAGGCCCTGAACCTGGTGGAGCGGTCCATGCCCGGGGCCAAGCTCCGCTTCCTCGAGGGCTTCCTGGAGAAGATCCGGCCCCGCCTGGACGTGGGAGAGGAGGTGGCCCTGAGGGAGTGCGAGCGGTGCGGCTACCCCACCACGGGGGCGGTGTGCGCCTTCTGCCGCATGTGGGACGCCGTCTACCGCCGGGCCAAGAAGCGCCGCCTCCTCCCCGAGGAGGCCGTCTTCCACCCCAAGGCCCCCGTGGCCCGGGGCTGAAGGGCTACCGGGCGCCTAGGCTTTACCGGCCTTGGCCTGCCAGCGCTCGTGGATGCGCTTGCGGGCGGGCCTTTCCTCCCGGTGGAGGTGCTCCGCCGCCACCTCGGCCATGTGCCGCGTCCAGCCCGCCTCCTCCAGGGCCTCCTCGGGGAGGGCGGAGCGGTAGGCTTGGAGGAAGGCGGCGTGGAGGTAGTCGGCCACCTCCTCGGCAAAGGCCCAAAGCTCCGCCTCCAGGGCCTCGAGGGCGAGGTGCACGGCCCGCTCCACGTCGTAGGCCAGGCGGGCCAGGTCCTCCTCCACCGCGCCCCGCTTCTCCGCGCCCAGGGCCACGAGGTACACCTCCCCCTCAAGCTCCAAGAAGGCCCCGAGGCCGCGGCCTAGGAGGGGGTGGCCCCCCTCCACCCCCTCCACTTCTCTAAGGGCCCGGTGGAGGAGAGCGAGGCGCACCCCGAGGAGGCGGACCAGGGCCTCGGTCTCGTACAGGGCCCCGGGAAGGAGGCCTGGGGTCCCGGGGGTATGCCCCCGGAGGCGGGGAAGGCTTTCTAGGAGCCGGACCTCCAGGGCGGCGAAGAGGTCCTGGGGGCGGCCCGGGGGGAGGCTTCCCGTGAGGGCGAGGACCCTTCTGGAGGCGCCCCGCTCCCAGAAGAGGCCCCCTTCGGGCCGGAGGACCCAGGGGAGGTCCAGGCGGGGGAGGACCCGCTCCGTGCGGTCCAGGCCCCCGTCTTGGACGAGGCCGAGCTGGACCCAGACCTCCTCCCCCGCCGCGAGGCCTGGCCGGAGGAGGTCCACGGCCTCGGGCACGGGACCCGGGTGGCGGCCGCGGTAGTAGGCCCGGAGGCTCCGCCCCTCAAACCCCTCCTTAAGGCGGGCGAGGAGGAGGCGGTAGAAGCCTGGGTCCAAGGAGAGCTCGTAGAAGTAGCCGGGCTGGCCGTGGGTGCGGGCGAAGAGGCCGGGGCCTTCCCGCCTCTGGGGGGACCAGAGGAGGGGGAGGAAGATCTGGAGGGTCCTGTGGTTCTCCAGCTGGAGCAGGGTGAGGTAAAGGGGCGGGTCCTTCTGGAAGCGGAGGGCGTCCAGGAGGGCCACCTTTTGCGGCTTGAGGGCGAGCCAGCTCTTCTCCTTCAGGGTCTGGGCGAGGGCGTTTAAGAGCTCCTCCCGCCCCCTTTCGTGGACCAGGGTGTCCACCAGGAGGACCTCCGGCCCCCCGGGCATGTGGACCCGGGGCAGGTCGGCCTCCTCGGGGGCGGGCTCCTCGGCCCAGTCGGGGGAGGGGAGGTGGAGCACCGCCTCCACGGGCTTCAGGGCGAAGAGGGCGAAGCCGTGGGGGCCCAGGGTCAGGCGGTAGCGCCCCTCCACCGGGGGGAAGGGTTGCTGCGAGAAGAGCTCCACGGGGACGAGGCCTTGGTAGGCCTCCAAGGGGAGGTCAAAGGCCTGGGTGTAGCGGGAGAGGTTGGCCACCACCAGGATCCTTTCCCCCTCGTGCTCCCTCAGGTAGGCGAGGACGCGCCGATTCTCCACGGGAAGAAGGGTGAGGCTCCCCCGGCCGAAGATCTTGGCGTGCTGGTTCCTCAGGGCGAGAAAGCGGCGGTTGAAGCTCAGGAGGGAGTGGGGGTTTTCCCGCTGGGCTTCCACGTTGACGAAGTGGTAGCTGTAGGGCCCCTCGCTCACGGGGGGAAGGAAGAGGGCGTGGTAGGGGGCGCGGGAGAAGCCGGCGTTGCGGTCTTGGGACCACTGCATGGGGGTTCTGACCCCGTTCCGGTCCCCAAGGAAGGGGTTGTCCCCCATGCCGATTTCGTCCCCGTAGTAGACGATGGGCGTGCCCTTCAGGGTGAGGAGGAGGGCGGTGAGGAGCTCGTACCGCCTGCGGTCGCCCCGAGGAGGGGCATGAGGCGGCGGCGGATCCCCAGGTTGATGCGGAACTTGGGGTCGGGGGCGTAGGCCTCGTACATGAACTCCCGCTCCTCCTCCGTGACCTTCTCCAGGGTGAGCTCGTCGTGGTTGCGGAGGAAGAGGGCCCACTGGGCGGTCTCGGGGATCCCCTCCGTCTCCTTGAGCATGGTCTCAATGGGCCCCCGGTCCTCCCGCCTTAGGGCCATGAAGATCCGGGGCATCAGGGGGAAGTTGTAGGCCATGTGGACCCCGTCCCCGTCCCCGAAGTAGGGGAGGGTTTCCTCCGGCCACATGTTGGCCTCGGCGAGGAGGATCTTCCCGGGGCCGTAGCGCTCCTCCAGGGCCTTCCTCAGGCGCTTCACCGCCTCAATGGTCTCGGGGAGGTTCTCGCAGGAGGTCCCCTCCCGCTCGTAGAGGTAGGGGATGGCGTCCAGGCGGAAGCCGTCCACCCCCAGGTCGGCCCAGAAGAACATGACCTGGTGGATGGCCTTCTCCACCTCGGGGTTGTCCCAGTTGAGGTCGGGCTGGTGCCAGTAGAAGCGGTGCCAGTAGTAGGCCTTGGCCACGGGGTCAAAGGTCCAGTTGGAGGTTTCAAAGTCCTTGAAGATGACCCGGACCCCCTTGTACTTCTCCGGGGTGTCGCTCCACACGTACCAGTCCCGCATGGGGCTTCCTGGCTTCCTCGCCTCCTGGAACCAGGGGTGGTCAATGGAGGTGTGGTTCAGGACGAGCTCAATGATCACCTTCATCCCCCGGCCGTGGGCCTCGTCCAGGAAGCGTTTGAAGTCCTCCAGGGTCCCGTGGACGGGGAGGATCTGGTAGTAGTCGGAGATGTCGTATCCGTCGTCCCTCAAGGGGGACTGGAAGAAGGGCATGAGCCAGAGGGTGTTGACCCCGAGCTCCTCCAGGTAGGGAAGCTTCCGCCTCAGGCCCTCAAAGTCCCCGTAGCCGTCGTTGTTGGCGTCAAAGAAGGAGCGGACATGGAGCTGGTAGATCACCGCGTCCTTGTACCAGAGGGGGTCCACGGCCTAAAGGCTAGAGGGTCAGAGGTAGGTTTTCAAGTAGGCTATGACCTCCTCCACGTCCTTGAGCCGGCCTTGGGCCGCCGTGGGGCCTTCCCCCACCTTGAAGGTGAGGCCCCGGCCCTTCAGGGCTTGGAAGGCCGCCTCGTCGGTGGTGTCGTCTCCGATGTAAATGGGGGTGCGGCCCGGGTGGCGCTTTAGGAGCCTAAGGACCGCTTGGCCCTTGTCCACCCCCTTGGGCTTGAGCTCCAGGACCTTCTTGCCGGGGAGGGCCTCGAGGCCCAAGGCCTCAAGGAGCCCCTCCACCGCCTTAAGCCAGGCCTCGAGGCAGGCCCGGGCCTTCTCCTCGTCCTCCGCCCCCCGGTAGTGCAGGGCCAGGGCGAAGCCCTTGTCCTCCACCCGCACCCCGGGGCAGGAGGGAAGCCTTGCCCGCAAGGGGCCAAGGTCCACGGGGAAGAGGGGCCGCACCTCCCCGAAAAGCACCCCCTCCTCCAGGCCGTGCCCCCCCACCACGGGAAGGCCCGGGAGGGGGAGGAGGGGCTCGAGGTCCCTCACCCTTCTTCCCGTGACCACGTAGACGGGGTGGCGCTCCATGAGGGCCCGGAGGACCCGGGGGGCCTCGGGGTGGGGGAAGGCCTCCTCGGGCCTTTGGGCGATGGGGGCCAGGGTGCCGTCGTAGTCCAGAAAGAAGACGGGGTTTTCCGCCCTCATCCCTCCTCCAAGGAGGCGAGGAAGCGCTCCGCCCAGCCCTGGACGTCCAAGGCCTCAATGCGGGCCTTCAAGGCGGAAAGCCTTTCCCGGCGTTCCCCTCCGGGCATGCGCAGGGCCCGGTCCAGGGCCTGGGCCATCCCGTCCAGGTCGTAGGGGTTGACCAAAAGGGCCTCCTTCAGGTACTCCGCCGCCCCCGCCAGGTTGGAGAGGACCAGGACCCCGTCCTCCGTGGTGTAGGCGTACTCCATGGCCACCAGGTTCATCCCGTCCCTCAAGGGGGTGATGAGGGCCACGTCCGCCGCCCGGTAAAAGGCGGCGAGCTCCTCTTGGGTGTAGGTCTGGTAGAAGTAGCGGAGGGGCACCCAGTCCTCCCTGAGGAAGCTCCCCATGATCCGCCCCACCACCTCGTCCACCCGCCGCTTGAGCTCCCGGTAGGCGTGGACGCTGGTGCGGCTTGGAGTGGCGATCTGGAAGAAGGCCACCCGGCCCCGCCACTGGGGGTAGGACTGGAGGAGGCGTTCGTAGGCGAGGAGCCTTTCCAAAATTCCCTTGGTGTAGTCCAGCCGGTCCACCCCGAGGATGAGCCGCTCCGCCCCTGCGAGCCGCTTGAGGGCCCGGGCGTGGAGGCCGATGTGGGGGTCCTGGGCGAGCTCCCCGAAGCGCCCCGTGTCGATCCCCAAGGGGTGGGCCTCCACCCGCACCCACCTTTCCCCCACCCGCACCCGGTTTTCCTCCACCTGGTAGCCGTAGTAGGCGGCGGTCCTCAGGAAGTTCTCCACGTACTCCGGGGTGTGGAAGCCGATGAGGTCGGCCCCCAGAACGCCCTCCACCAAGGCCCTGCCCCAGGGCAGGATGCGGAAGACCCCGCTGGAGGGCCAGGGGATGTGGAAAAAGAACCCGATTTTCGCCGGGATCCTCTCCCGGAGGAGGCGGGGAAGGAGGAGGAGGTGGTAGTCCTGGACGAAGACCGTGTCCCCCTCGCGGAAGACCTGGGCCACCCGCTCGGCGAAGCGGCGGTTGGCCCGCTGGTAGTCCTGGTAGAAGTCCCGCCTGAGCTCCACCCGCTCCAAGAAGTAGTGGCAGAGGGGCCAGAGGACCCGGTTGGAGAACCCCCCGTAGTAGCCCTGCCACTCCTTCTCCGGTAGGAAGACCTGTTCCAGGCGGACCTGGCTTTCCCGGGGGGTGGCGGCTTGGCCCTTCTCCCGCCACTCCCCGGCCGCCACCCAGACGCCATGGCGCCTCTCCAGGACCGGGAGAAGCGCGGTGGCGAGTCCGCCCACCGCGGGGACGAGCCCCTCGGGGGTCAGGCGGAAGGGCGCCCGGTTGGCCACGATGATGAGCCCCATCCTCCTCCCAGGATAGGCCTTGGGGACGGGGCGGAGGCTTTGTTAGCGCAAGATTAAGTGTATTTAGCGTGCACTAATTTGCCTATAATCCCATAAAAAAGCTCCTTCCGGGCCTTCCCCGCTTTGGCGCCTCCTCGGGAGGATGGCGGCGCTTCGCCCCTTGGGTTCATAAGAGGTTCACCTTCCCTCCTTAGGGTGTTCCGAGGAGGTGATAGTGTGCGCAAAGCTTTCGTGACGCTGGCGCTTCTCGCCTTGGCGGGCCTGGGCCTGGCCCAGAAGTGCGAGACCAACCGGACCATCGTCTTCGCCGACTACGACTGGGAAAGCGCCCGGGTCCACAACCGCATCGGCGACCGTATCGCCATCATGAAAGACGGCAAGGTGGTCCAGGTGGGGGCCTCGGAGGAGGTCCTCGCCCGCCCGGCGAACGAGTACGTGGCCGCCTTCGTGGAGGGGGTGAACCCGGCCATGGTCTACCGGGTGGAGGGGCTCATGCGGGAGGCGGTCACGGTCACCCTGGGCCGGGAGGGGCTGCGGGCCGCCTTGCGCAAGATGGGGCAGGTGGGGGTGGCCTCCGCCTACGCGGTGGACCGGAACCGGCGCTTCCTCGGGGTCGTGCGCGCCGAAGTCCTGGCCGAGGCCCTGAAGAAGGGGGACGGCCAGGACCTCACCCCCTACCTCGAGCCCCTGCCCACCCTCCGGCCGGACCAGACCCTGGAGGAGGCCCTGCCCTTCTTCAGCGAGACCCCCCTGCCCCTCCCCGTGGTGGACGGGGAAGGGAGGCTCCTCGGCATCGTGACCTGGGGGAGGCTGCTCGCCGCCCTGGCGGGCCGCTATACGCCGGAGGTGCCCCAAAGCGGTGTAGACTCCGGGCCACAAAGCGGTGTAGACTCCGGGTCATGAGCTGGTGGCAAAGGGCGGTCATCTACCAGGTCTACCCCCGGAGCTTCCAAGACACGAACGGGGACGGGGTGGGGGACCTCGAGGGCATCCGCAGGCGGCTTCCCTACCTCAAGTCCTTGGGGTGGACGCCCTCTGGCTTTCCCCCTTCTACAAAAGCCCCATGAAGGACTTCGGCTACGACGTGGCCGACTACTGCGACGTGGACCCCGTCTTCGGGACCCTTCAGGACTTTGACCGCCTCCTAGGGGAGGCCCACGCCCTGGGGCTTAAGGTCCTCGTGGACCTGGTGCCGAACCACACCTCCAGCGAGCACCCCTGGTTTTTGGAGTCCCGCGCCTCCCGGAATAGCCCCAAGCGGGACTGGTACATCTGGAAAGACCCCGCCCCGGACGGCGACCCCCCCAACAACTGGCAGAGCTTCTTCGGCGGCCCCGCCTGGACCCTGGACGAGGCCACGGGCCAGTACTACCTCCACCTCTTCCTCCCCGAGCAGCCCGACCTCAACTGGCGCAATCCCGAGGTGCGGGAGGCGATCAAGGAGGTCATGCGCTTCTGGCTCAGGAGGGGGGTGGACGGCTTCCGGGTGGACGTGCTTTGGCTTCTGGCCAAGGACCCCCTCTTTCGGGACGAGCCGGGAAGCCCCCTTTGGCGGCCTGGCCTTCCGGATCGGGCCCGGCACGAGCACCTCTACACCGAGGACCAGCCGGAGACCTACGCCTACGTGCGGGAGATGCGCCAGGTCCTGGACGAGTTCTCCGAGCCCGGGAGGGAGCGGGTGATGGTGGGGGAGATCTACCTGCCCCTTCCCCGCCTGGTGCGCTACTACGCCGCCGGGTGCCACCTGCCCTTCAACTTCAGCCTCATCACCGAGGGGCTTCCCGACTGGCGGCCCGAAAACCTCGCCCGGATCGTGGAGTCCTACGAGGGCCTCCTCACCCGCTGGGACTGGCCCAACTGGGTCCTGGGCAACCACGACCAGCCCCGCCTCGCCTCCCGCCTGGGGGAGCCCCAGGCCCGGGTCGCGGCCATGCTCCTCTTCACCTTGAGGGGCACCCCCACCTGGTACTACGGGGACGAGCTCGCCCTGCCCAACGGCCTCATCCCCCGGAGAAGGTGCAAGACCCTGCGGCCCTGAGGCAGAGGGACCGGGAGCCCACCGCCTACCACACCCTGGGCCGGGACCCCGAGCGGACGCCCATGCCCTGGGACGCCTCCCCCTACGGGGGGTTTTCCACGGTGGAGCCCTGGCTTCCCCTGAACCCCGACTACAGGACGCGGAACGTGGCCGCCCAGGAGCAAGACCCCCGCTCCATGCTCCACCTGGTGCGCCGCCTCATCGCCTTGAGGAAGGACCCCGACCTTCTCTATGGGGCCTACCGCACCTACCGGGCGAGGGAGGGGGTCTACGCCTACCTCCGGGGGAGGGGTGGCTTGTGGCCCTGAACCTCACGGAGAAGGAGAAGGCCCTGGAGCTTCCGCGCGGGGGGAGGGTGGTCCTTTCCACCCACCTGGACCGGGAGGAGAGGGTGGGGGAGAGGCTTTTCCTGCGGCCCGACGAGGGCGTGGCGGTGCGACTAGACTAGGGGTGTGGACCCCTTCGCTTCTCTAGCCGAGGCCTACGAGGCCTGGTACGAGACCCCCTTGGGGGCCTACGTCATCGCCGAGGAGGAGAGGGCCCTGAAGGGGCTCCTTCCCCCGGGGGAAAGCCTCCTCGAGGTGGGCGCGGGGACCGGGTACTGGCTTAGGCGCCTTTCCTATCCCCAAAAGGTGGGGGTGGAGCCTTCCGAGGCCATGCTCGCCGTGGGGAGGAGGCGGGCGCCCGAGGCCACCTGGGTGCGGGCTTGGGGCGAGGCCCTGCCCTTCCCCGGGGAAAGCTTTGACGTGGTCCTCCTCTTCACCACCCTGGAGTTCGTGGAGGACGTGGAGCGGGTCCTCCTCGAGGCCCGGCGCGTCCTCCGTCCGGGCGGGGCCCTTGTGGTGGGGGTCCTCGAGGCCCTCTCCCCCTGGGCCGCCCTCTACCGGAGGATCGGGGAAAAGGGCGTCCTCCCCTGGGCCCGGGCCCGCTTCCTCGCCCGGGAGGACCTGAAGGCCCTCCTAGGGCCTCCTGAGGCGGAAGGGGAAGCGGTGTTTCTCGCCCCCGAGGCCAATCCCCCTACGAGGAGGCGGACCTTGCGGGAAGGCGCGCGGGGAACCGCCCCGCCCTATACTTGGGGAGATGGCGGTGAAGGCCCTTTTCGCCCTTTACCCCCTCCTCCAGGGGGACTACAGGGCGGTGGAGAAAGCCCTCCTGGCCCTGGAGGAAAGCGGGGCGAGCTACCGCGTCTTCCCCACCCACTCGGAGGTTTCCGGAAAGGAGGAAGAGGTCTTCCTCACCCTGCAAAGGGCCTTCCAGAAGGCGGCGGAGGAGGGGGCGTTGGTGATGTGGGCCCTTTTCACCAACGCCTGCGAGGCAGGGGACCCCTTCCGCAAGGAGGAAAGGCTTAGGCGCTTTCCTCCGGGGGAGATCGCTAGGAAGGCCCTGGAGGGCCTAAAGGCGAAAAGCGTCTTGGACATCGGCACCGGCACCGGGGTCTTCGCCGAGGCCTTCGCCGCCTTGGGCCTCTTCGTCGTGGGCCTGGACCCCAGGGCGGATCGCCTGGAGGTGGCCCGGGCCAAGGTGAAGGGGGCCCGGTTCGTGGAGGGGCGGGCCGAGGCCCTGCCCTTCCCCGACAGAAGCTTTGACCTCGCCTTCTTCGGCCTCGCCCTCCACCACCTGGACCCCGTTCCCGCCCTCCGGGAGGCCTCCCGGGTGGCCCGGCGCGTGGCCGTCTTGGAGTGGCCTTACCGGGAGGAGGAGGTGGGGCCGCCCCTTGGGCGGAGGTTCTCCTTGGAAGCCCTGGAGGGCCTCTTCCGGGAGGCTTTGGGAAGCCCGCCCCGCTTCTTGGTGGCGGAAGGCTACGTCCTCGCCCTTTGGGACAAGGAATAGCGCGGGGGCCCCGGGGCCTTCGCGCTGGCGCAAGCCCGCATCCAGAAAAAAAGGCCCCTTTCGGGGCCCCTTGGTGCCGGGGGCGGGACTCGAACCCGCACGTCCTTGCGGACAGCAGATTTTGAGTCTGCCGCGTCTACCGATTCCGCCACCCCGGCGGACGCACCCTAAGGATAAGGCCAAGGAGGAAGATGGTCAACGCCAGGCCCACCGCCCAGTCCCCAAAGCGGGCGTAAGGGGTGAGGCCCGTCCTTAGGGCGTAAGGGGCGAGGAGGAAGCCCTCTTGGTGTGGGGGGATTTCCGCCACCACCCGGCCGAAGGGGTCAACGCTTGCGGTGATCCCGTCGTTCCCGGCCCTGAGGAGCCAGCGCCCCGTCTCCACCGCCCTTAAGCGTCCCAGGGCGAAGTGTTGCCTGCCCCCGAAGGAAGGGCCGAACCAGGCGTCGTTGGTGAGGAGGACGAGGACCCTGGCCCCTTCCCGCGCCAGGCCCCGGGCCACCGAGGGGAAGACGGATTCATAGCAGATGAGGACGCCGTAGGGCCCGATGGGGGCCACCCGATCTCCGGGGAGGCGGTCGGTGAGGTCCCCAAGCCCCATGGCCCGGAAGAAGAAGGCGTAGACCCCCCCCAAGGCCTCCCGGAAGGGGAAGCGCTCCCCGAAGGGGACGAGGCGGGTCTTGTCGTAGTGGCCGAGGAGCTTGCCCTCCCGGTAGAGCACCGCCCGGTTGGGGCCATAGAGGTTGAGGCCGGTGAGGAGGGGGCGGCCTTGGAGGAGGGCCTCCGCCTCTTGGGGGATCCGCCAGACCGCGGTCTCGGGCCAGACCACGAGGTCCGCCTCGGGGTGGGCCCGAAGCCCCGCCTCGGTGAGCCTCAGGTAGACCGCCTCGTCCAGCTCCCCCTGGAACTTCCTTAAGGGGTTGATGTTCCCCTGGACCAAAAGGGCCTTGCCCTCGGGGTGCGCCTCGGGGAGGGGAAGGAGCCAGAGGAGGGCCCAAAGGAGGAGGACCCAAGGCCGCCTCGCCCGAAGGCCATAGGCCACGAGGAGGACGAGGAGGGAGAGGAGATAGACCCCGCCCCAGGCGGCGAGGATGCGGCCCGGGGCCTCCACCAGGGCGTAGCCCAGAAACCCCCAGGGGAAGGCGAGCTCGCCCTGTTCCGTGAGCCACTCCAGCACCACCCACCCCCCGATGCGCATGGGGGCATTGGGGGTGAGGGCGAAGAGGAGGCCAAAGCTCAAGGCCTTGACCAGGACCAGGGGCAAAAAGGGCAAGGCCCCCAAGGGGCCAAAGAGCTGGGCAAAGCTTTGGGGAAGCCAGATGAGGTGCAGGCTCCAAAACCCCAGGCCCATGAGGAAGCCCGTGCGGAACCCCCCGTGGAGGAGAAGGGCCAGGACCAGGGGGGCGAGGAACCCGAAGGGAAAGGGAGGCAGGGTGAGGGCCAGGAGGAGGCCGAGGAGAAGAGCCCGCACCCCTCCACCATATCCCCTCGAGGCCAGTTTTCACAGGCCTTGGCTGGCGGAATGGCAGAATGGGCCCATGCGCCTTGGGGTCCTCTCGGACCTTCACGCCAACCTCCCCGCCCTCGAGGCCGCCCTGGAGGTCCTACGGGCCGAGGGGGTGGACGAGGTTCTGGTCCTCGGGGACCTGGTGGGCTACGGGCCCCACCCTAGGCAGGTGATCCACAAGGTCTGGAAGGAAGGGCTTGCCGCCATCGCCGGGGCCTGGGACCTAAGGGTGGCCTACCCCTTCCCCGAGCCCCTGCCCGAGGGGGTGGGGAAGGCCACCCTGGAGTGGACGCGGGCGCAGCTTGGGGAGAAGGAGCTCGCCTACCTCCGCAGCCTCAGGCTCTCCCACCGCAGGGCCTACGGGGGGAGGCGCCTCGTGGCCTTCCACGGGATGCCGGGGGACCCCGAGGCCCGGCCCGACCTCCTGGGGGAGGCCAAGGCGTTCCTCGCCCTCCTGGAGCGCTACGGGGCGGAGGTTCTCCTCCTTGGGGGCGGCACCTGCCCCTAGCCAGGCGGGTGGGGGCGGGCCTCGTGGCCGACCCCGGGAGCGTGGGCCTAAGCCTCACCGGGGAGCACGGGGCGGACGTCATGGTGCTGGACACAGAGACCCTCGAGGCCCGCTTTCTCAAGGTGCCCTACGACCTAGGCCCCCTGCTCTTTGACCTCAGGGCCTGGGGCCTCCCTCCCGTCCTGGAGCAGGTGTACCGCTTCGGGCGCTTCCCCAAGAAGGGCTAGGGCCTCCTCGCGGAGCCCGGGGTCCTGGAGGAAGGGGTCCAGGGGCTTCCCCGTGAGGTGGAGGGCCCTCAGGGCGGTGCGCCGCACCAGGGGGTTCGGGTCCCGGGTCGCCTCCAGGAAGAGGGCCTCCCCCAGGCCCAGGTTGAAGAGGACGATGAGGGCGTTCCGGGCCATGCGGGCCCTTCCCGCCCGGAGGAAGGCGGTGCCTGCGTACTTCCTCTGAAAGGCCCGCCCCGAGAGGCGGAAGAAGTCCAGAAGGTCCGGGTGGGCGAGCTCGGGCTCGGGTCTTAAGGCCTTCCAGACCTTGCCAAACCTCTCCCAGGGGCAGGCCTCCCCGCAGAGGTCGCAGCCGAAAAGCCAGTCCCCGATCCCCGGCCAGAGGGAGGGAGGGATGGGGCCCTTGTGCTCAATAGTGAGGTAGCTCACGCACCGCCTGGCGTCCAGGGTGCCGTCCCCGAGGAGGGCTTCCGTGGGGCAGGCGGAAAGGCAGCGGGTACAGCGGCCGCAGCGGCTAGGGTGGAGGGGGGCGGGCTCCACCTCCAGGGAGGTGAGGAGGACGCCGATAAAGGCGTGGACCCCAAAGGCCTGGGAGAGGAAGTAGCCGCTCTTCCCGATCCAGCCCGCCCCGGAGAGAGCGGCGAGGGTGCGCTCGGGAAGGGGTCCGTGGTCCACGTAGCCCTTGGCCTCGAGGCCGAGGCCCCTCGCCACCTCCTCCAGGGCCTTCAGCGCCTCCCCCAGGACCAGGTGGTAGTCCCGCGTCCAGGCGTAGCGGGCGACCCGGCCCACCCGGAGGCCCCCTGGGGGGGTCCCGGGGTCGGGGTAGGCGTAGGGGGCGAAGAGGAGGAGGGCGCTTTTTGCCCAGGG
This sequence comes from Thermus parvatiensis, assembly GCF_001535545.1. Lineage (GTDB taxonomy): Bacteria > Deinococcota > Deinococci > Deinococcales > Thermaceae > Thermus > Thermus parvatiensis. Next base: position 1,522,111 of record NZ_CP014141.1, on the reverse strand, counting down.
GAAGCGCTTTCTCGGGTGGAAGCGCTCCGGGGCCTCGAGGTAGGCCATCCCCCCGTGGCGGCCCGCCTCTAGCCAGGCCCGGTGGCGGGCCTCGGCCTTTGGGGGCAGGTCCAGGGGGGCCCAGGCGAAGAGGAGGCCGAGCGCCCGCGCCCGTTCCTCCAGGAGGTCCTTCACCACAGGGTCTCCACGCCGAAGGTGTGGAAGGCGCGGTCGGTGGTGAGGAGGATGAGGCCTTCCACCAGGCTCTGGGCGGCCAGGATGCGGTCAAAGGGGTCCCGGTGGTCCCCGGGAAGCCTTCCCGCCAGGAGGGCGTGGGCAAGCCTTATGGGAAGCTCCTCGGCCCCCAGGCGGGAGAGGTGGCCTTCCAGGCCCTCCAAGATCGCCTCGGCGCCGGAAAGCTTCCCTAGGCGGTGCTTGGTGGCCATCTCCCAGGCGCTGGCTGAGGAGACGAGAAGGGGGGTGTCGGGGTCCTCCAAAAGCGCCCGGACCCTAGGGCTCAGCCGCTCGGGTTCCGTGAGGGCCCAGATGAGGACGTGGGTGTCTAGGAGGTAGCGCCTTCCCACAGGGCGAGCTCCTCCTCGGGAAGGGGTTCAAAGAAGCTCTCGGGTAGCCTCCCCGGGACAAACCCCAGGGGGCGCTTCCCCTTGCGGTAGGGGACGAGCCTGGCCACAGGGGTTTTGCCCCTCAGGATCACCACCTCCTCCCCCTCCTCCACGGCCTTGAGGAGGCGGGAGAGGTGGGTCTTGGCCTGGTGCACGGTGAAGGCCTTCACGGACTTAGCTTAGCGAGCTTAGCTAATAAAGCGCAAGGGGTATAATCCCCCCCATGGAGGCCTTGAAGATCGCCCTCTTGGGGGGCGGCACCGTGGGGAGCGCCTTCTACAACCTCGTGTTGGAGCGGGCGGAGGAGCTTTCCGCCTTCGGGGTCGTCCCCCGCTTCCTGGGCGTCTTGGTGCGGGACCCGAAGAAGCCCAGGGCCATCCCCCAGGAGCTCCTTCGCGCCGAGCCCTTTGACCTCCTGGAGGCCGATCTGGTGGTGGAGGCCATGGGGGGGGTGGAGGCCCCCTTGGGCTCGTCCTCCCCGCCCTCGAGGCCGGCATCCCCCTCATCACCGCCAACAAGGCCCTCCTCGCCGAGGCCTGGGACCGCTTGAGGCCCTTCGCCGAGGAGGGGCTCATCTACCACGAGGCGAGCGTCATGGCGGGCACCCCCGCCCTCTCCTTCCTGGAGACCCTGAGGGGAAGCGAGCTTCTGGAGCTCCACGGCATCCTGAACGGCACCACCCTCTACATCCTCCAGGAGATGGAGAAGGGCCGGACCTACGCCGAGGCGCTTCTTGAGGCCCAGCGCCTGGGCTACGCCGAGGCCGACCCCACCTTGGACGTGGAGGGGATAGACGCCGCTCACAAGCTCACCCTCCTCGCCCGGCTCCTCGTGGACCCCGGCTTCCCCTTCGCCGAGGTGGAGGCCCAAGGCATCGCCCACCTCACTCCAAAGGCCCTGCGGGAGGCCGAGGCCCGGGGGGAGCGGGTGCGCCTCGTGGCGAGCCTCTTCGGGGAAGGGGGGAGGTGGCGGGCGGCGGTGGCCCCAAGGCGCCTTCCCCAGGACCATCCCTTGGCGAGGGCCCGGGGAAACGCCCTCTGGGTCAGGGCCAGGCCTTTGGGGGAGGCCTTCGTCACGGGGCCTGGGGCGGGGGGCGGGGCCACGGCGAGCGGGCTTTTCGCCGACCTCCTCCGCTTCCTCTCCGGGGCCCTGGGGCACCTCCCCGCCCCCGGGCGAGGCCCCCTTTGGAGGAGGGAAGCCCCTGGCCGGGGGTAGAATGAGGGCGTGCCCCTTCTGGACCTTCTGCGCCCCGTGAGCGATGAGGAGCTCCGCGTCCTTTCCGAGAGAAACCCGGGCTGGCAGTTTGAGCGCTTGGCCGACGGGAGGCTCATCGTGTCCCCCACGGGCGGGGAAAGCGGGCGGATCCGCGCCGCCGTCCTAGGACAGCTTTACCGGTGGAACGAGGCGCGGGGCCTGGGGGTGGTCTTTGACGCCTCCACAGGGTTCAAACTCCCCGACGGCTCGGTCCTCGCCCCGGACGCCGCTTTCCTCCTGGGCGAGAGGTGGCAGGCCCTCTCCCAAGAGGCGCGGGAAGGGTTTCCTCCCCTGGCCCCGGACGCGGTGTTTGAGGTGCGCTCCAGAAGCCAGGGCCTCGAGGAGCTCCGGCAGAAGGCGGCCTGGTATCTGGCGAACGGGGTGCGCCTCGTGGTCCTCCTGGACCCTTACCTCCACCGGGTGGAGGTCTTCCGCCCGGGAGGGGTGGAGGGCCACCAGGGGCCGGAACGGGTGCCCTTAGACCCCGAGCTTCCCGGCTTCGTCCTGGAGACCCGGGGCCTTTTCCTCCCTTGACGGCGAGGCCCTAAGGCCGGAGCATGGGGCCATGCGGCCGCCCCTAATAGAGCGCTACCGGAACCTCCTCCCGGTCTCGGAGAAGACGCCGGTTATAAGCCTCCTGGAGGGCTCCACCCCCCTCATCCCCCTGAAGGGCCCGGAGGAGGCGCGGAAGAAGGGCATCCGCCTCTACGCCAAGTACGAGGGCTTAAACCCCACGGGAAGCTTCAAGGACCGGGGGATGACCCTCGCCGTCTCCAAGGCGGTGGAAGGGGGGCCCAGGCCGTGGCCTGCGCCAGCACCGGGAACACCGCCGCCTCCGCCGCCGCTTACGCCGCAAGGGCCGGGATTTTGGCCATCGTGGTTCTCCCCGCGGGGTACGTGGCCTTGGGCAAGGTGGCCCAGAGCCTGGTGCACGGGGCGAGGATCGTCCAGGTGGAGGGGAACTTTGACGACGCCCTGCGCCTCACCCAAAGGCTCACGGAGGCCTTCCCCGTGGCCCTGGTGAACTCCGTGAACCCCCACCGCCTGGAGGGCCAGAAGACCCTGGCCTTTGAGGTGGTGGACGAGCTCGGCGACGCCCCCCACTACCATGCCCTCCCCGTGGGGAACGCGGGGAACATCACCGCCCACTGGATGGGCTACAAGGCGTACCACGCCCTGGGCAAGGCCAGGAGGCTTCCCAAAATGCTCGGCTTCCAGGCGGCGGGGGCGGCCCCCTTGGTCCTGGGCCGCCCGGTGGAGCGCCCCGAGACCCTGGCCACCGCCATCCGCATCGGCAACCCGGCGAGCTGGGAGGGGGCCATCCGGGCCAAGGAGGAGTCGGGGGGGGGTATAGAGGCGGTGACGGACGAGGAGATCCTCTTTGCCTACCGCTATCTGGCGGCGGAAGAGGGGATCTTCTGCGAGCCCGCAAGCGCCGCCGCCATGGCGGGGGTCTTGAAGCTCCTAAGGGAAGACCGCCTGGAGCCGGAAAGCACCGTGGTCCTCACCCTCACCGGCCACGGCCTCAAGGACCCGGCCACCGCGGAGAAGGTGGCAAAGCTTGCCCCGCCGGTTCCCGCCACCCTCGAGGCCGTGGCCGCGGCCGCGGGGCTTTTGTGATAGCCTTGGGGCATGGCCGAGCGCGCCCGCAAGAAAGTCCCCGAGCCTTTTCCCGGGGCCTACTACCTGGCCGGGGCCATCACCGTCGCCCTGATGCTCCTCTTCCTGGCCCTGGGGGCGAGCCTGCCCCCGGGGGTGGCGGGGTTTCTCGTGGCCTTCGTCCTGGGCCTCACCGTGAGCCCCAGGTACGTGCCCTTCTTCCTCCTGGCCGGGGTCTTCTCGGCGGTCATGGGCTTTTTGGGGCGCGAGCCCCAGGTGGCCTGGGGGGGTGTGGCCCTAGCGCTCTCCCAGCTCCTGGTGAAGCGCTTCGTCAAGGACTGATGGACGCCAACCGCCTGGCGCAAGCCCTCTCCCTCCTGGGGGTGGCGGGCTACGCCTACTTCCTCTGGTTCCGCCCGAGCCAGGAGGGTATTGCCCTGGCCCTGGGCCTCGCCCTCGGGGGGGCGGCGGTGGCCTACGGGGAAAGGCCCTTCCTCGTTCCCCTCTTCGCCGTGCTCTACGGGGGGATTCTCTTCCTCCAGCTCTTCTACGGCCACCCCTGGGCCTTCCTCCTCGGGGGACTTTTGGGCGCCGGGCTTCCTTACGCCTTTTACCGCCTGCGGAAGCCTAGGAGGTAAAGGAGGAGACCGAGGCCGAGCCCTTCGGTGAGGCCGGGGAGGTAGGGGAGGAGTTCCCGCACCTGAAGCTTGACGTAGAGGAGTAGGGGCCAGGGAAGGAGGCTCCAGGCCAAGAGGGGCTCCCCGTAGCCCGCGGCGAGGAAGAGGCCCGCCCCGAGGCCCCGGAGGTAGGTGAGCAAGCCCGAACCCCACTCGTTCTGGTAGACGAACCAGAGGAGGTTGGCCCAAAACCCTAGGGCAAAGAGGGGGGCGAACTTCCTCAGGCGAAAGGCCACGGCGAGAAGGAGGGGGAAGAGGAGAGGCTCAAGCATGGGCCTCCTCCAGCCTCTGCCCCTGGGCCTCGAGGTAGGCCACCAGGACCTCCAAGGCCTTTTCAATCCCTTCGTCCAGGTCCTCCCCCGGGATTACGGGGATCCCCTCTTCCCGGGCCCAACGCAGGAGGTGGTTTTGGATGAGGCGGATCTCCTCAAAGTGCTGGAGGTAGCGCTCCTTGGGCCGGGCGTGCCCCGTCTCCCGGTCGCGGAGGAGGAAGCGGTCCCGGTGCAGGTTCTCATCCTGCACCGCCACGAGCATGGGGATGGTGAAGACCCGGTCCTGGTAGGGGTGCTGCAGGAAGCGGGGCACCACGTGGACCCCTTCCAAGACGATGGAGGTGCCCTCCAGGGCGCTCCTCTCCTGGATGGCCTTGAGGCCCACGGCCACCTTGGCCACCTGGTCTAAAAACCCCCGCATCACCTGGACCTCGTAGCTTTCCCCCTCGAGGCCGAGCCCGGGGGAGAGGGCGCGCCAGGCCTCAAAGGTGGAGAGGTGGAGGGTGGGGAGGAGGTCCTTGGAGAGGGAGGCGCGGAAGACCTCCCTGACGGCGTCCGAGGGGACGATGTGGGTGATGCCCAGGCGGTAGGCCAAGGCCGAGGCGAGGACGCTCTTGCCCACCCCCGTGACCCCCCCGATGAGGATGTGGACGGGCCGGGGTTGCTTGCGCAGGCTCCGCAGGATCAGGTAGCGGCGGGCCATTTCCTCCCCCGCCTCCCGCAGGAGGGCCTGGTGCACCCGCCGCCTCAGCTCGTCCCGGCGGATGACCTGGACGCCTTCCCGGTGGAGGGCCACCTCCATCTCCCGCGCGAGCCGGAAGGCCCGGTCGGGGGAGAGGCCGATGGCCATGAGGGACTGGGCCAGGATGCCTTTGGAAAAGGGGACCCTGGGCGCCCCCGGGGCCTCCTCCACGAAGAGCTCCCCGGCGTAGAGGAGGCGGGCCCGGTAGCGCTCCCCCGCCTCGGGGCCGTAGAGGCGCCGGGCCTCCTCGGCCACCACTTTTTCCAGCCGCTTGGCGGGGATGCGGCGGACGCCCTCCAGGCGGAGCCGCCTTTCCACGGCCTTGGCCAGCTCGTGCGCCTCCCTGAGGGAGAAGCCCGCGTCCTCGAGGCTCCGGGTGAGGAGGCCCTTGGAGAAGGGGCGTTGCTTTCGCCCCTCCACCACGAAGATCTCCTCAAAGGGGAGGGTCTGCTTGGCGAGGAGGCGGGCCTTTTCTGGCCCAAGCTCCCGCTCCACCTCCTCCAGGAAGATTCGCCTTAGGGTTCGGGGCGTCACCCCGCCCTTGCGCCTGAGCCGCTTAAGCCGCTCCTCCACCGTGTGGGCCAGGGCGTGGGCCACCTCCGTGGGGACCCCCAGGGGAAGGAGGGCCTCCACCAAAAGCCCCTTGGAAAGGGGCCAGCGTCCGCGGCGCAGGCGTACGAAGACCTCGTCCACTGGTGGGCATGATACCACTTTTTCCGCTGGCGACGGGTTTTTCTTGACACCCTTTGGGGCTTCGTGCTACCATACCTTACGGCTTGGCGCCGTAGCCAAGTGGTAAGGCAGAGGTCTGCAAAACCTCCATTCGCCGGTTCGAATCCGGCCGGCGCCTCCAAAAGCGCGGGCGCGTAGCTCAGGTGGCTAGAGCACTACCTTGACACGGTAGGGGTCGGTGGTTCAAGTCCACTCGCGCCCACCAAGGTGCCCCAGGGATCGCCCTGGGGCTTTATACTTGAGCCATGAGCGCGTCTTCCGAGCGCGAACTCTACGAGGCCTGGGTGGAGCTCCTCTCCTGGATGCGGGAGTACGCTCAAGCGAAGGGCGTGCGTTTTGAGAAGGAGGCGGACTTCCCCGACTTCATCTACCGCATGGAGCGTCCCTACGACCTCCCCACCACCATCATGACCGCCTCCCTTTCCGACGCCTTAGGGGAGCCCTTCCTTTTGGCCGATGTCTCTCCCCGCCACGCCAAACTAAAGCGGATCGGCCTCCGCCTGCCCCGGGCCCACATCCACCTCCACGCCCACTTTGAGCCGGGCAAAGGCCTGGTGACGGGGAAGATCCCCCTCACCAAGGAGCGCTTCTTCGCCCTGGCGGATAGGGCCCGGGAGGCCCTGGCCTTCGCCTAAACCTTGCTGATGGTCCCCTGGCCCAAGGCCACCAGGCGGCTTTCCCCGCCCTCTTCGCAATAGACCTCCCCCAGGACCACGGCGAGGCGCTTCCCAGCGTGGACCACCCGGCCTAGGGCCTTTAGCCTTTGGCGGGGCGGAGGAAGTTCACCTTGAACTCCACCGTAAGGACCTCCGCCCCCAGGACCGTTCCCCCGGCGAAGGTGAGGGCGTTGTCCAAAAGGGCGGTGATCACCCCGCCGTGGACCATCCCCAGGTGCTGGTAGAACTCGGGGCGGACCTCGAGGGCAAAGGCCCCCTCTCCCGGCTTGGCCGAAAGGAGCTCGGCCCCCAGGTGCTGGGTGAAGGGCTGGGCCTGGGCTACCTGCTGGGCGAGGGCTTTGAGGTCCATGGCCACCTCCTTTTGAACTCGGTCAAAGCTTAATCCCCAAAGGCCAGGGGGTCAAGGGCCTCCCAGAGGGCCAGGACCACCCGGTGGAGGAGGGGGAAGGCCTTGGGGGTGGGGAGAAGCCTTTTCCCCTGGACCCGGAGGAGGCCTTCTTGGGCCAGGCCCTGGGCCGCCTCCTGGAGGAGGGGGAAGAGGACGAGCCCCGTCCTCGCCTCCACAGTCCCCACGTCCACCCCTTCCCGAAGCCTTAGGCCCAGCATGAGGCTTTCCTTGGCGTGCTCTAGCGGGGAGATGGCTTCCTCCTTCGGGGGCTCCCCTCGGAGCCAGCGGGGAAGGGGCGGGGCCGTGCGCCTCAAGGCGTAGGCCCCCCCTTCCCCCGGGTACTGTCCGGTGGCCGCGGGGCCTAAGGCAAGCCAGAAACCGTTTCGCCAGTAGACAAGGTTGTGCCGGGCCTCCTCCCCTTCCCTGGCGAAGTTGGAGACCTCATAGCGAACAAGCCCCGCTTCCCCCAAAAGGGCCTCCGCCCGCTCCATGGCCCAGGCCTCCCGCTCAGGGTCTTCCCTTAGGCCCAGGAGGGCGAAGGGGGTGCCCTTTTCCACCTGGAGGGTGTAGGCGGAGACGTGCCCCACCCCTAGGCTTGCCGCTTCCTTTAGGTCCTTCTCCACGTCCTGCATGGGAAGGCCCAGGATCAGGTCTATGGAGACGCGAAAGCCCGCCTCCAGGGCCATCTCCACCGCCCTAAGCGCCCCCTTCCTCCCGTGGGCCCGCCCCAGGAACTTGAGGACCGGGTCCTGGAAGCTCTGCACCCCTAGGGAGAGGCGGTTCACCCCGAGGTCTTGGAGGAGCCGGAGGCGGCCAGGGGAGAGGGTCCCGGGGTTGGCCTCCAGGGTCACCTCGGCGCCCTCGGCGAGCGCCCAGGGAAGGCTTTGGAAGAGGGCCACAAGCTCCCGGTCCCTTAGGTAGCTCGGCGTCCCCCCACCCAGGTAGAGGGTGCGTAGGGGCTCGGGGAAGCGCTCGTGGAGGGCTTGGGCCTCTTCCTTCAGGCGCCTTAGGTAGGCCTCCACCCACCCCGGCCCCCGGCGGACCACGTGGAAGTCGCAGTAGGGGCAGAGGGTGGGGCAGAAGGGGACGTGGACGTAGAGGCTAGCCAACTTCCTCAGTCTACAAGGAGGAGGCGGAAATCGTTGAGGTTGGTCCCCGTGGGGCCGGTTTTAAGAAGGGTTCCCGCCTCCTGGAAGAAGCCGAGGCTGTCGTTTTCCTCCAGGAAGGGCCTGGGGTCTAGGCCCTTTTCCCACACCGCCGGGGTGAGGAGGGCCCCGGCGGCGCCGCTATTTCCGTCCAGGCCGTCGGAGTCTGCGGCGAGGGCGTAGAGGGGGGTTTTGAGGTGGGTGTAGAGGGCGAGGAGGAACTCCAGGTTCCGCCCGCCCCTTCCCCTCCCCACCACCCGCACCTGGGCCTCCCCCCGGAGAGGAGGAAGAGGGGCTTCCGGAAGGGCACCCCGTGGGCGCGGATGGCCTCTATGAGCTCGGCGTGGAAGCGGGCGAGGGCCCTGGCCTCCCCCCCGAAGCGGTCGGAGAGGACCACCGCCCGGAAGCCCTGGGCCCGCAAGAACCGCTGCGCCGCCCGGAGGAGGTGGAGGTTTGTCCCCACGAGGCGGAAGGAAAGCCGCCTTAGGGCGGGGTCTTGGGGCTTTAGGGTCTCGGGGAGCTCCCCCCTGGCTCCCCTTTCCAACACCCGCCGCGCCCCAGGAAAGGCGAGGCCGTAGCGGTCCAACAGGGCGAGGGCTTCGGCGTAGGTGGTGGGGTCCGGGTGGAAGGGCCCCGAGGCGATGACCGAGGGGTCGTTCCCCGGAACGTCGGAGAGGAGAAGGGCGTGGACCCGGGCCTGGGTGGCGAGGAGGGCCCTTCCCCCCTTGATCCGGGAGAGGTGCTTGCGCACGGCGTTCACCTCGTGGATGCTGGCCCCGCTCTTTAGGAGGGCCTCGGTGAGGGCCCGCTTCTCCTCCAGGGAGACCCCTAAGGGGGCGCACCACAGGGCGCTTCCCCCGCCCGAGACCAGGGCCAAGACCCGCGCCCTCGGGGAAAGGCCCTGGAGGAGGCTAAGGACCTCCTTGGCTGCCCGGACGCTCTCCTCGTCGGGGACGGGGTGGCGGGCGAGGACCGCCTTGAGCCCAGGGGCCTTTTGCCCCTTGGGCAGGGTGAGGTGGTAGGGGACCTCTCCGTAGCGGTCCAGGGCGGCCTTTAGCATGGGGGCCGCCGCCTTCCCCACCGCCAGGACGAGGTCCGGCCGCCAAGGGGGGAGGTGCCTTGCCGTGAGGCGGTAGGGGTCCGTGGCCTTCAGGGCCTCGAGGAAGGCTTCCTTCAGGAGGGCTTCCACGCCAGGTCCGTCCGGTCAAAGTCCCAGCACCATCAGTACCCCTCCTTGCCGTACCCCAGGATCTCTTCCTCCTCTTCCTTGGAGATCCCCTTCCCCAAAAGCTCCGGCGGGATTTGGGGCCAGACTTCCTCTTCCAGGAAGCGGATCACCCGGTCAAAGCTCTGCTTCCTCTGGAGTTCCCTAAGACGCATCTCCAGGGCCTTCCTCACCGCCTCCGTCTTGGTCTCCCCGGCGAGGCGGGCCACCTCCTCGGCCAGGCGCTCCACCTCCTTGTTGCGGATGGTGAGGGCCATGCTTTAAGCATGGCTGCAGGAAGATATGCACGTCAAGCCAGAGGGTCCTTTCCCTCGTAGAGGAGGGCCAGAAGCTCGGCGGTGTGAAGCACGGGGAGGTCCAGGTAGGCCTGGATCTGGGTGAGGCAGCCGATGTTCCCCGTGGCCACGAGGTCCGCCCCCGTGGCCTTGAGGTTTTCCGCCTTCCTCCTTCCCAGGGCCTCGGCGATCTCCGGCTGGAAGAGGTTGTAGGTCCCGGCGCTCCCGCAGCAGAGCTCCCACTCCCTGGGTTCCAAGACCTCGAGGCCCGCCGCCTTGAGAAGCCTTCTCGGGGCCTCCCTCACCCCCTGGGCGTGGGCCAGGTGGCAGGCGTCGTGGTAGGCCACCCGCAAGGGGCGCCTGGGGGGTGGGGGCGGGGTGAAGCCCAGCTCGTCCAGGAGCACGCTCAAGTCCTTCACCTTGGCGGCGAGGGCCTGGGCTTCCTCCTCCTCGGGCTCCCCCAGGAAGAGGAGGGGGTACTCCTTCATCCCCGAGCCGCACCCGGCGGCGTTGGTGACCACGTAGTCCACGTCCCGGAAGGCCTTCAGGTTCTTCCGGGCGAGGGCCCTCGCCCCCTCCTTGTCCCCGGCGTGGAGGTTTAGGGCGCCGCAGCAGGCCTGCTCCGGCACCGCCACCACCTCCACCCCGTTTTCCTGGAGGACCTGGATGGTGGCCTGGTTGATGGAGGGCCTCAAGACCCTCTGGGCGCACCCCAAAAGGAGCCCCACCCGCGCCCGCCTCTCCCCCTTGGCGGGGTAGACCTCCCCGTAGGGAGCCTCCTCGGGGAGGCGGTCCGGGAGGAGGGCGAGGGGGGCCTTCAGGGGCTTGGGGAGGGGGAGGGGCTTGAGGAGGGGCTTCAGGCGGGCGCCGAGCTTCGCCAGGGGCCGGAAGCGCTCCGGGTTGGGGAGGGTGCGGAGGAGGCCCAGGCGGAAGACCCTTTCCAAGGGGAAGCGGTGCCGCTTTTCCTCGCTCCACAGGCGAAAGGTGGCGATGAGCTCGCCGTAGGGGACGCCGCTTGGGCAGGCGGTGACGCAGGCCTGGCAGGCGAGGCAGCGGTCCAGGTAGGGGAGGGCTTCTTCCAGCTTGAGGTTTCCCTCCAAGACCTCCTTCATGAGGAAGATCCGCCCCCTGGGGGAGTCCATCTCCTCTTGGAGGACCAGGTAGGTGGGGCAGGTGGGGAGGCAGAAGCCGCAGTGGACGCAGGCCTCGATGGCGTGGGCCATCACCTCCCCCTCCTTGCCCAGCTTTTCTACGGGGATTTGGTGTTGCATGCTCTCACCCTAAGGGAAAGCGGCCTTTGGGGTCCAGGGCCTTCTTGACCCCGGCGAAGAAGGCCCCTTGGGGCTCGGGGAAGAGGGGCGTTTCCGCCCCCCTTAGCACCAGGTGGGGAAGCCCCGCCTCCCTTAGCGCCCTAAGGCCCTCCTCCGTGGTTCCGGCGTAGAGCACCTCCCCGCCGTCCAGGTAGCGCCTTGGGCCCAGGGGGAGGGCCTCGAGGCGGGGGATGAGGTGGGGCTTGGCGGGGACCTTGACCCAGATGGGGCTTCCTTCCAAAAAGCCGAGGTCCCGCACCGCCTCCCAGTGGGCCTCGTCCTCCGCCAAAACCTCCCCGTCCCCGAGGAGGTCTTGGAGGCGCTTCAAACGGGCCTCCACGCTCCTTTCAAACCCCCCGAGGCGAAGCTCCAAGGTGGCGGGGGGAACGAGGTCCAGGGCGAGGAGGTCTAGGGGGAGAAGCCTTAGCCTTTCCAGCTCGGCGAGGGCCTCCTCCAAGTTTTCCCGCCGCACCCTGAGGGTGCGCGTGGTCCGGGGCCTGGGGAAGATCTTGAAGGAAAGCTCCACCATGACCCCGAAGGCCCCCAAGGAGCCCACCATGAGGCGGTGGAAGGGGAAGCCCGCGGCGTTCTTCACCACCTTGCCCCCGCCCCGCACCACCCTTCCCTCCCCGTCCACGAAGCGCACCCCGAGGAGGAAGTCCCTCAGGCCCCCATAGCGGTGGCGCAAGGGGCCGGATAGCCCCGCGGCCACCGTTCCCCCAGGGTGGCCCCCTTCCCCGCGAGGGGCGGGTCAAAGGGCAGGTACTGGCCGTGGGCCCTTAGGGCCTCCTCCACCTCGGCGATGGGCGTCCCGGCGAAGGCGGTGAAGACGAACTCCTCGGGCTCGTACGCCAAAAGGCCCCGGAGGCGGGAGAGGTCCAAAAGGGCCTCCCCCTCTTTAGGGGTGGAGAGGGCGGGCTTCGTCCCCCCGCCTTGCGCCCGGAGCCGGGGGTAGGTCCGCACCGCTTCCTGGACTTCTTCCGGGCTTTCCGGCCTAAGCGTGGGCACCGGCCACCTCCGGCAGGACCTTGCCCCGGTTGGCGAGGCCCTTGGGGTCCAGGGCCTTTTTGACCCGTTCCATGGCCTCGAGGTCTTCCGGGGCGAACATCTCTGGCATGTAGCCCTTCTTCTCCACCCCGATGCCGTGCTCCCCCGTTAAGGACCCCCAAGGCGCACGCAAAGCTTCAGGATTTCTCCGGCCAGGGCCTCGGCCCGCTCCAGCTCCCCAGGGCGCTTCCCGTCGTAGAGGACCAGGGGGTGGAGGTTCCCGTCCCCGGCGTGGAAGACGTTGGCCACCCTAAGGCCGTATTCCCGGGAGAGGCGCTGGATCTCCCTTAGGGCCTCTCCCAGCTTGGAGCGGGGCACCACCCCGTCTTGCACCAGGTAGTCCGGGGAAAGCCGCCCCACGGCGCTAAAGGCCGCTTTCCTTCCCTTCCAGATGGCCTGGCGCTCGGCCTCGCTTCGCGCCACCCGGATTTCCAGGGCCCCGCTTTCCTTAAGGATCGCCTCCAGGACCTTAGCCTCCTCGGCCACCTCCTCCTTGGGGCCCTCCAGCTCCACGATGAGGAGCCCTTCCACCAGGGGGTAGCCTGCCTTCACCGCCTTCTCGGCGGCCTCTATGCTCAGGCGGTCCATGATCTCCATGGCCCCGGGGAGAAGCCCCTTGCGGATGATTAAGCTCACCGCCTCCCCCGCCTTCTCCAGGCTCTCGTAGGCGGCGAGGACCGTGTGGTAGGCCTCGGGTTTGGGGAGAAGCCTCAAGGTGATCTCCACCGCCACCCCCAAAAGCCCCTCCGTGCCCACGAAGAAGCCGTGGAGGTCGGGGCCCACGCCCTCCAGGCTCTCCCCCCCAAGGCGCACCACCTCCCCCGTGGGGGTGACCACCTCGAGGCCCAGGACGTGGTTCGCCGTCATCCCGTACTTCAGGCAGTGGGCCCCCCCGGAGTTGAAGGCCACGTTTCCCCCGATGGTGGAGACGGGCTGGCTGCTGGGGTCCGGGGCGTAGTAGAGGCCGAAGGGGGCCGCCTGCCGGGAGACCTCCAGGTTCACCACCCCGGGCTCCACCACGGCGATCCGGGCCTCGGGGTCTAGCCTCAGGATCCGGTTCATCCGGTTTAGGGCGAGGACGATCCCCCCCTCCACGGGCAAAGACCCCCCGCTTAGGCTCGTGCCGCTCCCCCGGGCCACGAAGGGGACGCTGTACTGGTGGCAAAGCCGCACCACCCCCACCACCTCCTCCTTCTTCTCGGGCAGGACCACCGCCAAGGGCCTTTTGCGGTAGGCGGTGAGGGCGTCGGACTCGTAGGGGGCAAGCTCCGCCTCCCTGGTGAGGACCCTTCCGGGAAGAAGGGCCTTGAGCGCCTCCAAAAACCCCACGCTTTCCCTCCTTTCCCCCTCACTTTAGGGCAAAAGGCGGGGGAGACCCCCCGTCTTCCCCTCCCTTGGCCCTAGTCAATGTAGTCGTAGGCCACCAGGGTCAGGAACTCAATGAACTCCTCGGAGAGGACGAGCTTGTCCAGGATCTCCTCCGCCTCCTTGTAGCGGCCCACCTCCCTACCCCCAAGCTTGGCGAGCTCTTCCTCCTTGACCTTTTGGTAAAGCTCAGGGGTGATGGTGCGGCCGTCTTCCAGCTTGGCCTCCCGGTGGACCCACTGCCAAAGCTGAGCCCGGCTGATCTCGGCGGTGGCGGCGTCCTCCATCAGGTTGAAGATGGCGGCGGCCCCGTTACCCAAAAGCCACTGGTTCAGGTACTGCAGGGCCACGGAGATGTTGTTCCTGAGGCCCGCCTCCGTCACCTTGCCGCCGGGGACCTCAAAGTTCAGGAGGTCTTGGGCGCTCACCTGGACGTCTTCCCGCTTCACGTGCTTCTGGTGGGGCTTGTCCCCCAGGTAGCGGTCAAAGACCTCTTGAGCCACGGGCACCAGGTCGGGGTGGGCCACCCAGGTGCCGTCAAAGCCCTGGGAGGCCTCCCTTTCCTTGTCGGCCCGCACCTGCTGGAAGGCCCGTTCGTTCACCGTGGGGTCCTTGCGGCTTGGGATGAAGGCGGCCATGCCCCCGATGGCGTGGGCCTCGTGGATGTGGCAGGACTTCACCAAAAGCTCGGTGTAGGCTTTCATGAAGGGCACGGTCATGGTCACCTGGGCCCGGTCGGGGAAGATGGGGGCGGTGGTGGCGAACTTCTTGATGCAGCTGAAGATATAGTCCCAGCGGCCGGCGTTGAGCCCGGCGGCGTGCTCCTTGAGCTCGTAGAGGATCTCCTCCATCTCAAAGGCCGCCAGGATGGTCTCGATGAGGACCGTGGCCCGGATGGTGCCCCGGGGGATCTTCAGGTAGTCCTGGGCGAAGTTGAAGACGTTGTTCCACAGGCGGGCCTCGAGGTGGCTTTCCATCTTGGGCAGGTAAAAGTAGGGCCCGCTTCCCCGCTTTAAGAGCTCGTGGGCGTTGTGGAAGAAGTAGAGGCCGAAGTCAAAGAGGCTTGCGGAGATGGGCTCCCCGTCCACGTAGACGTGCTTCTCCACCAGGTGCCAGCCCCTGGGACGGACCACCAGGGTGGCGGTCTTCTCCTTGAGCTTGTACGCCTTGCCCTCGGGGGAGACGAAGTCAATTTGGCGGCGGACAGCGTCAATGAGGTTTTTCTGCCCCTGGATGACGTTGTCCCAGGTGGGGGAGAGGGCGTCCTCAAAGTCCGCCATGAAGACCTTGGCCCCGGAGTTTAAGGCGTTGATGATCATCTTCCGGTCCACGGGGCCGGTGATCTCCACCCGGCGATCGTTGAGGTCGGCTGGGGCCTCGGCCACCTGCCAGTCCCCGCCCCGGACGAAGGCGGTCTCTTGGAGGAAGTCCGGCTTCTCCCCGGCCTTGTACCGCTCCCAAAGCTCCTTGCGCCGCTCCAGGAGGGCCTTGCGCACCGGGTTGAACTCCCGGTGCAGGGCCACCACGAACCTCAGGGCCTCCTCCGTCAGGACCTCCTTGAGGAGGGGGTGGTCTTTGCGGATCTCCACGCCCTTCATGGTGGTCCGAGCTTACGGGAGGCGGGGCGGGATTGTCAAGAAGCAAAAAGATTTTTTGCATCTTGAAAAACAGGGCCGCCCCCGTTACCCTAAGCGGCATGGCGCGTCCTCGGGAGAAGCCGCCCCAGGCGGTGAAGACCCTGGAAAGGGGGCTTCGGGTCCTCGAGGCCCTGGCCCAGGCGGGGGAGAGCCCCTTGGGCCCCTTGGCCGAGCGGGTAGGCCTCGCCAAGAGCACCCTCTACCGCCTCCTCAGGGCCCTGGCCCAGGCGGGTTTCGTGGAGGAGGAGGGCGGGGTCTACCGGGTGGGGCCCAAGGCCTTCGCCGTGGGCCAGGCCTACCCCAAGCGCTCGCTTTCCCAGGCGGCCCGCCCCGAGATGGAGGCCTTGGCCAAGGAGACGGGGGAGAGCGTAAACCTGGCGGTGCCCCTGGGGCGGGAGGCGTTGTACCTGGACCAGGTGGAGGGGACGAAGCTCGTCCGCCTCTTCACCGCCCCCGGCTCCCGGGCCCCCCTCCACGCCACGGGGGTGGGGAAGGTCTTCCTGGCCTACTTGGGGGTGCCCGAGGGGCTTCGCCTCACGCCCTACACCCCCCACACCCTCACCGGCCTTCCCGACCTCCTTCGGGAGCTTGAGGAGGTGCGCGGGCGGGGCTACGCCCTGGACAACGAGGAGAAGGAGCTCGGGGTGCGGTGTGTGGCCGCCCCCGTCTTCGGCCCCACGGGGGAGGTGGTGGCGGCCCTCTCCCTCTCCGCCCCCGCAAGCCGCCTCTCCCTGGAGGAGGCCCACCGCCTTGCCCCGCGGGTGGTGGAGGCGGCCCGGAGAGCTTCCCTGCGCCTCGGGTACACAGGCGAGGTATAATGTCTAGGGATAGAAGGGCTTAGCGGGAGGAGCTAAGGGCTTATGGACAAGGTGGTGGACAAGGACCGCCCCGTGTACGTGATTTCGGTGGCGGCGGAGCTTGTGGAGATGCACCCGCAGACGCTTCGGCTTTACGAGCGGAAGGGTTTGATCAAGCCGAAGCGGTCCAGCGGGAAGACGCGGCTTTACTCGGAGCGGGACATTGAGAAGCTGAGGGAGATCCGCCGCCTGACGCAGGAACTGGGGGTGAACCTGGCAGGGGTGGAGGAGATCATGCGGCTTCGCTCGGAGCTCGAGGCCCTCCAGGCCCGCTTTGAGGCCGAGGTAGCCAGGCTCAAGGCGGAGATCGGGGACCGCTTCCAGGAGCTTGAGCGCAAGGCCCTGCCCCCGCCCGGGGAGACGCCAAAGCCCTCCCCCAAGGACCGCCCCGTGTACGTGATTTCGGTGGCGGCGGAGCTTGTGGAGATGCACCCGCAGACGCTTCGGCTTTACGAGCGGAAGGGTTTGATCAAGCCGAAGCGGTCCAGTGGGAAGACGCGGCTTTACTCGGAGCGGGACATTGAGAAGCTCCGGGAGATCCGCCGCCTGACGCAGGAACTGGGGGTGAACCTGGCAGGGGTGGAGGAGATCATGCGGCTTCGCTCGGAGCTCGAGGCCCTCCAGGCCCGCTTTGAGGCCGAGGTGGCCAGGCTCAAGCTCCTCCTTTTGGAGAAGGAAAAGGAAGAGGTCTTGGGCGGGGGCTGAGGGCCCCCCTCTGCGCCCCGAAAGGGCCTCCCCGGTTGCGGGAACGAGATGCGGGCGTTTAGGGTATCCTCGTGGACCTCACCGAGCTTTTTGCCTTTCTGTCCATCCCCTCCGTCTCCACCGACCCGGCCCGGCGGGAGGACGTGCGCCGGGCGGCCCTTTGGCTTGCGGAGAGGCTTAAGGCCCGGGGCTTCCGCACCGAGCTCCACGAGACCCCCCTCCACCCCATCCTCTACGCCGAGCGGTTCGTGGACGAGAAGGCCCCCACCGTCCTGGTCTACGGCCACTACGACGTCCAGCCCCCGGATCCCCTGGAGCTTTGGGAAAGCCCGCCCTTCTCCCCGGTGGTGCGGGAGGGCCGGATCTACGCCCGGGGGGCCTCCGACGACAAGGGGCAGCTTTTCGCCCACGTCCTGGCGGCGGAGGAAGCCCCGGTCAACCTGAAGTTCCTGGTGGAGGGGGAGGAGGAGATCGGAAGCCCCCACCTCCCCCCCTTCGTGCGGGCGAACCGGGAGAAGCTCCGGGCGGACGTGGTGATCGTCTCCGACGGGGCCATGTTCGCCCCCCTCACCCCCACCCTCACCTACGGCCTAAGGGGGCTTTGCTACCTGGAGGTGCGCCTTAAGGGGGCAAGGCGGGACCTCCACTCGGGGGCCTTCGGAGGCGTGGCCCCGAACCCCATCCAGGCCCTGGGGTGGCTCCTCGCCCGGCTGAAGGACGAGAGGACGGGGAAGGTCCTGATCCCGGGCTTCTACGAGAGGGTGCGCCCCGTCCCCGAGGAGGAAAGGGCCCTCTGGCCCTCCCTGGACGAGGAGGCCCTGAAGCGGGAGCTCGGGGTGGAGGTCCTTCCGGGGGAGGAGGGCTACGCCCCCCTGGAACGGCTTTGGGCCCGGCCCACCCTGGACCCGAACGGCATCTGGGGCGGCTACCAGGGAGAGGGCTCCAAGACGGTGATCCCCGCCGAGGCGGGGATGAAGCTCTCCATGCGCCTGGTGCCGGACCAGGACCCGGAGGAGGTGGTGGACCAGGCCGAGGCCTACCTGAAGGCCGTCTGCCCCCCGGCTACGCCCTGGAGGTGCGGAGGCTCCACGGAGGCAGGCCCGTCCTCACCGACCCCTTTAGCCCGCCCATGCGCCTTATGGCCCGGGCCCTGGAGGAGGTCTGGGGAAGGCCCCCCGTCTACACCCGGGAGGGCGGGACGATCCCCGTGGTGGCCGAGCTCAAGGAGACCCTGGGGGCGCCCATCGTCCTTCTGGGCCTGGGGCTTCCCGACGACAACCTCCACGCCCCCAACGAGAAGCTGGACCTGGTGAACCTGGAGAAGGGTGTGGAGGTCATAAGGCGTTTCCACCGTCTACTTGCGGGGTAGACGCCCCGCCGGGGGTGGGGTTTGCCCCACGTGCCCCGGGTTTGGGCCTTGGGGCACGCCTTATACCCTTTCTTGTTGTATCCTTCGTCTATGACCGTGGCCGACCACCTGACCCTGAACGAGCTGTGGCAGAGGGTCAAGAAGGCCAAGGACCCGATAGAGAAGCACCGCTTTCTGGCCGTCTACCACGCCAAGCGGGGACTCACCGCCAAGGAGATCGCCAAAATCACCCTCAGCTCCACCCGCTGGGTCCAGGAGACGGTGCGGCGCTACAACCGGGAAGGACCGGAGGGCTTGAGGGACAAGCGGCACCAGAACCCGGGCCAGAAGCCCAAGCTGACCCCGGAGGAGCAGAGGAGGGTCCTGGAGGCCCTCCAGGGTCCCCCACCCGACGGGGGCCTGTGGACGGGGCCCAAGCTCAGGGACTGGGTAGAGCGGGAGCTGGGGAAGAAGCTCTCCCTCTACCCCATCTACCGCCTCCTCCACGAGATGGGGTTTGCTCTGCGGGCGCCCCGCCCCCGGCACGCCAAGGCGGACGGGGAGGCGCAGGAGGCGTTTAAAAAAACCTCTCCGCCCAGGTCCAGGAGGCGAGGGCCGAGGGGAGGAAGGTGAGGCTTCTGGCGTATGACGAACACCGTTTGGGGCTCAAGCCGGTGTACCGGCGGGTATGGGCCCGGCGGGGAGAGAGACCCTTGGCAGTGGGGGCGCACCGGTACCGGTGGTTTTATGTGTGCACCTTTGTGGAGCCGGAGACGGGGGAGAGCCTGAGCCTTTTGGTGGACGGGATAGACACGGAGGTGATGGGCTGGGTTTTGCGGGAGCTTCGGGCCTGGCTTGGGGAGGGGGAGGAGGCGTGGGTGGTCTTGGACCAGGCGGGGTGGCACGTGTCGGGGCGGGTGGAGGTGCCAGAGGGGGTGCGGCTGGTCTTCCTGCCGCCCTACAGCCCGGAGCTGCAGCCGGTGGAACGGGTGTGGCCTTTGGTGAACGAGGCGGTGGCCAACCGGTACTTCCGGGACCTTGAGGAGATGATGGAGGCGGTGGCCGAACGGTGCCGGGTCCTTGCCCAGGACCCCGAGACCCTCAGGCGGCACACCCTGTTCCACTGGTGGCCTAGGACGAAGGAATTAGCATAAAAGGGTATTATAGGGCCCCCACCGCGGCTTTCGCCGCGGTGGGGTCTTTAGAAGACCCTCCCCCCCAGGGGCACCTCCCGGTCCGGGGCGAGGAGGACCACCCGCCCCGCCTCGTCGGGGACCCCGAGGACCAGGACCTCGGAGAGGAAGCCCGCCACCCGCTTGGCCCCGAGGTTCACGGCGCAGACCACGAGCCGGCCCACCAGGTCCTCGGGGCGGTAGAGGTCCGTGATCTGGGCCGAGCTCTGCTTCACCCCGAGGGGCCCGAGGTCCACCCAGAGCTTGTAGCTGGGCTTGCGCGCCTTCTCGTGGGGCTCCGCCCGGAGGACCCGCCCCACCCGCAGGTCAAGGATCTGGAAAGCTTCCAGAGGGGTCATGTCCGCTTTCCCCGCCACCTTCGGGAGCCCCCGGGGCCCTTCAGAAGCGGCGGTCCAACAGGAGGCCCCCTTCCAGGGTTTCCACCAGCTCCACCTCGTCCACCTTGAGCCCCGTGGCCTTCTGGATGGCCTCAAAGAGGCCGGGGGGAACCTTTTCCGCCTTGAGGCGTAGGACGAGCTTGTCGGTGCCTTCCAGCTTCCTCTCCACCACCACCTGGAAGCCCTTGGGGTCCAGGCCGAAGCCCGCCAGGATGGGGGCGAGCTCCGTGGGGTAGAGCTTCACCCCCTTCACCTTCACCATCTGGTCCGTGCGGCCGAAGACCCCGCGGGGAAGCACCGTGAGGCCCTCCCGCCTTTCCGCCACCGCCAGGTCCCCGGTGCGGAAGCGCACCATGGGCATGAGGGTGCGGCTTAAGGCGGTGACCACGAGCTCCCCCTTTTCCCCGTCCGCCACGGGCCTTAAGGTCTCGGGGTCCAGGACCTCGAGGACGGCCATCTCCGGGATCTCCCAGAGCCCGTCCTTTTCGGGCCGCTCCCCGGCCACGATGCCGAGCTCGCTGGTGCCGTAGGCGTCCAGGGCCACGCCCCCAGGGCCTCCTCCACCCGCTCCCGGAAGCCCGGCACGGAGGTGAAGGGCTCCCCCCGGCAAGGAGCAAGGGGAAGCGCCCTCCCGCCTGGGCCACCTTCAGGGCGAAGGAGGGGTTGGTGACGAGGACGTCAAAGCCGTAGCGCTCCCCGAGCTCCGCCACCCGCTTCGCCTCCCCGGGCCCGTGGGGAAAGACCAGGTTCCCCGCCCGCCAAAGGGCCTGGTGGAAGAGCCACCCCCCCGCGAAGACGTGGTAGCTGAAGGCCACGAGCACCTTCTTGCCCACGAGGCCGAGCCTTCTGTAGTGCGCCGCCAGGGCCTCGGCCTGGTAGTGGAGGTCCTCCTGGGAGAGGTACTCGGGCATCCAGCCCAGGACGGGGCTTGGGGTGAGGTGCATGAGGCTCGCCCCTTCCGGGGGCTTGGGGTTTTCCCCGAGGTAGGCGAGCCACTCCTCCCGGGTGGTGGGGGGGAGGGAGGAGAGGTCCTTTAGGGTGAGCTTTTCCGGGTCCACGTCGCGGAGCTTCTCCCGGTAGACGGGGTGGGCCTTCGCCTTGGCCACCACTTCTTTGAACCTCGCAAGCCGGTCCACGTCCACCTCCTTCGGCTTGGGTGGGATTATACCCTTGGGGGCGGGGGCTTGGCGTTAGAGGGGCACCACCCGCTTCAGGACCTCCTCCAGGGGCGCGGTGAAGACCCCGATGGCGTAGTCCCCCACGCCCCCACGAAGACGAGCTCCTCCCCGTGGAGGAGGAGGCCGTTGCCGTAGAGGGTGAGGGGGCGGTCCCCGTAGCACTCCACTAGGCCCTGGGGAGCGAGGAGGTAATGGGAAAGCCCCAAAGGCCGCCCTTCCGGGCTTAGGCGCATGAAGCCGTGGCGGTAGGAGAGGTCGTGGCGGAGGATCCCGTGGTAGGCCACGAGGTAGGTGCCGTCGGGGAGCCTCAGGGCGTTGGTGGACCAGCCCACTTTGTACTCAAAGGCCTCCGGAGCGAGGACGGGCCGGAGGTCGTAGGCCTTGAGGGTCTTGGGGTCCAGCCTGCCCCGCCAGCAGAGGTCGGGAAGGCCCGAGAGGCTGGGCCTGAGGAGGATGTGGTCCCCCTCGAGGAAGGTGGCGTTCTTGGTGGGGAGGTAGAGGGCAAGCCCCGTCTCCTCCCCGGAGAGGCCGATGCGGATGGGGGCCTTCCGCTTGAGCTGGAAGGCCTCGTCAAACTCCGCCAGAGAGAGGATGGCGGTGAAGACCTCCTTGCTGTCGGTGTTGCGGGCGTCCCCCAGCTTCCCCACCCCCGTGTAGAAGAGGGCGTACCCCTCCTCCCGGCGGTGGGCCCTGGCGTCCTCGCACCCCCGCACCGCTTCAAAGAGCTCCGTGGGGTAGAGGAGGATGCGCACGGGGAGGGGCCTGGGGATCCGCCCCGCGAGGAGGTCCTTTAGGGGCAAGGTGGCGTGGCCGATGGCGGAGGCGTAGCTGTAGTACTCAAAGACGAGGCGGGGGAAGAGGTGGACCACCTCCCCCTCCAGCACCGCCCCGGGGTTAAAGACCGCCAGCGGGCGGCGGGGGTAGTTCTCCACGTACACATCCTCGGGCCGATGTACACCCTGCGGGCGAAAAGGTCCTCCGTGTGGGGGCCCCTAAGCCCCCGGGCCCGGCTGAGGAAGAGCCGGGCCTCCTCCTTAAGGGTTTCCTCCAGCTCGGAGATGGTCATACTCCCTCCCAGGGAAGCTCGGAGACCAGGCGCGAAAGCCGCGCGAGGCCTTCCTTCAGGGCCTTTAGGCCGTCCCGCCTCAGGGTGATGTGCCCCACCTTGCGCCCGGGGCGCACCGCCTTGCCGTACCAGTGGAGGTGGGCCCCCTCTACCTTTAGGACCTCGGCGAAGGGGGGCTTTTCCCCGATGAGGTTCACCATGGCGCTTTGGCCCCTGGGGGCGGTGCTCCCCAGGGGAAGGCCCAGGACGGCCCGGAGGTGGTTCTCAAACTGGCTCGTCTCCGCCCCCTCTATCGTCCAGTGGCCGGAGTTGTGCACCCGGGGGGCCATCTCGTTGAAGAGGAGTTCCTCACCTACCTGGAAAAACTCCAAGGACAAGACGCCCACGTAGTCCAGGGCCTCCATGGCCCTCAAGGCGTAGGCCTCCGCCTTCTTCTGCAGGGCCTCCGAGGCCCCGGGGGCCGGGGCCAGGGAGAGCCTGAGGATCCCTCCCCGGTGGCGGTTTTCCACCAGGGGATAGAAGGCCACCTCCCCCGTCCGGCCCCGGACGGCGAGCAGGGAGACCTCGCGGTCAAAGGGGACGAAGCCCTCCAGAATAAGCCCCCTTCCCCCCAGGGCCTTCAGGGCCTCTAGGGCCTCTTCCTCCTTGCGCACCAGGGCCTGCCCCTTGCCGTCGTAGCCGCCCCGCCTCGTCTTGAGGAGGGCGGGAAGGCCTACCCGCTTTAGGCCCTCCTCCAGGTCCTCGGGGCCGTCCACGGGGTGGAAGGGAGGGGTGGGCACGCCGAGGCCCTGGAAGAAGGTCTTTTCCCGGAGGCGGTCCTGGGCCACCTCGAGGGCCTTCGCCGGGGGGTAGAGGGGAAGCCTCCCTTCCAGGCGCCTCGCCGCCTCCACGGGGACGTTCTCAAACTCGTAGGTGATGAGGTCTAGGCCCTCGGCGAAGCGGGAAAGGGCTTCCTCGTCCAGGAAGTCCCCCACCACGAGTGCCCCCACCTGCCCGGCGCAGGCCTCTGGGGAAGGGTCCAAAAAGCGGAAGGAAAGGCCCAGGGGATAACCCGCCAGGGCCAGCATCCGCCCGAGTTGCCCTCCGCCCAGGATCCCGATCACGCCTCCTCCCTAGGGTCGGGGTGGGCGAGGACGGCCTCCGTCTGGGCCTTGCGGTAGGCCTTGAGGCGCTTTAGGATCTCAGGGTGCTTGAGGCCCAGGATGCTTGCGGCAAGCAAAGCGGCGTTCACCGCCCCCGCCCGCCCGATGGCCAGGGTGCCCACGGGGACGCCCGCGGGCATCTGCACGATGGAGAGGAGGGAGTCCAGGCCTTTTAGGGCCCGGCTTTCCACCGGCACCCCGAGGACGGGCAGGGCGGTGTGGGCCGCGGTCATGCCGGGGAGGTGGGCCGCCCCCCGGCCCCGGCGATGATCACCTGGATCCCCCGTTCCTCGGCGGTCTTGGCGTACTCCGCCATGAGGTCTGGGGTGCGGTGGGCGGAGACCACGCGCACCTCGTAGGGGATGCCCAGGGCCTCGAGGGTCTCCGCCGCGTGGCGCATGGTCTCCCAGTCGGAGCGGGAACCCATGATCAGGCCTACCAACGGCGCCATCGTACCGGATTGTAAAAGCCCTTCCTCCTTTGGTAAAGCGGTGGGGGTATGGACGCGCTGGAGCTTTTGCGCCTCAACCTCCTCTCCCCCATGGTCCTCGCCTACTTCCTGGGGATCGCGGCCAGGCTTTTAAAGAGCGACCTCGCCTTCCCCGAGGCCCTCTACACCGCCCTTTCCATCTACCTCCTCTTCGCCATCGGGTTCAAGGGCGGGGTGGAGCTTGCCCACACGCCTTTTTCCGTGGTGCTCCTCCCCGCCCTCTTCACCCTGGCCCTGGGGCTTTTCCGCCCCTTCCCCGCCTACCTCCTCGCCCGGCGGTTCCTCCGGGTGGGGCGGGAGGACGCCGCCGCCCTCGCGGCCCACTACGGCTCGGTTTCCGCCGTCACCTTCCTCGCCGCCCTCACCTTCGTCCAGGCCGTGGGGGACGCCGCCCCGGGGTTCATGCCCACCCTGGTGGCCCTTTTGGAGGTGCCGGGGATCGTGGTGGCCCTCCTTTTGGCCAAGCGGCATAGCGGGAGGCTTTCCGAGGCCCTCCACGAGGTCTTGGCCGGCAAGAGCGTGGTCCTCCTCCTTGGGGGGCTTATCATCGGCGTCCTTTCGGGGGAGGCGGGGATGGAGCGGGTCAAGCCCTTCTTCGTGGACCCCTTCTACGGAGCCCTCACCCTCTTCCTCCTGGACCTGGGGATGGTGGCGGCCTCGAGGCTTTCCGTCCTCCGCCAGGTGGGCTTTAGGCTCGTTCTTTTCGGCGTGGGCCTGGCCCTTTTCCACGGGGCCCTTGGGGTCTACCTGGGCCACCTGGTGGGGCTTTCCGTGGGCGGGGCCACGGTCTTGGGGGCCATGTCGGCCAGCGCTAGCTACATCGCCGCCCCTGCCGCCGTGCGCATCGCCCTGCCCGAGGCCAACCCCAGCCTCTACCTGGCGGCCAGCCTGGCGGTGACCTTTCCCTTTAACCTGGTTCTGGGCATACCCGTGTACCACGCCCTGGCCACGTGGATAGGGGGGTGAAGCATGGACCTGGTGCCGTTGAAGCTGGTGACCATTGTGGCGGAGAGCCTTCTGGAGAAGAAGCTGGTGGAGGAGGTCAAGCGCCTGGGGGCCAAGGGCTACACCATCACCCCGGCCCGGGGGGAGGGTTCCCGGGGGATAAGGAGCGTGGACTGGGAGGGACAGAACATCCGCCTGGAGACCATCGTGAGCGAGGAGGTGGCCCTGAGGATTTTGCAAAAACTCCAGGAGGAGTACTTCCCCCACTACGCCGTCATCGCCTACGTGGAGAACGTGGAGGTGGTTCGCGGCGAGAAGTACGTGTGATCCCCGGGAAGCCCTGGGCTCCTTGGCCTCAGGGGCGGGAGGGGCGCCTGGAGAAGAAGAGGCCCAAGGCCCCAAGGAGCAAAAGCCCTCCCAGGATGGCCCAAAGGGGGAGGTGCTTCCCCAGGAAGTAGCCGAGGAGGAAAAGCCCCTGGGTCCAGAGGAGGCTCCCTAAGGCCACCAGGGGGAGGAAGCGGCCAAGGGGATAGCCCAAGGCCCCGAAGAGGAAGGGGACGAGGGTGCGCACGCCCCCGACGAAGGGGGCGAGGAGGAGGGCCAGGGGGCCGAAGCGGGAAAGAAGCCGCTCTCCCTTTTTCCAGAGGTCCTCGGGAAACCGCTTCCTCAATGGCTTTCCCCCGTAGCGCCCGAGGGCGTAGCCCAAAAGGTGGCCCAGGAAACTCCCCAGAAAGAGGAGGGGGAGGAGGGGGAAGGCCTCAAGGCCTCCTTCCGCCGCCAAGGCCCCCAGGGCGAGAAGGAGGGTGTCCCCCCGGGGACGAAGAGGCCGATGGGAAGCCCCGTCTCCAGGAAGAGGGAGAGGGGGGCGAGGAAAAGAAGGCCCTCCATCAAGCGGTCTTCGGCACCCGCGTGGCCCATAGGCTCCCCAAGAGGAGGACGAGGAGGATGAGGAGGCTAAAGGCCTCCTTGTCCAGGCCCAAGACGAGCTCCGGGCGGTGGAGGACCTCCTTGGCGAACTTGTCCCACCCCCCCGCGGCGAGCTTCACCCCGGCGAGGCCCACCACCACGTAGGCCAGGTGCTTGAAGCGGGGGTAGCGGTCCAGGAGGTTCACCACCAGGCTGGCCAGCATTCTGAGGGCCAGGATGCCCAGGAAAACCCCGGTGTAGATCACCCAGAGTTTGTCGGAAATGGCCACGGCCACCAGGACCGAGTCCACGGCGAAGGCCAGGTCCATGAGCTCCACCTGGGCCACCACCTTCCAGAACTGGGCGGCGGAGACCTCCAGGGGCGGGGGGGCGTGGGCCTCCTCGGGCTTCAGGAAGTGTTTGAGGGCGATGTAAAGGAGGTAAGCCGCTCCCAAGGCCTGGGCCCACCAGAGCTTGATGACCCAGGCGGCGAAGAGGAGGGCGAGGCCCCGGAGCACGTAGGCCCCCAGGATCCCGTAGAAGAGGGCTTTCCGCCTCAGGTGTACGGGAAGCTTTTGCACCATGACCCCGAGGATGAGGGCGTTGTCCGCCGAGAGGATGACCTCGAGGACGACGAGCGTGAAGATGGCCGAAAAGGCGCCCGTGAGTTCCACACTCCCACCTCCCAAAAAGAAAGCACCACCGCCAGGCGCGGTGGTCTCGCCCGAGGGCTTTCGCCCTCCCGGCCCCCGGGGCCTTTAGGCCCGTCCTGACGGGGTACCGGCCTTGGGGCTACTCCCCAACCGGACCCAGTATACAAAGGTGAGGCCCTGGGGAGAAGGGGTGGAGGCCTTGGGGCTATACTCAAAGCCATGGACGAGGCCCGGAAGGAGCTTCCCACGAAGGAGCAGGTCCTCGAGGCCCTGAAGGTGGTCTACGACCCGGAGATCCCGGTGAACATCGTGGACCTGGGCCTGGTCTACGACGTGGAGGTCCACGAGAACGGGGTCGTGGACATCACCATGACCCTCACCGCCATCGGCTGCCCCGCCCAGGACGTGGTCAAGGCCGACGCCGAGATGGCCGTCATGCGCCTTCCCGGGGTGCAGGGGGTGAACGTGGAGTTCGTCTGGACCCCGCCCTGGACCCCCGCCCGCATGACGGAGGAGGGCAAGCGCATGATGCGCATGTTCGGCTTCAACGTCTAGGCGTGGGAGCGTGGCCCCATGCCCATAAGCCGCTACTACGACGTCAAGCGGGACGAGAAAGGCGAGCGCTACCTGGAGCCCTACGTCACGGGTTTTTTGCTCCTTAGGCTTCCCCTCCTCAACAAGGGCACGGCCTTCACTGAGGAGGAGCGCCGCCTCTTGGGCCTCGAGGGCCTCCTCCCCCCCACGTCCACACCCTGGAGGAGCAGAAGGAAAGGGTCTACCGCCGCTACCGCCTTCAGACCTCCCCCTTGGAGAAGCACATCTACCTGCGCCACCTCCAGGACCGGAACGAGGTCCTCTTCTACGCCCTTGTGGTGGACCACCTGGAGGAGATGCTCCCCATCCTCTACACCCCCACGGTGGGGGAGGCGGTGCGGGAGTTCTCCCACATTTACCGCTATCCCCGGGGCTTCACCGCGAGCACCAAAAACATTGACCGGATAGACGAGGCCCTCCAGAACGTCCCCCTGGAGGACGTGCGCCTCATCGTGGCCACGGACTCCTCCGCCATCCTGGGGATCGGGGACCAGGGCTACGGGGGGATGGCCATCAGCATCGGCAAGCTCACCCTCTACACCGCCGTGGGCGGGGTGGGCCCCGACAAGACCCTCCCCGTGGAGCTGGACGTGGGCACGGACCGGGAGGACCTCCTCAAGGACCCCCTCTACCTCGGGGTGCGGCACCGGCGCCTGCGGGGGGAGGAGTACTTCCGCTTCCTGGACCGCTTCGTGGAGGCGGTGAGGCGGCGCTACCCCAAGGCCCTCATCCAGTGGGAGGACTTCGCCAAGGAGACGGCCTTCCAGGTGTTGGAGCGCTACCGCAAGGTCATCCCCTCCTTCAACGACGACATCCAGGGCACGGGGGCCGTGGCCCTGGCCGGGGTGCTCTCCGCCTGCCGCTTAAAGGGGGAGAGGCTTTCGGACCAGGTGGTGGTGGTCTATGGGGCGGGGGCCGGGGGGATCGGGGTGGCCTGGGCCTTGGTGGAGGGGATGAAGCGGGAAGGGCTAAGCGAGGAGGAGGCCAAGGCCCGGGTTTTGGTGCTGGACTCCCGGGGGCTTTTGGTGGAGGGGCGGAGCATGGAGGCGTACAAAAGGCCCTTCGCCCAAAGGCCCGAGCGCCTAGGGGGCTGGCGCTTTTCCGGGGAGTACCCAGGCCTCCTGGAAACCATCCAAAACGCCCGGGCCACGGTGCTCCTGGGCCTTTCCGGCCAGGCGGGAAGCTTCACCGAGCCCGTGGTGCGGGCCATGCTGGCGAACACGCCCCGCCCCGTGATCTTCCCCCTCTCCAACCCCACCTCGGCCACGGAGGCCCTTCCGGACGACCTCGTCTACTGGACGGAGGGGCGGGCCCTGGTGGCGGCGGGAAGCCCCTTCCCCCCGTGGGGTTTAAGGGCCGGGTCATCCCCATAGGGCAGGGGAACAACGCCTTCATCTTCCCGGGGCTTGGCCTCGGGGCGGTGCTCTCCCGGGCCCGGGAGGTGACGGACGGGATGGTCCTCGAGGCCGCCTACGCCCTTTACGACTACACCCGGGAGCACTTTCCCGAGCGGGTCTACCCCCCGGTGGCCCGGTTGCGGGAGGTCTCCCCCTACGTGGCCGCCCGGGTGATGCAGAGGGCCCTGGAGGAAGGGGTGGCGGAGGAGGCTAGGGTCCAGGGGCTTGCCCTCGAGGCCCTCCTGGACTTCGTCAAAAGCCGCTTCTGGGAGCCAAGGTACCTCCCCTACCGCCCCGCCCCGGTAATCTAGGGGCATGGCCTGGCGCCTCTTGCGCCTCGAGCCCCTGGGGCTCCAAGAAGGCCCCGCCTCTCCCCCGGAGCCCGAGGCCTTCCGGCCCCTGGAGGAGCCCTGGGAGGCTAAGCGGGGAGGGCAGGCCCCCTGGCCCGAGCCCCTCTACTTCGTGGACGGGAGGGAGCGGGCCGAGGCCCTGGTGGCCCAGGGGCCCCGCCTGGCCCTCCTGGGCTGCGTGGCCGCGGGGGCGGTGGCCCTGAAGGGGGGAAAGGTTGAGGTCTTGGGCCTGAGGGTACGCCGCGTGGGGGTTGGGCTGGAGGAGGCCCTTCAGGCGGGGGAGCTTGTCTACGCGCCCGTCCCTACTTTGGGCGAGGGGCTTGAGGGGCTAATGGCGGGGCTTCGCGCCGCCCGGGAGGCTCTGGAGAGGAAGGTGGCCGAGGGGCTTTCTGAGGGGCTTCTCGTAGTGGATGGCCCCGTGCGCCTTCTCCGAGAAGGCCCCCTCCTCGGCTACATCAAGACCCACTGGGTCCGCTACCTGCCCAAGGAGCGGGAGGCCCTCCTCGAGGCCCTGGCCCCGGGGGAGCGCACCCCCGCCTTCCGCGTCCACCGGAAGGGGCTGGAGCTCGCGAGCTGGTATGTGCGCCTGCCTCTGCCCCCGGAGGGGCTTCGCCCCCCTTGGCGGGGCTTTTGCGGGTGGAGACGCCCCTTTCCGGCCCCTTCCTGGAGCTCGCCGACCTCTCCTTGGGGCTTTTCCCCGCCTTGGCCTCCCACCCGGTGAAGGACCCCAGGGCCCCCAGAACCTCCTGCCCGTGGGGGGGCTGGAGCGGGAGCTTTCCCGCAGGATGGGCAGGCCCGAGGTGGTGGGCCGCATGCTGGCGAGGTACTTGGGAGGTGCGAGGTGAAGCGTATCGGCGTGGTCTTGGGCCGGCGGGAGGCCACCCCCTTGGAGTTCTGGGTGGGGGTGGAGGGGGACGGGCTTTTGCGCCTGGACGACCTGGTGGTGGTGGAGGGCTTCCACCCCCAGGTGGGCCAGGTGCGCTTCTTCGGCATGGTGGACCACGTGGCCAAGGTCCACGAGGGGGAGAGCTTTGACACCGACACCTTCCTGGCGGTGGAGGGGAAGCTCCCTGTGAGCCTGGCCTACGTGGCCCACGTGAGCGTGACCCGCATCCTCCCCGAGGAGTTCTTCCCCCCGGACCCGGGCTCCCCCGTGTACTTGGCCCAGGAGGAGGATCTGGAGCTCGCCCTCTACTACGACGCCATGCGGAACCAACGGGGAAGCACCAAGCTCCCCGCCGGGCTTCTCAAGAACGGGGAGGTGGCCTACCTCAACCTGGAGTTCTTGAACGGCGTCAAGGGCGGGCACGTGAACATCTCCGGTATCAGCGGGGTGGCCGCCAAGACCAGCTACGCCACCTTTCTCCTGAAAAGCCTCCTGGAAAGCGGGGTCCTCGAGGACGCCCACCAGGCCAAAGTCCTCCTCTTCAACGTCAAGGGGGAGGACCTCTTCTTCCTGGACAAGCCCAACGCCCGCCTCACCGAGGAGGCGCGGAAGGCCTACGCAAGGCTTGGCCTCCCTGCGACCCCCTTCCAGAGCGTGGCCTTCCTCGCCCCGCCCAAGAAGGCGGGCTACCTCCCGGACGTGGACACCCGGCTGGAGGGGGTGGAGGCCTACCACTGGGACCTGGTCCAGTTCTGCCAGAGGGGCCTCCTTCCCTTCCTCTTCGCCGACCGCGCCGCCATGACCAACCTGGGCTTCCTGGTGGCCCACGTGACGGAGAAGCTCAAGCGCCTCGCCGAGGGGCAGAAGGGCCCCCACCTCCAGGTGGAGGACTGGCCCGGGGGGGAGGCTTCCGAGGGGATGAGCTTTGACCAGCTGGGAAAGGCGCGCCTCAAGAGCTTCTCCGACCTCGTGCGCTACCTGGAGTACAAGCTCCTGGGCCCCGAAACCGGGGAAGGGGAGGGGGACAAGACCTGGACCGCAAGGCAGGCCAAGGGGACCCTGGAGGCCTTCGTCCGCCGCCTCAAGGCGAGCGTGGAGAACGTGGGCCACCTGATCCGAGGGGACCGCCCGGGAAACCCCCCAGACCCCCTTTCCGGAGAACAGGTCCACGTGGTGGACCTGGCCAAGCTCTCCCCCCAGGCGCAGATGTTCGTGGTGGGAAGCCTTCTCAAGGACCTCTTTGAAAGGAAGGAGCGGGGGCAGTACCGGGGGAGGGTCTTCATCGTCTTGGACGAGCTCAACAAGTACGCTCCCCGGGAGGAGGAAAGCCCCATCAAGGACGTGCTCCTGGACATCGCCGAGAGGGGCCGCTCCCTCGGGGTGATCCTCATCGGGGCCCAGCAGACGGCGAGCGAGGTGGAAAGGCGCGTGGTGGGGAACGCGGCCATAAGGGTGGTGGGCCGCCTGGACGCCGCCGAGGCGGAGCGCCCCGAGTACCGCTACCTTCCCACCTCCTTCCGCCAAAGGGCCCTCATCCTCCCCCAGGGGGCGGTGATCCTCCACCAGCCCGAGATCCCCGTGCCCCTCCTTGTCCACTTCCCTTTCCCCGCCTGGGCCACCAAGAGGGAGGAGGTCCTGGAGGACAACTCCGCCGAGGCCCTGCGCCGGGAGTTCTTCGGGTAGGATGGCCTTGCCATGAAGAAGACCCCGCTTTACGAGGCCCACCTCCGCTTGGGAGGGCGGATGGTGGACTTCGCCGGGTACCTCCTCCCTCTCCAGTACACCTCCATCGTGGAGGAGCACCTGGCCGTGCGCCGGGCGGCCGGGGTTTTTGACGTGAGCCACATGGGGGAGTTTCTGGTCCGGGGCGAGGAGGCCCTGGCCTTCCTTCAGTGGGCCACGGTGAACGACGCAGGCAAGCTCAAGGTGGGAAGGGCCCAGTACTCCATGCTCCCGAACGAGCGGGGCGGGGTGGTGGACGACATCTACCTCTACCGCCTGGGGGAAGAGGAGTACCTCATGGTGGTGAACGCCGCCAACATCGCCAAGGACCTCGCCCACCTCCAGGCCTTGGCCAAGGGGTTCAGGGTGGAGCTTGAGGACGCCTCCGAAAGGACCGCCCTCCTCGCCCTCCAGGGCCCCAAGGCGGCCTCCCTCCTCCAGGGGCTCACCAATCTGGACCTTTCCCAGAAGCGGAAGAACGACGTCTTCCCCGCCCGGGTGGCGGGCCGGCCCGCCCGCCTCGCCCGCACGGGGTACACGGGGGAGGATGGGTTTGAGCTCTTCCTCGCCCCGGAGGACGCCGAGCCCGTCTTTCTGGCCCTGGTGGAGGCCGGGGCCAAGCCCGCGGGCCTCGGGGCCCGGGACTCCTTGAGGCTCGAGGCGGGCTTCCCCCTCTACGGCCACGAGCTCACCGAGGAGACCAACCCCCTCTGCACCCCCTGGGCCTGGGTGGTGAAGAAGGAAAAGGCGTTTTTGGGCAAGGAGGCCATGCTGACCCGGGCCTGCCGGGAGCGCCTCGTGGGCCTCGTTCTGGAAGGGGGCATCCCCGGGAGGGCTACCGGGTGCTCTCCGGGGGCCGCCCCGTGGGCCGGGTGACGAGCGGCGGGTATTCGCCCCTGCTGCAGAGGGGCATCGCCCTCGCCTACGTGGAGGAAGGGGCGGAGGGGCCTTTCCAGGTGGAGGTCCGGGGCCGGGCGGTCCCCGCCGCCCTTAGTCCCCTCCCCTTTGTGCCGCTAAAATAGCGGGGGTTGGGAGGCGCTATGGATATCCCTAAGGACCGCTTTTACACCAAAACCCACGAGTGGGCCCTGCCCGAAGGCGACACGGTGCTCGTCGGCATCACCGACTACGCCCAGGACGCCCTCGGCGACGTGGTCTACGTGGAGCTACCTGAGGTGGGCCGGGCGGTGGAGAAGGGCGAGGCGGTGGCGGTGGTGGAAAGCGTCAAGACCGCTTCCGACATCTACGCCCCCGTGGCCGGGGAGATCGTGGAGGTGAACCTCGCCCTGGAGAAGACCCCGGAGCTCGTCAACCAGGACCCTTATGGGGAGGGCTGGATCTTCCGCCTGAAGCCCAGGGACATGGGCGACCTGGACGAGCTCTTGGACGCCGGGGGCTACCAGGAGGTCCTGGAAAGCGAGGCTTAGAAGGATGCGTCCCAAAGGCCCTTCCCTCGCCCGCGGCTTAGGGTAGGAAGGGCGCTTTGTGGCCCCGGGGCAAATGGCCCTGGGATTTTGTTTGAGGATGGAGACATGGACTACACGCCCCACACGGAGGAGGAGATCCGGGAGATGCTCAGGCGGGTGGGGGCGGCCTCCCTGGAGGACCTCTTCGCCCACCTGCCCAAGGAGGTCCTGAACCCACCCATAGACCTCCCCGAGCCCCTGCCCGAGTGGAAGGTTCTGGAGGAGCTGAGGCGCCTCGCCGCCCAAAACCTCCCCGCCCACAAGGCCTTCCTGGGCGGGGGGGTGAGGAGCCACCACGTCCCCCCCGTGGTCCAGGCCCTGGCCGCACGGGGCGAGTTCCTCACCGCCTACACCCCCTACCAGCCTGAGGTGAGCCAGGGGGTTCTGCAGGCCACCTTTGAGTACCAGACCATGATCGCCGAGCTCACAGGGCTGGAGATCGCCAACGCCTCCATGTACGACGGGGCCACGGCCCTGGCCGAGGGGGTGCTCCTCGCCCTCCGGGAGACGGGGAGGATGGGGGTCCTCGTCTCCCAAGGGGTCCACCCCGAGTACCGGGCGGTGCTCCGGGCCTACCTCGAGGCGGTGGGGGCGGAGCTCAAAACCCTCCCCCTGGAAGGGGGAAGGACCCCTGCGCCCGAGGTAGGGGAGGGCGTGGGGGCGGTGGTGGCCCAGAACCCCAACTACCTGGGGGCCCTGGAGGACCTTGGGCCCCTTGCCGAGGCCGCCCACCGGGCGGGGGCCCTTTTCGTGGCCGTGGCCGACCCCCTCTCCTTGGGGGTCCTCAAGCCCCCGGGGGCCTACGGGGCGGACATCGCCGTGGGGGATGGGCAGGTTCTCGGCCTCCCCATGGGCTTCGGCGGCCCCCACTTCGGCTTTCTCGCCACCAAAAAGGCCTTCGTGCGCCAGCTTCCGGGGAGGCTCGTCTCCGAGACCGTGGACGTGGAGGGAAGGCGGGGCTTCATCCTCACCCTCCAGGCCCGGGAGCAGTACATAAGGCGGGCCAAGGCCAAGAGCAACATCACCACCAACGCCCAGCTCACCGCCCTCATGGGGGCCATGTACCTCGCGGCCTTGGGGCCTGAGGGGCTTAGGGAGGTGGCCCTGAAGAGCGTGGAGATGGCCCATAAGCTTCACGCCCTCCTCCTGGAGGTCCCGGGGGTCAGGCCCTTCACCCCCAAGCCCTTCTTCAATGAGTTCGTCCTGGCCCTCCCCAAGGACCCCGAGGCGGTGCGGCGGGCCCTCGCGGAGCGGGGCTTCCACGGGGCCACCCCGGTGCCCAAGGAGTACGGGGAGAACCTCGCCCTCTTCGCCGCCACCGAGCTCCATGAGGAGGAGGACCTCCTGGCCCTGCGGGACGCCCTTAAGGAGGTTTTGGCATGAGCTTTCCCCTGATCTTTGAACGGAGCCGGAAGGGAAGGCGCGGCCTCAAGCTGGTGAAGGCGGTGCCCAAGGCGGAGGACCTGATCCCCAAGGAACACCTGCGGGAGGTCCCGCCCCGCCTCCCCGAGGTGGACGAGCTCACCCTGGTGCGCCACTACACCGGGCTTTCCCGCCGCCAGGTGGGGGTGGACACCACCTTCTACCCCTTGGGGTCTTGCACCATGAAGTACAACCCCAAGCTCCACGAGGAGGCGGCGAGGCTTTTTGCCGACCTCCACCCCTACCAGGACCCCAAGACGGCCCAGGGGGCCTTAAGGCTCATGTGGGAGCTTGGGGAGTACCTCAAGGCCCTCACGGGCATGGACGCCATCACCCTGGAGCCCGCCGCCGGGGCCCACGGGGAGCTCACGGGAATTCTGATCATCCGCGCCTACCACGAGGACCGGGGGGAGGGGAGGACGCGGCGTGTGGTCCTGGTCCCCGACTCGGCCCACGGCTCCAACCCCGCCACCGCCAGCATGGCGGGCTACCAGGTGCGGGAGATCCCTTCAGGCCCCGAGGGGGAGGTGGACCTCGAGGCCCTGAAGCGCGAGCTCGGCCCCCACGTGGCCGCCCTCATGCTCACGAACCCCAACACCTTGGGCCTCTTTGAACGGCGCATCCTGGAGATCTCCCGGCTCTGCAAGGAGGCGGGGGTGCAGCTCTACTACGACGGGGCCAACCTGAACGCCATCATGGGCTGGGCGAGGCCCGGGGACATGGGCTTTGACGTGGTGCACCTCAACCTCCACAAGACCTTCACCGTGCCCCACGGCGGGGGCGGGCCCGGCTCGGGCCCCGTGGGGGTGAAGGCCCACCTGGCCCCCTACCTCCCCGTGCCCTTGGTGGCCAAGGGGGAGGAGGGCTTCTACTTGGACTTCCATCGGCCCAAGAGCATCGGCCGGGTGCGGAGCTTCTACGGGAACTTCCTGGCCTTGGTCCGGGCCTGGGCCTACATCCGCACCCTGGGGCTAGAGGGCCTTAAGAAGGCGGCTGCCCTCGCCGTCCTCAACGCCCGCTACCTGAAGGAACTCCTCAAGGAGAAGGGCTACCGGGTGCCCTACGACGGGCCCTCCATGCACGAGTTCGTGGCCCAGCCCCCCCAGGGCTTCCGCGCTTTGGACCTCGCCAAGGGGCTTTTGGAGCTCGGCTTCCACCCTCCCACGGTCTACTTCCCCTTGATCGTCAAGGAGGCCCTCATGGTGGAGCCCACGGAGACCGAGGCCAAGGAGACCCTCGAGGCCTTCGCCGAGGCCATGGGAGAGCTTTTGGAGAAGCCCAAGGAGTGGCTGGAAAACGCCCCCTACTCCACCCCGGTCCGCCGCCTGGACGAGCTTCGGGCCAACAAGCACCCCAAGCTCACCTACTTTGACGAGGGCTAAACCCCGAAATAGGCCCGGGCCTCGGCCACGTCCTGGGCGATCTGTGCTTTAAGGGCCTCGAGGCTAGGGAAGCGCCTCTCCTCCCGGAGGCGCTTGAGGAAGCGCACCCGCACCTCCTCCCCGTAAAGCTCCCCGGCGAAGCCGAGGAGGTGCACCTCCAAGCGCCTTTCCTCCCCCCCAGGGTGGGCCGCGTCCCCACGTTGGCCACCCCCTTGTAGCGCCCGAAAGCCCCTTCCGCCTCCACGGCGTAGACCCCGGGGGGAAGGACCTTCAAGGGGTGGACGGCGAGGTTGGCCGTGGGGAAGCCGAGCCGCCTTCCCATCCGGTCCCCCTCCACCACCACCCCGTAGGCCCCGTAGGGGCGGCCCAGGAGGTGGCGGGCTTCCTCCACCTTTCCCTCCTTGAGGAGGGCGCGGATGCGGCTGCTCTTCACCGCCTCCCCCGCAAGGCTCAAGAGGGGGACGACCCGGGTGGGGGCCACCCGCTCCAGGGCCTCCGGGCCCCCCGCCCGGCCCCGGCCGAAGCGGAAGTCCTCCCCCACGTAGATCCGGCTCGCCTGAAGGGCCCTTAAGTCCTCCAGGAAGGCCTCGGGGGGTCTTCTGGCGAACTCCTCGTTGAAGGGCACCGCCAGGATCAGCTCCACGCCCACCCCCCTCAGGGCCTCCACCTTCTCCTGAAGGTCCATGAGGAACCCTTCCCCCGGGTGAAGACCTTGGTGGGGGGGTCAAAGGTGTAGACGAGGAGGGGCTCCTTCAGGGTTTTGGCCTCGGCCAGGGCCTGGCGCAGGAGGTACTGGTGGCCCAGGTGCACCCCGTCAAAGGAGCCCACGGCCACCACCTTGGGGCCTTTGGGGACGTCAGCGACCTCGGAGAAAAGCATGGTAGTAGAGCACTCCCACGAGCCCCGTGGCCGAGAACTCCACCTCGCCCCTTTGGTGCATCTCCAAGGCCCTTTCCGGCTCCAGCCAGACCACCTCTATGGCCTCGTCCTCGTCGGGCTGGGCCTCCACCTCCTTTAGGTTCTCCGCGAGAAAGACGTAGGTCTTCTCGTCGGTGAACCCGGGGGAGACGAAGTAGCTGAAGAGGTAGGTGAGGTCCCCGCTAAGGCCCGTCTCTTCGGCGAGCTCCCTCCTTGCCGCCTCCAAGGGGTCCTCCCCGGGCTCTATGAGGCCCGCCGGGATCTCCAGGGGGGCGAGGCCCACGGCGGGGCGCATCTGGCGGACGAAGAGCATTTTTCCCTCCCTCAGGGCGATCACCGCCACGGCGGGCTTGTGTTCCACGATCTCGTAATGGCCTTCCAGGGCCAGGTTCAGGATGCGGCCCCGGTAGAGGTAGGTGCGTTCCACGCCCCCATAATAGACTCTTCCCATGTGGCTCACAGACGGTCGCTTAAGCCTCCTCATTGAGGGGGAGCGCATCGCCCGGGTGGAGGCGGGAAGGCGGGGGCACTTCTTTGAGGCCCTCACCCCGGGTCTCCAGGACGCCCACGCCCACCCCCTCTACTGGGGGGTGGCCTTGCGGGGTCTGGACCTTTCCAGGCTTAAGGACCCGGAGGCCGTGGCCCGGGAGGTGGCGCGGAAGGCCCAAAAGCTCCCCCGGGAGCCTGGGTGGAGGGGCAGGGCTTCCTCTTCGCCTCGCCCCCGCCCCCGGGGCTTTTGGACCGGGCCGCCCCCGAGCACCCCGTCTTCCTGCGTAGCCGCGACCTCCACTCCGCCTGGATCAACCGCCGGGCGGCGGAGCGGGCGGGCCTAAACCCCCACACCCTTCCTCCCGAAGGAGGGGGCTTCCTGCGGGACGGGGAGGGTGTGCCCTACTATCTCCTGGAGCGGGCCCAGGAGCTCCTTGCGCCGCACCTCCCCCCGCCCTCCCCCGAGGATCTGGCGCGGGGGCTTTGGGACTTTGCCCAAAGGGGGTACACCGCCCTCCACGCCATGGGCTACGAGCCCCCGGAGGCCCTGGACTGGGCCTTGGGGATGGAGCTGCCCGTGCGGCTCTGGTGGGCCCTGCCCCGGGGGGCGTGGGAGGGGCGGCGGCCGGGGTGGTACGGGGACTTGCACCTCGCCGGGGTCAAGTTCTTCGCCGACGGGGCTTTAGGGAGCCGCACCGCCTGGATGCACGCCCCCTACCCCGACGGGACCTTCGGCATGCCCTTGGATGCCCTCGAGGCCATCCGGGAGGAAGGGGAGAGGGCGCTGAGGGCGGGCTTCACCCTGGCCGTCCACGCCATCGGCACCCGGGCGGTGGAGGGGGTCTTGGGGGTCTTCCGGGACCTCGCCCCCCTGGCCCGGGAAAGGGGGCGCACCTTGCGGATGGAGCACGTTCAGCACGTTCGCGACGAGGCCCTTCCCCTCTTCCCGGGGCTTCCCCTCGCCCTTTCCCTCCAGCCCCTCCACCTCCTTCTGGACCAGGCCTTGGTTCGGGCCTACGGGCTTCCCGTGAAGGAGGCCTTCCGCTTCCGGAGCCTCAAGGCCACGGGCCTTCCCCTGGCCTTCGGCTCCGACGCCCCTGTGGCCCCGCCCGAGTACGCCCAGAACCTGGAGGCCGCCCTCCACCACCCCCTGAACCCGGAGGAGGGGCTTTCTGAAGAGGAGGTCCTTTGGGCCCACACCCTCGGGGCCTCCCTGGCGGCGGGGTGGGCGGACTACGGGCGCATCGCCCCCGGGGCGCGCGCGGACCTCACCCTGTGGGAGGGGAAGAGGCCCGTGGGCCGGGTGTACCGGGGAAACCTGGAGATTTTTTAGGAGACGGTTGAGGTATACTGCGCCCCATGTACGGGGTCCTGGTCTGGCCCCCCGAGGACCTCCGCCGCTTTATGGAGGAGCTCCAGGCGGCCCGGGGTGTCCGGGGCTTCGGCCCGCCCCACCTCAACCTCCGCCAGCCCTTTGACTGGCCCTACGAGGAGGAGGCCTTGCGCATCGCCCTGGCGGGGATCCTGCGGGGCCACCCCCCCTTTCGCGTCCGCCTGGGGGACTGGCGCTTCTTCCCCCAGGGGGTGGTCTACCTCCGGGCCTACGGGGGCGGGGCCTTCCGGCGCCTCTACCACGCCCTGGAGCCCCTGGCCCCGCCCCTCAAGGAGATTGAGGGGCCGAGCTACATCCCCCACCTGACCCTGGCCCTGGGCCTCTCCCCGGAGGAGGCGAAGGCCCTGGCGGAAAGCCTCCCGCCCCCGCCCCGCCGCTCCTTCCTGGTGCGGGAGGCGGCCTTGGTGCGGGACGAAGGGGAAGGGCTCGTGGAGGTAGCCCGCTTTCCGTTAGGCCCTAGCCCAGAGCGATGAGGGCCATGGCCAGGAGGCTGAGGCCCACCCCCGTAAGCCGCCCGCGGGAGAGCCTTTCCTTCAGGACGAGCCAGGCCAGAAGGACCGTGAAGACCGGGTAGAAGGAGGAGAGGACCGCCGCCACGTCCAGCCGCCCGGCCTGGGCCGCGAGGAGGAAGAAGAGGTTTCCCCCGGCGTCCCCGAGGCCAGCGAGGAGGACCCATGGGGCCTCGCGTCCTCCAGGCCAGGGCTTGGCCCTGAGGGCGGTGGGGAGGACCAGGAGAAAGGCGGTGAGCTTGGCCCAGGCGGCGGGATAGAAAAGCCCCTCCACCCGGTCCATGAAGGCGTAGAACCCGCCGAAGCCGAGGCCGGCGAGGAGGGCGAGGCCCAGGTTCCCCGGGCGCGCCCGGCCTTCGGGCCGGGAGACGAGCCAGACCGCGAGGAGGCCCAGCCCCATGCCCAGGGCGGGGAAAAGGCCCGGCCACCCCTCGAGGAGGGCCCCCAGGGCCACGGGGAGGGCCGTCCCCACCACCCCGGCCACGGGGGCGGCGAGGCCCATCTCCCCTTGGGCCAGGGCCCGGTAAAAGGCGAGGAGGCCGAGGGCCCCGGAGGCCCCGCCCAAAAGGGCATAGGGAAGGTCCCGCCCTTGGGGCGCCTCCCCGAAGACCTGGGCCAGGAGGAGGAAGAGGAGGAGGCCGATGCCGGAGGCCCAGAGGACCACGGCCTGGGCGTGGGCCCGGCGGGAGGCCATCCCGCCGCCGAAGTCCCCGGCCCCCCAGGTGAGGGCGGAGAGGAGGCCGAAGCCTAGAGGGAGGAGGAGGTGGGCGTCCATGGGAAGCGTGGGGGGGCGTCTTCGGGGCCCCCTCTGGCGAAGGCGACTTAGTCCAGGAAGTCCCTGAGCTTCCGCGTGCGGGACTCGTGGTACTTGAGCTTGCGGAGGGCCTTGTTCTCAATCTGGCGGATCCTTTCCCGGGTGACGCCGAAGAAGGCCCCCACCTCCTCCAGGGTGTGCTCCCGCCCGTCAATGAGCCCTTTCCGGAGCTTTAGGACCATGGCCTCGCGCTCGGAGAGCTTGGACAGGGCCTTCTCCAGCTCCTCGGAGAGGAGGCTCTGGGTGGCGGCGTCCACCGGGGAGGGGAGGTGCTCGTCGGGGATGAAGTCCCCGTAGAAGCTGTCCTTCTCGTCGCCGATGGGGGTCTCCAGGGAGACGGGCTCCTGGGCGATCTTGAGGGTTTCCTCCACCCGCTTGGCGTCCCAGCCCGGC
Organism: Thermus parvatiensis; assembly: GCF_001535545.1. Classification (GTDB taxonomy): domain Bacteria; phylum Deinococcota; class Deinococci; order Deinococcales; family Thermaceae; genus Thermus; species Thermus parvatiensis. Next base: position 1,482,569 of record NZ_CP014141.1, on the reverse strand, counting down.
CCCATGGCCTCGGCGATCTCCTCGTAGGTGGGCTCCCGGCCGAGCTCCTGCTGGAGCTGCCTTGCGGTTCGGGAGAGCTTGTTGATGGTCTCCACCATGTGGACCGGGATGCGGATGGTGCGGGCCTGGTCGGCGATGGCCCGGTTGATGGCCTGCCGGATCCACCAGGTGGCGTAGGTGGAGAACTTGAAGCGGCGCTTGTACTCAAACTTCTCCACCGCCCGGATCAGGCCCTGGTTTCCCTCCTGGATAAGGTCCAGGAAAGAGAGGCCCCGTCCCGTGTACTTCTTGGCGATGGAGACCACGAGCCGGAGGTTGGCCTCAATGAGGTGCTGCCGGGCCGCCTCCCCTTCCCGGGCGATGTGGAGGTAGCGCTTGTGCTCTTTAGGGAGGCTTTTAAGCTTCTGATCAATCTCCTCCACGGTCTTGGGGTCCAGGGTTTCCTTGAGGCCGGGGATGTGCCGCACCCGGGCCGAGCCCAGGATCTTGGCCCGGACCACCTCCCGGATGAGGTCGGGGTCAAGGCCGGTGATCTCGGAGAGCTTCTTGATGGCCTCCATCCCCTCCTCCACCTTCCGGGCGAGCTCCACCTCCTCCTCCAGGGTGAGGAGGGGGACCTGGCCGATCTCGTGCAGGTACTGGCGCACGGGGTCGGAGGTGGAGATCTTGGGGATGGGGAGGTCTTCTTCCTCCTCCTCCAGGTCCAGCCCCTCGCCCTCCTCGGGCAGGTCCAGGAGGTCGTCCTCCAGGGCGAGGTCCGGGTCCTCGAGGTCGGGGTCGGGCTCCCCCTCGGGGAACTCGGGGAGCTCCTCCGCCTCCTCCTGGACCAGGACCTCGGTCTCCTGGGCCTCCTGGGCCTGGGCGTTTTTGCGCTTGCTCTTCTTCAAGGCTCACCTCCCTCGCTTTTCCGCAAACAGGACCTTGTATTCGGCCACCTTGAGGGTCTGAAAGGCGCCGAACTTCTCCTCCAGCAAAGGCTCGTACTTCAGGAACGGGTTGGACACGAGGAAAAACACGCCACCCGGCCTGAGCCGGGCCGCCGCCACGTCCACGAACGCCTGGGCCACATCCAGAATGACCGCACCCCCCACGTGAAAGGGGGGGTTCGTAACTATGATGTCAAACCGGGCCTCTTCTGTCAAGGCCTCGTCCACGTCGGAGTGGAGGGCCTGGGCCTTCAGGGCGTTGGCCTCGAGGCCCTTTTGCAGGGAGAGGACGGAGGCCAGGTCGTCCTCCACCCCCACCACCTCCGCCCCCATCCGGGCAAGGGGCAGGGTCAGGGCCCCATAGCCCGCCCCCAGGTCCAGGACCTGCCGGCCGCGGACCCCCTCGGGCCCCAGGCGTTCCTGCAGGGCCTCGAGGAGGAGCAGGGAGGCCGGGTCCACCTTTCCCGCCGAGAAGACCCCGGGGAGGTGGTGGAAGGTGTACTCCGCTCCCAGGATGCGGGCGGAAAAGGTCCGCCAGAGGGGGGGAGGGGCGGGGCCTCCTTCTCCTTCTCCAGGAGGGCCACCCGGTAGGGCCCCTCCCGCCGCACCACCACGCCGTAGCCCAGAAGGGCCCGGGCCTCCTTGAAGTAGCGCTCAAACCCCTTGTTCTTGTCCCCGGCGAGGTAGAGCCGCCCTCCCGGGCGGAGGGCCCGGGCTGCGGCCACGAGGCTCGCCTGGACGTAGGCTGTCCCCCTCCCGGCGGGGAGGGCCAGGACCACGAGGTCGTACGCGCCCGCCGCCGCCTCCCAGGGAAGGGCGAGCCGGGCCTGGAGGCCGCTCGCCGTGAGGCAGCGGAAGGCGGCCCGGGAGGTCTCCAGCCGCTCCACCGCCATCTTCCCCTCCAAGGGGAGGCTTCCCCAGCCCACCCCGGGGTTCAGGTCCAGGACCCGCTCGCCGAAGGGCTCCACCGTCTTCTGCAGGAGGTCGTGGACCGGGTCCCGGTACCCCCGGGCCCCGGGCTTGACGAAGAGCCGGCCCCGGGGTGGGGAAGGGGGGTGAGGCGGTGGTAGGCTTCCCGCGTCAGGCTCACGTCCTCCCAGGATAAGGGCCTTGGGCGGAGGGGGCAAATGTGCTAACATTCTCTTTCAAACCGCCCGGGGGGCGGGGAAGGAGGGAAGCGTGGCCCTGGTGGTTCAGAAGTACGGCGGCACCTCTGTGGGCGACCTGGAGCGCATCCACAAGGTGGCCCAGCGCATCGCCCACTACCGGGAGAAGGGGCATAAACTTGCGGTGGTGGTCTCGGCCATGGGGCACACCACCGACGAGCTCATCGCCCTGGCCAAGCGGGTGAACCCGAGACCTCCCTTCCGCGAGCTGGACCTCCTCACCACCACCGGGGAGCAGGTCTCCGTGGCCCTCCTCTCCATGCAGCTTTGGGCCATGGGGATCCCCGCCAAGGGCTTCGTCCAGCACCAGATCGGCATCACCACCGACGGGCGCTACGGGGACGCCCGGATCCTCGAGGTGAACCCGGCCCGCATCCGGGAGGCCCTGGAGAGGGGCTTTGTGGCGGTGATCGCGGGCTTCATGGGCACCACCCCGGAAGGGGAGATCACCACCTTGGGCCGCGGGGGGTCGGACACGACCGCCGTGGCCATCGCCGCCGCCCTCGGGGCCAAGGAGTGCGAGATCTACACGGACACGGAGGGGGTCTACACCACGGACCCCCACCTGATCCCCGAGGCGAGGAAGCTTTCCGTCATCGGCTACGACCAGATGCTGGAGATGGCCGCTTTGGGGGCCAGGGTCCTCCACCCCCGGGCGGTCTACTACGCCAAGCGCTACGGGGTGGTGCTCCACGTGCGCAGTAGCTTCTCCTACAACCCCGGTACCCTGGTGAAGGAGGTTGGTATGGAAATGGACAAGGCGGTGACGGGCGTGGCCTTGGACCTGGACCACGCCCAGATCGGGCTTATCGGCATCCCGGACCAGCCGGGCATCGCGGCCAAGGTCTTCCAGGCTTTGGCCGAGCGGGGCATCGCCGTGGACATGATCATCCAGGGGGTTCCCGGCCACGACCCCTCGAGGCAGCAGATGGCCTTCACGGTGAAGAAGGACTTCGCCCAGGAGGCCCTGGAGGCTTTGGAGCCCGTCCTCGCCGAGATCGGGGGTGAGGCCATCCTGAGGCCGGACATCGCCAAGGTCTCCATCGTGGGCGTGGGCCTCGCCTCCACCCCGGAGATCCCCGCCAAGATGTTCCAGGCGGTGGCCTCCACCGGGGCCAACATTGAGATGATCGCCACCAGCGAGGTGCGCATCTCCGTGATCATCCCCGCCGAGTACGCCGAGGCGGCGCTTAGGGCCGTCCACCAGGCCTTTGAGCTGGACAAGGCCTGATGGAGCGCCCGAGCCGGTATTCCTGCAGTTTCCCCCCGATGTCCTCCTTTTCGGCAAGCGGGTCCTGGTGGTGGACGACGTTTGGGACTCAGGGCGCACGACCTTTGCCGTGAAGGCCCGGGTGCGCCGGGCGGGCGGGGTGCCTGTGGTGGCCACCCTCCACTTCAAGCCGGGGCGGAACCGGGTGCCGGACCGCCCCGACTTCTACGCCGAGGAGACGGCGGCCTGGGTGGTCTACCCTTGGGCCCTCGAGGCCTGGCCCGAAGGCTAATACCCTTCCGGTTGCCTTCGCCCGACGGGTCCGGGGAAGCTTCCCAGGGGGCTTTTGCCGGGGCCCCCATGCCGGCGCAAGCCAGGTGGTATAAAGCCCCCACCGCAGGGCGCGGTGGGGGCTCTGAGGCCGGCCTCTCAGATGAGGCCCAGGGCCTTCACCTGCTCCATCTCGTCCAGGAGTTCCTGGGCCGTGATCTCCATGCGCTTGCGGGCGAACGCGTTGATCTCCAGGCCTTCCACGATGCGGTACTCCCCGTCCTTGGCCGTCACCGGGAAGGAGTAGACGATGCCCTCGGGGATGCCGTACTCCCCTTGGGAGGGGACGGCCATGGAAACCCAGTCCCCCTCCGGGGTGCCCAAAGCCCAGTCGCGGATGTGCTCTATGGCGGCGTTCGCGGCGCTGGCGGCGCTACTGGCCCCCGGGCCTGGATGATGGCCGCCCCCGCTGGGCCACGGTGGGGATGAAGACCTTCTCGTACCACTCCATGTCCACGAGCTCCAGGGCGGGCCTGCCGTCCACCTCGGCGTGGAAGAGGTCGGGGAACATGGTGGAGGAGTGGTTGCCCCACACCGTCATGCGGCGGATGCGGTCCACGGGGACCCCGGTCTTCTTGGCGAGCTGGGCCTTGGCCCGGTTGTGGTCCAGCCGGGTCATGGCGGTGAAGTTCCGGGGGTTGAGGCCGGGGGCGTTCTTGTAGGCGATGAGGGCGTTGGTGTTGGCGGGGTTGCCCACCACCAATACCTTCACGTCCTTCTTGGCCACCTCGGCCAGGGCCCGGCCCTGCTCGGTGAAGATCTTGCCGTTTACCTGCAAAAGGTCCCGGCGCTCCATCCCCGCCTTGCGGGGGGCCGCCCCCACCAGGAGGGCGTAGTCGGCGTCCTTGAAGGCCACCTTGGGGTCGTCGGTGGCCTCGAGGCCCGCAAGCAGGGGGAAGGCGCAGTCCTCCAGCTCCATGACCACGCCCTCCAGGGCCTTCATGGCCTGGGGGATCTCCAAAAGCTGGAGGATCACCGGCTGGTCCTTGCCCAGCATCTCCCCCGCGGCGATGCGGAAGAGGAGGCTGTAGCCGATCTGTCCCGCGGCTCCGGTAACCGCCACGCGTACGGGTGCCTTCACCGTTCACCTCCTTTTTAGCCCAGGGCCTTCTTGACCAGCTCCACGATCTCGTCGATGGTGTCGGCCACGGGGATGCCCGCCTCGGCGAAGGCCCGGAGCTTGGACTCCGGGGTGCCCACGTTGCCCATGATGATGGCCCCGGCGTGGCCCATGCGCTTGCCCTTGGGGGCGGAGCGGCCTCCGATGAAGCCCACCACCGGCTTCTTCATGTGGTCCTTCACCCAAGCCGCCGCCTCCTCCTCGTCGGAGCCGCCGATCTCCCCGATGAGGACCACGGCCTCCGTCTCCGGGTCCTCGTTGAAGAGGGGGAGGAGGTCCTTGAAGGTGGTGCCGATGACGGGGTCGCCCCCGATCCCCACCGTGGTGGTGGTGCCGAGCCCCGCCTGGGAAAGGGCGGCTGCGGCCTCGTAGGTGAGGGTGCCGGAACGGCTGATGATCCCCACCCGGCCCCGTTTGAAGATGTGGCCGGGCATGATCCCGATCTTGGTTTCCTCGGCGCTGATGATCCCGGGGCAGTTCCCCCGATGAGGCGGCTGCCCAAGGCCTTGATCTCCTCCACCGCCTTCACCATGTCCAGGATGGGGATGCCCTCGGTGATGAGGACGATGAGGGGGATCCCGGCGTGGGCCGCTTCCAGGGCGGCGTCCGCCGCGGCCGGGGCGGGCACGAAGATGATGGAGGCGTCTATTTCGTGGTTCGCCACCGCCTCCTTCACCGTGTCGTAGACAGGGACCCCGAGGACCTCCGTTCCCCCTTTGCCCGGGGTGACCCCGGCCACGATCTTGGTGCCGTAGTCCAGCATCTGCTTGGTGTGGAACTGCCCCTCCCGGCCGGTAATCCCCTGGACCAGGACCCGGGTTTCGCGGTTCACCAGGATCACGCCGCACCTCCCACCATGGCCACGATGGCCTTGGCCGCCTCAATGGACGTGGGGTACATGTAGATGGGCTTCCCCTCCAAGAGCTTCTTGGCCTCCTCCTCGGCGGTACCCGCCACCCGCATCACCACGGGCTTGGTGAGGAGGCCCTCCTCCAGGGCGCGGATCACCCCCTTGGCCACCTCGTCCGCCCGGGTGATGCCGCCGAAGATGTTGATGAAGACCCCCTTGACGTCGGGGTCCTTGAGGACCAACTTGAGGGCGTTGTAGACCACGTCGGCCTTGGCCCCGCCCCCGATGTCCAGGAAGTTGGCGGGCCTGCCCCCCACCCGGTTCACCAGGTCCAGGGTATACATGACAAGCCCCGCCCCGTTGCCGATGATGCCGATGTTCCCGTCCAGCTTCACGTAGGCGAAGCCGTAGTTGCTGGCCTCCACCTCCAGGGGGTGCTCGGCCTCGATCTCTCTCAGCTCCGCCAAGTCGGGGTGGCGGAAGAGGGCGTTGTCGTCCAGGACGATCTTGGCGTCGGCGGCCACGATTTGGCCGTCCGTGGTCACCACCAGGGGGTTGATCTCGGCGATGAAGGCGTCCACCCCCTCGTAGGCCCGGTAGAGGGCCACCAGGACCTGGGCGAGCTTGTTGAGGTTGCCCTCGAGCCCCGCCCGCTTCACCATCTCCCGGGCCTCAAAGGGGCGGAACCCCTTGTGGGGGTCTATCCAGAACTTGTGGATGGCCTCGGGGCGCTCCGCGGCCACCTCCTCGATGTCCACGCCCCCCTCCTTGGAGAGCATGAGGACCACCCGCTTCTTGGCCCGGTCCAGGATGAGGCCCGCGTAGTACTCCTTGGCGATGTCCACCGCCTCGGCCACCAGGACCTTCTTCACGGTGAGGCCCTTGATGTTCATGCCCAGGATGGCCTGGGCCTTCTCGTAGGCCTCCTGGGGGGTGTCGGCGAGCTTGACGCCCCCCGCCTTTCCTCTCCCTCCCACGTGCACCTGGGCCTTGATGACCACCCGCTTGCCGAACTCTTCGGCGATCCGTTTGGCCTCCTCGGGGGTGTAGGCCACCTTTCCCGGCGGCACGGGCACCCCATAGCGGGCCAGGATCTCCTTCGCTTGATACTCGTGCAGGTTCAAGACCCACCTCCCTTGCCGGGCGACCCCGGTCAAGGGCATTATATAGGCCTTGGGCCGTGGAAACGGCCGGAAAGGGGGTGAGCGTGAACAAGGAAGCGCTGGTCCAGGTGGCGGAAGAGGTGCGCCAGGCCACGGGCCTTCCCGTGGGCTGGCGGGACGTGGAGAGGACCCTGGGGGCGCTCCGGGCGACCCGGGACCTTTGGGAGGTTGTGCGGCTTTCCCGCGTGCCCTTGCGCTTCCTCGTGCCCATTTGGGAGAGCCTCGCCCGGCGGGGGCTTCTCCGGGTGGAGGAGGGGCTTGACCTCCTGGCGGAGGTCCCGGCGCCCCGCCCTGGGGAGGCGGCCTGTTCCGCCTGCGAGGGCCGGGGGCTTGTGGGGGAGAGGCTTCCGGGGCGGGCGGCGGAGCGGTTTTTGGCCTGGGCCAAGGGGCGGCCCGAGGCCATCCAGGACTTTGACCAGGGGTACGTGACCCCGGAGTCCACCCTGGCCCGGGTGGCCCTGGCCTGGAGCTGGGGCGACCTCGAGGGCAAGGAGGTCCTGGTCCTGGGGGACGACGACCTCACGGGCCTCGCCGCCGCCCTCACGGGCCTGCCCAAGCGGGTGGTGGTCCTGGACGCCGACCCCAGGATCGTCCGCTTCCTGGAGCGGGCGGCCAAGGCCGAGGGGCTTCCCCTCGAGGCCCACGTCCACGACCTCCGGGAGCCTCTGCCCGAGGCCTGGGTCCACGCCTTCCACACCTTCTTCACCGACCCGGTGGAGGGGCCTTTGGGCCTCCAGGCCTTCGTGGGCCGGGGGCTTCTGGCCCTTGAGGGGGAGGGGTGCGCCGGCTACGTGGGCCTGACCCACGTGGAGGCGAGCCTCGCCAAGTGGGCCGACTTCCAGCGCTTCCTCCTGGAAAACGGGGCCGTGATCACCGAGCTTCGGGACGGGTTCCACGTCTACGAGAACTGGGGGTACATCGAGCAGATGCGGGCCTGGTCCTGGCTTCCCGTCAAGCGCCGCCCCGAGAAGCCCTGGTACACCTCGGCCCTGATCCGGCTGGAGCTCCTCCGCCGGGCGGACCTGGAGAACGCGCGGGTGGAGGGGGACCTCCAGGACGAGGAGGCCTCCACCTACTGAGCCCCTTGGGCGGGGCGGGCGAAGAAGAGGCGGCCCACCTGGGTCTGGATGGCCTGGGTGATGACCACTTCTATTTCCTGGCCCCGGTAGCGGATGCCCCCGTCCACCACCACCATGGAGCCGTCCTCCAGGTAGCCCACCCCCTGGTGGGGCTCCTTCCCCTCCTTGAGGATGAGGAGCTTCAGGGTGTCCCCCACCTGGAGCTGAGGCCTTAGGGCCTGGGCCAGGGCCTGGATGGAGAGGGCCTTCACCCCGTAGATCCGGGCCATCTGCAGGAGGGCGTGGTCGTTGGTGACGAGGGCCGCCCCCAGCTCCCGGGCCAGGAAGAGGAGCTTCTCGTCCACGGACTCCCCCTTGGGGGTCGTCTCCAGGACCTCGAGGGGGGCGGCCTCCCTGAGGCGCTCCAGGGTTTCCAGCCCCCGCCTCCCCTTGGCCCGCCTTAAGGGGTCTTGGCTGTCGGCGAAGTGCTGGAGCTCCTTCAGGACGAAGTGGGGCACCCACAGGGGCCCCTCCAGAAACCCCACGGCCGCCACCTCGGCCACGCGGCCGTCCACCAGGACGCTGGTGTCCAGCACCTTCCCCCCCGGGGGGCGGGCTTGGGCGCGGGCAGCCGGAAGTAGGCGCGGTAGCCCAAAGCCAGGTAGACGAAGAGGGCCACGAGCCCGAGGGCGAGGAGGAGGCTGTGGACGGGGGAGAAGCCCGGCACCTGGGCGAGGAGGGTGGTGAGGAGGACGGCGAGGAGGAGGCCTATGGTGGAGCCCAAGGTGGCGGCCACGACCACCTCAGGGGGGAGGCTTCGGAGGCGCTTCAGGCGGGCTTCCAGCGCCCCCTCCAGCCTTGGCCCCAAGAGGAGGCCGGTGAGGAGGCCCGCCAGGGCCAGGTAGATCCGGTTAAGGGAGAGGAGGGAAGGGCTTTGGGGAAGGAGCCCCCAGTCCTCCAGAAGCCCTGCGAAGCCCAGCCCGAGAAGGGCGGAGGTGAGGTAGATAAGGTGCCGCGTCTTCATGCCAGGTACGCCTCCACAGCCTCCTGAAGGCGCTTAAGGTTCCCCGGGTGAAGGAAGCGGCAAAACCCCGCCCGCTCCCCCTCCCTAAGCCTCCGCTCCAGCCCCGCCACCCGCCGCACCTCCCCGGCCAGGCCCACCTCCCCCACCAGGGCGAGGTCGGCGGGCAGGGGGCGGCCCACCACGGCGGAGTACACCGCCAGGGCCACGGCCAGGTCCAGCCCCGGGTCCTGGACCTTGAGCCCCCCGGCGAGGTTCACGTAGACGTCCAGGTTGGCGAGGGGCAGGCCGAGCCTCCGCTCCAGGACCGCGAGGACCACGTCCACGCGCCTTCCGTCCAGCCCCTGGACCACCCTGCGGGGGGCGGGGAAGGGGGTTTTGGCCGCCAGGGCCTGGACCTCCAGGGCCAAGGCCCGCTCCCCGGCCAGGGCCAGGGCCACGGCGCTTCCCGGAACCCCCAGGGGGCGCTCCTGGAGGAAGGCCTCGGAGGGGTTTCCCACCTCCAGAAGCCCCGCCTCCTCCATGCGGAAGACCCCGATCTCCCCCACGGGGCCGAAGCGGTTCTTGGCGCTCCTTAAGACCCGGTAGGGCCCTGCGGTCTCCAGGTAGAGGGTGGCGTCCACGGCGTGCTCCACGCTCTTGGGGCCGGCCACCACCCCCTCCTTGGTCACGTGGCCCACGAGGACCACGGCCACGCCCCGTTCCTTGGCGAAGCGCACCAGGGCCGAGGTCGCCTCCCGGACGGCCACCAGACTCCCCGGGCTCCCCCCAGCCTCCAGGGTCTGCACGGAGTCCACGAAGAGGACCTCCGGGGGGTCCTCCTCCAGGAGGGCGAGGAGGGGCTCGAGGCGGGTCTCCCGCACGAGGAGGAGGTCCTTCACCCCGAGGCGCTGCGCCCGGAGCTTGATCTGGGCGGGGGACTCCTCCCCGGCCACGTAGTAGACCCTTTGGGGCATCCGCTTAGCCATCTCCAGGAGGAGGGTGCTCTTGCCCACCCCGGGCTCCCCTCCCAATAGGACCACCTCCCCCGTCACGAACCCCCCGCCCAGGACCCGGTCCACCTCGGAAAGCCCCGAGGAGAAGCGGCGCTCCTCGGCCTCGTCCACCTGGGAGAGGGCGAGGAGGGGGAGGGGGGAGGGCTTGGCCCGCCTCGAGGCCGGGGCGGGGGCCACCTCCTGGAAGCTCTCCCAGGAACCGCAGGAGGGGCACCGCCCCAAGGGCTTGGGGGTGCGGTAGCCGCACTCCACGCAGGCGTAGGTGGCCTTGGCCATCCTCCGGGGGCTAGACGAGGAGCTCCTCCCCCTCCACCTCGTGGAAGGCCACCTGGCCTCCCTCCACGCTCACGTGGATCCGGCCCGTGGGCTTCCGCAGGAGGGCGACGGCCAAGGGGTCCTCTATGCGCTCCCTTAGGACGCTCCGCAGGGCGCGGGCGCTCCCCGTCTTGGGGGCCTGGTCCACCAAGAAGCGGGCCACCTCGGGGGCGAAGCTCACCTGGACGTCCCGGGCCTGGAGCTCCTTACGGATGTCCTCCAGCATCATCTCGGCCACCCGCACCAGCTCCTCCTCCGTGAGGGGCCGGAAGCGGATGACCTCGTCCAGCCGGTCCAGAAACTCGGGGGTGAAGAGGGCCTTCAGGGGGGACTCCGTGTCCACCTCCTTGGAGGTGAAGCCGATGGCGGGGCCCACGTTGTAGCCGGTGTTGGAGGTCATGATGAGGATGACCCGGCGGAAGTCCACGGTGCGGCCCATGCCGTCCGTGAGGCGGCCCTCGTCCAGCACCTGGAGGAAGGTGTTGTAGATGTCGGGGTGGGCCTTCTCAATCTCGTCCAGGAGGACCACGCTGAAGGGCTGGCGGCGCACGGCCTCGGTGAGGCGGCCCCCCTGCTCGTAGCCCACATAGCCCGGCGGGGCCCCGATGAGCTTGGAGATGGAGTGGGGCTCCTGGAACTCGGACATGTCAAAGCGGATGAGGGCCCTTTCCGAGCCGAAGAGGACCTCGGCCAGGGCCTTGGCGAGCTGGGTCTTGCCCACGCCGCTTTGCCCCACGAAGAGGAAGCTCGCCGCCACCCGGGTCCTTCCCCCAAGCCCCACCCGGGCCCGCCTAAGGGCGCTGGCCAGAGCGCGGATGGCCTCCTCCTGGCCCACCACCCGCTTCCTGAGCTCCTCCTCCAGGCGCATGAGCTTCTCGTCGTCCTTGTCGTCCACGTAGACCCCGCCCCAGGAGTCCACCACCGCCTCCACGTCCTCCCGGGTGACGATGGGGGTGCCGTCCTCTTCCTCCGCCACGGGGAGGCCCAAGGAGGCGTTCAGGCGCACCCTCGAGGCCGCCTCGTCGATGAGGTCAATGGCCTTGTCGGGGAAGTTGCGCCCGGGGAGGGAGCGGATCCCGATCTTCACGGAAAGCTCCAGGATCTCGTCGGGGATGATCACCCCGTGGTGGGCCTCGTACCGGGGGCGGAGGCCCTTGAGGATCTCCAGGGTTTCCTCCGGGGAGGGCTCGAGGACGATCACCGGCTGGAAGCGCCGCTCCAGGGCGGCGTCCTTCTCTATGTAGCGGTGGTACTCCCCGGTGGTGGTGGCCCCGATCACCTGGATCTCCCCCCGGGCCAGGGCGGGCTTGAGGATGTTGGCGGCGTCCAGGGTGCCCTCGGCCCCGCCCGCCCCGATCAGGGTGTGGAGCTCGTCAATGAAGGCGATGACCTTGGCGTTCTTGAGCTCCTCAATGATCTGCCGCAGGCGCTCCTCAAACTCGCCCCGGTACTTGGTCCCCGCCACCACCCCGGCGAGGTCAATGGCCACCACCCGGGCCCCCTTGAGGATGGGGGGGACCCGGCCCTCCACGATGGCCTGGGCCAGGCCTTCCACAATGGCCGTCTTGCCCACCCCGGGGTCACCGATGAGGACGGGGTTATTCTTGGTACGCCGGGCGAGGATCTGGATCACCCGGTTGATCTCCTCCTGGCGGCCGATCACCGGGTCCAGCTTTCCTTCCCGGGCCTCCTTGGTGAGGTCGCGGCCGTACTCGTCCAGGAAGGGGGTGTTCACAGGCTTTTCCCGCTCGCGGCCCTCGGCCATGGCCAGGACCCTCCAGCGGATGGCGTCCACGTCCTTGGCGAAGTGGCTGAGGATGCGGTAGGCGATCCCGTCCCCCTCCCGGATGATGCCGAGGAGGATGTGCTCCGTGCCGATGACGGGGGAGCCCATGTTGCGGGCCTCGGCGCTGGCGAGCTCCATAACCCGCCTTGCCCTCGGGGTGATGGCGGGGGGCTCCCCGGTGCGCCCGCCCTCCCCCCGGCCCACCAGCTCCTCCACCATGCGGCGCATGGCCTCGAGGCTCGCGCCGTACTCCTGGAGGATGCGGGCCGCCGTCCCCCCCTCGCGCATCAGGCCCAGGAGGAGGTGCTCCGGGCCGATCATGGAGTGGCCTAAGCGGCTCCCCTCCTCTCTTGCGTAGTGAAAGACCAGCCTGGCGCGGTCGTCGTATCGGTTCATGCTCCCCTCTACCTCACATTCTAGCCTAGGGGGAGGGCGGCTTGGCGTTTGCGCCCCGGCTCACCTTAGGGGGGCCTTTGGGTAAGATGCCTGGTAATCGGGGCTTGGCCCCGGTGGGGAGGATTGGGATGCCTGCGAGCAGCTTGGACGAACTGGTGGCGCTGTGCAAGCGGCGCGGCTTCATCTTCCAAAGCTCCGAGATCTACGGGGGGCTTCAGGGCGTCTACGACTACGGGCCCTTGGGCGTGGAGCTTAAGAACAACCTCAAGCAGGCCTGGTGGCGAAGGAACGTCTACGAGCGGGACGACATGGAGGGCCTGGACGCCAGCGTCCTCACCCACCGCCTCGTCCTCCACTACTCCGGGCACGAGGCCACCTTCGCCGACCCCATGGTGGACAACCGCATCACCAAGAAGCGCTACCGCCTGGACCACCTCCTCAAGGAGCAGCCGGAGGAGGTCCTCAAGAGGCTTTACCGGGCCATGGAGGTGGAGGAGGGGAACCTCCACGCCCTGGTCCAGGCGATGATGCAGGCCCCCGAAAGGGCCGGGGGGGCGATGACGGCGGCCGGGGTCTTAGACCCCGCAAGCGGGGAGCCCGGGGACTGGACCCCGCCCCGCTACTTCAACATGATGTTCAAGACCTACGTGGGCCCCGTGGAGGACGAGGCCTCCCTGGCCTACCTGCGCCCCGAGACCGCCCAGGGCATCTTCGTCAACTTCAAGAACGTCCTGGACGCCACGAGCCGCAAGCTGCCCTTCGGCATCGCCCAGATCGGCAAGGCCTTCCGCAACGAGATCACTCCCAGGAACTTCATCTTCCGGGTGCGGGAGTTTGAGCAGATGGAGATCGAGTACTTCGTCCGCCCGGGGGAGGACGAGTACTGGCACCGCTACTGGGTGGAGGAGCGCCTCAAGTGGTGGCAGGAGATGGGCCTAAGCCGGGAGAACCTCGTCCCCTACGAGCAACCCCCGGAGGAGCTCGCCCACTACGCCAAGGCCACCGTGGACATCCTCTACCGCTTCCCCCACGGCCTGGAAGAGCTCGAGGGCATCGCCAACCGCACGGACTTTGACCTGGGGAGCCACACCAAGGACCAGGAGGCCCTGGGGATCACCGCCCGGGTCCTCAGGAACGAGCACTCCACCCAGCGCCTCGCCTACCGCGACCCCGAGACGGGGAAGTGGTTCGTCCCCTACGTGATTGAACCTTCCGCCGGGGTGGACCGGGGGGTCTTGGCCCTCCTCGCCGAGGCCTTCACCCGGGAGGAGCTTCCCAGTGGGGAAGAGCGCATCGTCCTCAAGCTCAAGCCCCAGCTCGCCCCCATCAAGGTGGCGGTGATCCCCCTGGTGAAGAACCGCCCGGAGATCACCGAGTACGCCAAGCGCCTCAAGGCCAGGCTCCTCGCCTTGGGCCTGGGGCGGGTGCTCTACGAGGACACCGGCAACATCGGCAAGGCCTACCGCCGCCACGACGAGGTGGGCACGCCCTTCGCCGTCACCGTGGACTACGACACCATCGGCCAGAGCAAGGACGGGACCACCCGGCTCAAGGACACGGTCACGGTGCGGGACCGGGACACCATGGAGCAGATAAGGCTCCACGTGGACGAGCTGGAGGGCTTCCTGCGGGAGAGGCTTAAGTGGTAGGCTGGAGGAACGATCAGTTCTTGAGGGACCCGAAGTGGCGCAAAACCGGAAGCACTGGAAGGAGGTTCTGGCTCAGCTGGAGGCGCGCATAGAGGAGCATTGGCGGAAGATCCGGGAAGAGGAAGCTAGACTTCAACCCAACTGGGGCGTCATCGCCCACTGGGAGCGGGAGATCCGGGCATGGGAAAAAAGAAGGGAACGCATCTTACGGCGCCTAGGCAGGAGGTCCTAGGCATTCCCGAGCCGATCTGGCGGGAGCTTTGGGAAGAGGTGGAGCGGGCGCGGGCGCTTTACCAGAAGATGCAGGTGGCCCCTTCCCGCGAGCTGGAGCGGGAACTCTTTGGCGCCTTGACCCACCTGGTGGGCCACGTGAGCGCCATGTGGGAAGAGGCCGAGTTTTTGGAGGAGGACGCATGAGGGTAGCCGTGGTGGGGGCCACGGGGGCCGTGGGGCAGGAGATCCTCAAGGTCCTCGAGGCCCGTAACTTCCCTCTAAGCGAGCTTAGGCTCTACGCCTCCCCCCGCTCCGCCGGGAAGCGGCTTTCCTTTAGGGGAGAGGAGATTCCCGTGGAGCCCCTTCCCGAAGGCCCTTTGCCCGTGGACCTGGTCCTGGCAAGCGCCGGGGGAGCGCTTTCCAAGGCCCTGGCGCCTGTTTGGGCGGAAGGGGGGGCCTTGGTGGTGGACAACTCCAGCGCCTTTCGCTACGAGCCCTGGGTGCCCCTGGTGGTGCCCGAGGTGAACCGGGAGAAGATCTTCACCCACCGGGGCATCATCGCCAACCCCAACTGCACCACCGCCATCCTGGCCATGGCCCTTTGGCCCCTGCACCGGGCCTTCCATGCCAAGCGGGTCATCGTGGCCACCTACCAGGCGGCCTCCGGGGCCGGGGCCAAGGGCATGGAGGAGCTTTTGCACGAGACCCACCGCTTCCTCCACGGGGAGACCCCTAAGGCCGAGGTCTTCGCCCATCCCCTCCCCTTCAACGTGGTGCCCCACATAGATGCTTTCCAGGAAAACGGCTACACCCGGGAGGAGATGAAGGTGGTGTGGGAAACCCACAAAATCTTCGGGGATGAGTCCATAAAGATCAGCGCCACGGCGGTGCGGGTGCCTACGCTTAGGGCCCACGCCGAGGCGGTGAGCGTGGAGTTTGCCCGCCCCGTGACCCCGGAGGCAGCCCGGGAGGTCCTCAAGGAGGCCCCGGGGGTGGAGGTGGTGGACGAGCCCGAGGCCAAGCGCTACCCCATGCCCCTCACCGCGAGCGGCAAGTGGGACGTGGAGGTGGGGAGGATCCGGAAAAGCCTCGCCTTTGAGAACGGCCTGGACTTCTTCGTGGTGGGGGACCAGCTCTTGAAGGGAGCCGCCTTAAACGCCGTGCAGATCGCCGAGGAGTGGCTTAAGGGCGCCTGAGCCAAAGCCAATACTCCAGGTTCCCCTCCTTGCCCGGGAGGGGGCTTTCCTTTTCCCCCAGGACCTGGAAGCCAAGCTCTAGGGCCTTTTCCCGCACCCGTTTTAGGGCCTCCCGCCGCTTCGCCTCCTCCCGCACCACCCCCTTGTGGGCCTTTGGCCCCAGCTCAAACTGGGGCTTCACCAGGACCAGGGCCTCCCCTTGGGGCTTGAGGAGCTCCAGGACCTTGGGGAGGAGGAGGGTGGAGGAGATGAAGGAAACGTCCATCACCACGAGATCCACGGGCTCGGGCAGGACCAGGGTGCGGGCGTCCTGTTCCTCCAGGGCCACCACCCGGGGATCTTCCCGGAGGCGGGGGTGGAGCTGGCCCTTGCCCACGTCCACGGCGTAGACCCGCCTCGCCCCCCGCTCCAAAAGGACCTGCGTGAACCCCCCGGTGCTCGCCCCGAGGTCGGCGGAGACCTTGCCCCGGGGCTCCACGGGGAAGGCCTCCAGGGCCCCGAGGAGCTTGTAGGCCCCCCGGCCCACGTAGCGCTCCTCCTCTAAAAGCTCCACCTCCGTCCCCTCGGGAACGGGATAGGCGGGCTTTTGCACCACCCTTCCTCCCACCCGCACCTTGCCCTCCTGGATCAGGCGCTTGGCCTTCTCCCGGCTTTCCACCAGGCCCCGTTCCACCAGGTAGCGGTCCAGGCGCACGAGGGTATTATGAGCGGGTGGCGCCCGACCTTTCCGGGACGTGGTACGTTTTGGAGGGAGACCCGGGGGAGCACCTGGTCGTGGAGGCTTTGGGGGAGAGGCTTTCCGGGATCTGGACGAGCCGGGAGCTGGCCGAGGCCTTCCTGGCCCACCACCTCCACCTGGGGATGCGGGTGAGCGCCTTGGAGAGCCGGGCCCTGAAGGAGGCCTTCCTCCGGGCTCTTGGGATGCTCCAGGTGGAGGCGGTCATGGTGGACTACCGCCCCGGGACCCACCGGGCGCAGGTGGCTAGGGTGAAGGACCTTCTAGAGGAGGTGCGGCGTGCGTAGGCTTTTGGCGGCGCTTCTTTTGGTCTTGGCCTTCGGCGTGGCCCAGCGGGCCGAGGTCAGCGTAGGTAGCCCCTTCGGCCTACAAGGGGGGGTGCGCTTCCCCCTCGTCCCCCTTCTCTTGGACGGGCGGGCCTACGGGGGGGTGGGCCTCGAGGCCATGGGGGGTGGGGTGGACCTCCTCCTCAAGGTGCCCCTCACCGACCTTTACGTGGGCCTTGGAGGCTTCTACGGCACGGGGCCTGCCCTCACCTTCCCCCAGGAGGGGCGGGGGCAGAGGGGCGTGCGGGCGGTCTTGGGCACCTGGCTCAACCTCCCCCTGCCCCTCCTTGGGGTCTACCTGGAGGCCCAGCCCGTCTACTACCTGACCCCGGTCCAGTCCTTCGGCGTGGGCCTGGCCGTGGGCGTGAGCGTAGGGCTTTAGGCCTTGTAGCCCTCCTTCAGGGGCACGATGCGGTTCATCACCAGGGCCTCGGGCCTCGAGTCCACGGGGTCTTGCCAGAAGTAGCCAAGCCGCTCCAGCTGGTAGCGGGTGTCCTTGGGGCCCTGGGCCACGCTCGGCTCAACGAAGCCCCGCTTCACCACGAGGGCCTCGGGGTTGAGGTTTTGCAGGAAGTCCCCGCCCTCCTCCGGGTCCTTGGTGCGGAAGAGCCTGCCGTAGAGCCGGAACTCCACGGGGAGGGCGTGGCGGGCGGAGACCCAGTGGATCACCCCCTTGGGCCTGACCCCGTCCTCGGGGTTCGCCCCCAGGGTGCCGGGGACGATCCGGGCCTTGAGGAGCCTCACCTCGCCTCCCTCCTCCACCACGTCCTCCAGCTCTAGGACGTAGGCGTGCCTCAGGCGCACCCTCTGCCCCGGGGCGAGGCGCTTCCAACCTTTAGGGGGGTTGAGGCTGAAGTCCGTGCGCTCAATGTAGAGCTCCGGGGAGAAGGGGAGGGGCCGGCTTCCCTCCTTGGGGATGTCCCGGGGCCAGTAGGGGGCCTCGAGCCACTCCTCCCCCTCGTAGTTGGTGAGGACCACCTTCAGGGGCTCCACCACGCCCAAGACCCTGGGGGCGATGGGGTTCAGGTCGTCCCGCACCACCTCCTCAAAGAGGTCCATCTCAATCTGGGCCTCGTTGCGGGAGATCCCCGTCTTGCGCACGAACTCCACGATGGCCTCGGGCCTCACCCCCCTCCGCCTCAGGCCCCTCAGGGTGGGGAGCCTGGGGTCGTCCCAGCCCGAGACGTACCCCCCTTCCACCAGCCTGATGAGCTTCCTCTTGGAGAGCACGGTGTGGCTTAGGTCCAGCCGGGCGAACTCGTACTGGTGGGGCCTAGGGGAGGTGGGAAGCCCGCACTTCCCCTTGAGGTTCTCAATGACCCAGTCGTAGACGGCGCGGTTGTTCTCAAACTCCAGGGTGCAGAGGGAGTGGGTGACCCCCTCAATGAAGTCCTCCAGGGGGTGGGCGAAGTCGTACATGGGGTAGACCACCCACTTGTCCCCAACGTGGTAGTGGGGGGCGTGGACGATGCGGTAGAGCACGGGGTCGCGGAGCTTGAAGTTGGGGTGGGCGGGGTCAATCTTGGCCCTCAAGACCCGGCTTCCCGTGGGGAACTCCCCCCGGCGCATCCTCTCAAAGAGCTCCAGGTTCTCCTCCACGCTCCGCGCCCGGTAGGGGCTCGGCTTCCCCTGGGCCCTTAGGGCGCTCATCTCCTCCTCGGGGAGGTCGTCCACGTAGGCCTTGCCCTCCTCAATGAGGACCAGGGCGCACTGGTACATGGTCTCAAAGTAGTCCGAGGCGTAGAGGACCCGGGTGGGCGTGAAGCCCAGCCAGCGCACGTCCTCCTCAATGGCCCGGGCGTACTCCTCCTTCTCCGTCTCGGGGTTGGTGTCGTCAAAGCGCAGGTTGCACTCCCCGCCGTAGTCCAGGGCGAGGCCGAAGTTCAAGACGAGGCTCCGGGCGTGGCCGATGTGGAGGTAGCCGTTGGGCTCCGGGGGAAAGCGGGTGACGAGCTTGGCGTACTTCCCCTCCTTGAGGTCCCGTTCCACGATCTCGGTGATGAAGCACTCGGGGACAAGGCCCATAAGGAGAGTCTACTCAGAACCTGGGCGGCCGCTTCTCAAAGAAGGCCCGGATCCCCTCCCTCAGGTCCCCGGTCTCCCGCACCCAGGCGTTGGCCAAGGCGGCGAGGCGGAAGCCGTCCTCGAGGCCCATCCCCGGCAAGGAGAGGAGGAGCTCCTTGGTGAGGCGGAGGGAGGTGGGGGCGTTCTTCGCCACCTCCTCCGCTAAGGCCTTCGCCTCCTCCAGGGCTTTTCCGGGGGGGCGATGCGGTTTGCCAGGCCCAGGGCCTTGGCCTCCTCTGCCCCCACGAGCCTCCCCGTGAGGAGGAGGTCCTTGGCGGCCTTCTCCCCCACGGCCCGCACCAGGATCACCGAGACCAAGGCGGCCACGAAGCCGATCTTCACCTCGGTGTAGCCGAGCCGCGCCTCCTCGTCCATGACCACCAGGTCGCAAGCCAGGGCGAGCCCCGCCCCCCGGCCACCGCCGGGCCGTTCACCGCGGCCACCGTGGGCTTGGGGTAGGTGTAGACGCGGTGGAAGAGGCGCATGAGGGAGAGGGAGTGGCGGTAGTTCTCCTCGGCGCCGAGCTCCGTGACCCTTTCCAAGAAGGCGAGGTCCGCCCCGGCGCTAAAGGCCTTGCCCCTTCCCGTGAGGACCACCGCCCGCACCCCAGGGTCGGCCTCCAGGTCGTCCAGGGCCTGGAGGAGGCTTAAGGCCATCTCCGGGGAGAGGGGGTTGCGCCTTTCCGGGTCGTTAAGAAAGACCACGGCCACGCGGCCTTTTTCTACCTGGACCATGGCCCCATTGTAGCCGAGGGGGTTTCTTGCTAGACTTCACCTTAGCCCGCAAACCCTTTGACCGAGGAACGGAGCGGGCTGGGAGGTGATGTAGATAAAGGAGTACCTGACCAACGAACGCATACGCGCCAAACAGGTTCGCGTCGTCGGTCCCGACGGCAAGCAGCTCGGCATCATGGACACCCGGGAGGCCCTGCGCTTGGCCCAGGAGCAGGACCTGGACCTGGTCCTGGTGGGCCCCAACGCCGATCCGCCCGTGGCCCGGATCATGGACTACTCCAAGTGGCGCTACGAGCAGCAGATGGCGGAGAAGGAGGCCCGGAAGAAGGCTAAGCGCACCGAGGTCAAGTCCATCAAGTTCCGGGTGAAGATTGACGAGCACGACTATCAGACCAAGCTGGGCCATATCAAGCGCTTCCTGCAGGAGGGCCACAAGGTCAAGGTGACCATCATGTTCCGGGGACGGGAGGTGGCCCACCCCGAGCTCGGGAGAGGATCCTCAACCGCGTGGCCGAGGACCTCAAGGACTTGGCCGTGGTGGAGATGAAACCCGAGATGCTGGGCCGGGACATGAACATGCTTCTCGCCCCGGTGAAGGTCTCCGCCTAGACCCCTCCTAGGGGCCTTTGGTATAGTGGGGGGGCTTTGGGGAGCACCCAAGACCCCCTTTCGGGGGCGCTTCCCAGAGCGGAGGAGTGGATATGCCGAAGATGAAGACCCACAAGGGCGCCAAGAAGCGGGTCAAGATCACCGCTTCGGGCAAGGTCGTGGCCATGAAGACGGGGAAGCGGCACCTCAACCGGAAGAAGTCTGGGAAGGAGATCCGCCAGAAGGGGCGGAAGTTCGTCCTGGCCAAGCCGGAGGCGGAGCGGATCAAGCTCCTCCTCCCCTACGAGTAAGGGGGTAGAGGATGCCGCGCGCCAAGACCGGTGTCGTCCGCCGCAGGAAGCACAAGAAGATCCTGAAGCTGGCCAAGGGGTACTGGGGCCTGCGCTCCAAGAGCTTCCGCAAGGCCCGGGAGACCCTGTTTGCCGCGGGGAACTACGCCTACGCCCACCGCAAGCGCAGGAAGCGGGACTTCCGCAGGCTCTGGATCGTGCGGATCAACGCCGCTTGCCGCCAGCACGGGCTGAACTACTCCAGCTTCATCCACGGCCTGAAGAAGGCGGGGGTGGAGCTGGACCGCAAGGTGCTGGCCGACCTGGCGGTGCGGGAGCCCCAGGCTTTCGCTGAGCTGGTGGAGAAGGCCAAGGCCGCCCGGGCCTGAAGGGTGCTGGCGCTTCGCCCGCCGTCTTTCTCCTGCCCCGCGGCGGAGAAGGCGGCGGGCTTTTCCCGTTATGCCGCCTGAGCTTTATGTGATCCTGGTGGCCGCCTTACCGGTGGTGGAGCTCCGGGGAGCCATCCCCTTGGGCGTGGCCCTGGGGATGCCCCTGGCCAAGGCCTTTTGGCTGAGCCTCCTCGGCAACCTTCTGGTGGCCCCCGTGGCCATGGCGTTCCTCCCCTGGGCGGTGGGGCTCCTCACCCGGGTGCCCCTTCTGGCCCGGGCTTGGGAGGCCCTCGAGGCCCGGGTGCGCCTTCGGGGAGAGGAGCAGGTGCAAAGGCTTGGGGCTTTGGGCCTCTTTGTCTTCGTGGCCCTGCCCCTTCCCGGCACCGGGGCCTGGAGCGGGGCGGTGCTGGCGGTGGTCCTAGGCCTTAGGCGGCGCTACGCCCTCCTTGCCATCTCCTTGGGGGTGCTGGCGGCGGGCCTCATCGTCTTCCTCCTCACGGGGGGGGCGGTGGCCGGGCTAAACTACCTGCGATGACCGCGCTTCTTCTTCCCCTCGCCTACCTCGTGGGGGCGTTGCCTTTGGGGTACTGGCTCGCCAAACGGCGCGGGGTGGACCTGCGCACGGCAAGCCCCTACACCCTGGGCCTGGAAAGCGCCCTGAGGCGCCTGGGCCTGGGCCTTCTCCTCCTCTCCTTCCTCCTGGACTTCCTCAAGGGCTACCTGCCCCTCCTCCTGGGGCGGGCCTTGGGGCTGGACTTTGCCGGGCTTCTCGCCTTGGGGGTGGCGGTCTACCTGGGCCACCTCTACCCCCTCTTCTTCCGGGACCCCTGGCCCCTAAGGGCCAAGGGGGCGGGGGTGCTTCTGGGGGTGCTGGCGGGCCTTCCCCTCCCCCCCGCCCTGGGCCTTGTCCCCGTGGCCTTGGGGCTCGTCCTCTACGCCCTCACCGGCTACGCCTCCTTGGCCGCCTTGGGGCTTCCCCTGGGGCTTTTGGGGGTGGTGCTCTTCGGGGGGTTTGGCCTTGGGGAAAAGTTCCTCGCCTTTGCCCTTCTTCTCCTCGCCCTCTGGCGCTACAAGGAGAACCTGGGGCGGATCCTCGAGGGCACGGAGCCCAAGCTCGGCGACCCCCTGCCCCTCCCCTCGGAGAAGCAGGTGGTCTGCGCCTTCCTCATCCACCCCCTGACCCTGGAGGACTTCTGGCAAAGCCCCCGCTTCCGCTGGCTCAGGCCCCTGGTGCGCCTGGGCCTCCTCAGGCAGGAGTGGATAGAGCGCCTCGCCGAGCGCTTCCGCCCCATGAAGGTGGGGGAGGTGCGGGGGGTGCGGACGGCGGACGGGCGGGAGGTCCTCTGCCACCTCCTCTCCGCCCCCCTTTTGCCCCACCAGATCAAGGCCAAGCCGGAGCTCGCCGTGCGGCGGGCCATCCAGGGGGCAAGGCTCGCCAAGGAGCTCGGGGCCACGGTGGTGGGCCTCGGGGCCTTCTGGAGCGTGGTGGGGGAGAAGGGGAAGAGGGTGCAGGAGGCCGTGCCGGGCATTGAGGTGACGAACGGCGGGGCCTACACCGCGGGCACCGTCCGCGCGGCCATCCCCAGGATCCTCGCCCACTTCGCCCAAAGCGGCAAGGACCTGAAGGCCGTCACGGCGGCCGTGGTGGGGGCGAACGGGGTGGTGGCCTTCGGCATCGCCCGCCAGATCGCCCCCTACGTGGGGCGGCTCATCCTGGTGGGGCGGGACCTGGAAAGGCTTGAGCGGGCGGCGGAAAGCCTCAGGAAGAACCTGGAAAGAAAGGGGGAGGCCCCCGAGCTGGTGGCGACCACGGAGGTCGCCGCCATCCGGGAGGCGGACCTCGTCTTCACCGCCACCAGCGACCCCAACCCCGTGATCTACCCCGAGCACGTGAAGCCCGGGGCCTGGATCTACGACGAGGGCGTCCCCCCGACGTCCACCCCTCCGTCAGGGAGGTGCCCGGGGTGCGGGTCATCCCCGGGGGGGTGGTGCGGCTTCCCGGGGAGGCGAGGGCCACCCTGGACCTCCACTTCGGCGCCCCCGACCAGGTCCCCGCCTGCCTTGCCGAGACCATGATCCTGGCGGCGGAGGAGGCCTTTGACCGGAAAAGCCTCGGGGGGGAGGTCAGGGCGGAGAACATCCAGTTCTTCGTGGAGCGGGCCGAGGCTTTGGGCTTTAGGGTGGTGGAGTAGTGTGGCTCCTCCTTTCCCCCACCCGCCTCGAGGCCCCGTTCCTCAAAGGGGAGCCCTTCGCCTTCCTGGCCTGGAAGGGCCTTAAGGGAAAGGGCTTCGTCTACCTGGAGACGGGAATCGGCAAGGTGAACGCCGCCATGGCCCTCGCGGCCTACGCCGCCAAGAACCCCGTGGAAAAGGCCCTCCTCTTCGGTATTGCCGGGGCCTACCCCGGGGGGCCCGCTTTGGGCGAGGCAGTCTTGGTGGGGGAGGAGGTGGAGGCGGATCTTGGCCTCAAGGAGGGGCTTGAGCCTTTGGGCTTCCCCGCCTTGGCCCTTGGGGAAAGGCGCTACTTCAACCGCTTTCCCCTGGATTCCGGCCTCACCCAAGCGCTCGCCCAAACGCTTGGCTTGAAGGTGGCGGTGGGCCTCACCCGGGACCTTGTTTCGGAGACCCCAGCGGAGGCTTTGGCCCTGGCTCGGAGGTGGGGGGCCTCCCTGGAGAACATGGAGGGGGCGGCCTTCGCCCGGGCCTGCCTGGCCTTGGGGGTTAGAGGGGCGGAGCTAAGGGCCGTCTCCAACCCCGCCGGGGTGCGGGATCGGGGGGCCTGGCGGCTTAGGGAAGCCCTTGGGGCCCTGGAAGACATAATGGGGCGGCTTCTCGCCGCCCCGTAGGACCCTCCAGGGTTTAGGCCTTCTTGAAGAACTCCTCGGCCACGTCCCAGTTGAGGACGTTCCAGATAGCCTGGAGGTAGTCGGCCCGGCGGTTCTGGTACTTGAGGTAGTAGGCGTGCTCCCAGACGTCAATGCCCACGATGGGGGTGAAGCCCTCCATCACGGGGTTGTCCTGGTTGGGGGTGGAGAGGACGTGGAGCTTGCCGAAGGGGTCCTTGACGAGCCAGGCCCAGCCCGAGCCGAACCGGCCCATGGCCGCCTGGGTGAGCTTCTCCTTAAGGGTGGCAAAGCCCCCAAACTGCTCGTCAATGGCCTTCTTCAGCTCCCCCACGGGCTCCTTAGACCCCCGGGCGTGAGGAGCTTCCAGAAGAGGCTGTGGTTAAGGTGGCCACCCCCGTTGTTGCGCACGGCGGTCTGGATGTCTTGGGGAAGGGCGGCGAGGTGCCTCAGGAGGACCTCCACCTCCACCCCGTGCAGGTAGGGGTACTTCTCCAGGGCGGCGTTGAGGTTGTTGACGTAGGCTCCGTGATGCTTCTGGTGGTGGATCTCCATGGTCCTAGCGTCGATGTGGGGCTCGAGGGCCTCGTAGGGGTAGCCTAGCTCCGGAAGCTTGAACGGATACGGCATACTTCACCTCCCAAAGCCCACTATAAAGGGCCCACCCCCAGCGGGGGTGGGCTTGCTCACAAAGGCCCCTGGGGGTGGCCTTAGCCCTCGTGAGGCTTGGCGAGCTTTAAGGGCACCACGATGCGGTCAAACTCCTCCTCCGTGAGGTAGCCGAGCTCGAGGGCCGCCTGCTTCAGGGTCTTCTTCTCCTTGAGGGCCTTCTTGACGATCTCCGCCGCCTTGTCGTAGCCGATGGCCTTGTTGAGGGCGGTGGCCAGCATGGGGTTTTTCTGCAGGTGCTCCTCAATCCGCTCCAGGTTGGGCTCAATCCCCTGGGCCAGGTGGGCGTCAAAGGAGGCCACGGCGTCCGCGAGGAGGTTGATGCTCTCCAGGGTGCTGTAGGCCATCACCGGCTTGTAGACGTTGAGCTGGAAGTTCCCCTGGCTTCCCGCGAAGGCCACGGTGTGGTCGTTGCCAAAGACCCGGACCACCACCATGGTGAGGGCCTCCACCTGGGTGGGGTTGACCTTCCCGGGCATGATGGAGGAGCCGGGCTCGTTGGCGGGGATGGTGATCTCCCCGATGCCCGCGTAAGGGCCGGAGGCGAGCCAGCGGACGTCGTTGCCGATCTTCATGAGGGCCCCGGCCAGGGTGCGGATGGCCCCCATGACGTTGACCAGCTCGTCGTGGGCCGCCAGGGCGGCGAAGCGGTTCTCCGCCACCCGGAAGGGGAGCCCCGTTTCCTCTGCGAGGTACTTGGCCACGAGCTCCCCAAAGCGGGGGTGGGCGTTTAAGCCCGTGCCCACCGCCGTTCCGCCGATGGCGAGGTTGTAAAGGCCCTTTTCCATCTCCTTGACGGCGGCGAGGGTGGTCTTGAGCTGGGCGGCCCAGCTGCCGATCTCCTGTCCGAGGGTGATGGGCACGGCGTCCATCAGGTGGGTCCGCCCCACCTTGACGATGTGGTCAAAGGCCTGGGCCTTGGCCGTAAAGGTCCGGATCAGGCCCTCCACCGCGGGATAGAGCCTCTGGTGGAGCGCCAAGGCCACGGCCACGTACATGGCGGTGGGGAAGGTGTCGTTGGAGCTCTGCCCTCGGTTCACGTGGTCGTTGGGGTGGACGTACTTGCTCCCCAGGGGCTTCCCCAGGATCTCCGAGGCCCGGTTAGCGATGACCTCGTTGACGTTCATGTTGGTCTGGGTGCCGCTTCCCGTCTGGAAGACCACCAGGGGGAAGTGGTCGTCCCACTTCCCCTGGACCACCTCCTCCGCCGCCTGGATAATGGCCTTGGCGATCTCCTCGGGGAGCTCCCCGAGCTCCAGATTGGCTCTCGCGGCCGCCTTCTTCAGCATCCCGTAGGCCCGGATGATCTCCAGGGGCATGCGGAAGCGGTCGGTCCCGATCCTGAAGTTCTCCAGGGAGCGCTGGGTCTGCGCGCCCCAGTACTTGTCCGCCGGCACCCGCACCTCGCCCATGGTGTCCCGCTCAATCCGGTATTCCACAGGGCACCTCCCAAGGGGATTCTACCCCAAGGTTCGGCGTATGATGGGGGCATGCGCGAGGTGTACGTTGTCGCCGCGGTGAGGACCCCCATCGGCAAGTTCGGGGGGGTCTTCAAGGACGTAAGCCCCGTGGACCTCGGCGCCCACGCCATGCGGGAGGCCTTAGTCCGGGCGGGGGTGGAGGGAAAGGCCTTGGACCTCTACATCTTCGGCAACGTCCTCAGGGCCGGGCATGGGCAGCTCCTCCCCCGGCAGGCGGCCCTGAAGGCGGGCATCCCCAAGGAGGTGGACGGGTACCAGGTGGACATGGTCTGCGCCTCGGGGATGATGGCGGCGCTCAACGCCGTCCAGTTCCTCCGCACCGGGGAGGCCCACCTGGTCCTCGCCGGGGGATGGAGTCCATGAGCCAGGCGGGCTTCTACCTCTCCCACCGGGCGCGGTGGGGGTACAAGTTCCTCTTGGGCGCTCCGGAAAACCTCCAGGACATCCTCCTCAGGGACGGGCTTTCCGACCCCTTCACCGGGGAGGCCATGGGGGAGCAGGCGGAACGGCTCGCCCAGGACCACGGGGTGACGCGGCAGGAGATTGACGAGGCCGCCTACCTCTCCCACAAAAGGGCGGCAGAGGCTACGGAGAAGGGCCTCTTCGCCTGGGAGATCGCTCCCATGGAGGTCCAAGGGAGGAAGGTCCCGGTGGTGGTGGACCGGGACGAGGGGATCCGGCCGGAGACCACCCTGGAGTCCCTCGCCGCCCTGAGGCCCGCCTTCAAGAAGGATGGGGTCCTCACGGCGGGGAACTCTAGCCAAATCTCCGACGGGGCGGCGGCCCTCCTCCTCGCCTCCGAGGAGGCGGTGAAGGCCCACGGCTTAAAGCCCCTGGCCAGGGTTTTAGGTGGGGCCTGGGCTGCCGGGGAGCCCTGGCGCTTCCCCGAGGCCCCCATCCCCGCCGCCAAAAGGCTTTTGGACCGGCTGGGGATGCGCCTTTCCGACTTCGGCCTCTTTGAGAACAACGAGGCCTTCGCCCTGAACAACGTCCTCTTCAGCCGCCTTCTGGACGTCCCTTACGAGCGGCTCAACGTCTTCGGAGGGGCGGTGGCCTTGGGCCACCCCATCGGAGCGAGTGGGGCGAGGATCCTGGTCACGCTTCTCAACGCCCTGCGGGCGAAGGGAGAAGAGCGGGGCCTCGCCGCCATCTGCCACGGGACCGGGGGGTCGGTGGCCTTCGCGGTGGAGCGGGTCTAGAGGAGCCCGTCCAGCTCAAAGGCCTCGAGGCGGAACTCCTCCAGGGCCACCTGGAACCCCCCTGCCTCCGCCAGGAAGCGGGCCGCGGCCCGCATCGTCTCCTCCACCCAGCCGGGGTCGTTGCCGAGGAGGGTGAAGCCCACGACCTCGTAGCCCCAGGCGTCCAGGCCGTAAAGCCTTGCCGCGGAGACGGGGAAGCGGGCCTTGAGCCTCTCCAGGGCCGGCTTGATGAGGGCCCGCTTTTCCTTGAGGCTCCGGGCCGGGGTCTCCAGCCTGGCGGTGTAAAGGCCGAGGTAGGCCTTCATGGCGGTTAAGACCAGTATGCCCCTCGAGGCCCCTTAGAACATGGGCCCGATGCGGAAGTGGATCCGCCCCGTGGGGCTTTCGGGGCTGAAGGCGTAGTCCAGCCGCAGGGAGGGGAGGAGGGCCCCGAAGACGTCCAAATCCAGCTGGACCCCGATCCCCGCGCCCCACTTCACCCCCCCGGTGTTGTCGGCGAGGCCGAGGTCGGTGAAGAGGATGCCGTAGAGGTTGGTGCCCCCTTGGGGGGAGAGGCGGAAGTCGTAGCGGTACTCCACGCTCGCGGTGGCGAAGGAGAGGCCCCCGTACTTGCGGTCCTCGTAGCCCCGGAGGAGGAGGGCCTCGGAGCCGCCTCCGGAGAGGTAGAAGCGCTCGCTTTCCGGCGGGTAGCCCAAGAGGGTCCCCGCGGAGAGGCGGAAGGCGAGGGCCTGGCGCTTTTCCGCGTCCAGGGGCACGTAGGTCTTGCCCGTGGCCACCAGGGGGACGAAGAAGCTCCGCCCGCCTGCGTCGGGCAGGGAGAGGCCGAGGCCGGTGGCGAGGCTCGCCTCATACCCCTGGGTGCGGAACCGGGGGTCGTCCACGTCCAGGTAGGCCAGGGTGGTGTCCAGGCGGACGGTCCAGCCTGCGTCCGGGAGGAGGGTGCGCACGTAGGTGGGGTCCTTGTAGGTGCTGGCGCTCTGGGGGTCGCAGGGGCGGCTTGTGTCCTGGCCGGTGGCGTCGCAGGGGGCGTTGGGGTCATAGACCTCCAGGAGGTAGGTGGAGCGCCGGAGGGAAAGCCCCAGGGAGGTTCGCAGGTTGCTGAGGTCGCGGGAGAGGGGGCGGCTTAGGGAGAGGGACGCCCCGGTGCGCCGCTCCGTGTACTCCCAGCCCGTGTCCGTGGTCCCGTCCAGGAGCTTGGTGTTGCCGATGGGGGTGCTGTAGAGGCTGAAGGCCAGGCTGGTGCGCACCTCCTTGAGGTCCAGGTAGTCCAGGTAGAGCCAGGGGACGGTGTAGGCAGCGGCGAAGGAGAGGTTGTCCCGGGCGTCGTTCTGGATGAAGGCGAGGTCCAGGCTCACCTGGTGGGCCAGGCCGAAGAGGTTGGTCTCCTTAAAGGAGAGGCTTCCCGACCAGCCCTCTAGGGAGCTCCAGCCGATGGCGGGCTGGAAGAGGCCGGTCCGCGCCTCCTTGAGGCCCAGGACCACCACGGCCTCGTCCGGCTTCTCCCCGGGGGCGAGGGAGACGCGGGGCGGCTCGGCGAGGAGCCCCGTGGCCATGAGGCGGGCGATGGCCTTCCTGAGCCCCTGGACGTTCAGGAGGCTTCCCGGCTTGGGAAGCTCCCGCAGGACGACCTCGTCCCGGGTGCGGTGGCCTCCCTGCCACTCCAGGCGGTACCCCCCGATCTTGAGCTCCACCACCTCCAGGCGGTAGACCCCGTCCTGGAAGCTGTAGCGGACGTCCGCCACCTCGTAGCCCTCCTCCCGGTAGCGCTCGGCCACGCGGGCCGCGTCCTCCTGGGCGAGGGCGGGGGTGTAGACCTCCCCGGGTTTGAGGCGGAGGAGGCCGAGGAGGGCCTCGGCGGGAAGGGCGGTGTTCCCCGAGACCTCCACCCGCTCAATCCTTCCCCCCTCCGGGCCGAGCTCCAGGAGCACCACCACCTCGTCTCCCTGGGGGAGGAGGGTGAAGTTCACCACGCGGGAGAGCTTCCGGGAGAGGTCCTGGACCCCTTCCAGGAGCTTGGCGTAGTTGAGGTAGTCCCCGGGCTTCAGGGGGAAGCCCTCGAGGTCCAGGCCCTCCCCCTCCACCCGGGCCACCTTGAGCTCCCGCACCCGCACGGTGAGGACGCCCTCCTCCAGGGTGGAGGCCTGGGGGTCGGGGCCGCTAAAGCGGTAGCCCGCCTCCTCGTACCGCCTGGCGATGGTCCTCAGGGCCTCCTGGTACTTGGCGAAGTCAAAGCTTCCCTTGAGGGCCTCGAGGCCCTTGCGGAGCTCCTCCTCGGGGAGAAGGCTTACCCCCTGGAGGCGCACCGCCTTCACCTCCGGACGCTCCTCCACCCGGAAGGTGAGGGCGATCCCCTCCTTGTCCTCCTTGGCCTCCACCGCCACCTTGGGGGTGAAGGGGAAGCCCGCCTGCCGGTAGGCCCGGGCCAGGGCCTCCGCGGCCTCTTGGGCGCGGACGGGGTTGTAGGTCGCCCCCTTGCCAATGGCGAAGTTCTGCTCCAGGAAAGCGAGGAGCCGCTCCTCGGGGAAGGCCTCGGTCTCCACCCGGACCGCGGCGATGGGGGGGTTGGGGACGAGGACGATCTTGAGGACATCCCCCTCCAGGGCGAGCCGGACGTCCCGGAAGTACCCCGTTTCCAGGATGGCCCGCCTTGCGGCCTCCAGGTCCTGGGGCTCGTCCCCCACTCCGAAGGGGAGGGCGGCCCGGGCCAGGGCTTGGAGGACGGGGTCCGCCCCCTCCACCACGATTTCCCGTAGGGGGGCCGCGAGGGCCGTAAGGGCCAGAAGGCCCAGGGCGAGAAGCCGCTTCATGGCCGGCAGCTTACCCAAAGGCCGTTAAGCTTGCGTGAGAGTAAAATGCCGGGTATGGAGCTTTACGACAAGATCCAGGAGGCCGTGGCCTACGTCCGCTCCAAGACGGACTTCGTCCCCGAGGTGGGCCTGGTTTTGGGCTCGGGGCTTGGCCCCTTGGCCGACGAGGTTGAGAAGGTGGCGGAGATCCCCTACGGGGAGATCCCCCACTTCCCCGTCTCCACCGCCCCGGGGCACGCCGGGAGGCTCATCCTGGGGCGCCTCGAGGGCAAGCCCGTCTTGGTCTACAAGGGCCGGGTCCACTACTACGAGGGCTACTCCGCCGAGGAGGTGGTCTTCCCTGTGCGGGTGGGTTTTTTCCTGGGGGGCAAGACCTTTATCCTCACCTCCGCCGCCGGGGGGCTTAACCCCAGGTTTCGGGCGGGGGGGATCATGCTCCACCTGGACTACATCAACTTCGCCGGGGCGAACCCCCTTAGGGGCAAAAACGACGAGCGGCTTGGCCCCCGCTTCCCGGTGATGTTTGAGGCCTACGACCCGGAACTCATAGAGCTCGCCCGCAAGGTGGCGCGCAGGCAGGACCTCCACCTCTTTGAGGGGGTCTACGCCTGGTTCATGGGGCCGAGCTTCGCCAGCCGGGCGGAGCTTAAGGTTCTGCGGGAGCTTGGGGCGGACGCCATCGGTATGTCCACCGTGCCCGAGGTCATCGCCCTCCGCCACCTGGGCGCCCGGGTTCTTGGCCTATCCACCATCACCGACATGGCCGTGCCCGAACGGGAGCACCACGCCACGGAGGAGGAGGTCTTGCGCGTGGCCGCGGAGACGGGCCCGGTTTTCCGCCGGTATGTGCGGGGAATCCTCGCCGCGCTCTGAGGCCGCATGGCGCCCTCACCTCCCGGGAAGGGGCCTTGCGGCGGGGTGCGGGAGGTGAGGGCGCATGGGGCTTCCCCAGGTTCTGGAGCGCATCGCGCAGGCCTGCCGCCGTGCGGGGCGGAGGCCCGAGGAGGTCCGCCTCGTGGCGGTGACCAAGGGGCGCTCGGTGGAGGAAATCCAGGAGAAGGTTCTCCGCTACGGAGCCTTTCCCCTGGGGGAGAGCCGGGTCCAGGAGGCCCTGAAGAAGATGGACCTCCTCCAGGCGGAGTGGCACCTCATCGGCCACCTGCAGCGCAACAAGGCCAAGTTCGCTCCTCGCTTCACCCTCGTTCACTCCCTGGACTCCCTGCGCCTGGCGGAGACCTTGGAGAAGGTGGGAGAGAAGGCAGGGGTGCGGCTTAAGGTTCTGGTGGAGGTGAACCTGGGCCGGGAGCCTCAGAAGCACGGGGTTTTGGAGGAGGAGCTCCCCGAGCTCATGGCCCGCCTAGGGGAGATGCCCCACCTCGAGGTGCTGGGCCTCATGACCGTGCCCCCCATCGGCCCCGAGGCGGTGGTGCGCCCCATCTTCCGGAGGCTTTCGCAGCTCGCCGACCGCTACGGCCTGCCCGAGCGCTCCATGGGTATGTCCGACGATTACGAGTGGGCCGTGGAGGAGGGGGCCACCTTGGTGCGCGTGGGCCGGGCCCTTTTTGTAGACTAGGGGCGTTCATGGACCTTTCGCCCTTGGACGTACGCTACCAGGAGTTCCCCAGGGCCTTTCGCGGCTACCACCGGGGGGCGGTGCGGGAGTACCTGGCCCGGGTCGCCGAGGCCATGGAGGCCCTCATCCAGGAGAACGAGGCCC
The DNA here is from genome assembly GCF_001535545.1 of Thermus parvatiensis. Lineage (GTDB taxonomy): Bacteria > Deinococcota > Deinococci > Deinococcales > Thermaceae > Thermus > Thermus parvatiensis. Next base: position 1,451,333 of record NZ_CP014141.1, on the reverse strand, counting down.
TGAAGGAGCGCCTTCGGGCCCTGGAGGAGGAGAACGCCCGCCTCAAGGAGGCGGAGGGGGAGCTCAAGCGGGCGGTGGTGGCCGCCGAGCGGATCGCCCGGGAGCTCAAGGCCCAGGCGGAGCGGGAGGCGGAGCTTTTGCGTAAGGAGGCCCAGGCCGCCAAGGAAAGGCTCCTCCAGGAGGCCGCCGAGGAGCTTAAGCGCCTCCGGGCGGAGATTGAGCGGGCCCGCCAGGAGAAGGCCCTCTTCCTCGGCCAGGTGAGGGCCCTCTTTGAGGGCTATCTGGAGGCGTTGAAGCGGCTGGAGAAGACGCCCTGAGGCCTTAGGCCCAGGTAGAGCCAGAGGCGGTAAAGGGCCTCCTTGGCCCAGTAGCCCAGGGGGTAGTTCCCGGGCACGGGGTACCCCTCGGCCTCCAGGCCCAAAAGCCGGGCCAGGAAGAGGGCCCGGGGGAGGTGCGGGGCGTCGGTGACGAGGAGGAGGCGCCCCTCGAGGTGGGGTTTAAGGAAGAGGAGGTTCTCGTAGGTGCTCCGGCTTCGGGTTTCGCAGAAAAGGGCCTCTTCGGGCACGCCCCGGGCCATGAGGTGGCGGCAGCCCACCTCTCCTTCGCTCCAAAGGTCCCCTTTGGCCTTTCCCCCGGCTACGGCGATTTTGGGGGCGAGGCCCCTTTGGTAAAGGGCAAGGGCGGCCTCGAGGCGGCGCTCCAGGGCGGGGGAGGGCCTGCCCCCGTACTGGGCCGCCCCCAGGACCACGATCCAGTCGTAGGTCTCCTGGGCGTAGGCCGGAAGGAGGGCGAGGAGGAGAAGCCAGAGGACCACCCGCCCCATCTTACCGGCCTTCCTGCTATAATGGGAGCGGATTGGATAAGGTTTTCGGGCGCACGCAAGGGCTCAAGAAGAGCGAACTGAAGCGGATTTCCAACCTGTACCGGAGGCGCCTCCCCAAGGACCGGGTCCTCACCCCGGAGCTCGCCCACACCCTGGCGGCCCTCTCCGCCGAGGTAGGGAGGCCCTTGAGCCTCGTCCTGGACCGGGAGGGACGGGTGGTGCGGGTGGCCGTGGGGGACGCCAAGGACGTGCCCTTCCCCGAGGAGGGGTGGAGCGAGAGGCGGCTTTCCGGCTACCGCCTCCTCCACACCCACCTGGGCCCCGGGGGGCTTTCCCGGCCCGACCTCTCCGTCCTCTTCCTCAGGCGGCTGGACAACCTGGCCGCCTTGGAGGTGGAGGCGGACGGGCGGCCGGGCCTTTTGCACCTCGCCTTCCTCTCGCCGCCCAGGGCCCTGGAGGAGGACTGGCGGGTCCTGCCGCCCAAGCCCTTCCACCAGTACCTGGACCTGGACCTCTGGGGCGAGGTCATGGCCCTGGAAGAGGAGCTTTCCCGCCAGGCCCGGGTCCTCGAGGTCCGGGACGGGAGCGGGGAGCGGGCCCTCCTGGTGGGGGTGGACACGGGGGAGGGCCCGGAGGCGGAGGCGGTCTTGCGGGAGCTCGCCGAGCTGACCCGGACCGCGGGGGGCGTGCCGGTGAGGCAGATCCTGGTCTTCCGCAAGAGCCTGGACCCGCGGTACCTGGTGGGCCTCGGCAAGCTGGAGGAGCTCAAGAGCCTGGCTTACCACGAGAACGCCTCCACCCTCATCTTCGGCGTGGACCTCACCCCGGCCCAGGCCCGGGAGATCGAGCGGGTCACGGGCCTCAAGGTCCTGGACCGGACCCAGCTCATCCTGGACATCTTCGCCCTCCACGCCAAGACCCCTGAGGCCCAGGCCCAGGTGGAGCTGGCCCAGCTCCGTTACCTCCTCCCCCGGCTCGTGGGGAAGGGGAAGGAGATGAGCCGCCTCGGGGGCGGGATCGGGACCCGGGGCCCCGGGGAGACGAAGCTGGAGGTGGACCGGCGCCGCCTCCAGGACCGGATCGCCCACCTCTCCCGCAAGCTCCAGGACTACGCCCTCCGCCGCCAGGAGGCGAGGCAGAAGCGGAAGCGGCGGGGCGTGCCCTTGGTGGCGGTGGTGGGCTACACCAACGCCGGCAAGACCACCCTCCTCCGCGCCTTAACCCGTGCCGGGGAGGAGGGGGAGGACAAGCTCTTCGCCACTCTAAGGCCCCTCACCCGCAGGGGCTTCCTCCCCGGGGTGGGGGAGGTCCTCTTCACCGACACCGTGGGCTTCATCCGCCACATGCCGGAAGAGCTCCTCACCGCCTTCCGGGCGACCCTGGAGGAGGTGAGGGAGGCGGACGTCCTGGTCCACGTCCTGGACGCCTCGGAGGAGGGGGCGCTGGAGCGGCATCGGGTGGTGCGGGACCTGCTTTTGGACCTCGGGGTGGAGGCCCCCGTGGTCCTCGCCCTCAACAAGGCGGACCGGGCGGCCCCCTACGACCTCTACTTCCTGGGGGAGCGCCTGGGGGGCGTCCCCGTGTCCGCCCTCAAGGGGACGGGGCTTAAGGAGCTCAAGGAGGCCCTCGCCCGGGCCCTGCTGGACCTCGGGGTCCGTCCCCAGGCCTGGGCTCAGTACACGTGAAAGCCCTTTAGCCCCGCCTCCTCCCCCCACTGGACCTCCACCGCCTCCACCCGGGCGAGGCGGGGGCCTTGCTTGAGGTGGTGGAGGAAGAGCTCCAGGGCCTCCTTGGGGCCTTCGGCCACCACCTCCACCCGGCCGTCCGGGAGGTTCTCGGCGTAGCCGGAAAGGCCGAGCTCCAGGGCCTTCTTCTGGGCGAAGGCCCGGTACCCCACCCCTTGCACCCTTCCCTTCACCAAGGCCACGAGGCGCGGCATGGGGGCATTCTACCGGGGTTGCCACCCGGTTTTCATCCCCGCCCCCTATCCTGAAGGGGATGCGGTGGGGGTGGGGTCTTTTCCTCGGGCTTTTGGGTCTCGCCCTCCTCCTCGGCTTTCCGCCCCTGCTTAAGGGGGCGGTGGAGGGCGGGCTTGCCCTCCTGGGCTTCCGGGGGGAGGTGCGGGAGGTGCGGGGGCACCTCCTTTGGGGCCTGCGCCTGAAGGGGGTGCGCCTGGAGGGCCAAGGCCTCGCCCTGGAGGCGGAGGAGGTGGACCTCGCCTACGACCTCCTGGGCCTTTTCCGGCGGGAGCTCCCCCTTTCCTTGACCCTCAGGAAGGCCGTGGTGCGCCCCACCTGGGAGGCCCTGGTGCCCGAGGGGGGAGGCCCGCCCCCCGCCTTCCGGCTCCTCTTTCGGAGCCTCCGCCTCGAGGACGTGGCCGTGGAGCTTCCCCGAGGGGAGCGCCTCTTCCTCCCTCCCCTCCGCCTCACCCTCCTCGGGGAGAACCCCTACCGCTTCCTGGCCCGGCTCCCCGGGGGGAGCTTCCAGGGGGAGGCCCGCGCCCTTTCCCCGGACCTTACCGCCTGGGAGGTGGGCTTCGCCGGGGAGGTGCGGGGGCTTTCCTTCTTCTACGAGGGGCTTAAGGGAGGGAGGCTTTCTGGCACCTTGCGGCTTGGGCCCCAAGGGGTTTCCGGGGAGGCCTGGGTGCGGGAAGGGGCGGTGGAGGTGGTGGGCTTCCCCCTTGAAGGGGTGGAGGGGACCCTCCGCCTGGAGGGGGGCCGGGTGGAGGCCCGCCTCCGGGGGCGGGGCCTCGAGGGGCCCGTGGCGGCCACCGCGGAGGTGGACCTTAAGGCCCCCCGCTACCGCTTCCTTGTGGAGGGGAGGCCGAGCCTGAGGGCCCTCGCCCTCCACTACGGCCTCGCCCTGCCCGTGGAGGGGGATGGCCGCCTTGTCCTGGAGGGGGAGGGGTGGGAGGCCCTGCGCCTCCAGGGGGCCTTCCAAGGGGAGGGAAGGCTTTTAGGGGAGCCCTTCCGCCACCAGGGCACCCTCTCCTTCCGCAAGGTTTTCGCCCTGGAGGCGCTGGTGGAGGGCCGGCTTTTTGACCGCACCTACACCCTGGAGGCGGGGCTTGAAGGCGGCCGCTACTGGGGCCGCTACCGGGACAGCCTGGGGAGCGCCCTCGCCCTCCTTGGGGAAGGGGGGCGGTACGAAGGGGAGGGGCGGGCGGCCTGGCCCAAGCCCCTCGAGGGCCTCGCCGCGGTGCGCTTCCAGGGGGAGGGGAGCCGCTACCGGGTGGTCGTGGAGGGCCCAGGGGCCCGCCTTCCCCTCTTCCCCCCCTTGGACCTCTTTGGGGAAGCGGTGGGGGAGGGGGAGAAGGTTTCCGGCCGGCTGGGCCCCTTGGCCTTCTCCGGCACCTGGGGCGACCTCGCTCTCCGCCTCCGGCCCACGCCCCTCCTCGTGGGGCAGGTGGAGGGGGAGGGGAGGCTTGAGGGGGGGCGGCTTCTCGCCGACCTCCGCTACACTTCCCCCTACGCCGCCTTTCCGGTCCGGGTGCGGCAGGGGGAGGGAGCCTTTTTCCTGGAAAGCCCCTACGGGGAGGGGAGCTACCGGGGAGGCGTCTTCGCCCTGAGGCTTGAGGGGCTTCCCCTCCGCCTTCTGGAAGAGGCCCGCCTTTACGGGGAGGCGGTCTACCGGGAGGGGGCGCTTTCTGGGGCCTTGCGCCTGGAGGGGCGCGCCCTCGAGGCCCGGGCTCGGCTTAGGGGCCTCGGGGCGGACCTGGAGGGGCGGCTTTCCACCCCCCTGGGAACCCTCCCCCTTTCCGGGGCCTACGACCCCGAGGCGGGCCTGCGCCTCCTCGCCGGGGGGCTGCGCCTCACTTACCGGGAGGCCCTGAGGCTTGCGGGGGAGGCGGCGCTTGGGGGGTTCCGGCTCCGGGCGGACCTGGCCTACGGGGAGGGGTTCTCGGGGTGGGCCTCCCTGGAGGGCCCCCTGGGGCTTCGGGGAAGGCTCTGGGGGGAGGGGGGGCGGCTTCTCCTCGCCCTCTCCGGCCCCGTGGAGGGGGAGGGGGAGGTCTTTCCGGGGCTCGCCCTCTCCGGCCGCATCCTCCCTCCTTGGCCCGAGGGGCTCGCCACCCCGCCCCTCGCCTTCCGGCTCACCCGGGAGGCCCTGGAGCTTCCCGGGGTGGGGCGGGTGGAGCTTTCGGGGCGCTACCCCTTCCTTTTGGACCTCCCCTTCCGCTACCGGGGGGTGGAGGGGCGGCTTCGGGCCCAGGGGGACCTGGAAGGAGGGTCGGTGGCCCTCTCCACCCCCTTCGGCGCCCTGCGGGGCGCGGGGGCCTGGCGGGGGCTCGCCTTGGAGGGGTCGGGGGACCTCCCGGCCCTCGGCCCCTGGACCCTTAAGGGGGAGGCGGACCTCTTTGCCCTCGCCTACCGGGGCGAGGCCGCCCTTCCCCGGGCGGGCCTCGCCCTGGAGCTTTCCGGGAAGGGAAAGGCCTTGCGCTTTACGGGAGAGGCGCCGGGCCTCGCCCTCGCCGGGGGGTACGGGGAGGGCCTCGCCCTCAACCTCTCCGCCCGGGGGTACGACCTCGCCCCTTCGGGCTTCCCGCAAGGCTTTGGGGGGACTGGGGCCTCGAGGGGGGGAGGCTTCGGGTGGAAACCCCTTACGGCCAGGCGGTCCTGGAGGGGACGGCCCTCCTCCGGGCCCGCCTCTTCCTGAAAGGCCCCTACCTGGAGGGGGAAGGGGAGGTCTTTCCGGAGGGGCTTTCCTTGCGCTTTTCCGGCCGCTACCGGGCGGGCGGGGTGGCCGTGGAGGGGGAAGGGGAGGGGGGAGGCCCTTGGGGGGCCCTCCGCTTCCGGCTTGCGGGGAAGGCCCGGGTGCCTTACCTGGAGCCCTTGCCCTTCCAGGGCGAGGTGGAGGTGGCGGACGGGGTCCGCTACCGGCTCCAAGGTCCCCTTGCCCTCGAGGGGGAGGGGGCGGGGTACAGGGGAAGCTTCCGGCTTCCCTTCGCCTTCCTCGGGAAGGCGGGGGAGGTGTGGGGAAGCTTCCAGGGGGAGGGGCTCCGCCTGGAGGGCGCGGGGGAGGGGGTCTACGGGGAGCTTCCCTTCGCCTTCCGGGGAGGCTACGGGGAGGGACCCTTCCTCGAGGTCCGCTACGCCGGGGGAGAGGTGGCCCTGGAGAAGGAGACGGTGCGCCTCGCCCTCGCCGAGGTGGCCCCCCTGGCCCAAGCCTTCGGCCTCCCCCTCGCCGGGGAGGCGCGGGGAAGGCTCGCCCTCTCGGGGGAGGGCGAAGGGGAGGCCAGGCTTCGCCTCCTTGGGGAGCCCCTCGAGGCCCGTTACCGGGGCACGACCCTCACCCTCCTCCTCCCGGGGCGGGAGGCGGGGCTTTCCTGGGACTGGCGGGGAGGGGACTTTAAGGGTCTCCTCGGGCTTTCCGGGGAGGGAAGGCTCCGCTTGGGGGAGGAGGTTTCGGGGCGGCTGGGCTACCGGGGCCTGGAGCTCTCCTTCGCGGGGCCCTGGAGGGAGGTGGCCCTGGAGGCCCGCTTCGCCCCGGAGGGCCTGGGGACCACCTGGGCCGAGGCCCGCCTGGACCTGGCCGCCCTCCGGGGGGAGGGCCGGGTGGCGCACGCCTCGGCCTACGCCGAGGGGGAAGGGCGCTTCCGCGTTGCGGGGAGCCGCTACGAGCTTTGGGGGCGCCTCCGAAGCCTCGCCTACCTCCGGCAGGAGGGGCCTTTCCGCCTTGTGGGAGAGGGGCTCAAGGCGGAGCTTTCCTGGGAGGCGCCCCTGGCCCTCCGGGCGGCCTACGGGGAGGGGCTTGCCCTCGCCCTCCGGGGCGAGGGGGAGGTCCTGGGCCTAGAGGTGCGGGCGGACCTGGCCTACGGTCCCGAGGGGTACCGCGGGGGGTTTTCCGCCGTTGGCCGGGGCCTCCGCCTGGAGGGGGAGGGGGACGGGCCTTTGACCCTTAGGCTTTGGGGGGAAGGGCTTCAGGCCGAAGCCCGGCTTTCGGGCCTCGCCCTGGAGGGGGAAGCCGCCTTCGCCCGGTCCCTGGGGAAGGCCCGCCTCACGGCCTCGGCCCGCTTCCAGGGGGACCTGCCCCGGCTGGACCTCGTGGGGGGCGGGGTCCTTCGGGGCGAGGGGGCGGAGATCCCCTTCCGCTTCACCTACCGCTACCGGGGCGGGACCCCGGACCTCGCTGGCCTCGTCCTCCGGGCGGAGGCGGAGGGGGTGGGGCTCGTCCTGGAGGAAGGACGGCTCGCCCTGGAGGTGGACCAGGACCTCACCCCTTTCGGGCTTCCCCTGCGTCTGAAGGCCCGGGGGGAGGGGCCCCTGGAGGCCCCCATCGCCCTCACCCTGGAGGGGGAGGAGGGGAGGCTTTCGGGGCAGGCTTGGCTTTGGCCCCTCCGGGCCGAGCTTCAGGGGGAGGCCTACGGGGAGCGGCTGGAGGTGCTTTGGGCGGAGGGCCTTTCCCTCCGCTTCGCCGGCCCCCACCTCTTCGGGGAGGCCCGGTACGGGGAAGGGCTTTCAGGGCGGTTTGCCCTCCGCTACCCCCTTCCCGGGGGGGGCCTTGGGGGCGAGGTGGACCTGGGGGAGGGGCGCTTCCTCCTCCAAGGGGAGGGGGCCTGGGAAGGGGCGTGGACGGGGAGGTTCTGCCTCCCCGCCCCCTTGGGGGCCTGTTCCGGCCTCGCCCTGGAGGCCTCGGGAAGGCTCGCCTACGGGGGGCTGGCCTTCGCGGGAGGCTACCGGTACGCCGCGCCCGAGGGGTACCTTGGGGAGGTCGTGGGGGAGGGGCGGCTTTCCACCCCCTACGGGGAGGTGCGGCTTTCGGGGCGGGGGCTGGGCCTGGACCTGGAGGGGGAGGGCCTGCCCCTGGTGGGGCGGCTTGACCTCCATCCCTTCCGCCTCGCCTACCGGTACGCCGGGGCGCTTCCCTTGGGCCTCGGGGAGCTTCGCGCAGAGGGCGTCTACCCCGGGGCCTGGCTTTCCGGGACGTACCGCTACGGGGAGGTGGTCTTGGCCTTGGAGGGGCTTCCCGGGTTCCGGGTGGGCCTTTCCGGGGAAGGGGTGAGGGGAGAGGTGGGGCCGGAAAGGGTGGCCCTGGTCCTGGAGGGGTTCCGCTACGGGCCCCTTGCCCTCTTTGGACGGGTAGAGGGGGCCTGGGGGGAGGTTTCGGGGTCGGGGCGGCTTGCCGTCTTCGGCCGCGAGGCCCGGATTTCGGGGAGGTTCGGCGCCGAGGGGCTCCGCCTCACCTTCTTTGGGGACCTCGAGGGGGAGGTGGCCTGGAAGGGGGACTGGACGGGGAGGCTCGCCTTCCGGGAGGGGTGGGTGGCCCTCTCGGGGCAGGGGGTCCCGGAGCTTGAGGGGGAGGTCTTGGGGGAGGCGGTGCGCCTCCTCTGGCCCAGGCTTCAGGTGGGGGGGCTTTGGCTGGACCTTGGGGCGCGGGAGGCCGGGGGCAGGGCGCGGCTCCTTTCCCGCCTGGTCCCGGAGGGGGTGGAGGCCTGGGGGGAGGGGGGGAGCCTCCGCCTCGCCTACCGCCTTCCGGGCCTCGGCCTTCCCCTGGAGGGGGAGGTGGACCTGAAGGCCCTTGCCCTCACCCTCACGAGCCCGGAAGGGGAGGGGGCCTTGCGCTACGCCGGGGGGAAGGTGGAGGGGAGGCTCGTCCTCGGCGTCCACGGCTTCGCCCTGGCCCTCGAGGGAAAGGGGGATCGGGTGGCCGTCTCGGGGAACCACCCCGCCTACCCCTGGTGGACGGCGGGGGCGGGGAGGCTGGAGGGGGAGGTGGACCTCTCGGGGGCCTACCGGCTCGCTTACGCCGCCGGGCCCCAGCGCCTTACCCTCACGGGACGCCTCCTGGAGGCGGCCCTCGAGGCGGAAGGACCCTACGCCTCGGGGCGCCTCACCTACCCGGCGGGCGGGGACCTTCGGGTGGACCTCCCCCTCCCGCCCCTGGAGGGCCGCTTCCGGGGCCGGGTGGGCGGGGAGGGCTACGGGGTGGAGGGGGTCTTGGAGGCCGGGGGCGGCCGGGTCCTCGTGGAGGGAAGGCTTCTTCCCCTGCGCGGGGACCTCGTTCTGGAGGAGGCCGCTTTGGAGGAGTTCGTGGCCCGGTACGTCCCCCACCTCAAGGGGAGGGTTTCGGGGAGGCTTCACCTGGAGGGCCTGAAGGCCCAGGGCGCCCTCTCGGGGCGGGTGGAGGCGGCGGGGACCGCCCTACCCTTCAGCTTCTCCGGCGACCTGGGGGCGGGGCTTGCCCGGGGGGAGGGGCGCCTTGGGGAGACGGCCTTCCGGGTGGACCTGGAGGGGGAAAGGCTGGACCTCTTCGCCGCTCCCCGCGCCTTTCCCCTCCACCTCCTCCTCGCCGCGGTGGCGGGGCCCTTGGAGGGGGAGGCCTATTGGACGGGGGTTTTGCGCCTGCGGCTTCCCCTCGGGGATCCCTTGCGGGGAGAGGGGGTGCTGGTGGGGGAAAGCCTCCGCTTCGTGGGGGGCGGGGACGAGCTCCAGGGCCGGGCGGCCTTCCGCCTCGAGGGGGGCCGCCTCCTGGTGGACGCCCTCCGCCTCACGGGGAAGGGGACCTGGGAGGGGAGGGGCTACTGGAGCCCCGAGGGAAGCGACCTCTACCTCGCCCTGCGGGACACGGTTTTCACCCCCGTCCTCCAGGTGGTGCCTGCCCTCAAGCCCTATAGGCCCGAGGGCTCGGGGACCCTGGTCTTCCGGCTCGCCGGCCAGGGGTTCCGCCTGGAGCTTCAGGGCTTCCGCTTCCGCCTGGGGCCCGTGGCGGGCTACCTCTCCCAGGGTCTCCTCGCCCTGAACGGCGGGGCGGAGGCCCAGGGAGAGGTGGTGCTGGAGGCCCCTTTTTCGGGGAGGGCACGGCTCGGCCTCGAGGGGGACCTCCGGGCCTTCCGCGTGACCGCTACGGGGGCGGCCTCCCTCCCGGGCCTAAAGGAGGACACTCCTCTGGAGGCGGTTCTGCGCTACCCCGGTTACGGGGTGGAGGTGCGCCTCGGGGAGGCCCTGGCCCAGGGGACCCTCTTCCCCTTGCGCCTCGCCGGCTACGGCAAGCTTCCCCTCTACTACCCCCAGTACTACCTGCAGGAGGGCCTCCTGGACGTAAAGAGCTTCTTCCTCTACGAGGAGGGTGGCACCTACCACCTCACCGGGGAGGCCCAGGTGGTGCGGGCCCGGCTCGCCTTCCCCGAGGAGGCGGTGCGCCGCCTGGGGGAGGAGGGGGTGGCGGCCCAGGAAGGGGGCGGGGCCAAGGTCCCCCTCGTCTTTGACCGGGTCCACCTCTACGCGGAGCGGGGGGTCCTGGTGCAGGAGAGCCTGGCCCAGGGGGAGCTGGCTGGGGACCTCTACCTCGGGGGCACGTACGGGGACCCCTACCTCTCCGGTGAGGTCTGGCCCCTCTGGGGAAGCTTCCGCCTTTGGGACGCCCTCTTCTCCCTGGACCCGGGGCAAAGCCGCCTCTACTTCAGCCCCGACCGGGGGATCCTGCCCCGGTTCGCCCTCGCGGCCCGGGCGGAGGTCCGGGGGTATCAGGTGGGCCTTGCGGTGGACGGGGAGTTCCTCCGGGAGAACGGGCGCGTCAAGGTGCGGCTGGAGCCCACCTTCTCCTCCACCCCCCCGCTTTCCCAGGCGGAGATCTACGCCCTCCTCGTCCTCGGCACCCCGGATGCGAGCCGCCTGGGGGAGGTCTTCCCCCAGGTGGCCCTGGGAGCGGCGCTGGAGAACCTGGTCCTGGGCCAGCTGGAGCGGGAGCTTTCCCGGGCCTTGGGGCTGGACCGGTTCCAGGTGGAGGTGCCCGCCATCCAGGGGGGAGTCTGGAGGAGACCCGCTTTTCCGTGGGCAAGTACCTGACCCCGGAGCTCTTTCTGGGGTACCAGGTAGACCTGCGGGGGGAGCAGACCTTCGCCGCCGAGTACCGGGCAGACGGGATCACCTTCACCCTCTCCTCCTCCTTCGGGCAGGGGGTCCTTTCCCGCCTGGCCTTCGGCCTGGGCTACGACCTCACCGACGCCCTTTCCCTGACCCTCACCCTGGAGACGGGGGACGACACCCGCTTCAGCGTGGGCGCGGCCTACCGGTGGTAGCATGGCGCCGGTATGCGCGCTTTGGCCAAGCTGGCCCCGGAGGAGGGCCTAACCCTGGTGGACCGCCCCGTGCCCGAGCCGGGCCCGGGGGAGGTTTTGGTGCGGGTGGAGGCGGCGAGCATCTGCGGCACCGACCTTCACATCTGGAAGTGGGACGCCTGGGCCCGGGGGAGGATCCGGCCCCCTCTCGTCACCGGGCACGAGTTCAGCGGGGTGGTGGAGGCCGTGGGCCCCGGGGTGAAGTGCCCTCAGGTGGGGGACCACGTGAGCCTGGAAAGCCATGTGGTCTGCCACGCCTGCCCCGCCTGCCGCACGGGGAACTACCACGTCTGCCTCAACACCAAGATCCTGGGCGTGGACCGGGACGGGGGCTTCGCTGAGTACGTGGTGGTGCCGGCGGAGAACGCCTGGGTGAACCCCAAGGACCTCCCCTTTGAGGTGGCGGCCATCCTGGAGCCCTTCGGCAACGCCGTGCACACCGTCTATGCGGGAAGCGGGGTCTCGGGGAAAAGCGTCCTCATCACGGGGGCGGGTCCCATCGGCCTCATGGCGGCCATGGTGGCCCGGGCGAGCGGGGCGGGGCCCATCCTCGTCTCTGACCCGAACCCCTACCGCCTGGCCTTCGCCAAGCCCTACGCCGACCGCCTCATCAATCCCCTGGAGGAGGACCTCCTGGAGGTGGTGCGCGAGGTGACGGGAAGCGGGGTGGAGGTGCTCTTGGAGTTTTCCGGGAACGAAAGCGCCATCCACCAGGGCCTCATGGCCCTTATCCCTGGGGGAGAGGCGAGGATTTTGGGGATCCCTTCCGATCCCATCCGCTTTGACCTCGCCGGGGAGCTCGTGATGCGGGGGATCACCGCCTTCGGCATCGCCGGAAGAAGGCTTTGGCAGACCTGGATGCAGGGCACCGCCTTGGTCTACTCGGGGAGGGTGGACCTAAGCCCCCTCATCACCCACCGCCTGCCCCTAAGCCGCTACCAGGAGGCCTTCCAGCTATTGGCCTCGGGCCAGGCGGTGAAGGTGATCCTGGACCTAAAGGCGTAGCCGGGGCTTTCCCGGACGGAGGTGCGCCTTTTGGGCTACCTTGAGGAGGAAGGGAGGTAGAGCATGGACCGGAGGCGCTTTCTCGCGGGGCTTCTCGGCCTGGGCCTTGCCCGGGGCCAAGGCTTAAGGGCGGAGGAGGTGGTGGGGGGCCTCGAGGTCCCCTGGGCCTTGGCCTTCCTGCCGGACGGGGGGATGCTCATCTCGGAGAGGCCCGGCAGGATCCGGCTCTTTAGGGAGGACAGGCTTTCCACCTACGCCGAGCTTCCCGTCTACCACCGGGGGGAGTCTGGGCTTTTGGGCCTCGCCCTCCATCCCCGGTTTCCCCGGGAGCCTTACGTCTACGCCTACCGCACCGTGGCGGAGGGGGCTTGAGGAACCAGGTGGTGCGCCTGAGGCACCAAGGGGAAACGGGGGTCTTGGACCGGGTGGTCCTGGACGGGATCCCCGCCCGGCCCCACGGCCTCCACTCGGGGGGGCGCATCGCCTTTGGCCCCGATGGCATGCTCTACGTGACCACGGGGGAGGTCTACGAGCGGGAGCTCGCCCAGGACCTCGCCTCCTTAGGGGGGAAGATCCTCCGCCTCACCCCGGAAGGGGAGCCCGCCCCGGGAAACCCCTTCCTGGGGCGAAGGGGGGCGAGGCCCGAGGTGTATAGCCTGGGCCACCGCAACCCCCAAGGGCTTGCCTGGCACCCCAAGACGGGGGAGCTTTTCTCCAGCGAGCACGGGCCGAGCGGGGAGCAGGGCTTTGGCCACGACGAGGTAAACCTGATCGTCCCCGGGGGGAACTACGGCTGGCCGAGGGTGGTGGGGCGGGGGAACGACCCCCGGTACCGGGACCCGCTCTACGTCTGGCCCCAAGGTTTCCCTCCGGGAAACCTCGCCTTTTTCCGGGGGGACCTCTACGTGGCGGGCCTCCGGGGGCAGGCCCTCTTGCGCCTCGTCCTCGAGGGGGAGCGGGGCCGCTGGCGGGTTTCGCGGGTGGAGACCGCCCTTTCCGGCTTCGGCCGCCTTAGGGAGGTGCAGCTCGGCCCCGATCACGCCCTCTACGTCACCACCTCCAACCGGGACGGGAGGGGCCAGGTGCGCCCCGGGGACGACCGGGTGCTACGCCTCCTTTAGGGGGAGGGCTGTGGCCGGCTTCTTGCGGAAGCGGACCTCCAAGACCCCGTTCCGCAAGGTGGCCTGGGCCGTCCCCTCCTCAATGGGCCCGGGGAGGTCCAGGGTGCGGCGGAAGGTGCCCATGGGCCTCTCCTCCAAGAGGTAGGTGCCGGGCAGGGGGTGGCGCACCCCGGCCAGGGTTACCCGCTGCCCCTCCTCCAGAAGCTCCAGGTCCTCGGGGCGCACCCCGGGGAGGTCCACGAGAAGGACGTAGTGCTCCTCGGTTTCCAGGAGGTCCACCCCGGGGGTCCAGGCGGCGGGCTCCTCCCCGGTGAGGAGGTAGGCGAGCTCGGCGATGCGCTCCTGCAGTTCCTTCAGCTTTCTTAAGGTTTCCAAGCGGTCGCGGCGCTCCAGCATGCCCTTAGCATAAGGGACGTGGAGGCGATCCCCGTCCTCGCGGGCCCCACGGGAAGCGGCAAGACCCTCCTGGCCCTCCGCCTGGGGGAGGAGGTCCCCGTGGAGGTGGTCTCCGCCGACGCCACCATGGTCTACCGGGGCCTGGACATCGGCACGGACAAGCCCACGCCCGAGGAAAGGGCCCGGGTGCCCCACCACCTGGTGGACGTCCTCGAGCCCGACGAGGCCATGAGCGTGGCCCGCTTCCTCGCCTTGGCCGAGGAGGCCATCGCCCATGTCCTTTCCCGGGGGAGGCTCCCCTTGGTGGTGGGGGGACGGGCTACTACATCCGCGCCCTCTCCGAGGGGCTTCACGACCTTCCCCCGCCGGATTCCGGGGTTCAGGAGGCCTTGTGGGCGGAGCTTGAGGAGCGGGGCCTCGAGGCCCTCCTCGCCGAGCTGGCCCGGGCGAGCCCCGAGGATGCCCGCCGGGTGGGGAGAAACCCTCGGAGGCTCGTTCGGGCCCTGGAGGTTTTAAGGCGCACCGGAACCCCCCCGGCCCGGTTTCCCAAAAGGCCCCCCCGCTTCCGCTACAAGAAGCTCGTCCTCTGGCCCGACCGGGCCTGGCTTTTCCCGAGGCTGGAGGAAAGGGCCAAGGCCCAGTTCGCCCGGGGGCTCGTGGAGGAGGTGCGGGGGCTCCTTGCCCGCTACCCCAGGATGCCCACCGCCCTCCAGGCCATCGGCTACAAGGAGGTGGTGGGCTACCTCCGAGGGGAGTACTCCCTGGAGGAGGCTCTCCTCAGGGACATCCAGGCGGTGAAGGCTTACGCCAAAAGGCAGTACACCTGGTTCCGCCACGAGCCCGGGGACGTGGTCTACCTGCCCCGGGGGGGCGAGGAGGCCTATGTGGGCTTCCGGGACTGGCTTCGCCTCCACTTCGGGCTATAGTGGGGGCATGCTGGCCCACGAGATCCGCGCCCGCGTGGCCCGGGGGAGGTCTCCCCCCTGGAGGTGGCCCAGGCCTACCTGAAGCGGGTCCAGGAGTTGGACCCGGGCCTCGGCGCCTTCCTCTCCCTGAACGAGGGGCTTTTGGAGGAGGCGGAGAAGGTGGCCCCCGGGCTTCCCCTGGCGGGCCTCGTGGTGGCGGTGAAGGACAACATCGCCACCCGGGGCCTCCGCACCACGGCAGGAAGCCGCCTCCTGGAGAACTTCGTGCCCCCCTACGAGGCCACCGCGGTGGCGAGGCTTAGGGCCCTGGGCGCCCTCGTCCTGGGGAAGACCAACCTGGACGAGTTCGGTATGGGCTCCTCCACGGAGCACTCCGCCTTCTTTCCCACCAAGAACCCCTTTGACCCGGAGAGGGTCCCTGGGGGTTCCAGCGGGGGAAGTGCCGCGGCGGTGGCCGCCGACCTTGCCCCCCTCGCCCTGGGCTCGGACACGGGGGGAAGCGTCCGGCAGCCCGCCGCCTTCTGCGGCGTCTACGGCCTCAAGCCCACCTACGGCCGGGTGAGCCGCTTCGGCCTCATCGCCTACGCCTCGAGCCTGGACCAGATCGGCCCCATGGCCCGCTCTGTGCGGGACCTCGCCCTCCTCATGGACGCCATGGCGGGGCCCGACCCCCTGGACGCCACGAGCCTGGACCTTCCCCCCCGCTTCCAGGAGGCCCTGGAGGGGCCCCTTCCCCCCCTGCGCCTCGGGGTGGTGCGGGAGGCCCTTGCGGGGAATAGCCCCGGGGTGGAAAGGGCCCTGGAGGAGGCCCTTAAGGTCTTCCGGGGGCTTGGCCTTTCCGTGCGCGAGGTTTCCTGGCCTTCCCTCCCCCAGGCCCTCGCCGCCTACTACATCCTGGCCCCGGCGGAGGCAAGTTCCAACCTGGCCCGCTACGACGGAACCCTTTACGGGCGGCGGGCGGAGGGGGAGGAGGTGGAGGGGATGATGGAGGCCACCCGGGCCCTCTTTGGCCTCGAGGTCAAAAGGCGCGTCCTCGTGGGCACCTTCGTCCTCTCCAGCGGCTACTACGAGGCCTACTACGGCCGCGCCCAGGCCTTCCGCCGCCGCCTCAAGGCCGAGGCCCAGGCCCTCTTTCAGGAAGTGGACCTCCTTCTCCTCCCCACCACCCCCCACCCCGCCTTCCCCTTCGGGGCCCGGCGCGACCCCCTTTCCATGTACCGGGAGGACCTCTACACCGTGGGGGCAAACCTCACCGGCCTTCCCGCCCTCTCCTTCCCCGCGGGGTTTGAGGGGCCCCTGCCCGTGGGCCTCCAACTCCTCGCCCCTTGGGGGAGGACGAGCGGCTTCTTCGGGCGGCCCTCGCCTTTGAGGAGGCTACGGCCCGGGCCCACCTCAGGGCCCCCTTGGGGGAGGCCCTCTGATGGAGGCCGCCTTCCGCTACCGCATGGCCACCCGGCTCGCCCGCAGGCTCAGGGAGGCCGGGCGCCCCCTTCCCCTCCCTGCCCTGGGGGAGGCCCTGGGGCTTCGCGGCCCTGTGGAGCGGGTGGTACGGCCCCTTCTGGACGGGAGGTTCCTCCTGGAGGAGGCGGTGGGGCTTTGGGAGTGGCGCTACCCCTTTCCCCAGGAGGGGGAGGCGGTGGTGGTTCTGGACCTGGAGACCACGGGGCTCGCCCCGGGCCTGGACGAGGTGATCGAGGTGGGCCTCCTCCGCCTGGAGGGGGAAGGCGCCTCCCCTTCCAGAGCCTCGTCCGCCCCTCCCGCCCGCCAAGCCCTTTCGTGCAGCGCCTCACCGGCATCCCCCGGGAGGCCCTGGAGGAGGCCCCTTCCCTGGAAGAGGTCCTGGAGAAGGCCTACCCCCTTCTCGCCAACGCCACCTTGGTGATCCACAACGCCGCCTTTGACCTGGGCTTCCTCCGCCCCGCCCTCGAGGGCCTGGGCTACCGCCTGGAAAACCCCGTGGTGGACTCCCTGCGCCTGGCCAGACGGGGCTTACCAGGCCTTAGGCGCTACGGCCTGGACGCCCTCTCCGAGGTCCTGGAGCTTCCCCGAAGGACCTGCCACCGGGCCCTCGAGGACGTGGAGCGCACCCTCGCCGTGGTGCACGAGGTGTACTATATGCTTACATCGGGCCGTCCCCGCACGCTTTGGGAGCTCGGGAGGTAGTATGACCGCGCGGTATGTGCTCACCAGCGCCTGTATCCAGAATGGCACCATGGCCTTGACCGTATCCCTCCGCCAGCGCCTCCTCGGGCGGGAGCAGGTGCGCTTTGTGGACGAGGACGGCGAGGCCTACACGGTGGAGGTGGACTGGAAGGCCGGGGTCCTTAGGGGCCTCGGCCCCTACTACCAGAAGCGCCGCCTCTCGGCCAACGAGACCGTCCTCCTCCTCTTCCGGGGGGAGGAGGTGGAGCTTAAGGCGGCCCCGAGGCCGGGCCAGAGGTCCCCGGCCCGGGAGCGGGAGGCCAGGCCGGAGGAGACCTCCCCCCCTCCCGAGCCCCAGAAACGCCGGGTCCGGGTCGCCCCTTACCCCAAGGAGGTGCTTTTCCCCCACGAGCCCCTGGAGCCCCCGGGGGCCACGGAGGACCTCAGGAGGCTCGGCTTCCAGCTGGAGGGGGGACCGCCTTGGGTCTACCGGGCTTTTTCCGGGAGGCGGCGGCTCACCCTCGTCCTCCTCCGCCTGGGCGAGGGGGAGGTGGAGCGCCTCAGGCCCTACCGTCTCCAGGGGGCCTACACCGCCCTCCTCGCCCCGGAGTCCCAGCGGGACCGGGTTCCGGAGGGGGTGGGCTTCGTCTCCCCCGAGGCCCTGACCCGCCTCGCCCGCCTCAAGGGGCGGTTCCCCCTCACCCCCTGGGACCTGGAGGACCTCCTCAAGGAGGGCCGGGTGGACCTCGAGGCGGTGGAGGCCCTGGAGGACCGGCTGGCGGCGGAGCTTTCCGAGCGGGGGGCCTTCGCCGCCCTCCTCCTGCTCCTTGCCCGCAAGCCCCTCGGGGAGGTCTTCCTCCTCGCGGACCTCGAGGCGGAGGCCCTGGAGGAAGGCCTCGTCCCCGAGGTGGTCCGCCAGGGGGTGGAGGTCCTCGCCCAGCCGCCCTTCCTCCTCCTCAAGCGCCTCTCCCCCGGGGAGTTCTTGCTCCGCCAAAGCGTGGAGGAGGCCCTGGAGGACCTCAGGGCCTTCGCCGAGGGGCTTGCGGGCCGCCTCAGCCGCGCCCGGAGCCTTTGATGGGGACGCCCTCCCCCAGCGCCAGGTCAAAGCTTTTCCGCGCCCGCTCCTTCAGCCGGGCCACCTTCTCCCAGTCGGGGAAGCGGCCGTAAAGGGCGGCCTTGTAGAGCTTGATGGGCTCCCCGGGGAGCTCTTGGTAGTAGGCCCCCGTCTCCTTGGCGAAGGCGGCCACCTTGGGGTCGTAGGAGAGGGCGGCGAAGGGGGTGCCCGCGGCCGCGGCCAGGATTAGGCCGTGGAGGCGCATGGAGATCACGTACCCCGCCTGGGCCGCGAGGTAGAGGAGGCGGCGGGGGTCGGAGGTGCGCTCTATGCGGTGGAGGCGGAAGACCTCGGCCACCTCGTCGTCGTAGCCGGGCTGGAGGAGGAGGACGAGGACCTGCTTCCCCTCGTGGACCAGGTGGTTGGCGGCCACGTAGAGGGTCGTGAGGGCCTCCTCCCGCACCCCCGCCCGGGGGATGACGAGGACGAGGTCCTCCTCCCGCGGCACGGGGGGCGGCGGGAGGAGGAGGGCGGGGTCGGCCCCGAGGGCGGCGGGGATCCCCAGGCGCCGGGCGTACTCCAGGGAGTCCTGGTCCCTGAGGATCACCGGCACGCCCTTGAGGGCCTTTTGCACCCGCCTCTCCCCCCAGGGGGAGAGGGGGCCCAGGGACTGGTTGAAGACCACGACCCGCTTGCGGAAGAGGCGGGCGAGGCGGAGCACGGAGAGGTAGTAGGTGAGGCTTAGGGCGCTGGTGGCGTCCTGCAGAAGCCCCCCTCCTCCGAGGAGCCAGAGGTCCGCCCGGAGGAGGGCCAGGGGGTTCAGGCGGTGGTAGGCCTTGAGGCCGTGGTCCTCGCGGGTCCTTTTGGGGTCGCCGGAGAGGGCCACCACCTCGTGGCCGCGGGCCTTGAGCTCCCGGGCGATGGCCTCGAGGATCGCCTCGTCCCCGGCGTTCCTGAACCCGTAGTACCCCGCTACGCCGACCACCATGCCCTAAGCCTCCTTACCAGGATAACCCCGACAAGCCCGAGGGAAAGGCCGAGGAGGGCGCCGTTCAGCACCCGGAAGAAGGAGATGGGGAGGGGGGTGTGGTAGTGGCTGAAGGTGTTGAGGATGGAGGCGATGCCCAAGGAGGCGAGGAAGAGGAGGCCGTTTTGCACCCAGCGGGGCCAGGGGAGGAGGAGGGCCAGGGGGAAGAGGGCGTGGCCGAAGACCTCCTTGAACCGGGGGCGGACCATGACGTCCTGGAGGAGGGCCCTAAGCTTGAGCTCCAGCTCGGGGACGATGGGGGCGTCGTTGCCGCGGCGAAGGAGGGCGAGGGCCAAAAGCCCCAGGGCAAGCCCCCCAGGGCCACCTCCCCCAGGCGGACGGGGTGGAGGAAGAGGCGGGTGAGGGCCTCCTTGAAGTTTTTTTCCAGGAAGCTGTAGGCCACGAGGAGGGGGGCACGAGGAGGGTGAGGGAGACCCCCTTGAAGGGGGCGAGGCCGGCGATGGCCTCCTCCGTGGAGCCCAAGGCGGAGAGGAAGACCGCGCCCAAAAGGGCGTAGCCCAGGCTTCTCGCCCACATCCAAAGCCCGTTCCTCGGGCCCAGGAAGCCGAGGACGGGGAAGACCAGGGCGGCGAGCAAAGGCCCCGCCTGGCTCCCCGCGTAGCCCAAGGCGAAGAGGAGGAGGAGGAAGGCCACCAGGGGCCCGTACACGGGAAGCCCCAAGGCCAAAAGCCCAAGCCCCGCCAGCACCCCCACCCAGGCGGCGTACCTCAGGGGGCTTGGGGCGAGCGCCCGCGGGCTCGGCGCCCCCAAGGGGAGGCCGCTCGCCTTGAGCTCCTCCTGGAGCCTCTTTAGGAGGCGGGCGGTGTCCTCGGGGTAGGGGTAGGGCCGGAGGTAGAGGATCTGGTGGCTTCGCTCCCGGGCGGCGAGGCCGTACTTCTCCGCCGCTTCCTCGGGCTTCAGGGTGAGGAGCCACTCGTAGCGGAGGCTGAAGAGCCTGAGGATCCCCTTGTCCCGGAAGGCCCCTAGCCCCGCCTGGGGCGTGCCCTCAATGAGGGCCACGGGGACGGGGACGAGGGCCTTGGCCTCCCCGAGGCGGTAGGGGTAGCCCAGGGCCTCGAGGCCCTGGAAGACCACGGCGTCCGCCTCCTTCGGGACCAGGGGCAGGCCCGCCTCGAGGCGGCGGAGCCTGTGGTTCAGGGGCCGGACCATCACGTAGAGGCCCATGGCCTTGGCCTGACGGAGTTCTTCCAGGTTGTAGAAGGCGGGGAGGGCCTGGACGTCCACGGGAAAGCCCAGCCACTCCCCAAGCCTTTCTGAGGGCAGGTCGTAGGCCCGCTCTAGGAGGGCGAGGAGGGCCGGGTCCCCCTTCAGGTAGTGCCAGCCGGGCCTCGCGGAAAGCCCCATCTCCACGAGCTCCCGCCCTTGGCGGTAGAGGAGGACCCCTTCCCCTACCCAGTCCCGCACCAGGCGCTCGGGGAAGGCGACGCCGTTCACCCCGAGGGCCTGGTAGCGGGCGAGGGCCGCCATGAGGTCCTCGCCCCGCGCCCGCGCCTCCTCCCGCACCGCCTCCGCGTCCAGGACCAGGGCCACGGGCCCCGGGGCCTGGGCGCGGAGCCTCGGCGCGAGGGCGAAGAGGGAGGGGAGGAGGGCGAGGAAGAGGAGGAGGTGGAGGAAGGCCCTCACGCTGCCCCCATCCGGGCCAGGCGGGCGAGGGCCTTGGCCGCGAGCATCTCCAGGGCCACGGGGTTCTGGCCGCCCCTCGGCACGATCACGTCGGCGTACCGCTTGGTGGGCTCCACGAAGTGGAGGTGCATGGGCTTGACCTGCTCCAGGTACTGGGCCACCACCCCTTCCAGGCTCCTGCCCCTTTCCAGGACGTCCCGCTTGAGCCTGCGGATGAAGCGCTCGTCGGCGTCGGCGTCCACGAAGACCTTGAGGTCCATGAGGTCCCGGAGCTCCTCGGGTAGAGGGCGAGGATGCCCTCGAGGACCACCACCGGAGCAGGGAGGACCCGCTCGGTGGCTGGGCTACGCGTGTAGGCCTTGAAGTCGTAAAGGGGCATCTCCACCGCCTGCCCGGCGAGAAGGGTTCGGGCGTGCGTTAGGTAAAGGCCAAGGTCAAAGGCCTCCGGGTGGTCGTAGTTCATCCGGAGGCGTTCGGAAAAGGGCAGGTGGGAGAGGTCCCGGTAGTAATGGTCCATGGGGAGGAGGGCCACCCGTTTCCCCAGGGCTTGGGCCAAGGCCCGGGCCAGGGTGGTCTTGCCGCTGGCCGAGCCGCCGGCGATGCCGATGACGAAGGGCTTGGCAAACCCGCTCACCCCTCCATGATAAGGGGCGGGGAGGCCTCTCCCCGCCCTAGGGCCATCCAGCCTAGCGGGCCACTGCCGCCTTCTCTTGGGCGTGGCCGATGGTCTTGTCGGTTTCCAGGTCAAAGGCGTGGAGCCTTTGGGTGTCGGCGAGGAGCTCCACCTTGTCCCCGGGCTTCACGGGGGCGTGGCCGTCCACCTTGGCCACGAGGAGGGTGCCGTTCACCGCCACGTGGATCTCCGTCTCCGCCCCAGGGGCTCCACCACCTCCACCTCGCCCCGGAGGACGTTCTCCTCCTCGGGGATCGTCGTGTACCCCTTGAGGCCTAAGTGCTCGGGCCGGACGCCAAGCCACACCTCCTTCCCGGCGTAGGGCTTCAGGGCGCTTCCCAGCACGGCGTTCGCCCGGATGCGGAAGCCGGGGGCCACGAGGTAGACCTTCTCCCCCTGGACCTCCACCCCGGCGCGGACGAAGTTCATGGAGGGGCTGCCGATGAAGCCGGCCACGAAGCGGTTGGCGGGGAAGTCGTAGAGGTTCAGGGGGGTGTCCACCTGCTGGATCTCCCCGTCCTTCATGACCACGATGCGGTGCCCCAAGGTCATGGCCTCCACCTGGTCGTGGGTCACGTAGATGGTGGTCACCCCGAGGCGCCTTTGCAGCTTGGCGATCTCGGCCCGCATCTCCACGCGGAGCTTGGCGTCCAGGTTGGAGAGGGGCTCGTCCATGAGGAAGACCTTGGGTTCCCGCACGATGGCCCGCCCCATGGCCACCCGCTGGCGCTGCCCGCCCGAGAGCTCCCGGGGCTTGCGGTTGAGGAGGTGCTCAATCTTGAGGATGCGGGCGGCCTCCTTGACTCGCCGGTCAATCTCGTCCTTGGGGTAGCGTCGGAGGCGGAGCCCGAAGGCCATGTTCTCGTAGACGTTCATGTGGGGGTAGAGGGCGTAGTTCTGGAAGACCATGGCGATGTCCCGGTCCTTGGGGGGACGTCGTTCACCAGGCGGTCGCCGATGTAGATGTTGCCCTCGGAGATCTCCTCCAGCCCGGCGATCATGCGGAGGGTGGTGGTCTTGCCGCAGCCCGAGGGGCCCACGAAGACCACGAACTCCCCGTCCTCCGTTTCCAGGTTGAAGTCCTTGACCGCCACCACCTTGCCGAAGCGCTTCCACACGTGTTCCAGCCTGACCTTGGCCATGCGGTACCTCCACGCGAACCCCGCGCTTTGAGCGCCTTTGGCCCATCGGGGGTTCCCCGGCATTTTACCCGAGGTGGGGGCCTTCCCGCCACGGGGGCGGGTCCGGTTCCAGAAGAGGAGGCCCAGGTAGGCGAGGCCGAGCTCGGGCCTGACCTCCGTGGTCACGGAGAGGGCGAAGGCGTGGAAGAGGAGGCTTTCCAGGGCGTGGCGGGGGCTTTGCCGTAGGAGGTCCTTGAGGGCGGGGCCCTGCCTCAGGGCGAGGAGGGCGAGGTAGGGGAGGTAGGGCCAGGGCCCGGTGGAAAGGCCCAGGGCGGAGGCCCCGAGGCTCAGAAAGGCCAGGGCCCGGGCCGGGGGCAGGGGGTCTAGGCCCAGGGGCTTGAGCTCGCCCCAGAGGGGTTCCTCTTCCCCGGGCCAGGGGGTTTTGAGGAGGAGGAGCCTTTTTCCCTCGTGCCCGCCCAGGTAGCTCCTGGGGTCCGGGGCCACCCCCAGGGGAAGGAGGAGGGCGGGGTTTTCCCTTAGGGCCTGGAAGAGGAGGGGGTCTAGGGGAAGGCCGTCCACCAGAAACCAGGTATGGGGCCTGCCGGAGAGGAGGAAGCCTAAGGCGCGCTCCACCCGGTGGCCCCGGTGGGCCAGGATCCCGGGCCAGGCCTCGGGGGCTCCCGGAGGAGGGCTTCCCGCCAGGAGGGCTTGGCCTGAAGGGGGGTGGTGCGGAGGCGGAAGCGGGCCTCCAGGGCCTCGCCTTCCTCCAGGGCGAAGCGGGCGAGGAGGTTGCCTTGGGCCTCGTAGACCTCGAGGGGCTTGTGGGAGAGGAAGACCTCCCCCACCTCCTGCCCCGGGAGGGTTTGGGGCAGGGGGAGGAGGTACTCCCCGCTGGCGAGGGGGCGGAAGCGGAGGGCGTAGCGCACACGCCTAGGCTACCCCGTCCGGGCCCCCTTTCCGCTACACTTCTCCCATGGACTGGCTCCTCACCCCAGGACCCGTGCGCCTGCACCCCAAGGCCTTGGAGGCCCTGGCCCGGCCCCAGCTCCACCACCGCACCGAGGCCGCCCGGGAGGTGTTCCTGAAGGCGAGGGGGCTCCTGAGGCAGGCCTTCCGCACCGAGGGGGAGGTCCTGATCCTCACGGGAAGCGGCACCCTGGCCATGGAGGCCTTGGTGAAGAACCTCTTCGCCCCCGGGGAAAGGGTCTTGGTGCCGGTCTACGGCAAGTTTTCCGAGCGCTTCTACGAGATCGCCCTGGAGGCGGGGCTGGTTGTGGAGCGCCTGGACTACCCCTACGGGGACACCCCCCGCCCCGAGGACGTGGCCAAGGAGGGGTACGCGGGGCTTCTTCTGGTCCACTCGGAGACCTCCACCGGGGCCCTCGCCGACCTTCCCGCTTTGGCCCGGGCCTTCAAGGAGAAGAACCCCGAGGGCCTCGTGGGGGCGGACATGGTGACGAGCCTCCTGGTGGGGGAGGTGGCCCTCGAGGCCATGGGCGTGGACGCCGCGGCCTCGGGAAGCCAGAAGGGCCTCATGTGCCCCCCGGGCCTCGGCTTCGTGGCCCTCTCCCCCAGGGCCCTAGAGCGCCTGAAGCCCAGGGGCTACTACCTGGACCTCGCCCGGGAGCTCAAGGCCCAAAAGGAGGGGGAGAGCGCCTGGACCCCGGCCATCAACCTGGTGTTGGCGGTGGCGGCCGTCCTCGAGGAGGTCCTTCCCCGCCTGGAGGAGCACCTCGCCCTCAAGGCCTGGCAGAACGCCCTCCTCTACGGGGTGGGGGAGGAGGGGGCCTTAGGCCCGTCCCCAAGCGGTTTAGCCCCGCCGTGGCCGCCTTCTACCTGCCGGAAGGGGTGCCCTACGCCCGGGTGAAGGAGGCCTTCGCCCAAAGGGGGGCCGTCATCGCCGGGGGCAGGGGCCCTTGAAGGGCAAGGTCTTCCGCCTCTCCCTCATGGGGGCCTACGACCGCTACGAGGCCCTGGGGGTGGCCGCCATGTTCAGGGAGGTTTTGGAAGAAATTCTTCCAGCTTCTTGAGCATCTCCTCCCGCGTGTAGACCGCGCGGGCCCCGCCCACGAGCTTGGGCCTCGTCTTGGCGGCGAGGAGCACCGCCTCGCCGATCTTCCGCACGGAAAGCCTCAGGGGCACGGCCACGGGGCGGAGGTGCATGCCGATGAGGACGCCTCCGATGTCCATCCCCCCGTGGGCCTGGGCCTTGAGGGACTCCACCATGACGGGGTCTTGAAAGCGCAGGAAGGCCGCCGTGGCCAAGGCCCCCCCGCCTTGGGGTGGGGGAAGACGGTGACCTCCTCCAGGCCAAAGGCCCGGGCGGTCTCCCGCTCCACCACCAGGGCCCGGTTCAGGTGCTCGCAGGCCTGGACGGCCACGTGGACCCCCCTTTCCAGGAGGGGCGGGAGGAGGCCTTCCAGGAGGGCGTGGGCGGCCTCGAGGCTCGGCCTCGTTCCCACCCTCTCCCCCAGGACCTCGCTGGTGGAGCCCCCGAGGACGAAGAGGCTCCCGGGCCCCATGGGGAAGGCCTGGAGAAACTCTTCCACGGCCCGCTGCGCCGCGCGCCGGATGCCTTCCATGCCTCCATGGTAGCCCGAAAGGTGCCTTGGCCCCCTTTTCCCTGGGCAGGGCGGGGGTACCCTTAAGCCATCCCGACTCAAGGAAGGCCGTTCTGGGTTTCCGCTCCCGCGCCGTCAGGAAAGGTAGGGTGAGTACGGTGAAAAGGATCCTGTGGCTGCCCTTCTTGGGCCTCGCCGCCTGTTCCCAGTGGCAGGGGGCGGACGACTCCAGGTGGCTCCTGGAGCCTGCGGGCCTCTCCTGGGTGGACTGCACCCCGGGCCCCAGGGGGGAGGCCCTGGCCTACGACTTCGTCCACGAGGAGGTGGCCGGGCGAAGCTTCGCCCCGTCCCCGGACGCCTGCGGTGGGCATTCGGGGCTTCGCATGTCGGCCTTGGAGCTGGCCCAGCTTCTGGTCTACGCCCTGCACACCGAGGTCCTCCTCCCCAAGGGGGTGCGGGAGGAGATGCTCCTGCGGCTTTGGGGCTGGTAGCTGGCGGGGCAGGAGGGGCCCTACCCCGGGGACGAGGCCACGGCCCGGGTATGGCACCCCGGGGACCTCTACGCCTCGGCGGGCCCGGAGGAGCACACCTGCGTCCTCCGCTACCCCAGACAAGTGGAGGCGGTGCTCCTCATCAACTCCGACATCTACACGGCCTTGGCGGACGTGAAGCGGCCCTGCAAGCTCCTCCAGAAGGCCTACGCCAAGGCCTTGGTCGCCCCCTAGTAGGGCAGGGGCCAGGTGCGGAAGTAGTCCCGCACCCGCCCCCAAAGCCCGACCAGGCCCAGGGGCTCGAGGACCAGGAAGAGGAGGATGAGGCCGCCGAAGACCACGTTGCGCCAGGCGGCGAGCTGGGCGGCGTACTCCGGGCCCAGGGCCCCCACGAAGCTATTGAGCACCTCGGGGATGAGGAGGACGAAGAAGGCCCCCAAGACCGCCCCCAAAACCGTCCCCGCCCCGCCCACGATGACCATGGCCAGGTACTGGATGCTCACGGAGAGGGGAAAGTACTCCGGGGTCACCGCCTTGTAGAGCCCGGCGAGAAGCCCCCCCGCCACCCCGGCGTAGAAGGCGGAGAGGGCGAAGGCGAGGAGCTTGGTCCGGGTGAGGTCCACCCCGGCCACCCGGGCGGAG
Organism: Thermus parvatiensis; assembly: GCF_001535545.1. Lineage (GTDB taxonomy): Bacteria > Deinococcota > Deinococci > Deinococcales > Thermaceae > Thermus > Thermus parvatiensis. The sequence continues at coordinate 1,425,653 of NZ_CP014141.1, read as the reverse complement.
AGGTCGTTGTCCCGCACCGCCCGGAAGGCCCGCCCGGCGCGGGTCATGAGGAGGCGCTTGCCGTAGAAGAAGAGGGGGAGGGCGAAGAGGAGGACCAGGTACCAGAGCTTCTCCGGGGTGTCCAGGACGAGGCCCAGGACCTCGGGGGAGGAAGGGTCCGGCCCCGGATTCCCCCGTGACCGCCTCCCAGGTCTTGAAGACATAGTCCGCCAGGAACTGGAAGGCCAGGGTGGCGATGGCCAGGTACACCCCCTTGATGCGGAGGGAGGGGAGGCCGAGGAGAAGCCCCAAAAAGGCGGCGATCCCGCCCCGAGGAGGATCCCCAAGGGGGCGAGGGGGCCCGTGAGGTGGCTTGCCGCGTAGGCCCCCACCCCCATGAAGGCGGCGTGGCCTAAGGAGATCTGCCCCGCGCCCCCCACCAGGAGGTGGAGGCCCAGGGCGGAGAGGGCCCCGATGGCCACCAGGGTGGCCACGTACATGGGGTAGGGGCCGAGGAGGAGGGGCAGGAGGAGGAGCAGGAGGAGAAAGGCGTAGAGGGCGAGGCGGCCCAAGGGGGTGCTGGCGTAGGCCTCGTCCTCCCGGTAGGTCTCCCGCACCGCCCGGGCGAAGCGCAGGCTAAAGGCGTCGGTGAGGCGCTTGGAGAGGGCGAACATCTCAGACCTCCTGGACCTCGAGGGTGGCCTCCAGCCTGCCCTCCCCCTCGAGGTAGCGGATGGGCAGGGAGAGGCTCACGCGGCCGCCCTCGCCGTAGAGGGCCTGGATCACCGGGGCGTAGCGGGCCTCCACGATCTGGCGGCGCACCTTCCGGGTGCGGGTGATCTCCTCGTCGTCGGGGTGGAGCTCCTTGGGCAAAAGGGCGAAGCGCCGGATCCTGAGCTTCTCGGGAAGGGTCTGGTTCACCATGCGGATCTCCTCGGCGATCAGGGCCTGGACCTCGGGGCGCTCCGTGAGGGAGAGGTAGGTGGTGAAGGGGATGCCCCGCCTCCTCGCCCAGTTCTGGACGTTTTCCGGGTCAAGCTCTATAAGGGCGGTGACAAAGGGCCTCCCGTGGCCTAGCACCACGGCCTCCCGGATGTAGGGGGAGTACTTCAGGCGGTTTTCCAGGAACTGGGGGGCGAAGCGGGTGCCGTCCGCCAAAGCTCCCACCTCCTTCACCCGCCCGAGGATCACCAGGTGCCCCCGCTCGTCAAAGAAGCCCGCGTCCCCCGTGCGGAAGAAGCCGTCCTCGGTGAAGCTCTCCCGGGTGGCCTTCTCCTGCTTGAAGTAGCCCTGAAAGACCTGGGGGCCCCGCACCTGGATCTCCCCTTCCTCGCTGATGCGCACCTCCGTGCCCGGAAGAGGGGGGCCCACGGTCTCCGGGGGGCGTCCCCGGTGGCGTGGGCGGTGGTGGCGGCGGCGGTCTCCGACTGGCCGTAGACCTGCCGGATGTCCAGCCCCAGGGCGCGGAAGAAGGTGAAGACCTCCGGGCCCAAGGGCGCCCCCCCGGTGACGGCGATGCGGCAGGCGGCAAGCCCAAGCCTCGCCCTCAGGGGCCTGGCGATGAGGGGGTAGAAGAGGGCCCGCTTGAGGTTGAGCCAGAGCCCCACCCTTTCCCCCCTGAACTCCCGGTTCGCCCCCTCCAGAAGCGCCCCCATCCCGGTCCGGTAGAAGAAGGCCTTGACGGGGTCGGCGTCCGCCATCCGGCTTTGGATGAAGCTCGCCATCTCCTCCCAAAGCCTGGGCGGGGCCAGGAAGAAGTCGGGCTGGACCTCCTTGAGGTCCTCCTTAAGCGTGGTGGGGTCCTCGGGGAAGTGGACGGTGGAGCCCTCCACCAGGCTCTGCACCACGGTGAGCATCTGCTCCCCGATCCAGGGGAGGGGGAGGTAGCTGAAGACCCAGGCCCCCTTCTGGAAGCCCAGGGCCTGGCCCAGGGCCTCGTGCCCCGCCAAAAGGTTGCGGTGGGAGAGCATGGCCAGCTTGCTGCGCCCGGTGGTCCCGGAGGTGGGGGCCAGGAGGGCGATGTCCTCGGGGCGGCGCCGCCTCAGGGCCCCCTCCCCCACCTTGGGGTCGCCGAAGGCCTGGCTGAAGCGGCGCACCTTCCCCCGGAAGTGGCGGCTCATGCCCGCCTCCTCCCAGACCAGGACGAAGTCCACCAGGTGCAGGTGGGGGTAGACCTTGTCCAGCTGCTCCTCGTCCGAGACCACAACCCCCCGGGCCTGGGTGAACTCCAGGAAGTACCCCACCTCCTCGGGCATGGCGTCAGCGTAGATGCCCATGGGCAGGGCGCCCAGGGTCTGGGCGGCCAGCTCCGCCTCTATCCACTCGGGGGCGTTGTGGCCCAGGATGGCCAGCACCTCCCCCTCCTTGAGGCCCAAGGCGGCGAGCCCTCCCGCCAGGCCCAGGACCCGGTCCAGGAGGTCTTGCCAGGAGGTTTTCTGCCACACGCCCAGGCGCTTTGCCCTCAGGGCGGGGGCCCTGGGGCGCTCCTTCGCATGCCGGTAGAGGTGTTCCAGCAGGGTTCCTTCCATGTTGCCTCACGCCTGACCCAAATAGGCCTCCGCCACCTTGGGGTCCTGGCGCACCCCCTCGGGGGGGCCGTAGTAGAGGACCTCGCCGTAGGAGAGGACCAGGACCCGGTCGGAAAGCTCCAGGACGGCCCTAAGGTCGTGCTCCACCCAAAGGAGGGTCACCCCCCACTCCTCCCGGGCGTCCAGCAGGAAGCGGGCCAAGTCTTGCTTTTCCTCCAGGGAAAGCCCCGCCATGGGCTCGTCCAGGAGGAGGAGCTTGGGGCGGCCCGCCAGGGCCCGGGCCACCTCCACCCGCTTCTGCAGGCCGTAAGGGAGCATCCCCGCCGGGGCGTGGCGGAAGGGGGAGAGGTGGAGGTAGTCCAGGACCTCCTCCGCCCAGGCCCTTAGGCGCCACTCCCTTTCTGCCCGGGGTAGGGCCAGGGGATAAGTGGGGAGGGCCAGCTCCGCCCCCAGCTTGACGTTTTCCAAGACGCTCATCCCCCGGAAGATCTCCAGGCCCTGGAAGGTGCGCCCCAGGCCCATGCGGGCCCTTTCCTGGGGGCTTTTCCCCCGGAGGCTTTGCCCCAGGAAAAAGACCTCCCCCCTTTCGGGCTCGTAGACCCCGGAGAGGACGTTTAAGAGGGTGGTCTTTCCCGCCCCGTTGGGCCCGATCACCGCAAAGAACTCCCCCGGTTGCACCTGGAAGCTCACCCCGGTGAGGGCCTTCACCCCCTTGAAGGCGAGGTGCAGGTCTTTGGCCTCGAGGATGGCACCCATGGTTCCCCCTCACACCCACCGCTTGCGGCGGCGATAGCGCTTGGCCTGGCGGAAGCCCACCTCTTCCTTGCCCAGGTAGAACTCCAACACATCCTGGTCCTCCTGGGCAGCTTTGGCATCCCCCTCAAACACCACCCGGCCCCGCTCCAGCACGTAGACGCGGTCCACGATGGAGAGGGCGGCCCGGGCGTTTTGCTCCACCAGGAGAAGGCTCAAGCCCTTCTCCCGCCGGAGTGCGTCCAGGGTGCGCATCACCTCCTCCACCAGCTTGGGGGAAAGCCCCAGGGAGGGCTCGTCCACCACCAGCACCTTGGGGCGGGTGAGGAGGGCCATGCCCAGGAGGAGCATCTGCTGCTCCCCCCGGAGAGGTAGCCCGCTTGCTCGTGCCGCCGCTCGTAGAGGCGGGGAAAGCGGGCGAAGACCTCCTCCATGCCCGCCTTGAGCTCCTGGGGCGAGAGGCGGTGGCCGGCGGCCACCAGGTTCTCCACCGGGGTGAGGTAGCGGAAAAGGGGGCGGCCCTCCAGGACCGCTGTGAGGCCGAGGCCGGTGATGCGCACCGGGTCCAGGTGGGTCGCCTCCTGGCCCATGAGGCGCACATGCCCGTCCAGCACCCGCCCCTCAAACTTGGGCAAAAGCCCGGCCACCGCCCGCACCAAGGAGCTCTTCCCCGCCCCGTTGGGGCCCAAAAGGGCCACCGCCTCCCCGTCCCCAAGCTCCAGGGAAACCCCGTCCAGGGCCAGGATCACCCCCCGGTAGACCACCTTGAGGTTCTCCACGGAAAGCATCACACCCTCTCAATCTGGCGTTCGCCCAGGAGGCCGTAGGGCCTCACCAGGAGGACCAGGAGGACCACCACGAAGGGCAGGGCCTCGGTGAAGCCGGGCAGGAGGGGTTCTAGGTACCTCTGGGAGAGGGCCTCCAAGGCCCCCAGCAAAAACCCCGCCAAAAGGGCCCCGCCCACGGAGTCCAGTCCCCCCAGGATGGCCACGGGGAAGACCTTGAGGCCGAAAAAGACCAGGTTGTGGCCCACGCCGCTGGCCACGGCCAAAAGGGCCCCGGCCAGGGTGGCCAGGAGGGCCGAGACCCCCCAGACCCCGGCCAGGATGCGGGCGGTGGGGATGCCCAGGGCCAAAGCGGCCACCTCCCGCTCGGAGATGGCCCGCACCAGGATGCCGTAGCGGCTTCGGCGCAGGAGCCAGAGGAGGCCAAGCCCCAGGGGCAGGGCGAGGAGGAGGTTCCAGACGGCCCTGGAGGACACGAACACCTCCCCCGCCTGGAACCCCAGGTTGGGCAGGCTCCCCGAGAGGTACTTGAGGTCGGGGCCCCAGATGAGCTGTACCGCCCCGTCCAGGGCTGCGGCCAGGCCGATGGTGGCCATAATCACCGCCACCACGTTCCGTCCAAGGAGGGGGCGCACGAAGCCCCGTTCCACCAGGAGCCCAAAGAGGAAGGCCAGGGGCAGGGCGGCCAGGATGGCCAGGGGAAGGGGGAGGAAGAGGGCGAAGGTGTAGGTGAGGTAAGCCCCCACCAGGAGGAACTCCCCGATGGCGAAGTTCACCACGCTGGTGGCCCGGTAGACCAGGACAAAGCCCAGCGCCAGGAGGCCGTAAAGGGCCCCGTTGGCCAGGCCGCCGATCAGGTAGGGTAGGAAGTCCGCCATGGTGTTCCATTCCCCCGACCGGGCCAAGCCCGGCCAGGGGAAGTCCTGCTCTAGGCCAGCTTGATCCAGTCGGTGATGGCGTTGAAGCGCCTGTCCTTGACGCTCGCCCGGTAGAGCTTGGTGTAGGGGATGCGGTGGTTCACGAACTGGTAGCCCCGCACCAGGCCCAAGGCGTTGTAGTCCCCGATTTTCTCCAGGTACTCCACCACCCCCGCCCGGGTGAGCTTGCCCGCTGCCGCCGCCCGGCGCATGGCTTCGGCCACTCCCAGGGCCACGGCCAGGCTCCCCATGTAGTAGGTGGGGCGGTAGGAGGTATCCCGGCCCTTGCGCTGGCGGAACTTGCGCATCTCGTTCACTGCGGGCACCAGGGTGTCGTACCAGTAGGCGTTGTGGTAGGTGACGATGAAGCCCTCCGCCGCCGGACCGGTCCGCTGGATGAGGGCCAGCTCGGCCGAGTAGTAGGTGCCCATGAACTGGGCCTGCAGGCCCTGCTCCCGGGCGGCCCGCACGATGAGGGGCTCCACCGAGAGGGCGTACCCCTGGAGGATGACGAAGTCGGGGTTGGCCCGCCTTAGGTTCAGCACCACCGGGGTGGCGTCGGTAAAGGCGGGCGGGGTAACCTCCTCGTGCACCACCTCCATGCCCAGGGCCTTGGCCCGCTCCTTGGCGTAGGGGATGGGGTCGCGGCCGAACTCGGTGTTGGAGTAGACCAGGGCGATCTTGGCCCGCCCCTTTTGCAGGCGGACCTGGCGCAACAGGGCCTCCACCATGTCGTTGTAGGTGGGGCCGAAGACGAAGATGGTGGGGTAGGTCTTGGGGTCGGCGAGCTCGTTGGCGAAGCTGGTGGCGGAGTAGGGTAGGCCGATGCGGGCGATCTCCGGGGCCAGGGCCTTGGAGAGGCCGGTGGAGTCCCCGTAGACGAAAAGGAGCTCATCCGCCCGCTCCCGGGAGATCACCCGGTTGAAGGCGGCTGTCCCCCGGGCCACGTCGTAGCCGGTGTCCTCCACGATGAGCTCCAGCCTTCGCCCGCCGATGCCCCCTAGGACCTCGTTCACGTAGTCCACCCCGTCCACGAACCCCTCCCTTCCGGCGTTTCCCGCAAAGGCGAAGGGCCCGGTGAGGGGGAGAAGGGCGGCGAGCTTCACGGGCCTCGCCTGGGCCAAGGCGAAGCGGGAGAAGCCCATGGCCGCCAGCGAACCCACGCCAAGCCTCCTCAGAAACTCCCTGCGCTTCATGCACGCCTCCTTTCCGGTTGTGCTTGGGGCAAAAATAGCATGCCGCCTTCCTTTTGGCAAGACCGGGGGGCCCTTAAGCGCCCGCACCTTGGGCAGATACCCCACCGCGGCGAATGCGGTGGGGCCCCAAAAAGGCCTCCCCTCAGCCCTGGTTCGGGCCTCCCATGTTGCGCAACCGGTTAGCCGGCCTGGGGTTGGCGTGGCCCCGCCGGGGCCAGCACCTCAAGCCGGAGGAAGGCGCGGAGGGGGAAGCCGAAGGCCTTCAGGGCGAGGGCCACCCCGCTTCCCCCCACGGCGGCGAACCAGGCCGGATGGCGGAACCGCACGCCCACAGAGGGTGGCATACCCCTGGTGGGTATCTCAAGCGCCCCGGAAGTGGTCCACGGTGAGGCGGATGCCCTCCTGGAACCCCACCTTGGGCCGCCAGCCGTGGGCCATGAGCTTGAGGGGGGAGAGGACGCTCCTTTCCAGGTCCCCGGGGCGCGGGGGGCGGGGTTTACCTGGGGCTCCCGGCCCGCCGCCTGGGCCACGGCCAGGAGGACCTCCCTCGTGGTGTGCCCCTCCCCGGTCCCCACGTTGTAGATCCCTTCCAGGGAGAAGAGGGCGAGGGCGTGGGCCTCGGCCACGTCCCCCACGTAGACGTAGTCCCGCACGCACCCCTCGTCCCCGGGGGTCTTCCGGGCGTAGAGGGTCACGGGCAGGCCCTTGAGGACCCGCTCGGCGAAGATGGCCACCACCCCCGCCTCCCCGTGGGGGTCCTGCCTGGGGCCGTACACGTTGCCGTACCGCAGGGAGACCCACTTGAGCCCGTAGCTTTGCCCGTAGACGGAGAGGTAGTGCTCAAAGGCCGCCTTGCTCGCGGCGTAGGGGCTTTTTGGGCGGGGGGGCCAGGTCTCCTCGGCCCTTTCCCCCTCGGGCACCTCCCCGTAGATGGCCCCGCCCGTGGAGGCGAAGACGAGCTTCTCCACGCCGTACTGGCGGCAGGCCTCGAGGAGGTTAAGCCCCCCCAGGAGGTTCACCTCAAAGTCCAGGACCGGGTCCTCCACGCTCACCTTCACCGAGGCCTGGGCCGCCTGGTGGGAGACGTGGGTGGGGCGGAACTCCCGGAAGGCCCTTTCCACCCCCTCCTTGTCCCTTAGGTCCACCTGGAAGAAGGGGACGCCTTTGGGCACGTTTTCCCGCTTGCCCGTGGCCAGGTTGTCCAGGACCGCCACCTCCAGGCCCCTGGCGAGGAGGTCCTCCACGATGTGGCTTCCGATGAAACCGGCGCCGCCCGTCACCAGCACGCGCATAAAACCTCCCGGGCCGAAGCCCGGAGGCAGTATACCACCTGGGTTAGGATGGGGGGCGTGAGGTTTGTTTCCCACCTGGCGGCCCTCTTTGCCCGGGTCTTCTCCCGAAGGAGGGGGTGCCCCGTCTGCGGCCTGCCCGAGGCCTTGGCCCGGGAGGTGAAGGCCTACCGGCGGCACTGCCCCCGGGTGGCTTTCCGGGCCTGCCCCTACGACCCGAGGCGGGGCCTTTGGCGTCAGCGGCGGTGATCAGCCGATCCTGACCTCCGGCTCATTCCCCGGCTTCCACTTGATGGTGCAGCCGATGGCGGGGGCTTCCTTGAGGGGGGGCTCCTTGCCCTGGAGGAGAGCCTCTATGGCCGCCTCGAGGTCGTGGCTTTGCACCTCGTTGGGGAACTTGGGGTTGTCGTTCACCCGGCCGTGGTAGCGGAGAAGCCTTTTTTCGTCAAAGAGGAAGACCTCGGGGGTGCGCAGGGCCCGGTAGGCCTTGGCCACCTCCTGGGTTTCGTCCAGGAGGTAGGGGAAGAAGATGCCGTGCTCCTTGGCGAAGGCCACCATGCCCTCGGGGGAGTCCTCGGGGTAGCGCTCGTAGTCGTTGGGGTTGATGCCCACGAAGGCCACCTGGCCCCGGTAGCGCTCGGCCAGGGCCACCAGCTCCCGGATAGACCCCTTCACGTAGGGGCAGTGGTTGCACATGAAGACCACGGCCAAAAGGGACTCCTGGAACTGGGAAAGCCGGTAGCGGCCGCCCCTCGGGTCAGGAAGCTCGGCGTCAATCAGGGGGCTTTCCAGGGGAAGCTCCGGATACTGCAGCATACCCCCATGCTACCGGGGAGGGTCTAGGGGGGACAATAAGGAACCCTTCTTCCTTGTATTCTGGAGCCATGCAGGGTCTTTCTTCCGAAGAGGCCAGGCGGAGGCTTGAGGAATACGGCCCGAACGCCTTGCCCGAGAAGCCCCCGGAGCCCCTTTGGCGGAAACTGCTGCGCCAGTTTCAAAATCCCTTAATCTACATCCTTCTCTTTGCCCTTGGGGTGGATTTTTCCCTTTGGCTCTACGAGGGCGCCCAGGGGTGGCCCCTGGAGTCTTTGGCCATCCTGGCCATCCTCCTCCTCAACGCCGGGCTTGGCGCTCTGCAGGAAAAGCGCTCTGAAGAGGCCTTGCGCCGCCTCAAGGCCCTGGCGGAGCCCATGGTCTGGGTGCTCCGGGACGGCCAGTTCAGGCGCCTTCCCAGCCGGGAGCTGGTGCCCGGGGATGTGGTGCGCCTCGAGGCCGGGGACCGGGTGCCCGCGGATGGCTACCTCCTGGAGGCGAGCGGGGTTTTGCTGGACGAAAGCGTCCTCACCGGGGAAAGCGTGCCGGTGGAGAAGGGGGTGGGGGAGGAGGTCTTTGCCGGGACCCTTTTGGTGCGGGGGCGGGCCCTTATGGAGGTCACCCGCACCGGGGCGAGGAGCGCCATGGGGCGGATTGCCGGCCTGCTTGCCGAGATGGAGGAGGAGAAGACCCCCTTGGAGCGCCGCCTCGAGGCCTTCGGAAACCGGGTGGCCCGCTGGGTCCTCCTCCTGGCCCTGGCCCTGGTGGCCCTGGGCTTCCTGGTGGAGGGGTTTTCCGCCAAGGTGGTCCTCTTCGCCGTGGCCCTCGGGGTGGCGGCGGTGCCCGAGGGGCTTCCCGCCATCCTCACCCTGGCCCTGGCCCTGGGGGTGGAGCGCATGGCCCGGCGCAAGGCGGTGGTGCGGCGCCTGGCCGCGGTGGAGGCCCTGGGGAGCGTGACGGTGATCGCCACCGACAAGACGGGCACCCTCACGGAAAACCGCATGGAGGTGGAAAAGGTGGTGGGGCCCGACCCGGAAGGGGCCCTGTTGGCCATGGTCCTTTGCAACGACGCCGACCTGGCCACCGGGGCCGGGGACCCATTGGAGCTTGGCCTCCTGCGCTATGCGGCCCAGCACCTGGACGTGGAGGCCCTGCGCCGGGAAAACCCCCGCCTTTCGGAAAGGCCCTTTGACAGCGCCTGGAAGTTCATGCGGGTCACCACCCCCAAGGGGAGCTACCTCAAGGGAGCCCCAGAGGTCTTGGTTCCCCGCCTGGCCCTTCCCGAAGGGGAGAAGGTGCGCCTTTTGGAGGAGGCCGAGGGCTACGCCCGCCAGGGGTACCGGGTGCTGGCCCTGGCCTTTGGGGAGGGGGAGCGGGAGGAGGGCCTCCGGTTTTTGGGCTTTGCCCTCCTCCTGGACCCTCCCCGCCCGGAGGTGCCCGAGGCGGTCCGGCGCGTCCTCAAAGCGGGGGTGCGGGTGGTGATGGTTACCGGGGACCACCCGGCCACCGCCTTGGCCATCGCCCGGAGGGTGGGGATCCCCGCGGAGACCGTGGTCACCGGTGAGGACCTGGCGGACCTTTCCGACGAGGAGCTTCTGGAGGTGGACGTGTTCGCCCGCGTCCGCCCCGAGGACAAGCTGCGCATCGTGGAAGCTCTCCAGAAGGCAGGCGAGGTGGTGGCCATGACCGGGGATGGGGTGAACGATGCCCCGGCCCTGAAGCGGGCGGACGTGGGGGTGGCCATGGGCCAGCGGGGCTCAGACGTGAGCCGGGAGGTGGCGGACCTGGTCCTTATGGACGACAACTTCGCCACCATCGTGGCGGCCATTGAGGAGGGGCGAAGCATCTACGAGAACATCCAGAAGTTTATCCGCTTCCTCTTTTCCACCAACCTCTCCGAGGTGCTGCTGGTAGTCCTAGGGATGGTCTTTGCCGCCCTCTTGGACCTGCGGGACGCTTCGGGCCACCTCCTCCTCCCCCTCACCGCGGTGCAGATCCTCTGGATCAACCTGATTTCGGACGGCCTGCCGGCCCTGGCCCTGGCCTTGGACCGGAACCCCGGGGTCCTGGACCGTCCTCCAAGGCCTAAGGAGAGCCCTCTCCTGGACCCTCCTTCCTTGCGCTTCATCCTCTTCACCGGCGCCCTCAAGGCGGGGATGGCCCTCCTCCTTTTGGGGCTCCTTCCGGGGTGGGTGGGCCTCGAGGTCGCCCGCAGCGCCACCTTCCACTTCATGGCCATGGGCCAGCTCCTCTTCGCCTACGCCGCCCGCCACACCGACCTGGTGCCCCTGCCCAACCCCTATTTGCACGGGGCCGTGGCCCTGAGCTTCCTGGCCCAGCTCCTCGTGGGGGTTTTCCTGCCCAAGCCTTTTGAGGCCGTTCCCCTGCCCCTTGGGGTCTGGGCCCTGGTGCTGGCCTTGGCCCTTCTGGCGTGGTTGTTGGCGGAGGCGGTGGACCGGATAGTATGGCGGAGAGGGAGGTACCCGTGAAGGCCAGGGAAGTCATGGTGACCCCGGTGGTGACGGTGCCCTTGGGCACCACCTTGGACGAGGTGGCGCGGCTCATGGTGGAGAAGCGCATCGGGAGTGTGCTGGTGGTGAACGGGGAGGGAAGGCTTGTGGGCATCGTGACGGAAAGCGACTTCCTGAAGGAAAAGGGCATCCCCTTCTCCCTCTACCGCGCCCCCATGCTCCTGGGGCGTTTTTTGGCCCAGGACCAGCTGGAGCGCATCTTCCAGGAGGCCAAGCGCACCAAGGTGGAGGAGATCATGTCCCACCCGGTGCACGCCGTGGCCCCGGAGGACCCCCTTTCCCGGGTGCTGGAGCTCATGCTCCTTTACGACATCAACCACGTGCCGGTGGTGGAAGGGGGGAAGCCCATCGGCATCATCTCCCGCTTTGACCTCCTGCGGCTTCTGCTATGAGTATGACCCTCCTGGCCTTCTTGGCCGTGGCCCTGGCGGTGGTGTTTGCCGGGCAACGGGTGGCCTTTTATGGGGACGCCCTGGCGGAGAAGCGGGGTTGGGGAAGGGCCTGGGTGGGGCTCATTCTGGTGGCGGCCACCACCAGCCTGCCCGAGCTCATCACCGGGACCAGCGCCGTCCTTCAGGGCCTGGTGGACATTGCCGTGGGGGACGTGCTGGGGAGCACCCTGTTTAACCTCCTCATCCTTTCCCTCTTGGATGCCGTGGGGGGGAGGATTCCCCTTTTGGGAAGGCTCCATGCGGGGCACGCCTTGGCGGTTGGTTTTGCCCTCATCTTTTTGGCCCTGCAGGGCGCGGCCCTCTGGTGGGGGGGGCCCGGGCTGGGACCGGTTTCCTGGTACACGCCCCTGGCCCTCCTCCTCTACCTCCTGGCCACCCGCCTCACCTTCCTCTACGAGCGCAGGCGGCCCGTGGCCGAGGTGGAGCGGCTGGAGCGCCTTTACGGCCATCTGGCGGAGGACCAGGTGGTCCGGGGCTACCTCCTCTGGGGAGGGATGGTGGTGCTGGCGGCCAGCCTCCTGCCCACCCTGGCCGAGCGACTGGCGGAGGAAACCGGCCTGGGGGCCAGTTTTGTGGGCACGGCCCTGGTGGGGGCCACCACCTCCTTGCCCGAGGTGGTGGTCACCCTAGCTGCCGCCCGGCTGGGGGCCTTTGACCTGGCGGTGGGCAACGTCCTGGGGAGCAACCTCTTCAACGCCCTGATCCTGGCCTGGGACGACCTCCTTTACCCGGGGAGCTTCTTCGCCGCCGCCCATGAGAGCCACCTGGCCGCCGTCCTTGTGGCCTTCGCCATGTACGGGGTGGTGCTTATCGGCATGAGCTACCAGGCCCTCAGGAAGCTGGCGGTGCTTTCCTGGGACACCCTGGCCCTCCTTGGGCTTTACCTCGTGGGCCTCTTCTGGCTTTACGCCCTGCGGTAGGGGACCACCAGCACGGGCTTGGAGGCGCGGCGTACCACCTCCAGGGTCACGCTGCCCAGAAGGACCAGGTCGGCCCCCGTGCGCCCGTGGCTCCCCATGACCACCAGGTCGTGCTTGGCCGACTCGGCCAGGATGACCTCGGCGGCCCGCCCCTCGAGGAGATGGGCCTCAAAGGGTACCCCCAGCCCTTCTGCCAGCTGGGTGGCCCGGTCCAGGGCGGCCAGGCCTTGCCGGCGCAAATCTTCCACCAGGGCATGGTAGTAGGGAAGGGTTTCTGGGCCCAGGAGGAGCCGAGAGCCCAGGGGCTCCAGGACATGGAGGAAGGTCACCCTGGCCCCCAGGGCCTTGGCCAGGCGGAGGCCTTCCGCCACGGCCCTTTCCGCTGCCTCGCTGCCGTCGGTGGGTAAGAGCAGGCTTTGGTACATGGCTCACCCCTCAATCACCACGGGCAGGATTACCGGGTCGCGGCCCGTGGCCTTCTTCAAGATATCGTCCCGTATGCGCTCCAGGGGCTTTTTCTCCCGGACCCCCCTTGGAAGGGCCTCGAGGGCCATCCTCTGCACCTCGCCCCGAAGCTTTTCCTCGTCCTTGACGAACCCTTGAGGGGACAGGCATGGGCTGGCCTTGGCTACCGGTGGCCAGGGTGCGGACCTTGTGATGGGGTGGGGTCTTTGACCTCCTCCAGAGCGTAGAGGAGGTTCTTGAACTTGAGGTAGCCGAGCTCTAGGGGGATGTGGCTGAACTTGAGCGTGCTCCGCCGCTCAGATCACCGGCCGGATGCGGTGGATGTGACGAAATCGCAACGAAGACCCGGCCCGGGGGCCGGCAAGCTCGGCGTCCGTAAGGGGGCTTTCCAAGGGAAGCGTAGGGTACTGGAGCATGGCTCCATGCCCCTCGCAAAGTGGTAGACTGGGCAACGCCGGGGGCCACGATGAAAAGGCGGAGCTTCCTCAGAAAGATGGGCGTGGGCCTTGGGGCGAGCCTCTTCTACCGCGCCTTTGCCCAGGGAAGCCCCACGGTGCGCTGGCGGCTCGTTTCCAGCTACCCGAGAAGCCTGGACACCCTCTACGGCGGGGCGGAGGAGCTGGCGAAGCGGGTGGCGGAGCTCACCGGGGGGCGGTTCCAGATTCGGGTCTACCAGGCCGGGGAGCTCGTCCCTGGGGGGCAGGTGCTGGACGCGGTGCAGCAGGGCACGGTGGAGGCCGGCCACACCTACGGTCCCTTCTACGTGGGCAAGAACCCGGCTTTGGCCTTTGACGGGGGCGTCCCCTTCGGCCTGACCTACCGGCAGCACAACGCCTGGATGCTTTTCGGTGGGGGGCTTGAGCTTCTGCGCCAGGTCTACGCCGACTTCGGCGTCCTCCAGTTTCCCGGGGGAACACCGGGACCCAGATGGGGGGCTGGTTCCGCCGGGAGGTCCGCACCCTGGAGGACCTCAAGGGCCTCAGGATGCGCATCCCGGGCCTCGGCGGCCTCGTGATGGGGCGGCTCGGGGTGGTGCCCCAGACTTTGGCGGCCGGGGACATCTACCCTGCCTTGGAGCGGGGGGCCATAGACGCCACCGAGTTCGCTGGGCCCTACGACGACGAGAAGCTGGGCTTTTACAAGGTGGCCCGCTACTACTACTACCCCTCTTTCTGGGAGCCCAGCGCCCAGCTCTCCTTCCTCGTGGCCCAGAGGGCGTGGGCGAGGCTTCCCAAGGAGTTCCAGGAGGCCTTCCAGGCGGCGGCGAGCGAGGTGAACCTCACCATGATGGCCAAGTACGACGCCCTGAACCCGCCTGCCCTGAAGCGCCTCCTTGCGGCCGGGGTGCGCTTAAGGAAGTGGCCCGCCGAGGTCATGCGCAAGGCGGAGGAGGAGGCCCGGGCCCTCTACAAGGAGCAGGCGGCCAAGGACCCGGGGTACCGCCGGGTTTACACCGCCTACTGGGCCTTCCGGGAGGAGGCCTTCCGCTGGTTCGCCGTGGCCGAGCTGGGCTACCAGGCCTTCGCCTTCCCCTCGGTTTAGAGGATTTTGAGGTTCGGGAAGTGCCGGGCCAGGGCCTCCCTGAAGGTGGGGAAGCGGCTTTCGGCCACCAGGGCCACCACGGACCCGCCGAAGCCCGCCCCCGTGAGCTTGGCCCCGTAGGCCCCGGCCCGCAGGGCCTCCTCCACCAGGGCGTCCAGCTCGGGCAGGCTCACTTCGTAGTCTTGCGCGAGGGAGCGGTGGCTTTGCGTCATAAGCTCCCCGAAGGCCTGGGCGTCCCCCCGCCTTAGGGCCTCCACCCCCCGGAGGACCCTAAGGTTCTCGCTCACCACGTGCCGGGCCCGCCGGTCCAGGGGCGAAGGGAGGCTTTCCACCAGGCAGAGGTCGGCCACGTCCCTAAGGGACCGCACCCCGAGCCTCTTGGCCGCCTCCTCCGCCTCCTGGCGGCGCCGGTTGTACCCGGCCTCCGCCAGCCTGCGCCCAAGCCCGAGGTCCAGGACGGCCACCCGCACCCCCGGGGGAAGGGGAAGGTTCTCGTAGGCCAGGGTCCGGGTGTCCAGGAAGAGGGCCTGCCCCGGCTGGCCCAGGCTTGCCGCCATCTGGTCCATGATCCCGCACCGGACCCCCACGTACTCCACCTCCGCCTTCTGGGCGAGGCGGGCCACCTCCAGGTCGCTCAAGGGGAGGCGGTAGAGGGTGCGGAGGGCCCTGAGGGCCGCCACCTCGAGGGCGGCGGAGCTGGAGAGGCCCGCCCCCATGGGGAGGTCGCTGCGAACGTAGAACCTGGCCCCCGCCACCTCGTGCCCGGCCTCCCGGAGGGCCCGGACCACCCCGAGGAGGTAGTCCAGGAAGTCCCCTTGGGGCGGGGAGGAGAGGGGGCGGGCCCGGAGCTCCCCCAGGTTCTCGCTGAAGGCCTCCACCGCCCCCTCGAGGGGGGCGGCCTCCACCCGGGTGAAGTAGGGGATCGGGGTGGGGAGGACGTAGCCTTCCTGGTAGTCCGTGTGCTCCCCCAGGAGGTTCACCCGGCCGGGGGCCTGGGCGCTGGCCTGGGGCAGGACGCCGTAAACCTCTTGGAAGCCCATGCCTCCATTATGGGCAGAGGGCCCGCAGGTTGTGGCGCAGGAGGTCCAGGTAGGTCCTCACCCGGGCGTCCAGGGTGTCGGTGTAGAGGACCGCCACCCGGGCTCCTATGGCCTCGGCCAGGGTCTTCAGGGCCTTGCCCTGGAACTGGGGCTCGGCGAGGACGAGCCTGACCCCCTCCCTCTTGGCCTTCTCCAGGAGGGCGAGGAAGCTTTGGCTTCCCGCCTCCTGGGCCCCGCCCTGGCTCAAGACCCCCACCACCTCCAGGCCGTACCGCCTGGCGAAGTAGCGGAAGGCGTCGTGCTGGACCACCACCTTCGTTCCCTTAAGCCCACAGGCCCTATAGGCCCGGTCCAGGGCCTCCACCTCCTTTTTGAAGCGCTCCAGGTTGGCCCGGTAGAGGTCCCGGCCCCCGGGGTCCAAGGCGGCGAGGGCCTCGAGGATCCGCTCGGCGTAGCGGACGGCGTAGGCGGGGTCCAGCCAGAGGTGGGGGTCGCAGGGGCCGTGGCCGTGGTCCTCCTCCGCATGGTCCTCCCCGCAGATCAGGCCCGGCTGCCCCTCCCCGAGGAGGACCACCCGGGCGTTTTTGGGGAGGAGGGCCTGGAGCTTGGGCAGGTAGGGCTCGAGGCCGAGCCCGTTGGCGAAGAGGAGGCGGGTCTGGCTTAAGGCCTGGGCCACGGAGGGAGTGGGCTCAAAGGTGTGGGGGTCGGCCCCCGGGGGGACGACCGCCACCACCGCCACCCGATTTCCCCCCACCTGCCGGACGAGGTCGGCGAGGATGGGGGTGGTGGCCGCCACCTGGACCTGGGCCAAGGCGGCGGCGAGGAGCCAGGGAAGGAGGGCTAGGGCGCGCATGGCAAAAGTGATATTGCATTATCAAACTCGCTTTGTCAACCCCCCGCGGTTGCGCCCCCCGGGGCCTTCCCCGTAGCCTGGGGGGCGATGCGGCTGGAGGACCTTTTGGACCGCCTCGAGGCCCTGGAAGGCAAGCCCTACCCCTTCTACAAGGACCTGAAAGGGATCTGGCGGGGGAGGGGGTTCGCCCTCCGCTTTGTCTACGTGCAGGGGGACCCCTTCGCCACCCCGAGCGTCCTGGAGGCGATCTACCCGGGCGAGGCCTTGGAGGCCCTCCGGGTCTACACCCGGGAGGAGGGGCGGGTGGCGGTGGAGGACTTCCTCCTCCGGGCCCTCAAAGCGCGGCTACGGGACCTGCCCCGCCTTGCGGGCTCCGGCCACTCGGGGGCCGTGCGGGTGGAGGTGGAAAGCCCCAAGGTCCTGCGCCGGGCCGGGGCGCACCTCGGCGAGGGGGAGCTTCGCCTCCGCTTCCGGGTGGGCCTCCCCGCCGCGGGAAGGCGCATCCTCGGGCGGGAGGCCAGGCGGCTTTTCCAGGCCCTCTCCCGCCACCTGGAGGCCTTCCTTCAGGAGCTGGACCGGGAGGCCCTCCTCCGCCACGTCCGCCAGGCGGAGGACTTCGCCTTCATCCAGGAACGCCTCGCCGAGCGGGGCCTGGTGGCCTTCGTGGGGGAGGGGAGCCTCCTTCCCCGGGAAAGCGGGGTGAGCCAGAGGCCCCTGAAGGGGGCGGTGCCCTTCCAGAGCCCCCCTTCCCTCAAGGTGGCCTTCCGCACCCCCCACGCCGGGGAGGTGTGGGGGATGGGGCTTCCCCAGGGCCTCACCCTGATCACCGGGGGCGGGTTCCACGGCAAGACCACCCTCCTGGAGGCCCTGGTCCACGGGGTCTTCCCCACGTCCCCGGGGACGGGCGGGAGTGGGTGGTGACGGACCCCCTCGCCCAGAGGGTTCAGTCCGAGGACGGGCGAAGCGTGAAGGGCGTGGACCTCAGGCCCTTCGTCCACGACCTTCCCCTGGGCCAGGACACCGCCTTCTTCTCCACGGAGGACGCCTCGGGCTCCACGAGCCTGGCCGCGGCCCTCCTCGAGGCCCTGGAGATGGGGGCGAGGGTGCTCCTTCTGGACGAGGACACCTCGGCCACGAACCTCCTGGTGCGGGACGCCCGGATGCAGGCCCTGGTGCGGCGGGAGACCCTGACGCCCATCCTGGACCGGGTGGGGGACTTCAAGGCCTTGGGCGTGAGCCTCGTCCTGGTGGTGGGGGGCGTGGGGGACTACCTGGACCTGGCGGACACCGTGGTCCTCATGGAGGCGTACCGCCCCCAGGAGGTGACGGCCGAGGCCAAGGCCATCGCCCGGGCCCACCCCACGGGCCGGGCCTTCGGCGAGCCCCGCTACCCCTTGCGGGCCGTGCCCCGGGCTCCCTTGCCGGCGAGCTTTGACCCCAGGCGGGGGCGGAAGGAGAAGGTGAAGGGCCGGGGCTTGCGGGAGCTCGTCTACGGGGAGGAGACGGTGGACCTCTCCGCCTTGGACCTCTTTGAGAACGCCCAGGTTCGGGCCCTCGGGGCCCTGTTCAAGCGCCTAGGGCGGCTGGCCGACGGGCGGACGCCGCTTAAGGCCCTGGTGGAGCGGGCCCTCCTCGGGGTGGAGGACCTCTTCGCCCTGGAGGAGGCCCCCGAGCTCGCCTGGGTGCGCCCCTTGGAGCTCGCCGCCGCCGCCAACCGGCTCCGGGGCCTCGAGGTGGTCCAGGTCTGAGGCCGCCCCGTGCGGCGAAGCCCCCGCGCGGATTAGGACCGGGCGGCGAAGCGGGCCACCTCCTCCTGAGGCCCGAGGAGGAGGACCCGGTCCCCGGGCTCCAGCCGGTCCTGCCCCCGGGGGGCGAGGAGGCGGGCTTGGCGGAAGACGAGGCCCACCAGGACCCCGGGGGCAGGGCGGTGTCCTTGAGGGGCTTCCCCGCCCAGGGGTGCCCCTCCCGCACCTCGAGGAGGACCGCCCCCAGGTCCCCGAGGAGGAGGGGCCGGCCCGGGGGGAGCTGGGCCAGGCCCCGGAGGAGGTCCTCGGCGTGGGCGGGGCTCGCCTCGGGGCCCGAAGGCTGGAGGGGGAAGAGGGTCTCCCGGTTGAGGGCGAAGGCCCCGAAGGCCACGAGGAGGCCCGGGACCAGGAGGGCGTAGGAGCCCGTGATCTCCACCATCTGCACCACGGCGGCGAAGGGGGTGCGGGCCGCAGCGCTCACCAGGGCCCAGGCCCCGAGGGCGGCCAGGGGGGCAAGGGCCAGGGCGAACCCCAGGGGCGGGGCCTCGAGGCCCTGCACGGGGAGGAGGGGGCGGGTGCCGAAGAAGAGGCTCTGCAGGCCGTAGCCGGAGATGGCCGCCACCGCCAGGTAGCCGAGGAGGCGCCCCTCCAGGGCCGAGCCCTGGTAGAGGACCTCCGCGGCGAAGAAAGCTGCCCCCAAGGGGGTGTGGAAGAGGGCGGCGATGGCCGCCGCCCCCCGGCGAGGAGGACGGCCCGGGCCTCGGCGGGGTTGCGGGGGCGGAGGACCTGGGCCAGGGCCCCCCCGGCGTAGAGGAGGGGCCCTTCCTGCCCCCCGCTTCCCCGAGGCCCAGGGTGAGGGCGGTGAGGAGGGCCTTCAGGGGGCCGAGGCGGGGAGGGAGGCGGCCTTGGCCCAGGTGGTAGGCGAGGAGGACCCGGTCCACCCCGCCCCCGCGGAGGTCAGGGAGCCTGCGGTAAAGCCAGGCGCTGAAAAGCCCCACCGCCCCGCCCGCGAGGGGGAGGGCAAGGGGAGGTCCAGGAGGAGGCGGAAGGCCACCGCGAGCCCCCCGCCCAGGAGGCCGGGAAAGAGCCCGAGCCGGAGAAGCCTTCTTCCCTCCTCACCGAGAAGCTCCATGGGCCTCGCCTAGGGAGAGGTGGGCCAGGGCCCTTTGCGCCGCCCGCCTCCCCGAGCGCACCACCTCGGGCAGGCCCACCCCCTGGAGGTAGTTCCCCGCGAGGAAGAGGCCGGGCGCCTTGACCAGGGCCATCTCCAGCCGCTCCACCCGGTCCAGGTGGCCCACCCGGTAGGCGGGCATCCCCTCGGGGAAGCGGAAGGCCCAGGCCCGGTGGACCCGGGGAAGGTCCGGGAGGAGGCGGCTTAGGTCCTCCAGGGCGAGCCGGATGAGGGCCTCCTCGGAAAGCCGGGCGGCCTCCCCCGAAAAGTAGGCCCGCACCAGGCTGAACCCCTCCGGGGCCCGCCCCGGCCACTTCCGGTGCGTCCAGGTGAACCCCCGGGCCCGAAGCCCCTCCCCTTTGGCCACAAGCAACCCGTGCCCCTCCACGGGGAGCGCCCCGGGGAAGGCCAGGCTCACCGTGGCCGCCGGGGTGTGGGGGATCCCCTTGAGCAAAGCGGTGGCCTCCGGGAGGAAGGGCCTGAGGAGGCCCGCCGCCTGGGGGGCGGGGATGGCGAGGACCACGGCCTCGGCGAGGAGGGCCCCTTTAGGGGTGTGGAGGCGCCACCTTCCGCGGGCTGGCTCCAGGCCGAGGACGGGGGTACCCCGCAGGACCCGCTCCCCCAGGGCCTCGGCCATCCGCCGGGTGAGGGCCTGGAGGCCCTCGGCGAAGGAGAAGAAGAGGCTGCCCCCCTCCCGGCTTCCCCGCCCCTTCCGGACCCGCATGGCCCCGAGGAGAAGGCTCCGGTGCCTTCCCTCCAGCTCCCAGAGCTGGGGAAAGGCGGCCCGCATGGAGAGGTCGTCGGGCTCCCCCCCGTACACCCCCCCGGCCAGGGGGGCCACCAGGGCCCGGTAGACCTCGGGCCCCAGGCGCCTCTCCACGAACTCCCTCAGGGTCTCGTCCTCCTTCGCCCCCCGGGGGAGGAAGAGGTCGTAGAGGGCCCGGAGCTTCCCCGGGAGGGAGAGGAGGGGGGTGCGGGCCAGGGCCTTGAGGTCCCCGGGCACCACCTGGAGGAGGCCTTCGGGCAGGGGGTGGCGCTTCCCCCGGTAGAGGATGTAGGCCGCGGGCTTTTCCGGAAGGGTGCCGATGGGCTCGAGGCCGAAGGCCTGGGCGAGCTCCAGCACCTCCTTCTTGTAGCGGACGCTGGCGTCGGGCCCCCCTCCACCAGGAAGCCCTCCTGCCGGGCGGTGCGCACCTTCCCCCCGAGGCGGAGGCTGGCCTCCAGGAGGAGGAAGTCCGCCCCCGCCTCCTTCAGGACAAGGGCGGCGGAAAGCCCCGCCCATCCCCCGCCCACCACGGCCACCCCTACCTCGGCCACGCCGCCTCCACCAGGTCTTTGAGGACCTGGATGTAGTCCAGGTCCGCGTTCAGGCTCCGGGCCCTGAGGAGCCTCAGGCCGAGCTCCCTCGCCGTGGCCTGGGCCTCGAGGTCCAGGTCGTAGAAGACCTCCAGGTGGTCGGCGGGGAAGCCCACCGCTTGGACGGCAACCTCCTCATACCCCTCCTCCTTCAGTGTGCGCAGAAGCTCGTTTATGTCGGGGCCAAGCCAGGGCTCGGGGGTGCGCCCTGCCGACTGGTAGGCCACGTAGAAGCGGGGAAGGGCGAGCCTCTTGGCGATGAGCTCCGCCGTCTTCTCCACCTGCCTGGGGTAGGGGTCCCCCTTCTCCACAGCGGCCACGGGGATGGAGTGGGCGGTAAAGACATAGGCTGCCTTCCCCGGGTTCTTCAGGCGCCAGATCACCTCCTCGAGCCTCCGGGCGTAGGCGGCGATGAGGCCGGGGTGGGCCTCGTAGCTTTCCACCCATACGAAGTCTATGGGCTCGGGGAGGGCTTTTAGGGCCGAGTCCACCTTCTCCCGGTACTCGGCCACGCTCCTCAGGGAGTAGTGGGGGGCGGCCACGATGGCCACGGCCCGCCGCACCCCGTCCTCGTGCATGGCGGCCACCGCCTCCCCGATGGAGGGGTGCCAGTGCTTCGTCCCCACGTAGACCCGGGCGGGGCCGTGGGGGGCGCGGGGAGGGAAGGGGCCCAGGAGGCGCTTGGGGTAGGGAGGGGCCTCCAGGTTGAGGAGGGCCTGGAGGCGGACCGCCTGGGCCAGGGTGATCTCGTTCAGGGGGCTTTTGCCGATGGCCTCGTACCGCTCGGCGAGCTCCTTGAGGAGCTCCTCCGAGGGGCGGCGTCCCCGGCGGATGTCCGTGTAGTAGGGCTCCACCTCCTCGGGGGCATAAGGGGTGCCGTAGGCCATGAGAAGGACGTTCATGCCGCTACCTCCTGGATGAGTTCTACCACGTAGCGCACGTTCTCCTCGGGGGTCTCGGGTACGATCCCGTGCCCCAGGTTGAAGATGTGTCCGCTTTTACCCCCGTTCTCCTCCAGGATCCTCTGCACCTCGCGGCGGATGACCCCTTTGGGGGCGAGGAGGACGGCGGGGTCCAGGTTCCCCTGGACGGGGGTGGCCCCGAGGAGGGCGCGGGCCCAGGGGAGGGGGGTGTGGTGGTCCAGGCCCAGGACGTCCCCGCCTGCCTCCTTCATGTCCTGGAGGAGCCCCAGGGTGCCCACGCCGAAGTGGATCACGGGGACCCCCGCGGGCCTGAGCTTTTGGAAGAGCCTTTCCATATGGGGCTTGACGTAGCGGCGGTAGTCCGCTGGGCTTAGGGCCCCCACCCAGGAGTCAAAGACCTGAAGGAGGTCGGCCCCCGCCTCGGCCTGGGCCCGGAGGTAGCGGGCCATGGCCTCGGTGAGCTTCTCCATAAGGCGGTGCCACAGGGCCTCCTCCCCGTACATCAGGGCCTTAACCCGGAGGAAGCGGCGGCTTGGCCCCCCCTCCACCAGGTAGCTCGCCAGGGTAAAGGGGGCCCCGGCGAAGCCGATGAGGGGAACGGGAAGCTCCCGCTTGAGGATCCGGATCGTCTCCAGGACGAAGGGGACGGCCTCCTCGGGCACGAGGGGCCTCAAAGCCTCCACGCCCCTTTCGTCCCGGACGGGGTTGTGGATCACCGGCCCCTTGTTCTCCACCAGGGAGAGGTCCACCCCCATGCCGTAGAGGGGGGTGGTGATGTCGGCGAAGAGGATGGCCGCGTCCACCCCGAGCTCCCTAACGGGGAGAAGGGTCACCTCGGCGCAGACTTCGGGGTTTCGCACGATCTCGGGGAGGGTGTAGCGCTCGCGGAGCTTGCGGTAGGCCTTCTGGTAGCGCCCGGCCTGGCGCATGAACCACACGGGGGGCCTGGGGGTGGGCTCGCCCCTTGCGGCCCGGAGGATGAGGTCGTTCACGAGGTCCATGCTAGCATGGGGCATGCGCGCGTTTCTTTTGGCCCTGGCTTTGGCCCTCGCCCCCCTGGCCTCGGCCCAGGGGGAGGTGGTGGCCCAGGTGGGCCCCGAGGCGATCACCCGGGAAGCGTTTGAACTCCGCTACGGCCTCTTCGTGCGGAGCGCCTTGGCCCAGCTTGGCCTACCCGACACGGAGGAGGCCCGGGCCCTCCTCGCCGCCTACCGGCCGGCTTTCCTCGAGGCCCTCGCCCAGGAAAAGGCCCTCCTCCAGCGGGCCCGGAAGGAGGGGCTCTACCCGGACCCCGCCGCCGTGGAGGCCCGGGTCCAAGCTCTAAAGGAGGCCTTCCCCGAGGAGGGGGCCCTGGAGGAGGCGCTCCGCCAGGCGGGCGTCCCAGGGCTTGAGACCTACCGCAGGCTCGTGGCCGAGGCCATGGCCCTCGAGGCCCTGGAGGCCCGGTACCGCTCCCGGCTCGCTGTCTCCCAGGCGGCCCTCAAGGCCCTTTGGCTCCTCTCCCCGGAGTACCGCCACCCCACCCTCTACTGTGCCCGGCACCTCCTCGTCCCCACCCGGGAGGAGGCGGAGGAGGCCCGCCTGCGACTTGCCCGGGGGGAGGCCTTCGCCGAGGTGGCCCGGGCGGTCTCCCAGGACCCGGGCTCCAAGGAGGAGGGCGGGGACCTGGGGTGCGCCCCCGAGGGCACCTACGTCCCCGCCTTTGAGGAGGCTCTCGTTCGCCTGCGGTCGGGAGAGGTTTCGGGCCCCGTGCGGACGGAGTTCGGCTACCACCTGATCCTCCTGGAGCGGGTGGTCCCGCCGGGCCGCTACCCCTTGGAGGAGGTGGCCCCGCTTCTGGAGAAGGAGGTGGCGGACCGGGCCTGGGAGAGGCTAAAGGAGGCCCTGGTCCGGGCCGTGCCCGTGCGCCTCTACCCCGAGCGCCTAGAGGCGGAGGAGTAGGGCCTCGTCCCCGGTGGGGGCCTGGGCCAGGCGGAGGGCCTCCCCGGGGGCGTAGATCCCGCTTCGCCCTTGGAAGCCTAGGCCCGCCACCTCCCCGTTCAGCATGGGGTTGAGGAGGAGGCGGAGGTGCTCCCGGCCGAGGAGGCGCGCTTGGGCCGAGGCCACCCACACCTCCCCCTCCTTGCGGGCGGGGTCGGGGGCCAAGGCCTTTCCCAGGGGGCGGGGTTAGCAGAGGGCTGGAGGAGGACCTCCGCCCCCAGGGCGTCCAGGCGGGCGAGGTGCCGCTCGTAAAAGCCGTCCAGACAGATGAGGATCCCCACCCTCCCCGCCTCGGTCTCCACCAGGTGGGGGCCGAAATGGCCCCGCCGGAGCCACCTTTCCTTGGGGGTGAGCTCCATTTTGGGCACCTGGGCGAGGAGGCGGCCCTTGGGGTTAAAGAAGAGGGCGAGGTTCTGGAAGAAGGAAGTGCGGCTGAACCGGCCTCGGGCGAGCTCCTCCTCGTAGGGAGGGGAGAGGAGGGAGCCTGTGAGGAGGTAGGCGCCGAAGGCCTTTGCGGCCTCGGCCATGACCTCGAGGAAGACGCCGTAGGCCTGCCGGGCCCGCCGCCAGGGGAGGAGGGGGTCCAAGAGGAGGGCCTTGGGGGCAAACCCGCCTTCCAGGTGGAGGAGGAGGGGGAGGCCGAAGAGCTCGGGGAAGGCGGCGAGCCTAGGAGCGGGGGTGCCGCTTAGGGGCTCGAGGAGGGCGAAGACCCGCTTCTTAAAGGCCTCCGCCGTGCGGTAGTGCTCCGGCCTGGCCTCGGCCTGGACGGCGAGCAGGGTTCGGAAGGACATGGCTAGAGGGCCGTGGCCCCGCCGTCTATAGGGAGGATGGCCCCGGTGATGTAGTCCGAAGCGGGGCTCGCCAGGAACAAGACCGCTCCCCCCAGCTCCCCGGGCCTGCCCGCCCGGCCCAAGGGAAGGGTGGCCTTGAGGAGGGCTTCCGTCCGGGGAAGGACCTTCTCTGTCATCCGGGTGGGGAAAAACCCGGGGGCGAGGGCGTTCACCCTTATCCCCCACCTTCCCCACTTCACCGCCAGGTCCCGGGTCAGGGCGATGAGGCCTCCTTTGGAGGCGGAGTAGCCCACGGCGTCCAGGACCTCAGGGTACTCCCCTTTGAGCCCGGCCACGGAGGCGATGTGGACGATCTTGCCGTAGCCCCTTTCCTTCATGCGCCGGGCCGCCACCCGGCTCGCCAGAAAGGCCCCCACCAGGTTCACTTCCAAAACCTCCCGCACCTTCTCCACGGGCATCTCCAGGGAAGGCGCCCCCCAGGTGATTCCGGCGGCGTTCACCAGGATGGTGAGGGGGCCAAGCTTCTCCTCCACCTCCTGGGCGATGGCCTCGAGGCGGGCCTCGTCCCGCACGTCCCCTTCTAAGTAGAGGGCATCTTCGCCCAACTGGGCCCGGGCCTCCTCAAAAAAGCTCGCCCGCCGGGCCATCACCGCCACCTTAGCCCCCGCCTCCTTGAGGGCCAGGGCGGCCTCGAGGCCAAGCCCCCGCGACCCTCCCGTCACCAGGGCGGCCTTCCCGTCCAAGCGGAACTTTTCCAGGAACATCAGGCGCCTCCGTAGTAGTTCTTGTACTGCTCCCTTAAGGCCCGCTTGAGGAACTTGCCCGCGGATGTCCTCGGGATCTCCTCCACGAAGACGTAGGCGTCGGGAAGCTGCCACTTGGCGAAGCCGGCCTTTAGGAGGTGCTCGTTCAGCTCCTCCGGGGTGGGCTTCTCGCCCCTGGGCACCACCACCGC
The DNA here is from genome assembly GCF_001535545.1 of Thermus parvatiensis. Taxonomy (GTDB): domain Bacteria; phylum Deinococcota; class Deinococci; order Deinococcales; family Thermaceae; genus Thermus; species Thermus parvatiensis. Next base: position 1,400,669 of record NZ_CP014141.1, on the reverse strand, counting down.
CAAGGGCCTCTCCTGCCACTTGGGGTGGGGGATGGCCACCACCGCCGCCTCCTTCACCTTGGGGTGGCCCATGAGGGCGTTTTCCAGGTCCACGCTGGAGATCCACTCTCCGCCCGACTTGATGAGGTCCTTGAGCCGGTCCTTGATCTCAACATACCCCTCCTCGTCCCAGACGGCGATGTCCCCGGTGCGGAAGAAGCCGTCCGGGGTGAGGGCACTTCGGCTTGCTTCCTCGTTTTGGTAGTAGCCCTTGGTGATCCAAGGCCCCTTGAGCTGTACCTCTCCCAGGGTCTTCCCGTCCTTGGGCACGGGGCGGCCCGCCTCGTCCGCCACCCTTAGGCGCACCAGGGGGATGGGGAGGCCGGTTTTGGCCTTGAAGGCGATGCGGGCCTCGGGGGTAAGATCTTTCTCCAGGTGGCTTTTGATGAAGTTCACCACCACCACGGGGGAGGTCTCGGTGAGGCCGTAGCCCTGGCGCACCTCCACCCCCATGGCCTCAAAGCGGGCGATAAGGCTCCTGGGCGCGGCGCTTCCCCCCACCACCAGGCGCTTTAGGGTCCTGAGGCGGTGGCCCGTGCTTTCCAGGTAGTCTGCCAGGGCGAGCCAGACCGTGGGCACCCCGGCGGTGAAGGTAACCCCCTCCCCGTCAAAGAGCTCCACCAGGGAGGCGGGGTCCAGCCTGGGCCCCGGCAGGACCTGCTTGGCCCCCACCATAGTGGCGGCGTAGGGCAGGCACCAGGCGTTGACGTGGAACATGGGGACCACCGGGAGGACCACGTCCGCCTCCGAGAGGGCGGTGCCGTCCGTGAGGCTGCCCGCCAGGCTCTGGAGGACCAGGGCCCGGTGGCTGTAGACCACCCCCTTGGGAAGGCCCGTGGTCCCCGTGGTGTAGGCCATGCCGCAGGCCGCCCGCTCGGGCACCCGCACGGGGTCCTGTTCCTCCCCCAGGACCTCCTCGTAGGCCAGGTAGCCCTCCGGGGCCTGCTCGTCCATAACCACGAAGTGCTGCACCGTTTTCAGTTCGGGCCGGATGGCCTCCACAAAGGGCAGGAGGTTGGGGTCAAAGAGAAGGACCTTGTCCTCGGCGTGGTTTAGGATGTAGGCGATCTCCTTGGGGGAAAGCCTTGGGTTGGCCGTGTGGAGGACCGCCCCCATTCCGGGGACGGCGAAGTAGGCCTCGAGGTGGCGGAAGTGGTTGAAGGCCAAGGTAGCCACCCGGTCTCCCACCCCCACCCCTAGGGCCTTGAGGCCCCCCATGAGCCTCCTGGCCCTTTGGTAGACCTCGGCGTAGGTGGTGCGGTGGATTTCCCCGGTGTGGAGGCGGGAGACCACCTCCTTCCTCCCGAAAAGCTCCGCCGCCCGCTCCAGGAAGTCCCAAAGGTTCAGCTCCTCGTCCATCATGGTGCTCGGGAACGCGTTCATCCTTTCCCCCTCCATTGGGTTAGACCCAGTATAACCCTTAGGCGCCCGGGGAGGGCCTCCGCCGCACCATGGTCACGAACTCCCCTTCCTGCACCACCTCGCCCCTTTGGTTGTAGACCCTCACCCGCTGCACCAGGATGCCCCGGTCGGGCTTGGAGGTCTCCCGCTTCTCCAGGATCTCGCTTTCCCCCCGGACCGTGTCCCCGATGAAGACGGGCTTCAGGAACCTGTAGTTCCGGATCTCCAGCCAAGCGATGATCGTCCCCTCAAAGTGGCCCGCGCGCTGCCTGAGCCCCGTGAGCATGGAAAGGACCAGAAGCCCGTGGGCAATGCGCTGGCCGAAGGGGGTGGACTTGGCGAACTCGGCGTCGGTGTGAATGGGGTTGTAGTCCCCCGAGACCCCAGCGAAGTTCACCACGTCCGCCTCGGTGACGGTGCGGGCCGGGGTGGTGAAGCGCTGGCCGACCTCAAAGTCCTCAAAGTACATGGGCATGGGTTCCCTCCTTAGGCGAAGGCCCGAATCCCCGTGAGGTGGGCCCCGATGATGAGCTTCTGCACCTCGCTCGTCCCCTCGTAAAGGGTGAGGATGCGGGCATCCCGATAGAGCCTCGCCACCTCGTACTCCTCAAAGAAGCCGTACCCCCCGTGGACCTGGATGGCCCGGTAAGCCACCCGGTTGGCGGCCTCGGAGGCGAAGAGCTTGGCCATGCTGGCCTCGAGGGTATACGCCTCCCCCCTCACCTTCTTTTGGGCCGCCCGGTAGGTGAGGAGGCGGCTCGCCTCGAGGTCCAGCTTCATGGCCGCAAGGTGCTCCTGGATGAGCTGGAAGGCCGCCAGGGGCTTGCCAAACTGCTTCCTCTCCCGGGCGTAGGCGAGGGAGAGATCCAAAGCCCTTTGCATAAGCCCCACCGCCCCCGCCGCCAAGGAGATGCGCCCCGTGTCCAGGGTGGAAAGGGCGATTTTGAAACCCTCACCCTCTTTCCCCAAGACCCGCTCCTTGGGGATGCGCACCCCGTCCAGGTAGACCATCCCCGTGTCCGCCGCCCTAAGGCCTAGCTTCCCTTTGAGGGGCGCCGTCTTCACCCCGTCCTTCCGCTCCACCAAAAAGCAGGTGATCCCCTTGGCCCCCTTCTCGGGGTCGGTCTTGGCGAAGATGAGGAAGACCTCGGCCACGCCTGCGTGGGAGATGAAGGTCTTCTGGCCCTCCAGGACGTAGAAGTCCCCGTCCCGATAGGCACGGGTTCTGAGGCTTCCCGCATCCGACCCCGCCTCGGGCTCGGTGAGGCCGAAGGCCCCGAGGACCTCCCCCCGGGCCAAAGGGGGGACGTAGCGCCGCTTCTGGGCCTCCGTCCCGTAGGCAAGGAGGGGCGTGAGGACCAGGCTCTGCTGCACCGAGAGGATGGAGCGCAAGGAGGCCCACCCCCCCATCTCCTCCAAAAGGGCCAGGTAGGCAAAGAAATCCAATCCCGCCCCCCGAGTTCCTCGGGCACAAAGACGCCGAGGAAACCGAGTTCCCCCATCTTTTCCACCAGGGGCCAGGGGAAGGCTTCCTTTTCCTCGTATTCCTTTAGCCTCGGCCCCGCCTCCTGCAGGAAGCGGCGGGCCACCTCCCTAAGCGCCTTGTGCTCCGGGATCTCCATTCGCTAACCCCCTCAGGATCAGGCCGCAGTAGCCCCGGGCCACCTCCTCAGCCCGCATGGGGCCTTCGGGGCGGAACCAGCGGATCATCCAGTTGAGCATGGAAAGCACCGCCCGCCCCGCCAGGGCCACGTCCACCTCCCGGAAGACCCCCGCCGCCATGCCCCGCTTGAGGATCGCCCGCAGGTTGGCCTCGTGCCGGTCCCTAAGGCGCACCGTCTCGGCCCGGTGCTCCGGGGAGAGGCTTTGGATCCCCTGGAGCATGGCCACGAAGAAGGGGCGGTTCTCCGCAAAGTAGCGGGCGTGGGCCTCCATGAAGCGGCATAGGGCCTCCTTAGGGTCCTCCACGTTCAAAGCCTTCTCCCCCGCCGCCACCAGGCCCTCCAGGGCGAGGAGGCTGATGGCGTAGAGGATCTCCTCCTTGCTACGGAAGTGGTGGTACAAGGCCGCCTTGGAAAGCGCAAGGGCCTGGGCGATGTCCTGGACGCTGGTGGCCTCGTAGCCCTTCTCCGTGAAGAGCTTGGCGGCCTCTTGGAGGATGCGCGTGCGGGTAGGGGTGCCCATGGCTCACCGACCGGTCGGTAAGCCTAGGCTACGCCCGCCCGCCCCTCCCGTCAAGCCCCGCGGGCGAGGAGGTCCAAGACGATGAAGAAGAACATCCCCAGGCTCACGCCCACGTTGGCCTGGAAGAAGGCCACCTCCACCTTGGAGAGGTCCTCGGGGGAGACGAGGCGGTGCTCCAGGAGGAGAAGCCCTCCCACCAGGAGAAGGCCCAGGTAGTAGAGGGGCCCGGCGCCGTAGCTCACCCCGGCCCAGAGGAAGGCGAGCCAGGCCAGGAGGTGGCTTGCCCGGGCCACCCGGAGGGCCTGGGGGATCCCGAAGCGGGCGGGGATGCTCTTTACCCCATGGGCCCGGTCAAAGGCGTAGTCCTGGGTGGCGTAGAGGATGTCAAACCCGGCGATCCAAAGCCCCACCCCCGCCCAAAGGGCGTAGGCCGTGGGGGCGAAGCTCCCCGTGACGGCGATCCACCCCCCGGCGGCCGCCGCCCCGATGGTGAGGCCCAGGACGTAGTGGCACAACCAGGTGAAGCGCTTTGTGTAGCTGTAGAAAGTGAGGAAAAAGACCGCCACGGGAAGAAGCCTCGCCGTCAAGGGGTTCAGGGAAAGCCCGGCGTAGGATAAGAGGAAAAGCCCCAAAAGGGCGAGGAAAAGGGTCTCCCAAGGCTTCACCAGGCCCTTGGGGAGGTGGCGGTTCTGCGTGCGGGGATTGAGGGCGTCCAGCCGCCAGTCAATGAGTCGGTTTAGGGCCATGGCCATGGTCCTTGCCCCCACCATGGCCAGGGTGACGAGGAGGAAGGTCGGCCACCCAGGCCAGCCTCCCGCCGCGAGGAGCATCCCCCCATAGGCGAAGGGGAGGGCGAAGAGGGTGTGCTCAAAGCGGACGAGCTCCAAGTAGAGCCTAAGGCGCCTCATGTCCTCTTCTTCCCCGCGGGCGCGAGGGGTTACCCTTTGCGCACCTCGAGGATCCGGTTCCTCTCGTCCACCAGGACCACGGTGGGCTTGAGGTTCCTCGCCTCCTCCTCGTCAAAGATCCCGTAGGCCACGAGGATCACCAGGTCCCCCGGCTTCACCAGGTGGGCTGCGGCCCCGTTGATCCCGATGACCCCGGACCCCCGTTCCCCGGGGATGGCGTAGGTGGTGAGCCGGGCCCCATTGGTGATGTCGTAGATGTCCACCTGCTCAAAAGGAAGGATCCCGGCGGCGTCCAGGAGGTCCTGGTCCACCGTCACCGAGCCCACGTAGTGGAGGTCGGCCTGGGTCACGGTGGCCCGGTGGATCTTGGCGTGGAACATCACCCGCTTCACGGGGTCTAAGTTTAGGGCACGGCCGTGATTTGGGCAACGCGCCCCTTGCTTTCGTAAACTTTCTTAGTTTATTTTGGTTTACGAACATGGCGTGGCCCGATCTGGACCCTCCTCGCCTGGCCGAAAGGCCCTTGAGCCTACAGGAAGCCCTTTTTGTCCTCGAGGCCCCACCCGAGGCCCTGCCTGCTTTGGCGGAGGCGGCCATCCGGGTCAAGGAGTACTTTTTCGGACGGCGGCTCAAGCTGGTCCGTCTTCTCAACGTTAAAAGCGGCTTCTGCCCAGAGGACTGCGCCTACTGCGCCCAGTCCGCTAGATCCCAAGCCGCCATCGCCCGGTACCCCCTGCTCTCCTTGGAGGAGATCTTGGAGAGGGCCGAGGAGGCCCAACGCCTTTCTGCCCGCCGCTTCTGCTTAGTGGCCGCCTTGCGGGGGCCTACCCCTAAGGTTTTGGAGCGCCTCGGTGAGGCCGCGCAAGCCATCAAGGCGCGCTTTCCCCTTGAGCTTTGCGCCTCCTTAGGGCTCTTGGAAGAGGGTATGGCGGAGGCCTTAAAGGCGGCGGGTTTTGACTACTACAACCACAACCTCAACACTGCCCCAAGCCTTTACCCTAGGATCGCCACCACCCACACCTACCAGGACCGCTTGTGGACCTTAAAGCGGGCTAGGGAAGCGGGGCTAAAGCTCTGTTCGGGGGTCATTCTGGGGATGGGGGAAGGTCCCAAGGAGGTGTACGAGATGGCTTTGGCCCTGAGGGAACTAGGGGTAGAGAGCCTTCCCGTGAACTTTCTCCTGCCCATCCCCGGCACCCCCTTAGGGGATGGCCGCACGGTGGCGGGGCTTACCCCCGAGCGTGCCTTGAAGGCCCTGATCCTCTTCCGTCTTTTGAACCCCAAGGCCGAGCTCCGCGCCTCGGCGGGGCGGGAAAGGTATCTGGGCCCGTACGAGCCCCTGGCCTTCCGGATGGTGAACAGCATCTTCCTCCAGGGCTACCTTACCCAGCCGGGGAGCCCTTGGGAGCGGGACAGGGCCCTGTGGGAAAGCCTGGACCTTGATGTGGAGGAGGGAGCGTGCGGCTAATACCACCCCACGCTGGTCCAAAGCCTGCGGTGCGGGGCGCCTGGAGGCCCTAGGGGTTGGCGCCCGCCCGTGTGCCTAGGTCGGCTTTGGCGGCGGGTCTTGAGGCCCAGGGAGGAAGTCTAGCGGCGGGCTAGGCTTCCTCCCTGGGCTCGGGGAGAAGCCCCTCCACGAAGAGGGTCTTGGCCTTTGTGTAGAGCACCTGGCCCGGGGCGGCCTTCCTGGGCCGCCACACGTGCTTTTTCCGGGTGTAGTCCACCGGGACCTGCCTCTCCCCCCGGGCCTTGGAGTGGTAGGCGGCGAGCCTTGCGGCGAAGAGGAGGTCCTCCAGGGGCGGGTTCTTGCCCTCGGCCTTCAGGATCACGTGGCTTCCCGGCACCCCTTGGGCGTGGAACCAGAGGTCCTCGGAGTGGGCGGCACGGGTGAGGAGGTCGTTCTCCTTGGCGTTCCGGCCCACCAGGACCAAAAACCCGGAAGGGGAGGTGTAGCGGAGGCCGATCCTCGGCCCCTTCTCCCCCTTGGGCCTTTGCGCGAGGGCGAGGAGGCCCTCCAGGTCCAGGGTCCTAAGCCTTTCCTTCTCCGCCTCCAGCTCTCGGATCCGGGCCTCGGTTTTGGGGATGAGGTCCAGGGCCCTTTCCGCGAGCTCCTCCAGGCGCCTTGCCCGGTCGTAGAGCTTCCGGGCGTTTTCTTGGGGGGAGAGGGCGGGGTCCAGGGGGATTTCCACGGGCTTCCCGTCAAAGCCCTCGAGGACCACCTTATCCGCCCCCTTGGGCACCTCCTTGAGCCGGGCGAGGAGGAGGTCGGCCCGCCTCCGCAGGGCTTCGGCCTCCTCCAGGCGCTCTAGGGCCTCGTGGTAGTCGCCAAGCCTCGCCTTGAGCGTCCGGATCTCCCGGTCCAGGGCCTCGAGGAGGGGCTTCCTAAGGGCTTCCTTCTCCTCCTCGGCCCAGCGCCGCATCAGTTCCTCGGAAAGCTCGGTGCGCAAGGAGGGGTCCTCCACCAGGGTCCTTAGGGCCTGGTAGACCCGCCTAAGCCCCGCCTCGTCCAGGGGGGTTTCGGGGGTGAGGCCCGCCCTCCGGGCCAGCTCCCGCATGAGCTCCTGCCCCACCCCGTCCACGTGCCGGATCACCTCCTTGAGGGGCTTGCCCAGGAGGACCCGGAGGTCTTCCTCGGTGAGCGTCCTCGGGTCCAGCTTCCGGTAGGGGGGTGGGGGGGTGTAGGGGAGGCCCGGCCTGAGCTCCCGGTAGCGGTTCACTTCCTTGGTGATGACCCGGTCCACCCCGAGGATCCGGCCCTCCTCGTCCAGGAGGATGAGGTTGGCGTTCCGCCCCGTGGCCTCAAAGACCAGCACCGAGGGGGGCGTGTCCACGAAGCCCTTCTCCCCGGCGAAGCGGAAGAAAACCACCCGGTCCAGCTTAAGCTGCTCCGCCTCCACCAAAGGCCCCTTGACCCAGGCCTGGAGCTGGCGCTGGAAGGGGGTCTTGGGCTCCCCCTGGAGCCTCCCCGGTTCCAGGGCAAGGCTCGGGGTGGGCGGGCGGTAGTGGAGGACGAGGTTGAAGAGCCGCCCCGTCCGGCCCTTAAGGAGAATGGCCACCGTCCCCTCCTCGGGGAAGGCGAGGCCGAGGTTCTGGGCGGGGAGCTCCTTCGCAAGCTCCCTCAAGACGGCGTGGATTAGAAGGCCTTCCATCGCCTAAGGGCCACGAGAAAGGCGGTGTGCCCCACCTGCTGGAACCGGGGGTGGGCCACGGGAAGTCTTACCTCCCACTCCCGCCAGCCCACCTCCAAGACCCTTTCCAGCCGGAAAGGGTGGGCCTCGGCGGCCCGGACGAGCTCCAGGACCTGGGTGATGTTGGGCAGGTAGGCCACGAGAAACCGGTCCGGCTTCAGGGCCAGGGCCGCCTTTTCCAGGACCTTCCAGGGCTCCATCAGGTCTAGGGCCACCCCGTCGTAGGCCGCCTCCTCCAGCTCCGCCTCCTCCAGCTTTCCCAGATGGAAGCGGACGTTGTCCACCTGCCAGAAGGCCCGCACGTTCCGCTCCGCCTGGGCCAGGTGGTGGGGCCGGGCTTCGTAGCTTTCCACCAGGCCCTTCTCCCCCACGGCCCGGGCCAGGAAGAGGGTGAGGCCTCCGGAGCCCGTCCCCGCCTCGAGGACCCGCATCCCCGGGGCGAGGTCCAGGAGGGTCACCATGGCGCTTGCGTCCTTGGGGTAGGTGGGGGTGGCGCTCCGCTTCATGTGGAGGAGGTACTCCTCGAGGGTCGGGCGGTGGACGGAAAGCTCCTCCCCCAGGTGGGTCCGCACCACTCCCCCGGGGCCCGCCTCGAGGAGGGCCTCGTGGGGGACGCTCCCCTTGTGGTGGTGGAAGACGCCCCCCTCCTTGGGGAAGACCAGGTAAGCCCGGCCCTTGCGGTCTTTGAGCAATAGCGGTCCCGGCCACGCCACGGCGCACCTCCTCGGGAGGCTACAGGGCCTCGGCGAGGGCCAGATAGTCCCGGTACCGCTCCAGGTCAAAGGGGTTTGGAAGGCGGAAGGGCCCCACGAAGACCGAGGGGGTGCCGGGCAGGCCGAGCCTCTCCGCCAGCGCCCGGTCCGCCTCCACCGGGGCCCGGGAGGCGGGGTCCTCGAGGCAGGCCTGGAAGGCCTTGGGGTCCAAGCCGAGCCGCCTCGCCAGGGCCGGGTAGTCCCACCCGGACCCCGCCATGAGGAGGTCGTGGTAGGCCCAGAAGGCCCCCTGGGCTGCGGCGCACTCGCTGGCCATCGCCGCGGGCACGGCCTCGGGATGGATCTCGTAAAGGGGAAAGTGGCGGTAAGCGAGGCGGAGCCGCCCCTCCCGGGCCATGGCCTTGAGGGCGGGGAGGACCTCCTGGGCGAGGCGCTGGCAGTAGGGGCACTGGAAGTCGGAGAAGACCCGGACCACCACCCCCTTCTCCCCGAGGACGTGCCGGTCTTCCCCGAAGAGGGCCTCCTCCGTGAGGAGGGGCCGCACCTCCATCTCGGCCCAGGCCCCCACGGCGAGCTTGAGGAGGAAGGCGCCCTCCACGTTGAGCTCCACAGGGCCCTGGCGGAGGAGGACCTGGTTCTTCCCGTACCAGGCCACGAAGCCCTGGGCGTGGCCCGGAACCCCCGTGGCCGAGGCGAGGATCCGGCCCATAAGGCTCGCGTTCACCGGGCCCTCGTAACGCACAGCGTAGAGGCGGCCGGACCGGGCCTCCGTCTGGACCCGGGCCCCTTCCGGGAGGGGCCCGGGGGAGAAGCGCTCCAGGGGGGCAGCGATCTGGGCCCAGGCGGCCCCCAGGTCGAGGAGGAGGAGGACGACAAGGCGCCTCATAGCTTGACGAAGTGCTCCACGGGCAGGACGAAGACCACGGCGCCGCCCACCTGCACCTCCACCGGCTGGACCAGGAAGGGGTCGAGGGCCTCGGCGAAGGGCAGGCCCCGGGAGACGAGGCGGGTGCGGGTACGGCACTTCTCCTTGATGAGCTCCAGCACCTCGGGGACCTTCTCGTCCTCCAGGCCGATGAGCAAGGTGGTGTTCCCCTCCCTCAGAAACCCCCCCGTGGAGGCGAGCTTGGTGGACCGGAAGCCCCGCTCCAGGAGGGCCTTGGTGAGCCCGGGGGCGTCCGTGTCCTGGACGATGGCGATGACCAGCTTCATTGGGGCCTATTGTACACGGAGGGCGGGGGTTTGGGGCCGGGAGGGCCTCGCCCCGGCCCCGAAAGCCTATCCCCCAAGGGCCTTCTGGTGCCAGTCCTGAAGGCTCTGCACCCTAAGGCCGCTTTCCCGCGCCCGCAGGATGGCCTTCAGGCTCCACCACGCCCCCTCCCGGGTGGTGATGAAGGGGAGGCCCCGCTCCACGGCCCGCCTCAGCTCGGGGTCGGGGACGAGGCTTATCAGGAGGTCGTAGTCCTGGCCCTCGGTGAGGGCGAAGCCCGCCTCCCGGTAGAGGGCCTTGAGGTCCTCCAGCCCCTCCCCGATGAACCGCACCCGGCCCGAGAGGGGGAGGCGTTGCCCGGCCCCGAGCTCCGCCTTGTAGTAGGCGAGGTAGGGGTCCTGGTCGATTCCCATGCTCTCCCCCGTGGAGCGCATCTCTGGCCCAAGCTCGGGGATGACCCCGGGGAACTTGATCCAGGGGATGACCACCTCCTTGGCGGCGTAGTAGGGGGGGACGGGGTCCAGGTCGCGCACGCCGAGCTCTTTTAGGGTCTTGCCCACGGCGATGAGGGCGGCGAGCTTGGCCAGGGGGACGCCGATGGCCTTGGAGACGAAGGGCACGGTGCGGGAGGCGCGGGGGTTGGCCTCGAGGACGTACACCTCTTCCCCCACCACGGCGTACTGCACGTTCAAAAGCCCCCGCACCCCGAGGGTGAGGGCCAGGCGGCGGGTGTAGTCCCGGACCTTCTTTAGGGCCTCCTCGGAGACGTGGACGGGGGAAGGAGGGTGGCCGAGTCCCCAGAGTGGACCCCGGCCCGCTCCACGTGCTCCATGATCCCGGCCACCATGACCTCCTGCCCGTCCGAGAGGGCGTCCACGTCTAGCTCTATGGCTCCTTCCAGGAAGCGGTCCAGGAGGATGGAGGGCCTCTCCTCCAGGGGGGCGTAGACCTCCTCCAGGTAGCGCTTAAGCTCCCCCTCGTCCCGCACCACCTGCATGGCCCGCCCCCCGAGAACGTAGCTTGGGCGGACGAGGAGGGGGAAGCCCACCTCCGGGGCGAGCCTTAGGGCCTCCTCAGGAGTCTGGGCCACCCGGCCCTCGGGCTGGGGGATGCCGAGCCTTTGGCAGAGGGCGTGGAAGGCCTCCCGGTCCTCCGCCTGGTGGATGGCGCTAAAGGGGGTGCCGAGGAGCCTCACCCCGGCCTCCTCCAGGCCCTTGGCGAGCTTTAGGGGGGTCTGCCCCCCAAGGTGGCGATGACCCCGATGGGCTTCTCGTGCTCCACGATGTTGAGGACGTCCTCCAGGGTCAAGGGCTCAAAGTAGAGGCGGTCGGCGGTGTCGTAGTCGGTGGAGACGGTCTCCGGGTTGGAGTTCACCATGATGGTCTCGAACCCCGCCTCCTTCAAAGCCCAGACCGCGTGGACCGTGGCGTAGTCAAACTCCACCCCCTGGCCGATCCTTATGGGCCCGGAGCCCAGGATCACCACCTTGGGCTTCGTGGAGGGCCAGACCTCGTCCTCCAGCTCGTAAGTGGAGTAGTGGTAGGGGGTGTAGGCTTCAAACTCGGCGGCGCAGGTGTCCACCGTCTTGTAGACGGGCACCACCCCTAGGGCCTTCCTCTCGGCCCGCACCTCCTTTTCCCCCTTCCCCAAAAGCTCCCCGATCCTCCGGTCGGTGAGGCCAAGCCCCTTGTAGAAGCGCCAGTCCTCCCGGTCCTTGGGGGGTGGGTTTTGAGCCACTCCTCCGCCTCCACGATCTCCTTCATCTGGTGGAGGAACCAAGGGTCTATCCGGGTGGCCTGGTAGAGCTCCTCCACGGGCATCCCCCGCCTAAGGAGCTCCATGACGGCGTAGACCCGGTCCGGGTTGGGGTAGAGCTTCTTCTCCAGCTCCTCCGTCCTGACCCCGGCCAAGGCCCGCACGTCCCGCTCCAGGCCCCTCAGGGCCTTCATCAGCGCCTCCTTGAAGGTGCGGCCGATGGCCATCACCTCCCCCACGGACTTCATCTGGGTGGTGAGCTCGTCCTTGAGCTCCCCCAGGGTGTTCCTCAAGGGGCGGAACTTCTCAAAGGCGAAGCGGGGGATCTTCACCACCACGTAGTCAATGGTGGGCTCAAAGGAGGCCGGGGTCTTGCGGGTGATGTCGTTGGGGAGCTCGTCCAGGCGGTACCCCACGGCGAGGAGGGCGGCGATCTTGGCGATGGGGAAGCCCGTGGCCTTGGAGGCCAAGGCGCTTGAGCGGGAGACCCGGGGGTTCATCTCAATGACCACCTGGCGGCCCGTCTTCGGGTCCACGGCGAACTGGATGTTGGACCCCCCCGTCTCCACCCCGATCTCCCGGATGATGGCCTTGGCGGCGTCCCGCATCCTTTGGTACTCGGCGTCGGAGAGGGTCTGGGCCGGGGCCACGGTGATGGAGTCCCCCGTGTGGACCCCCATGGGGTCCACGTTCTCAATGCTGGTGATGATGACGACGGTGTCGGCGTGGTCCCGCATCACCTCCAGCTCAAACTCCTTCCAGCCCAGGACCGACTCCTCCACGAGGGCGGTGTGGACGGGGGAGAGGGTGAGGCCGCGGGAGAGGACCTCCACGAGCTCCGCCTCGTCGTGGGCGATCCCGCCCCCCGTGCCTCCCAGGGTGAAGGAGGGGCGGACGACCACGGGGAAGCCCACCTCCCGGGCGAAGTGGAGGCCTTCCTCCACGCTTCCCACCATCTGGCCCCGGGGAACCTCGAGGCCGATTTTGCGCATGGCCTCTTGGAAGGCCTCCCGGTCCTCGCCCTTCCTTATGGCCTCCGCCTTGGCCCCGATGAGTTCTACGCCATATTTTTGCAGGATGCCCTCTTCGTAGAGGGCCATGGCCAGGTTGAGGCCCGTCTGGCCCCCCAAGGTGGGGAGGAGGGCGTCGGGGCGCTCCTTGGCGATGACCCGTTCCAGGAACTCCAGGGTGAGAGGTTCTATGTAGGTGCGTTCGGCCAGCTCCGGGTCGGTCATGATGGTGGCGGGGTTGGAGTTCACCAGGACCACCTGGTAGCCCGCTCCCCTAAGGGCCTTCACCGCCTGGGTTCCCGAGTAGTCAAACTCGGCCGCCTGGCCGATGGTGATGGGCCCGGAACCAATGATGAGAATCTTTTTCAGGTCTCTCCGCGGCGGCATCGTGCACCCGATGGAAGAGGATAGCATGAAAGCCCGGGCGAAGGCCAGGGGTGTGGCATAAATATGCAAAAGAGCCTTGGGGCTGGACGGAGGGCGAAAGGCGGGGTAGCCTGGAAGGCGTGCGGAAGGTGCGCCCCGAGGAGCTCCCCGCCCTCTTGAAGGAGGGCGTCCTTGTGGTGGACGTCCGCCCCGCAGACCGCAGGAGCACGCCCCTTCCCTTTGCCGCCGAGTGGGTTCCCCTGGAGAAGATCCAAAAGGGGGAGCACGGCCTGCCCCGTAGGCCCCTCCTCCTGGTCTGCGAAAAGGGGCTCTTGAGCCAGGTGGCGGCCCTTTACCTGGAGGCCGAGGGGTACGAGGCCATGAGCCTCGAGGGCGGCCTCCAGGCCTTGACGCAAGGGAAGTAGCCCCGTAGAATGGCGGATGCTGAGCGCGGTGAGCGTAGCTCAGCTGGTTAGAGCACCGGACTGTGGATCCGGGGGTCGTGGGTTCAAGTCCCATCGCTCACCCCAAGCCGCCACCCCGTAAGGGGTGGTATTTTAAAGGGGGGGTCGCCCCCATGCGAGGATGGCGGAATCGGTAGACGCGCCGGACTTAGGATCCGGTGGGGCAACCCGTGCGGGTTCAAGTCCCGCTCCTCGCACCATCCGGGCGGCCCCCCTTTCATCGGGACGAGGTGAAACGTGGCGGAGATCCTGGAGCGTTCCGGCTATCTGGTCAAGGTGCGGGTGGAGGTGCCCGCTGACCGGGTGAAGGCGAGCTACGAGGCCCTGCTTAAGGACCTCGCCTCCCGGGTACGGGTGCCCGGTTTCCGGCCGGGCAAGGCTCCCCTGAAGGTGGTGGAGGCCCGCCTGGACCGGAAGGCGCTCCTCCAAGACCTCAAGGAGCGCCTGGTGGAGGAGACCTACCCCGAGGCGGTGCGGGAACTGGGCCTAAGCCCCGTGGCCGCCCGCGTGGTGGAGCAGGACCTTAAGGAGGGGGAGGGCTTCCGCTACGTGGCCGAGGTGGAGAACTACCCCGAGGTGAGGCTTCCCGACTGGCGGGGCTTCGCCTTGGAGGTCTCCCCTCCCGAGGTCACCGAGGAGATGGTGGAGAAGGCCCTTGAGGAGCTCCGCCAGCGCTACGCCGAGCTCGTCCCCGTGGAGCGGGAGGCCCAGGAAAAGGACCATCTCTTCGTCCGTACCGAGGAGGGGGCGGAGTTTCCCATTGACCTTTCCCGGGCCCTTCCCCACGTGCGGGAGGCTCTCCTCGGCAAGAAGGCGGGGGACGTGGTCATGGTCCCCGTGCTGAACGATAAGGGCGAGAAGGTGCGGGAGGTCAGGACCGAGATCCTCGAGGTCAAGACCCTGAAGCTCCCCGAGCTGGACGAGGAGTTCGCCAAGACCCTGGAGGCGGAAAGCCTCGAGGACCTCAAAAACCGGGTGCGGGAAAGCCTCAAGCGCCAGGCGGAGCGGGCCTACGAGGAGGCCAGGGAGCGGGCCTTCTTGGAGAAGCTCGCCGAGGGCCTGGAGGTGGAGATCCCCCCTTCCATGCTCCGGGCGGAGGAGCGCCACCTCCTGGAGCACCTGGCCGAGGACCTCTACCGGCAGGGGATCAGCCTGGAGGCCTACCTCGAGGCCCTGAAGGCGAAGGGGGAGCTGGAGAAGTTCCAGGAGGACCTGCGCAAGGAGGCGGAGAAGCGGGTCCGCATTGCCCTCGCCCGGGAGAAGCTCGCCGAGGAACTCAACCCTGAGGTCTCCGAGGAGGAGTGGCAGGCCTACCTTCAGGCCGCGGCCCGGGCCTACGGCGTTTCCGTCCAGGACCTTCGCCGCCAGTTCGGCGAGGAGGGCCTCGCCCGGCTTAAGGAGCGCCTCCGCCAGGACAAGGCGGTGCAGGAGGCCCTGAAGGCCCTGGGCTGAGGGCCTGGGGCATGGTGGCCCAGGGGGGTTTTCCCCCTGGGTCTGCCGCTAAACTAAGGATTGGTATGGTCATACCCTACGTCATTGAGCAGACGGCCCGCGGCGAGCGCGTCTACGACATCTACTCCCGCCTCCTCAAGGACCGCATCATCTTCCTGGGCACCCCCATAGACGCCCAGGTGGCCAACGTGGTGGTGGCCCAGCTCCTCTTCCTGGACGCCCAGAACCCCAACCAGGAGATCAAGCTCTACATCAACTCCCCCGGGGGCGAGGTGGACGCGGGCCTCGCCATCTACGACACCATGCAGTTCGTCCGGGCCCCCGTGTCCACCATCGTCATCGGCATGGCGGCCAGCATGGCCGCGGTGATCCTGGCGGCGGGGGAGAAGGGCCGCCGCTACGCCCTTCCCCACGCCAAGGTCATGATCCACCAGCCCTGGGGTGGGGTGCGGGGGACGGCGAGCGACATCGCCATCCAGGCCCAGGAGATCCTGAAGGCGAAGAAACTCCTCAACGAGATCCTGGCCAAGCACACCGGCCAGCCCCTGGAGAAGGTGGAGAAGGACACGGACCGGGACTACTACCTCTCGGCCCAGGAGGCCCTGGAGTACGGCCTCATTGACCAGGTGGTGACCCGTGAAGAGGCCTAGGCCCCACTGCAGCTTCTGCGGCCTCCGCCCCCCGAGACAGGGCGGCTTCTGGAAAGCCCCATTGAGGACGTCTACATCTGCGAGGACTGCGTGGAAAGGGCCCAGGAGATCCTGGCCCAGGAGGAGCGCCGCGCTCCCAAGGGGCCGAGCCGCCTCCCCCGGCCCCAGGAGATCAAGGCCCACCTGGACCAGTACGTGGTGGGGCAGGAGGCGGCCAAAAGGGCCCTAAGCGTGGCCGTCTACAACCACTACAAGCGGCTCCTCCACCCCGAGGCGGAGATCGGCAAGGCCAACATCCTCCTCATCGGCCCCACGGGCACGGGCAAGACCCTCCTCGCCGAGACCCTGGCCCGCTTCCTGGACGTGCCCTTCGCTATCGCCGACGCCACCACCCTCACCGAGGCCGGGTACGTGGGCGAGGACGTGGAGAACGTCCTCCTCCGCCTCCTGCAGAACGCCGACTTTGACGTGGAGCGGGCGGAGATGGGCATCGTCTACATTGACGAGATTGACAAGATCGCCCGCAAGTCGGAAAACCCCTCCCTCACCCGCGACGTCTCCGGGGAGGGGGTGCAGCAGGCCCTCCTGAAGATCATTGAGGGGACCGTGGCCAACGTCCCGCCCCAGGGAGGGAGGAAGCACCCCCACCAGGAGTTCATCCCGGTGAACACCAAGAACATCCTCTTTATCCTGGGCGGGGCCTTTGAGGGGCTGGAGAACATCGTCAAGGCCCGGGTGGGAAAGACCACCATCGGCTTCACCGGGGGGAGGAGGGAGCGGGAGGAGCCCCTGGAGGTCATCCCTGAGGACCTCATCAAGTTCGGCATGATCCCCGAGTTCGTGGGGCGGGCCCCCCTCATCGTCCAGCTCCACCCCTTGGGCGAGGACGACCTGGTGCGCATCCTCACCGAGCCCAAGAACGCCCTGGTGAAGCAGTACCAGGAGCTCTTCCGCATGGAGGGCATAGAGCTCCGCTTCACCCAGGCGGCCCTCAAGGAGGTGGCCCGGCGTGCCCTCAAGCGGGGCACGGGGGCGAGGGGCCTCAGGGCCATCCTGGAGAAGGCCATGGTGGACCTGATGTTTGAGGCCCCGGGGAGCGGGGTGCGGGAGATCGTCTTTGACCTCCCCCACCTGGACCACCCCCTGAAGGCCCTCGAGGAGGCCAGGCTCCGGCAGGCCTCCTAAGGGCGACCAAGCCCCTTTTGGGGGGCTTAGCCCTCGAGGCGCCGCACCAGCTCCTCCTTCAGGGCGAAAAGCCTCTCCGTGAGAGAGACGTGGTAGACGTGGGGGTTCACGAGCCGCCGCACCCCGGGGTCCAGGAGGGCCACGTCCCGGTCCCGGCGCTTCCTGAGTTCTTCCAGGGGGAGGGGGGGAAGAGCCTCCTTCCCCGGTAGACCTCCTCCAGGAGGGGCTCGAGCCGGAAGCTTCCCGGCCTTAAGGTGCGCCGTTTGGTGGGGTCCGTGGGGTGGCGGAGGGTGAGGGGGGCGTCCTCCCGCACCTCCTCCTCGGCCAGGGCCAAAAGGTCGGCGGTGGCGAGGCCCCGCTCGTCGTAGACCCGATAGACCCGCTTGTGCCCCGGGTTTAAGACCTTTTCCAGGGAGTTGGAGACCTTCATCGCCGGGGCCCAGGTGCCGTCTTCCCGCACCGCCACCAGCTTGTAGACCCCGCCCAAGGCCGGGGCGCCCCAGGAGACCACCATCCTCGTCCCCACCCCGTAGACCAGGCGCTTGAGGAGGCGGTCGGGGTCCACCCCGTAGCGGGGGGCTTCCTCCAGGACCTGGCTTTTGATCTGCCAGATGACGAGCTCGTCCAGGTCCCCCGAGAGGACGATGAGGGTCTCGGGAAACCCCGCCTTGTCCAGCTCCTTGGCCACCTGGATGGCGAGAAAGGCCAGGTCCCCGGAGTCTATGCGCACCCCCACGGGCCTATGCCCCTTGCGCCTAAGCTCCTCAAAGACCCGGATGGCGTGGGGAAGCCCTGAGTGGAGGGTGTCCACGGTATCCAAGAGGAGGATGGTGTCGTCGGGGAAGACCTCGGCGAAGGCCCGGAAGGCGTCCTCCTCCGAGTGGCCCAAGGCCATGAAGGCCTGAACCAGGCTGTGGGCGTGGGTGCCGGAGGCGGGAAGCCCCAGGAGGTGGGATAGGCTCACGGCGCTGCTCCGGTTCGCCCCCCCGATGAGGCTCGCCCGGGTGGCGCTCTCCCCGCCCTTGGCGGGGGCGCGGCGGAGGCCGAACTCCAAAACCAGCGCCTCCCCCGCCGCCTCCCGTACCCGGCTCGCCTTGGTGGCAATAAGGGTTTCGTAGTTGATGCGGTTTAGGAGGGCGGTCTCCAGGAGCTGGGCCTGGAGGAGGGGGCCCTCCACGCTGATGAGGGGCACCTGGGGGTGGGCCACGCGTCCCTCGGGGAGGGCCCTTAGGGTGAGGCCGGAAAACCCGCCCATCGCCTTGAGGTAGCGGAGGTAGTCCTCGGCGAAGAGGGGCTTCCCCGAGCGGCTTTTGAGGCTGCGGAGGGCCGCGACCTCCTCCTCGCCGAAGCGGGCCTCCTCCATCCAGCTCAGGAGGGGGTCCAGCCCGGCGAAGACGGTGTAGCCCGCCTGGTGGGCCCCGTAGTCGGGGTTTTTGCGGTAGAAGGCCTCAAAGAGGGCCTCCTTCTCGTGGAGGCCCATGCGGAAGTAGACCTGGCCCATGGTGAGCTGGTAGAGGTCGGTGTAGAGGATGCCGAAGGGGTCCATGGGCCTAGCATAGCCCCGCCCGGTTCGCTACACTAGCGGGATATGGTGGAGGTCCACGCCTGCAGCCCCGGATGCCGCCACCACCTCGGGGGGGCGGGCTGGGGGGATGCCCCCTTGGTGCGCCTCGGCTACAACAAGGAGGCCCGGGCGAAGAAGTTTCCCTACCTCAAGGCCCTTCTGGAGAGGCCCCTGGTCTTTGACGGGGCCATGGGTACCGAGCTCCAGAAAAAAGACCTCACCCCCGAGGACTACGGCGGGGAGGCCTACTTCGGTTGCCCCGAGGTCCTGAACCGCACCCGGCCCGAGGTGGTGCGGGAGATCCACCTCGCCTACCTCGAGGCCGGGGCCGAGGTCATAGAGACCAACACCTTCGGGACCCTAAGGCACGTTCTCGCCGAGTACGGTCTTGAGGAGGAGGCGGAAGAGCTCGCCTTCCTCGGGGCCCGGATCGCCCGGGAGGCCGCCGACCCCCACGGGGCCTTCGTGGCGGGGGCCTTGGGCCCGGGCACCAAGCTCGTCTCCTTGGGCCAGATCTCCTGGGACGCGCTCTACCGGGCCTACAAGGAGGCGGCCCGGGGGCTTCTTCGGGGCGGGGTGGACCTCATCCTCTTGGAGACCGCCCAGGACATCCTCCAGGTGCGCTGCGCCGTCCTCGCCGTACGGGAGGCCATGGCCGAGGTGGGGCGGGAGGTGCCCCTCCAGGTCCAGGTGACCTTTGAGGCCACGGGGACGATGCTCGTGGGCACGGACGAGCAGGCGGCCCTGGCTGCCCTGGAAAGCCTCCCCATAGACGTGGTGGGGATGAACTGCGCCACGGGCCCCGACCTCATGGACAGCAAGGTGCGCTACTTCGCCGAGCACAGCACCCGCTTCGTCGCTTGCCTCCCCAACGCAGGCCTCCCCCGGAACGAGGGGGGGAGGGTGGTCTACGACCTCACCCCCGAGGAGCTCGCCAAGTGGCACCTCAAGTTCGTGGCCGAGTACGGGGTGAACGCCGTGGGGGGGTGCTGCGGCACGGGGCCCGAGCACATCAGGAAGGTGGCCGAGGCGGTGAAGGGGCTTCCCGCAAGGCCAAGGCCTAAAAGCTTCCCGCCCCAGGTGGCCTCCTTGTACCAGGCGGTGCCCCTCAAGCAGGAGGCGAGCCTTTTCCTGGTGGGGGAGCGCCTGAACGCCACGGGGAGCAAGCGCTTCCGGGAGATGCTCTTCGCGAGAGACCTCGAGGGCATCCTCGCCCTCGCCCGGGAGCAGGTGGAGGAGGGGGCCCACGCCCTGGACCTCAGCGTGGCCTGGACGGGGCGGGACGAGCTTGAGGACCTCCGGTGGCTCCTTCCTAGCCTCGCCACCGCCGTCACCGTCCCCGTCATGGTGGACTCCACCTCCCCCGAGGCCATGGAGCTCGCCCTCAAGCACCTCCCGGGCCGGGTCCTCCTGAACTCCGCCAACCTCGAGGACGGCCTAGAGCGCTTTGACCAGGTGGCCTCCCTGGCCAAGGCCCACGGGGCGGCCCTCGTGGTCCTCGCCATTGACGAGAAGGGGATGGCCAAGACCTGGGAGGAGAAGGTGCGGGTGGCCCTGAGGATGTACGAGCGCCTCACGGAGCACCACGGCCTCCGCCCCGAGGACCTCCTCTTTGACCTACTCACCTTCCCCATCACCCAAGGGGACGAGGAAAGCCGCCCCCTCGCCAAGGAGACCCTCCTCGCCATGGAGGAGCTACGGGAGAGGCTTCCCGGGGTGGGCTTCATCCTCGGGGTTTCCAACGTCTCCTTTGGCCTAAAGCCCAGGGCCAGGCGGGTCCTGAACTCCGTCTTCCTGGACGAGGCCCGCAAAAAGGGCCTCACCGCGGCCATCGTGGACGCGGGGAAGATCCTTCCCATAAGCCAGATCCCCGAGGAGGCCTACGCCTTGGCCCTGGACCTCATCTACGACCGCCGCAAGGAGGGCTTTGACCCCCTCCTCGCCTTCATGGCCTACTTTGAGGCCCACAAGGAGGACCCGGGGAAGAGGGAGGACGCCTTCCTGGCCCTTCCCCTCCTGGAGAGGCTCAAGCGCCGCGTGGTGGAGGGGAGGAAGCAGGGCCTCGAGGCCGACCTGGAGGAGGCCCTAAAGGCGGGGCACAAGCCCTTGGACCTCATCAACGGCCCCCTCCTCGCGGGGATGAAGGAGGTGGGGGACCTCTTCGGGGCGGGGAAGATGCAGCTCCCCTTCGTCCTCCAGGCCGCCGAGGTGATGAAGCGGGCGGTGGCCTACCTCGAGCCCCACATGGAGAAGAAGGGGGAGGGCAAGGGCACCCTGGTCCTCGCCACCGTCAAGGGGGATGTGCACGACATCGGCAAGAACCTGGTGGACATCATCCTCAGCAACAACGGCTACCGGGTGGTGAACCTGGGGATCAAGGTGCCCATTGAGGAGATCCTGAAGGCCGTGGAGGCGCACAAGCCCCACGCCGTGGGCATGTCGGGCCTCCTGGTGAAGAGCACCCTGGTGATGAAGGAGAACCTGGAGTACATGCGGGATAGGGGCTACACCCTCCCCGTGATCCTGGGCGGGGCCGCCCTCACCCGGAGCTACGTGGAGGAGCTTAGGGCCATCTACCCCAACGTCTACTACGCCGAGGACGCCTTTGAGGGCTTAAGGCTCATGGAGGAGCTCACGGGCCACGCCCCTCCCGAGCTCACCCGGAAGGCCCCAGCTAGGCCCAAGCGGGAGGCCCCCAAGGTGGCGCCCCGCGCTCGGCCCGTGGGGGAGGCCCCCGCCGTCCCCCGGCCCCCCTTCTTCGGCGTGCGGGTGGAGGAAGGCTTGGACCTCGCCACCATCGCCCACTACGTCAACAAGCTCGCCCTCTACCGGGGCCAGTGGGGCTACAGCCGCAAGGGGCTTTCCCGGGAGGCGTGGCAGGCCCTGGTGGAGCGGGAGGCGGAGCCCGTTTTCCAGAGGCTCCTCAAGGAGGCCATGGCGGAAGGGTGGCTTGAACCCAAGGTCCTCTACGGCTTCTTCCCCGTGGCCCGGGAGGGGGAGGAGCTTCTCGTCTTCTCCCCAGAGACGGGGGAGGTGCTGGAACGCTTCCGCTTCCCCCGGCAGAAGGGCGGGGGCCTGAGCCTCGTGGACTACTTCCGCCCCCGGTTTGCCGCGCCTTTGGGGGACGAGGCGGACTGGATGCCCAAGGAGGCCTTCCGGGCGGGGGCCCGGGACGTCCTCGGGGTCCAGCTCGTCACCATGGGGGAGGCCCCTTCCCGAAAGGCCCAGGCCCTCTTCCAGTCCGGGGCCTACCAGGACTACCTCTTCGTCCACGGCTTCAGCGTGGAGATGACCGAGGCCCTGGCGGAGTACTGGCACAAAAGGATGCGGCAGATGTGGGGCATCGCCCACAAGGACGCCACCGAGATCCAGAAGCTCTTCCAGCAGGGCTACCAGGGGGCCCGCTACTCCTTCGGCTACCCCGCCTGCCCGGACCTCGCCGACCAGGCTAAGCTGGACCGGCTCATGGGCTTCCACCGGGTGGGGGTGCGCCTCACGGAGAACTTCCAGCTGGAGCCGGAGCACGCCACCAGCGCCCTCGTGGTCCACCACCCCGAGGCCCGCTACTTCAGCGTGGACTAAACCCACCAGGGGAGCTTCTTTTCGGGGAAGGCCTTGGGTGCTTGACCATCCTTGCCCTCAATATACTGCGCCTATGGCCGGGGGTCTGCTTGGGCTCTACCACGCCGCCCGGTGCTCGGGCCTGAGGCCCGCCCTCCTGGAGTCCTTGGGGCCGAGGACGCCCTTTTCCCGGCTTTCCCTCCTCGGGGTGGGCCCTGCGCACCGCCTCGAGGTCTGGGAGGGGAGGCTCTACCTGGACGGCAGGCGGGTGGGGGAGGCCCTGGAGGTCTTCCGCTACCTGGAAAGGGGCCTGGGCAAGGGCTTCTTCCCCGCCTGGATCGGGTTTTTCGCCTACGAGTTCGCCCGCCACCTGGGGCTTCCCGCCCACAACCCCCTCCCCGGCCTCCCCGAGGCCTTCTTCCTCTACTACCCCGAGGGGTACGCCCTCTTTGAGGGGAGGCTCGTGCAGGCCCCCTCCTTCCCCTTGCGGCCCCTGCCCTACGCCCCCCCGCCCCTTCCCCGCCACCCCCTGGTCTCGGACTTCCCCCGGGAGGCCTTCTTGCGCGGGGTGGAGGAGGTGCGGGAGAGGATCCGGGCCGGGGTGGTCTACCAGGTGAACCTCTCCCACCGCTTCCGCCTCCTAGGCCTCGTGGACCCCCTCCTCCTCTACGCAAGGCTTCGCGCCCTGAACCCCTCCCCCTTCATGGGGCTAGTGGAAGGGGAGGGGTGGGCCGTGGTCTCGGGGAGCCCGGAGAGGCTCTTCCAGAAGGTGGGCCCCAGGGTCTTGGCCCGGCCCATCGCCGGGACGCGGCCTAGGGGAAGGACGGAGGCGGAGGACCTGGCCTTAGAGCGGGAGCTCCTTGCCTCTACCAAGGAGCGGGCGGAGCACGTGATGCTCGTGGACCTCCTCCGGAACGACCTCGCCCGGGTGGCCCGCCCGGGGACGGTGCGGGTCCGGGAGCTTTTCACCGTGGAGCGCTACGCCCACGTGATGCACCTGGTCTCCGAGGTGGAGGGCCGCACCGGGGCCTCCTTGGGGGAGGTCTTCCGGAGCCTCTTCCCCGGGGGGACGATCACCGGGGCCCCCAAGGGAACGGTGATGGAGGCCATAAGGGACCTGGAGCCCGTCCCCCGGGGGGCCTACACGGGGAGCCTGGGGTACGTCTCGGGGCGGGGGGCGGACTTCAACATCCTCATCCGCTCCTTCCAGAGGGTGGGGGAGGAGGTCCTCTTCTCCGCGGGGGCGGGCGTGGTCATCGCCTCGGAGGCGGAGCGGGAGTACGAGGAGACCCTCCACAAGGCGCAAAGCCTCCTCCTGGCCCTGGAAAGGGGGAGGCCGGGGAAGCCCCCCGAGGTCCCGAGGTCCCGGGCCTCCTGGAGCCCGCCCATGCCCTCGAGGCGGTACGGGGCCCGGGTCCTCTTCCTGGAGAACCGGGACTCCTTCAGCCACAACCTGGTGGACTACCTGCGGGCCCTGGGGGCCGAGGTCGCGGTGGTGGACCAGGAGGAGGCCCCGGACCTTAAGGGCTTCACCCACCTGGTGGTGGGCCCCGGGCCCAAGGACCCCTTCACCGCGGGGCGCGTCCTGGAGTGGACGGAGAAGGCCCTGGCGGCGGGGCTTCCCCTCCTCGGGGTCTGCCTGGGCCACCAGGCCCTGGGGGTGGCCCTGGGGGCGGAGCTTTACCGGGAGGCCCCCGTGCACGGGGAGGCCCACGCCGTCTTCCACACCGGGGAGGGCCTCTTTAGGGGGATCCCGAGCCCCGCCCCCTTCGCCCGGTACCACTCCCTGGCCTTAAGGCGCCTTCCCCCGGGGCTTAGGCTCCTCGCCTGGACGGAAGACGGCGTGCCCATGGCCATCTGGGACGGGAGGCGGGCCTACGGGGTCCAGTTCCACCCGGAAAGCCTCCTTTCCCCTTACGGCATGCTCCTTCTCGCCCGGTTCCTGGAGGTGGGATGAGGCTTTTAAACGGCACGCCCCTCGCCCTCGCCCTCCCCGAGGCCTTCCTCTACCACGGGGCGAGCGTCTTCACCACGCTCCGGGCGGAAGGGGGAAGGCTCCTTTGGCTTGAGGAGCACCTGGCCCGCCTCCGCCGCCACGCCCTGGCCCTGGGGCTTTCCTACCCGGGGGACGAGGCCTTCCTCGAGGACCTCGAGGCCCTCCTCCGGGCCTTTCCCAAGGCGCCCTGCCTCCGCCTCCGCTTCACCGTGGGGGAGGGGGTGCGGCTCTCCGAGGCGAGGCCCTACGCCCCCCTGCCCCTTTCCCTCTACCGGGAGGGGGTCCGGGTCCGCCTCACGGGCTACCGGGTCCACCCCGACCTCGCCCGCTACAAGACGGGGAACTACCTCCCCTACCGCCTGGCCCTGGAGGAGGCCCGGAAGGAGGGGGCCTTTGAGGGCCTCCTCCTGGACGCCTTCGGTCACGTGGTGGACGGGAGCCGCACGAGCCCCCTCCTCTTCCGGGAGGGGACGCTCTACCTCCTGGAGGGGGGCCTCGAGGGGATCACCCGGGAGAAGGTGGCGGAGGCCGCCCGGGGCCTGGGCCTCCGGGTGGAGCGGAGCCTCTTTCGCCCCGAGGGGCTCCGGGGCCACCTCCTCCTCGCGGGAAGCGGGGTGGGCCTCCTCCCCGTGGGGCCGCCCCCTTCCGAGCTCCTTCCCCTCATAGAGCGCTTCCTTCCCGCCTGCTATACTGAGTAGCGGTACCGCCAGCCCAAAGGCCTTGGGCTGGTGCCCCTTTTTGCACGGGAGGAGCCCATGAAGAAGCCCGTCTACCTGACCCCGGAAGGCTACCGGCGCCTTCAGGAGGAGCTCAACCACCTGAAGACGGTGAAGCGCCAGGAGATCTCCGCCGACTTTGAGCAGGCCCTGGAGGAGGGGGACCTTAGGGAGAACGCGGGCTACGACGAGGCCCGGCGGGCCATGTGGCAGAACGAGGCCCGGATCGCCCAGCTGGAGGACCTCCTCTCCCGGGCGGTCATCGTGGAGAACGGCTCCTTTGACCAGGTGGCCTTAGGCTGCCAGGTGGAGCTGGAGACCGAGACCGGGGAGCGGCTTTCCCTGGCCATCGTGGGCAGCCACGAGGCGGACATCTTCAGCGGCAAGATCTCCGACGAGTCCCCCCTGGGCCAGGCCCTCCTCGGCAAGAAGGTGGGGGACGTGGTGGAGATCCGGGGCAAGAAGGGCGCCCAGGTCTACACCATCCTGGAGATCAAACCCCTATAGCCTCGGCCGAGCGCAAGGGCCCCAGGGCCTCCTCCGCGTGGGCCTTGAGCGCCAGGAAGAGCCGGTTTAAGGGGGCCCCTTCCAGGTGGGGAAGGGCCTGGGCCCCGGGGAGGCGGAGGGTGGCCTTTAAGGCCTCCACCCCCTCCCGCCCCAGGTAGACCCCCTCCTCCCCGAGCCTCCCCCCCTTCAGGCGGAGGCCCTCCCCTTCCAGGTTGGGCCCGACCCCCCCCGCCTTGGCCACCCGCCAGCCCGCCCAGACCAGGGGAAGGAGGGGGTCCTCGTGCTTGGCGATCCCCCGGAGGCCCGAGACCAGAAGGGGGTAGATCCTGGGGGCGGCCTCGGGGGAGGCCAGGCGGTAGGCGAGCTCGGCGAGGAAGGCGGCGAGGAGGAAGCGGCGGGGCGCCTCCAGGCCGTGGAGCCTGCCCAAAAGCTCCGCCTGGGTCAGGGTGGGCAGGCCCTCCCCTTGGCGTAGAGCTGGAAGCGCACGTGGTGGAAGAGGGAGAGCCTCCCCGTACGCCCCGTGGGCCTCTGCCCCTTCCGGACCACCGCCTCGAGGCTCCCCTTGGGCGTCACCAGGCGGAGGAGGAGGTCCCCCTGGGGCAGGGGCTTCCGGCCCACCACGATGCCCTCTTCCAGCTGGTAGCGTCCCACCTTTCCAGTGTATGCTGGAGCCATGGAGCGCACGCTGAGGGACATCCTGGAGTGGGTGGTGCTGGGGCTTTTGGTGGTCGTGGGGGTGCTCCTCGCCTTCTGGCTCGGGGGGTGGATCTTCACCTTCCTGGGCAAGGTCCTCCTCGCCCTCTCCGACCTGATCCTCCTCCTACTCAAGTACGCCGTGCCCGTCCTCATCCTGGCGGCCATCGGGTACGGGGTCGTCTACCTCCTCCAGCGGCGGCGGGCCTAAGCCGTAAGCAAGCCTCCCATGCGGGTTCTCTTCATCGGGGACGTGATGGCCGAGCCGGGCCTCCGGGCGGTGGGCCTCCACCTCCCGGACATCCGCGACCGCTACGACCTGGTCATCGCCAACGGGGAAAACGCCGCCCGGGGCAAGGGCTTGGACCGGCGAAGCTACCGCCTCCTGCGCGAGGCCGGGGTGGACCTCGTTTCCTTGGGGAACCACGCTTGGGACCACAAGGAGGTCTATGCCCTCCTGGAGTCCGAGCCCGTGGTGCGCCCCCTCAACTACCCCCCGGGAACCCCGGGCAAGGGGTTTTGGCGGCTGGAAGTGGGCGGGGAAAGCCTCCTCTTCGTCCAGGTGATGGGCCGGATCTTCATGGACCCCCTGGACGACCCCTTCCGCGCCCTAGACCGCCTCCTGGAGGAGGAGAAGGCGGACTACATCCTGGTGGAGGTGCACGCCGAGGCCACGAGCGAGAAGATGGCCCTGGCCCACTACCTGGACGGCAGGGCCAGCGCGGTCCTCGGCACCCACACCCACGTCCCCACCCTGGACGCCATGCGCCTGCCCAAGGGCACCCTCTACCAGACCGACGTGGGCATGACCGGGACCTACCACTCCATCATCGGGGGGAGGTGGAGACCTTCCTCGCCCGCTTCCTCACGGGCCGCCCCCAGCCCTTCCGCGCCGCCCAAGGCAAGGCCCGCCTCCACGCCACGGAGCTCGTCTTTGAAGGGGGGAGGCCCGTGGCCATAAGCCCCTACGTCTGGGAGGAGCCGTGAGCCAGGACCCCTTCGCCCTCCTCAAGGCCGAGGTGGACCTCCTCGGCCGCCTCCTCGGGGAGGCCATCTGGACCCTCTCCGGGGAGCGCTTCTTCGCCCTGGTGGAGGAGGTGCGGGCCCTCGCCAAGGCCCGCCGCCAGGGGGACGAGGCGGCGGGGGAGGCGCTTTTGGCCCGGGTGGAGGGGCTTTCCACCGAGGAGGCCGAGGCCTTGGTGCGGGCCTTCACCCACTACTTCCACCTGGTGAACCTGGCGGAGGAGCGGCACCGGGTGCGGGTGAACCGCCTAAGGGCCCAGGCCGAGACCCTGGAAAGCCCCAGGCCCGAGGGTTTCCTGGCCCTGGCCAAGGCGCTTAAGGAGCGGGGGCTTTCCCTGGAGGAGGCCGAGGCCCACCTGAACCGCCTGGAGCTCCTCCTCACCTTCACCGCCCACCCCACGGAGACCCGGCGCCGCACCCTGCGCCACCATCTGGAGGCCCTGCAGAGGGAGCTGGAGGCGGGGGATAGGGAAAGGCTCGCCGCCCGGGTGGCCCTCCTCTACGGCACGGAGGAGGTGCGCAAGGCCCGCCCCACGGTGGAGGACGAGATCAAGGGGGGGCTTTACTACCTGCCCACCACCCTGTGGGAGGCCGTGCCCCGGGTGGTGGCGGGCCTCGAGGCCGCCCTGGAGAGGGTCTACGGGCGAAGGCCCCGCCTGAAAAGCCCCGTGCGCTTTAGGAGCTGGATCGGCGGCGACCGGGACGGCAACCCCTTCGTCACCCCCGAGGTCACCGCCTTCGCCGGGCGCTACGCCCGGGAGGTGGCCCGGAGGCGGTTTTTGGAGGCCCTCGAGGACCTCGTGCGCGACCTCTCTTTGGCCGAGACCCGCGTCCCCGTCCCCCGGGAGGTGCGGGAGAGGGGAGAGGGGGTGGAGCGCTTTCCCGGGGAGCCCTACCGCCGCTACTTCGCCGCCCTGTACCGGGCCTTAGAGCGGGAGGAGGCCACCACGGAAGGGCTTCTTGCCGCCCTGAAGGCGGCGGAGCGGGGGCTTAGGGAGGTGGGGCTTGGCCGGGTGGTGGAGGCCTTCTTGGATCCCTTGGAGGCCCGCCTTTCCGCCTTCGGCCTGGAGCTTGCCCCCCTGGACCTCAGGGAGGAGTCGGGGAGGCTTCTTGAGGCTGCGGCCGAGCTCCTCCGGGTGGGCGGGGTCCACCCCGACTTCCTCGCCCTTCCCCAGGAGGAGCGGGAGCGCCTCCTCACCGAGGAGCTCAAGACCGCCCGCCCCCTCCTCCCCGTGGGGGAGGCCCCGGAGGGGGAGGCCCTAAGGGTGGCCCTGGGGGCCCTGAAGGCCTGGCGGGACAAGGGGGCCCACGTGGTCTCCATGACCCATCACCCGGAGGACCTCCTCGCCGTCTTCCTCCTCGCCCGGGAGGTGGGGCTCTACCGTCCCGGCCAGCCCCTACCCTTTGACGTGGTTCCCCTCTTTGAGACCCTGGAGGACCTGAGGCGGGCCCCCGGGGTGCTCCGCCGCCTTTTGGAGAACCCCGTCTTCCTGGCCCACGCCCGGGGGCGGGGCGGGGTGGAGATGATGATCGGATACTCCGACTCCAACAAGGACGCGGGCTTCCTCATGGCCAACCTCGCCCTTTACGAGGCCCAGGAGGCCTTAAGCCGGGTGGGGGAGGAGGTGGGGCTTCCCGTCTACTTCTTCCACGGTCGGGGGACCTCCACGGCGAGGGGCGGGGGCCCCGCGGGCCGGGCCATCGCGAGCCTCCCGCCCCGGAGCGTGGGGCGGAGGATCCGCCTCACGGAGCAGGGGGAGGCCCTGGCGGACCGGTACAGCCACCCCGACCTCGCCGTGCGCCACCTGGAGCAGATGCTGTACCACTTCGCCCTGGCGGCCCTGGGCCCCGGCCAGGAGCCCGAGGCGCGCTGGCGGGAGGCCCTGGCCCAGGCGGCGGAGGAGAGCACCCGCCGCTACCGCGCCCTCCTCCAGGAGGAGGGGTTCTTTGACTTCTTTGAGGCCTTCACCCCCATCCGGGAGATCGGGGAGCTTCCCATCGCCAGCCGCCCCGTGTACCGCCGGGGGCGGGTGCGGGACATCCGGGACCTCCGGGCCATCCCTTGGGTCATGGCCTGGACCCAGGTCCGGGTTCTCCTGCCCGGCTGGTACGGCCTCTCTGCTCTGGAAGAGCTTCCTTTGGACCTTCTCCGGGAGATGTACCGGGGCTGGCCCTTCTTCGCCTCCACCCTGGAGGCCGCGGCCATGGCCCTCGCCAAGGCGGATATGGGGGTGGCCCGCCTCTATCTGCGCCTGGTCCCCGAGCCCCTGAGGTTCTTCTACCGCCGGCTCGCCGAGGAACACGCCCGCACCGTGGCCCTTTTGGAGGCCGTCTTCCAGGCCCCCCTCCTCCACAACCAGAGGACCCTGGAGCGGCAGATCCGGCTCCGCAACCCCTACGTGGACCCCATCAACATCGTCCAAGTAGAGCTGCTCCGCCGTTACCGGGCCCCGGGAGGCAAGGAGGACGAGGCCTTGAGGCGGGCCCTTCTCCTCTCCATTCTGGGCGTGGCGGCGGGCCTCAGGAACGCGGGTTGAAAACGTCTGCTGGGTTGCCGGCCTAAGGCTTGGGGGCTGCTCCAAGCCGAAGCTCGGTTTGGGGTACCTGGCGTTTTTCTTCTGGGGCCGGCTCAGGTCTTTTTTCTAAGTTCTTCCAAGATCTCCCGAAGAAGCCGGATCTCCTCTGGAGGCTCCGGGGGAGGGGTTTCCTGGGGCGGCTTCCGGAGGCGCTTTTGCGCTTCCCGCATGGGCACCACCAGGAAGTAGACGGTCGTCCCCACGATCAGGAAGTTGAGCAGGGCGTTCAAGAACCTGCCCAGGGCGATGGGTCCCAACCTGATTCCGGAGAAATCCGGCACCCCACCCAGGGCGCCGATAAGAGGGGTGATCACGTCCGCCACCAGGCTGCTCACCACCTGGCTAAAGGCCGTGCCGATGATCACGGCCACCGCCAGATCCACCACATTTCCCCGCATCAAGAAGTCTTTCAAATCCCTCCACATAAATCCCCCCACAAGAAAGGCTACCCACCCCTGGGGTTTTCCAAGATAAAAATGGCGGGCCCGGAGGGATTCGAACCCCCGACCTACCGCTTAGAAGGCGGCTGCTCTGTCCACTGAGCTACGGGCCCAAACAGGGAGCCGGGGCTAAAAGCCCCGGCCAGGCTGGAGCGGGAGACGGGATTCGAACCCGCGACCCTCGGCTTGGAAGGCCGATGCTCTACCAAGCTGAGCTACTCCCGCGTGGTCGGGGCGGCCCGATTTGAACGGGCGACCCCCTGCTCCCAAAGCAGGTGCGCTACCGGCCTGCGCTACGCCCCGGGGCTTCGGCCGCCCACCCGTCAGCATAGCCCTTGCCGCCTGGCGGGTCAAGGCGTGGTAGTATCAGGGCTTTACCCAAAACTCCTTCCTCGCCCTCCCTTAGCCTGCTTCAAGAGTTCTTGGGTGACTTCATAGTTGAGCAGGCGAACCAGGCCCCTCAGGAGCAGGTACGGACCATCCCTCTCGCTGGGCAGCCCCAGCTTGCCCCCGAGCTGCAAAAGAAACCCCTTGAACGGATCCCCCAACCGCTCAACTTCCCAAAGGAACACCGCCAGCCCCAGCAAAACCGCCACCACCTTCCGGATCCGGGCAAGCCCCCGCACCTGGAAGGTCTCAAGCCCCAGCCCCGTCTTCAAAAGCCGGAAGAACCGCTCCACCTCCCACCGCCTGCGGTACGCCTCCACCACCCGCGCCGCCTCCTCCCTCCCCCTCACCGGCAAGCTGGTCAGTAGCCACCACTCCCCACGCCGCCCCAGGGCTGGCACCCGGCAGACCACCAGGTGGAGCCGCCTCCCCTCCACCTCCACCTCCCTCCATCCGAAGTGGAGCCGCACCCGCTGGTACCTGCCCCCTACCCTCAGCTCCACCTCCTCCCCACAGGGAAGGGCCAGGGAAGAAGCCACCTTCGCCAGAGAACCCCCCTCCCCAAGCTTCCGGTCCCGGTAGACCCGCACCACGAACTCCTCCCCCAGGGCCAGCACCTGCCCAAACACCTTCCGGTCGTCAAACCCCCGGTCCGCCACATACACCAGCCTCCTGCCCACGCCCCCCAATCGCTCCCGGGCCGCCTCAATGGCTCCCTCCACCTCCTTGGGCAGGCTGGCAAACCCCCTCTCCCCGTAGGCCACCAGGTGGGCGTACCCCAGGGCCAGCCGCCCCGCGGGGTCCAACCCCAGGGCGGTGAGGAGCTCGTACCCGGGCCGCCTATCCTTCCCCACCCGGGCTATCCCCTCCAGGGCCCGGGCATAGGGCTTGACCACCGGGCTCAGGTCCAGGAGGACCAGAACCTCCTCACCCTCCAGGGCAGTCGCGCTCTCCTGATAGACCCGGTCAAGGAGGGCTTCTGCCTCCACCCGTGGGTTGGACAGGAAGCGGTAAAGGGCTTTGGCCTGGTGGAAGCGGTTCTGGAGGGGAGAAGGGAGCGAGGCCACCATCTCGCTCACCCGGGCTGAGCCTGCGGCCAAGGCGCCCCGCACCACCTCTTCAAACCGTCGGTGGAGGCGCTTATCGGGGGAAAACGCTCGCAAAACGGCCCGTGAACTCCTGGAGCCTGGCCTCGGCCACCTTGAGCATGTCCATGGATCACCCCCGGTACCAGATACGGGCTGCGCCCGCAAGGGGAGATTTACCACGAAACGGAGATGTGGGTAAAGTCCTGGTGGTAGTATGGGGCCATGCACCTCGGACCCATGGAGATCATCCTCATCCTTCTCATCGTCCTCCTCCTCTTCGGCGCCAAAAAGCTTCCCGAGCTCGCCCGCGGCATCGGCCAGGCGGCCCGGGAGTTTAAGAAGGGGATCCAGGAGGAGGAGAAGAAGGAGGAGCCCAAGGCTTAGAGGCGCTTCAGCACCTCTTCGGCCTCTTTGTAGTCCGGCTTAAGCTTCAGGGCCTCCTGGCACTGGTAGCGGGCCCCCTCCTTGTCCCCGAGCTTCTCGTTCGCCAGGCAGAGGCTGTAGCGGTACTCCGCCCGCTTGGGCTCGAGGCGCACCGCCACCGTGAGCCGGCTTTTCGCCTTCGGGTAGTCCCCGAGGGCCAGGTAGACCTGCCCCAGGTAGTAGTAGGCGGCGGGGAAGCGCAAGGGAGCGAGGGCCACGGCGTTTTCCAGGGCCACCCCCGCCTCCTTGGTCCGCCCCAGGGCGAGGTAGGCCTGGCCCAGGGTGTACCAGCCCTCGGCGTTCAAGGGCTTGATCCGGTGCCCCTCCTCCAACACCCGGGCCGCCTCCTCCGCCTTCCCCTTGAGGAGGAGGGCGGAGGCGTACCGCACCCGCAGGTCTAGGTCCTTGGGGGCCTGCTCCAGGGCCTTGGCGTACTGGGCCAGGGCCTCGTCCAGGCGGCCCATGGAGAGGTAGAGCTCCGCCAGGGTGGAGCGGATCTCGGGGGTGTCCTCGAGGGCCAGGGCCTGCTTGAGGGAGGCCTCCGCCTTGTCCCGCTCGCCCAGAAGGGCGTAGACCAGGCCCCGCTGCAGGTGGAGGGGAGCGTAGCGGGGGTTGATCCGCTCGGCGTCCTTAAGGACGGAGAGGGCCTGCTCCAGGTAGCCCTTGCCCCGCTCCCGGTCCTCCGCCTGCCGGTAAAGGGCCACGTAGGCCTCGGAGAGGACCATGTAGCCCCCCAGGTAGCGGGGGTTGCGGGCCACGAGGGTCTTGCCGTTCTCCAGGGCAGGGTTCACGAGCCCGAGCTTGAGCTGGGTCCGGGCGAGCCAGTAGAGGGCCTCGGGGTCCCGGGGGTTCTCTTTTAGGGCCCGCTCAAAGAGGGTGAGGGCCGCGTCGTACCGCCCCAGGGCGTAGAGCTGGACTCCGAGCCTTAAGGGGTTCTGTTCCGCCGTCTGGGCCGCGGGGGAGGCGGCGTCTGGGCCAGCCCCCCGGCGGCGAGAAGTCCTGCGACCACCAACAGCCAGCGCATCCTTACCTCCTTCACAACACGAAACGGGTGAGGTCCGGGGAGGCGAAGACCGCCTCCAGCCGCTTCTCCACGTAGGCCCGGGTGATCTCCACCCGGCCGAGGTCCGTCTGGAAGCTCACCTCTTCCAGGACCTTCTCCAAAACGGTGGCGAGCCGCCTCGCCCCGATGTCCTCGAGCTCTTGGTTCGCCCGGTGGGCCGCCTGCGCGATGGCCCAAAGGGCCTCGTCCTCAAAGACGAGCTCGGTGCCGTCCGCCTTAAGGAGCTCCGTGTACTGTCGGATGAGGGAGTTCTCCGGCTCCTTGAGGATGCGGTAGAACTCCTCGGGGCCCAAGGGGGAAAGCTCCACCCTGATGGGAAACCGCCCCTGGAGCTCGGGGATCAGGTCCGAGGGCTTGGCCACGTGGAAGGCCCCGGCGGCGATGAAGAGGACGTGCTCCGTGGAGATGGGGCCGATCCTCGTGGAGACCACCGTCCCCTCCACGATGGGGAGGAGGTCCCGCTGCACCCCTTCCCCGGAGACATCCGGCCCCACAGCGCCCTCCTGGCGGGCCACCTTGTCGATTTCGTCAATGAAGACGATGCCCTCCTCCTGGGCGCGGCGCCTCGCCTCCTCCTTGAGCTCCTCCTTGTCTATAAGGCGCTCGGCGTGCTGGTTCTTCAGCACCTCCCGGGCCTCCCTCACGGTCATGCGGCGGCGGACCGGGCGCCGGGGGAGGAGGCCTTTGAGCATCTCCCCCATGCCCCCGAAGGCCTCGCCCCCCAGGACCCCCATGAAGGGGAGGGAGACCTCCTCCTCCACCTGGACCTCCACGAAGTGGCCGTCCAGGCGGCCCGAGCGGACCTCGGCCACCGAGGTGCGAAGCAGGGTGGCGAGCTCCTCCTCGGCGAGGGCCAGGGCCTTTTCCTCCACCCTCTTCTTCATCTCCTCCAGCACGAGCTGGTAGCTCGCCTCCGCCAGGTCGCGGACGATGGAGTCCACGTCCCGGCCCACGTACCCCACCTCGGTGAACTTGGTGGCCTCCACCTTCACGAAGGGGGCCCCGGCGAGGCGGGCGAGGCGGCGGGCGATCTCCGTCTTCCCCACCCCCGTGGGCCCGATCATGAGGATGTTCTTGGGGGTGACCTCCCGGGCGATCTCCGGGGGAGCTTCTTGCGGCGGTAGCGGTTCCTTAAGGCCACGGCCACCGCGCGCTTGGCGGCCTCCTGGCCCACGATGTGCTTGGAGAGCTCCCGGACGATCTCGGCGGGCGTCAGGTTCATGCTTCCCCCAAAGTGAGGACGGTCACCTGGCCCGAGGTGTAGAGGTCCACCTCGGCGGCGATCCTTAGGGCCTCCGTGGCGATCTCCTTGGCGGAAAGCCCCGTGTGCCGGTAAAGGGCCTTGGCGGCGGCGAGGGCGTAGGGGCCACCGCTTCCCACCGCGAGGAGGGGCTCCTCCGGGGTGATCACCTCCCCGCTTCCCGAGAGGAGGACCATGCTCTCCCGGTCCGCGGCCACGATCATGGCCTGGAGGTGGCGGAGGACCCGGTCGGTGCGCCAGAGCTTGGCCGTCTCCACCGCCCCCTTCAGGAGGTTCCCCTTGGCCTCCTTGAGCCGTTCCTCAAAGCGCTCCAGGAGGGCCATGGCGTCGGCCACGCCCCCGGCGAACCCCACGAGGACGCCTTCCCCCACCTCCAGCTTCCGCACCTTCACCGCTCCCCGCTTGAGCACGGTCTGGCCGAAGGTGACCTGGCCGTCCCCGGCGAGGGCGGTGACCCCGTCCTTGCGGACGGCGAGGATGGTGGTGCCGTGAATCTCCACGCCGCCAAGATACCCTCGGGGCATGAGAAGGGCGTTAGGCTAGGCGGCGTAGGGCCTCCCAGGCCCCCTCCCGCTCAAAGAGGAGCTTCCCTTCCCTGAGGGCGGCCGGGACCACGCCGAACCCCCCCTTGAGGCCCTCCACGGCCTCGCTCAGGGTGTAAGGGAAGACCTCCACCCGGCGCACCCCTTCCGGGCGGTAGCGCACGAGCCTTTCGGGAAAGGGAAGAGGGGTGTCCCGGAGGAGGACGAGGAGGTCTGCGTCGCTGAAGGCGGTGGCCTCCCCCGGGCCAGGGAGCCGAAGAGGACCACGGCGAGGACCTCGGAGCGCTCCCCTAAGGCCTTGGCCGCCTCGGCCACCTCCTTAAGGCGGGCCTTAGGGTCAAAGCGGAAGACGCGGGTCAAAGCTTTTCCTCCACGAAGGCCAGGATCCTTCGGGCTAGGTCCAGGGCCTCCTCCGCCTCGAGGCGGGTGTAGTGCCGGGCGGCGGGGCCCGCCGGGTGGGCGTCCGGGTAGCGGGTGGGGATGTAGTACTTGTCCAAGACCTTGGCGGCCTCCACCAGGTCCTCGGGTACGTCCACATCCTCGGGAAGGTCGGCCAGGAGGTCCAGGATGGAGTGGCCCCAGGCCACCTGGCCCCGGGCCAGATGAAGCCCCTTGAGGGCGGCCTCGGCGGCCTGTTGCGCGGCGAAGCAGGCCCAGGCGTAGTCGCCTAGGCCCAAGCTTCCCTGGGCGTGGCGCAGGTTGTGCCTCGCCTGCTCCAGCCAGTCCCGGGCCCGGTTCACCCCCTTATTATCCCACGCTCCAGGGGAACCCACGGCACACACCCCGCCTATCCCTTCCCCTAGACTGGTAAGGGTGAAGGCCAAGACCCTAGGCGAACTCAGGCGCACCTACCCCCTGGAGAAGCTCCGCCGCACCGTGAAGGACGAGGCCAGGGAGAACCTCCGGGAGAAGCTCAGGCGTGGGGAGAGGCTTTTTCCCGGCATCCACGGCTACGAGGACACGGTGATCCCCGCCCTGGTCCAGGCCATCCTCGCCAAGCAGAACTTCATCCTCCTCGGCACCCGGGGCCAGGCGAAAAGCCGGATCCTGCGGAGCCTCACGAGCCTCCTGGACGAGGAGGTTCCCGCCCTCGCCACGGAGCTTCGCGACAACCCCCTCCACCCCATCTCCCCCGAGGGAAAGCGCCTCCTGGAGGAGGCCGGGGACGACGCCCCCATCGTCTGGCTTTCCCGGGAGGACCGGTACGTGGAGAAGCTCGCCACCCCCGACACCACCGTGGCCGACCTCCTCGGGGACATGGACCCCATCAAGGCGGCCAGGCGGGGCACGGGGATGGCGGACCTGGAGAGCATCCACTACGGCCTCCTGCCCCGGGCGAACCGGGGGATCTTCGCCGTGAACGAGCTCGCCGACCTCGCCCCCAAGGTGCAGGTGGCCCTTTTCAACATCCTCGAGGAGGGGGACGTCCAGATCCGGGGCTACCCCCTCCGGCTTCCCCTGGACGTCTGGCTCGTCTTCACCGCCAACCCCCAGGACTACACCGCCCGGGGGCGGATCGTCACCCCCTTGAAGGACCGCATCGGGAGCGAGATCCGCACCCACTACCCCCGCTCCTTGGAGGAGGGCGCCCGGATCAGCGCCCAGGAGGCCTACGTGCCGGAGGGGGTCCTGGTCCCGGAGTGGGTGAGGCTTTCCGTGGAGGCCGTGGCCTTCGTCGCCCGGGAGGACCGCCGCGTGGACCAGACGGCGGGGGTTTCCCAGCGCCTCGCCATCAGCCTTTTGGAGGTGGTGGCGGCAAGCGCCGAGCGCCGCGCCCTCCTCCACGGGGGAAGGCCCGTGGCGAGGCCCTTGGACCTCTACCAGGGGCTTCCCGCCATCACCGGGAAGCTGGAGTTGGAGTACGAAGGGGAGCTCCAGGGGGCGGAGAGGGTGGCGCGGGAGATCGTGCAGCGGGCCTTCGGCCTGGTTCTTCCCCGCTACCGCTTAAGGACCGAGCCCATCGTGGCCCACTTTGAGGAGGGGAACCTCCTCACCCTGCCCGAGGGGGACGTGGAGGAGGCCCTTAAGGCCATGGCTGGGGTCCCGGGGCTTCTGGAGGCGGCCCGGGCCCTGGCCGAGGGGGAAGCCCCTGAGGTTTTGCTGTCCGCCGGGGAGTTCGTCCTCGAGGGCCTGGTGGGCCGAAGGAAGCTCTCCCGGGGCGAGGCGACCTACCAGGCGGCGGAGCGCCCGAGGAGCTATGGCAACTAGCCTGGACCGGGACAAGGAGGCGGTCCTAAGGGCCCTGAGGCCCTTCCTCCAGGGCACGGGGGCGAGGCTTTTCCTCTTCGGCTCCTTCGCCCGGGGGGAGGGAAGGCAAGCCTCCGACCTGGACCTCGCCCTCCTCTCCCCCGTACCCCTTAAGGACCTCATGCCCCTCCTCCGGGAGGCCCTGGAGGAGGCCCCCGTGGTGCGGCGGGTGGACCTCGTGGACCTCGCCGAGGCCGAGCCCGCCTTCCGGGAGCGGGTGCTTAGGGAGGGGGTGCTTTGGGCCGAGTTCTAGAACGGATCCAGGTCGCGGAGAAGGCCCTGGCCACGCTGAAGGAGCTGGCCTTCTTGGAAGACCCGAGCCCGGTGGAGCGGGACGCCGCCATCCAGCGCTTTGAGTACACCTTTGAGGCCTTCTGGAAGGCCCTCCAGGCCTACCTCCGGGAGGTGGAGGGGCTGGAGGGGGCAAGCCCCAAGGGAGTTATCCGCCTGGCCCGGGAGGTGGGTCTACTCAGGGACGAGGAAGCCCGCCTGGCCTTGGGCATGGTGGACGACCGCAGCCTCACGGTCCACACCTACAACGAGGACCTGGCCCGGGCCCTCTTCCGACGGCTTCCGGACTACGCCAGGCTCATGGAACAGATCTTGGGGAGGTTGCAACGATGAAGGCCATCCGCTATAGCCGCTACGAGGGAGGCCTGGAAGAGCTTCCCCCCGAGGAGATCCTCTCCCTCCTGGAGGACTTCCTCCTGGACTCGGGGTTTTCCGACCCCTTCCAGCGCTACGACTCGGACCCTAACCGCCAGCCCACCCTCGAGGACCTCTACGACGCCCTCCTCCAGGCCCTCCTCCAAAACGAGCTGGTGCCGGAAGACTGGCTCCGCGAGGCCCGCTTCGCCGACCGCAAGGAGGAGACGAGGCTCTACCAGGCCATCCAGGGGATGATCCGGAAACTCCAGGAGGCGGGCTACCTGCGCCTTCCCGGGGAGGACCCCACGGAGCCCGCCCAGGGCGGCTACCGGGGCGAGGCGGGGGAGGCCCGCCTGGAGCTCACGGAGAAGGCCTCGGACTTCCTCGGCCTGAAAAGCCTCCGGGAGCTCCTCGGGGCCCTGGGCCGCAACCCCCCGGGCCTCCACCCCACCCCCCACCACGCCCCCGGGGTGGAGAAGACGGGGGAGACCAAGCCCTGGGAGTGGGGGGACCCCTTGGACCTAAACGTTCCCGAGACCCTCAAGAAGGCCATGGCCAAGGGGCTGGAAGGCCTTTCCCACGAGGATCTGGTCATAGACCTCGCCGAGTACACCGCCAGCATGAGCACCGTGGTCCTCCTGGACTGCTCCC
This sequence comes from Thermus parvatiensis, assembly GCF_001535545.1. Classification (GTDB taxonomy): domain Bacteria; phylum Deinococcota; class Deinococci; order Deinococcales; family Thermaceae; genus Thermus; species Thermus parvatiensis. Next base: position 1,362,758 of record NZ_CP014141.1, on the reverse strand, counting down.
ACTCCATGATCCTCTACGGCGAGGACCGCTTCACCCCGGCCAAGAAGGTGGCCCTCGCCCTCGCCCACCTCATCCGCACCCAGTACCCCGGGGATAGGGTCCGCTTCGTCCTCTTCCACGACACCGCCGAGGAGATCCCCCTGGCCAAGCTCCCCCTGGCCCAGGTGGGCCCCTACCACACCAACACCAAGGCGGGCCTGGAGCTCGCCCGGACCCTCCTTAAGAAGATGGGCGGGGAGATGAAGCAGATCATCCTCATCACCGACGGCAAGCCCTCCGCCCTCACCCTGCCGAGCGGGGAGATCTACAAAAACGCCTGGGGCCTGGACCCCCTAATCCTGGCCGAAACCCTAAAGGAGGCCACCTTGGCCCGGCGGGAAGGCATCCCCATCCACACCTTCATGCTCGCCCGGGAACCCGAGCTTCTCGCCTTCGTGAAGAAGCTTGCCCAGATCACCCGGGGCAAGGCTTACCTCACGAGCCCCAGGAACATCGGCAAGTACCTCCTCCTGGACTTCCTCAACAAGAAGGTGCGGAGGAACTGATGCGCCCCTATAGGCTAAGCCTCATCCTGGAGCGCCTTAGGCAGCCCAAGCCCCGGCCTAAGCCTCCTCCCGCCCTGGTGCGGGCCTACCCGGAGGTGCGGACCCCCCTCTCCCTCGCCCTCCCCTACTACGCCGCCCGGAGGGAGGGGGGCTACGCCCTCATCCCCTGGGACCGGTACATGGAGGAGGCGGAGAGGACGCTGGAGGAGGTGGCCCGCCCCTAGCCCTTCCGCTCGGCGAGAACCCGGCCCTCCGCCAGGGCTCGCCGGGCCAGGGGATTGGCCTCGGCCTCCTTCGGGGTGTAGACGAAAAGGTCCACGGGAAAACCCAGATCAGCGAAAAGGGGAAGGTAACGCCCGGGGCGCTCCAGGAAGGGGGGAGCCTCCCCCACGAGGAGGAGGAGGTCGGCGTCGCTCCGCGGCGTCGCCTCTCCCCGGGCCAAGGAGCCGAAGAGGACCACGGCGAGGACCTCGGGGAAGGTGGCGAGGAGCTCGGCCGCCTTTTCTTCAAGGGCCTGAAGAAGTCTCTCCCGGTCCAGCCAGAACACTTTGACCGAACCGTAGGATTTCTCCTGCACAAAGGAGCGCATCCCGAGCCTCCTCCTCTCCATAGTAGTCTAGAGGGGCACCCGCCTCCCAGCTGTCCGGATAGCGCGTGGGGATGTAGAGCCGATCCAACACCAGGGCGCAGCGCCTGAGCTCGGGGGTCAAGTTGAGCCGTTCGTGAAGACCGGCCAAGAGGTGGGTGAGCGCGTGGCCGAAGGCCTCGGCCCCCAAGGCGAAATAAACCGCTTTGAGGGCTTTCTCCGCCGCCTGATGGGCGGCGAAGCAAGCCCATTCCCAGTGGCCAAGCTCCAGGCTCTTTTGGGCGTGCTCAAGGTCCCGCTCGGCTTGCCGCATCCAGTCGCGCGCCCGGTTCATGCGCTTCCCCCGGAAGGGGCCTCCTGGGGCCTTAGGGCCTCGGCCACGAAGGCGGCCATCACCCCGAGCATCAGGCCCAAGGCCACCGCCAGGGCGAAGAGGAGGCCCCGCCTGGGCGCCACTTTCTCGTAGACGGGGTAAGCGGGGGCCAGGATGGAGGCCCAGGCCTCCTGGCTGCTGGCGATCTGGATTTCCAGGTCCGTGCGCTTCTGGGCCAGGGCCAGGTAGGCGTTCTTGGCGAGCTCCAGGGCCTGGCTTAGGGTGTCCTGCTCCACCTGAGCCCGGGCCACCCGGTCCTTGAGGACGTTGATACGGGCGTCCACCTGGGCGATGCGGGCCTGAAGGGCCGCCTTCCTGGCAAGAAGCCTCGCCTCCTCCGCCTGGGCGTCTATGAGGGCCGAGCGCAGGCGCTGGTACTCGGGGTTGGGGTTATCAAAGGCGAGGTCCTGGGCGGTGAGGGTGGCGATCTGGTCGTAGCGGGACCGGAGGGCCTCGTAGGCGGCCTTCTTGGTGTTGTACTCCAGGGTGATGGCCTCCTTCTCCCGCTCCTGAAGGGCGATCTGGGCCCGGCGCTCCTGGATGCGGCGGTCGTACTCGGCCAGGTTGCGGGTGAGGGCCGCCTTCTCCGCCTCCAGGGCCGCGATCTCCGCCTGGAGCCCCACCACCTGGTCCCGGTAGCGGAGGACGTCGGGGCTCACCTCCCGGAGGCGGTCCTTGGGCCTCGAGGCCATCTGCTTGAGGGTCTCGGCGTAGCGGTAGACGGCGTTGTACACGTCCCGGGCCACGTCCAGCTCCGTCAGCAGCCGGGCCCGCCTCGCCTCCTCCTCCGCCACCCGCGCCTGCAGGTCTTCCACCTGGGGAAGTAGCTTCCCCTCCTCCTCCCGCAAGGCCCGCTCCTCCCGGTCCAAAGCCGCCAGGTCCGCCCGCAGGTCCAAGGCGGTGGAGAGGAGCTTCTGGTGGGTGGGGTTGAGCTCCTGGTTTTTGAGCTTGAGGCCCACCAGGGCCTGGAGGTCGCCTCCGCGGGCGATGACGGCGGCCACCGCGGGGTCGGCCACGATCTCCCGCTCCAGGGCGAGGAGCTTGGGCTCTTTGGCCAGCTCGGCTTCCACGGCTTGGAGTCTGGTCTGCAAGACCGCCCTTTCCGTGGGGATCTTTTCCAGCCGCTGCCGGATCCCCGCCACCCGGTCGGCGAAGCCCCCAAGCTGCTGCTTGAGCACCGAGAGTTGGCTCTCCTTCTGGTAGGCCTGCCAGGCCGCCTCCGCCTGCTTGAGCCGGGCGTCCGCCTCCCTCAGGCGCTCGGCCACCAGGGCCTGGGCCTCCTCCACCGTGAGCCCGGCCACCAGGTTCTCCACGGAAAGGCCGGGGATCTCCGCCTTGTACTGGGCGAAGCGGCTTTGCGCCTCGGCGAGCTGGGTCCGCTTCACCGCCAGGTCCTTCTCCAGGGCGACGAGCCGGGCCTGGGCCGAGGCGTAGCCTTCCGTGTAGGCGGAAAGCTCCGCCTGCCACACGGGGATGCGCTCCCGTCCCTTGAAGGTCTCGAGGGCCTTGGCCGCCGCCAGATAGGCCTGCCGGGCCTTCTCCGTCTCTCCCTTCAGGGCGGCCTGGGCCTCCTGGAGGCGCTTGCCGATGATGGCGAGCTGCTCGGGGCTCGTGTTCAGGGGCACGAGCCGGGCCTGGCGGTCCGCCTCCCGGCTTAGGGCCTCTATCCGCCCCCGCACCGCCGAAAGGTCCCGCTCCAGGCCGGAAAGCTCCTGGTCCAGGCTCACCCGCTCCCCGGTCTTGGCCTCCAGCTCCGCCTTGTCCTGGGGGAGGGTGGTGGCCTTCTGGAAGGCCTCCCACCTCGCCTGGGCCTCCCGGTAGGCCTTCTCCGCGGGGGGTAGCTGCTCCTCGAGGGCCAGGAGGCTCGCCTTAAGGCGCTGCAGGGGGATCTCGTTCACCTTGCGCTTCACCGCCTCCACCCAGAGGTTCGCCGCCTTAGCCGCCACTTGGGGGTCGGGAGCCTTGACGGTGAAGGTCGCCACGATGGGGGGCACCTGGTTGGGGTTCGCCGCCTGGACCTTGGGGGAGATGTCCTTCACCTGGAGGTCCCGGAGCATCCGCTCCACGCCCCTGAGGTTCCCCTGGTCCTGCCAGCGGGTGGGAAGCCTCCCCTCTTGCCTTAGCACCTCCCACACCCCCCTACCACCTCCTCGGAGAGGGCCAGGGCCTTTAGGCCCTCAAAGGTGATGGGGGTGGCCTGCTGCACCTGGATCCTCTGCTCCAGCTGGGCCTGCACCTGCACCGGGGCCACGCTTAGGGTAGCGGTGGAGGCGTAGGTGGGCTCGGCGATGAAAAAGCCGTAGATGAGGGCCACCGCGCCGAAGAGGAGGGGGAAGGTCCAAAGGTAGACGCGGTGCCGCTTTAAAACCTCCACGATGTCCCGTAGGGTGATTTCCTCCTGGGGTGCTTCCATCATACGCGCTCCACTTTACCCTAGTACGCTCCCTTCCGCGTGAGCACCACCCACACCGTCCGGGCCAGGATGTAGAGGTCAAGCCAAAGGGACCAGTTGCGGATGTAGTAGATGTCCAGATTCACACGTTCCTGATAGGTGGTGTCGTTGCGCCCCGAGACCTGCCAAAGCCCAGTCATGCCTGGCTTTACTTTGATATAAAGGGCAAATTTTTCGCCGTACTTTATCACCTCATCCTGAACAATCGGCCGGGGTCCCACGAGGCTCATTTCCCCTCGCAGCACGTTCCAAAGTTGAGGCAGCTCGTCCAAGCTTGTTTGGCGCAGTATCCGTCCTATCCGTGTCACGCGAGGATCGCTCCGAAGTTTTTGATCTCGTTCCCATTCTTCGCGTAGTTCAGGGTGTTTCTCTAGATATTCCTTGAGAACCTTGTCGGCATCCTTCACCATGGAACGAAATTTCCAAGCTTTGAACCGCCGTCCGTTCTGGCCAATCCGCGTGTGGCCGTACAGTACAGGACCTGGCGAGTCCAATTTGATAAGGATAGCGATTAGTGCTAGAAAAGGTAAAAGTAACAGACCCCCAATGAGGGAAAGGCCAACGTCAATGATGCGTTTCGCAAGGCGCGGTCCCGGTAGTAGCAGCTGCTGGCGTACCTCGAGCCCCAGTATCCCCCGAGGTCCTTTGTTGTAACCCAAAGGTTGGAAAAGCCAAAGAGGTCGGGGATTAGGACTAGGTGAGGGAACGCGTGACCGTGTTGCTCTAAGACTTCCAGCAGCTTGGCCCGCGGCACCCCCGGCATCGCCACGATGGCGTGTCGCACCCTCAGTTCGCGTGCCAGCGCCGGAGCCAGATCCAGGCCACCAAGTACGGGTACGCCTTCCATTACCCCCTGTTTTTCCGGATCATCGTCCAAAACGGCCACCGGCTTCAGGCCTAGTCCCGGTTGCCGCTTGAGCGTCTGCACCACCATGCGTCCGGTTTCCCCGGCCCCGAGCACCACGGCCGGATAGCCCCACCACTTTCTGTGGGCAAAAAGGTGGCGCGTGAGGGCACGGCTTAGAGGCACCAGGACTACCGAGAGTGCCCATGCACCAAGGAAGGTTGCCCGCGAGTAGGTATCCCCTACCTTGAATAAGAAGGTTGCCGCGCCGAGTACGAGGTAGACCAGCGTCGTCGTGAGCGTAAGTTGGCGCAGCTCTTCTGCCGGGGCTTTTCCTATACCGGGGTAGAGACCCATGAGGGCGTAAGCCAACACAAAAAGCCCGATTACCGGCCAAAGCGACACGTAGAGGGCTGGGTTGAAGCTGCCGTCCCAAAGAAACCGGACCCCTACGGAGAGCCCTCCGGCTAAAACCAAAGCCCCTAAGTCCGAAGCTAAAAGAAGGAGTACGGTGAGTAGGGGGCGAGTGGTTACGTTGATGGGGCGAACGATGGTTTGGGTACGTGGCCTCGCCTGCATACTGGTGTTATGCTACTACCGGACCCCACGAACCCTTGTGAATTTTGCCCATTCGCGTTCTACCAGTTCCGCGAATTCGTGTTGAAAGCGTTTTTTTGAAAAACGTTCGGCGTTTTGGCGGAGGCGTTCAGGGTCAAACTGGTATTCCCCCGATTCAAACGCGCGTACGGTTGCAAGCAGGCTCTCCACGGTTTGCTCTTGGAAAAAGAGTCCCGTTTCCCCGTGGAGTACTGTTTCGGTCACGCCGCCCCTGCCGTAGGCGATGACTGGAGCTCCCGCGGCTTGGGCCTCCACCGGCGTGATGCCGAAATCTTCGTCCGCTGCGAAGACAAAAGCCTTGCAGCGCTCCATATAGTCCTTGACTACGGTGTCGGGCTGGTAGCCGAGCAGTTGAACGTTAGGACCAGCGATACGCTTCACCTTGTTAAAGTCCGGTCCGTCACCGATCACCACTAGCGGAAGCCCCAATCGGGTGAAGGCTTCTACGATTAGATCTATTTTTTTGTAAGGCACAAAGCGTGACACCGTGAGGTAGAAGTCCTCTCTTTGGCCCTTCGGCGTGAAGCGATCCACGTCCACAGGTGGGTAGATCACTTGTGCTTCACGTCGGTACATCTTCCAAATACGTTGAGCTACATAGTGGGAGTTGGCCACGAACACGTCCACTCGGTTTGAACTTGCCACATCCCAAAGCCGAATGTAGTGTAGGATTGCCCGAGCGATGGTACTTTTTAAACCGCGCTCTATGCCCGCCTCTTTGAGATATTGAAACTGCAGGTCCCAAGCGTAGCGGATGGGCGTGTGAACGTAGCTGATGTGAAGCTGATCCGCACGGGTGAGCACACCCTTGGCTACCGCATGGGAACTTGAGATCACCACATCGTAACCGCTCAAATCGAACTGCTCAATCGCAAGGGGCATTAGAGGAAGGTACGCCCTGTACTTTTCCCGCCCCTTAGGCAAGCGCTCGATAAACGAGGTATGCACAGGGTGCTCCGCAATCCGCGAGCCCTTAAAGCTTTCTTGCTGGTAGACCAGCGTGTAAATGGGCGCAGTAGGATAGAGCTCTAGCGCCGCCTCCAGGACCTTTTCTGCACCAGCGTATGCAGTAAGCCAGTCGTGAACGAAAGCGACAAGCATAACCCAAAACTACCCTTCCTGAGCTGCTTCTTGTAGAACTTTCCACGTGAGCTCGGCGGTCTTATCCCAGGAGAACTGCTTGGCGCGCTTAAGCCCCTTGCGCCGAAGCTCTTTTCGCAAGGAACTATCTTCAACCACTCGCCGAACACCCCAGGCAATCGATTCAACGTCGTAAGGGTCTACCAGCACCGCCGCATCCCCCACCACCTCCGGCAGCGAAGTGACGCTCGAGGTGACCACAGGAGTACCGCAGGCCATGGCTTCTAGAGCGGGCAGACCAAACCCTTCATACAGGGACGGGAGAATCAACGCTAAAGCCCCCCGATAATAAGCGGGGAGTAATTCATCGGGAATAGTCCCCGCAAAAACGACATGTTTCTCAAGACCAAGCTCTTGAATAAGGCCCCGCACCCGCGCACTCGGGGTTCCCGTACAAACCAACCGCACCTCCCCTAGAAGCCCCGAGCGAGCAAAGGCCTCCAGGAGGCGGTTGAAGTTCTTGTGCGGCTTCGTGTTCCCTACGTAAAACACATAGGGATACCCGGGTTCATATCGTTTTCCCTGAGGAGAAAACTCCGGCCCCACGCCGTTGCCAACCACCACCACCTTTTCCTCAGGCAATCCAGCCCACTCCAAAATCTCCTGCTTGGAGAACTCTGAAACGGTCAGCACTCGGTAAGCCCTAGCAGTGGCTGGCCGCACTACAAAGTGATAATAAGCGCGCTTACGCGGGTTCGTTTCCTCCGGGAAGCGCACGTGAATCAAGTCGTGGATCGTGAAAACGAGGGGAACCGGACTCCAAAGAGGGGGGTTGAACCCAGGGCTAAAGTATACGCGAGGGCGCACGCGTAGCAACAACGTGCTTAGCCAGATCGCCTCGAAGGGATGCAGGAGCGATAAGCTACCTGGGAGCGGACTAACGTGAGAAAGACGGGCTATAACCTCGCGAGCAAAGCGACCGATACCGTGCAAACCAATCCAACGTGTGTCAGCCAGAATCATCTGCGTCCTCTCACCCACTCTCGCGTTGCGAGAGCGATAGCTATGGGTAACCAGATAATTGAGTTGTAAGTTAAACTGAGGAACATCCCAGCAAAAGCAAATGCTAGGGTGAGGGTAAGAAGGGTGTTTCTCTGCACCGCAACAAACTGGCAGTTACCTCCACCCCAGAGGCCACGCAGCACAATAACCACATAACATAAAACGCTTAGTATTCCCCAAATGCCGCCTATTAGGAAAAGTTCTAAATATGTGTTGTGAGCCACGTTGTCTATTCCAACATACTCAAAAATCACACGATCTGTCTGGTAGGCTCCAACTCCTACAGTCCAGTTCTGAAGAGCAAGCGTTAGCGCTGCTTTTGCCAAAAGGGCGCGCGTTTCTGCTGAGGACAAGTGTTCAGCGGAGCTTGCACTGTTCCCTGAAACAAGGATAATCAAACCATCCCAGACTTCAGCAAACCGCCGACCTAAGTATTCACTGACGCTCGGGGAGCCCAAACATGCAGAACAAAACCCATAACTGAGACAACAAGAATAAGAACCGCCACGTTCACAAGGGCTCTAGCAAAACCTCTTCTTCCATTTAATGCCCGAACAACTGGATTGGCGATTATCAGCAGCACTGCTAAAATTAAGCCCATGCGAGAGAAAGTTCCGATAATTCCAAGGAGAATCACGCTAACCACGACAAATCGACGCCACGCTGTTGAAACATAAGACAGAGCAAATGCAAGCCCAATAACCAACATCAATGCCTGAAAATTAGGATCAAATTTTAACCCAACACCACGATATAACCCAACACCAGCCTCTCTGAATTGGAGGTGCTCTTCTGGAACGGTAAGAAAGGGGAAAACACCTACCGCCTGCAACACAGTGATTAGCGCGGTGATTACAGAAAAGGTAAGCCACGTATACGCCAGCCTGCGAAAACCCTTCTCGCCGTTCAAGGTCAATGCCGTGTACAACACTGTTGCACCTGCAAAACCTATCAGTATAACAATGAATGCAGATCCAGCCTCAGGCGGCAAATATGCGTTTGCCAAAAAAGCTATGGTATAGGAAACCAGGAGAGCAAGTGCGAACAAGACCATATACCTGCTCACACGTATGCGCCCCATTAGGATTGCAGAGAATGGATAAAGAACAGCAGCTAAAGCCTTTTGCAAAGTAATCGGAATATTGCCAATTGAGAACAGCGAAACCTCAACAAATTGAGCGACAACAAACACGACAATTGCGATCCAGATCCCTAAATCGGCCAACTTCGTGGCAGAGCCCGTCTTTACTCTTTTGATAACCACCCTAGGAGCCTCCCCCCAATACCGCCCAGTAGTACCGGGCTTTGTCCACCTTCCCCATTGAGAGAGACAGCAAGACGCCCCCCAACGGACGAAGCCAATAGTAGGCCACAAACCAAAAAGGGTAACCATGCTTGCGCAAAACCCTCCCCAGACCCAAAGCATAGCGATAAGCGGTTGTAGGTGTGGGTTCTTTGTTCGGGTGGACCACCCAAAGGTTGGGGTCATAGAAAATGCGAAAGCCGGCTTCTAAAGCCCGAATCAGGTAGTCCGTTTCTTCTCCGGAACCCCAGGGGGTGCCCGCACCAACCCCCAGGTCTTCGTCGAAGGGGCCCACCGCGGTCACCACCTCCCTCCGGAGGAACATGGTACAGGATATGCCTCTGCGCCAAACATTGTAGCGGTTCACCGCGCCTTCCTTGTTATCCCATCTCCCGCTGCTTGGAAGGCCGTTGGCGTCCACCAAGCGTCCTGTTAAGCCGTGCCATTCGGGATGTTCGTTGAACCAGCGAGCCACTCTCTCTAGAAGGTTCGGTGGATAGAGGCAGTCGTCGTCGGGGAAGGCGATAATGTCGCCGCTGGCGTGTTTGAGCCCCACGTTGCGCGCCCGCGAAAGGCCTTTGTCGGAACGTAGATGAAGAATGGGGAAATGCTTTTGGAATCTCCGTGTGAGAGGCACAAGGCGTTCGTCCTTGTTTTGATCCACAATGATTAGTTCAAAATTTGGATAACTTTGCCTGACCAAAGACTGAAGGAAGCGCTCTAGCTCCGTTGTACGCTCTATGGTACACAAGATCAAGGAGATCTTTTTTAATTTCTGGGCGCTTTCCATAATCCGTCTTTTGCTCCGAGCAAAACCACTTTCCAAGCGTTTGGAGAAAAGCTGTTAACCTTGAGGAACTGCCTTATGTCGATAAGCAAGCGAAGCCCTAGTTTAGCCTTTTCTTTGGGAGACCAAGCCTGGCTCTTTGTCAGCATCCAAATCTTGTTCCTTACCTCGTAATAAAAACGGTCAGGGGAGCTGGTGTGCAACGGGGTGTATTTTTTCTTTGTGTGATGAGCCACCTCACTCTGAGGTACCCAAAAACCTTTTTCTCGTCTAAGGATGCGAGCAGTATATTCTACGTCATCGTTCCAGATGAAGTAATCTTTTATGGGGAAGCCATAGGCTTCTACTACCCATCGGGCAACGAGTAATGAAACAAAAGAAGCGGAACGGATAGGGAGAGCCCTCATCTCTAGGGCTTCAACAAGCAACTCCCCGTCCGACACGTGCGGTGTAGGGGTGTTCATAGGGTGAAGGGATCCGTCTGTCCATCGCACTAGGCTGGCCAGGAGAGCCGTCCGGCCTAGGCGCTTCTCAAAAACCCGCGCAGCTTCCAGCAGGGCCTCGAGGGCCTTAGCCCTGGGGATGGTGTCGTCGTCCATGAGCCACAGCCAGTCAAAGCCCTGCTCGTAGGCCCGCTTCATCCCCTCGTGGAACCCCCCGGCCCCGCCCTGGTTTTCGGGGAGGCGGAGGACCTCCACCTGGGGAAACTCTTCCTGGAGCATCTCTGGGGTGCCGTCGGTGGAGGCGTTGTCCACCACCAGGACGTGGTCCGGGGGGCGGGTCTGGGCAAGCACCGCCTCCAGGCATTCCTTGAGGAGAGCCTTCCGGTTATAGGTCACGATCACCGCGCAAACCCGCTCACCCATGGGCGATCTCCTCAAAGAGCTTCAAAGCCCTGGCCACCGCCTGGTCCATGTTGTAGTAGCGGTAGTCGCCGAGCCTTCCTGCGAAGTAGACGCCCTTAAGCTTCTTGGCCTCCTCCAGGTAGAGCCGGTAGCGTTCCTCGTTCTCCTCCCTGGGGACGGGGTAGTAGGGCTCGTTTTTGCCCGGGGTGTAGGCCTCGGGGTACTCGTAGCAGAGGGTGGAGTGGGGGAGGTAGTCCTGCCCCGTGAGGTGCTTGAACTCCGTGACCCGGGTGTAGGGGTGCTCGTTGGGGTAGTTCACCGTACCCACCTCCTGGGCCCAGGGACCGGGGTGGAGTTCCATCCGGAAGCGGAGGGAGCGGTAGGGGAGGGGCCCGTGGAGGTAGCCGAAGAACTCGTCCAGGGGCCCGGTGAAGATGAGGTGCGCAAACTTGACCTCCCCTTCCACCTCCTTCCAGTCGGTTTGGAGGAGGAGCTTGATGTTGGGGTGGGCGAGCATCCTGCGGAAGAGGGCGGTGTAGCCCTCCTTGGGCATGGCCTGGTAGGCGTCCTGGAAGTAGCGGGTGTCGTGGCTCACCAGGACGGGGACCCGAGCGGTCACGGAAGGGGAGAGTTCCTCGGGGCGCAGGCCCCACTGCTTGAGGGTGTAGCCTTCAAAGACGTTTTTGTAGACATAGTCGGCGAGGAAGCGGAGGTCGGGGTCCTCTTCTTCCCGGAGGCGGAGGATGGGGACGCGGGCGCCGTAGCCGAAGCGGGCGATGAGCTTTTCTTCCAGGCGGTCGGCGAGCCTTGGGGAGAAGAGGGCGCGGAGGGTGGCGAGGCTGAAGGGGAGGGGGACCTTCTTGCCCTCCACCACGGCGCGGACGCGGTGGTAATAGGGCCGCCACTCGGTGAAGCGGGAGAGGTAGTCAAAGACCTTTTTGCTGTTGGTGTGGAAGATGTGGGGTCCGTAGCGGTGGACGAGGACCCCGTGGGGGTCCGTTTCGTCGTAGGCGTTGCCCCCGATGTGGTCCCTCCTGTCCACCACCAGAACCCGTTTGCCTGCGGCGGCGAGCCTTTCCGCCAAGGTGGCCCCGGTGAAGCCCGCGCCCACGATCAGGTAGTCAACCCTCATATGGCCTCCAGGGCAGCCGGCCTCTCCACCACAGATAGGCTAACACGGCCCCGGTCACCCAGGCTTCGGATAGGACCACTACCCAGGCCATTCCCAGGGCACCATAGCGGGGCACCACGAGGAGGGCTAGAGCGACGTTCAAAAGCCCAGCGGCAAAGATGATGGCGTTGAAAGGGCGGTCCATCTTCTGGGCCAGCATCCATTGGATGCCAAGGAAGTTGGAGAGGGCAACCAAGGGAAGCAGCCAGGCCAGGATCCGCATCAAGGGTACTGCCCCTTCATATCCGGGTCCCAAGAGCAGTCGTACCAAGAGGGGGGAAGCGTAAGTCAGAACTCCTGCCGCGGCAAGGCCCAGCAGGAGCATCATGCCGCCCACCCGTTGAGCGAGCCAGGTGGCTTCTCTCGGGCTCTTCTCCAGAAGGTGGGAGAAGCGGGGAAGAAAGAGCCGATTGAAGGGTTCCCACATGGGGATCAAGGCCTTGGTGAGCTTTTCCGCCCCCGCATAAAGGGCTACCTGGGCGGGGGGAAGGAAAAGCCCCACCAAGAGCACGTTGGCCGTGGTGTACAGGCTCACCACCGCACGAAAGAAAAAAAGGCCAAAGCCCCGTTTGAGCCAGGTCCAGGCCTCTCCGAACCGGGGCCAGCGCAACCCCACCCAAGACGCCGCCCACGCGAGGCCCACGAAACCTACCGCCAAGGACGCGAGGGCTTGGAGGTAGAGGGGCCAGGCCACCTGCGCCGGGGAGCGCACGAGGAAGAAGACACCGAGCGTGGCCAGAAGGCGGACGAAAAACTCCATGAGGGCCACCGCCCCCATGCGTTCCATGCCTTGAAAGAACCATACCGGGCTCAAGCTTATTCCCAAGGCGAGAAGAAAGCCTCCCCAAATCAGGCCGGACTCGCCCTGCAGGGGGGGGAAAAGGTAAAGGGCGAGCAGGGCAATTCCTGCCGCCGGCAAGGAAAGGAGTGCGCGGGCTCCCAAGACCCCGCCCAGGATGCTTTGGAGGGCTTCCGGCCGGTCCCGCCACCTGGCCACCTCCCGGGTAGCGGAGAGGGAGAAGCCATACTCCAGGACGATGTAGAGGTACTGGGAGAGGGCCTGGGCCAGGGCGAGCTTGCCGAACCCCTCGGGTCCCAGGACGCGGGCCAAGTAGGGCAACGTGACGAGAGGGAAAAGGTAGTTGGCCGCCTGGACGGCGTAGAGGTAGAAGAGGTTGCGCAGGGTGGGGCTTTGCCACGCCCTTCCCACCTTGGCCCAGAGGCGAGGGGTGAGGCCCACGGACGCTAGCCCTCCACGAGCTTCCGCGCCTCCTCCAGAAGCGCCCGGACGAGCTCGGGGCTTTGGGCCTCCACGTAGATCCGCACCACGGGCTCCGTGCCCGAGGCCCGGAAGAGGACCCAGGCCTCCTCGTAAAGCCACTTCACCCCGTCCAGGGTGTCCACCCCCTTGGGGGTGAGGCCGGCCAGGGGGCGGGGTTCGCGGAAGGGGGTGAGGTCCAGGGGGGCCTTTAAGGGGAGGTCCAGGCGGTCGTAGGCGTGGGTGAGGCCCGCGAGGGCCTCCACCTCCTTGAACTGCGCGGCCAGGTCCTTCCCCGTGGCGGCCACGCTCTCCAGGAGAAGGAGGCTTGTGAGGATCCCGTCCCGCTCGGGCAGGTGCTCGGGGTACCCCACGCCCCCGGACTCCTCGCCGCCGATGAAACAATCTCCTTTAAGAAACTCCTCCTTGATCCACTTGAAGCCCACCGGGGTGGTGGTGACCCCAAAGCCAAGCCTCTCCCCCAGCCGGTCCAGAAGCCAGCTCACGGCGAAGTTCTTCACCGCCCGGCCCCTATGGCCCTTGCGGAAGCGGTAGAGGGCCAGGGTGGTGAGGACCTGGTGGGGGTTGAAAAAGACCCCACCGGGGAGGACCACCCCCACCCGGTCCGCGTCCCCGTCCGTGGCCACGGCGAAGCTCGGGGGGTCTCGGGGCCCAGCACCGCCAGGGTCACCCCCAGGTTCTTGGGGATGGGCTCGGGGTTCACCCCGTGGAAGAGGGGGTGGGGCTCCTCCCGGATGGGCCTTACGGGGATCTCCAGGCCCGCGTGGCGGAGGAAGCCCTTGAGGAAGCCTGCCCCCGCCCCGCCCATGCTGTCGTGGTAGAGGACGCCGGAAAAGCCGGAGAGGGCCTTCAGGTCCAGGTGGGCCTTTAGGGCCTCAAAGTAGGCCTCCCGCAGGTCCAGGGTCTCGTAGGCCCCCTCCAGGGCCCGGGCCTCCTCGGGGACCAGGGCCTCGATGGCCTTGGCCTCCTCCTGGGCGATGGGCCCCCCGGTGGCGTCCTTGAACTTCACCCCGAGGTACTGGGGCGGGTTGTGGCTCGCGGTGAGCATGGCCCCGCCCGCCGCCTTGAGGTGGCGCACGGCGAAGGAGAGGAGGGGGGTGGGGACGGGCCCCTTTAGGAGGACCACCTTTAGGCCCATCCCCGCGAGGTGGCCCGAAAGGGCCCGGGCGAAGGCGTCCGCAAGGAAGCGGGTGTCGTGCCCCACCACCACGAGCCCGCCGCCCCGCTCCAGGAGGTGGCGGCCGTAGGCCTCGGCCAGGCGGTGGAGGGTGGCGAAGGTGAACTCCCGGGCGATGACCCCGCGGAAGCCTTCGGTGCCGAAGCGGATGGGCGCGCTCATCGGACGGTGAGTATACCACGAGCCCCCTAAAGGGGGATGGAGTAGCATGGAGATATGCCGGAAGACCGGCTTTTAGAGCGGCTAGAGAAGCTGGAAGGGATCGTGGAGGCCACGGTCCAGATGCTTCCCCCCCTGATCCAGGATCTTTCCCGGCGCATTGATGGGCTCAGGGGGAGATGCAGGGGATGGAAGCCAAGCTGGAGGGGCGGATCCAGCAGGCAGAGGCTAAGCTACAAGGGCAAATCCAACAGGTAGAGGCCAAGCTGGAAGAGCGGATCCAGCAGGTAGAGGCCAAGCTGCAAGGGCAAATCCAGCAGGTGGAAACCAAGCTGGAAGGCCGGATTCAGCAGGTGGAGGCCAAGCTGGAAGGGCAGATCCAGGAGGTGAAAAACCGCTTGGAGAGCCTACGCCAGGAGGTGAAGGCCGAGATCAACACCGCTTTCAACAAGACCATGCTCCTCTTCACCCTCATCGGGGTGGCCCTGGCCCTCTTTTCCCTGCTGCGCTAAGCAGGTTAGGTAAAATGGGTCCGATGACCCGTTGGTTGGTTCTCGCCCTGTCCCTTTTGGGCCTGGCCCTGGCCCAGGACTGGCGCCTCTACGAGAGCCGGAGCCACACCGAGGCGGGGCCTGGCCCCTGGCGCTACACCCTAAGCCCCAAGACAAAGGAGGCCCAGGAGCTTTGGCGCAGGCTCTCCGAGCAGTACCGGGACCACCTGCGGGCGGGGTACCGGGTGGACCTCGGGGGGTGGCGGGTGTACTTCCGGGGCGGGGTGCTCTGGCTTGCGCCCCACTGCCCCAAGGCGGACAACCCCGCCTGCTTCACCTTCGGGGCCCTCCCCGTGGAGAAGGCGCGGCAGGACCGCTTCCTCCTGGAGCTCGGGGCCCTCCTCGAGGAGGGCCTTGGGCGGGTCCGGGCCACGGGGGGAAGCCTCACCCTAAGCCGCCTCTTCCGGGTGGAGGTGGCCCGGGGCGCCTCGCCCCCTTACCGGGCGGCGCCTTCCGGCTGGAGGCCTTAGGCGGCCTCGAGGCTGTAGAGGTAGTAGCGGGTCTCCCCCAGGACGAAGAAGGCCTCCTCCAGGGCGAGGCCCTCTATGGGGGTTTCCGGGGGGACGGAAAGGCGGAAGCTCCCCACGGCGATCCCCTCCCCGTCCACGGCCAGGGGCCCCTCGGCGAGGAGGGCGCTTTCCGCCTCGGGGTCGTTGAGGGGGGTGGCGTGGAGGCGCACCCGCTTCCCCTCGAGGCTTTTCAGGGCGTTCTTGGGGTCGGCGAAGGGGGCGCGGAAGAGGAGGCGCTCCTCCACCTCCGCCACCTCTCCCAATAGGGCGTACCGGTCCAGAGGGAGGAGGGCCTTGCCCCGTTCCAGGAGGAGGAGGAAGCGGGCCTTGTCCTCCTCGGAGAGGAGGACGGGGGCCTTGTTCCGGCCCACCCGCTCGTCCTGGTCCAGGCGCCCCTTCTCCACAAGGGCCCGGGCGGCCTCCAGGGCCTCCTCCCGGGTGGCGTAGAGGCTATAGGGGTTGATCTTGAAGAGGAGGTCGTAGCCCCTAGGCCCCTGGACGAGCCAGGCGAGGTGGAGCTCAAAGAAGCGTCGCTTGCGCCACTCGGGGTACACGAGACGAGTATACCCGGCCTTTGTGCCTTTCGCCCTTGCCCAAAACTATCCTGGGGTATACTCTAGGCCCGGTATGGCGCTTACGGAAGAGCGGGTCCTCGAGGCCCTCCGCACCGTGATGGACCCCGAGCTCGGCAAGGACCTCGTCTCCTTGGGCATGGTGGGCGAGGTCCGCGTAGAGGGGGGGCGGGTGGACCTCCTGGTGAACCTCACCACCCCCGCCTGCCCTTTAAAAGGCCAGATTGAGGCGGACATTAAGCGGGCCCTCGCCCCCTTGGGGGCGGAGGAGGTGCGGGTGCGTTTTGGCGGGGGCGTGCGTCCCCCCGAGCGCTACGCCCTCCCCGGGGTCAAGCACGTGGTGGCCGTGGCCTCGGGCAAGGGCGGGGTGGGGAAGAGCACCGTGACCGCCAACCTGGCCCTGGCCTTAAGCCGGGAAGGGGCCAAGGTGGGCCTTTTGGACGCCGACCTTTACGGGCCGAGCCAGGCAAAGATGTTCGGCCTCGAGGGCATGCGCCTCAAGGTGGACCAGGACCGCAGGATCCTCCCCTTGGAGGCCCACGGGATCAAGGTCCTCTCCATCGCCAACATCGTCCCCCCGGGGCAGGCCTTGGCCTGGCGGGGGCCCATCCTCCACGGCACCCTGAAGCAGTTCCTGCAGGACGTGAACTGGGGGGAGCTGGACTACCTGGTGGTGGACCTCCCCCCGGGGACGGGGGACGTGCAGCTCAGCCTTTCCCAGCTCACCCAGGTCTCGGGCGGGGTCATCGTCACCACGCCGCAGGAGGTGGCCCTCATTGACGCTGAGCGGGCGGCGGACATGTTCCGGAAGCTCCAGGTCCCGGTCCTCGGCGTCCTGGAGAACATGAGCGCCTTCCTCTGCCCCCACTGCGGCAAGCCCACCCCCATCTTCGGGGAAGGGGGCGGGAAGCGCCTGGCGGAAAGGCTCCAAACCCGCTTTCTGGGGGAAGTTCCCCTCACCCTGGCCTTGCGGGAAAGCGGTGACAAGGGCGTGCCCATCCTGGTCCAGGACCCGGAAGGGGAGGAGGCCCAGGCCTTCCTCAGGGCGGCCCGGGAGCTCGCCGCTGCCCTAAGCGTCCAGACCTTCCTCACCCTGCCCATGGTCTAGCATGGCGCTTCTTTTAGAGGGCACCAAGGAACGGGTTTTGGACCTCCTCCGCGCCCGGCCCCGCACCGCCAAGGAGGTGGCGGAGGCTTTGGGGATAAGCCGCACCGCTGCCCAGAAGCACCTTCAGGACCTGGAGGCTAAGGGGCTCGTGGCCTCGGAGGTACGGAGGTGTCCGGGCCGGGGCAGGCCCTACCGGCTTTGGCGGGCCCTGGACCCCGAGGCCCCCTACGCCGCCCTCTGCGGGGACGTCCTCAAGGGCCTGGAGGCTGCCTTGGGGCGGGAGGGGGTGGTGCGGGTCCTGTTGGAGCGGAACCGGGCCCTCCTCGCCCCCTTGGGCCTCGAGGGGCTTCCCGTGCGGGCGCGGCTTGAGCGCCTCGCGGCTTTCCTTCGGGAAAGGGGGTACGAGGCGGAGGTGGTGGAGGAGGAGGGGGCCCTCTACCTCTGCCAGCGCCGATGTCCCAAGCTCGCCCTCTCCAAGGAGCACGAGGCCCTCTGCCAAAGCGAGCTTCTGGCCTACGAGGAGGCCTTGGGCCTCCCCCTGGCGCGGGAGGAGCGGATCGCCGAGGGGGGAGGTGCTGCCGCTACCGGGTGAAGCCAGTATCCTGAGGCGTGTGGGTTTACCGGCTTAAGGGCACCCTCGAGGCCTTGGACCCCATCCTCCCCGGGCTCTTTGACCGGGGGGCGCGGGGGCTTTGGGAGCGGGAGGGGGAGGTCTGGGCCTTCTTCCCCGCCCCCGTGGACCTCCCCTACGAGGGGGTGTGGGAGGAGGTGGGCGACGAGGACTGGCTCGAGGCCTGGCGGCGCGACCTTAAGCCCGCCCTGGCCCCGCCCTTCGTGGTCCTCGCCCCCTGGCACACCTGGGAGGGGGCGGAGATCCCCTTGGTCATTGAGCCCGGCATGGCCTTCGGCACCGGGCACCACGAGACCACCCGCCTCGCCCTAAAGGCCCTCGCCCGCCACCTCCGCCCCGGGGACAAGGTCCTGGACCTGGGCACGGGAAGCGGTGTCCTCGCCATCGCCGCCGAGAAGCTCGGGGGGAAGGCCCTGGGGGTGGACATTGACCCAATGGTCCTCCCCCAGGCGGAGGCGAACGCCAAGCGGAACGGGGTGCGCCCCCGCTTTTTGGAGGGAAGCCTCGAGGCCGCCCTCCCCTTCGGCCCCTTTGACCTCCTGGTGGCGAACCTCTACGCCGAGCTCCACGCCGAGCTCGCCTCCCGCTACGCCGAGGCCCTCGCCCCCGGGGGGCGGGCCCTCCTCACGGGGATCCTCAAGGACCGGGCCCCCCTGGTGCGCGAGGCCATGGCGGGGGCGGGGTTCAGGCCCTTGGAGGAGGAGGCGGAAGGGGAATGGGTCCTCCTGGCCTATGGGAGGTGAGCGTGCGGCCCCACCGCGCCTTTAGCCCCGGCCTCACGGGGGTCCTCCCCTTGCGGGAGACCCGGCACCTGGTGGAGGTCCTGAGGGCCCGGGTGGGGGACCGGTTCACCGTCTTTGACGGGGAGCGGGAGGCCCTGGCCGAGGTGGTGGACCTGGGCCCCCCCTTGCGCTACCGCGTCCTGGAGGAGCGGAGGCCCGAGAGGGAGGTGGGGGTGGAGGTGGTCCTTTACGTGGCCCTCCTCAAGGGGGATAAGCTTTCCGAGGTGGTGCGCTCGGCCACAGAGCTCGGGGCCACCCGGATCCAGCCCCTCATCACCCGGCACTCCGTCCCCAAGGAGATGGGGGAGGGGAAGCTTAGGCGCCTCCGGGCCATCGCCCTCGAGGCGGCGAAGCAGTCGGGGCGGGTGGTGGTCCCCGAGATCCTTCCCCCCATTCCCCTAAAGGCGGTGCCCGAGGTGGCCCAGGGCCTTGTGGCCCACGTGGGGGCCACCGCCCGGGTGCGGGAGGTCCTGGACCCGGAAAAGCCCCTCGCCCTCGCCGTGGGGCCGGAAGGGGGCTTCGCCGAGGAGGAGGTGGACTTTTTGGAGGCCCGGGGGTTTACCCCGGTCACCTTGGGCAGGCGCATCCTCCGGGCGGAGACGGCCGCTTTGGCCCTCCTCGCCCTCTGCACCGCGGGGGAGGGGCGGTGAGGGTCCTTCCGGCCCCGGGCGGGCCGGCAATGGCTTGGGTGGCGCTCCTCCTTCTTCTCGCCGGGTGCCGCTACACCTTCCTCCCCCTAGACCCCGGCAGGCCCCCGCCCCCCGAGCGCCCCTTCGTGGTGGCCCGGCTTCTTGCCGAAGGGGAAAGGGCGCGGCTTTCCCTCCGGGTGGAAAGGCTGGATGCTCCCGGCTACCTCCTTCTCCGGTGGTACCGGGAGGAAACCCTCCTCCAGGAGAAGGCCCTTTTCTTGGAAGCGCCTGGCACCTACGAGGCCTTCTTCCCCTTGGGGGAGGGGTACCACCGGCTTTTAGGGCTTTGGGGGGGGCGGGCGCTTTTCCAGCTGGACCTGGGCACCCCAAGCCTACCGGACCCCGATGAGGAAAAGGACCAGGGGAACGGTGAGGAAGGCCAGGAAGGTGGAGACCACCACGCTGCGGGCCACCCTTAGGGCGTCCCCTCCGAACTCCTTGGTCATGAGGAAGGCGTTCACCGCCACCGGGGTGGCCGACTGGAGGACCAGCACCTGGTGTTCCAGGGCCGGTAGCCCCAGGAGGAGGCCCACCCCATAGGCGATGAGGGGGGCAAGCAGGAGCCGTAGCCCGCTGGCCACCCCCTCAAAGGCCCCGATCTGGAAGGGGGTTTTGGCCATCTGCATTCCCAGGGTGAGGAGGAGGACGGGGATGGCCGCCTGGCCCATGAGCCGCACCCCCTCGTCCAGGCGGAAGGGAAGGGCGATGCCTAGGGCCTTGAAGAAGAGGCCCAAGAAAAGGGCGTAGAAGAGGGGAAGGCGCAGGGTGAAAAGGAGGCCTTCCCTAAAGCCACCCCCCCGGATGAAGGCCGGGCCCAGGCCGAACATGACCACGCTGGAGAGGATGAAGTAGACCACCGCCCGCCTTAAGCCTTCCTCCCCCAGGGCGAAGAAGGTGAGGGAGAGGCCCATGTTGCCGGAGTTGGGGAAGAGGCTACACACCAAAAGCCCCTTGGCGGCCTCGGGGAAGAGGCCAAGGAGCCGCCCCGCCCCCAGGATGAGGAGGTAGAGGAGGGCGTAGGTGAGGGCGAAGCCCAGGGTGAGGCCTAAAAGGCCCTCGCGGGAGTATTCCGCCCGGTACATGGCGTCAAAGATGAGGGCTGGCACCAGGAGGTAAAGGGTGAGGCGGCTTAGGGTGGTGAGGTCCATGGCCACCCGCCGCCCAAGGAGGTACCCGGAGAGGACCACCAGGGCCACCGGAACCACGGTGTTGAGGAGGGCCTGCATGTGGGGCATTCTATGGGCATGGACTATGTAAGGTTGGCGGAGGCCCTCAAGGGGGTGCTCCTAAGGGGGGCGGAGGCCCCCAGGAGGCAGACCCTTTCCCTGCCGCAGGGGCAGTTTCTGGTCATGCCGGCGACGGACGGGGAGGTGGCGGTGTGCAAGCTGGTGACGGTGGAGGCCCACCGGGAGCCGCGGGTGCAGGCGGAGGTGTGGGCCAAGCGCCTGGACACCGGGGAGGTCGTCCACCTGCCGGGGGAGGTCTTCACCCGCTGGCGCACCGCCGCCCTTTCCCTGCTGGCGGCCAGGCTCCTGGCCCCCAGGAAGGAGGGGGCGCTTTTGTTGGTGGGCCCTGGGGCGCAAGGGGAGGCCCACCTCGAGGCCTTCCACCAGGGCCTTGCCCTCACCCGGGTGTGGGTGCGGGGACGAAGGCGGGAGCGGGTGGAGGCGCTGTTGCAGAAGGCCAGGGCCCTGGGCCTAGAGGCTGAGGAATGGACGGGGGAGAGGGTGCCTTCCGAGGTGGCCTTCGTGGTCACCGCCACCCCAAGCCCCACCCCCGTTCTCCCTGAGGAGGTGCCGGAAGGGGCCTTCATCGCCGCCGTGGGGAGCTTCCGCCCGGAGATGCGCGAGGTGCCGGAGGCCTTGGTGAAAAGGGCGGCGGTCTATTGCGACACCGAGGACGCCCTCTGGGAAGCCGGGGAGCTCCAGGGCTTGGCCAAGCCGGTGGTCCCCCTGCGGGAGGCGCTTTTAGGGCGGAGGGCCGAGGGGGACCCGGTTCTCTTCAAGAGCGTGGGCCACGCCCTCTTTGACCTGGCGGCGGTGCGGGTCTATTGGGGCCTGGGCTAACCTCAAAGCCGCACCACCACCTTCCCCGTGTGCCCCCGGTCCAGGAGGGCCCGGAAGGCGGCCTCCGCCTCGGCGAAGGGGAAGACGGGGCCCACCACGGGCCTAAGCTCCCGCCCGAGCCTGGGGAGGAGGAAGCCCAGGGCCTCCTCCACCAGGGCGGCCTCCCGCAGGAGGGGGGTGAGCCAGAAGCCGAGGACGGCCAGGTTGCGGCGCATGAGGCGGAGGGGCGGGATGGGGGCCACCTCCCCCTCGGCGGCCCCGATGTAGACGAGCCTCCCCCCGTGGGCGAGGAGGCCGAGGCTTTCCTCCACCTCCTTGCCCCGCACCTCTAGCACCAGGTCCAGCCCGCCCCAGGCCTTGGCCCTTTCCGGCACCTCGGGGTAGGTCACGGCCTCCTCGGCCCCCAGGGCGAGGGGGAGGGCGAGCTTCTCGGGCCTCGAGGCCGCCGCTACCACCCTGAGCCCTAAGGCCCTAGCCACCTGCACCGCCGCCGTGCCCAGGGCCCCCGCCGCCGCCTGGACCAGGACCTTTTCCCCGGGCCGGGCCTGGGCCCGCTTCAGGGCCAGGTAGGCGGTGAGGAAGGAAACTGGGTAAGCGGCGGCCTCCTCGGGGGAGAGCCCCTCGGGCACGGGGAGGAGGGCCTCCTTGGGGACGATGACCCGCTCGGCGAGGCCGCCTTGGGGGAGTAGAGCGGCGTAGCGCCTCCCCTCCACCACCCCCACCACCTCCATCCCCGGGATGAAGGGCGGGTGGGGCCGGGTGAGGTAGGCCCCTAGGCGCATCAGATGGTCGGCGAAGTTGAGGCCCACCGCCTCTACCCGGAGGACCACCTCCCCTTCCTTGGCCTCGGGCTCGGGCAGGTCCACGAGCTCCAGGGGGCCGCCAAGCCGCTTCAGCACCCAGGCCTTCATGGGGAGAGTCTACCCTTTTGCGCGCCCGGGCGAAAGGATGGTCCAACGCACTTTAGGAAATAAAGTTCAGGCCTACCCTTAAACCATGGAGCTCGGCCTCTATACTTTTGGCGAGCGCACCCTGGACCCCGACCTGGGCCGCCCCCCCACCGCCGAGGAACGGCTAAAGCGCCTTTTGGAAGAGGCGGAGCTTGCGGAGGCGGTGGGGCTTGGGGTCTACGCCGTGGGGGAGCACCACCGGGAGGAGTACGTGGTCTCGGCCCCGGCGGTGGTCCTTGCGGCCATCGCCGCCCGCACGAAAAGGATCCGCCTCTCAAGCGCCGTGGTGGTCCTCTCCTCCGACGACCCCATCCGGGTCTTCCAGCAGTTTGCCACCCTGGACCTCCTTTCCGGGGGGCGGGCGGAGCTCATGGTGGGCCGGGGCTCCTTTATAGAGTCCTTCCCCCTTTTCGGCTACGACCTCAGGGACTACGAGGCCCTTTTTGAGGAGAAGCTCGCCCTTCTCCTCAAGATCCGCGAGGAGGAAAAAGTCTACTGGCCCGGGGGGCGCTTCACAAAGCCCATCCCCGGCCTTGGGGTCTACCCCAGGCCCAAGCAGAACCCCTTGCCCCTCTGGGTGGCGGCGGGGGGGAGCCCGGAGTCGGCGGTGCGGGCCGGGCGGCTTGGGCTTCCTTTGGTCCTCGGCATCATCGCCGGAAGCCCCAAGCGCTTCCTCCCCTTCGTGGAGCTTTACCGGAAGACCGCCCAGGAGCACGGCCACACCCCAAGGCTTGCCCTGGCTGCCCATGGCTTCCTGGCCGAGGACGATAGTGAGGCTTTTCGCCTGGCCCTTCCCGCCTTCCTCCAGGTGATGAACAAGATCGGGCGGGAACGGGGGTGGCGGCCCCTTACCCCGGAGTACTTCGCCTGGTCCAGGACCCTCGAGGGGGCCGACTTCATCGGCGACCCCGAGCGGGTGGCGGAGAAGGTCCTTTACTGGCACGAGCTCTTCCGCCCGGAAAGGCTTCTTCTGCAGCTCACCGTGGGCACCCTGCCCCACGCCCGGGTTCTGAAGGCCATTGAGCTTCTGGGCACCGAGGTCCTCCCCCGGGTGCGGCGGGCCCTGGTGGCCCAGGAGGCCTAGGGCCACGCCGAGGGCCTGCGCCAAGGGGAGGAGGACCAATAGGCCCCAAGGGAAGGGGAAAGGGCCTTTGTGCCATCGCTCGGAGGAGCTGGCGCAGGAGGCCTCCCCGGGCCAGGGCCATGGGCTCCAGGGTTCCCAGTTGCGCCTCTCAACGGGGTAAAAGGAAAAACGGGTACCAAAAAAGCCCGGCATGGGGGGAGCCCCGCGCCGGGCTTTGGGGCCTAGGGTCAGGCCACCCCTTGGCGGAGGATGGGGAGGAGCTCGGGGCGCACCAGCTCGGGGGTGGGGCCTTCCCCTCCCGGAGGAGGGCCCGGACCCGGGTCATGCTGATGGAGAGGCGCTTCTCCCGGTGCCCCTCGGGGCAGGTTCTCTCGGAGGCGATGCCGCCGCAAAGGGGACAAAAGAAGACCGCCCCCACCCGGATGATCTCTATGCCCAGGGGCGGAAGCTCGTCAAAGATGCGGTGGGCGGCGTAGGGATCGTAGAAATCCCCCACCCCGGCGTGGTCCCGGCCCACCAGGAAGTGCGTGGCCCCAAAGTTCTTGCGCACCAAGGCGTGGAAGACCGCTTCCTTGGGGCCGGCGTAGCGCATGGGGGTGGCGAGGCCGAAGAGGGCCACCCGTTCCTTGGGCAAGAACCCCTCCAGGAGGGCCTGGTACGCTCTCACGATCACCTCCGTGGGGAAGTCGTCGGCCTTCTTGGCCCCCAGGATGGGGTGGACGAGGACCCCGTCGGCCAGTTCCAGGCCGAGCCTTATGAGGTACTCATGGGCCCGGTGGGGGGCGTTGCGGGTCTGGAAGGCCACCACTTTTCTCCAGCCCCGCTCCCGGAAGAAGGCCCGGACCTCCTCCGGGGTCTTCTCCAGGAGCCCTCGAGGCCGGGGCTTTAAGACCTCCACCCTCCCTCCCAGGACGTAGGGCCCCTTGGCGTAGAGCCGGGCCACCCCGGGGTGGGCCTCGCTTTCCGTGCCGAAGACCTTTTGCGCCAGGGCCCTTAGGTCTAGCTCGTAGGCATCGGTCACATGGAGGAGGGCCACGCGTTCCCTTCCGTGCACCAGGGCCACGGTATCCCCCGGACCCACCTTGGGCCTTTCCCGGAACTGGAGGAGGATGGGGATCGTCCAGACCTCCCCCGTGGGCAGGCGCATCTCCTGGGCCACGGAGAGGGCCTCTTCCCGGGTCATGAAGCCCCGCACGGGGTGGAAGGCCCCCGTGGCCAGGTTTTCCAGGTCCAGCCTTTCGTCCTCGCCGATCGCCAAAGCGGGAAGGGTTTCCACCATGACTAACCTCCCAGGGCCAGGGCCTCCAGGGGCGCCTTGGCCTCGGCAAAGACCCGCACCACCTCGCCTAGGATCCAAAGGGCAGGAGCCTCCACCGCCACCTTCCCTTCCGCCACCTCCTGAAGCGAGGCCAGGATGCGGCGTTCTTTGGGGGTAGAAGCCCGCTCCACGAAAAGGGTGGGCTCTAGGGGGTTTCGCCCCAGGCGGAGGAGCTCCCTTGCGATCCAGACCCGCCGCTTCACCCCCATGAGGACCACCAGGGTGGGGACCCGGGCGAAGGGCTTTAGGTCCGGGTAGCCTCCCCCTTCCAGGACGCCGGAGACGGCGGCGAAGCCGTGGGCTAGGCCCCGGTGGGTCAAGGGAAGCCCGGAGGCGAGGAGGCTCGTCACCCCGGGCACCACCTCCACGGGGATCCCGTGCCTAAGGAGGAAGAGCATCTCCTCCCCGCCCCGGCCGAAGACGAAGGGGTCTCCTCCCTTGAGGCGGACCACCTTGGGGTAGGCCCGGGCGTAGCGGAGGAGGAGGCGGTGGATCTCCTCTTGCTTGCCGCTTTCCCCCTCCTCCTTGCCCACGTAGACCTTTTCCCCAGGGGCTAGGGCTAGGATCCTCTCGTCCACCAGCCGGTCGTGGAGGACCACGGGAGCTTCCTTGAGGAGGCGGTAGGCCTTGAGGGTGAGGAGCTCCGGGTCCCCAGGGCCCGCCCCCACCAGGTAGACCCTACCCATGGGCCACCCCCCGGTAGATGAGCTGGCTTCCGATGAAAAGGAGCCAAAGGAGAAGGGCAACCCTCAAGGGCTCCTTGGGAAGCCGGGTGGCGAAGAGGGCTCCAAGAAGCCCCCCCGCCACCCCGCCCGAGGCCAGGGCGAGGAGAAGCCCCGGGTCCACCTGGCCGAAATAGAGGTGGACCCCGCCCCCGAGGAGGGCCAGGACGAGGCCGAAGAGGAGGTCGGTGCCCACCACCTTTTGGGGGGAAAGCCTCGTGGCGTGGAAGAGGAGGAGGGTCCCCAAGGCCCCAGCCCCGGCGGAGGAGAAGCCCACCTCGAGGCCGATGCCAAAGGCCGCCGGGGGAAGGAGGTGGGGCCTTTCCTTTCCCTGGGGAAGACCCTTAAAGCTCCGCCAAAGCCCAAGCCCCGCCGAGAGGACCACGGTGAGGCCCACCAGGAGGAGGACCAGGTCCTTGGCCCCCTTGAGCTGGGCGAGGAGAAGGCTTCCCAAAAGCACCCCCGGGACCCCGCCTAAGAGAAGGCGGAAAAGGGCCCGATCGTCCACCTCCCCCTTGAGGAGGTAGACCCCCCCGGCGGGGATCTTCACCAGGAAGCCGAAGAGGAGCGCCGTCCCCACCGCCACCTCCGGGGGAAGCCCCAAGGCGAGGATGAGGAGGGGCGCGGTGATCGTCCCCGCCCCCACCCCCGTGACCCCGATGGCGAAGGCGATGAGGAAACCGAGGAGAAAGGCCATCCTACCCCTCCTTTCCGTGCAGGTGGATACCGCATTCCAGCTTTCCCTTCCCCGCCCAGCGGCCCGAGCGGGGGTCGGAAGGGTCTAGGGGCTTGGCGGTGCAGGGGGCGCAGCCGATGGAGAGGTAGCCCTGGTCGTAGAGGGGCAAATAGGGGAGGTCCTGGACCGCTAGGTAGGCAAAGACCTCCTTAAGCGTCCAGTCCCAGAGGGGACTCACCTTCTTCAGGCAGTGCCCCGAGGGAAGGATGGCCTCTTCCAAGGGCTTAAGGTTTGCCCGGGTGGGGGACTGCTCCCGCCTAAGCCCCGTGAACCAGGTGTCGTAGGCTTCCAGAGCGGCGAAAAGGGGCTCCACCTTGCGAAGGCCGCAGCACCGGCTGGGGTCGGTCTCATAGAGCTTGCCGTAAAGCCTTTCCTGCTCCTCCCGGGAAAGGGCGGGGGTGAGGTTGATGAGGCGGAAGCCGAGCTTTTTTTGCATCTCGTCCCGGTAGGCGTAGACCTCGGGGAAGTGGTAGCCGGTGTCCAGGAAGAGGACGGGGATCTCGGGTTTGGCCTCTAGGAGGAGGTGGAGGACCACCACGTCCTCCGCCTGGAAGCTGCAGGTGAAGCAGGGGTTTTGGCTTTGGGCCAGGGCTTCTTGGACCAGTTCCTTGGCCGCTTTCACCTTGTCCATACCGCCTCCTTCAGGGCCTCTTCCGCCTTCTCTATGGCGCGGGCAAGCCCTTCCTTGGGGTCTAGGTCCAGTTCCTCCAGGGCCTGGTCCACGATGCGGTACCAGAGGCGCTTCCGCTCCTCAAAGTCCGGGATTTGGGCGATTCTGGGCCTCAGGGTGCGGAGGAAGGCGACGAGCTCCCCGTAGGCCTCGGGGAAGAGCTGGGCGAGCCGCTCCTTGAGCCTTACGGCCAGGGCTGGGGCGGCCCCCGAGGTGGAAAGGGCCACCACAAGCTCCCCGCGCCTTAGGACGGCGGGGAGGATGGCGCTGGCGTTTTGCGGGTCGTCCACGGCCACGAGGAAGATGCCCCTTTGGTCGGCTTCCGCCTTGACCTTAGGGTGGATGGCCTTGTCCTTGGGGTGGCTGATGACCAGGAAGAAGCCCTCTAAATCTCCTTCCCGATAGCCCCGCCTAAGCCAGCGGATCTTCCCTTCCCGTTCCAGGGCTTCCAGGCCGAAGGCGTCCTCCTCGGCGAGCACGGTGAGCCGCGCCCCGGCCGAAAGCAGGGCCTGTAACTTGGCCTCCGTCTCGGGCCCCCCGGCGATGAGGAGGACGGGGCGGTCCCTGAGGTCCAGCATCAGGGGGAAGTAGGTCATGCCACCTCCTTTTGCAGGGCTTTTCGGAAGCCCTGGAGCATGCTCCCGAGGCGCTCGGTTTCGTCCACGTAGAAGGGGCTTACGCCCCACTCCCGTAGGGCGTCGGCGGTGACCCGGCCCACGGCGAGGGGCTTTACCCGCGTGTTAAGAACCTCCTTCAAGGCCTTGGGGTCCTTTGCCTCCTCAAAGAGGAACTCCACCTGGATGGCGGCCACGAAGGCGAGGGCGTCCACCTCCCCTCTGAGGAGGGCCTCCTCGAGGCGGAGGATCCCCTCGAGGTCCGGCAGGTGGCGGTAGGGCATGAGGGGAAGGACCCGGTAGCTCCTTTCCGCCAGGGCGTTTTCCAGCAGGGGAAGGGGCTTGCCGTAAAGCTGCAAGGCGGCCTTGCCGGGGCCCTGGGGGAGGAGGGGGAGGAGGCTCTTAGAGGTCCCGTCCCCCACGGCGTGGGGGGGAAGGCCGAGCTCCCTTAGGGTGCGGGCGGCCTTGGCGCCCCGGGCCAAGCGGAAGGCCCCTTCCAAGGGCTTTCTAAGGTCTAGGCCCAGGGCCTTTCCCGCCTCGAGGAGGTCTTTTACCCCCACCCCGGTGGTGGCGAGGAAGAGGTCCACCCCTTGGGCGAGTTCTCGGACCTGGTCCCGGTACTCGGGGACGGGGACCTTCTCCGTGGCCTGGACGGGGAAGAGGAGAGGGGTGAAGCCGAGCTTTTCCGCCAGGGCCTTAAACTCCTCTTTGCGCCTTAGGCCGGCGTAGGCGATGCGCATGGCCTCCTCCCTAGACGGCGCACTCCCCGCGCCCAAGCTGCACGCTGAAGGCCTCCCCTTCCGCCCCCAGGTCCTGGTAGAACTCGGGGGCCTCCTCGTAGGGAGGGACCTCCTGGAGCTCCTGGAGGAGGGGCTTGAAGGAGGCCGCCCCCACCCGGTCCAGGTAGGCCTGGAAGCTTTCCCCGTTTTGCCGCTCCGTAAGGTAGCGCTTCAGGATCCTCTCCACCGCCTCGGGGACCCGGCGGGCGGGGATCTTGCCCACCACCTGGCCGAAGCGGGCCTCCCCTTCCCGGGTCCTGCCGCCCAGGAGGAGGACGTAGTGGGGCACCTCCCTTTCCCCCACCTTACGGCTTGAGCCGTAGAAGCCGATGTCGGCGATGTGGTGCTGGCCGCAGGAGTTGGGGCAGCCGGAGATCTTGAGGCTGATGGCCTTGGCCCCGGGGTCCTGGGCCATGGGGAGGGCGGCGAGGCTTTCCCCTAGGGCCTGGGCCAGGCCGCGGGAATGGGTGATGGCCAGGTTGCAGGTGTCGGCCCCGGGGCAGCGGGTGATGTCCAGGAGGGTGTGGGCCTCAGGGAAAGCGAGCCCCGCCTCCAAGAGGGCCTCGTAAAGCCCACCCAGGGCCTCCTCGGGGACGAAGCGGAGGAGGAGGTTCTGGCTGATGGCGCTCCTAATCTCCCCGGCGTAGGTTTCCGCAATCTCCGCCAGGGCCCGGAGGCCTTCCGGGGTGATGTCCCCCAAGGGGAGGCGGACGATGGCGGTGTAGAAGCCCTCCTGCTTCTGCTTGAAGAGGTTGGTGCGCCGCCAGGCGTCAAAGCCTGGGGCAAAGGAGAAGGGCTTTTTGGGCGGGCTGGGAAGCCTCGGGGGCTCGGGCTCTGGGGGCGGGGCCCAGGCCTCGAGGTCCTCGCCGCTCGCCGTGAGCTTGACGAGGCGCCTTTCCTCCCGCACCGCCTCCCGGAAGGCGGCGATGCCCCACTTCTTCACCAGGAACTTGAGCCGGGCCTGGGTCAGGACCTTGCGGTTCCCGTAGCGGTCAAAGAGGCGGATGATGGCCAGCATGGTGGGGAGGAGGTCCTCCTCGGGGGTGAAGGGCTCCAAGAGCTCGGCGCTCATGGGGGCAGCCCCTAGGCCCCCGCCCACGTAGACGCGGAAGCCCCGCTTCCCCCCTTCCAGGGCCGCCACCACCCCGATGTCGTGGATGGGGGTGCGGGCGTGGTCCGTGGCGCACCCCTCAAAGGCGATCTTGAACTTCCGGGGCAGGTTCTGCCCCACGGGGTGGCGAAGAAAGTAGCGATAAGTGGCCTCGGCGTAAGGGGTGACGTCAAAGGGTTCCTCGGGGGAGACCCCGGCGTAGGGGCAGCAGGTGATGGCCCGGATGGAGTGGCCGCAGGCCTCCCGGGTGGTGAGCCCCACGGCGTTCACCGCCCTTAAGACCTTGGGCACGTCCCGGCGGTGCACGTGGTGGAGCTGGACCGCCTGGCGGGTGGTCACGTGGGCCAGGCGGTTTTCCGCGTAGCGCTCGGCCACGTCCGCCAGGACCCTAAGGCCTTCCGGGGTGATCCGCCCCACGGGGAGCTTGATGCGGATCATATGATGGTCGGGACGTCCCCGGATGCCGTAGATGCCGTTCTTGAGGCGGTAGACCCGGAAGTCCTCGGGGTCTTCCTCCCCGGCCTCGAGGCGGGCGATCATGGCCTCCAGGTACCCGATCTCCGCCTCCACCACCGCGTCCAGCGTCTCCCTAGCCCCGATCATCTTCCCTCCTTTCCCCGGCCCTCCGGGGGTTAGCCAGGAAGATATACCATTGAGCCTATGAAAGTCAAGGGTACAAGCGCCGGATTCCCCGCTTCCCCTAAGGCCTCCCCGCAAGCCCCAGGCCCAAGGCTATGAGCCCCGCTCCCAAAAGGAGCGCCCCTCACCCGGCGGAAGGACCCAGGGCGTCCCCCAAGAAGGCGAAGAGGGGAACCGGGAGAAGCCCCGAAAGGGCCAAGGGCCAGAGGGCAAGCCACGGGGAAGGAGGGCGGCAAGAAAGAAGGGCCCCGAGGCAAAGGAGCGCAAAGGCCACCATGGCCACCGCCAGGCCCAGGTTCATGGGGTCGGACTCAGGGCGGAGGAGGGCCACGGCCACCCAGGCGGAGGGGTTGAGGAGGAGGGCGAAAAGGAGAAGGTGGGGTAGGGGCAGGCGCCGGGCGAGGAGGCTCAGGCCGAGCCCCAGGCAGGCCCCCGCCGCGAAGGCGGCGAGGCCGAGGACGGGGGCGGGAAGGCCCAGGGCGGCCACCGCCGCCACGCCCAGGTGGAGGCCAAAGAGGAGGCTTGTGAGGGCCAGGTAGGGGCGCATGGGCTCCTCCCCAGTGTAGCCTGCCCTCTTTTCCCCGGGCGCGGGCGTGCTATAGTGGGGGGCAGGCTAGGGGTGCCCGAATGGAAGGGCTGAGAGCTGGGTTTTTCCCAGCAACCCTTGGAACCTGATCCGGGTAATGCCGGCGGAGGGAAGCCTATGCGGAAGACCCGAGTCCCCCAAAACCTAACCTCTTCCGGGCCGCGTGGGCCTTTCCTGCCGGCCTGAGGGGGTGGAAGCTTGCAGGGAAGGCTTTACCTGGTGGTGACCCCAAGGCCCGGCTGGTCTTTGGAGGCCACCCTGGACCGCACGGAAAGGGCCTTGGCGGGAGGCGTGGAGGTCGTGCAGCTGAGGGCCAAGGACTGGGAGGCGCGGCCCACCCTGGCCCTCGGGGAAAGGATGCTCGCCCTCGCCCGGCGCTACGGGGTGCCCTTCTTCCTGAACGACCGCCCCGACCTCGCCGCCCTCCTGGGGGCGGACGGGGTGCACCTGGGGCAGGGGGACCTCACCCCTTTGGAGGCCAGGCGGTTCTTCAGCGGCTTGGTGGGCCGCTCCACCCACGCCCCCGAGCAGGCCCTAAAGGCCCTGGAGGAGGGGGCGGACTACCTTTCCGTGGGCCCGGTGTGGGAGACCCCCACCAAGCCTGGCAGGAAGGCGGCGGGCCTGGGGTATGTGCGTTGGGCGGCGGAAAACCTTAAGGAAAAGCCCTGGTTTGCCATCGGGGGGATTGACCTAGAGAACCTGGACCAGGTTTTGGAGGCCGGGGCGAGGCGCATCGTGGTGGTGCGGGCCATCCTGGACGCCCCTGACCCCGAGCGGGCGGCCAGGGCCTTTAGGGAGCGGCTTTATGGTGTGGCTTAACGGCGAACCCAGGCCCCTCGAGGGCCGCACCCTCAAGGAGGTGCTGGAGGAGCTGGGAGTGGAGCTAGAGCGGGTCGCCGTCCTCCTCAACGAGGAGGCCTACCCCGGCAGCGAGCTTCCCCACCACATCCTGCGGGAAGGGGACGTGGTGGAGGTGGTGGCCCTCATGCAAGGAGGCTAGATGGACACCTGGAAGGTAGGGGAAGAGGAGCTCAAAAGCCGGCTCATCCTGGGCTCGGGCAAGTTTAAGGACTTCGGGGTGATGCGGGAGGCCATCGCCGCGGCGGGGGCCGAGGTGGTCACGGTCTCCGTGCGGCGGGTGGAACTGAAGGCCCCGGGGCACGTGGGCCTCCTGGAGGCCTTAAAGGGGGTGCGGCTTCTCCCCAACACCGCCGGGGCCAAGACGGCGGAGGAGGCGGTGCGCCTCGCCCGGCTGGGCCGGGTGCTCACCGGGGAGAGGTGGGTGAAGCTGGAGGTGATCCCCGACCCCACCTACCTCCTCCCCGACCCCCTGGAAACGTTGAAGGCGGCGGAAATCCTCCTGGAGGAAGGCTTCACCGTGCTTCCCTACATGGGGCCCGATTTGGTCCTGGCCAAGCGGCTTGCCGCCTTGGGCACGGCCACGGTGATGCCCCTCGCCGCCCCCATCGGCTCGGGCTGGGGGGTGAGGACCCGGGCCCTCCTGGAGCTCTTTGCCCGGGAGAGGGCAAGCCTCCCCCGGTGGTGGTGGACGCGGGGCTTGGCCTTCCCTCCCATGCAGCGGAGGTGCTGGAGCTGGGGCTGGACGCCGTCTTGGTGAACACCGCCATCGCCGAGGCGAAAGACCCCGTGGCCATGGCCGAGGCCTTTAGGCTTGCGGTGGAGGCGGGAAGAAGGGCCTTTTTGGCGGGGCCCATGCGGCCCAAGGAAGCGGCAAACCCCTCGAGCCCGGTGGAAGGGGTGCCTCTTGGCCCCAAGCCCGGTTGGGGGCCCCAGTGAGGGAGGTTTCCTTGAAGGCCGAGGTGGCCGTGGTGGGGGCGGGGGTCATCGGGGCTCTCGCCGCCTACGAGCTCGCCAAGCGGGGGGTGGAGGTGGTCCTCCTGGATGCGGAGAAGCCTGGGGCCGCCACCCTGGCGAGCGCCGGGATGCTCGCTCCCTACCCCGAGGGGCTTAGCGGGGAACTTCTGGAGGCGGGGCTTTTCGGCCTGAAGACCTACCCCGGGCTCCTCGCCGAGCTCAAGGAGAAGGGGCATCCGGTGGAGGCCTCTTTTGCCGGGACCTGGGTGGCGGCCTTAAGCCTTAGGGAGAAGGAGGCCTGGGAGGCCCAGGACCCCCTACCTTATCCGGTCCGGGGGGCCTTGGGGGCCCGGCGCTTCCCCGGAGGGTTCGTCCACCCCAAAAGGCTCCGGGAGGCCCTCCTTGGGGCCTTTCAGGCCCTTGGGGGGGTCTACCTCCGGGCCGAGGTGGAGGGGGTGGAGAGAGGAAGGGTCTACTGGGGAGAAGGGGACCTCAGGGCCCGAGCCGTCCTCCTTTGTGTGGGGGCCTGGGGCGGGCGGTTTGGCCTCAAGGTGCGCCCCTTAAAGGGAGAAGCCCTTCTTTTGGAGGGGGAGGCGCCCCCTGGACCCCTTTTCGCCGGGGAGGGCTACCTCCTGCCCCGGGAGGGCGGGGTCTACGTGGGGGCCACGAGCCGGGAGGGCTGGGGGGAGGGGGTGGACCTCTTTGGCCTCCGCTGGCTTGCGGACTACGCCCACGAGCGTTTTCCCCTCCTGGAGGGGGCGGCCTTCAGGGGGGTGGTCTGGGGATATAGGCCTGTGGGGGAGCTTTTCGTGGGCGAGGTGGAGGAAGAAATTTTTGCGGCGGTGGGGCACGGGAGGAACGGGGTGCTCCTCGCCCCTTGGACGGCAAAGCGGCTTCTAACGCTTTTGGGGGTGGAAGAATGACGCAGCTTGAGGCGGCAAGGAAGGGCATCATCACCGAGGAGATGGCCTACGTGGCCGAGAAGGAGGGGGTTTCCCCAGAGTTCGTGCGGGAAGGGGTGGCATCAGGCCGCATTGTGATCCCCCGCAACCCCAACCACCACACCCTGCGGGACTTCAAGGGGATTGGGGAGGGGCTTAGCGTGAAGGTGAACGCCAACCTGGGCACCTCCTACGATTACGTGAACGTGGAGGAGGAGGTGGAGAAGGCCCGGGTGGCCATCCAGTACGGGGCGGACACTATCATGGACCTCTCCACCGGGGGGGACTTGAAGGAGATTAGGCGGCGGATCCTCGAGGTGGCCACCGTCCCCTTGGGCACCGTGCCCATCTACGAGGCGGAGTTCCGGGCTGCCCGGCGCAAGAACTTCTTTGACATGTCCGCGGACGAGCTCTTCCAGGTGATTGAGGAGCACGGGAAGGAGGGGGTGGACTACATCACCGTCCACGTGGGGGTGACCCTGAAGAACCTCGAGGTCTACCGGAATGCCGCGCGCACCACGGGCATCGTGAGCCGGGGCGGGGGGCTTATGGCCGCCTGGATGCTCCATAGGGGCGAGGAAAACCCCCTTTACGCCCGCTTTGACGACCTCCTGGACATCGCCCGCACCTACGACATGACCCTCTCCTTGGGGGATGGCCTCAGGCCCGGCTCCCTGGCGGACAGCACCGACCGGCCCCAGATCGCGGAGCTTTTAACCATCGGCGAACTGGTGGAGCGGGCGCGGCGCGCCGGGGTCCAGGCCATGGTGGAAGGCCCGGGGCACATTCCCCTGAGCGAGGTGGCCACCAACGTCCAGATTCAGAAAAAGCTCACCGGCGGGGCCCCCTTCTACATCCTGGGGATGCTCCCCGTGGACACCGCCGCAGGCTTTGACCACATCGCCGGGGCCATCGGGGGGCCTTGGCGGGCTGGATGGGGGCCGACATGCTCTGCTACCTCACCCCGGCGGAGCACCTGGGCCTGCCCACCCCCGAGCACGTGAAACAAGGGGTCATCGCCTTCAAGATCGCCGCCCACGCCGCCGACGTGGCCCGGGGGAACCCCCGCGCCTTGGAGCGGAACCGGAGGATGTCCGAGGCCCGCTACCGCCTGGACTGGGAAGGGCAGTTCGCCCTGGCCCTTTTCCCCGAGGAGGCGAGGCGCCTCAAGGAGGAAAGGGGCTCCAAGACCAAGGCCTGCAGCATGTGCGGTCCCTTCTGCCCCATGAACCTGGTGGAGGCGGTGCTTAAGGGGAAGGGGCGGATGGAGCTTCCGGTAGCCTGAGGCCATGGACGCCCTCGCCCGTCTGGAACGCCTGCCCCTGGGAAGGCCCCACTACCGCCTCCTCCTGCTTCTCGGGCTTGGCTGGGCCCTGGACGCCATGGACGTGGGGCTCATCAGCTTCACCCTGCCCGCCCTTTCCCGGGACTTCGGCCTGAACCCGGTGGGGGCGGGGCTTTTGGGGAGCGTGGGGCTTCTGGGGATGCTCTTCGGGGCCCTCCTCGGGGGGCGGCTCGCCGACCGGTTCGGCCGGAAGGCGGTGGTGGGGTATAGCCTCTTCCTGGCCGGCATAGGAAGCCTCCTCACCGCCCTTGCCCCAAGCCTTTCCTGGGTTTTCCTCTTCCGCTTCCTCACGGGGCTTGGCCTGGGAGCGGAGCTTCCCGTGGCGGCAAGCCTCATGGGGGAGTTTAGCCCGAAGGCCCACCGGGGGCGGATGGTGGTTCTCCTCGAGGCCTTCTGGGCGGTGGGGTGGCTTTTGGCTGCCCTTATGGGCTACCTCCTGGTCCCCTCCTTGGGCTGGCGGATGGCCTTCCTGGCGGGGGCCTTGCCCGCCCTTTACGCCGCCTACCTGAGGCTTTCCCTCCCCGAGTCCCCCCGCTGGCTTCTGGCCCAGGGCCAGGTGGCGGAGGCGGAGGCGTTGGTGGCCGCCTGGGAGCGGGCCTTTCCCGGGCCCCTTCCCGAGCCTCGCCCTGAGCCCGCCCCGCGCCCCCTCCCCTACGGGGCCCTCTTCCGCCCGCCCCTCCTCCGGCGCACCCTCTTCCTCGCCCTCGCCTGGTTCGCCCTGAACGCGGGCTACTACGGGGCCTTCATCTGGCTCCCTTCCCTCCTCGTGGCCCAGGGCTACACCCTGGTGCGCTCCTTGGAGTACGTCCTCCTCATCACCTTGGCCCAGGTGCCGGGGTACCTCACAGCGGCCTTCCTGGTGGAAAGATGGGGGAGAAGGCCCGTGCTGGTGGGGTTTCTGGCTCTTTCCGCCTTGTCCGCCTGGCTCCTTTCCCGGGCCGCTTCCCCTTTGGAGGTGCTCCTCTTTGGGGCGCTCCTTTCCTTCTTCAACCTGGGGGCCTGGGGGGCGGTCTACGCCTACACCCCAGAGCTTTTTCCCACGGCGCTTAGGGGAAGCGGGGCCGGGCTGGTGGCGGCGGTGGGGCGGGTGGGGGGGATCCTCGCCCCCTACGCCACCGGGGCCCTCCTCCCCCTCCTGGGCCCGGGCGGGGTTTTGGCCCTCCACGGAGGGCTTTTGCTCCTGGCTGGGGTCTTCGCCTGGGGGGTGGGGGTGGAGACCCGGGGGAAGCCCTTGGAGGAAGGATGAGGGTGGCCCTTACCATTGCCGGTTCGGACTCAGGGGGTGGGGCCGGGGTGCAGGCGGACCTCAAGGTCTTCTTCCGCTTCGGGGTCTACGGGACGAGCGCCCTCACCCTGGTCACCGCCCAGAACACCCTGGGGGTGCAGCGGGTGCACCTCCTTCCCCCCGAGGTGGTCTACGCCCAGATAGAGAGCGTGGCCCAGGACTTCCCCCTTCACGCCGCCAAGACGGGGGCCTTGGGGGATGGGGCCATCGTGGAGGCGGTGGCCGATGCGGTGGGGCGCTACGGCATCGCGCCCTTGGTGGTGGACCCGGTGATGGTGGCCAAAAGCGGGGACCCTCTCCTTGCCCCGGAGGCGGTGGCGGCCCTCAAGGAGAGGCTTTTCCCCCTGGCGGCCCTCATCACCCCGAACCGCCTCGAGGCCGAAGCCCTCCTGGGGCGCCCCATCCGTACCCTTGAGGAAGCGGAGGAGGCCGCCAAGGCCCTCCTCGCCCTAGGCCCCAAGGCCGTCCTCCTCAAGGGGGGGCATCTGGAGGGGGAAAGGGCGGTGGACCTTTTAGCCACCCAGGAAGGGATCTTGCGCTTCTCCGCTCCCCGGGTCCAAACCCGGAACACCCACGGCACCGGCTGCACCCTCTCCGCCGCCATCGCCGCCCTCCTCGCCAAGGGAAGGCCCTTGGCGGAGGCGGTGGCCGAGGCCAAGGCCTACCTCACCCGGGCCCTGAAGACGGCGCCCTCCCTGGGCCACGGCCACGGGCCTTTGGACCACTGGGCCTAGGCGGGTTCCGTAACGGTGCCCAGGCCGGGGCGGTGAGGGCTTTTTGGGGTACTCAGTAGAAGGCCCCCAGGTTCACGGTGAAGGCGTAGAGGCAGTCCTTCTCCGACTCGGTGAGGAAGACCACTTCCAGGGGGCCCTTCGGGTCCACGGGCTTTCCGGAGAGGTCCAGGTAGAAGACCAGGGTGCCCGTGTACCCGTCCTCCTTTTCCTGCCAGTCGTCCAGGTAGGTGGCCCGGTAGGCCCGGACGTAGCTTTCCCCCTCCGGGGTCTTGAGCCGCACCCCCAGGGTGTAGGCGGCCCGGTGCTCCAGGCGCTTGAGCCCCGAAAGGCGCAGGTAGACCCGGAGGTGGCCGTCGGGGAGGAGGCGCTTGGCCTCCGGGAGGACCTCCTCCGCCTGGACCCGCCGGAACTCGTTCCGGGCCCTCTCGGCCAGGATCTCCACCACCTCCGCCTGGCCAGCGACCCGGGCCCACACGGGGCGGCTTCCGGGGAAGGGGAGGCACCCCTCCCCCCGGAGGACCCGGACCTCCAGGGGGGAGTGCTCCACCGCCGTGGGCAAGGGGGGGATGCGGCTGTAGGCCCCGTCCACCACCTGCCGGGCGAGCTCCAGGTCCAGGGCGGGCTGCCAGGCGAGGGCTAAAGGAAGGAAGGGAAGCAGAACCGCTAGGCCTCTTCTCACGGCTGACCTCCTTTCGCGTACAGGAAGACCATCTCGCAGAGGCTTTCCGCCGCCACCTGGATGCGGGCGGCGTCCTCTGCGCTTACCACCACGAGGTCGTGGAACCGGCTTTCCGGCGTCCGCGTCCGGGTGCCTAAGGCCTTGATCCAAAGGACCCGCCCGTAGGGCCCAGGGTCAAAGGCCCCCTGGGGGAAGAAGAGGGCGATGCCGCTCCGGTCCACCACCTCGGTGGGCACCCCCTGCACCTTGGCCGCCGGGGGCCAGACCCGCCTCCCCTCGGGGGTGAGGACCTGGGGGTTGGGGTTGGGGTCCAGGGGGAAGGGGGTGGCGTCCACCACCACGGCGCACCGCCCCCGGTCCCTCCCCCCTTGGACCCCGCCCGGGGGGAGGAGGCCTTCCCGGCCTAGCTCCCCCGCCGGGCGGGAGGGGGGGAGGGCGGCCTCCCGGGCGGGGCCCATCCTTCCCTCCGGCAGGGCCCCGGGGGCCTGGGCCGGGAGGGGAAGCGGGTTCGGGGTGCCGGGCGCGGGCGGGGCCTTCTCCGCCGCAAGCCCTCCGCCGGAGGAAGAAAGGGCCAGGGCCTCCGCTTTCGCAGGGGTCGGGGCGGAAGGCGTAGGCGCCAAGGCCTCCGCCGGGGCGGGGGTGGCCGCTTGGCCCCAGGAAGAGGCTCCCGCCTCCTCCGCCGTGGGGGCCTGGGCCTCGGGGGCGGGGGCGGCGAAGGCCTCCTGGGCCGGGCGGGCGGCCTCGAGGTCCCCCGTGCCCCGGGCCACGGGCTCGGCGGGGCCGGCCTCCCGGCCTAGGGCGGGGGCTTCCTGGGGCGGGGCGGCCTCCTGGGCCAGGGAGGCTTCTTCCCGGCTTGGGGCGGGGAGGGCCTCGGCTTGGGCTTTGGGAGCGGGGGAAGGAGAGGGGAGGAGGCGCTCCTCACCCCCGGAGGGGATGGGGGCGCGCTCCAGGCCCCGGGGGGGCGTGGGGTTCACCCGGGGTTGGGGGGTGGCCTGCTCCCTTGGGGCAGGCCGGGGCGGGGGTATTTCGGGCCTTGGGGCTTCGGCGGATCTGGTCTCAAGAGGGGGTTTGGGGGCCTGGGGCCTGGCCTCTTCGGCCTCCGTCTTCACGGGCACGGGTGCGAGGCGCACCGTGTAGCTCGGGAGGGGGAGGGCGGGTTTGTAGCGCACCACCCCCAGGAGGAGGAGGCCGTGAACCAAGAGGGCGAGGAGGAAGGCCCTCCGCTCAAGGCCGGACGCCCACCTCAACCTTCTCCCCCCCGCGCGGCGCACCGCCTCCAGCACGGCCACCACCGTGCCGTGGGGCACCTCCCGGTCCGCCTCGAGGCGGACCGCCGTCCCCTCCTGGAGGAGGGGGCTCAGGGCCTGGGCCAGGTCCTTTAGGGCCACGGGCTTCCCGTTCAGGGCGAGGCGTCCTTCCCGGTCCAGCTCCAAAAGCACCCCTCCGCTTCCCTGCCTCCCCTCCGCCCGGGGAAGGTCCACGGAGAGGGCCCGCTGGGGTAGGGCCTCGGGCCAGCGGGCGAGGAGGAGGGCGAAAAGGGCGAGGAGGAGGAAGAAGTCAATGAGGGGGATGAGGTTCAGGACCAGGGGCCGGCGGCTCACTCCTCCCCCCCTTCCATGGCCCCAAGGAGCACCCGCCCCCCGTAGGCCACCACGGCCACGAAAAGGCCCATCCCGGTGTTGGTGAGGGCCTCGGCGATGCCCTGGGCCAGAAGCTCCGGATTGCCCCCCTGGCCGAGGGCCAGGAAGGCCCGGATCATGCCCAGGCTGGTGCCGAAAAGCCCGAGGAGAGGGGCAAACTGGGCCAGGTCCCCCAGCCGGTCCAGGGTCCTCGCCGTGGCCTTTCTGCGGAAAAGGCCCACGAGGACCAGGTAGAGGGTGTAGACAGAGAGGGCGAACAGAATCCAGAAAACAGGTCCCGCTGCCCGGATGAGCTCGGCCCCGCTCATGGTCCCGCCATTTTAGGGGGGGGCGGGCGTGAAAAGGGTGAAGACCCTACCCCTTTACCGAGCCCGCGAGGAGGCCCCGGAGGAAGTAGCGGCCGAGGAGGATGTAGACGAGGAGGGTGGGGAGGGCTGCCAGGATGGCCCCGGCCATGGGCAGGTTCCACTTCACCGCCTCCCCTCCGGCGAGCTGGGCCAGGGCCACGAGGCTCCCCTCCTTGAGAAGCCCCTTCTCCCGGGCGAGCCTCAGGGAGAGGAGGGGGTCCAGCTGCCCCAGGTGGCCGAAGCGCTCCAGGTAGATGGACCGCTCCTCGGAGAGGCCGAGCCCCGCGAGCACCGCCCGGTGGGCGGAGCGCTTCATGTGGAGGAGGGCGAGGTAGTCCAGGTCGGCCTCCGTGTACCCCGCTTCCCCCAGGGCCTCCCGGATCACCCCGAGGAAGCTCGGGATGGAGGTGGCGTCCAGCCTGCGCTTCATCTCCTCGGGGTCCTCCACCCGGAGCCGGTACTCCGCCAGATTTTCCGGGGTGAGGGGAGCCCGGGTCCCCCCCACGGGGACCTTGACGGCGAGGGCCAGCCTGGGGTCCATGCGGTGGGCGAGGCCCAAAAGCTTCAGGCCCGGCCCTTCCCGGGTGAGGACCGCCGCGGCTCCCCCTGCGGCCAGGTCGTAGAGGAAGCGGGTGTGGGGGTCTTGGTAGTCCACGAGGTCGCCGTTGCGGTAGCCTCCCGCCACCAGGACCACCTCCACCTCCTTGCGGGTGGCGAAGAGGCCCCGGGCCACCTCAAGGGCCCCGATGAGGGAAGCGCACTTCTGGTTCAAGTCCAGCCCCTTGGCCCGGGAGGCCCCCACCTTTAGGGCCAGGTAGGGGGCGGTGGCCCAGACGGGGTAGTCCTTGTACTCCTCCACGATGGAGATCACCCAGTCCACCGCCTCCCCGGGTAGCCCCGCCTTCGCCAAGGCCTCCTTCGCAGCCCAGGCGGCCATCTCCGCCGGGTGGTCTTCGGGGCCGGGAACGGGCTTTTCCAGGAGGCCGAGCTTTTCCCGCACCACCTCCGGCGGCAGGCCCGAACGCCGGGCGATCTCCTCTGCGTCCATGCGCCCTTTGGGCAGGTAGACCCCAAGGCTTCTCAGGTACATCTGCCCTCAGGGTAGGGGAAGGGCGTTACACGTCCGTTACACGGGAGGCGGTCCTGTGCCCTGGGGGATAATGGAGGGGATGCCCTACCCCGTTCCCCCGTCCCGGCTCTACCCGCCCCGCACCGCCCGGGAGGTCTTGCGCATCCGCCCCTTGCGCCTTTTGGAGGAGGCCTTCGGCAAAAGCCCTGGGGTGGTCTTGGCCGCGGGGGCGGGGTACGGCAAGACGAGCCTCGCCGCGGAGCTTCCCGCCGTCTACGTCTCCCTTGCCGAGGAGGCCAAGGACCCGGCGGTCTTCCTCTGGCACCTCCTCGCCGCCTACGAGAACCGGGCGGAGCTTGTCCCAGTGAGGGCCCTTTTGGAGGCCGGGGCCTGGCCCAAGGCCCTGGAGGCCCTCCTCGAGGCCCTCGTCCCCCTGGGGGCCCACTACCTGGTCCTGGACGAGGCCCATCGGGCGGAAAGCCCGGGGGTGGTCCGGGTCCTCCAGGGCCTCCTCCGCCTCCCGGGCCTCCGCCTCCTCGTCCTCTCCCGGAAGGCGGCCCCCTTTGCCTTCCTCACCGTGTTTTCCGAGCGGGAGCTCGCCTTTGACCCCGAGGAGGCCTGCCAGCTGGCCAAGGCCCTGGCCCCGGAGCTCCCCGCCTTTGAGGTGGAAAGGGCCTTAAGCCTCGTCCGGGGCTGGCCCTTGGGGCTTAGGCTTGTCCTCCTCGCCATGCGCAAGGGCCTGAGGCCCGAGCTCGCCCTGGAGAGCGCCGAGGGGCTTCTCGCCTACCTGGGGCAGGCCCTGCCCAAGGAGGTCCTGGACCGGGCCTCCCGGCTCGCCCTCCTCGGGGAGGTGGACGAGGAAGAAGGGGCCTTCCTCCTCCCTTACGCCGAGGACCTGCTTCTGGAGAGGCGGGAGGGGCGCATCGGCTTCCACCCTCTCCCCTCCCGGGGGCTGGACCACCCCGTCCTGGACGAGGCCGCCCGGGCCTACCTGGAGGAGCGGCGGCGGGGCCTCCTGCAAAGCCCTCGCCCCGAGGACTGGCTTTTGGCCCTGCGGCTTGACCCCCTGGACGAGTCGGCTTTGGGCCGCCTCCGGGGGACGGCGCTCTACGAAAAAGGGCTCCGCCTCCGCCTTGTGGCGGAGGCGGAGCTGGAAGGGGACTAGGCCTTCTTGGCCTCTTGGGCCTTCCCGCGGTTCTTCCAGGCCACCACCAAGGCGCTCACCACGTAGATGGAGCTGTAAGTCCCCACGAAGATGCCCACGAAGATGGCCAGGGCGAAGTCCCTGAGGACACTCCCTCCCAGGAAGAGGAGGGCAAGGATGGGGAGGAGGGTGGTGAGGCTCGTCATCACCGTGCGGGAGAGGGTCTGGTTGATGGAGCGGT
This sequence comes from Thermus parvatiensis, assembly GCF_001535545.1. GTDB lineage: Bacteria > Deinococcota > Deinococci > Deinococcales > Thermaceae > Thermus > Thermus parvatiensis. The sequence continues at coordinate 1,321,120 of NZ_CP014141.1, read as the reverse complement.
TGACGAGCTCGGCGTAGGGCAGGTGCCGTAGGAGCTTTTGGTTTTCCCGGATGCGGTCCGAGACCACGATGGAGTCGTTGATGGAGTACCCCACGATGGTGAGGAGGGCGGCGATGGTGGAGATGGAGAACTCCAGGCCCAAAAGGCTGTACATCCCCGCCACGATGGCCACATCGTGGGCCACGGCCAGGATGCTGGCCACGCCGAAGGTCCAGTCAAAACGGAAGGCCACGTAGAGGAGAATGAGGCCAAGCCCCACCAGGACCGCCATCACCGCGTTGCGCCTCAGCTCCTCCCCGATGGCCGGCCCCACGGTTTCCGAGGCCAGGACCGTGGCCTTGAGCTCGGAGGCGAAAAGCCTTTCCAGCTCAAGCCGCCTCTCGTCGGAAAGGGGCGGGAGCTTCACCAGAAACTCCCGGTAGGCCGCCGTGGGGGCCTGGACCTGGGTGATCACCGCCTCCTTGGCGGGGAAGCCTTTTTCCTCCAGGAAGCGCCTCAGGGTGTCCACCCCCGCCTCGGGTTCGGTGCGCAGGGTGTAGGCCGTCCCCCCGGTGAAGTCAATGGAGTAGTTGAAGCCCTTGGTGAGGGCCACGCCCGCCGCCAGGGCGGCGAGGAGGAGGCTGGCCACGGTGATGTAGCGGGCGGGGCCCATGAAGTTGAACCGCGGGTCCACAAGCCACATGGGGGGGCGGATCTCGCCCCGGTCGGCCAGCCGCTCCAGGAGGTGGCGGCTAAAGACGAGGTTGGAGAAGACGCTGGCCACCACGCCGATGGCCAGGATCACGGCGAAGCCCCGCACCGGCCCCGTGGCGTACTGGTAGAGGGCCGCCGCCGCCAGGAGGTGGGCGATGTTCACGTCCATGATGGTGAGGGTGGAATGGCGGAAGCCCTCGAGGATGGCCTGGCGGAACTTCTTTCCTGCCCGGAGCTCCTCCTTGATGCGCTCAAAGGAGAGGACGTTCCCGTCCACCGCCGCCCCTAGGGTGAGGACGAGGCCGGCGATGCCGGGGAGGGTGAGGGTGGCCCCGAGGCCCGAGAGGAGGCCCAGGATGAGGGCTGAGGTGTAGATGAGGCCCAAGGAGGCCACGAGCCCCAGGTGGGGGCCGTAGTAGGCGAAGATGAGGAGGAAGATGGCCAGGGTGCCGATGAGGGCGGAGCGGATCCCCGCCTGGATGGCGTCTTGGCCCAGGGTGGGGCCGATGGCCCGGATCTCCGCCACCTTGAGGGGGACCGGCAGGGAGCCCGAGCGCAGGACGAGGGCGATCTCGCTCGCCTCCTCCACGCTGGAAAGCCCCTCGATGACCGCCTGGCCTCCGGTGATGGCCTGGCGGATCACGGGGGCGGTGTAGACCTTGCCGTCCAAGACGATGGCGAGCCGCTTGCCGATGTTCTGCCGGGTGACCTCCTCAAACTTCTTCGCCCCTTCCGGGGTGAAGGTGAGGGAGACCTGGGGGCGGCCGAACTGGTCAAAGACCGCCCGGGCGTCGGCCAGGTCTGCCCCGGTGAGGAGGGGCGGGCCGAGGTCCTCCGGCTTGATGAGGTCCTTTTCCAGCTCCTCCCGGTTGAGCCTGGGGTTTTCCCGGAGGGCCTGGTTGATCTGGGCCACGGTGGTGCCCGTGGCCCCTTCTTTGACGATGCGGAACTCCAGGACCGCCCTCTGCCCGATGAGCTTGAGGGCGCGGTCCTGGTCGGCCTGGGAGAGGCCGGGGAGCTCCACCACGATGCGCTTCTGCCCCTGGATCTGGATGAGGGGCTCGGCCACGCCGAGGGCGTTGATCCGGTTTTCCAGGACGGTCCTGGCCTTCTCCAGGTCGTCCAGGGTGGGGTTCTCCACGTCGGCCTCGAGGACGATCCTCAGACCCCCCTTCAGGTCCAGGCCCAGGCGGACCTTGGGCTCCTCGGGGGCCCAGGGCTTCCATACGAAGAGGAGGGCGAGAAGAAACACGCCGAGCAGGAACAGGCTGGTGAGGTTTTTCCGGTTCATGCGCTTCCCCTTAGGTGCGCGTCACGCGCCGCAGTCCGTACGCCTTTTGCCGCCTTTGCCGCAAGACGTTCCCTGGGGAGTGGCGCCTAACCCCCCTCCAGCTGTAGCCGGGCGAAGAGGAGGAAAAGCTTTTCGGCCTTGGCGAAGCCCTCCTTGGCCTTCGGCCTGAAGGCCGGGGCCTTGGGCTTCGGCAGAAGCCCCCTTCGCGCCTCCGGCACGGGCAGCGCCGGGAGGAGGGGGCTTCGTTCCTCCTGCTTCGCCAGGACGGGCCCTGGGGCGAAGAGGCCCTCCGCGCCCTTGGGGGCCTTAGGGAGGCGCTCGGCCCCGTAGAGACAAAGGGCGAGGAGGAAAAGGAGGCGGAGCATGGTCTTAGGCGGGGACCTCCACCATTTGGAAGGCCTCGATCACGTCCCCTTCCCGGAAGTCGTCAAACCCGTCCAGGCCGATGCCGCACTCGTAGCCCTGGGCCACCTCCCGCACGTCCTCCTTGAAGCGCTTGAGGCTGGCGATGCGCCCCTGCCAGATCACCTGGCCGTCCCTCAGGACCCGCACCTCGGCGTTCCGCGGGATCCGGCCCTGGGTGACCATGCACCCCGCCACCTGCTTGCCCGTGGGGAGGCGGAAGATGGCCCGCACCTCGGCCTGGCCCAGGACTTCCTCTTTGTACTGGGGCTCCTTCTGCCCCTTGACCATGTTGCGGACCTCGTCCACCAGGTCGTAGATGATGCGGAAGGTTTTGAGGAGGACCCCCTTCTCCTCCGCCTTCTTCTTCACCGAGCCCGGCGGGTTCACGCCGAAGGCCAGGATGGCCGCGTTCGCCGTCTGGGCGAGGAGGACGTCGGATTCCGTGGGGGCGCCCACTTGGGCGAGAAGGATGTTGATCTTCACGTCCTCGGTGCTCTCCCGGGCCAGGATATGCTGGATGGCCTCTAAGGAGCCCTGGGTGTCGGCCCGGAGGATGAGGTTGAGCTCCTTCTTCCCCTCCTCCTGTATGGCCCGGAGGAGCTCGGCCATGGTCCGGGGGCGGCGGGCCTTCTCCTCCTCCTCCCGCGCCCTCCTCTCCTCCTTGCGCTCCTCGGCGATCTCCTTGGCGGCCTCGAGGTCCGGCACCCACTCCACCACATCCCCGGCGTGGGGAAGCTCCTGGAAGCCCAAAACCTGGACGGCGCTTCCCGGCCCCGCCTCCTTGCGCTGGTTGCCGTCGGCGTCCATCATGGCGCGGATGCGGCCCCAAACCTCCCCGGCCACCACGTAGTCCCCCACCCGGAAGGTTCCCTCCTGGACGAGCATGTTGGCGATGATGCCTGCCTGCTTGTCCAGCTTGGACTCCAGGATCACCCCCCGGGGCTCGGCGTTGGGGTCGGCCCGGTAGTCTTCCAGCTCGGCGAGGAGGAGGATCATCTCCAGGAGGTCCTGGACCCCCTGCCCCGTCTTGGCGCTGATGGGGATGACGATGGCGTCGCCGCCGTACTCCTCGGGGACGAAGCCCCGCTCCATGAGCTGCCGCTTCACCTTCTCGGGGTCCGCCTGGGGCAGGTCGATCTTGTTGATGGCGAAGATGAGCTTGGCCCCTGCGGCCTTGGCGTGGGCGATGGCCTCCTCCGTCTGGGGCATGATGCCGTCGTCGGCGGCGATGACGATGACGGCGATGTCCGCCACCTTGGCCCCACGCTGCCGGATGGTGGTGAAGGCCTCGTGCCCCGGCGTGTCAATGAAGACCACGGTGCCCTGGGGCGTTTTCACCTCAAAGGCGCCCACGTGCTGGGTGATCCCCCCGGCCTCCTTCTCGGCGATGCGGCTTTTGCGGAGATAGTCCAGGAGGGTTGTCTTCCCGTGGTCCACGTGGCCCATGATGACCACCACGGGAGGGCGCCGGGGAAGGCTTTTGCGGCGTTCCTCCTCGGCAAGCTTCTCCTGGAGTCCCCGCTGCTCCTTGACGAGCTCCCGCACCGCTTCTGCGTCCTTTTCCTCCAGGGTGGAGGCGTGGGATTTGTAGGCCACCCCCATCTGGTCCAGGAGCTCTAAAAGCTCCTGGGTTTCCATGCCCAGCTCTTTAGCCAGCTGGTAGATCCTTACCTTGGCCATCTTCACCTCCTAGGTAAGCGACCAGGGCCTCGGCCAAGGCCCTGGCCTTGGCCCCGGCGAAGCGCCGGAGCCGCTTTTCCGAGCGGCACTCGGGACTGTCGGGGCAGACGTAAGCCCCCCGTCCCGGCCGCTTGCCGCTCGGGTCGATGACGAAGCCCTCCTCCGTGACCAGGATGCGGAGAAGCTCCCCCTTGGGCCGCCTCCGGCGGCAGGCCACACACATGCGGATGGGGACGTGCTTCATCCGAGGTCACGGAAGAGCTTCTCAAACTCCTCGCGGGCCTTCCTTTCCCGGGCCTCGGCCTCCTCCTCGGCGGCGCGCCGCAAAGCCTCGTCCAGGTCGGAGATCTCCGCCTCCTCAAAGTGGATGTCGTACCCGGTGAGCTTGGAGGCCAGGCGGACGTTCTGCCCCCCGGTGCCGATGGCCAGGGAGTGCTGGTCCTTGGAGACCTTGACCCGGGCCTTCTTGGCCTCGGGGTCAAGCTCAATAGAGCCCACCTGGGCGGGAGAGAGGGCGTTGCGGATGAACTCCTTGGGGTCCTTGGACCACAGGATGATGTCCACCTTCTCCCGGCCAAGCTCGGCGGAGACCGCCTGGATGCGCTGGCCCTTGTGCCCGATGCAGGCCCCGATGGGGTCCACGTTGGGGTTGTGGCTCATGACCGCCACCTTGCTCCGGCGGCCGGGCTCCCGGGCAATGGCCTTGATCTCCACGATGCCTTCGGCGATCTCGGGCACCTCCTGCTTGAGGAGGTGCTCCAGAAGCTTCTCGTGGGCCCGGCTCACCAGGAGGGAGGGGCCCTTGGCGGACTTGTCCACCTTTTTCAGGTAGACCTTGATCCGCTGGCCAGGGTGGTACTTCTCCGTGGGGATCTGCTCGCTCCGGGGAAGGTAGGCCTCGCCCCGGCCCAGCTCCACGAAGACGTTGCCCCGGTTGTCCACCCGGGTGACCACCCCGGTGAGGACCTGCCCTTCCTTGTCCTTGTACTCGTTGTAGATCCGGTTGCGCTCCGACTCCTTGAGGCGCTGGGTCAGGATCTGGCGCAGGTCCTGGATGGCCATGCGGGAGAGCTCCTCCGGGTTGATGGGGAACTCCATCTCGTCCCCCACCTGGACCTCGGGGTCGTACTGGAGGGCCTCGGCGAGGGCGATTTCCTTGTCGGGGTCCTCCACCTTCTCCACCACCCGCCGGACCTCCACCATCTCAATGCGGCCCGAGTCCGGGTCAATGTAGACGTCCACCTCGGGGCCTTTCCCCTGGTCAATCTCCTCCTTCCTGTACCCCTTTTGCCGCTTGATGTAGGCCTTGCGCAGGGCCTCCTTGAAGGCCTCCAGGATCTCCTCCACGCTGACCCCGCGCTCCAAGGCCAAGTGCTGCATGGCTTCCACGAACTCCCTGTTCATCCCGTTTCTACCTCCTTTTATCTAGGCTCCTCGGGCCACTCCGCCAGGTTAGCCCGGAAGGTGCCGATCCTAAGGCGCCGCTCCTCGTCGCCCACCTGGAAGACCACTTCTTCCCCCTCCACCCGGAGGATCCGCCCCGTGAAGCCCTCGGGGCCCGGAACCTTGGCCTTAAGGCCCTGGAACCGCTCAAAGTGCCGCCGGGTGAAGAGGGGCCTTTTGGGCCCCGGGGACTCCACCAAAAGCCGGTAGCTTCCCGGGATGGGGTCCTCCCGGTCTAGGGCGGCCTCGATGTGGCGGCTCGCCTCCTCCAGGTCGGCCACGGTGATGGGGCGCTCGTCCTTCCGCTCCAGGCGGACGAGGAGCTCGCCCCGGGCGAAGTGGACCTCGAGGACGTCCAGCCCCAGGGGCGAAACCGCCTCTTCCACCAGCTGCCAAAGGTCCACGGTCACCTCCCCGCCCCCTTCACAAAGGAAGGGTGGGTTTACACCCACCCCCGCCCTTGGGAGCACTGCCTTTAATTTACACCCTCCCCCTCCTTGACTACAACCCCTTTAGTCCGGTATACTCAAGGCTGGTCCGGTCCGAGCCCGGCCTGAAAACCCGTGGGGGTGAAATGGTCTCGACGGGGGTCGTCGAAGGCGTGGCTGCGCGCCGAGGTGCGGGTGGCCTCGTAAAAACCCGCAACGGCATAACTGCCAAGCCTGAGCTTCGTCTCGCGGCTTAATGACCGCGACCTCGCCCGGTAGCCCTGCCGGGGGCTCACCGGAAGCGGGGACGCAAACCCGGCTAGCCCGGGGCCACGCCCTCTAACCCTGGGCGAAGCTTGAAGAGGGCTCGCTCCTGGCCGCCCGTCCGCGGGCCAAGCCAGGAGGACATGCGAAACGCGGACTACGCGCGTAGAGGCCCGCCGTAGGGACCTTCGGACGGGGGTTCGACTCCCCCCACCTCCACCACAAAGGGGCGCCTTCGGGCGCCCCTTGCCTTTTGGGGCGGGGCCCCTGGTAAAATGCGGGCGGCTTTAGGGCCTCCTGGAGGTGAAGCTTGCGGTTTGTCCGAGGGGTATTGTGCGTTGGGGTATTGTGCGTTATGGCGCTCCTGCCCGCGGCGAAGGGCATGGAGGTCAAGGTCCTTTCCCCCATCCCCCGGCCGGAGCCCAAGGCGGTGGAGGTCCCCCCGGCCCCCCACAAGGTCTGGGTGGTCTACGAGGTGAAGCCCGAGGACGCCTTGGAGGCCATCGCCAGGCGCTTCGGGGTGGATCCGCGGCACATCCTCTGGTCCAGCGGGCTGAAGAACGCCAGGCTCTACCCCGGCCAGCGCCTTCTCATCCCCATCGTGGACGAGGAGGCGGATGCTCCTCCCAGGCTTCCCCCCGGGGTGGAGGCCTACCGCGTCCGGCCCGGGGACACCCTGGAGGCCATCGCCAAGCGCTTCGGGGTGAGCCTTCTGGACCTCGTTTCCGCCAACCCGACCCTAGAGAGCCTGGACCGGCTGGTGGTGGGAAGCGAGCTTTACATCCCTCAGAAGGCCCAAGGGCTCGTGGTGGCCTTGGGGGAGGGGCAGACTCTCTTGGACTTGGCGGAGCGCTTCGGCCTTTCCCCCGTGGAGCTCGCCCGGGCGAACGGGGTGAAGGACCCCCTGGCCCTCCGCCCCGGGGACCGGGTCCTCATCCCGGGGGTCCAGGCCAAGACCACCTACGAGCGCCTCCTCGCCAAGCAGGAGGCGGAGCGGAGGGCCCGCCTCGAGGCCGAGCGCAAGCGCCAAGAGGAGCTTAGGCGCTTGGCGGAGGAGCGCAGGCGGCAGCAGGCCCTGCGCCAGGCCCAGACCCGTCAGGCGCAGGCGGTGCGCCCTCAAGTGCGCCGGGTGAGCTACCGGGAAGGGGGGATGCGCTGGCCCCTTTTCAGCTTCCGCATCACCACCTATTTCGGAGGGCGGACGCCCTTCCAGCGCTTTCACACGGGGCTTGATTTGGCCGCCCCCACGGGCACGCCCATCTACGCCGCCAAGGCGGGCCGCGTGGAGGTGGCGGGCTGGAGCTCGGTGGGCTACGGCTTCCACGTGGTCCTGGACCACGGGGGTGGCCTGGAGACCCTCTACGCCCACATGTCCCGCATCGCCGTGCGCCCCGGGCAGTGGGTGGAGGCGGGGGAGGTCGTCGGCTACGTGGGTTCCACGGGCTGGTCCACGGGGTCCCACCTCCACTTTGAGGTACGGGTCAATGGCATTGTTAAAAATCCTTTGAGTTACCTGCCCTAAGGGGGGGCTCCAGGGCCCGGGGGTGCAAGGCCCCCGGGCTTCGTAAAGGCCCCTTGACCTTGGGAGCGGTAAGCTTGAGGATGGAGGGCGGGATGGAGAAGGGAACCTTCCAGATCAAGACGGGCTTTGCCGAGATGTTCAAGGGCGGGGTGATCATGGACGTGACCACCCCGGAGCAGGCGGTGATCGCCGAGGAGGCGGGGGCGGTGGCGGTGATGGCCTTGGAGCGGGTCCCCGCCGACATCCGCGCCCAGGGGGGCGTGGCCCGCATGTCCGACCCCAAGATCATCAAGGAGATTATGGCTGCGGTGTCCATTCCCGTCATGGCCAAGGTGAGGATTGGGCACTTCGTGGAGGCCATGATCCTCGAGGCCATCGGGGTGGACTTCATTGACGAGTCCGAGGTGCTGACCCCCGCCGACGAGGAGCACCACATTGACAAGTGGAAGTTCAAGGTGCCCTTCGTCTGCGGGGCGAGGAACCTGGGGGAGGCCCTGAGGCGCATCGCCGAGGGGGCGGCCATGATCCGCACCAAGGGGGAGGCGGGCACGGGCAACGTGGTGGAGGCGGTGCGCCACGCCCGCACCATGTGGAAGGAGATCCGTTATGTCCAGTCCCTCAGGGAGGACGAGCTCATGGCCTACGCCAAGGAGATCGGGGCTCCCTATGAGCTTGTGAAGTGGGTCCACGAGCACGGCCGGCTTCCCGTGGTGAACTTCGCCGCCGGCGGCATCGCCACCCCCGCCGACGCCGCCCTCATGATGCACCTGGGCATGGACGGGGTCTTCGTGGGGAGCGGCATCTTCAAGTCCGGGGACCCCAAGAAGCGGGCCCGGGCCATCGTGCGGGCTGTAACCCACTACAACGACCCCGAGGTCCTGGCCGAGGTCAGCGAGGACCTGGGCGAGCCCATGGTGGGCATCAACCTGGACCAGCTCAAGGAGGAGGAAAGGCTTGCCAAGCGGGGCTGGTAGGGCGGTTTGCGGGGTCTACGAGGTCCACCCGAGCGGGTGGAGGTGGCCCGCGCCGCCCTGCCCGAGGAGGAGGTTTTGCAGGAGGCCACCCTCCTCCTCAAAGCCCTTTCCGACCCCACCCGCATGCGCCTCCTCCTCGCCCTGAAGGCGGCGGGGGAGCTTTGCGTGTGCGACCTGGCCCTTTTGGCGGGGGTTTCTGTTTCTGCGGTGAGCCACCAGCTTAGGCGCTTGCGCCAGGCCCGGCTGGTGGCCTTCCGCCGGGAGGGGAAGCAGGTCTACTACCGCCTGGCCGACGCCCATGTGGCCCGCCTGTTGGAGCTGGCCTTGGAGCACGCAGAAGAAAACACTTGACCATTAGCTCAAATGATGCTACCCTAGGGGCATGGAGGCTCCTAAGGTGCGCGTTTTTCGTGTGGAGGGCATGGACTGCGCCGATTGCGCCAGGAAGGTGGAAGATGCCCTGAACCGGGTCCCTGGGGTGGTCAAGGCGGAGGTGAGCTTCCAAAGCGGCAAGGCCTACCTCCAACTGGAGGTCCCCCAGGCGGAGGAGGAGGCCGCCCGGGCCCTTTCTGCTCTGGGGTACCGCCTCCGTCCGGAAGGGAAGGAGAAAGGGGGGTTACCTGGGCCCTGGCGCTGGGCCTTGGTTTCCGGAGGGCTTCTCCTGGCGGCCTTTTTGGCTTCGCTCTTCCTCCCCGGCCTAGCCCCTTGGGGCTATCGGCTGGCGGCCTTGATAGGGGTTTTCCCCCTGGCTCGTCGTGCGGTGGCTACGTTCCGGCAAAACCCCTTCAGCATGCAAACCCTGGTTACGCTGGCTACCCTGGGAGCCATGCTCATCGGGGCGGAGGCCGAGGCGGCGCTGGTGGTCTTCCTCTTCCTCGTGGGGGAGGTGCTGGAGGCTTATAGCGTGGCCCAGGCCCGCAGGTCCCTTTACGCCCTTTCCGAGCTTCTTCCCAGGCGGGCCTACCGCCTGAAGGAGGGTGGGGTGGAGGAGGTGCCCCTTAAGGCCTTGAGGGTGGGGGACCTGGTGAGGGTGCCCCCGGGGGAGCGGGTACCGGCCGACGGGGTGGTGGTGTCTGGACAGGCTTCCGTGGAGGAGGCCGCCTTCACCGGGGAGCCCTTGCCTAGGCCCAAGGGGATAGGGGACCGGGTTTACGGGGGCAGTCTGGTGCAGGAGGGGAGCTTGGTGGTAAAGGTGGAGCGCCATCCCGAGGAGGGCTTCCTGGCGGAGATGGAACGCCTGGCGGAGGAGGCCTTGCTTAAGAAGAGCCAGGCGGAGCGGGTGGTGGATGCCTTTAGCCGCCGCTACACCCCGGCGGTCCTGGCCCTGGCAGGCTTCGTGGGCCTGGTCCTTCCCCTTTTCCGGGGGGATTTCCTGGGGCATGTCTACAAGGCCTTGGGCCTTATCCTCATCGCCTGTCCCTGCGCTCTGGTGGTGTCGGTGCCTGCGGCCATCGCCGCAGGGGTGGGCCGGGGAGCCAGGGCGGGGGTGCTCTTTAAGAGCGGGGCGGCCCTGGAGCGCTTGGCTGGGGTTCGCTACGTGGCTTTGGACAAGACGGGAACCCTGACCCTGGGAAAGCCCACGCTGGTGCGGGTGGTTACCTTTGGGGTTTCGACGGAGGAGGCCTTGGCCCTGGCGAAGGGGGTGGCGGAGGGTTCCTCCCACCCCTTAGCCCGGGCGGTGCGGGAGGCTTCGGGCCCCAAGGCCTTGCCCTCGGAGGAGCATCGGGCGGTGCCGGGCCTCGGGGCCTTCGCTCGGGTGGAGGGGAAGGAGGTGGGTTTGGTGCGGCCCGAGGCCTGGGACCTGCCCCCGGAAGTAGAGGCCCAGGTGAAGGCCTTGGCGGAGGAAGGCTTCAGCCTTTCCCTCTTGGTTAGGGAGGGGGTTCCCTTGGCCCTCTTGGCCTTCCAGGATACCCCCCGCCTCGAGGCCCGGGAAGTCTTGGCCGAACTGCGCCGACTGGGCCTTAAGCCCCTCCTGCTTACCGGCGACCGGGAGACCTCTGCTTTGGCTTTGGGCACGGCCATAGGGCTTTTTCCTGAGGAAATCCGGGCTGGCCTTTCTCCCGTGGACAAGCTCCGCCTGGTGGAGGAGTTGGCAGGTAGGGGTGGCGTGGCCATGGTGGGGGATGGGGTGAACGACGCCCCAGCCCTGGCCAAGGCCACGGTAGGGCTTGCCGTGGCCGAGGGCACGGAAGTGGCCCTGCAGAGTGCAGACGTGGGGCTTCTGAGCCTTGCCGCCTTGCCCCGGGCCTTCCGCTTAAGCCGCATGACCATGGCCGTGGTGCGGCAAAACATCGCCCTGGCGGTGGGCCTTAAGGGGGTTTTCCTCCTGAGCACCCTCCTGGGGCTTACGGGGCTTTGGGCTGCGGTCCTGGCCGACAGCGGGGCTTTGGTGCTGGTGACGGCGAACAGCTTGCGCCTCCTGAGGAGCAGAGTATAGTTGACCCATGCCCAGGCGCAGGTATCCCAGGCTTCTGGAGCAGTTCCTTGCGAGTGAGGCCAAGGTGGGGGTGCCCTCCGCTTCCCTTCTGGCGGGGGGCTTCCCTTGACAGGGCGGGAGCCTAAGTCCAGGATGAGGGGCGTGGTTGGCGTTTTGGCCCTACAAGGCGATTTCCGCGAGCACAAGGAGGCCCTCAGGCGGCTTGGGGTGGAGGCCAAGGAGGTGCGCAAGCCCGAGCACTTAGAGGGCCTAAAAGCCCTCATCGTGCCTGGGGGCGAGTCCACCACCATCGGCAAGCTGGCCCGGGAATACGGAATCGAGGACGAGGTGCGCAAGCGGGTGGAAGAGGGTTCCCTGGCCCTCTTCGGCACCTGCGCCGGGGCCATATGGCTTGCCCGGGAGATCCTAGGCTACCCCGAGCAACCCCGCCTGGGTGTCTTGGACGTGGCGGTGGAGCGGAACGCTTTTGGCCGCCAGGTGGAGAGCTTTGAAGAGGACCTCTTCATCCGGGGCTTTTCCGAGCCCTTCCACGGGGTCTTCATCCGCGCCCCCCTCTTTCGCCGCCTGGGGGAGGGGGTGGAGGTGCTGGCCGAGCTTTCCGGCTTCCCCGTCTTGGTGCGGCAGGGGAAGGTTCTCGCCAGCAGCTTCCACCCCGAGCTTACCCAGGACCTAAGGGTTCACCGCTACTTCTTGGAACTGGCCGGGGCCTAGTGCCCGTAAACCAGGCTGGGTAGCCAGGTGGCGAGCCCAGGGAAGAGCATCGCCAGGATAAGCCCTGCAAGTTGCAGCAACAGGAAGGGTAGCGCTGGAGAACACAAAACCCCCGTGGCTGTCAAGAGCCAGGGGGTGTGTTCCGCTATGCCGAACCTAGGGGCGCATGCGGGTGTACATTCGGGGGAAGGGGATGGCTTCCCGTACGTGGCTTAGGCCGCAGATCCAGGCCACAGTGCGCTCGAGGCCCAGGCCGAACCCCGAGTGGGGGACGCTGCCGAAGCGGCGGAGGTCCAGGTACCAGTCGTAAACCTCCTCGGGGAGGCCGAACTCCCGGATCTTGCGCTTAAGGAGCTCCAGATCGTGGATCCTCTGGCTGCCCCCGATGATCTCCCCGTAGCCCTCGGGGGCGAGGAGGTCGTCGTTTAAGACGAGCTCGGGGTCTTCGGGGTCCGGCTCCATGTAGAATGCCTTGATCTTTGCGGGGTAGCGCTCCACGAAGACCGGGCGGTCAAACTGCCGGCTTAGGGCGGCCTCGTGGGGGGCGCCGAAGTCCTCGCCGTAGGGAAGGGGGGGTACCTCGGGGTCTTGCTCCGCCAGGCGGTTCACCAGGGCTACCGCCTCCTTGTAGGTGAGGCGGGGGTAGTTCCCTTCCGCGGCGGGTTCCAAGGCCTTGGGGTCCCGCCCGAGCATCTCCAGCTCCTTGGCGCGCCGTTCCAGCACCCGGGCTACGAGGTAGCGCACCAATTCCTCCTGGAGGGCCATGTTCTCCTCGTGGGTCATGAAGGCCACCTCGGGCTCCACCATCCAGAACTCCAAGAGGTGGCGCCGCGTCTTGGAGCGCTCCGCCCGGAAGGTGGGGCCGAAGGTGTAGACCTTGGCGAAGGCCAAAGCTCCCGCCTCGGCGTAAAGCTGCCCCGACTGGGAGAGGTAGGCCTTCTCCCCGTCAAAGAGCTCCACCTCAAAGAGCTCCGTGGTGCCCTCCACGGCGCTTGGGGTGAGGATGGGGGCGTCAAAGCGGAGGAAGCCCCTTTCCCCGAAGAACTCGTGGATGGCCCTTTCCAGCTCGTCGCGGATGCGCATCACGGCGAAGGGGCGGCGGTGGCGGAGCCAGAGGTGGCGGTAGTCCATGAGGAAGTCAATGCCGTGCTCCTTGGGGCCGATGGGGTACTCCCCCTGGGGGCGGCTCACCACCTCGAGGCCCCGCACGGCGAGCTCAAACCCCCCCGGGGCCCTCCGGTCCTCCCGCACCCGGCCCCACACCCTTAGGGCGGTTTCCTGGGGGAGGTGGTCCGCTTCCCGGAAGACCGCCTCCGGCACCTCCCCCTGGACCACCGTGGCCTGGAGGAAGCCGGTGCCGTCCCGGAGGATGAGGAAGTGGATCTTGCCCTTGGAGCGCCTCTGGTAGAGCCAGCCCCTGAGTTCCACCTCCTGGTCCACGTGGCGGGCGATCTCGTCAATGAAGACGCGCATACCCCTCCCAGTCTACGCGTTTGCCGGGCGTTTATCCCCTTGGGCCTTCCGTGAGGGCCTTTCCTAACCCCGGAGGAGGCGGAGGGCCTCGGCCAGGCCGCAGGCCTCCACGGGGGCGACCACCCTTTGGGCCGCCCGCTTCACCGAGGGGGGAGCGTTCCCCATGGCGATCCCCACCCCCACGGCCCGGAGGAGCTCCAGGTCGTTCTCCCCGTCTCCCACCATGGCGCACTCCGACAGGGGGAGGCCGTAGGCCTCGGCCACAAGCCGGGCGGCGCTGAGCTTGCTCACGCCCTCCTTGGTGAGGGAGACGAAGCGGACCCCCGGCATCTTGGGGCTTTCCGCCACGTGGGCCTGAAGTCCCGGGGGAAGCGCCTCCAGAAGCCGCTCCACGGGGGCTTCCCCCTCGGCCAGGACCTGGAGGCGCACCAGGGGGGAGGAAAGGCGGAGGAGGTCGGCCCCTTCCGCCTCCACCCCGAGGAGGCGCTGGTGGGCCTCGAGGAGGGGGCTATCCCCTTCCACGAAGAAGCCCCCGTCCGCCGTGTAGCCCTCGAGGGGAAGGGCGAGCCTGCGGGCGAGCCGGACGGCCTCCCGGGCCGCTTCCTCCGGCAGGGCCTCCACGTGGAAGGGCCTCGCGGGGGGCTCGTGGAGGTCCTCTTCCAAGGCCAGGACCACGGCCCCCGACTCGTAAACGTGGAGGCCCGTGGGGGCGAGCCTCCGGGCGAGGAGGAGGGCCTCTCCCCGGCCGGGCCGGCCCGTGACCAGGGCGAAGCGGACCCCCAGGGCCTTCAGGGCCTCCACCTCGGGCCAGACGCAGGGGGGCACCCCCTCCCGGCCCACCAGGGTGCCGTCCACGTCCACGAAGACCAGGCGGACCATGGGCTTCCCCGCGCTCAAACCTCCCCCGTCTGGACGATCACCGCCTCGCCCCCGATCTGGACGCTGTAGGGCTCGCCCGTGGGGCTGTACTCCACCTGGACCTCCACCACCCCCGGGTTGCCTAGGTGGTGCCCCTGGTAGACGGTGAGGAGGACCTTTCCTTCCCGCCTAGGCACGACCCCGGCCCGGGCGAGGAGGGCCCCCAAGGCGGCGTTGGCCGAGCCCGTGACCGGGTCCTCGGGGATGCCGAGGAGGGGGGCGAAATCCCGGGCGTAGAAGCTCCTCGGCCCCATGGGGGCGTAGGCGTGGATCGTGGCCACGTCCAGCCGGAAGCAGAGCGCCTTGAGCCGTTCCATCTCCGGTTCCAGGGCGTCCACCACCCCGGGGGCGATGAGGGGCACAAAAAGGCTCCAAAGCCCGGTGAAGGCCACCCCGTAGGGGAGGCCCCGGTGGAGGTAGCGCTCGTCGGAGCCCAGGGCCTCGAGGACCTCCCTCAGGGCCCGGTAGGGGGGAAGGTCACGGAACCGGGGGGCGGGGCCTCTGACCCAGGCCTTGCGGGGTTCTCCCGCTTCCAAGACGAGCTCCACGGGCAGCACCTCCGTGGGCGTGTGGAGGTAAAGGCGCGTCGTCCCTTCCGGCATCAGGCCGGTGCGGGCCGCGGTGAGGCCCACGGCCACGGCGGCGTGCCCGGAGAACTCCACCTCCCCCCCGGGGTGAAGAAGCGGACGGAGAGGGCCAAGCCGGTGCGCTCCAGGAGGAAGGCGGCCTCGGCCGTCCCCAGGCTTTGGGCCACCGCCCGCATCTCCTCCGGGGACATCCCCCGGGCGTCCAGGACCACGGCCACCCGGTTGCCCGCCCCGGGGGCGGGGGCGAAGACGTCCACCAGGACGTAGGGGATCCTAGCCATGGCGGATCACCTGAAGCCCCAGCTCCCTAAGCTGCTCCTCGGGCACGGGGCTCGGGGCTCCGGTCAGGGGGTCCTTGCCCTCCTTGTTCTTGGGGAAGGCGATGACCTCGCGGATGGAGGGGCTTCCCGTCATGAGGGCGAGGAGGCGGTCCAGCCCCCAGGCGATGCCCCCGTGGGGCGGGGCCCCGTACTCCAGGGCCTCGAGGAAGAACCCGAACTTCTCCCTTTGCTCCTCCTCGCCGATGCCGAGAAGCCGGAAGACCCGGGCCTGGAGCCTGGGGTCGTGGATGCGGATGGACCCCCCGCCCACCTCCACCCCGTTGAGGACGAGGTCGTAGGCCAAGGCCCGCACCCTCCCCGGCTCCTGTTCCAGGAGGGGCAGGTCCTCGGGGTGGGGGCTCGTGAAGGGGTGGTGCATGTAGGTCCAGGCCTCTTCCTCCTCGTCCCACTCCAAAAGGGGAAAGTCCACCACCCAGAGGAAGGACCACCCCTCCCGCTTGAGGCCCAAGAGGTCCGCCGCCCTAAGCCGCACCGCCCCCAGGGCCGTGGCCGCCACCTTGCGGGGCCCCGCCACGAAGAGGAGGGTGTCCCCGGGCCTGGCCTCCGTGGCTTGGAGCAAAGCTTCCCGCACGGGTTCTAAAAACTTGGCTACACCTCCGGAAAACCCCCCCTCCTCCACCCGGGCCCAGGCGAGGCCCTGGGCCTTGTGGCGCTTGGCCACCTCCTCCAGCTCGGCGATCTCCTTGCGGGAGAGGGCCTTGGGGGCGGCCAGGGCCTTGACGCTTTCTGCCTCCCGGAAGACCCGGAAGTCCCCCTGGCGGAAGAGGGGGCCCACCTCCTTGAGCTCCAGGCCGAAGCGGAGGTCGGGCTTGTCGGAGCCGTAGCGCTCCATGGCCTCCTCGTAGGAAAGCCGGGGGAAGGGGAGGGGAAGCTCCACCCCCAACGCCTCGCGGAAGACGTGGGCCATGAGGCGCTCGTTGAGCTCCAGGACGTCCTCCACCTCCACGAAGCTCATCTCCAGGTCCAGCTGGGTGAAGTCGGGCTGGCGGTCGGCGCGGAGGTCCTCGTCCCGGAAGCAGCGGGCGATCTGGAAGTAGCGGTCCAGCCCCGCCACCATCAGCATCTGCTTGAAGAGCTGGGGGGACTGGGGCAGGGCGTAGAAGAGGCCGGGCTCGTGGCGGTAGGGCACCAGGAAGTCCCGGGCCCCTTCCGGGGTGCTTTTGGTGAGAAAGGGGGTTTCCACCTGGACGAACCCCTCCCGGTCCAGGAAGTCCCAGATGGCCTTGATGACCCGGTGGCGCAGGCGCAGGTTCTCCTGCATGCGCCGCCTTCTTAGGTCCAGGTAGCGGTACTTGAGGCGGAGCTCCTCACTTGCCTCCTTCTCCTCCTCCCCCCGCCAGCCCGCGTCCACGGGGAAGGGGGGCGTCTTGGCCTCGGCGAGGACCTCGAGGGAAGAGAGCTCCACCTCCACCCGCCCCGTGGCGAGGCGGGGGTTGGGCTCGGGGCGGAGGCGCACGAGGCCTTTGGCCCGCACCACCCACTCGGGGCGCACCCGTTCGGCGGTGGCGTAGGCGGGGCTAGCGGGGTGGGCCACGAGCTGGACCAGGCCCTCCCGGTCCCTGAGGTCTAAAAAGATGAGGCCCCCGAGGTCGCGGCGGCGGTTGACCCAGCCCTCGAGGACCACCTCCTCGCCCACGTGGGTTTCCCTCAGGCTTCCGGCGTAGTGGGTGCGACGCATAATCCTCCCAAGCTTACCGGATTCTCACCCGAGGGCCTGGAGGAGGTAGCCCGGAACCTCCTCCCGGCTTAAGCGCACCTGCTCCCCGGTGGCGAGCCTCTTCAGGGTCACCTCCCCCGCCCGGAGCTCGTCCTCGCCCAGGAAGCCCGCGAAGGCCGCCCCCCGCTTCAGGGCCTCCTCCAGGCCCTTGGCCGGCTTCCTGGGGGCGAGGGCGTACTCGGCCCGGAGGCGGGGCCTCAGGGCCTCGGCCAGGTAGAAGGCCTCCTCCACCGCCTCCTCCGTGAGGGGGATGAGGTAGAGGTCGGGGCCCTTCTCCTCGGGGAGGCCGAAGCCCTCGGCCTCGAGGGCCAGGGCCACCCGCTCCACCCCGAAGGCGAACCCCACTCCCGGCACCCGGGGCCCCCCAGAAGCTCGGAAAGCCCGTCGTACCGCCCCCCGCCTCCCAGGGCGGACTGGGCTCCGATCTCCTCGTGGTGCACCTCAAAGGCGGTGCGCACGTAGTAGTCCAGCCCCCGCACCAAGGCGGGCTCCAGCTCGTAGGGGACGGAAAGCCTTTCCAGGTGGCGCTCCACCTTGTGGAGGTGGGCCCTCGCCTCCTCCCCCAGGAAGTCCAGCATGGGCCTCACCCCGAGCTCCTTGAGGAGGGCCTGGTCTTTCTCGCTTTTGGAGTCCAGGATGCGCATGGGGTTGAGCTCCAAGCGCTCCTTGGAGTCCTCGGAGAGGGCCTCCTTGTGGGGGGAGAGGACCTCCTTTAGGTAGGCGTTGTAGCGCGCCCGGTCCTCGGGGTCCCCCACGGAGGAGAGCTTGACCTTGAGGCGCCTAAGGCCGAGCTCCTTCAGGCACTCGTAGAGGAGGACCACGGCCTCGGCGTCCAGGATGGGGTTTTCCGAGCCCAAGGCCTCGTAGTTCACCTGGTGGAACTGGCGGTACCGCCCCTTTTGGGGGCGCTCGGCCCGGAACATGGGCCCCGCCATCCAGAGCCTCACGGGCTGGGGCCAGACCTTCATCCCGTGCTCCAGGTAGGCCCGGACCATGGCGGCCGTGCCCTCGGGGCGCAAGGTTAGGGAGCGCCCGCCCCGGTCCTGGAAGGTGAACATCTCCTTGCGCACGATGTCCGTGGCCGCCCCCACGCCCTTCTCAAAGACCTGGGTTTCCTCAAAGATGGGGGTGACGAGCTCCAGGGCCCCCGCCGCCTCCAAGACCTTGCGGGCGGTGGCCACGATGCGCTGGTGCATCCTGAGCTCCTTGCCGAAAAGATCCTTGGTGCCCCGCACGGCCCGAGCGGTCATACCCTTCCACTTTACGGGAAAGGGGGCCCTGGTATCCTGAGGCCGTGCCGGGGTGGAAGAGGCTCGGGCTCCTCGCCCTTTACGTCCTCCTCACCCTGGTGGCCTCCACCGGGGTGGCCCTCCAGCTCTACCTCATGGAGCGGCAGAACCCCGCCCTCCAGGCGGACTGCCGCGCCCCGGGAGAGGAGGTGCACCACAGCCTCCTCTGCGGCCTCCAGCTCGCCCCGGGCCTCCCCCCCGTGGACCCGCCCGCCCCGCCGGGGCCCATGGCCTTCTTTAGGGTCCGGCCGGAGGCCCGGGCGGGCTTTCCCCCGCCTTTCCCGCTTCCCGGCCCCCCGCGCGCCCCGCCCTTCCTCGCCTAAAGGCCAGGACGGAGGACTTTCGGCCTTGGACGAAAGGAGGTGCGCGGTGCGCGTGGTGGTGTGGACGGACGACCTTTCCCTTTACGCCCGGCTCGCCCCGGCGCTTTGGGCGGCGGGCGTGGCGGTGTCCTGGCGCGAGGCGGAGGGGCTTGCTCTGGCCGACCTCGCCCACCTGGAGCGGGGGGAGGTCTTCTTCTGGCCCACCCCGTGGGGCCTGCGGGTCTACGACCCCAGGCGGCGGGCCTTCCTCACCCGCAAGGACGACCCCAAGACCCTGGCCGAGGGGCTTCGCGGCCGGCTCGGCCTGCGGCTCACCGGGCGGGAGGCCGGGGTCCTGGAGGCCCTCGGTCGGGGGGTGGAGCCTAGGCCTTCCGCCTTGGGCCGGGCCCTGGGCCTCGCCCCCTGGCAGGCCCGCTTCGCCCTCCAGGGGCTTGCACGGAAGTTCGGCCTGAGCCTAGAGGCCCTCCTTTGCCTCGCCCGGCATCAGGTGCAGGTAGCGGGGCTTCAGGACCACCTTGATCCGCCTCCCGGGCGCGAGGTGGAGCCTGGCCTGCACGTGCCGGGGGAGGAGGAGGGTGAGGGCGAGGGGGCCCTGGAAGCGCCCCCGGTAGGCCAGGCCCTGGGGGTAGAGGCTTTCCAGTAGGCCTTCCAGGACGTTTTCCGGGGGTGGGGGGCGGTCCTCCCGCACCACGATGACCTCGGCCGCCCGCACCCCCACGTAGACCCGGCCTCCCGGCCGGGCCCAGGGGGGGAGGGGAAGGCGGAGGCGGACGCCTTCCGCCTCCACCCCGCCCTCCACCACCCGGGCGGGGAAGAGGTTCTCAAAGCCCAGAAGCCGCGCCGCGCTCGCCGTGCGCGGGGCGGCGAGGACCTCCTCCGGGGGGCCTTCCTGGAGGATCCGGCCCCCCTCGAGGACCACCAGCCAGTCGGCCAGGCCCGCAAGCTCCGGGTCGTGGCTCACCGCCAGGGTGGGCAGGCCCTCCTTGCGGATGAGGGCGGCGAGTTCCGCCAGGACCTGGTGCTTGGTCAGGGGGTCCAGGGCGCTTGTGGGCTCGTCCAGGAGGAGGAGTTCGGGCTTTCGCGCCAGCGCCCGGGCCAGGGCCACCCGCTGCCTCTGGCCCCCGGAGAGCTCGCCCGGCCGCTTGTGGGCCTCTTCCAGCAAGCCCACCCGCCCGAGGAGGGCGAGGGCCCTCGCCTTCCGGTCCCTGCCTTTTAGGGGAAAGGCCACGTTCTCCCAGGCGGTCATGTGGGGGAAGAGGGCGAGGTCCTGGGGCAAATAGCCCACGGGCCGCCTTTCCGGGGGAAGGCCGCCGAAGGGGGTGCCCTCTGCGGGGAGGAGGCCCGCCAGGGCCTTGAGGAGGCTGGTCTTGCCCGCCCCGCTTTGCCCTAGGAGCACGGTGAAGCCCCGCACCTGGAAGCGGGCCTCGAGGCGAACGGGCCGGTTCAGCTGGTAGTGGACCTCCAGGAGCGCCACCTCCCTTCCAGGGCCCGCACCAGGGCGAGGAGGAAGAGGCTTAGGCCGAGGAGGACCAGGCTCGCCCGGACCGCCTCGGCGAAGCGCAGCGCCTGGACCAGGTCGTAGAGGTAGATGCTCACCATCTGGGTCTTCCCCGGGATGGAGCCCCCCACCATCAGGACCACCCCGAACTCCCCCAGGGTGTGGGCGAAGGCGAGGAGGGTGCCGGAGAGGAGGCCAGGCCAGACCAGGGGGAGGACCACCCGGGCGAGGATCCGGTGGCGGGGGACCCCCAGGGTGCGGGCCACCTCCAGGAGGTTCGGGTCCAGGGCCAGGAAGGCCTCCCGGTAGGCGGTGAGGGCGAAGGGGAGGCTGAAGAGGACGCTGGCGAGGACCAGGCCCTCAAAGCGGAAGGCCCAGGACGCCCCAAAGAGCCTCGCCCACGGCCCCTCGGGCCCAAGGAAGAGGAGGAGGTAGAAGCCCAGGACAGTAGGAGGCAGGACAAGGGGAAGGAGGAAGACCGCTTCCAGCAACGCCTTCACGGGAAAGCGGCGGAAGGCGAGGAGCCAGGCGAGGGGCGCGCCCGCAAGGAGGAGGATCCCCGAGGCCAAGGCGGCCACCCGGAGGGAGAGGAAGAGGGCGTCCCAGAAGAGGGGGTCCATCACTCCCCGGGAAGGAGGAAGCCGTAGCGCCGGAAGACGGCCCGGGCCTCGGGGCTTCCCACGTAAGCGTGAAAGGCCAGGACCTCGGGGCGGCCGCGCCCCTTGAGGACGAGGTAGTCCTGCTCCAGAGGGAGGTGGCTCCCGAGGGGGGCGAGCCAGTACGCTCCCGCCCCGGAGAGGCTTTCGTGGACCGCCAGGGAGAGGGCGAGGAGGCCCACCCGGGTGGCGGCGAGGGCGAGCTGGGCCGTCTGAGAGATGTTCTCCCCGTAGACGAAGGCGAAGCGGGGCTTCCCTTGGCGCAAGGGCGTGGCGTCCCAGTAGGCCTCCACCCCCCCGGTGAGCCTTTCCCAGGGGATCTCCTCCCAGGAGAGGAGGGGGAAGGGCTTGGCCAGGCCGGGGAGGGGGACGTCCTTGCGCCGCAAAAGCCCCAGGTGCTCCAGGAGGGTGACGGCGGCCCGGCCGTAGGGGGCGTGCACGGGGTTGGCGAGGGCGAGCTGGGTCACCCTCGGGTCCTTCAGGGCCTCGGGGCCGGGCTTGAGGCCGAGCTTTTTGTCCACCCAGATGACCACCCGCCCGACGGCGTAGGGCTTCCGGGTGCCGGGTTCGGCGAGGCCTTTCCGCTCCAAAAGCTCGGGGTAGGCCTTGTCGGCGGAGAAGAAGAGGTCGGCCTCGAGGCCCTGGATGAGCTGGGCGTAGAGCTTTCCGGAGGAACCGAAGACGAGCTCCACCTTCACCCCAGGGGTTTTCCGCTCAAAGGCCTGGGCGACCTCGGTGAGGGCGTACTGGAGGTCCGAGGCCGCCACCACCCGCACCGCTTTCTGGGCGAAGGTGGGGAGGAAGAGGAGGAGAAGGGCCACCAAGCGTCTTCCCATGCGCACCTCCTTTGCGACCGCGGCAGGCGGCGGGGTTGCCCCCGCCACCCCGGGGCCCAAAGGCCCGGCCCGGAAGGCCCGGGGGGTCTTTCCGGGCTCGGAGGCAAGGCCATCCTACAAAACCGCTCCCAGGGGCGGAAGCCCCGGGAAAGCGCCCTGCCTGGGCTCGGGACCCCGCCCCCGGTAAGAGCGTCCCAGGGGACGGGGGCGAAGGGCGCTTAAAAGAGGGGCTCCTGGCTCACCGCCTTCACCGGGCGCCGCTCCTTGGGGGGGAGGGCGTCCAGGGCCCGCTTGACCTCTTGAATGTCCAGCCAGGTGAGGTGCTTGGGGCTTCCCGGGGCCCGGCTCGGGTTCCTGAGGAGGTAGGCGGGGTGGAACATGGGGAAGACCTTGATCCCGTGCCACTCGTACCACTTCCCCCGCACCTTGGTGATGGAGACCTTCTCCCCCAGGAAGAACTCGGCGGCCACCGCCCCCAAGGGGACGATGATCTGAGGGGCGATGAGCTCAATCTGCTTGAGGAGCCACTTGTCCGTGCAGATCTTGGCCTCGTCGGGAAGGGGGGCGCGGTTTTGCGGGGGGCGGCACTTGACGATGTTGGTGATGTAGACCTCCTCCCTGGAAATCCCCGCCGCCTCCAGGATGCGGTTTAGAAGCTGCCCCGCCTTGCCCACGAAGGGGCGGCCCGTCTTGTCCTCTTCTTCCCCGGGGCCTTCCCCCACGATCATGAGGTTTGCGTCCGGGTTTCCCTCCCCGAAGACCACCCGGGTCCGGCCCTCCGCGAGGCGGCAGGCGGTGCAGTTTTGCGCCTGGGCCTGAAGCAGTTCCAGGGTCATTGCAGGGGCTTGCGGGCCTTGCGGGCCTCGCGGCGGACCTTGGGGTCCAGGCCGATCATCAGGAAGAAGTTCTCCAGGGCGTTTTCCTGGCCCTTGATCTCGGGGTACTGGTCCTCGGGCGTCCCGGTGACGAAGGGCAAGGAGCGGTAGAGTTCCAGGGCGTAGGCCACGGCGGCCTCCGGGCCCTCGCGCTCCGCCACCTCGGCCAGCTTGGCGTAGACCTCGCGCCGGGCCTCGGCGTGGCGGCGGAAGACCTCGGGGTTGGGAGTCTCCGGCGCCCGCAACACGTCCTGCTTGGCGATGCGGCGGTAGTGCTTGAGCCCGCGAACGATCTCTTCCGTGGTGAGCGTCACCTTGAACTCCATGCCCCCTCCTTTTCGGGTCCTGGGACCCGGCCTCGCCCCGATTATAAATCCCCTCATGGGGGGTGCGTATACTTGGAGGGATGGAGCTTCTCGGGTCCTACTGGCTAAGGCGGGCCTTGGCCCGCCTCGCTTCCCTGACCGTTTACGAGGGCCAGGACACCCGGACCGGGATGCCGGTGATGGTCCTCGTGGGGGCGAAGGGCGAGCCCGTGGAGGCGGAGGGGAGCCTCAAGGTCCTGGACCGCCTCGAGGACGCCCTCGTCCTGGAATGGCCCCTAGGGGCCGTCCCCTTGAGCCAGTACGCGGGCGTGGCAGACCCCGACCGCCTCGCCCACTGGGTGCGGGAGATCGCCAAGCGCCTCGCCGCGCTTGAGGCCCAGGGCATCCGCTACGCCCCCCGGGCCGAGCTCGTCCTGGTGAAGGGGCGGAGCGTCTGGCTCGTGGGGCCGGGGCTCGAGGCCCTTGCGGGGGAGGCCGCTCCCGCCCTCTTGGAGCTCGCCCGCCTCCTCGCCGGGCCCAGGTGGGAGGAGTTCCCCTTGCGGGAGGTCCTCGCGCGCCTCGCCCGGGGGGAGGTGGGGCTGGAGGCCCTCTGGGCGCCTCCACCGGAGGAGGCCCCCGCTCCCGAGGCGGCCAAGGAGAAGGAGGCCGAGGCCAGGCGGCTTCCCGTGGAGGTGGAGGCGGCGGAGGCCTCCCCGCCCGCTTCGCCCGGGCCGCCGCGGGAGGAGCCCACGCCGAGCCGCCCCCGGGTCATCCGCATTGAGGAGCCCGAGGACCCGCCCTTTCCCGTGGTGGAGCCCCGGCCCTCGAGGGGAGGGCGGCGGGCGGTGGGCCTCGTCCTCTTCCTCCTTCTGCTCCTGGGGGCGGCCGGGGCCTACATGGGCCTCTTCCGGCCCCAGGGAGGGGCGGCGCGGGACTACCCCATGGAGTTCCGCACCGACCCCCCCACGGAGAAGGCCCTGGTCTACGTCCTGGAGGCCCCCGAGGGGGCGGGGCTTGAGCCCGGGAGCCTCCTCCTCGAGGCCCCGGGGCGGGTGCGCTTCCCCGTCCCCGGGGTGTATCGGCTCCGCATCCAAGTGCCGGGGCGGGAGCCCGTGGACTACCTCCTGGAGGTGCCGGGCCCGCCCCTCACCATCAAGGTGCGCTAGATGAAGGAGGTCTACCGCTACGCCTACCACTACGCCGGCCGGCCCGTGGGGGAGGGCCGCCTCGAGGTGGAGCGGCGCAAAAGGGGGGTGCGGGCCAGCCTCCAGGCCGAGTTCCTCCCCCCCTTGCCCCCCGGGCGCCAGCGCTGGCAGACGGAGTTGGACGCGGAGGGCTTCTCCCTCCGCTTCCAGGAGCGGGTGGAGGGGAAGGAGGTCCGCGTCTTCACCGTGGAGCGCCTGGAGGAGGAGGGCGTGGTCCTGGTGAGCCAGGGGAAGGAGAGCCTGGCCTACCCCTACCTCGCCCCCTACCACGACCCCCTCTCCCTCTTTCTCGCCCTCCCGGGCCTCGCCCTCGAGCCCGGGGAGGTGGTCCGCTTCCCCATGCCCGGGGGCCGGGTCTACGTGGAGCGCCTCCCCGACGTGGAAGTGGAGGGGAAGGCGCGGCGGCAGTACCGCCTGCGCCCCGGCCTCTCCCTGGTCCAGGTGGAGGAAGGGCGCCTGGTGCGCGTGGCCCAGCAGGTGGGCCGGCACGTCTTTGAGGCGGTCCTCCTGGAGGCGGAAGGCCCCTGAAGCCGTTTCCCGCGCTGGTATAGTGGGGGCATGATCTACGCCGCCGAGGAGGTGCGGGCCCGCTTCGCCCGCCGGGGCCTCTCCTTTGACCCCACGGTGGAGGAGATCGTGCGGGGCATCCTGGAGGCGGTCCGGGAGGAAGGGGACGAGGCCCTGGACCGGTTCAGCCGGGACCTGGACGGCTACCCGGTGGAGGAGGTCCCCAAGCGGGCCTGGCGGGAGGCCTACGAGGACTTGGACGAGGACCTCAGGGACGCCCTGGAGACGGCCCGGGAGCGCATAGAGGCCTTCTACCGCGAGGAGGCCCGGGGCGGCTTCCTCCGGGCCGAGGTGGGCGGGGTGCTGGCCCAGCTCGTCCGCCCCCTGGAGCGGGTGGGGGTCTACGTCCCCGGGGGAAGCGCCCCCCTCCTCTCCACCCTCCTCATGACCGTGGTCCCGGCCAAGGTGGCGGGGGTGCGGGAGGTGATCGTGGCGAGCCCCCCAAGGTCCACCCCGGGGTCCTGGCCGCCGCCTGGGTGGCGGGGGCCGACCGCCTCTTCGCCATGGGCGGGGCCCAGGCCATCGCCGCCCTGGCCTACGGCACGGGGCGCGTCCCCCGGGTGGACAAGATCGTGGGGCCGGGGAACCGCTACGTGGTGGCGGCGAAGAGGCTCGTCTACGGCACCGTGGGCATTGACGGCCTCGCCGGCCCCACGGAGACCATGATCATCGCCGACGGCTCCGCCTCCCCCAGGCTCCTCGCCGCCGACCTCCTGGCCCAGGCGGAGCACGGCCCCGACTCCGAGCCCTGGCTCCTCTCCCCGGACCGGGCCCTGTTGGAACGGGTGGAGGCCGAGCTTTCCCGGCAGCTCCAGGACCTCCCCCGGGCCGAGGTGGCCCGCCAGGCCTTGGAGAAGGGCGGGCTCGTCCTCACCAAGGACCTGGAGGAGGCCTTCGCCCTCGCCAACCTCTACGCCCCCGAGCACCTCTCCCTCGCCCTCTCGGACCCCCTCCCCTGGCTGGAGAAGGTGCAGAACGCCGGGGGGGTCTTCCTGGGGGAGGGGAGCCCCGAGGCCTTGGGCGACTACATCGCCGGGCCCAGCCACGTCATGCCCACCTCGGGGACGGCCCGCTTCCAGGGGGGGTTGGCGGTGCGGGACTTCCTGAAGGTGATCCCGGTGGTGGGCCTTTCCGAGGCCGCGGCCCGGGAGCTCGCCAAGAAAGGGGCGCTTTTGGCCCGGGCGGAGGGCCTCGAGGGCCACGCCCGCTCCCTGGACCTCAGGCGATGAGGCTCTTCCACGAACTCTTAGGCCCCCTGGAGCTTCCCGACCGCTTCTCGCGCATCGTCTCCCTGGCCCCTAACCTCACCGACGCCCTCTTTGCCCTGGGGCTTGGGGACAGGCTCGTGGGCCGGAGCGCCTTCTGCCACCGCCCGGCCCCCGTCCTCGCCCTCCCCGTGGTGGCCTCCTACACCAAGACCCGCCTGGAGCTCCTGAGGAGCCTAAAGCCTGACCTCGTCCTCCTTTCCACCGGGGTCCAGCGGGGGCAGGCCCTTAGGCTCAAGGAGGAGGGCTTTC
This sequence comes from Thermus parvatiensis, assembly GCF_001535545.1. Lineage (GTDB taxonomy): Bacteria > Deinococcota > Deinococci > Deinococcales > Thermaceae > Thermus > Thermus parvatiensis. The sequence continues at coordinate 1,295,165 of NZ_CP014141.1, read as the reverse complement.
CCATCTACGCCGTGCCCCTCCCCACGAGCCCTTACGGCATCCTGGAAAACCTCTCCACCCTGGGCCACCTCCTGGACCTGGAGGAGAAGGCCACCGCCCTCGCCCACGAGCTCGCCCTCCGCTACGCCGCCCTTCGGGGCCGCTTTGACCTCACGGTCTACTTTGAGATGGACCTGGGCGGACCCATCACCGTGGGCCGGGGAAGCTACATCGCCCAGGCCCTTTTGCACCTGGGCCTTAAGCCCATCTTCCTGGACGTGCCCCAGGCCTACTTCACGCCGGACCTGGAGGAGGTGAGGCGGAGGGCCCCGGACCTCTTCCTCTACGAGCCCAAGCCCTGGGGCAAGAACCCCCTGGAGAAGGCGAGGGCCCTGGCCCGGGAAAGGGGCTGGGACTTCCCCGTGGCCGCCACGGACGGGGACGAGCTCGCCCACTACGGGCCCATGTTCTTTGGCTTCTTAGAGAAGCTCGCCCGGAGGGTGGAGGAAACCTTAGGCCAGGCTTAAGGCGGGGCCTGGGGGTGCGGCGTATAGTGGAGGCCATGAAGCGCCTGCTCTTTGGGGCCCTTTTCCTCTCCACGGCCCTTCTCCTCACGGCCTGCCCCCAGAATCCGCCTCCCCCGCCACCTCCTCCGCCGTCCACCTGTGTTCCAACTCCCCAGGGCCTCGTCTCCCAGAGCCTTTTGCACGAGCCCCAGGGCTTGGGAGATTTCTCGGCCCCCCACGTGCCTGGGGAACTTTTAATCCTGCCCGGGGGGATCACCCCTCAGGGTCTTGCCAACCGCGTGAAGGGGGTAAGGCTTGTAGAGGGTATTCCCGGAGGTTTCGTTCGTGTACGGGTTGCCCCTGGGGAGGAAAGGGGGAAGGCAGAGGCCCTGCTCCGGGCCGGGGCACGATGGGTGCAGCCCAACTACCTTTACGATCCTCTTTACGTGCCGAACGATCCCCTATACCCAGCAAGCATGCTGGACGCTTCAAGGCTCCAACCCTACTATCGGGCTATCCACCTTGAAGCGGCTTGGGATCGCCTAGGCACCCTTCCCTGCACCCCCATAGTGGCCGTTTTGGATACTGCCTTCAACCTAGACCATCCTGATGTTCAGGGCAACTTTCTGTCAGGGCGGAACCTCACCCCAGACGGCCTGGGCCCCAACGACCTGAGCCCGTCCCCGCCCCCCCAGGGGTATGCTTATACTGACCAAGACAACCCTGACCACGGCCAGGGGGTGGCGGGGCTGGTGGCGGCCGTGGCCGACAACAACCGGGGGATTCCCGGGGTGGGCCTGAACCGGGTGAAGGTCCTCCCTCTCAAGGTCTTCTACTGGGTGGAGGGGAGCTATTCCTCCACTTCGGACGTCCTCGCGAGCGCCCTCCGCTACGCCGCCGATCAGGGGGCCGCAGTGGCCAACCTTAGCCTGGGGAGTCCCACGCCCCTGGATGGGGTAGTGCAGCAGGCCCTGGACTACGCCCTCTTCAAAGGCACCCTCCCCGTGGCCGCTTCGGGGAACGACGGGAGGGACGGGCTTCGTTACCCAGCGGCCTACCCGGGGGTTTTGGCCGTGGGCTCCGCCAAGCTAGACGGGACTCGTTCCGATTTCTCCAACTACTCCACCCAGCCTACGGACCTGGTGCTGGCGGCGGCGGGGAACAGAAACCCGCTTGAGATCCTCTGGTCCTTAGCCCTAGGGCGGAACTACCCCTATTACCAGACCCTCGGCGAGTACGATTATAGGTGGGTTGGCACTTCCTTTGCCGCGCCCCAAGCCAGCGCCTTGGCGGCGCTCTACGTGGCCAAGCACTACGCCCGCTACGGCCGAGGGCCAAGCCCCGACCAAATCCGCCTCTGCTTGACCCAAACTGCGGCCAATGGAGGCAACTACGACCCCCAGACGGGCTACGGCCTCCTCCGGGCCGACCGGGCGATGACGGACACCACCTACTGCTTCCCCTAATCCGCCTCACCCAAAGGGGGCTACACTAGGGCTTCGTGCGGCGCCTAGCGCTCCTTTTCCTGGCCCTCGCCCTCCTCGTGGGGGTTTGGGCCTTTCCCCTTTTGGGCCCCCTCTTCCGGCACGGGGCGGTCCCTAATCCCTTCGCCCTGAAGGAGCCCTTCACCCTTTTGGTCTACGGCTCGAGCCCCGAGTACGTGGGCTACCACAAGAGGGCCCCGGAGCGCTTCCGGGGCCTGGCGGACGCCATCCTCCTCGTGCGCTTGGACCCTGGGGCCAACCGGGTGGTGGTCCTCTCCATCCCCCGGGACGTTTGGGTGAACCTTCCGGGCTACGGCTGGCACAAGGTGAACGCCGCAAGCCCCCTCGGGGCCCCGAGCTCATGCGGGAGGCGGTGCGCCGCATCACCGGAGTGGCGGCGGAGCGCTACTTGGTGGTGAGCACCGAGGCGCTTCGCAAGGGGGTGGACGCCCTGGGGGGGGTGAGGGTCTGCGTGGAGAAGGCCATGCGCTACCGGGACACCGCCGCGGGCCTGGATATCCATTTGGAGCCGGGGTGCCAGGTGCTCAATGGGGAGCAGGCGGAGGGGTACCTGCGCTTCCGCAAGGACGCCCTGGGGGACATCGGCCGGGTGCAGCGGCAGCAGGCCTTCTTCCACGCCCTCAAGGACCAGATCCTCTCCCCGGCGGGCCTCTTGCGCTTGCCCCGGGCGGTGGCGGCGGTGGAGCCCTACGTGCAGACCGACCTCACCCGGGGGAGAAGGGGGCCATCCTGGGCTTCGCTACGAAGCGACCCGAGCTGGTGAGCCTCCTCCTTCCCGGCCGCTTCGCGGGTGGGGGCTGGGCGGTGGACCAGGAGGCCTTGGGGAGGCTAATAGCCCTCTACTTTCAAGGGAAAACCCTGGGGGAAGAGGCTTCCTTAGAGGGTCGGCTCGTGGCCCTGGTCTATGGCCCAGGGCAGGAGGCTTTGGTGGAGGGGGCCAAGGAAAGGCTCCATGCCTTAGGCCTAAGGGTCCTCCTTCACCCCGTGGACCTGGTTCCCGAGCGCACCGAGGTCCTGGAAAACGGCCCCGGGGCCCTGGCCGGGGCTTTGGGGAGGGCCCTTGGGGTGCCTTACCGGGTTTCGGGCGAGGCGGTCTTGGGGGCGGACCTCACCCTGCGCCTTGGCAGGGAGGGGTTTCCCCGCTAGGATGAGAAAGGCCCGCCGGGGTGGCGGAACGGTAGACGCTGCGGACTTAAAATCCGCTGGGGGGTAGCCCCCGTACGGGTTCGAGTCCCGTCCCCGGCACCAGAACGCCCCGGGCTGTAGGCCCGGGGCGTTTTCCCTCGCGTGGGCTTACTCCGTGGCCTTGGCCTCCTTCAGCATGTTGAGGAGCACGGTCTGGAGGATGCCCCCGTTCTTGTAGTAGTCCACCTCCACGGGGGTGTCCAGGCGGGCGATGGCCTGGAAGCGGATTTCGCTCCCGTCCTCCCGCTTCGCCACGATGTCCACGAGCTTCCTGGGCTTGAGGTCCTCGAGGCCCAGGATGTCGTAGACCTCGTACCCCGTGAGGCCCAGGGTCTCCCGGTTCTCTCCCGGCAGGAACTCCAGGGGCAGGACGCCCATGCCCACGAGGTTGGAGCGGTGGATCCTTTCAAAGCTTTCCGCGAGCACCGCCTTGATGCCGAGGAGGTAGGTGCCCTTGGCGGCCCAGTCGCGGCTAGAGCCGGTCCCGTACTCCTTCCCGGCGATGACCAAAAGGGGCGTGCCCTCGGCCTTGTAGCGCATGGCGACGTTGTAGACGAAGTCTACGTCCCCCTCGGGGAGCTTCTTGGCGTAGCCCCCTTCGATTCCGTCCAGCATGAGGTTCTTGATGCGGATGTTGGCGAAGGTGCCCCGCATCATCACCTCGTGGTTGCCGCGCCGGGAGCCGTAGGAGTTGAAGTCCTCCGGCTTCACCCCCTTGCTGATCAGGTACTGGCCGGCGGGGCTTTTCACGGGGATGGCGCCGGCGGGGGAGATGTGGTCCGTGGTCACGGAGTCGCCGAGGACGAGGAGGACCCGCGCCCCCCGGATATCCTCCACCTTCCGCTCGCCCAGATCCTCAAAGAAGGGCGGGTTTTGGATGTAGGTGCTCTCGGGGTCCCACTGGTAGAGCTCCCCGGTGGGGGCGGGGAGGGACTGCCAGCGCTCGTCCCCCTCAAAGACCTTGCTGTACTCCTTCTTGAAGAGCTCGGGGTCCAGGGTCTTCCTTATGGCCTCCCGGATCTCCTCCATGGAGGGCCAGATGTCCTTGAGGTAGATGGGCTTGCCGTTGGGGTCAAAGCCCAAGGGCTCCGTGGTGAAGTCAATGTCCATCCGGCCCGCCAGGGCGTAGGCCACCACCAGCATGGGGCTTGCCAGGTAGTTGGCCTTCACGTGGGGGTTGATGCGGCCCTCAAAGTTGCGGTTCCCGGAGAGGACGGCGGCCACCACCAGGTTCCCTTCCTCCACGGCCTTGGCGATGTCCTCAGGGAGGGGCCCGGAGTTGCCGATGCAGGTGGTGCAGCCGTAGCCCACCAGGTGGAAGCCCAGGGCCTCGAGGAAGGGCGTGAGCCCGCTCATCTCCAGGTAGTCCGTCACCACCTTGGAGCCGGGGGCGAGGGAGGTCTTGACCCAGGGCTTCCGGTCCAGGCCCGCCTCCACCGCCTTCTTGGCGAGAAGCCCCGCCCCGAGCATCACCGTGGGGTTGGAGGTGTTGGTGCAGCTCGTGATGGCGGCGATGACCACCGAGCCGTGGGTGAGTTCAAACTCCTCGTCTTGGCGCTTGACCAGGACCTTCCTCTGGAGCTGGTCCTCGGAGAGGCCGAAGCCCCGCTCCTTCACGGGCTTGGTGAGGTGGGCGAGGAAGCTCTCCTTCGCCTCCTTGAGGGGCACCCGGTCCTGGGGCCGCTTGGGGCCCGCCAGGGAGGGCTCCACCGTGGAGAGGTCCAGCTCCAGGTACTCGGAGTACTGGACCTTCTCCTCCGCCTCCGGGGTGCGGAAGAGACCCACCGCCTTGGTGTAGGCCTCCACCAGCTCCACAAGCTCCTCGGGCCGCCCCGTCTGGCGGAGGTAGTTCAGGGTTTCCTCGTCCACGGGGAAGAAGCCCATGGTGGCCCCGTACTCGGGGGCCATGTTGGCGATGGTGGCCCGGTCGGGGGTGGAGAGCTTGGCCACGCCGGGGCCGTAGAACTCCACGAACTTGCCCACCACCCCGTGCTTGCGCAGGATCTCGGTGATGGTGAGGACCAGGTCGGTGGCCGTGGCCCCCTCGGGAAGCTCCCCGTAGAGCTTGAAGCCCACCACCCTAGGGGCCAGCATGTAGTAGGGCTGGCCCAGCATCACCGCCTCGGCCTCGATGCCCCCCACGCCCCAGCCCAGGACGCCGAGGCCATTCACCATGGTGGTGTGGCTGTCCGTGCCCACCAGGGAGTCGGGGAAGGCCAGGGTGAGCCCGTCCCGCTTGTCCGTCATCACCACCTTGGTGAGGTACTCAATGTTCACCTGGTGGACGATGCCCGTGCCCGGAGGCACCACCCGGAAGTTCTCCAGGGCGTTCTGGGCCCACTTGAGAAGGAGGTAGCGCTCCCTATTGCGCTCGTACTCCTTCTCCACGTTGTAGAAGAAGGCGTAGGCGGTGCCGAAGGCGTCCACCTGCACCGAGTGGTCAATGACCAGATCGGCGGGCACCACGGGGTTGATGCGCTTGGGGTCCCCGCCCCGTTTGGCCACCGCATCCCGCATGGCCGCCAGGTCCACCACCGCCGGGACCCCGGTGAAGTCCTGGAGGATGACCCGGGCGAGCTTCAGGGGCACGTTGATCTCCCCGGGGTCCGGCCGCCAGCGGGCCAGCGCCTCTATGTCCTCTCGGGTGACCTGGTAGCCGTCCTCGTTGCGGAGGAGGCTTTCCAGCATCACGCGGATGGAGAAGGGGAGGCGGGAGACCTCCGTCACGCCCTTCCTTTCCAGCTCCTGTAGGTCGTAGTAGCCGTAGGTGCCGCTTTTCGTGGTCAGGGTCTTTAGGGTTTGGAAGCTGTCCTTCATGGTCCTCCTTTCCCTTCCCCCGCGAGGGCAAAAGGGCAATCCTGGACGCTTGCTTTTGGGGGAAGATTCCGGTCCGAGGGGGGGCGCCCGCCCCGGCTATCTCCACTATAGCACTTCCAGAAGGGGCGCGGCGTGGCCCAGGACGGCGTTGGCCTGGGCCTGCCGGGCGATCTTCAGGGTCTCCAGCAGGGCCTCCTTGGAAAGGCCCAGGCGCTTGGCCCGGTGGGCCATGGCCTTCACGCAGGCCTCCGAGCCCGTGGCCAGGGCGATGCCGAGGAGGATCAGGGTGCGGGTTTTCTCGTCCAGGGCCCCCTTTTCCGGCATGGCGAAGGTCCAGTTCCGCCCGTGCTCCAGGAGGAGGCCCGGCGCCTTCTCCGCAAGGAGGGGGATGGCCCGGGGCAGGCCCTCCCCCAGGTTCTCCGCCATGGCCTGTAGGATGCGCTCGTGGGTCCGGTCCATGCCCCTAGCGTAACGCCCTCGGGGAGGGAGGCGTGTCCCACCCCAGGCCCTCGAGGAAGAGGAGGACCTCCTCCCGGACCTCTTCCCACAGGGCCTCCCGGGGGCGTGTGGCGGGCCTGTCCCCCCTTTGCGGGCCGTAGGCCCCGAAGCCCGCGTGGTTCAGCCCCTCCACGAAGACCACCCGGGCCCCCTTGGGCAGGCGCCTGGCCTTTTCCCGGGCCTCCTGCGGGGGAAGGAGGCCATCCTCCGTGCCGAAGAGGGCCAGGGTGGGGAGGGCCTTGCCGGAGAGGTCCCCCTCGGGGTAGGCGGCGAAGAGGAGGAGGGGGAGCCCTTCCCTTTCCGCCAGCTCCGCCGCCGCCACCCCTCCTAGGCTATGCCCTCCCACCACCAGGGGGAGGTTAGGGTGGGCCCTTTGCGCCTCGAGGGCCCGCTCCTTTCCCAAAAGGGCGATCCCCGAGGGCACCTTGAGGAGGGCCACCCCGTACCCCGCCCGGGCCACGGGGGCGAGGACGGGGGCGTAGGCCAAAGGCTCCACCCGGGCCCCGGGGTAGAAGGCCAGGAGGGCCTTGGGGGCTTGGGGCAGGAGTTCCAGCCCGTAGGGCCTTTCTATCACCCTTAAGCCCCGAAGGGCTTCCCGGGCGATGGGCTCGGCCTTTAGGGGCCTCAGGTAGTAGAAGGCCACCCCCACCACCCCCCCGGCGAGGAGGGTGGCGGCGAGGAGGAAGAGGAGAAGAAGCCGCTTGGCGTCCATGCCCCCTCACCTTAGCACGGGCTCCTTGGCCCGCCGCCCCTCAAAGGCGTAGAAAGCGGCGGGGACCACGAAGAGGGTGAGGAGGGTGGAGGAGAGCATCCCACCCAGGATGACCACGCCGAGGGGCCTCCGGTACTCCGACCCCTCCCCGGCCCCGAGGAGGAGGGGGAGGCTGATGATGAGGACGGTGAGGGTGGTCATGAGGATGGGCCTCAGCCTGAGCCTGGCCGCCTCCACCAGGGCCTCCTTGAGGGGCTTTTCCCGCATGCGGCGGGAGGCGAAGTCCAGGAGGAGGATGGCGTTCTTGGTCACCAGGCCGATGAGCATCACCACCCCCAAGACGCTGATCACGTCCAGGCCCGTGCCCAGGAAGTAGGTGAGCCAGAAGGCCCCCACCAAGGCCAAGGGCACGGGGAGGAGGAGGTAGAGGGGGTAGCGCCAGGCGTTGAACTGGCTGGCGATGACGAGGTAGTTGAGGACGAGGGCGAGGCCGAAGGCGAGGGGCGCGAGGGAGGCGAGCTCCTCCGTGAAGCTCCCAAGCCCTGAGGCCACGAGCTCCACCCCGTCCCCAAGGAGCCCTGCCGCCTTCAGGTCCTTTTCCAGCTCCGCCTGAACCTGGAGGGCGCCAGGGGCATCGGGCTTGAGGTTGATGTTGATCCCGGCGGCGTAGGCCTGGTTGCGGCGGGAGATCAGGGTGGGGGAGGGGCGCTCCTCAAACCGGCCGAGGCTTCCTAAGGGCAGGAAGGCCTGGAGGGCGGGGGCGTAGACGGGGAGGGAGAGGAGGCCGCCCTCCCCGGAGTAGAGGAGGGGGTCGGCCTGCACCACCACGGGGTACTCCTCCCCGCTCCGCCTGGCCGTGGCCGCTTGGGTCCCGGAGAGGTAAAGCCTCAGGGCCTGGGCCACGTCCTGGGGGGTGAGGCCGGTGCCGGAAAGCCGGGCGGGGTCGGGAACGAAGACGCGCTCCCGTTGGATGGACTCCAGGGTGCTCTTCACGTTCAGGACGTAGGGCTTCTTTGCGATCCGGTCCACGATGGCCTGGACCCGGGCCTCCAGCGCCTCCCGGTCGGGGCTGGTGACAAAGAACTGCAGGTCGGCGTCCCCTGCCTCGGGGCCGGTCTGGGCCAGGACGCGGAGATCCGCTCCGGGGAAGTCCTTTAGGACCTCCTTGCCCTCCCGATTGAAGACCTCGGTGAGGGTGAAGATGTCCTCCCGCTCGTGTTTGGGTTTAAGGACGATCTGGAGCTGGACCCGGGAGGGGTCCCCCACCTGGGCCCCGCCGGTGGCGCTCGCCCCCACGGTGGTCACCACCCGCTCCACCGCCGGATGGGCGAGGAAGTAGGCCTCCAGGGCCCGTGCTGCCCGGTCGGAGACGGCTAGGGGTGTGTCCTTGGGGAGAAGGAGGGTGGCGGTGAGCACCCCGGTGTCCGCGCGGGGGGTGAAGTTGAAGGGGATCTGGGGCAGGATGGGGAAGACGGAGAGGAAGGCGAGGCCCGCCAGGCCCAGGACCAGGTAGGGCCGGGCGAGGGCGGCCTCCAGGGCCCGGGCGTACCCCTCGGTGAGCCTTCGCACCCCCCCCTCCGTGGCCTCGTGCAGGAGCCGGGCCAGGGCCCCGGCGAGGTCCAGGAGGAGCCTCCCCAGGTAGCGCCCGAGGCCGAGGAGGGCCGGGTAGAGGGCGAGGAGGAGGAGGTGGAGGGGGCCTTGGCGGTAGAGGAGGAAGGCCACGCCGAGGCCGAGGAGGAGGCCCAAGGCGGTGCGGAAGCCCCGGCGGTAGGCCCAGGCGAGGTCCTTGGGGAGGAGGAGGGCCGCCCGGAGGGCCTCCTTTAGGGTGGGGGGGTCGGGGTCGGGGAAGTAGGCGAGGCGGACGGTGAGGAAGAGGAGGGCCTCGAGCCAGCTCACGCCGATGGCCGCCGCCATGCCCAGGCCGAACTGCTGGAAGATCTGGCCGATGAGGCCGGGGAGGAAGCTGATGGGGAGGAAGACGGCGAGGAGGCTTAGGGTGGCCGCGGCCACGGCGGCGCTCACCTCGCTCGCCCCCTTGAGGACCGCCTCTTTAAGGCCGAGCCCCATGCGGCGGTAGCGGTCAATGTTTTCCGCCACCACGATGGAGTCGTCCACCACGATGCCCACCGCCACGGTGAGGGCGAGGAGGCTGATGAGGTTGTAGGTGAAGCCCAGGACGCCGAAGAGGAGGATGGCCCCGGAGAGGGTGATGGGAATGGCCAGGATGACGGAGAAGACGGAGTTGAGCTTCCCCAGGAAGATAAGGACCACCAAGGAAACGGCCAGGGCGGCCAAAAAAGCCTCCCGCACCGTGTCCTCCACCGCGGCCTGGATGAAGCGGGTGGTGTCCAGGGCGACCTCCGCCCGGTACCCGGGAGGGAGGGAGGTCCCCTCCAGGGCCCGCTTCACCCCCTGGGCCACGGCCACGGCGTTGGCGTCCGGCGTCTTGACCACGGCCAGGACCACGGTGGGGCGGCCGTTCACCCGGTTCAGGGTGGTGGGGGCCTCCCGGGCCTCCACCACCCGGGCCACGTCCCGCACCCGGATACCCCGGCCCGGGTCCACCAGGACCTCGGCCACCTCCGAGGCGGTGCGGGGGGCGGCGCGTAAGGTGTAGACCAGGCGCCGCTCCTCCTCCGTGAGGGCCCCCAGGGGGAGGTTGAGGGCCGAGGCGGAGAGGGCCTGGACCACCTGGAGGGGAGGGATCCCCAGGGCTTGGAGCCGGTCGGGGTCCAGGTAGACCTTGATGGCCGTCTTGGGGGCGCCCGTGAGCCGGATGTCGGCCACGCCGGAGACCAGCTGGAGGCGGGGCTTGAGGGTCCTCTCCGCGTAGCGGAGGACCTCGGCGAGGTCCTCCCCCGGGGCCTCGAGGGCCAGGTAGAGGATGGGGCGCGCCGAGGGGTCAAACTTCTGCACCACGGGGGCGGAGGCGTCCTTGGGGAGGGTGCTCCGGATGGCGGCCACCTTCTGGCTCGCCTCCACCGCCCCCTGGTCCACGTCCACCCCCTGCTTGAACTGGACGAAGACCAGGCTGAACCCCTCCGTGGAGCTGGAGCCGATGACGTCCACCCCCGTGAGGGTGGAGAGGGCGTCCTCCAGGGGCTTGGAGACCTGCTCCGCCACCTCCTCGGGCCCGGCCCCGGGGTAGCTGGTGGAGATGGCGATGACGGGGACGCTGAACCGGGGAAGGAGCTCCACCCCAAGCCCGAGGCCCAGAAGGAGCCCCACCAGGACCATGCCCACGAAGATGGAGGTGGCGAAGACGAAGCGCTCCACGAAGAAGGCCACCAGGGGGTTTTCCCTCACGGCACCACCTCCACGGGGTCGCCGTCTTCCAGTCCCTCGGGCACCGGGTAGACCACCGCCTCCCCCGCCTCAAGTCCCGCCACGGCGGCCTGGCCTCCCTCCTGGGCGAGGAGCCGGACGGGCCGCTTCCGCGCCCGGCCCTCCTCCACCACGTAGACGAAGGCCTCACCGTCCTCGGTCCGCACCGCCCCCGCAGGAAGCAGGAGGCCCTCGGCCAGGACCTCGGGGTAGCGCACCTCCGCCGCCCCGGGGAGGAGGGGGCCTGTGGGCCTCAGGGTCACCTCCACCAGGCGGTTCTGCCCGGGGAGGTCGCTTTTCGCCTGGAGGCGGGCCTCCACCTCCTTGCCGTTTTGGCGGACGCGGAAGGCCGTGTCCTCCGTGAGGGCGGCCGCCCGCTCGGGGGGGAGGTAGACCTTGACCAGGAGGCGGTCGGTGGTGGCCAGGCGGAAGGCCCGGCTCCCCGCCCCGGCGAACTCCCCTTCCTTCACGTAGACCTCCACCACCTCCCCGGCGAAGGGGGCCCGGACCACGCTCTCCTTGAGGTTCCGCTCCGCCTGCTGCACCTGGAGGCGGGCGGCCTCCACCTGGAGCCTGAGGAGGCGGAGGTCGTCCTCCCTTTCCAGGCGGGCCAGGGCCTCCTTGGCGTTCTCGTAGGCGCTTTGCGCCTGGAGGTACTGGGCCTCGAGGCCCTTGAGCTCAAGGGGGGCCAGGGCGCCCAGGGCGAGGAGGGCCTTCCCCTCCTCGTAGCGGCGCCTGGCCGCGGCGAGCTGGGCCTCGGCGGCGGCGAGCTGGGCCTCTAGGGCCTTCCGGTTTCCCTCCGCCTGGGCCTCGGCCCGGGCCAGGTTCTCCTCGGCCTGGCGCAGGGCGAGCTTGGCCTGGGCCAGGGCCTCCTGGAAGGGGGCGGGGTCCAGGAAGACCACCCCCTCCCCGGCCCGCACCCGGGTGCCCGCGGGGAGGGTCCGGACCACCCGGCCCGAGGCCCCCGCCGCCACCAGGCTCTCCTTCTCGGCCACCACGCCCGCCGAGGCCCGGGCCTCCCGGGTGAGGAGGCCGGGCTCGGCCTTGAGGGTCCGCACCTGGGCGCGGAGGGGGGCGGTGGTTTGGGGGGCCTCCGCCTCCGGCTTGGGGGCGCAGGCGAGGAGGAGGAGGGGGAGGAAGACGAGGAGGCGCTTCATGGCTCACCTCGTGGCGAGGAGGCCGTAGTAGGCCTTGAGGTAGGCGTGCTTGGCCTGCTCCAGGGCGAGCTCCGCCTGCAGGAGGTTGAGCTCCTGCTGGAGGAGGGCGAGGCGGCTTGCGAGCCCCGCCGCGAAGCGCGCCCTTTCCGCCTCGTACCGCTTCTTCGCCGCCTCCAGGGCCTCCTCCGCCCGGCGCACCCCCTCGAGGAGGGGAGGAAGCCCGCGGAAGCGGGCCTCCAGGCCCACCCGGAGGGAGGAGGCGGCGCCGTCCAGCTGGGTCGCGAGGGCGGCGATCTGGTCCTCCAGGGCGTCAATGTCCTTGCGGGCGGCGAAGCTCTCGTCCAATAGGGCCCGCTGGGCCTTAAGGAGGGCGAGGGAGTGGCGGAGCTGGAGGAGGTCGGCGTTCTCCTCCAGGAGGGTTTCCACGAGCCCGGCCTCGGGGAGCCCGGGGAGGTCCGCCACGGGCTCGGGTTCCCAGGGGCCCACGAGGTTGGCGAGCTGCGCCTGGGCGCTCTTCAGGGCCCTTTGGGCCTGGTCCAGGTTCTTCCGGGCCTCCTGGGCCCGGTTCTGGGCCTCGAGGAGGTCCAGGCTGGTGGCCCCGCCGCCCTTCACCCGGACCTCCGTGGCCTTGAGGGAGAGCTCCGCCACCTCCAGGGCCTTCTCCAGGACCCGGACCTGGAGCCTCGCCTCCACGACCTGGGTGTAGGCGGCGACGATCTCGTTTTCCGCCTGGGCCAGGGCGCGGCGGAGCCTGGCCTCGGCGAGCTCCAGGGCCTGGCGGGCCTGGAGCTCGTCCAAGGCGGTGCGCAAGGGGTCCTTCAGGGTGCGGTCCAGGTCCCGGGCCTTGGCCTGGACCTCGAGCCGGGCGTTCACCACGGCGGGCGCTTCCTGGGCCTTCTTGAGGGCCTCCGGCAGGGGCTGGGCGAGCCCCAGGGCCGTGAGGCCAAGGGCGAGGGCGAAGAGGGGCTTCTTCACGGGTTCACCTCCAAAAGCTCTCCGTAGAACTGGTAAAGCTCCATAAGCCGGTTCCTGAGGTTGTTTTCCGCCTGGAGGAGGCCGAGCTCCGCCTGGAGCAGGTTGAGCTCGGCCTGCAGGACCCCGAGGGGGCTTTCCAGCCCCAGGGCGAGGCGCTTTTTTGCCTCCTCCAGGGCCTTTTCCGCGGAGGCCTTGCGGCTTTGCGCCAGGGCCAGGGCGGACCGGGCGCCCAAAAGGCCCGCCTTGAGGCTCTCCTCCTGCAGGCGGGCCTGGCGGGAGGCGGCGAGGAAGGCCTCCTCCGCCCCCCGGGCCTGGGCCTGGGCGGCCTCCAGGGCGGCGAAGAGGCCGGGGGAGAGGGTGAGGGAGAGGCTTAGCCGAAGCTCCTCCGTGGCCCGGTAGCGGCCGCCCCCGGGCAGGGCGGTGGCCGCCTGGGCCGGGTTCTGGCGGGTGTAGGCCAGGGTGGGCTGAAGGGTCTTGCTGGAGAGGGAGAGGCTTAGGGTGTCGTTGCCGCTGGGGTAGCGGGTGTAGCTCCCCTGGAGGGTGGGGAGGAGGCTCCTTTGCGCCGCCTCCAAGGCGATCTGGGCCTCCAGGAGGTTCAGGCGGGCCTCCTCCAGGCTCAAGGGGGTCGTCCCCTTGGGTTCGGGGATGGGGGCAGGGGGGCTTCCGGGTCCACCAGGTCCCGGGCCGCCTCCAGGGCGAGGGCGAGGCCCCTCTGCGCCTCCTCCAGGCGGTTTTGCGCCTCCTCCAGGGCGAGCTCCGCCTCCCTGAGCTCCTTGGGGTTCGCCTGGCGCTTCCTGGCGGCCTCCAGGGCCTTTCGCGCCAGCTCCAGGCCCTTTTCGGCGATCCGCACGCCGAGCCTCGCCTCCTGGTAGCGGCCGTAGGCGGCCACCGCCTGGGCCTCGAGGCCTGCCCGGGTCTTGCGGTAGGCGAGCTCGGCCCGCCTGAGGGCGATTTGGGCCCGCTCCACCCCGTCCGCCACCTCCCCGAAGGGGAAGGGGGTGAGGACGAGGGCGAGGGTGAGGCTCTGGGCCGACTCGGGGAGGCTTGTGCAGACCGCCTCCGGCTCGCAGGTGTAGCCGTAGCGGAGGTAGTTCCCCTGGACGTTCAGGGCGAGGGGGGCGGCCTGGGCCTCGAGGGACTTGCGGGCGGCGAGGAGGTAGGCCTCCGCCTGCTTGAGGAGGGGGTGGTCCTTGAGTGGGCTTAGGGCGGACTGGGCCAAGGCGGGGAGGGTGAGGAGGGGAAGGAGGAGAAGCCTACGCATCCTCCACCTCCGTGAGCTTGCGCAGGATCCGGAGGAAGGCGGCCTGCTCCTCCGGGGAGAGGCGGGCAAGCCTCCGGCCGAAGACGGCGAGCCAAAGCGCCTCGGCCCGGGCCGCCGCCTCCCGCCCTTTGGGCGTGAGGAAGAGTTTCACCTTGCGGCGGTCCTGGGGGTCGGGGCTCCGCTCCACCAGGCCCTCCTCCTCCAGGGCGGCGAGGAGGTGGGAGACCTGGGAGGGGTGGACCTCGAGGAGCTCGGCGAGCTGGGAGGGGAGGTCCACCCCCTTGGCCAGAAGGCCGAGGAGGTGGGCCTTTCTCGGGGAGAGGCCCTCCTTGACGAGGAGCTCCTTGGCCTCGGTGTAGAGGGCGTGGGTCAAGGCGTACCCCAACGCCGCCAGCTCCTGGACCAGGGGGGGCGGTGGTCCGTTCATACCGGGAAAAGGTTAAGTCAAGTCAACTATTTAGTCAAGACAACCTCTGCCCGCCTTGTGCGCGCCTGGGTTTCGCCCCGTGGGATGCCCGGGCGAGGGCCGCGGGAGACCCTTTGGGGTACGTGGCGGCGGGCCTGGTGTAGAATGGCGGAAGGCGTATGGATCGTCCTCCGAGTCGGTGGCTTCTTCTTTTGGCCCTCGGTACCCCGGCTTTGGCGCAAGGCGAGGCGGCTTCCCCGGAAAACCCGTGGCTTTGGGCGGTCCTCGTTCTCCTCCTTGCCCTTTCCGCCTTCTTCTCCGCAAGCGAGACGGCCATCACCACCCTCTACCCGTGGAAGCTGAAGGAGCTCGCCGAGAGCAAAAACGGTCCCTTCCGCCTCCTTGCCGAGGACATCACCCGCTTCCTCACCACCATCCTCGTGGGCAACAACCTGGTGAACATCGCCGCCACTGCCCTGGTCACGGAGCTCGCCACCCAGGCCTTCGGCTCCGCGGGCGTGGGGGTGGCCACGGGGGCGATGACCTTCCTCATCCTCTTCTTCGGCGAGATCACCCCCAAGTCCCTCGCCGTCCACCATGCGGAGGCCATCGCCCGGCTGGCCGCTTGGCCCATTTACGGCCTCTCCGTCCTCTTCTACCCCGTGGGGCGCTTCTTCAGCCTCGTCTCCGGGGGGCTTCTCCGCCTCCTCGGCCTGGAGCCCCGGGGCACCCCTTTGGTCTCCGAGGAGGAGCTTAAGCTCATCCTGGCGGGGGCCGAGGAGTCCGGGGCCATTCAGCCCCAGGAGGAGGAGATGATCCACTCCATCCTGGAGCTGGAGGAGACCCCGGTGCGGGAGATCATGACCCCGAGGGTGGAGATGGTGGCCATAGAGGACGAGGCCACCCTGGAGGACCTCCTCGCCCTCTACCGGGAGCACCGCTACAGCCGGGTGCCCGTCTACCGGGAGAGCGTGGACCACATCGTGGGCGTGGCCTACGCCAAGGACCTCCTGGACTACTACTGCGAGGAGGACTTGAAAGGACGCACCGTGGCTTCCATCACCCACCCTCCCTACTTCGTCCCCGAGAACATGGACGCCTGGAGCCTTCTCAAGGAGCTCAGGCGCCGCAAGGTGCACATGGCCATCGTGGTGGACGAGTTTGGGGGCACGGCGGGCCTCGTGACCCTCGAGGACGTGATAGAGGAGATCGTGGGGGAGATCTACGACGAGACCGACGAGCCCGAGGACGCCGCCATCCGGCGCCTCCCGGACGGTTCGCTGTCCATCCAGGCTCAGACTCCCATAGACGAGGTCTCCGAGGCCCTGGGGGTGGAGCTCCCCGAGGGGGAGTACGACACCCTTTCCGGCTTCCTCTACGCCCTCTTCGGGCGGATCCCCAGCGTGGGGGAGAGCGTGGAGTGGCAGGGCTTCCGCTTCGTGGTGGAAAGCGCAGACCAGCGACGCATCGAGCGGGTGCGGGTGGAGCGACTGGTGGAGCATGGAGAGGGTTAGGGAGATCCTGCAGGCCCACGTGGGGCGGGCCTACGCCCCCTACTCGGGCTTCCCCGTGGTGGCCCTGGTGGAGGCGGAAGGGGAGGTGTTCCTCGGGGTCAACGTGGAAAACGCCTCCTTCCCCCTCTCCCAGTGCGCCGAAAGGAACGCCGTGGCGGCCATGGTCCTCGCGGGGAAGCGCCGCCTGGATCGGGTGCACGTCTATAGCCCCAAGGGGCCTATCCCCCCTTGCGGGGGGTGCCGGCAGGTGCTCATGGAGTTCGGGGGGCCGGAGGTGGAGGTGGTCCTCCACGGGCCCGAAGGGGAGGTGCGCACCACGTTGGGGGCCCTCCTCCCCCTGGCTTTCCGCCTTTAGAGGTCCAGGACCAGGGTCTGGCTGAGGAAGCCGGGGACCTCGAGGCGAAGCTCCAGCCGTCCCCTCCCCCGCTCAAGCCCGGGCCTCAGGCCCACCACCTGGACCCGCGCCTCCCCCTTCGCCGGGAGGTCCGCCCGCACCAGGAGGCGCTGGCCCAGAAGGACCAGGGTGCCCTCCGCCCGAAAGGGGATGGGGTTAGGGTTTTCCAGGAAGAGGTTGACCCCGGCCCGGCGTACCCTTACGGGCTCCAGGGGGAAGGCGAGGCGGGCCTTGAAGAAGGTGAGGTCTTGGCTCAAGGTTCGGCCCTCCAGGGCCACCTCCGCCCCTTCCCGGGAGAGGAGGGCCAAGGCGGTGGCCAGGGCCTCCTTCGGGGTGAGGCGCACGGGAAGGGAGGCCTCGGTTTCCCCGGGGGGAGGGTGAGGTCCAGGGGCACCCTCACCTCCCCCACCCGAAGCCGCGTCCCGAAGGTGGCGAGGGGAAGGGGAAAGGGGTTGGGGTTCTTGAAGGCGACCCGCACGGCGAGGAGCAGGGCGGGCTCGGGGGAAAGCTCTAGGCCCCGGATCTCCGCCCCGAGGTAACGGGCCTCGGGCGGAAGGGGCCTTGGGGCGCAGGCGGCGAGGGCCAGAAGGCCGAGGAGGAGAAGCCCAAGCCCTCGCGCTAGAGGACCCATCCCTCCTCCTTTAGGCCCTCCAGGACGGGGAGGAACCTCTCCCAAAGGGGGCTTTCCGCCGGGTAGGGGGGCCTGGGGTAGCCCGCGGGGAGGCCCAGGTGCCGGAGGGCCTGCTTTAGGAGGGGCACCCCGCCCTTGGCGAGGAGGTCTCCCAGGGGGAAGAGCTTCTTCTGGAGCTCCTGAGCCTCGGCGAGCCTTCCCTGGCGGAAGTGGTCCAAAAGCGCCCTATAGGCCCGGGGGGCGAGGTTGGCTGCGGCCAGGATCCCCCCTTCCGCTCCAAGGGCTAGGGCGCCGAGGAAGGTGGGGGCGTGGCCGGTGTAGACCCGGAACTCCCGGAGGCGGGCCTGGTAGAAGGCGATCCGGCTGAGGTCGCCGCTGGAGTCCTTGATGCCGAGGACGTTCGGGTGCGGGGCCAGAGCCTCCACCGCCTCGAGGGGCAGGTCCACCTTGGTGTTCTGGGGCACGTGGTAGAGGAAAATGGGCGTCCTCTCCGCCAGGGCCTCGTAGTAGCGGAGAAGCCCCTCCCCCAGGCTTCCGTGGTAGTAGCGGGGTGGGGTGGCGAGGAGGGCCAGGGCTCCCGCCTCCTGGGCCTCGAGGAGGGCCCTTTGGGCCTGGGGCAGGGTCTCCTCCATGAGGCCCACGAGGAAGGGCTTCTTAGGCCTAAGGGCCCGGAGGCCCCGGGCCCTTTCCTCGGGGGTGAGGTGGACCCCTTCCCCGTTGGAGCCGTAAACGAGGAGGCCGTCCGCCAGGGGCTCCAAGGCCTGGGCCAGCTCCCGGAAGGCCTCTTCATCCAGCCTTCCTTCCCGGTCAAAGGGGGTGGGGATGGGGGGCAGGATCATGCGCGCCTCCAGGCCCTTGAGCTTAGCACGAGGAGGAGGTGGAGGCCGTAGGCCGCGGCGAGGTAGAGGTAGCCCTGGTCTTGGAGAAGGGCCCACAGGCCGTAGGCGGCGAGAAGCAAAAGGACCACCCCAAGCCCTCCGCCCAGGCCGAGGCTTCCCGGGAGGAGGAGGCGGAGGAAGAGGGCGTAGGCGGGGGAGGGCTGGCCTTGCCTTCTGGGGAGGAAGAGGGTGAGGAGGTGGTAGAGGGCGAGGAGGAGGAGGGCGGCGAAGGCCCAGGCCCGGTACCCCTCGGGAAGGGGGAGGGGGAGTTGGGAGAAGCCGCGCCAGGGGTCCTCGGCCAGGCGCCGCGCCTCCGCCTCGAGGAGGAGGGTGTAGAGGGTGCGGAGGGTGGGGGCGGGCTCCCGTGGTCCCCAGGGGTCGGCGCCGAGGCCGAGGAGGCTTCGCACCGGGCCGGACCAAGGGGCCTTCTCGTAGGCCAGGACGAGCTCCTTCTCCCCCAAGAGGGCGAGGGCGAAGGGCAGGGGCGCCCCTTCCCTGAGCAGGGCCCGGGCCTGGGTGGGGTTGTCCCGGAGGAGGGTGTACCCCTGGAGGGCCTTGGCCCCGGGGGTGGGGGGCAGGGACCGGGCCCAGGCCTGGGCTGCCGGGGTGAAGAGGGTCCCCTGGTCCAGGGGCGGGGCCCAGAGGGCGGCCCGGGCCTTGGCGTCCAGGCCGTAGAGGAGGAGGGCGGCGAGGGTGGCGAGGAAGAGGAGGAGGGCGAGGAGCCTTTCCCCTAGGCCAGCGTAGGCCAGGTGGAGGTGGCGCAGGCGCAGGAGGGGGTGGCGGAAGAACCCGCCCAGGTAGCCGCCGATGGGCCTCAGGTCCTTGAGCTGGGCGGGCAGGTAGAAGAGGAAGAGGTAGAGGAAAAGGGCCAGGTACGCCGTCCCCAGGACAAAGAAGGCGGGGGCGAGGAAGCCCAGGTCCGGCGGCCTCCAGGGGGCGGAAAGGGCTAGGGCCTCGCGCAGGCGGAGGGCGGTGGCCACCTCCCCCTGGGCCTCGAGGGCCTCGGCCATCTCCTGGAAGAAGGCCTCGGAGCCGGGGAAGAGGGGGGTGTAGCGCAGGAGGGCGAGGGTCAGGGCCTTGGCCCGGGCGGGGTCCTCGCCGAGGAGGGCGCGGGCCGCCTCCGCCATCCGCAGGACGCCCTCCTGGCCGAAGGGAAGCTCGGGCCGGTGGCCCCGGGCCCGGAGGTCCTGGCCGTAGGCGGCGAGGTCCTCCTCGCTCAGGGTCTCCGGGGGAGGGCCCAGTAGGCGAAGTAGGGCCAGGGCCTGGGGGGGTTCAGGGCCAGGAGGAGGGGCCTTAGGGCCTCTAGGTCTTCCTCCTTGCCCTGGAAGGGGACCGGGGGAAAGGGGATGGGCAGGACCCGCTCCCCCTCCAGGAGGGCCTCGGGGCCCGGGCGGAGGGCGAGGACCTTTGCGGGGGCGAAGTGGTAGCGAACCGCCTCCTCTTTAAGGCCCGCCTCCACCACGAGGAGCCCTTGGGCCACGTAGACCCGGTCCCCCTCCACCAGGGGGCCCACCCAGGGGCCCTGGGGCAGGGGGAGGAGCCCCCAGGGGAGCTTGAGTCCCTCGGGGGTGAGCTCGGGCGGCGTGGGGGCGAGGAGGAGGAAGCGCCCCTCCAGGGCGCCCGAGGGCAGGTTGAGCCGCACCCGGTACTCCCCGGGGGCCTCGAGGGTGAGGGGGAGGGCGAACCTCCCTCCCTGGACCTCCACCTCCTCCACCCGGCTGCCCCCGGGGCCTTCCAGGGCCAGGGGGTAGCGCCCGTCGGGAAGCCCTTCTCCCGAGAGGGTGAGGGGCCCCCCGCCACGGCCCCCTCCGGCAGGACGAGGCGCTGGCCGAGGCCTACCCCCAGGGCGAGGAGGAGCAAAAGAGGCCAGAAGCTCCGCATGGGCGTATTCTATCAGCATGGGCCTTTTGGACATGATCGGTCCCGTGATGGTGGGGCCTTCCTCCAGCCACACGGCGGGGGCCTGCCGCCTCGCCCTCCTCGCCCGCCACCTCCTCGGGGAGAAGCCCAAAAGGGTGGAGTTCGGCCTCCACGGCTCCTTCGCCAAGACGGGGAAGGGGCACGGCACCCACCTGGCCCTGGCTGCGGGGGTCTTGGGCCTCACGCCCGACGACGAGAGGCTCAAGGAGAGCCTTTCCCTGGCGGAGCGGGAGGGGGTGGAGGTGGTCTTCAAGGAGGTGGAGCTCGGGGACGTCCACCCCAACACGGTGCGGATGGTCCTCGAGGGGGAGAAGGGGCGCCTCGCGGTCACGGGCAGCTCCCTCGGGGGGGGTCTCGTGCGCGTCTTTGACGTGGACGGCTTTGAGGTGCGCATCACGGGGAGCGCCCCCACCCTGGTGATCAAGAACGTGGACACGCCCGGGGTGGTGGCCCGGGTGGCCCGCATCCTCGCCGACGACGAGGTGAACATCGCCTACCTCACCGTGAGCCGGAAGAAGCGGGGCGGGGAGGCGATGATGAGCATAGAGGTGGACCGGCCCCTCTCCGAGGTGCCCTTGCGCTACCTGGAGCACCTCTCCTACATCCTCTGGGTGCGGCAGATCCCCCCGGTGATGGGCTAAGCGTTCGTTCCCCGCCCAGGCTTTTCCCAAGCCCGCATGGGGTGGCCTTAGGCCCCCTTGGGGAGTTCCAGGCCCAGGCAGGCCCCTCCCAGGGTGCCCTCGCAGGGGAAGAGCCTGCCCCCGTGGGCCTCGGCCACCCGCTTGGCGGTGTAGAGGCCCAGGCCCGCGCTTCCCCTCCTGCCCTCCCCCTGGAGGAAGGGGCGGGCGAGGGCTTCCAGGGGCAGGGGAAGGCCTGCGCCGTCGTCCTCCACAAGGAGCACCCCTTCCCCCACCCGGAGCCGGACGCGGCTTTTGGCGTGGCGGAGGGCGTTTTCCAGGAGGTTGGCGAGGGCCCTTTCCACGAGGAGCCTTTCCCCCCGGGCGAGGCCCGCCCCTTCCACCTCCACGAGGAGCCCCCGCCTCTTCGCCTCGTCCCGGTAGCGGAGGAGGAGGTCCTCGGCCAAGGCCCTGAGGTTCAGGGTCTCGCCCCGGGGGGGGCGGGCCTCGAGGCGGGCGAGGGCGAGGAGGTTTTCCGTCAGGCGGTAGCCGCGGGAAAGCTCCTCCCTCAGGGCGCGGAGGAGGGCGATGCGCCTTTCCTTTCCCAGGTCGTCCGCCCGCTCCAGGTAGTCCAAAAGGCGCAGGGCGGAAAGGAGGGGGGTCTTGAGGTCGTGGGCCAGGGCGGCGTACAGGGCCTCCCGGGCCTCCAGGAGCTCCTTGAGCCGGGCGAGAAGCTCGGAAAACCGGGCGCGGAGGAGGGCGATCTCCTCCGGAGGGGGCTCCTTGGGGGTGGGGAGACGGAGGGCCTCCAGGGGCCCCTCTTTCAAGGAGAGGTAGGCCAGGGTCCGGGTGAGCTCCTCCAGGGGCCTGAGGAGGCCCTTCGCCAGGAAGTAGCCCACGAGGCCCGAGAGGAGGGCGAGGAAGAAGAGCCACAAGAGGAGGGGAAGCCAGGGACCCTCCCCTAGGGCTCCCAGGGTGAGGACCAGCACCAGGTTGGGCAGGAAGGCGAGGAGGGCGATGACCAGGGCGAGCCTAGCCCTTAGGCTCATCGCGACCCGCCGAAAGCACCGCCAGGAAGGCCTCTTGGGGCACCTCCACCTTGCCGATGGCCTTGAGGCGCTTCTTGCCCTCCTTCTGCTTTTCCAAAAGCTTCTTCTTTCGGGTCACGTCCCCGCCGTAGCACTTGGCGAGCACGTCCTTCCTTAGGGCCTTCACCGTGGCCCGGGCGATGATCTTCCCCCGATGGCCGCCTGGATGGGCACCTCAAAGAGCTGGCGGGGGATGACCTCGGCGAGCTTGTCCACGATGGCCCGGGCCATGGTGTAGGCCTTCTCCCGGTGGGCGATGAAGGTGAGGGCGTCCACCACCTCCCCGTGCACCAGGACGTTCACCTTCACCAGGTCCCCGGGCCGGTAGCCGATCTGCTCGTAGTCCATGGAGGCGTACCCGCGGGAGACGCTTTTCAGGCGGTCGTGGAAATCGTAGAGGATCTCGGCGAAGGGGGCCTCGTAGACGAGTTCCACCCGTTTCTGGGCCCCGGGGAGGTAGGTCATGTTAACGAGGCGGCCCCGCTTCTCCTGGAGGAGCTGCATGAGGCTGCCCACGTACTCCTCGGGGGTGAAGATGGTGAGCTTCACGTAGGGCTCGAGGATCTCCTCTATCCGCGTGGGGTCGGGGAGGTCGGCGGGGTTGTGGACCTCCACCTCCTCCCCGCTTTTGAGCCGCACCTTGTAGACCACGCTGGGGGCGGTGGCGATGAGTTCTAGGCCGAACTCCCGCTCAAGCCTTTCCTGAACGATCTCGGCGTGGAGGAGGCCCAAGAAACCGCAGCGGAAGCCAAAGCCCAAGGCGGTGGAGGACTCGGGCTCAAAGGTGAGGGCGGCGTCGTTAAGCTTGAGCTTCTCCAAGGCGTCCCGAAGCTTCCCGTAGTCCCCGGAGTCCACGGGGTAGAGCCCGGCGAAGACCACGGGTTTGGCGGGGCGGAAGCCGGGGTAGGGGGAGGGGGTGGGGCGGTCCGCCAGGGTGATGGTGTCCCCTACCTGGACGTCGTGGATGTCCCGGATGGCGGCCACGAGCCACCCCACCTCCCCGGCGCTAAGCCTTTCCGTGGGCACAAGGCCCTGGGGGGTGAAGACCCCCACCTTGTCCACGCTGAACTCCTTGCCCGTGGAATAGATGCGGATCCTATCCCCCGGGCGCACCTCCCCTTCAAAGAGGCGGAGGTAGGGGATCACCCCCTGGTAGGCGTCGTAGACGGAATCAAAGATGAGGGCCTTTAAGGGGGCCTGGGGGTCGCCCTGGGGTGGGGGGATGCGCTTCACGATGGCCTCGAGGATCTCCTCCACGCCCTCCCCCGTCTTCCCCGAGGCGAAGATGGCCTCGTCGGCGGGAAGGCCCAAGACCTCCTCCACCTCGAGGGCCACCTCCAAAGGCCGGGCGTTGGGGAGGTCTATTTTGTTGATCACCGGGATGATCACGTGGTTATGCTCCAAGGCCATGTAGAACTTGGCCAGGGTCTCCGCCTCCACCCCCTGGCTTGCGTCCACCACGAGGAGCACCCCCTCCACCGCCGCCAGGGCCCGGGAGACCTCGTAGGTGAAGTCCACGTGCCCCGGGGTGTCGATGAGGTGGAAGACGTACTCCTCCCCGTCCTTGGCCCGGTAGGTTACCCTGACGGCGCTCGCCTTGATGGTGATGCCCCGCTCCCTCTCCAGCTCCAGGGAGTCCAAGAACTGCTCCCGCATCTCCCGGTCGCTCACCGCGTGGGTGAGCTCCAGGATGCGGTCGGCCAGGGTGGACTTGCCGTGGTCCACGTGGGCGATGATGGAGAAGTTGCGGATGCGGCTTAGGTCCATCCTCACCATCCTCCGGGCTCCTTCGGGCAAAGTCAAGGGTACCTCGGGGTTGCGCGGGGAGGGGGTTTGCCCTAGCCTGGAAGGCGAGGCCCGCTAGGGCCGAAAAGCCAGGTCCCGTAGCCCTGGTGCCTGGGCGCGTAGTCCAGGCTTAAAGTGGGGAAGTCCGGTGCAAGTCCGGCGCTGTCCCGCAACGGTAACCGGTCCGTCGTCGTGCCCCGCTTCGCAGACCGGAAGCCCGAATGCCTGCCAGGGCCGCCCGCCAGACCCCATGGGCGGGCACCTCACGCGGATGGGGGGAGCGATGGGGGCTAAAAGGCCTTTTACGCCCCTGCCGCCCTCCGGCAGGGGCGTTTCCCTACCTCCCCCGGGCCTGGCCCTAGCGGCCTTAGGGAGGTAGGCATGCGGAAGATCCTGGCATTCCTTTCGGTTCTCTGGGCGCTGGCTTTGGCCTTTCCCTTCACCCTCACCGACGACCTGGGGCGCACGGTCACCGTTAAGGCCCCGCCCAAGCGGATCGTCACCATGTTGCCCTCGGTGACGGAAACGGTCTGCGCCCTGGGGGCCTGCGACCGCATCGTGGCCACCGACGACTACTCCGACTGGCCCGAGGCGGTGAAGCGCCTGCCCAAGGCCGGGGGGCTTTACAACCCCAACCCGGAGCTGATTGTTTCCCTGAAGCCTGACCTGGTGCTGGTGTCCAAGTACGGCCGCCTTTATGAAACCCTGGAGCGGGCGGGGCTTACCGTGTACGCCGTGCGCACCGAGACCTACGAGGACATCTTCCGCACCGTCCGCACCTTGGGGAGGCTTCTCGGCCTCGAGGCCGAGGCCGAGCGGCTCGTGGCCCAGATCCAGAAGGAGGTCTACCAGGAGGAGGCCCGGGCGGCCAAAGCCAGGTCTCGCCCCCGGGTCTACTACGAGATTGACCCCACCCCCTACACCGTGGGCCCCGAGAGCTTCATCGGCGTCCTCATAAGTAAGGCCCGGGGGGTGAACATCGTGCCCAAGGAGCTCGGCCTCTTCCCCAAGATCAGCCCCGAGTTCGTGGTGGAGAAGGACCCCGAGGTCATCGTGGCCACCTACCCGAACGCCCTGGAGACCATCCGCTCCCGCCCCGGCTGGAGCCGCATCCAGGCGGTGCGCACGGGCCGGATCTGCGTCTACACCGGGGGTGAGGACAGCCTCCTCTCCCGCCCCGGTCCCCGGGTGGCCCAGGGGCTTAGGCTTTTGGTGGACTGCTTCCACGGGCGATGACCCGCGCCCTGCCCCCCGCCCTCGCCCGGGGCCTCGTCTTCCTCTGGCTTGTGGCCCTCCTCCTTGGGGCCGTGGTCCTGGGGGTGGGGCTTGGCGCCGTGGCCGTGCCTCCGGAAGGGGTGGTCCGGGCCCTCCTGGGCCTGGAGGAGAACCCCATCGTCACCGAGCTTAGGCTCCCCCGGGTCCTGGCCGGGGTCCTGGTGGGGGCGGCCTTGGGGGTCTCGGGGGCCGCCTTCCAGGGGCTTTTCCGCAATCCCCTGGCCGACCCCTACCTCATGGGCTCCGCCTCGGGGGCGGCCTTCGCCGTGACCCTCTTCGCAAGCCTCTTGGGGGGGCTCTCCCCGGCCTTCGCCCAGCACGCCGTCTTCCAGCACCTCCCCCTCTCCGCCACCTTCTTCGGCTTCGTGGGGGCCCTTTTCGCCACCCTCCTCACCCTCGTCCTGGCGGGGGGGTGGCCCGCACCGGGGAGCTCGTGCTGGCTGGGGTGGTGGTGGGGAGCGTCCTCACCGGGCTCACCACCTACCTGATGATGCAGGATGCCGACCGGGTGCGGGCGGTCTTCGCCTACACCCTGGGCAACCTGGCCTTCGCCGGGTGGGAGGGGGTGCGGGTCCTCGCCCTCTTCTTTGCCCTGGCCTTCCCCCCCTCCTCTTCCTGGGCCGGGTGCTGAACGCCCTGGGGCTCGGAGAGGAGACGGCGAAAAGCCTGGGGCTTCCCCTCGAGGCCCTGAAGCTCCTCCTCCTCGGGGCGGCGAGCCTCCTCACCGCCTCCGCCGTGGCCCAGGCGGGGATCATCGGCTTCGTGGGCCTGGTGACCCCCCACCTTCTCCGCCGCCTCCTGGGGGAGGACTACCGCCTCCTCCTCCCGGCCAGCGCCTTGGGGGGCGGGGCGCTCCTCGCCCTGGCCGACCTCCTCGCCCGCACCCTGGCCCGGCCCGCCGAGCTTCCCGTGGGCGTGGTCACCACCCTCCTCGGGGGGCCCTTCTTCCTCTACCTCATGTGGAGGCGCCGTGGGCGGGCTTGAGGCCAGGGGGATCGTGGGGCCCTTCGCCCTGAAGGGCGTGGATCTCCTTTTGCGCCCCGGGGAGTGGCTCGCCCTCCTCGGGCCCAACGGCTCGGGGAAGACCACCCTCCTAAGGGTGATGGCGGGCCTCCTTAGGCCCAGGCGGGGGGAGGTGCTTTTGGAGGAAAGGCCCCTTAGGGCCTACGGCAGTTACGAGCGGGGCCGCCTCCTCGCCTACCTCCCCCAAAACGGCCCCTACCCCGAGGGGCTTTTGGTGGAGGAGGTGGTGCGCCTGGGGAGGCTTCCCCACCTCGGGCTTTGGGGGCGGGAGGGGGGGGAGGACCGGGAGGCGGTGGACTGGGCCCTCGAGGTCACCGGGGCCTCCGCTTTTCGGGGAAGGCTCCTCGGCACCCTCTCGGGCGGAGAGCGGCAACGGGTCCTTCTGGCCCGGGCCCTGGCGGGAAGGCCTAGGTACCTCCTCTTGGACGAGCCTACCACCTTCTTGGACCTGGCGCACCAGGGGGTGGTGGTGGGGCTTTTGCGGCGGCTTGCCGGGATGGGCCTTGGGGTGCTTTCCGTCCTCCACGACCCCAACCAGGCGGCCCTCGCCCACCGGGTGGCGGTGCTGGAAGGGGGAAGGGTGGTGGCGGAGGGGGGGCCTGAAGCGGTCTTGCAGGAACCCCTCCTCGCCCGGCTCTACGGGGCGGGGGTCCGGGTCGTCCGCCTGGGGGAGAGGCCCCATGTCTACCTGGACCCATAGGGCCAGGCTCTTCGTGAGGCGGCGGGCCTTCCTCCTGGACCTGGGGGAAGAAGTCCTCTTCTACACCGAGGGGGGGCCGCGGCGGGCCCGCTACCTCCTGGTGGGGCGGGTCTCCCCGCCCGAGTGGCTGAGGCTTGGCCTCCCCAGGGAGGCCGTCCTCCACTACCCCCTGGAGGTGGACCCCCTGGCCTTTGAGTGGGAGGGGGAGACCCTGGTCCTGCCCGGGCTTCGGGTCTACCTGGGAGGCCCCCCCGAGTTCGTGGAGACCCCCTACTACGCCTGGCCCTTGACGGGGCCCCGGGGCCGGGAGTAGGGTGGGCTTACCGACCGGTTGGTCGTCTGGAGGTGCGGGATGCGGCTCAAGGACAAGGCGGTGCTCATCACGGGGGCGGCCCACGGCATCGGCCGGGCCACGCTGGAGCTCTTCGCCAGGGAAGGGGCGAGGCTCGTGGCCTGCGACGTGGAGGAAGGCCCCTTAAGGGAGGCGGCGGAGGCCACGGGGGCCCTGGCCATCCCCATGGATGTGGCCAACCCCCCTTCGGTGGAGGAGGGTTTCCAGAGGGCCCTGAAGGCCTTTGGCCGGCTGGACGGGGTGGTGCACTACGCCGGGATCACCCGGGACAACTTCCACTGGAAGATGCCCCTGGAGGACTGGGAGGTGGTGCTCAGGGTGAACCTCACGGGGAGCTTCCTGGTGGCCAAGGCGGCCAGCGAGGCCATGCGGGAGAAAAACCCTGGGAGCATCGTCCTCACCGCGAGCCGGGTCTACCTGGGGAACCTGGGGCAGGCGAACTACGCCGCCTCCAAGGCGGGGGTGGTGGGGCTTACCCGGACCTTGGCCCTGGAGCTTGGGCGGTGGGGGATCCGGGTGAACGCCCTGGCCCCGGGGTTCATTGAGACGCGGATGACGGCCAAGGTGCCGGAGAAGGTGCGGGAGAAGGCCATCGCCGCCACCCCCTTGGGCCGGGCGGGGAAGCCTTTGGAGGTGGCCTACGCCGCCCTCTTTTTAGTCTCCGACGAGTCTAGCTTCATCACCGGCCAGGTCCTCTTCGTGGACGGGGGGAGGACCATCGGGGCGGCCCCGGCCTAAGAGCACCCCATGCGGGCCCAAGCCCGCATGGGGGCCCCGAAAAGGCCTCGCCTTCGTTCGGGCATCAACCATGGTGCGGGAGGCGGAAGAGGGTGTAGGCTTGGGGCATGCGGGTCCTAGGCTGGTTCCTCCTCCTTGTGGGGCTCGTCCTCGCCTGGTTCCTCCTGAGCCCCGTTGTGGCCCTCATCCTCGCCCTTTTCGCCCTTCCCCTGGTCCTCCTCCTCGCCGCCTTGGCCCTCCCCGTGGGCCTCTTCCTCGCCCTTTTGGGGGCCGTCCTCGGCCTTTTAGGCTTCTTCGTGAAGTGGCTTCTGCCCTTGGCGCTTCTCCTCCTCGCCCTCTGGCTCCTCCTGAGCCCGAAGAGGCCCGTTCCTGAGGGGTGGTGATGAACCTAAGGAGGCTTGACGCCTACTTCCGGCGCCTGGTGGAGGAGGGCCTCCTCCCCGGGGCCGTGGTCCTCGTGGCCCGGGGTGGGGAGGTGGTTTTCCAGGGGGTCTACGGGTACCTGGACCCGGGGCGGGGGCTTCCCATGCGGGAGGACGCCCTCTTCCGCCTCTACTCCATGACCAAGCCCTGGGTCTCCGCCCTGGCCCTGAGCTTCGTGGAGGAGGGAACCCTTTCCCTTTTGGACCCCGTGGAGAAGTACCTGCCGGAGTTTTCCGGGCTCCGGGTGGGGCGGGAGGTGGGGGAGGGGATCGTCTACGAGCCTCTGAAGCGCCCCCTCACCGTCTACGACCTCCTCCGCCACACCGCGGGGCTCACCTACGGGGTCTTCTTCCGCTCCCCGGTGAAGGGGCTTTACCTCGAGGCCGGGGTGGACCGCTTTGACCTGAGCCGGGAAGCCTTTTTGGAGCGCCTCACCGCCCTTCCTTTGCGCTTCCAGCCTGGGGAAACCTTTGAATACGGCCTCGCCACCGACCTCCTCGGCCACCTCCTGGAGGCTTTGGC
Organism: Thermus parvatiensis; assembly: GCF_001535545.1. Classification (GTDB taxonomy): domain Bacteria; phylum Deinococcota; class Deinococci; order Deinococcales; family Thermaceae; genus Thermus; species Thermus parvatiensis. The sequence goes on along the minus strand of NZ_CP014141.1, from coordinate 1,266,980 downwards.
GGGGCGGAGCCTGGCGGCGCTTTTGGAGGAAAGGCTTTTCCGCCCCCTGGGCATGAAGGACTCGGGCTTCCAGGCCAAGGACCCCGCCCGGCTGGCCCAGCCCTTCCCCAAGGATCCGGAGACGGGCCGCAGCCTCCGCCTCCTCCCGGTGGAAACCCCCCCGCCCCGCTACGCCGGGGGGATGGGGGGCGTGAGCACCGCGGCGGACTACCTCGCCTTCCTCGAGGCCCTCCGCCTGGGGCGGGGTGTCCTCTCCTCCACCATGGCGGGCTTCATGGTTCAGGACCACCTGGGAAGCCTCTACCCCGAGGCCCTCAAGCGGGGGCCCGAGTACCTTCCCGGACCCGGGTACAGCTTCGGCCTCGGGGTGGCGGTGCGGGTGGAGCCCATGGGCTACTCCCCGGCCTCTCTGGGGGAGTGGACCTGGGCGGGCTTTGGCGGGACCTTCTTCTTCGTGGACCCCTTCCAGGAGATCACCGCCCTCTACCTCGCCCAGGCCCCGAACCTCCTTTCCGTCCTGGAGCCGGAAAAGGCCCTCCACTCCCGGCTTGGGGCCAGGCTCCAGCACGCCTTCCGCACCCTGGTCTACCTGGGCCTGGAGTGAAGGAGGTTTTGGATCCTCTCCAGGGCGAGGGGGATGTCCTCGTCCCTGAGGTCCCGGTAAGTCACGAACCGCACCCTTCCCCCCACGGCCCCCGCGAGCACCCCCCGGGTCCTTAGCCCCTGGAGAAAACCCTCGGGGTCTTCCACCTCCAGGTAGACCATGTTGGTCTCCACCGCCCCCAGGTCCACGGCGAGCCCCAGGCGAAAAAGCCCCTCCGCCAGGGCGCGGGCCATCTCGTGGTCGCGCCGGAGGTGCTTGGGGCCTTCCTCCAGGGCCAGGATCCCTGCCGCGGCCAAGACCCCCGCCTGCCGCCACCCGCCCCCCAGGAGCTTCCGGTAGCGCCGGGCCTCAGGGAGGAGGTCTTTGGGCAAGAGAAGGAGGCTTCCCACCGGGGCCCCCAGGCCCTTGGACAAGGAAACCATGGCCGTGGTGAACCCCTGGACCAGTCGGGAGGGTTCCACCCCCAAAAGGTGGCGGCGTTGTGGAGGCGGGCCCCGTCCAGGTGGGTGGGGAGGCCCCGGGCGCGGGCCAGGTCTTGGACCCGCCTTTGGACCTCCAGGGGCACCACCCGCCCCCCGGCCAGGTTGTGGGTGTTCTCCAGGGCGAGTAGCCCGATGGGGGCCTGGAAGGGGCCCCGCCTTAGGGCCTCCTCCAGGGCCTTCAGGTCCGGCCTCCCCCCTGGGGCGGGCACGGGGCGGACCAGGGCCCCGGCGAGGAGGGCCGGGGCACCGAGCTCGTACTCGTAGAGGTGGGCTCCCTCGGGGGCCAAGACCTCGGCCCCCCGCCGCAGGTGGAGGAGGAGGGCCACCTGGTTGGCCATGGTGCTCGAGGGCAGGAAGAGGGCCCGCTCAAACCCGAGCCTTTCCGCCGCCAGGGCCTCGAGGCGGTTCACCGTGGGGTCCTCGCTGTAGACGTCGTCCCCCACCTCCGCCTCCGCCATGGCTTTGCGCATGGCGGGGGTGGGGCGGGTGAGGGTGTCGCTCCTCAGGTCCACGAGGCGCATGCCCCTAGCCTAAAGGCTCCACCCCCACCGCCTGGGCGAGGGTTTGGGGCAGGAGGTAGACCTCCCCCTCCACCTCCACCCGCACCCCCTCTCCCTTCTCCAGGATCCGGAGGGGCTTTCCCGGCACCAGGCCGAGCCGGGCGAGGAGGTTCAGGGTGCCCCGGTCCTGGGCCAGGGCGCGGGCCACCCGGGCCCGCCCCAGGGGGGCCTCGGTGAGGGGGAGGGCCTTGGAGGAGGGAAGGGTCAGGTCCTTGGTGGGGATGGGGTCCCCGTGAGGGTCAAAAGGGGGGTGGCCCAGGTATTCGGCGATCCTCTCTTCCAGGTCCTCGCTGATCACGTGCTCCAGCCTTTCCGCCTCCTGGTGGACCTCCTCCCAGCCGTAGCCCAGGGCCTGGTGGAGGTAGGCCTCGAGGAGGCGGTGGTGGCGCAGGACCTCGAGGGCCACCCTCCTTCCCCGCTCCGTCAGCCGGGCCCCCCGGTAGGGCTCGTGCTCCAGGAGGCCCAGGGCCTTGAGCTTTTTCAGCATCTCCGTCACGGAGGGGGGCTTGACCGAAAGGCGCTCCGCCAGGGCCTGCGTGGGGACGGGCCCCCCGAGGGCCTCCTCCAGAAGAAAGAGGTGCTTTAGGTAATCCTCCTGGGCCTCGGTGAGGGGCGGCCTTGCCATCCCCCTAAAGGTAGCATGGGAGCATGGACCTCACCCATTACCCCTACCCCTCCCGCCGCCACGTGGTCCTCGGGGGGCGGGGCGCGGTGGCCACGAGCCAGCCCTTGGCGGCCCTCGCGGGGATGGAGATGCTTCAAAAGGGGGAAGCGCCGTGGACGCCGCCATCGCCATGGCCGCCTGCCTCACCGTGGTGGAGCCCACCTCCAACGGGATCGGGGGGACCTGTTCGCCCTGGTGTGGGACGGGGCCCTCCACGGCCTGAACGCCTCCGGGAAAAGCCCCATGGCCCTTACCCCGGAGAGGCTTCCCGGGAGGATGCCGGAGCGGGGCTGGCTTCCCGTGACCGTGCCGGGGGCGGTCTCGGGCTGGCGGGCCCTCCACGAGCGCTGGGGCAGGCTTCCCTTCGCCGAGGTCCTCGCCCCCGCCATCCGCTACGCCGAGGAGGGCTTTCCCGTGGGGCCGGAGACGGCGAGGAGCTGGCGGCGGGCGGAGGGCGTCTTCCTGCCCCTAGAGGGGCCGGAGTTTAAGGCCTTCCAGGAGGTGTTTTTCCCCGGGGGAGGGCCCCAAGGGCGGGGGAGGTGTGGCGGAGCCCCCTCCACGCCAAGACCCTTAGGGAGATCGCCGAGACCCACGGGGAAAGCCTCTACCGGGGGGCTTTGGCCGAGGCCCTGGCCCGCTTCAGCGGGGACACCGGGGGCTCATCACCCTCGAGGACCTTAAGGCCCACGCCCCGGAGTGGGTGACGCCCCTTTCCACGGAGTACAAGGGGCTCACCGTCTGGGAGCTCCCCCCAAACGGCCAGGGGGTGGCGGTCCTCCTCGCCCTGAACCTTTTGGAGGGCTTTGACCTGAGGCCGGAGGACCCCGTTAGCTACCACGTCCAGATTGAGGCCATGCGCCTTGCCTTGGCGGACACCTACCGCTTCGTGGCCGACCCCCGCCACATGGAGCTTGACCCCAAGGCCTTCCTCTCCAAGGCCTACGCGGCGGAAAGGAGGAGGCTTATCGGGGAAAAGGCCCTTCCCCGGGTCCTTCCCGGGCTAAGGCCTGAGGGGACGGTCTACCTGGCGGCGGCGGACGGGGAGCTCATGGTCTCCCTCATCCAGTCCAACTACCAGGGGTTTGGCTCCGGGGTCTTGGTGCCGGGGACGGGGATCGCCCTGCAGAACCGGGGCCTGGGGTTTTCCCTGGAGGAAGGCCACCCGAACCGGGTGGGGCCGGGAAAGAGGCCCTTCCACACTATCATCCCGGGCTTTCTCACGAGGGAAGGAAAGCCCCTTGGGCCCTTCGGGGTCATGGGGGGGTTCATGCAGCCCCAGGGGCACGTCCAGGTGGTGGTGGCCCTGGCGGACTTTGGCCTGAACCCCCAGGCGGCCCTGGACCGGCCCCGCTGGCAGGTGGTGCCGGGGGACGAGGTGCTTCTTGAGCCTGGCATCCCCCAGGCCACGGCCCTCTTCCTCAAGGACCTGGGGCACCGGGTGCGCTACGAGGCGGAGTACGGGCTTTTCGGCCGGGGGCAGGCGGTCTTCCGCCTGGGGGAGGCCCTCGTGGGGGCGAGCGACCCCCGGGCCGAGGGGCTCGCCCTGGCGTGGTAGTATGGAGCCATGAAGGCAAAGAGGGTTTTCTTGGGGCTTCTCGCCCTCCTGGGCGGGCTCGGCGGGGCGGAGGGGCTTGGGGATCCCATGGGGGGGCTGGAACGGGGGGCGGAGGTGCTCCTCCGCCTCTTTACGGAGGAGGTCCGCGAGGAGGCCTTTGCTCCGGGCTTCCTCGCCCAGGTGCCCGCGGCCCAGGTGGCGGCCATCGTGGCCCAGCTGAAGGCCAATCTGGGAGAGCTCAAAGGGGTGCAGCCCCTGGATCCGGAGAGGTACCTCTTGGAGCTTGAGCGGGGGTACGTGCCCGCCCGCATCAGCCTGGACCGGGAAGGGCGCATCGCGGGCCTCTTCTTTGAGCCCCCCATAGCCAAGCTGGGAAGCCTCGAGGAGGCCCTGGAGGCCTTCCGGGCCCTCCCGGGGCGGGTGGGGCTATGGGTGGAGCGGGACGGGAGGCCCGTCTTGGCCCTGGAGGAGGACACGCCTTTGGCCGTGGCCTCGGCCTTCAAGCTTCTGGTCCTCGCCGCCTTGCGCGAGGAGGTGGAGGCGGGGAGGCGGGCGTGGGACGAGGTGGTCCGCCTGGAGGAGGCGTGGAAGAGCCTACCTTCCGGTTTGCTCCAGAGTTGGCCGGAAGGAAGCCCCTTGACCCTCCACACCCTGGCGGCCCTCATGATCTCCCTCTCCGACAACACCGCCACGGACGCCCTCATCGCCCTCCTCGGGCGGGAGCGCCTCGAGGCCCTCTCCCCCCGCAACCGCCCCTTCCTCACCACCAGGGAGGCCTTCGGCCTCGCCGCCCGGGGAAACCGGGACCTCTTGGCGGCCTTCCGCGACGGGGACCTGGAGGCCAAGCGCCAGGCCCTGGAGGCCCTGAGGGCCCGAGGCCTCCCCTCGGTGACGGACCTGCCCTTAGACCCTGGAGACTGGCCGCCCGAGGCGGACTGGCGCTTTACCCCGAGGGAGCTTTGCCGCTGGATGGCGAAGGTGGCGGACCTTCCCCTCATGGGCATCAACCCCGGGGTGGCCGCCTTCGGCTGGGACCGGGTGGCCTACAAGGGGGGCTCGAGGCCCGGGGTGCTGAGCCTGGTCCACAGCCTTTCCCGCGGCGACAACCGCTACTGCGTGGCCTTCGTGTGGAACGGGGAGGAGGTGGACGAGCTCAAGGCCTTCACCCTCTACGGGGGGCTTTTGGACCTCCTTCCCTAAAGCGGATAGGCAAACCCCAGGAGGCTCTTCGCCCCGATCCGTTCCTGTAGGTCCCGGGGCATGGGAGAGAGGCGCGCCTTCTGCAGGGCAAGGTGGGCCTTGAGCCCTTCCTCCAAGGCCCTTCGCCAGGAGGGGGGTGCGGCCTTGCCCAGGTTGAGGTAGGCCCGGACGGGTCTTCCGGCGAAAGCCCGCCCCCAGAACTCCGCGAAGGCGGCGGGAACCTGGCCTTCCGGCACGGGCAAGGGGGGTAGGCGGAGGTGCTCGCCCTCTAGGGCGAAGAGGGCGTGGAAACCCAGGCGCATGACCAACTTTCCTCCCGGGGGAAGCCAGCCTTGGCGTCCTAGGGCCTCGGGGTCGGCGGAGGCCAGGTATAGGCGGCCTTCCCGTTCCATTCGCCGTAGCTCGGCGAGCACGTCCTCCGGCTCCGCCTTGCCGAGGAGCTCCTCGGCCCGTTCGTGCAGGGCCTGGAGGCCCGGGCCGAAGAGGGGGGTGGCGTGGAGGAGGAGGCGTCCTGGGTACCGTTCCCGAAGGGCTTCCGCCAGGGCCAGGTGGGCGCCGAAGGGGGGTCGGGTCATCAAAAGAAGGACGCGGTCGTAAAGGGCGAGAAGCCGCTTGCAGGCCCCTTCTAAACTCTCCTTGATTGGATCCCAGATAAAAGGATCGTTCTCCCTGGAAAGGCCTCCTCTTTCCAAAAGCAAACCCAGCTCCATACAAAGAGGAGTCTAAGCGGCGGTCCAGGGGACAAATGTCCTGGACTCGGCCTAATAAAACGGCCCTTCGGTCCAGGGAGGCTTCCCAAGACCCAGAAGGCGCTTGAGTCCCAAAGCGGCCTCCACCCCCTGGGTGCCGTAGTTGTTGTTGAAGATGACGAAGACCCGTTCGGCCCTTTCCGCCAGGGTGCGGGTGGCCTCGGCCAGGTCCAAAAGCTCCTCCTCGGAGTAGCGCCAGTTGAAGCGCTCGTAGGGCTTCGTGTGGGGGCCCTTCCAGGCCTCGGCGTTCCTCCCGTGGCAGCGGAGAACGGCCACCTCCCGGGTGGGCTCCAAGACCCTGGGCGGGGCCTCGGGGTGGGGCGGGGCGTCCACGCTCACGTGGACGAGCCCGAGGGTTTGGAGCAGGGGCTTCACCCGGTCCCAGGCGGCGTACCACCTGGGGTTGCGGAACTCCACGGCCACGAGGTGGCCTTCGGCCCGCTCCGCCAGGCGCTCCAGGTACCGGAGGTTTCGGGGCGTGGGCCCGGCCCAGGGGGGAGGCCGAAGTGGAGGTAGCCGAGCTTGCCGGCTTCCTTCAGGGGGGCCACTCCTTCCAGGAAGCGCCGCCAGGCCTCCTCCACCACCTCCTTGGGGACCTCCCGCTGGGGGAGGTGGCCCTCCGCCTTGGGGAGGAGGGCCTTGAGGTCCTTGGGGAGGGCGCCAGCCTCCAGCCCGTGCCCGGTAAGGGCGGAGTAGGCTTTGACGTTGAAGAGGAAGCCTTCCGGGGTCCTCTCCGCCCACTTCTGTGCCACCTCGGGGCGGGGGAGGGCGTAGTAGGTGCTGTCCACCTCCACGGTGTCAAAGTGCTTTGCGTAGTAGCGGAGGCGCTTTTCCGGGTGGTTTTTCACCTCGGGGGGGTACCAGCCGGAGGCGAGAAGGGTAGGGTCGGTCCAGCTGGCCGTGCCCACGCGGATCTCCGCCACGGCCCCAGTCTACGGGAGGAAGGCGTCCAGGATCTCCTCCACCTGGTCCGTCTCAATGAGGAAGGCATCGTGCCCGTGGGGGCTTTTGATCTCCCGGTAGCGGGCCCCCGCCAGCCGGGCCGCCTGGCGCACCTCCCAGGCGGGGTAGAGGAGGTCGGTGTCAATCCCTACGAAGAGGGAAGGGATCCCCCGGAGCCGCTTGAGGGCCTCCTCCACCCCGCCCCGGCCCCGGCCCACGTCGTGGGTGTCCATGGCCCGGGAGAGGACCAGGTAGCTTTCCGCGTGGAAGCGCTTTAGGAACTTCTCCCCCTGGTAGTCCAGGTAGGTTTCCCCAAGCTCGGGCTCCGCGCCCCAGCGGGCCTCAAACCCCTCGGGGGCCCGGTAGCTCATCATGGCGATCCCCCGGGCGAGGGCCAGCCCCTTGGGGGCGGGGTTTCCCTTTTGGTACTCCGGGTCTTGCAGGATGGCCTGGCGGGCCAGGTGGTTGAAGGCCCTGGCCCAAGGCCCGTGCCGGGCGGGGGCAGCCAGGACCACGAGCTTCTTGACCCTCTCCGGGTACATGAGGGCGAACTCCAGGGCCACCATCCCCCCGAGGCTTCCCCCGATGACGGTGGCCCTTTCCACCCCCAGGTGGTCCAAAAGCCTCGCCTGGGCCCGGGCCAGGTCGCGGATGGTGAGGGGCGGGAAGTCCCGGCCGTAGGGCCTGCCCGTGCGGGGGTCTAGGGAAAGGGGACCGGTGGAGCCGTAGCAGCTTCCCAGGTGGTTAGCGGAGACCACGTAGTAGAGGGCGGGGTCCAGGATCCGCCCGGGGCCCACGAGGCTATCCCACCACCCCTCCTTCCCGAAGGCCTTTTCCAGGGGGGAGAGGCTTTTAAAGGTTTCCTCGTCGTAGGTGCCTGCCAGGTGGGCGCTTCCCGTGAGGGCGTGGAAGACGAGGACGGCGTTATCCCGCCTGCGGGAAAGCCGCCCGTAGGTCTCAAAGCGGAGGCGCACCTCGGGGAGGTACCCGCCGAGCTCCGTGTAAAACCCCTCCCGCCGGGGGAAGAGGACGGCGGTGCGGGGCTTGGGCGGGGGGATGGAGAGGGGGGAGCGGGGAGGTTTGAGGAGAAGGGCCTCGTGCTCCCCCCAGGCCTCGAGGGCGATCTCGCTCATGCCAACGCCTCCTTGAGCTCGGCCTTTAGGTCTTCCACGTGCTCCAGGCCCACGCTAAGCCGCACCATCTCCGGCGAAACCCCGGCCTGGGCCTGCTCCTCGGGGGAGAGCTGGGAATGGGTGGTGGAGGCCGGGTGGATGGCGAGGGTGCGGGTGTCCCCCACGTTCGCCAGATGGGAGATGAGCTTGAGCCGGGAGATGAAGCGCTTCGCTGCCTCGTACCCACCCTTAAGGCCGAAGGTGAGGACGGCCCCGGGCTTCCCCTTGAAGTACTTTTGGGCGCGGTCGTGGTGGGGGTGGTGGGGAAGCCCCGGGTAGTTTACCCAGGCCACCTGGGGCTGTTCCAGAAGCCAGTGGGCGAGGTGGAGGGTGTTTTCCACGTGGCGCTCGGCCCTTAGGGAGAGGGTCTCCATGCCGAGGAGGACCACCCAAGCCTCAAAGGGCCCCAGGGCCTGCCCCTGGTCGCGGAGGCCGTCCACCCGGGCCTTGACGATGAAGGCGAGCTCCCCGAAGGCCTCGGTGAGCCTCAGGCCGTGGTAGCCGGGCTGGGGCTCGGTGAGGAGGGGGTAGCGGCCATTTTCCCAGGGGAAGTTCCCCCCGTCCACCAGGCCTCCGGCGATTACCGCCCCGTGCCCCCCCACCCACTTGGTGAGGGAGTGGGTGACCAAAGCCGCCCCCCACGCCAGGGGCCTCAGGAGGTAGCCCCCCATGCCGAAGGTGTTGTCCACAATGAGGGCCACCCCCTTTTCCCGGGCGGCCTGGGCCAGGGCCTCGAGGTCGGGGATGTTGAGGGCCGGGTTCCCGATGGACTCCACCCACCAAGCCCGGGTCCTCTCGTCGGTTAGGGCCAAGAACTCCTCAGGGGCCTCCTCCCGGGAGGTGAAGCGCACCTCAATGCCCAGCCTTTTCAGGGTCACCTTGAACTGGTTGAAGGTGCCCCCGTAGAGGTTAGGGGTGGAGACGATGTTGTCCCCCGCCTGGGCCAAGGTGGTGAGGGCCAGGAACTGGGCGGCGTGGCCGCTTGCGGTGGCCAGGGCCGCCTTGCCCCCTCCAGGGCCGCCAGGCGCTTTTCCAGCACGTCCACCGTGGGGTTCATGATGCGGGAGTAGATGTTCCCGAACTCCCTTAGGGCGAAGAGGTTGGCGGCGTGCTCGGGGCTTTTGAAGACGTAGCTCGTGGTGGGGTAGATGGGGACCTGGCGGCTTAGGGTGGTGGGTTCGGGCTCGTAACCGGCGTGGAGCTGGAGGGTCTCAAACCTCATCCTTGGCCTCCTTTCCAAAGTCCCGGCCAGGGGCATTTGGGTCACGCAGGGGCGTAACCTTGAAGGGGCCAAAAAAAGCCCCTTCCCGGCGTCCGTTCTCTCGCCAAGAAGGGGTTGGGCGTGGCGCTTACCCCCCTCTCTTATCGTCCCCGGGCGTTTCCCCCACCCGGGCCGGCGTTGGCACCAGCCCCGCCCGCATCCGGCCATGAAACGGAAGGGGCGGGAGGTTGCCGCGGCTTCACAGGGCCGTACCCTCCACCGCTCTGGATAAGAGAACGGGCTGGTTTTCGCCGCGCCCCGGCGCGGTTAGCCCCAAGTGTAGCCTTTCCGGCTTAGGAGGTCAAGGCCTTGCGCACTTGGGCTTGGAGCCGGAGGAGGGCTGCCTCCAGGCCCCGCAGGCGCAAAGGGGTGAAGAACTCCTCCAGGCCGTAGCCCCGGTAGAAGCCCGGGGGCACCTCGAGGACGGCCTCAGGGCTTTCCCCCTCGAGGCCCTCTCGGAGGAGGCCGGCGAAGGCCTTGACCGTGGGGGCCTCATCGGGGACGTGAAAGTAAAGGCGCACCTTCCCCCCCTCCACGTCGGCGTGAACGAAGAAGGGCGTTTGGCACTCGTGGACCCTCTCCAGCTCCACCCCGGGCGGGGGCGGGGGGACCTTGGCCGCGTACTCCAGGAGCACCTGGGAGCGGAGCTCCTTGGGAAGGCTTTTGAAAAGCTCCAGGGCCTGCTTGAGCTTGGGCGGCACCATGCCTCCACCTTACCGCGGGCCGGACGGGGGCCGGGTGGGCCGGAGCTCAATCTCGCTCACCATGGCGTGCCCGGGCATCTCCAGGGCGAAGAGGACCGCTTGGGCCACGTCCTCGGGCCTTAGCTTCCAGGCCTGGCCTGGGGTGTTCCCGGCGAAGCCGGTGTCCACGGAGCCCGGGAGGACGTTCACCACCCGGATGTTCGCTTCCCGGAGGTCCAGCATGGCGGCCCCGGCGAGGCCCAAAAGGCCGAACTTGCTGGCGTTGTAGGCGGCCCCGCCCTTGAAGGGGTTCTTCCCCGCGAGGCTCCCCACGTTGACGATGGTACCGCCGCCGCGGCGCAGGAGGGCGGGGACGGCGTGGCGGATGCCGAGGAAGGCCCCCGTGAGGTTGGTGTCCAGCACGAGCCGCCACTCCTCCAGGGTGAGCTCGTGGACGGGCTTCATCACCCCGACCCCGGCGTTGTTCACCAGGGCGCTAAGCTCCCCGAAGGCCTCCTCCATGGCGGCCACGGCCCGGGCCCAGTCCCCCTCCTCCCGGACGTCCCCGGGAAGGGGTAGGGCCCCCTCCAGCTCGGCGGCGAGGGCCTGGAGCCTCTTTTCGTCCCGGGCCATGAGGCCCACCCGGTACCCCTTGGCGTGGAGGAGGCGGGCGGTGGCCTCGCCGATGCCGCGGCTCGCTCCCGTGATGAGGACGGCGCCCTTCATGCCCTCCATCCTACCCTTTGGGCCGGAAGAGGGCCTTCCCCTTCGCCACAAGGGCCTCGGGCCAGGCCTCCAGGGGGTAGACGCCCCCCACCAGGCTTTCCAGGCCCTCTAGCTCCGGGAGAAGCCCCACCGCCTCCCGGAACTCCTCCCGGGTGTAGGTGTAGCTCCCCCAAAGGGCCACCTCCTTGAACCAGAAGGGGGAGAGGTCCACAACCTCAAGCCCCGGCGCCCCCAGGAGGAGCACCTTCCCTCCTTCCCGGGCGAGGGCGAGGGCCTCCCGGAAGCCCCGGCCGCTTCCCGAGGCCTCCACCACCGCCTCGTACCCGCCCCTATGGCCCTCAAAGAGGAGGTAGCGGTAGCGCCGGGCCCGCGCCAAAAGGGCCTCCTTCGCGCTCCCGTAGACCCCGTCTGCCCCGAAGGCCTTGGCCCTTTCCGCCTGGTGGGCGTACTTGGCCACGGCGAGAAGCCTCCCCCCGTAGCCCAGGGCCCTTAGGAGCCTGACCGCCAGGAGGCCGATCGTGCCCATCCCTAGGACCAGGACCTCCTCAGGCCAGGGCTTGAGTTTGTTTAAGCCCCTTAGGACCACCGCCAGGGGCTCGGCGAAGACGGCCCTTTCCTCGGGGACCCCTGGGGGGATGGGGTAAAGCCGTTCGGGGCGGGCCAGAACCCACTCCCCCACCCCCCGGGGAGGTCCCGGTTGTAGCCCAGCATCCCCGGGGCCAGGCTCCCTTCCGCCACGTTCTGGCAAAGCCCCTCCTCCCCCTCCTGGCACCTAGGGCAGGGGGGAGGCCGCGGTCAGCGCAGGCGAGGAGGGGGTTTACTGCCACCAGGCTCCCCTCGTACTCCCCCAGGATCTCGTGGCCCAAGACGGCGGGGAAGGAGAAGAAGGGGCTGATGGCAGGGGGGCTTTTGCCGTAGAGGAGGGCGAGGTCCGAACCGCAGACCCCGCTTAGGCGCACCCGGACCCGCAGGAACCCTTCCCGCTCGGGAAGAGGCACTTCCTTTAGGGCCAGGGGCAAAAGCCCCTTGGGAAAGCGCTTTTCCAGCGCCCTGGCGGCGAAGAAGCGGGGGAGGGATGGGGTGTAGAGGAGGGCCTTCATACCATGGGCACGGTGCGGATGAGCTTGCCCTCTATGCGCTCCAGGATCTCGTCCAGGCTTCTTCCGGTGATGGTGAGGCCGTGGTTCTTGAGCCCCACCACGGCCCGGGCGGGGTCGGGGGCCTCCCTCACCTTCTCCGCCACCGCCTGGGCGAGCTCGTAGGTGCCGCAGGGGTAGTTGAAGGCGGTGGCGGGCACGCCCTCCATCCAGGCGTGCACGTGGAGGATGGCCCCCACCTCGGGGTGCTCCCGGTAGATCATCCAGTGCTCAATGGCGTCCACGCTCACCCGCCTCGGCTCCACATGGGGAGGGACGGAGAGGAGGATGGCGTTTCGCTCGGGGTCGTAGTCCTTGACCATGAGGATGTCCCGGCCGATCTCCCGGAGGTTCGCCTTGTCCACCCCGCTTGCCGACATCCAGAAGCGTTTCTCGTCCTTGCGCACGGAGAGGTTTCCGTAGGAGAGCCCCCCGATGCCGTAGAGCCTTTTCACGTGCCTCAGGTCCTCGGGGGGAGGATCTCCTCAATGGGGAAGGGGGCGGGGAGGAGGTCCCACTCCTTGAGCTTCTTCCCTGCCCGGTACATGCTCTCCGTGAGCTCGTCCCCCTGCCAGAGCTCGGGCTCGAGGTCCGGCTCAAAGATGTTGTTGATGACGAGGCGGCTGCAGGCGATGGGCCTTAGGCGCGCCGCCACCCGCTCGTAGAACCCCTCGCCCTCGGGCTCCCCGTAGTGGCCGAGCTCCAGGGTGAGGAACTTGACGCCCTGGCCCGGCACGTAGGCCAAGAGGACGTTGGAAAGCGCCCGGACCAGGTAGGGGTAAAGCTCCCGCAGGGGGTCTTGGGGAAACTCGGGAAGCTCCAGGACCGAGGCCACGAAGGTGGCCTGGGCCCTGCGGCGGTAGGGCCTTGGGTTTTCCGGGGTGATGGCGTTGAGGACGAGGTTCGGGGCTTCGGACTCGGGGTTATAGCGGAAGCCTTGGGCCTCGAGGGCCTTTCCGACGCCCTCCAGAAAAGGCTTGAGCCTGGGCGTGGGTTCGCCGTGGATGAGGTATTCCCACATGCTGCCCTCCTTGTCCTGGCCCCTAGCCTACCCCATACTGGGGCCATGGCGGAAGCCTTGTGGGGAAAGGAGGCCTTGCTTCCCGGGCTTAGGGTGGGCCACTTCACGGACCGGGAGGCCCTCACCGGGTGCACCGTGGTCCTGGCGGAAGAGGGGGCGGTGGCGGCGGTGGACGTGCGGGGGGCGGCCCCGGGGACCCGGGAGACGGACCTCCTTGCCCCCGAGAACACCGTGGAGCGGGTCCAGGCGGTCCTCCTCACCGGGGGAAGCGCCTTGGGCCTTGCCGCCGCAGACGGGGTGGTGCGCTACCTCCGGGAGCGGGGAAAGGGCTTCCCCACGCCCGCGGGCGTGGTGCCCATCGTGCCCGCCGCGGTGCTTTACGACCTGGGGCGGGGCCAGGCCTTCCGGCCCCCGGGCCCGGAGGCGGGGTATGGAGCCTGTCTCGCCGCAGGAAGCGAGGTGGCCGAGGGGAGCGTGGGGGCGGGCACGGGGGCCGTGGCGGGCGGGGTGAAGGGCGGGGTGGGCCTTGCGGGCTACCTCCTGGAGGAGGGCTTTAGGGTCATGGCCCTCGCCGCGGTGAATAGCCTCGGCCGCCCCTTTGACCCCCTCACGGGGAGGCTCTACGCCGAGGGCCTCCTCGCCCCGGAGGAGCGGGCGCTTCTCCCCGACCTCTCCCGCTACCGGGGAAGCCCCGAGGACTATCGCTTTCCCTTCCTCCTCGGCCAGAACACCACCCTGGCGGTGGTGGCCACGGACGCCCCCCTCACCAAGGCCCAGGCCAAAAGGCTCGCCATCATGGCCCAAGACGGCCTCGCCCGGGCCCTCCGCCCCGCCCACACCCCTTTGGACGGGGACCTGGTCTTCGCCCTGGCCCTGGGGGACGGAAGGGGGTGGACCCCATGACCCTCCTCCGCCTTGGGGCCTACGCCGCTGACGCCCTCGCCCGGGCCATCGCCCGGGGGGTGCTCTTGGCGGAGGGGGTGCCGGGGGTGCCCGCCTACAGGGAGCTTGTGCATAAAGGTGGAGAAATAACCGAATAAAATTTTTCTTGATTCTTGGTCATCCTTGTGATAGATTAACCTCGCTCAAACCACGGAGGATCGTATGAGGAAAACTTATTGGCTGGTAGGGCTTTTCTCGGCTCTCCTTTTGGGCGCTTGCCAAATGTCTTCCAAGCCTAATCCAACCCCTACCTTGGCTGAGGCCTTCTGGCCTAAGGAAGCCCCCGTCTATGGCTTGGATGACCCTGAAGCTATCCCGGGCCGGTACATTGTGGTTTTTAAAAAGGGAAAGGGTCAGTCTCTGCTCCAAGGTGGAATCACAACCTTGCAGGCACGGCTGGCTCCTCAGGGGGTGGCGGTGACCCAGGCCTACACGGGTGCTCTCCGGGGATTTGCGGCGGTGATGGCACCCCAGGCCTTAGAGGTCTTAAGGCAGGATCCTGACGTGGAATTCATAGAGGCGGACAAGGTGGTGCGGGCTTGGGCTACCCAGAGCCCCGCGCCTTGGGGTCTGGACCGGATTGACCAACGGGACCTTCCCCTTTCCAACAGCTACACCTACACCGCTACGGGAAGAGGGGTGAACGTCTATGTGATTGACACCGGAATTCGCACGACCCACCAGGAGTTCGGCGGCCGTGCCCGAGTGGGTTATGACGCCTTCGGAGGAAACGGCCAGGATTGTAACGGCCACGGCACCCATGTGGCAGGGACGATCGGCGGGGTGACCTATGGGGTAGCCAAGGCGGCCAACCTCTACGCTGTGCGCGTCTTGGACTGCAACGGTTCTGGCTCTACCTCTGGGGTCATCGCTGGGGTGGACTGGGTCACGCAGAACCACCGCAAGCCGGCCGTCGCCAACATGAGCCTAGGGGGTGGAGCCTCCACAGCCTTAGACAACGCCGTGAAGAACTCCATCGCCGCGGGGGTGGTTTACACTGTGGCCGCGGGGAACGACAACGCCAACGCCTGCAACTACTCCCCAGCCCGGGTGGCCGAGGCCCTCACCGTGGGCGCCACCACATCTTCCGATACCCGGGCCAGCTTCTCCAACTACGGTAGTTGCGTGGACCTCTTCGCCCCAGGGGCCTCCATCCCCTCGGCCTGGTACACCTCGGACACCGCCACCCAGACCCTCAGCGGTACCTCCATGGCCACCCCCCACGTGGCCGGGGTGGCTGCCTTGTATCTAGAGCAAAACCCTTCGGCCACACCGGCCGCCGTTGCTAGCGCTATCCTCAACGGAGCCACTACGGGGCGGCTTTCGGGGATCGGTTCGGGGTCTCCTAACCGCCTCCTTTACTCCCTGCTCTCCTCGGGGGGTGGTTCCACAGCCCCATGTACCGACTGCAGCTATTACACGGGCAGCCTTTCCGGTCCCGACGACTATGACTTCCAACCCAACGGCACTTATTACTACAGCTCTGGAGGTACCCAGAGGGCCTGGCTTAAGGGCCCTGCCGGGACGGACTTTGACCTCTACCTCTGGCGTTGGAACGGCTCCCGTTGGGTGACCGTGGCCAGCTCTACGGGGCCTACTTCGGAGGAAAGCATCAGCTATAGCGGAACCGCTGGCTACTACGTCTGGCGCATCTACGCCTATAGCGGCTCTGGGACGTACGAGTTTTGGCTCCAGCGCCCCTAGGTCAAGGGGTTCTGCCTCCCCTAGGAAGCACCTGGGGGAGGTTTTTCCTTTAGCGCCCGGGGAAGGGGGCGAGGACCACCTCCACCGGGAAGACCTGGCCTCTCCGCCGCACCGTGAGCTGGACCCTGTCCCCCACCCTGTAGCGGCGCACCTCCCGGAGGAGGTCCTCAAAGGCGTTCACGGGGACGCCGTTGACCTCCAGGATCACGTCGGGGACGCCGCCCGACTCCACCCCTCTAAGCCCCGCCCTGTGGGCCGCCCCGCCCGGGACCACCTCGCCCACCAGGACCCCGCCCGGGGTAGGCTAAGCTCCCGGGCAAGCTCCGGGGTGAGCCCCCTGGGCCCCCTCAGGCCCAGGTAGGGCCAGGACTCCTCGAGGCCCGCCCGGAGGGCCTCCAGGGTCCTCTCCCAGCCGAAGAAGGGGGTGAAGTAGCCGCGGAAGCCCTCCTCCGTGGCCCCGATGGCCACGGCCACACCCAGGACCCTCCCCTCCCGGTTGAGGACGGGCCCCCCGAGTCCCCGGGGGCGAGGGGGAGGGAGGTTTCCACAAGGCCTTGGGGGAGGAAGGGGGAGGGGGAGGCCTCGAGGCGGAGGACGCGGCCGTACCTCGGGGCGAGGAACTCGCCCCGGCCGTTCCCGATGTGGAGGACGGCTTCCCCAGGGCGGGGAGGGGTGAGGGGGCCCAGGGGGAGGGCCCTTGGGCCTTCCCCTTCCGCCTTCAGGTAGGCCAGGTCCCGGGGTTCGGAGAAGCCCACGACCCGGGCCTCGAGGCGCGTCCCCGCGGCGGTGTAGAGGACGACCTCCCGCTTTCCGGCCACCACGTGGTAGGCGGTGAGGGCCTCGTCCTTGCCCACGAAAAAGCCCGTGCCCCGGGGGCCTTCCGCCACCTCCACCCGGAAGACGGCGGGGTGGGCCTCCCGGTAGACCCGCTCCAGGGCCTCGCCCTCCGCCCCGGCGGGGAGGGTCCAGAAGACCCCAGGGGTAGCCCGCCAGGCGAGGAGGGCCGCGAGGAGGAGAAGCCCGAGGAGGCCTAGCCGGAGCCGGGCCACGGTCCTAAGCGCCCATGCCGGGCTGGGGGCGGTCCGGCTGGACCGCCGGGGGCGGGGGAGGGGGGAGGAGGAGGAGCTTCAGGACCTCGCCCACCTCCTCCACGAAGTGGATCTCCAGGTCCTTGAGGATCTCCTCGGGTACCTCCTTGAGCTCGGCGGCGTTCTCCTTGGGGAGAATGACCCGGTGGATCCC
The DNA here is from genome assembly GCF_001535545.1 of Thermus parvatiensis. Classification (GTDB taxonomy): domain Bacteria; phylum Deinococcota; class Deinococci; order Deinococcales; family Thermaceae; genus Thermus; species Thermus parvatiensis. Next base: position 1,250,337 of record NZ_CP014141.1, on the reverse strand, counting down.
CGCCTGGTGGGCGGCGAGGAGCTTTTCCTTCACCCCGCCGATGGGGAGGACCCTGCCCCTTAAGGTGATCTCCCCGGTCATGGCGATGTCCATGCGCACGGGCCTTCCGGTGAGGGCGCTTGCCAGGGCGGTGGCGATGGTGATCCCCGCCGAGGGGCCGTCTTTGGGGGTGGCGCCCTCGGGGACGTGGATGTGGAGATCGTAGTCCTTGTGGAAGCCCTCCGGGAGCCCCCACTCCTCCCGGTGGGCCCGGAGGTAGGTGAGGGCGGCGTGGGCCGACTCCTTCATGACCTCCCCCAGGTTCCCGGTGAGGTTCACCTTGCCCGTGCCGGGGACGGCCACGGCCTCAATGGTGAGGAGGGTGCCCCCGTAGGGGGTCCAGGCCAGGCCCTGGGCCGCCCCCACCTGGGGCTCCTTCTCCGCCCGGTCGGGGCGGTACTTGGGGACGCCCAGGTAGGCCTCGAGGTCCTCGGCGTCCACCACCCTGACCCCTTCCCAGGGCCTTTCCAGGTAGTCCTTGGCGGCCTTCCGGGCCACCTTGGAAAGCTCCCGGTCCAGGTTGCGCACCCCGGCCTCCCGGGTGTACTCCTGGACGATGCGGTCTATGGCCCGGTCGGTGATCTCCAGCCTCCCTTCAAGCCCCGCCTCCTTCACCTGGAAGGGCCAGCGGAAGTGGCGGGCGATGGCGCGCTTCTCGGGCAAGGTGTAGCCGGGGATCTCAATGACCTCCATCCGGTCCAGAAGGGGCCTCGGGATGGTGGAGAGGGTGTTGGCCGTGGTGATGAAGAAGACCTTGGAGAGGTCGTAGGGCACGTCCAGGTAGTGGTCGGTGAAGGTGTGGTTCTGCTCGGGGTCCAAGACCTCGAGGAGGGCCGCCGCCGGGTCACCCCGCCAGTCGGAGGAGAGCTTGTCGATCTCGTCCAGGAGGAAGACGGGGTTCACCACCCCCACCTGCTTCATCCCCTGGATGATCTTGCCGGGAAGGGCCCCAATGTAGGTGCGGCGGTGGCCCCGGATCTCCGCCTCGTCCCGCACACCCCCCAGGGAGATGCGGTGGAAGCGGCGGTTCATGCTCCGGGCGATGCTCTTGCCCAGGGAGGTCTTGCCCACCCCCGGAGGCCCCACGAAGCAGAGGATGGGGGCGTGCCCCCTCACCTCCTTTTCCTTGGTGAGCTGGCGCACCGCCAGGTACTCCAGGATGCGCTCCTTGACGTCCTTCAGGCCGTAGTGGTCCTCGTCCAGGACCCGCTTGGTCACGGAGATGTCCAGCACCTCGGGGTCGGCCTCGGTCCAGGGGACCTCTAGGAGCCAGTCCAGGTAGGTGCGGCTCACCGTGGCCTCGGGGGAGCCGGGCTGCATGCGCTCCAGGCGCTTGAGCTCCTTGAGGGCCTTTTCCTTCACGGGCTCGGGCATGCCCTTCTTCTCAATGCGCTCGCGGAGCTCCTCAATCTCCGTGAGGAAGTCCTCCCCGCCCCCGAGCTCCTTCTGGATGGCCTTCATCTGTTCCCGGAGGTAGTACTCCCTCTGGTTCTGGTCCATCTGCTCCTTGACCCGGGCGGCGATCTTCTTGTCCAGCTCAAAGCGCTCCAGGTCGCGGAGGAGCAGGGCCAGCACCCGCTTCAGGCGCTCCTCCACCTCCGGGGTCTCCAGGATGGTCTGCTTCTCCTCCAGGGTCCAGGTGGCGTGATGGGCCACGAGGTCCGCCAGGATGGCGGGGTCCCGGGTGCTCTTGACCGCCTCCTGCTGGTAGCGGTCCAGGCGCAGGGTCTTGTGGTTCTGCAGGTAGCGCTCAAAGGCCTCCTGGACCTCGTTCACCAGGACCCGGGCGAGCTCGGGATCCTTTAGGGGAGGCTCGGGGATGGCCTCGCCCACGGCCCTGAGGTAGGGGGCGGCCACGTAGGAGAGGAGCCGGGCCCGGCTTCTCGCCTCCACCATAACCTGGAGGGTGCCGTCCGGCAGGCGCATGGCCTGCTTGACCACGGCCAGGGTGCCCACGGCGTAAAGGTCCTCCGGGGCGGGGTCGTCCACCTCCGGGTCCTTCTGGGTCACCAAGAAGAGGAGCCGGTCGGCGGAGAGGGCCTCCTCCACCGCCCGCTTGCTCTTGAGGCGCCCCACGTCCACCCCGGTGGTGGTGTGGGGGAGGACCACGGTGTTCCGAAGAGGGAGCACGGGGAGTTCTAGGCGCAGAAAGTCCTTCATCTGTCCCTATGATACCCCCCTTTCAGGAAACAAAGGCACCCCGGGGCACAATAGGCGCTCAGGCCTTGACCGGGGACTGCGGCCGCCAGCGGAGGAGCCGGGCCTCGAGGCGGCCAAAGAGATAAAAGAGAAGAAGGACGAAAAGGACCACCAGGGCGATGAGGGCCAGGGAAAGCCGGGCGTTGTAGGTGCTTTGGGCGAAGGAGAGGAGGTAGCCGAGGCCCCGGCTCGCCGCCACGAACTCCCCCACCACCGCCCCCGTGAAGGCGAAGCCCACCGCCACCTTTAGGGAGGAGAGCACCCAGGCGGTGAGGGAAGGGAGGTAGACCTCCTTTAGAAGCCAGTACCTTCCCCCGCCCAGGGTGCGGACCCGCTCCAAAAGCCTAGGGTCCACCTCCTTGACCCCGCCGTACACGGCGAAGAACATGAGGACCGAAACCAGCACGAGGCTTAGGGCCACCTTAGAGGCCAGGCCGATGCCGAGCCAGATGACGAAGAGGGGGGCGAGGATCACCCGGGGAATGGCGTTCAAGAGGAGCATGATGGGCTCCAAAAGGTCGGAGAAGAAGGGGCTGAGGGCGGCAAGAAGCCCAAGCGCCCCTCCTAGGAAAACGCCCCAGAAAAGGCCCAGAAGGGCGGCGGTGAAGGTGGCCTGGAGGTGGGGCCAGACCTCGCCCGTGGCGAAGAGGTCCCAAAGGGTCAGGAGGACCTGGTGGGGCGGAGGGGCGTAGAGGGGGTTCACAAGCCCCAAGAAGGCCAGGGCCTCCCAAAGGAGGAGAAGGGCGAAAAGGTTTAGGGCGCGGCGCATAAGGACACCCCCTCGAGGTCCTGCCAAAGCTTCCGGAAAAGGGGCCCGAACCTGGGGTCGGCCTTCACCGCCACCGGATCCCGGGGCCTGGGGAAGGGGACGGAGTAAACCTGGGCGATCCGGGCCCTGGGGCCTTTGGAAAGGAGGTAGACCCGGTCGGAAAGGGCAAGGGCCTCCTCTAGGTCGTGGGTGACGAGGAGAACCGCGATCCCTTCCCCTTCCACCTGGGCCAGGAGATCGCGGGTGATCTGGGTCCTGAGGATGGCGTCCAGGCTGGAAAAGGGCTCGTCCATGAGGAGGAGCCTGGGCCTCAGGGCCAGGACCTGGGCCAGGGCCACCCGCTTCCGCTGTCCCCCGGAGAGCTGGTGGGGGTAGCGGTCCCCAAAGCCCGCAAGGCCAAGCCGCTTGAGCCAGCTCTCGGCCTCCTCCAGGGCCTTCCTCTTGGGCATCCCCCGGATCCTTAGGCCCAGGGCCACGTTCTCCCGGGCGGTGCGCCAGGGAAGGAGGGCGTCCTCCTGGAAGAGGAAGCCCAGGGCCTCCGGGGGAAAGCCCCGCCGGATCTCCCCTGCCCAGGGGCTAAGGAGGCCCGCCACCGCCCTAAGCAGGGTGCTCTTGCCGCTTCCCGAGGGGCCCACCAGGCTCACGAACTCCCCCGCTTCCACCCGGAGGTCCACGCCCTCTAAGGCGGGCACGGCCCCGTAGCCCAAGGTGAGGCCTAGAACCTCAAGCACCCAAAACCTCCAGGTCCAGAAGCCCCTCCAGGCGGAAGGAGGGAGGGAGGAGGCCGGCCTCCTGCTGGCTTTCCACCACCCGGCGGGCGGCCTCGAGGTCAATGCGGACGTCCTCGGGATAGAGGTCCTTGCGGTAGCGCTGGATCACCGCCTTCAGCCTCTCCTCGTCCCCCCGGCGATGAGGGCCTTGGGGAGGGTGTCGGCGATGAGGCGGGCGTCGGCGGCGTGGATGAAGCGGAGGGCCTTGGCCAAGGCCCGGGAGAGGGCCCGCATCTCCTCCAGGCGCTCCTGGCGTTCCTCCCGCCGCACCGCCACCCCCATGAACTCGTAAGGCCCGCCCAGATAGGTCCGGGCCTGCCTCAGGTCCATGAGGTTCACGAGCTCCCTTCCCCCGGCCTCCTTGAGGAGGGAGAGGGCGGGCTCCTGGACCATCCCCGCCTCCACGTGCCCCGCCTTCAAGGCCTCGTAGAGGTTGGGGCCGAGGGTGGCGTACTGGACGCGCTTAGGGTCCACTCCCGCCTTCTTGAGGAGGTAGACGAGGAGCACGTGGTCGGCGTTCCCCAGGGCGGAGACGCCTACGGTTTTGCCCTCGAGGTCCCGCACGCTTTTCACCGGGCTCTTGGGCCCCGCCGCCAGGGCAAAGAGGGGAAGCCTCCCCGTGGAGGCGAAGCGGAGGATGGGGGCCCCCCGGTGGTAGGCCTGGAGGGCGGCGTCCAGGCTGGTGGCGGCGTAGTCCACCGCCTTGCCCACCAAAAACTGCAGGGCCTGGCTTCCCCCTCGGGCGTAGACGAGCTCCACCTCGAGGCCCTCCTCGGCGAAGTACCCGCGCCTTTGGGCCACCTCGTAGGGGACGATGCAAAGGAGCTGGGAGCAGAAGGCCAGGCGCAGCTTCTTCCTGCCCCTTTGCCCCAAAGCCACGCCCCCTAGGGCGAGCCCCGCGATGCCTTGGATGACCTCCCGGCGGTCCACGCAGCAGCTCATGCCCCTATCCTTTACCCCTAAGCCTTATATTGTCAAGGGTATGCCATCCTTTCGCCGCGCCGCTTCCGGTGCCCACCCGGGGTAGCGCTAGAGGCCCACGGTGACCCGGGCCTTGAGCTCCTCCAGCCGGATCTCGCCGAGCCCCGGGGGAAGGGCGCCTTTCACGCGGAGGCCGAACCAGAGCTTCCCCTGGCGCACCCCCTGGGTCAGGGTCTCCCCCTCTAGGGCGAAGGGGGCCTGGTCGCCGCCCTGGAAGGCGATCTCCCCAAGCCCTTCCCCGGCGCTCGCTTCCGGGCAGAGGACGAGGTCCCCTAGGGAATAGCACCCCGGGTCCTCGCGCGGGTCCTGGAGCCTTCCGTACACCGCGAGGGTCGCGTCCAGGGGTACGTCGGCCACGGCCCGGCCCTCGAGCCGCACCCCCCGCACCACGTCCACCGGGGGAGGATTGAAGGTCTGGGGGTCCTTGGGGAAGACCACGTAGGCGTCCCCGGGAAAGGGGCTTGTGGAGGGCAGGCCGCTCAGGTTCAGGGTCATGGAGCCCAGGTCCACGGTGAGGGTGTAGCTGCAGGCAGCAAGGAGGAGGGCCAGAGGGAAAAGCAGGCGGCGCATGGGGAAAGTCTATCATGGGTGGGGGATGCACCGCTTCCTCTTCGCCCTGGACCCCGAGGCCGCCCACGGGCTCGTCTTGGGGTTTCTCGCCTTCTGGTCGGAAAGGGGGCCCTTGCTGGAGGTTCCCGCGAGGCTTCTTCGGGTGGAGGACCCCCGCTTCCGGGTGGAGGCCTTTGGGGTCTCCTTTCCCAATCCCTTGGGCCTCGCCGCGGGGATGGACAAGGACGCGCGGGCCCTTGGGGCCTGGTGGGCCCTGGGCTTCGGCTTCGCCGAGGTGGGGACCCTCACCCCAAGACCCCAGGAGGGAAACCCGAGGCCGAGGCTTTTCCGCCTCCCCGAGGACCGCGCCCTCATTAACCGCATGGGCTTCAACAACCGGGGAGCGAGGGAGGCCGCCACGCGCCTAGGGCGCTTCCGCAAAAGGGGGCTTCCTCTCCCCGTGGGGATCAACCTGGGGAAGAACCGGGACACGCCCTTGGAGCAGGCGGCGGAGGACTACCTAAAGGCCCTCCGCCTCCTGGAGCCTTTTGGGGACTACTTCGTCTTGAACGTGAGCTCCCCCAACACCCCGGGCCTTCGCGCCCTCCAGGAAGGCCCCTTCCTGGACGAGCTCCTTGCCCGCCTCCGCCCGGCCACAAAGAAGCCCCTCCTCCTCAAGGTGGCCCCGGACCTCTCCCCCAAGGCCTTGGACGAGGTCCTCGCCCTGGCCAAGAAGCACCGCCTCCAGGGCCTGGTGGCGGTGAACACCACCCTGGCCCGGGAGGGCTTGAAAAGCTCCCTCGCCGGCGAGGCCGGGGGGCTTTCGGGACGGCCCCTGAATCGGAGGGCCCTGGAGGTCCTCCGCCACCTGGCCGAGGGGGCGGAGGGGCTTGCCCTGGTGAGCGTGGGGGGGGTGGAGACCCCTCTGGACCTCTGGGAGCGGCTCAAGGCCGGGGCAAGCCTCGTCCAGGTCTACACCGGCTTCGTCTACGGGGGGCCCCTCTTTCCCCGGCGGCTTCTAAAAGGGCTTCTTTCCCTGATGGCCGCCGAAGGGGTTTCCCGCCTCGAGGACCTCACACGGTGAGGGTGCAGCCGCAGGCGAGGTCCAGTTCCACCGGGGAGACGTGGCGAAAGGCCCCGTCCGGGCGCAGGTGGAGGACGAGGAGGGTGTAGGGGTCAAAGACCACCACGTCCTTCACCCCTTGGGAGAGGTAGAAGCGGGGGGCGATCTCCAGGTCCTTGGCCTCGTAGCCCCGGTTCACCACCTCCACCACCGCCTCGGGCAGGAGGGTGATGGCCTCGTCCAGCTCCTCGGGTTCCCGGCAGAAGATAGCGATGTCAGGCCTTTTGTAGGAGCCGTCGGGGAAGCGCACGTAGACGTCGGCCACGTGAACGCAGGGGCACCCGCCCTCTTTGGGACGGATGCTTTGCCGGATCCGGTCTACTGCCTTTTGGTGGCGGTAGGTGGGGTGGGCTTCCCAGAGGGGAAGCCCACCAACCCACTCCAACCGCAGACCGATGGCGTCCGCTTCCAAAAGCTTATCCAGCACACCCCTATTCTAGCGCCTCGTGGACTATGCGCCCTTCCACCAGGGTGAGGACGGGCCAGCCCCCAAGCCGCCACCCGGTCCAGGGGGAGAAGCGGGCCTTGGAGGCGAAGCCCTGCGGGTCCACGGGGCGCTCCTTGGGGTCTAGGAGGACGAGGCTCGCCTCGGTCCCTTCCTCTAGGTGCAAAGGGGGGAGGCCCAGAACCCTCCGGGGGCCATCGGTGAAGAGTTCCACCAGGCGCCTTAAGGGGAAGCCCCGCTTGAGGTGAAGCTCGGTGTAGAGGAGGGGGAAGGCCACCTCGAGGCTCGGGATGCCGAAGGGGGCCCTTAGGAGGTCCATCTCCTTTTCCGCCAGGGTGTGGGGGGCGTGGTCGGTGGCGATGGCGTCCAGGGTGCCGTCAAGAAGCCCCTCCAGGAGGGCCTCCCGGTCCTCTTCCCCCCTGAGGGGCGGGGCCACCTTGAAGAGGGGGTCAAAGGTCCTCAGGGCCTCCTCGGTGAGGGTGAGGTGGTGGGGGGTGGCCTCCGCGGTCACGGGGAGGCCCGCCCGCTTCGCCTCCCGGACGAGCTCCAGGCCCCGCTTCGTGGAGAGGTGTTGGACGTGGAGCCTGGGGGTGGCCGGGCTTCGCCTCAGGGCGTAGCGCAGGACCTCGAGGTCCCGGGCGATGCGGGCGGCCTCGGCCTCGGTGGGGTTGCCCGGCAGGCCCAAGAGGTCGGCGAGGGGGCCATCGTTCATGACCCCGTTTCGCCTGAGGCCCGCGTCCTCCGCGTGCACCGCCACGGGGAGGCCCAAAGGCGCGGCCATGAGGAGCCCCGCTGCCAAGACCCCGGCGTCCTCGTTGGTGCGGCCGTCGTCGGTGAGGAGGACCGCCCCCGCCTCCTGGAGAAGCCCCGCCGGGGTGAGGGTCTTCCCCTCCTGCTTTTCCGTGAGGGCGGCCGCGGGGTGGAGCCTTGCGAGGCCCAGGGCCTTGGCCTTCTCCTTCAGGGCTCGCACCGCCTCTGGGGTGTCCACAGGGGGCTTGGTGTTGGGCATGGAGACGAGGTCGGTGTACCCTCCCCGCACCGCCGCGAGAAGCCCAGAGAAGAGGTCCTCCTTCACTTCCTCCCCGGGCTCCCGCAGGTGGGCGTGGAGGTCTAAAAACCCCGGGGCGAGGAAGCACCCCGTGCCGTCCACGACCTGCTTCGCCTCGCCGCCTTCTAGAGAGAGGATCCTCCCTTCGCCGATGAGGACGTCCAGGGGGCCGCGTTCCCCCATAGCGTCCACGAGACGTACGTTTCGGATCAGGATCATGCTTCCTCCAGTTCGGGCACAGGGTAGGTGGGCACCAGGACCTTGGCCACCCGGTATTGCCTGCGGTCCAGGGTCAAAAACACCCCCGAAACCTGGCGAAAAAGGGCCAGGGCCGCCGCCAGGTGGACGGCGTCCGCCCCCCGCAAGGGATACTCGCGGGCAAGGAGGCTTGCCGCCTGCATCAGGGCCAGGCTGCTTTCCACGAGGTAAAGGCTCGGGACCAGCTCTTCCGGAGACCGAACCGCCTTCTGAAATCCCCTCGGGCTCAGGTGGCCCCCGTCCCGGCGCCCCCTTAGGGCGGCCACGGCTTCCGGAAGAAAGAGGTCGCAGGCCGCCAGGGGGGCCTCCCGGAGGAGGCCCCGAACCCAGGCAAAGGGCTCGCCGGGGTGGTCCACCACGAGGTAGAGGAGGGCGCTGGTGTCGGCGAAAAAGACCTTAGCGCCGTTCCTGGGTGAGGAGCTCATGGAGAGGGGGGGTTTCTCCCTTCAGGAGCACCGGCTTGGGACGCTTCCTGCGGGCCTTTTGCGGGGGGCGCACCCGCACCCGGTTGAGAAGCTCCGCCAGGGCTTCCTCGGCCTTCACCATGGCCTCATGGTACCCCACGTCACCTCCCTTTTCCCACCAAAAGGTGGTAGAGCACCGCCATGCGCACCGCCACCCCGTTCCGCACCTGGCGGTTCACCAGGCTTCTTTCCGAGTCCGCCAGGGTGCCTTCCAGCTCAATGTCCCGGTTCATGGGGCCAGGGTGGAGGAGGAAAGCCCCTGGTTTGGCCTTCTTCAGACGCGCTTCCGTTACCTGGTAATGGGCAATATAGTCCTGCAGGTGGATGAGGCCGGCTTCCATGCGCTCCTTCTGGAGCCTCAGCACCATAACCGCATCCGCTTCCGCCAAAGCCTCGTCCAGGTGAGGGGTGAGCCTGGCTCCGGGAAGGCTTTGGGGGAGAAGGGTGGGGGGGCCTGCCACCCACACCTCAGCCCCGAGAAGAGGGAGAAGCTCCACGTTGGAGCGGGCCACCCGGGAGTGAAGGATATCCCCCACGATGGCGATCTTCCTGCCCTCCAGGGTTCCCAGGGCCTCCAGGAGGGTGTAGGCGTCCAGAAGAGCCTGGGTGGGATGGGCCCGGCGGCCATCCCCCCCGTTCACCACCACTCCCTTTACCCAGCGGGTGGCCTGGTGGGGGACCCCGGCGCTGTCGGCGCGGATGATATAGGCATCTATGCCCATGGCCTCGAGGGTAAGCAGGGTGTCCTTGTAGCTTTCCCCCTTTTGCAGGCTGCTGGCCTGGGCCGCGAAGGACACCACATCCGCGGACATGCGCCTGGCTGCCAGTTCAAAGGAGATGCGGGTGCGGGTGGAGGGCTCAAAGAACACCGTGGCCACGGTGAAGCCCTGGAGGGCGGGCACCTTCTTCACCGGCCTTTCCAGCACCTCGGCCATCACCCTAGCGGTGTCCAGGGTGTTTTCCACCTGGGCTTTGGTCCAGCCCTGGAAATCCAGGAGGTGCCTCATGCTTCCTCCCTTTCCCAAAGCTCCACCCGGTCCTCCCCGTCCACTTCCTCCACCTTCACCTTCACCACCTCGTTTTTGGCGGTGGGCACATTCTTGCCCACGAAGTCAGCCCGGATGGGGAGTTCCCTGTGCCCCCGGTCCACCAGGACTGCCAGGTAGATGCGCCTGGGACGGCCTAGGTCCATGAGGGCGTCCAGGGCGGCCCGGGCGGTGCGGCCCGTGTAGAGCACATCGTCCACCAGGACCAGGGCCTTCCCCGTGAGGTCAAAGGGGATCCGGGTTTCCCGCACCTGGGGCCTAACCCCGATCTCGGAGAGATCGTCCCGGTAGAGGGTGATGTCCAGAATCCCCACCGGCACCTCCTTGCCCTCAAACTCCCGGATGTACCGGGCGATGCGCTCCGCCAAGGGGATGCCCCGGGTATGGATGCCCACCAAGGCCAGCCCCTCTACCCCCTTGTTGGCCTCCACGATCTCGTGGGCGATGCGGTAGAGGGCCCGGCGCATCTCCTCGGCGTTTAAAAGCTCGGCCTTAAAGCGCACGGTTCACCTCCAAAAAGAAGCGGAGGCCAAGGCCTCCGCCCAGCTTCTTTCTTTTGCCGTTCTGGTATCGTTCCATTTTCCCCCTTTCCGGCCTCGCGGGACCGGTTTAAAGGCTACCCCTACCTTACACCCCCTGACCCGCCCAGACAAGGGGAACCCCCGCCCGAGCGAGACCCCGGGCAGGGGCCAGGCGGCCTAGGCTTAGGCTGCCTTGGGCGTTTCCCGGGTGGCGCTCAAGGCCAGGGCCCCTACCAGAACGCCCACGATCACCGCGTTCCACAGGGCGTTGGCCATCCCGCTAAACCCCAGGATCCAGGGGGAGAGGATGAGCCAGATGCCCAGGACCACGTTCACCCATTCCTCCCAAAGGGGGCCACCCCGGAGGTGCATGAGGGCCATGAGCCCCACCACTACCCCCACGATGACCGCGTTCCACATGGCGGCGGGGGTGCCGCTAAAGCCCAAAAGCCACGGGGAAAGGATGAGCCAGACGCCAAGGACAAGGTTAGCCCAGTCCTGCCAACGCCGCATACACCCTCACCTCCTTCCAGCCGAAGCTTAACCTCCTTGAGTCCAACAAATAGTGAGATTACTTACTTTCTCCGGCTGGGGAGCGGAGGTACCGCCAGGAAGTCCATAAGAGCACCATGGCGAAGACCAAGCGCAGGGTGGCCTCGGGTAGAAAGTGGGCGGCTTCGCCTCCCAAAAAGGTGCCCAAGAGTACCCCAGGTACCAGGCCAGGGGCCAGGAGGGTATCCACGTTGCCCAGGCGGTGGTGGGTATAGGCCCCCACCAGGCTGGCGGGGACCATGGCGAGAAGGCTCGTGCCCTGGGCAGTGTGCTGGTCCATGCCCAAGACCAGGACCATGGCCGGAACCATGATGGTCCCTCCCCCCACCCCCATCATGCCCGAGAGGAAGCCGGTGAGGCCTCCCGCCAGGAGAAGGGTGAGATCCTCCCAAACCTCGCCCCGCACCAGGCCCACGGGGGCCAGGTAGGGTTTCAGGAGAAGCAGAAGGGAAACAAAAAGGAGGAAAAACCCAAAGGCCCGCTTGAGGTCCTTTTCCGCCAGGCTGTGGGCGTAGCGGGCCCCTAGGCGGGCGGTGAGGATGGCGGTAGCCGCCAAAAACAAGGCGGCCTTGAGGCTCAAGGACCCCTGGAGCCCGTAGGTGAGGGCTCCCATGAGCCCGGTGAAGAAGACCGCCACCAGGCTGGTGCCGTGGGCCTTGTGCTGGGAAAGCCTGAGAATCCCCACCATCAGGGGGATCATCACCGTGCCTCCCCCAAGCCCCACGAGCCCCCCAAAGCCCCCACCGAGAAGGCCGATGACGAAGCTCATGGGGCTCATACTACCGGGTTTGGTGGCTCCCTGCCCTCCAGGGCAAAGAGGAGGTTCTCCACCGCTATCTCCGCCATGTGTTCCCGGGTTCGCCTTCCTGCCGAGCCAATGTGGGGGGTGATGACGGCGTTGGGAAGGGTGTAAAGGGGATGCCCTGGGGGCAGGGGCTCGGGATCGGTGACGTCCAGGCCAGCTCCGAAAAGATGCCCCTTTAGGGCCTCCACCAGGGCTTCCGTGTCCACGAGGCCTCCCCGGGCGGTGTTGATCAGGATGCTTCCCGGCCTCATGGCGAAAAGCCTTTCCCGGTTCATGAGGCGGTGGGTTTCGGGGTCAAGGGGGTGTGAAGGCTCACGATGTCGGATGTGGCCAGGAGTTCCTCCAGGGAAAGGTGAGGGTAGGGGAGGGGCTTTGGAGCACGGCTCGTATAGACCACCTTCATCCCGAAGGCCTCGGCCCTTTGGGCCACCGCCTGGCCGATACGGCCCATGCCCACGATGCCCAGGGTGGCGCCCTGGAGGTCCATTCCCAGAAGGAGTTCGGGATGCCAGGCCCGCCAAAGGCCCCTTCGGGCGTAGTCCACTCCCTCCACCACCCGCCTGGCCACCGCCAGGAGAAGGGCCAAGGTGAGGTCAGCGGTAGCCTCAGTGAGCACCCCGGGGGTGTGGGTCACGCGGATGCCCCGGGCTTTGGCCGCCTCGAGGTCCACGTGATCCACTCCCACGCTGTAACAGGCGATGACCTTAAGGCCTGGGGCGCGGTCCATGACCTCGGCGTCGATCCGGTCCTCCACGGTGGGGATGAGGCCTATGGCTCCCTCCACCCTCTTGAGGAGATCTTCCCGGGGAAGGAAAAGCCCTTCGTGGACCTCCACCTGGTAACCTGCTTCCCGTAAACGGTCCAAGGCCTTTCCCGGAAGGCTACGGGTTACAAAGATTTTTCCCTTGGGCATCAGGGCACCACCTCGAGCTCAGGGAAGGCAAGCCGGTAAGGCCTGGGGTCAAAGGTGGCCAAGCGTAGGCCGTGGAAAAGGGCATGGGAACCAATAAGGAAGTCGGCTAGGATGCGGCGGGGCAAGCGGGCTTTTCGCCTCTTTTGAGCGTAAAGGCCAAAGCGCTCGCCGGCCAGTTCCCAGACCGGAAGGGGCATCCCATCTTGCAGGCGGATACTGAACTGGTCAAGGAAAGCCTCTACTAAGGACCAACCGGGTCCGGCCCGCAGTTCAGCGTAGACCGGAGGGCTGACAAAAAGGGCTTGCCGGGATAGCCCATCCAGCAAGGCGATGGCCTTCTCATGTTGGGCATCCTTGGGGTCCAGGGCAGAAAGGATGACGTTGGTGTCCAGGCTGGTCATCCCTTACGCAGTTTCCGAATATAGCCCACGGCATCGTGCCCTGTGGTCTTTTGCAGGGCTTCGGCCTCATCGGGATAGGCCTCGAGAAGTTCCTGCAAAAGCTGCCGCACCGGTGGGCGCCAAGGGCGTAAGCGGATTTCTCCTTCCACCACTTCCACCAGGAGCTTTTCCCCGGGATGGAGCCCCAAAGCCTGCCGAACCTCGGCGGGAAGGGTGATCTGGTATTTGGGGCTGATGGTGACCGTGGCCATGCCTTTAGCTTAGCAAAAACCACTAAGCGTATTTTGCTTTACCCTATGCCCCGGCAAAGGAGAGCTCCGCCACCGCCACCGTGGGGCTACCGTAGGCGGCGTCCAGGAGGGTCCAGTCCAGGTCGTCCCCCACCGCCTCCACCCCCTGGAGAAGCTCCAGGAGGTTCCCGGAGACGGCGAAGTTCTCCACCGCATAGCGCACCTCTCCCTCCTCCACCCAAAGCCCTAGGGCCTGGAGAGAGAAGTCCAGGCTCACGGGGTTCGCCCCGGCGTGGAGGCCCATGAACTCGGTTATCAGGACCCCCTTTTCCAGGCGCAGGTTGCCCACGGGTTCCAGGTAGAGGTTGGTGGGAGCCACGTCCAGGATTCCGCGGTAGGTGCGGAAGGCGTGGCCGGTGTTCTCCTGGCCCAAGGCCCTGGCGGTTTCCGCGTTGTGCAGGAAGGTTTTGAAGATTCCCTTCTCCACCACCACCGTGCGCCGGGCCGGGGTGCCTTCGGCGTCAAAAGGACGGGAAACCAGGCCCTTTTCCAGGGTGGGGTCGTCCACCAGGGTGACCCACTCCGAGGCGATCCGTTCCCCTAAGCGGTTCAGGAGGCGGCTTTTGCCCTCAAGGGCGCTTTTGGCGGAAAGGGAACGGGAAAGCACGTAAAGAAGCCCCGCCATGGCCTTGGGCTCCAGATAGGCCCGGTAGCGGCCCGTGGGGAGAGGTTTGGCGTTCAAAAGCCTCGCGGTCTTCTCCCGGATCTCCAAGGCGGTGCGGCCGGGGTCTAGGGCGTGGAACTCCTTGGCCAGCTTGAAGTCCCAGCCTTGCTTGAGGCTTGGGCCATCCCCCATCACCAGGCTACCCCCCAGCCCAGCGAGTCCAGTGCGGAGGGCACCCTCGGCCCCTAAGGTGCTGGAGAGGGCCATCCGGACCTCCTTTTCCATGTAGCCCCCCATGAGGACGCTTCGGGTTCGGGGGTCGTCCCGTAAGGCCCTTTCCAGTTCTAGGGCGCTTTGCTTCTTGGCTTCCAGGGGGCAGAAAGGCCCTCTCCCAGAAGGTCGTGGCTTCCCAAAGCCTGGCCCGGGGGATGAAGCCCTCCTTTCCCGCAAGAAGGGCGTTATCCCTGGCCTCCGATAGGGCCCACTCTAAAGCCTCCGGGGAAAGCTCTTCCGTGTAGGCGTAGCCCACGTGGCCTTGGACCACCACCCTGAGGCCGATTCCCCCCTGGCGGGCCTCCTTGATCTCCTCCAGGGTACCTTGCCGGGCCCTTAAGGAAAGCTCCCGCTCCTCCTGGAAGAGGACTTCCGCCTCGAGGCCCAGTTCCTTCGCCCGTCTTAACAGGTACCGCTTGGCTTCCTCCAGCGTCATGCCCTACCTCCCACCACGATCTCGGAGACCAGCACATGGGGCTGGCCCACCTCCACGGGCACCATTCCCGAGAGGCTCCCGCACATCCCGGGGGCGTTTTCCCAGTCCTTGGCCACGGCCACCACCTTCCTGATGGTCTCCGGCCCCTTGCCCACCAGCATGGCCCCGCGCACGGGTTCTTCCAGGCGCCCGTGGCGGATGATGTATCCCTCCTGCACGGCGAAGTTGTACTCCCCCGAGCCCGGCTTCACCTGGCCGCCTCCCAACTCCTTGGCGTAGAGGCCGAACTCCACGCTGGCGATGAGGTCTTCCACCTCCTTGTCCCCCGGGGCGATGAAGGTGTTGCGCATCCTCGAGGTGGGGGCGAAGGTGTAGTCCTGCCTGCGGCCCGAGCCGGTCATGGGGTAGCCGGTGAGAAGGTGGCCCAGGCGGTCCACCATGTAGCTTTTGAGGATGCCCCTTTCGATGAGCACCGTGCGCTCCGTGGGGCGGCCCTCGTCGTCCACCTCCGTGGAACCCCAGGCGTGGGGGAGGGTGCCGTCGTCGATGTAGGTCACCGCGGGGCTTGCCACCTCCTCCCCAAGCCTATCGGCCAGGACGCTGGCCTTTTTGGCCACACTGGTGGTTTCCAAGAGATGTCCCAGGGCCTCGTGGAAGATAACCCCGCCGAAGGCGTTCCCCACCACCACGGGCATGGTCCCGGCGGGGGCGGGCTTGGCCCGCAGGTTGGTGAGGGCCTGGCGGGCGGCCTTGGCCCCCACCTCCTTGGGGGGAAGAGGTCGAAGAGTTCCAGCCCCACGCTCTTGCCAGGGGCCGCGTAGCCCGTTTGCACCTCCGTGCCGTCTTGGGCCACCGCCAGCACGAAAAGCCGGGTGCGGACCCTCTTTTCCTCGGCCCACGTGCCCTCCGTGTTGGCGATCAGGACTTCCTGCTCCCATTCCTGGAGGCTGGCCTCCACCTGCCTGATCTCCGGGGCGATCCTGGCGCCGGCCTCCGCCTCCAGAAGCCTTTCCAGACGGTAGCGCTTGTCCTTTTCCCCGTAGGGTGTCCTGGGGGTGTGAAGGCCCTTGGGGAGAGCCTTGCGGAAGTCCAGGCCCCCGGCACCCCGTTCGTCCACCTGGCCCACGGCTCCCTTGGCCCGGAGAAGGGTTTCCAGGGCTTCCAGAAGGCCTTCGCGGGTGAGCTGGTTGGTGTAGGCGTAGACCACCTCGGTGCCGAAGAAAAGGCGGAGGCCCGCCCCGTAGTCCAGGCCGGAGATGGCCTCCTCCAGGCGGCCCGAACGCACGATCATGCGCCGCCTCCGGGAGCGCTCCGCATAGATCTCGGCGAAGTCGGCCCCGCCCTTTAGGGCTTGCCGCAGGAGGGTTTCCACCAGATCTGGGCTTAGCATGGAAGGAGGCTAACCCAGGACTGACCCGCGGGTCAACTCCTTGGGGAAGGATTCCCTGGAGGACTCCTTTGGGGGGTGTCACGCAGGTTCTGCCGGGGTGAGGTGGAGGAGGGTGTAGACCGCCCTTTCCAGGGCCAGCCAGGGATCCTTGCCCTCCTTGGCCCGGCGCTCTGCCTGGATCAAGGCGTCCAGGCTGGCCTCGAGGGCTTCCTTCGAGAGGCCTCGAGCCAGCTCCAGCGCCCTCTTGGCCGCGTAGGGATGGGCCTCGAGGCGGGCGAGGTCGGCTTCCGTGGGCCTGGGGTTTTCCTCAAGGAGCATCCAGGCCCTGGCCAGAAGGGAAAACTGCCAGGCGAAGGCCCCAAGGAGCCTTAGGGGCTCCTCCCCCTCCTCCCTTAGCCGCCTTAGGTGGCGAAAGGCGGCCTTGGCCTCCCCTTCCAAAACCGCCCGCACCAGGTCAAACCCGCTTACGGGGGCTTTAGGGCCACCACCCGTTCCACCTTCTCCAGGGTGAGGGGAGGTGGGAGAAGGGCGAGCTTCTCCAGCTCCCGTTCCAGGGCCTCGAGGTCCCCTTCCAGGGAGGCCAGGTACTGGGCGATGCCGGCGGGTAGCCTGAACCCCAGCCGCTTGGCCCGGTTTTCCAGGTGGCGGACGAGGTCCTTGCCCTTCGGGGTGGGGAAGTCCCGCCGCTCCCGGGTGCGGTAGAAGGCGGCCCGGGCGGTGGTGGGCTTGGGATCAAGGATAAGCACGGCCACCTCCTCGGGGACGTTTTCCAGAAGGGGCTTTAACGCCTTCCACTCCCCCTCGCTCACCTCCCTCAGGTCCAGCATGGCCCCGGCTTGCCCGAAAAGCCCGGGGCTTAGGGTCTCCGCCAGGGCTTCCGGGGTGGGTTCGCTGAAGTGGGTGAGGCCCCGAAGGGAGGCCTCCTGGAGGAGGGCCTCCTTGGCCAGAAAGGGATCCCCTGTGAAGGCGATGACCATGCTTTAGAAGGCGCTCAGCCCCGTGGCCTCCCGCCCCAGGACCAGAGTGTGGATGTCGTGGGTGCCCTCGTAGGTGTAGACGGTTTCCAGGTTGAGCATGTGACGGATGGCGTGGTACTCCAGGGTGATGCCGCTTCCCCCCAGGATGTCCCGGGCTAGGCGGGCGGCCTTAAGAGCCTTCCACACGTTCTGCCGCTTGGCCAGGGAAACCTGGGCCGGCTTGAGCTTCCCCTCGTCCTTTAGCCGGGCCAGGCGCCAGGCGAGAAGCAGCCCCTCCGTGTGATCCGCCAGCATCTCCGCCAGCTTGGCCTGCACCAGCTGCTTTTTGGCGATGGGCTCGCCGAAGGTGCTCCGGCTTTTGGCGAACTCCACTGCCTCGGTGTACACCGCCTCCAAGGCTCCCAGAACCCCCCAGGCGATGCCGAAGCGAGCCTGGGTGAGGCAGGAAAGGGGGCCTTGAGGCTCTCAGCCTTGGGCAGGCGCAGGGCCTCGGGCACTCTCACCTCCTCCAGCACCAGCTCGCTGGTCACTGAGGCCCTCAGGCTCATCTTGTGCTTCACCTCCTGGGCCTGGAAGCCCGGGGTGTCGGTGGGAACGATGAAGCCCAGAACCCGCTCCTCCTCGTCCTTGGCCCAGATGATGGCGATATGGGCCAGGTTGCCGTTGGTGATCCACATCTTGGTGCCGTTCAGGACCCAGGTGTTCCCCTCGAGGCGGGCTTTGGTCTTCATGTTGCCGTAGGGGTCCGACCCCCCATCGGGTTCGGTGAGGCCGAAAGCCCCCACCATCTCCCCCCGGGCCAGCTTGGGCAGGAACTCCCGCTTCTGCTCCTCGCTGCCAAAGGCGTAGATGGGGTACATGACCAGGGAGCTTTGCACGCTCACGAAGCTCCTAAGCCCCGAGTCCACCCGTTCCAGCTCGTAGGCGATGAGCCCGTAGGCGGCGCTCGTCACCCCCGCCCCCCGTACTCGGGGGCAGGGTGGGGCCCAGGAAGCCGAGCTCGGCGAATCTGGGGATGAGGTGGACGGGGAAGACCCCTTCCTCCCACCAGTCGCGGATGTAAGGCAGGGCCTCCTTTTCCAGGAAGCGGCGGGCAGCCTTCTGGACCTCCTTCTCTTCCGGGGTGAGGAGGTCCTCCAGGGCGTAGAAGTCCAGCATGGGCTCAGTCTACTCCAGGTCCCGCACCCAGACCTCGTGGATCAGGGGCCGGCCCAGGTAGGGGGCCCAGAAGGGGCTCGCCCGCTTGGCGTACACCCGAAACCCCATGGCCCGGTAGAGGCCCCGGGCGGCGCGGTTGGCCCGGGTGGTGGCGAGCTGCACCCCCGGTACCCCCTTTTCCCGCAAGCACTTGAGGAAGGCGGCGAGGAGGGCCTTGCCCACCCCGTGGCCCTGGGCCTCGGGGGCTACGGCGATGTGCAGGTGGGCCGGGTAGCGGTCCTTGGGGGCCTTGGGCCCCGGGTAGCGGAGGAGGCGGAGGAGGTAGCGGAGGTGGGGAAGGGGAGGGCCGAACCGCCCGAGGAGGAGGCGGGGAAGGGCCCAAAGCAGGCGCTTGGCGAAGGCGAGGGCGAGGGGCCGGTCGGCGCAGGCCCCGAGGATGTAGCCCACCACCCGGCCTTCCTCCTCGGCCACCAGGTTGCAGCAGCCGGCCTCCAGGTAGGGGGCCACGAAGAGGGCTCCCCAGAGGGTTTCACTGGGGAAGACCTTTGGGCCTTCCCTGCCGAGGAAGAGGGTCTGGTGGGAGAGGCGGGCGATGGCCGCGAGGTCTTTGAGGTGGGCCTTTCGCACCTGGGCCACGCCCCCAGTCTATAGGCCCCGTAAAATGCCCCCATGCGTCGGCTTAGGCCCTGGCAGTGGCTCGTCCTCCTCCTCGTCCTCTACCTGGGGGTGGCGGAGGCGGCGCGCCTGTGGCTGGGCCTCCTCTGGGCGGAACGGCTCATGGTCCTGGCGGCGGCCCTCGGGGTCTGGGCCTTCATCAACGGCCGCTTCCTCTTCGCCGGCTACCACGCCCTCGTGGCCTCGGCCCGGGTCCGGCGCCTCCCCCTTTTTCCCCCGCCCCTTTCGGGCGAGCGCCTCCTCGTGCTCGCCCCCCACCCCGACGACGAGGTGCTGGCCGCGGGGGGCTCATGGGGCGGGTGGCGCGGGAAGGGGGGGAGGTGAGGGTGGTCTACCTCACCTCGGGGGACGCCTTTGACCTGGCGGCGGGAAGCCCGCTTCCTTCCCCAAAGGCCCTGCGCCGCCTGGCCCTGAGGCGGATGGTGGAGGCCAGGCGGGGCCTCGAGGCCTTGGGCCTTCCCCAGGAAAGCGCCCTCTTCCTGGGCTTTCCCGACCAGGGCCTCTACCCCCTCTTTACCACCCACTACTACCTGCCCTACGAGAGCCCCTACACGGGGCTTAAGGCGGTGGCCTACCCGGGGTGCCACCAGCCGGGCCTCCCCTACACGGGGAAGGCCCTGGAGGCCCTCTTGGTGGAGGTCTTGCGGTCCTTCAGGCCCACCCGGATCCTCCTGCCAAGCCCTTTGGACGCCCACCGGGACCACCAGGCCACGGCCTACTTCGGCATGCGGGCGGCGGCCCTTCTCGGCTTGGAGGACCGCCTCCTCTACTACATCGTCCACGGGGGTACCAGTACCCTTTGCCCAAGGGCCTCCACCCCAGGCTTCCCCTCTACCCGCCCCCTCGAGGCCGGGGGCTTCCCTGGCAGCGCTTCCCCTTGAGCGAGGAGGAGGTCCGCCTCAAGGAGAAGGCCATCCGGGCCCACAAAAGCCAGATGCGCCTCTTGGGCCGCTTTCTCCTGGCCTTCGTGCGGCAGAACGAGCTCTTTAGCCCCCTCCCCGTCCCCGCCCGGGAGGCCCTAGCCGCGGAGGAGGAGGGGTGGGCCGTCCTCCCTGAGCGGGGGGAGGTCTTCTAGGCTCTCCAGGCCGAAGACCTCCAGAAAGCGCTCCGTGGTGCCGTAGAGCTTGGGGCGGCCGGGGGCTTCCTTCTCCCCCACCACCCGGACGAGGCCCCGTTCCAAGAGGCTTTCCAGGACGCCCTCCACGCTCCTTCCCCGCATGGCCTCAAGCTCCGCCCGGGTCACGGGCTGGTGGTAGGCCACGAGGGCCAGGACCTCGAGGGCCGCCCGGGAGAGCCTGGGCGGGGAGGGCTTAAGGACGCGCTCCACCGCCTCCAAGGCCTTGGGGTGGACCACGAGCCGCCACCCCCCGCCACCCGCTCCAGGGCCACGCCCAGGTGGCCGGCCTCGAGGTCCCGCTCCAGGGCCTTGAGGGCGCGGAGAACGGCCTCCTCGGGGTGGCCCAGGGCCCTAAGCTCCTTGAGGGCCACGGGCCTTCCCGCGGCGAAGAGGACGGCGAGGAGGAGGGTTTTGAGGCTCGGGGCTTCCTCCATGGCCTACCGGAGGTAGGCGAGAAGGGCCTCCTTGGGGATCGCCCCTTCCCGCAGGACCTCCCCGGTGCGGAGGTCCACCACGCTGGAGGCGAGCCCCCCCGCCTCCCCGGGGAAGACGTAGTCCACGGCAAAGGTCCGGGCCTCGGCCTCCGTGCGCACAGGGGGCTCGCCGCTCCGGTTCAGGCTGGTGGCGGCCACATGCCCCCCCACCCGGCGGAGGAGTTCCCGCAGGGTCTCGTGGGCCGGCATCCTCAGGCCCACGGAGCCGTCCCGGCTGATCCAGGGGGGGTGGCCTTCCCGGGAACCACCACGGTGAGCCCGCCGGGCCAGAAGGCTTTCGCCAGGCGCAGGAACTTTTTCTCAAGGGTTCCAAGCTCGGCGAGCTTCAGGGCGCTTTCCAGGTCCGCCACCAGCACCTGCAGGGGCTTGCTCTCGGGCCTACCCTTGACCTCGTAGATCCTCTTGCAAGCGGCCTCGTCCTCCATGAGGGCGAGCACCCCCCAGACCGTGTCCGTGGGGAAGGCCACCAGACCCCCTCCCTTGAGGGTCTCCGCCGCTTTGGCCAGGGCCTCCTGGTATACTCTTTCCATGCCGGTCTACCAGTATAAGGCCCGGGACCGCCAGGGCCGTCTGGTGGAGGCCACTATTGAGGCCGAGGACCTCCGCACCGCCGCGAGGCTCCTCCGCGACCGGGGCCTCTTCGTGGCCGAGATCAAGGAGCCGGGGAAGGGCCTGCAGGCGGAGGTGCGCCTTCCCGCCTTGGAGAGGGGCCCCGGCCTCAAGGACCTCGCCATCTTCTCCCGGCAGCTCGCCACCATGCTGGGGGCGGGCCTCACCCTTCTTCAGTCCCTGGCCATCCTGGAGCGCCAGACGGAGAACAAGAAGTTCCGGGAGATCCTCAAGCAGGTGCGCGCGGACATAGAGGGCGGCATGGCCTTCTCCGAGGCCCTCTCCAAGCACAAGCTCTTCTCCCGCCTCTACGTGAACCTGGTGCGGGCGGGGGAGACCTCGGGGGCCTGGACGTCATCCTGGACCGCCTGGCAACCTTCCTGGAGAAAGAGCTGGAGCTAAGGGGCAAGATCCGGAGCGCCATGACCTACCCGGTCATCGTCTTTGTCTTCGCCGTGGGCGTGGCCTACTTCCTCCTCACGGGGATCGTGCCCCAGTTCGCCCAGATCCTCACGGATTTAGGCTCCGAGCTTCCCCTCCTCACCCGCTTCCTCATCGCCGTCTCCGACCTTCTTAGGGCGGCCACCCTGCCCCTTCTCCTCCTCGCCTTGGCCCTCTTTTTCGCCTACCGCTGGTATTACGGCACCCCCCAGGGGCGTAGGGTCATTGACCGCCTTAAGCTCCGCCTCCCCGTCTTCGGCGACCTCAACCGCAAGACCGCGGTGGCCCGCTTTTCCCGCACCCTGGCCCTCCTCCTCTCAAGCGGGGTGAACATCGTGGAGGCTCTGGATATCACCAAGGGCACGGCGGGCAACCGCGTGGTGGAGGAGATCGTGGAGGCCGCCAAGCTCAAGATTCAACAGGGCGATCCCCTGAACCTCACCCTGGCCCAGCACCCCTTCGTCTTCCCCCCCATGGTGAGCTCCATGGTGGCCATCGGCGAGGAGACGGGTGCCCTGGACACCCTGCTCTCCAAGATCGCTGACTTCTACGAGCGGGAGGTGGACGAGGCGGTGGCGAGCCTCACCGCGGCCATTGAGCCCCTCATGATCATCTTCCTGGGCGTCATCGTGGGCATGATCGTGGCGGGGATGTTCCTGCCCCTCTTCAAGATCATCGGGACCCTCTCCGTGCAATAAGGGCTTCCGCCACCTCCGGGGGAACCGGCATCACGGAAAGCCGGTTTCCCCGCTTCACCAGGGGGTGGTCCGGGGGGAAGAGGGCCTTGAGCTCGGCGAGGGGGACGAGGGGCCACTTCTCCACGAAGGCCACCTCCACCGTGTACCAGCGGGGCTTCTCCGGCGTGGCCTTAGGGTCGTAGTAGGGGCTTTCCGGGTCAAACTGGGTGGGGTCGGGAAGGCGGGTGGCCACCACCCGGCAGAGCCCCACGATGCCCGGAGGGGTGGCGGACGAGTGGTAGAAGAAGCAGAGGTCCCCTTCTTGCATCTCCATCAGGTAGTTCCGGGCCTGGTAGTTCCGCACCCCGTCCCAGATGGCCCGGCCTTCCCGCTCAAGGTCCTCAATGCCGTACACCTGGGGTTCGGACTTCAAGAGCCAGTAGGCCATGCTTCGCAGTCTAAAGGCGGGTTTACCCGCTTCCAACTCCCCGGGGACCTCAAAGGGGCATATGCTGAAAATATGCGGACCTTAGGGCTTTTCGGGATCGGCCTTTTGCTCGCCGCCTGTGCCCTTACGGTGGAGGTGCGCTTACCCTACAAGATCGTGCGCTTGGAGACCCAGCCCACCTACTGCACGCAAGGGAACACCCAGTTGGACTTCCGCCTCACCCTGGACGGCTGGGTGGAGGGGCTTTTGTTTTACTGGGTGCCCGACGGCACCCCTCCCTCCGAGGCCTTGGAGGAGGAGACCCTATACCTTGAGAGGCCTTTCGCTGGGCCCGAGGTCCGGGGTTTTCTCACGGTGAGCCCCGAAGGCCGGGTGTTGGGGGCTGGGACGCAGGGTATAGAGGTGAGGCCCGATAGGCGCCTCTGGGTGCGGGGAGTGCGGGGCGGAGTCCTGGGGCCTTATGTGGGCGCCGTGAACGTGGTGAGGCCCGATTCCACGTCCTTTTGCGACCCCTCCTGGTAGCCTAAGCCCATGGCGCTTTCCCGGGCGCAAGGGGTTCTGGACGAGCTCAAGGCGCTTTTCGGCCCCCGGGCCCTCCTTTCCCGGGCGGCGAAGGAGGTCTACCGCTACGACGCCATCCTGGTGGGGCCTGAACCCTTGGCCGTGGTCCTGCCCGAAAGCCGGGAGGAGGTGGCCGCTTTGGTCCGCCTGGCCCGGCGGCACGGGGTGGCGCTGGTGCCCCGGGGGCGGGAAGCGGCCTCTCCGGCGGGGCGGTCCCGGAGGAGGGGGCCATCGTGGTGGCCTTCACCCGGATGACCCGCCTCGAGGTGGACCCCCACACCCAGACGGCCTGGGCCGAGCCCGGGGTGACCACGGCCCGGGTCTCCGAGGCGGCGAGGCCCTATGGCCTCTTCTACCCCCCGGACCCCGCCTCCTACCGCACCAGCACCCTGGGGGGAACCTGGCGGAGAACGCCGGGGGGCCCCTCTGCTTCAAGTACGGGGTTACCGGGGACTACGTTTTGGAGCTGGAGTGGGTGGACGACGAGGGCGGAATCCAGCGCCAGGGGCGCGCCGCCTACGACCTGCCGGGCCTCCTCATCGGCTCGGAGGGGACCTTGGGCCTGGTGACGGGGGCGAGGCTCCGCCTCCTCCCCTTGCCCCGGCACCGGGCCGCCCTCCTGGCCCACTTCCCCGGGGTGGAGCCCCTGGCCGAGGCGGTCTCCGAGGCGGTGGCCTCGGGGGCCGTGCCTGCCCGCATGGAGTTCATGGACCCGGCCTGCGCGGGCGCCGTGGAGGACTACCTGAGGATGGGCCTGCCCCGGGGCCGGGCCCTCCTCCTGGTGGAGACGGACGGGGAGGAGGCGGACCTCGTGGAGGAGGAGCTTTCCCTAGTGGAGGCGAGCGCCCGCCGTCACGGGGCCGAGGTGGTCCGCGCGGCGGGCGAGGCGGAGGCCGAGGCCCTCTGGCGGGCCAGGCGGGCGGTGAGCCCCGCCCTGGGCCGCATCCGTCCCAAGCGGGTGAACGAGGACATCGCCGTGCCCCGCTCGGCCCTGCCCCAGGTGGTGCGGGAGATTGAGGCTTTGGGGAAGGCCTTCGGCCTCGTGGTGGTGCAGTTCGGCCACATTGGGGACGGGAACCTCCACCCCAACATCCTCTTTGACCCCAGGAAGGAGAGTGAGGAGAAGGTCTGGGAGCTCGCCCACGAGATCGCCCGGGTGGCCTTGAGGCACGGGGGGGTGCTCTCCGGGGAGCACGGCATCGGCCTCATGAAGCGGGACTTCATGCTGGAGGCGGTGGACCCCGAGACCCTGGGGGCGCTCCACCGGGTCAAGGAGGCGCTGGACCCCCTGGGCCTCTTCAACCCAGGGAAGGTCCTTCCCTAAGCCCTGTTTGTTTTTCACGGCGTTTTGACGGCGGGGAGGCCATAATGGGGCCATGGAAGGCCTCTACCGCCTCTTTTATGTCCTCGCCTGGGTGGGCCTTCCTTTGGGCATCGGGCTTCAGCTCTTCTGGCATCCGCCTAGGGGCGGGGAGTGGGGGGTTTACCTTCTCTTCGCCCTCCTTTTTGGGCTCGCCCTTCTCCAGGGGCCGAGGCGGGCCCCTCGCCTCTTGGCCCACGCCCTGGGGGCTTACCTTCTCTTTGAACTTTGGCGAGGAAGGGACTTCCCCTGGGCGGTGGGCTTCTGGTCTCCCTCCCTCTACCTCCTCCTGGCCTTCGCCTACCCTCTCCCCCCGGCCTTGGCCTTGGGCCTCCTTTGGGCGGCGCTCCTCTCCGCCTTCGCCCTTTGGGCCGCGGGGGGCCCACCTGGCCTTGGGGGCACTTCGCTTCAAGCCAGCCCGTCCTCCTCGCCCTCACCCTGCTCCTCGCCCGCTTCCGGGAGCTCTACGGCCAGGTGCGCTTCTGGCGGGAGCGGGCCCTCACTTGTCCCCTCACGGGCCTCCCCAACCGCAGGGCCTTGGAGATGGCCCTAGAGCGGGAGGCGGCCCGGGTGGAGCGGGGCGGGCCCCCCTTCGCCCTGGTCCTTTTGGACTTGGACGGCTTCAAGCAGGTAAACGACGAGCGGGGCCACAAGGAGGGGGACCGGTACCTCAGGCGGCTGGCCCAGGCCCTGGTCTCGGGGGTGCGCCGGGGGACCTCGTGGCCCGGTGGGGCGGGGACGAGTTCGCCGTCCTCCTCCCGGGGACGGGAGAGAAGGAGGCGGTGGAGGTGGCGGAGCGGCTTGGGCGCCGCCTCCGGGAGGAAGGGGTCTCGGCGAGCCTGGGGGTGGCCGTGTACGCGGGGGACCTCGAGGACCTCTTCCTCCGGGCCGACCAGGCCCTCTACCGGGCCAAGGCTCTGGGGAAGGGCCGGGTGGTCCTCGCCCCGCCTCAGGGCAGGCGGTAGCCCGCCTCCTGGAGGACGCGCCGGGCCCTTTCCCGCTCCTCCCGGGTGGCGAAGGAGAGGCGGAGGGCCCCCGCCGCCTCCCGGATGGTGAGGACCTCTATGTCCTTGATGTTCACCCCCGCCTCGCCCAGGGCGGTGGCGATCCGGGCGATCTCCCCGGGCCGGTCCGGCACCTGGACCACGAGGTCGTGCATCTCGGGGAGGAGGCTTCGGCGCACGATGGGGAGGCTGTCCCGGGTGCGCTTGGCCTCCTCCGCCGCCCGAAGCAACCCTTCGGGCTCATCCAGGAGGCCTTCCAGCTCCAGGAGGACCTCCCGGAGCTCCTCTATGGCCTCCTTCAGGGCCTCCTTGTTCTCCACCACCATGTCCCGGCTCATCCTGGGGGAGCCGGAGGCCACCCGGGTGAGGTCGCGGAAGCCCCCGGCGGCCAGGAACATGAGGAGGTCCTTGTGGGGGCTATGGGCCACCAAGCGGTTTAGGGCCACGGCGAGGAGGTAGGGGAGGTGGGAGATGCGGGCCACGAGCTCGTCGTGGAGGAGGGGAGGGACCTCGAGGGGGTAGGCCCCTAGGGCCTCCACGAGCCGCCGCACGCCCTCCCGGGCCCTGGGGCTCGTCCTTTCCGTGGGGGTCAGGACCCAGACGGCGTTCTGCAAAAGCCCGGCGTGGGCGTTCTCCACCCCGGCCCGTTCGCTTCCCGCCATGGGGTGCCCCCCCAGGTAGTGGGGGAGGAGGCCTTCCAGGGCGGCCACCACCTTGGCCTTGACGCTTCCCACGTCGGTCCAGAGGCTCTCCGGGTGGGCCCAGGGGGCGAGGGCCTTCCCCAGCTCGGCCAGCGCCCCCACGGGGGCCGCGAGGATCCCCAGGTCAAGCTCCCCCACCCAGGGGCCCACCTCGGTGTGCACCCGGTCGGCCACGCCGAGAAAGAGGGCCTTCTCCAGGGCCATAGGGTCCTGGTCGTAGGCGTGGACCTCCTCGGCGAGGAAGCGCTCCTTAATCCCCAGGGCCACGCTCCCGCCCAAAAGGCCCACGCCGAAGACCCCGACTTTGCCGAAGAGGGGCCTCATCCCAGGACGGGGGCGGCGAGGGTCTTGTCCAGGGCGGCCACCAGGCGGCGCACCTTGTCCATGAGCTCGGCGAACTCGTGCTCGTGGAGCTGCTGGGCGGCGTCGGAGAGGGCCTTTTCCGGCTCGGGGTGGGTCTCCACGATGAGGCCGTCCGCTCCCGCGGCGAGCCCCGCCAGGGCCAAGGGGATGACCCAGTCCCTCTTGCCCGCCGGGTGGGAGGGGTCTATCCAGACGGGGAGGTGGGTCCAGCTCTTGAGGACGGGCACGGCGGCGACGTCTAAGGTGAAGCGGGTGGCCTTCTCAAAGGTGCGGATGCCCCGCTCCACGAGGATCACCCGCATGTTGCCCCGGGAGAGGATGTACTCCGCGCTCATGAGGAACTCTTCCAGGGTCATGCTCATCCCTCGCTTGAGGAGGACGGGCTTCCCCGCCTCCCCCACCGCCTGGAGCAGGGGAAAGTTCTGGGCGTTCCGCGCCCCGATCTGGAGGACGTCGGCGTACTCGGCCACGAGCTCCACCTGCTCCGGGGAGAGGACCTCGGTGACGATGGGGAGGCCCGTCTCCCTCTTGGCCTCGGCGAGGATCTTCAGGCCCTCGAGGCCCAGGCCCTGGAAAGCGTAAGGGCTCGTGCGGGGTTTAAAGGCGCCCCCCCGGAGCATGTGGGCCCCGTGGGCCTTCACGTAGTGGGCGGCCTTGAGGGTCTGCTCCCGGGACTCCACCCCGCAAGGCCCCGCCGCCACCATCACGTGGCCGCCCCCCGTCTTCCCCGTGGGGAACTCCAGGACCGTGGGGAAGGGCTGGACCTCGAGGCTCGCGAGCTTCCAGGGCTTGGAGATGGGGATGACCTCGGCCACTCCCGGCAGGGCCCGGAAGTGCTCCATGAGCTCGGGGGTGGGCCCCCGGCCGATGGCCCCCACCAGGGTGGTCTCCACGCCCCGGGAGACGTGGGGCCGGTAGCCCACCTTCTCTATTTCCCGGACGACCTCCTGAAGCTCCTCCTCCGTGTGCCCCCGCTTCATCACGATCAACATGGCTTCCCTCCCAAAAGCTTTGGGCGCCCCCTTTAGGGGGCGCCCTTTTCGCGGTATGGCCTACGCGGACCGCAGGGCGCCCCCGGCGGGGTAATAAAAGCCGAAGTAGCGCCCTAGGGTCCACATAGTTGGTCTAGAGTCTACGGGGAGGGAGGGGGCTCCGTCAAGACCCGGGCCAAGGCCCCGGTGGGGTCGGGGTGCTCCCCGGGGGGAACGCCGGGAGGGGCAAGGAGGGTGTAGTCCAGAAGCCCCGTGGCCCCAGGGGGCGCCTTGCGCCTTCCCGCCCAGGTGTTCGCCCCCACGTGGTGGTGGTAGCCGTCCCAGGCGAAGAAGAGGGCCCCGGGGTAGGTGCGCAGGGTCACCTCCATGCCGAGCTTCCCGCTAAAAAAGGCCTCCGCCGCCGCCAGGTCCTCCACGTGGAGGTGGAGGTGTCCAAGAAGGGTTTCGGGGGGAAGAGGGGTGGGGTCCGGGTTTTCCGCAAGGAGCTTCTCCAGGTTCAGGGGCGCCGTGAACATGAGGGGGCCCTTGGGCCACGCTTCCTTGGGGCGGTCCCGGTAGAGCTCGAGGCCGTTCCCCTCGGGGTCGCGGAAGTAGAGGGCCTCCGAGACCCCGTGGTCCGCCGCCCCCTCAAAGTGGGCCCCCGCTTCTAAGAGCCTGCGGAAGACGCCGGCGAGGGCCTTGCGGTGGGGCAGGAGGAGGGCGAAGTGGTAGAGGCCCACGGAGGGGTAGGGCCTTAAGGGGGCCCCGGGGTCGTGAAGAAGCTCCAAGAGGAAGCCCCTCCCTTCGGGGAAAAGCCGATAGCGGGGCGGGTCGGCCTCCACCTTTAGGCCCAGGAGGTCCCGGTAGAAGAAGAGGGCGGCTTCCAGGTCCTTGACCCTTAGGCTCAAGGAGAGAAGCCGCCGGGGAAAGGCCATTACTGCGCCACCGCCTCCTTGACCTTCACCGCCTCGGTGTCCACGCTGAAGCGCACCTCCTCGCCCACGAGAAGCCCCCCGGTCTCCAGGGGCATGTTCCAGGTGAGGCCGAAGTCCTTCCGGTTCAGCTTCCCCTCAAAGTGGGCGGCGATGCGCTCGTTCCCCCAGGGGTCCTTCGCGGGGCCATGGGTTTCCACCTCAAAGGCGAGGGGCCGGGTCACCCCCCGGATGGTGACCTCCCCCTCCACCCGGTAGCGGCCCTCCCCCAGGGGGGTGATCTTCTCGCTCCGGAAGACGATCTCCGGGTGGTTGGCCACGTCCAGGAAGTCCGAGGAGCGGAGGTGGTTGTCCCGGTCGGCCACGCCGGTGTGGATGCTCGCCGCGTCCAGCCGGGCCTCCACCCGGATGGGCTTCCCGGTCTCGTCGGTCTCCACGTACCCCTCCTTGAGGTTGATCGTTCCCCTCACCGTGGCGATCATCATATGCGTGGCGATCATCATATGCCGCACGGCGAACTCCACGCTGGTGTGGGTCGGGTCCAGGTTCCAACGCATGCGCACCTCCTCTGGGCCTTGCGCCCAGGTCGGATGATACCTCAAGCGCTTTATGATGTCAAGTGCTACTCAGGATAAAACAGAGGGGCGAAGGGGAGGCCGAGGGCCTCGGCGAAGGCCTTAAGCCCCAGGCGGTCGGGCTCCTCCAGGTGATAGCGGAAGTTCCAGAGGTAGTGCTGGAGGAGGAGGGGATGGACGCCGAGCCTTCGGGCCTCGGCCTCGGCCACCTCCCTAAGCCGTCCCAGGCCCTCCCGCCGGGCCTCCCTAAGGGCTTGCACCAGGGCCTTGGGGGAGGGTTTTCCCGCCTGTAGGCCCAGACGGCGAAGACGAAGGGGAGGTGGGTCTTTTGAAACCACAGGGTGGAGAGGTCCGCCACCTCCACCTCCCCGAAGCGGGTGGGGAGGGCGTGGGGCGTTTCCGGGACTTCCGGAAGAAGGGCGGCGTAGGCCTTTATGGCCTGGTCGCCGATGAGAAGGACGCCGTCGTAAGCGGAAAGGAGCTCCAGCCCCCCCTTCCGCCGTTCGTAGCGGGGCCCGGCCCCGGCCTCCTTCAGAAGGAGCTTTAGGAGGGCCACGCTGGTGGCGCTCTCCGTGGTGAGGGCCACGCGGGCAAGGTGGGGGAGCGCTCCCTTGTGAAAGAGGTTCACCGAGTAGACCCTTCCCAGAACGGCCACGGAGAAGTCGGGGAGGAGGCCCAGCCTGTCCTGGTGCTTGAGGTAGAAGTAGCTGGAGACCAGGGAAAGCCCCACCTCCCCCGAGAGGAGGAGGCGGTTGAGCTCTGCGGGGACGGCGTGGAGAACCCGGAAGCCCTCGAGCCTCAGGAAGTGGTGGAGGGGGGCGACGTTGGCGTAGCGGGGAAGGCCCAGGACGTAGGGCCTCACGCCTCCACCCGGTCCCAGACCCGCACCTCCCGGTAGAGGGCGTCCCGCTCCACGGGGATCCGCCCCGCCATGAGGATGATGCGGGCGAGCTCCCGCTTGGTGAGGCCCTGGGGCGTGGGGCTGCCCGCCATGTGGACGATCCTCTCCTCAATCAGGGTACCGTCCACGTCCGTGACCCCCCAGTCCAAGGAGACCTGGGCGAGCTCGGGGGTTAAGGTGGCCCAGTACCCCTTGATGTGGGGGAAGTTGTCCAGGTAAAGCCGGGCCACGGCCAGGTTTCTAAGGTCGTCCAGCCCCGTGGTGAACTCCTTCTTGCCCAGCTCCCGGGCGAGCTGGTTCCCGTCCGGCTGGAAGGCCAGGGGGATGAAGCTCATGAAGCCCCCGGTTTCGTCCTGGAGGCGGCGGAGGCGGTCCATGTGGTCCAGGCGTTCCTCCAGGGTTTCTATGTGCCCGTAGAGCATGGTGGCGTTGGTGGGGATGCCAAGCTCGTGGGCGGTGCGGTGGATCTCCAGCCACCCTTCCGCCGAGACCTTGGCCCGGGCGATCTTCCTGCGCACCCTTTCGGCGAAGATCTCCGCCCCGCCTCCCGGCATGGCGTCCAGGCCCGCCTCCTTTAAGGCCTGCAAAACTTCCCGGTAGGGGAGGCGGGCGATCTTGGAGAAGTGGTGGATCTCCGCCGCGGTCCAGGCCTTCACCTGGACCCCGGGGAAGTTCTCCTTCAGGGCCCGTACCAGGTCCAGGTAGTAGGCGAAGGGCCTTTTGGGGTGGTGGCCCGCCGTGAGGTGGATTTCCGTGAGCCCCGGCTGGTAGCGCTCCTTTACCCAGGCCACCACCTCGTCCACGTCCCAGTCCCAGGCCCCTTCCTCGCCGAAGCGCCTCTGGAAGGCGCAGAAGGTGCACCCCACGTAGCAGATGTTGGTCTGGGAGACGCGGATGGAGTGGACGAAGTAGGTCTTGTGCCCGTGCTTCCTTTCCCGCACCAGGTTGGCGAGGCGCATGAGGGTGGGGAGGTCCCGGGTCTCGTAGAGCACGAGGCCGTCCTCAAAGGAAAGCCTTTTCCCCTCCATCACCTTCTCGGCGATGGGGAGGAGGCGGGGGTCCCGGATGCCTCTCACGCCCCGGAGTCTACTCCTCTAAGAGGCGCCGGACCAGGGCCTCCACCTCTTTCCTCCGCCCCCCCACGCTCTTCTCGGGGAGGAGGTTTCGCAGGTAGCGGTCGGTGAGGAGGAGGTCCACGTAGGGGTAGACCGTGGCCGCCATCACCGCGTCCAGGAGGTCGGAGGGGCGGGGCCTGCGGTGGCTGTCGGAGGCCATCCGGGCGAGGAGGCGGGCGAGGAGCCGCACGAAAGGCACCTCCTCAAGCCCGGTCCGCTCCCGGATCTCCTTTAAGGCCAGGGCGTGGGCCTCCCCGTAGGGCAGGCCGCGGAGGGCCTCGGGAAGCCCCTTAAAGGGGGAGAGGTCCGCCGGGGTCTCCCAGCTTCCCTCCTCGGAGAGGAGGTCCTCCCGGTGGAGCCCCCAGCGCTGCCTTGCGGCCACCTCCTGCCAGGGCCGGACCCAGTAGCCGCCCGAGAGGGCGGCGAAGACCTCCTTGAGGGCGGGGAGGAGGTAGCCCGCCTTCTCCTCGGGGCCCCTTTGGGGAAAGAGGGTCTCCAGGACGTGGAAGGGGCTTGGGGGGGCGATGGCCCTCCCCTTGAGGGCCAGGAAGAGCCTGCCGAAGGCCTCGTGCCCCCTTTGCCCCAGGAGGTGCTTGGCCATGCGGCTGGCGTGGTTTTGGTCCAGATAGACCAGCACTACTCCCGGGCGGAGACCCAAAGGGCCCCGGCCAGGAGGGCGACCCCTCCCGCGAAGAGGAAGAAGTCCAGGGCCTCTTTGGGCTGGAAGGCGAGGGCCTTTTCAAAGAACTTCACCACCAGGATCATGACGATGACCTGGCCCAGCTTGGCCTTGAGGTCGGCGAGGCTTTTCACCCGGAGGACGTTGTCCAGGGGAAGGTCCAGCTTGTGGATGAAAAGCTCAAAGAGGCCCAGGCCGAAGATGAGGAAGACGGCGGAGAGGAGGGCCAGGTCCACGGCGCCCACCAGGGCGGGGAGGGCGGCCTCGAGGCCCTGGGACAACCCCTTGACGGCCTCCAGGAGGGCGTGGAAGGCGAAGTAGAAGGAACCCAGCAACAGGCCCAGGACCGGGAGGACCATGACCCAGCGCACCCCGTGGGCGACCCGCTCCCACCCCATGGGCCTAGTTTACGGCACGTAAAGGGCGGCGGGCGGGGTGCCGGTGGAGGCCCGCTCCACGAGGACGGGCTCAAAGCGCACCTCCCGGGGCGGGCCCTGGTAGCCCCGCATCCTCTCCAAGAGGAGCTGGGCCGCCCGGGCCCCCATGGCCTCCACGGGCTGGGCGATGGTGGAAAGCCCCACCTCTTCGGCGAAGGGGTGGCCGTCAAACCCCAGGACCCGCACGTCCCTCCCGGGGGTGAGGCCGAGCCTTACCGCTTCTTCCAGGACCCCGAGGGCCACCTGGTCCGCCCCGGCGAAGACGTTGAGGGGCGGGGAGGCCTTCTCCAGGAAGTGGCGGAGGGCGAGGCGCCCCCCCTCCTGGGAGTGGCGGGTGGTGTAGAGCCGGTCGGGGGAGAAGGGGCGGCCGGCCTCCTTCAGGGCCTCCTGGAAGCCCGCCATCCGTTCGGCGAAGACCGTGCGGCTGAAGGCCCGGTCGGGCTCCTCCTCCACGGTGATGGCGAAGATGGGCCCCGGGAAGCGGGCGAGGTAGGCCCCGGCGAGCCTTCCCCCCAGGCGGTTGTCCAGGTAGACGGAGTCGTAGCGGGGGTTTTGCGCGTCCACCAGCACCACGGGGCGCTCAGTGGGCAACCTTCCTTCCTCAAAGCGCTCCGTGAGGTCGTAGGAGGCGAGGATGAGGCCGTCGGTGAGGTAGGCCAGGGTGGTGTTCTCCAGGTAGCGCTTAAGCCGGGCCAGGGAGAGGATGGGGAAGAGGGCGAGGTCGTAGCGCTGCTCCAGGAGGACGCCCTCAATCCCCTCCACGAGCCTGCGGTAGAACTCGGTGGCCACGAAGGGGAGGAGGACGCTCACCGTGTAGCTCCGCCCCCCCGCGATCCTGCGGGCGTGGGGGTTGGGCGCGTAGCCCAGCTCCTCCATGGCCCTAAGCACCCGGGCCCGGGTCTCGGGACGCACCGCGGGGTGGTCGTTGAGGACCCGGCTCACGGTGCCGAGGCCCACGCCCGCCTTGGCCGCCACGTCGTGGATGGTGGGCTTTTTGCGCTTCATCGTTCCCTCGGGTGGAAGCGGTTCACGGAAACTTCCACCTCCTAGCATAGGCCACCCCGCCCAAGGGGGCAAGGCCCTGGTAAGATCCTCCCGTGGCCCACCTGGTTTTCGCCTACCTTGTGGGCTCCTTGGTGGCCGGGCTCCTCTTCTTCCCGGAGGTGCGGGGGAAGGACCTCCCCGGGGGCTCGGGGGTCTTCCGGAGGAAGGGGCCCTGGGCGGCCCTCCTCGCGGTGGCCTTTGACCTGGGCAAGGGGGCGCTGGTGGCCCTTTTGACCCCGGAGGCCTACCTTCCCTGGGCCGGGGCCTTGCTCGTGGCCGGGCACACCTGGCCCGTTTTCTTCCGCTTCAGGGGCGGCGGCGGCATCGCCCCCTCCCTCGGCTTCTTCCTCGTCTGGCGGCCAGCGGAGACCCTCTGGGCTACCCTCTTCGGCCTTGGGGTGGCGGGGCTTTACCACCTCCTCTTCTGGAGGAGGCGGCGCAAGGGGATCTACCCCATCCCCTTCGGGGCCATCTTCGGCTACCTCCTCCTCGTCTATCTCCTCTCCGAGGAGGCGAGGCTGGGGGCGCTTCTCGTGGCGGGGGTCGTCCTCCTCCGGGGCCTGCAAATCCTGGCGGGCAGGTGGTAGCTTAGGGGCATGAAGATCCTGCGCTTCAACGAGGGGAGGTGGGGGGTCCTCGAGGGCGAGCTCGTCCTGGAGACGGACGGCCCCGGGGGGAACCCCACGGGAAGGCGGTACGACCTGGCCTCCGTCACCCTGCTGCCCCCGGCCACGCCCACCAAGATCGTCTGCGTAGGGCGGAACTACCGGGAGCACATCCGGGAGATGGGGCACGACTTCGGGGAGGACCTGCCCAAGGAGCCCGGCCTCTTCCTCAAGGGGCCCAACGCCCTGGCCCGGCCCGGGAACCCCATGGACCCCTGGGGCACCGCCGAGCCCGTCCCCTACCCCTTTTTCACCGAGGAGCTCCACTACGAGGGGGAGCTTGCCGTGGTCGTCGGGGACAGGATGCGCCATGTCCCCCCGGAGAAGGCCCTGGACCACGTCCTGGGCTACACCGTGGCCGTGGACATCACCGCCCGGGACGTGCAGAAGAAGGACCTGCAGTGGGTCCGGGCCAAGAGCGCCGACAAGTTCCTGCCCTTGGGCCCCTGGCTGGAGACGGACCTCAACCCCCAGGACACCTGGGTGCGCACCTACGTGAACGGGACGCTGCGGCAGGAAGGCCACACCTCCCAGATGATCTTCAGCGTGGCCGAGATCCTCTCCTACATCTCCACCTTCATGACCCTGGAGCCTTTGGACGTGGTCCTCACCGGGACCCCCGAGGGCGTGGGGGCCCTGAGGCCCGGGGACCGGCTGGAGGTGGCCGTGGAGGGCGTGGGGACCCTCTTCACCCTCATCGGGCCCAAGGAGGAGAGGCCGTGGTGAAGGTCTTGGACCTCCGCTTCCAGGGGGCGGAGCGGGTCATCGCGAGCTTTCTCCTGGACTCCGGGGAGGGGCCCGTCCTCGTGGAGACGGGGCCGGAAAGCTGCTACCCGCGGCTTGTGGACGCCCTGCGGGCGGAGGGGGTGGCCCCCGAGGAGGTGCGCCACGTCTTCGTGACCCACATCCACCTGGACCACGCGGGGGCGGCCTGGCGCTTGGCGGAGCTTGGGGCCACGGTCTACGTCCACCCCAGGGGCGCCCCCCACCTGGTGGACCCCTCCAGGCTCCTCGCCTCGGCGGAGAGGATCTACGGGGACCAGCTTGGGGTCCTCTGGGGCGAGGTTCGGGGGATCCCGGAGGAGAGGGTGCGCCCCCTCGCCGACGGGGAGGTGGTGGCTCTGGGCGGCCTCGAGGTCCAGGCGGTGGAGACCCCGGGGCACGCTTCCCACCACCACGCCTACCGGGTGGGGGACCTCGTCTTCACCGGGGACGTGGCCGGGGTGCGGATCGCCCCCGGGCCCGTCCTCCCGCCCACCCCGCCCCCGGACATCCACCTGGAAAGCTGGTACGCCTCCTTGGACCGCCTCCTCGCCTTGAGGCCCAAAGCCCTCTACCTCACCCACTTCGGCGCCTACGAGGACGTGGAGGCCCACCTCCAGGGGCTCAAGGGGGTTCTGGAGGCCTGGGCGGGCTGGGTGCTTCACCGCCTGAAGGAGGGGCTTTCCGAGGAGGAGATGGTCCGGCGCTTTGAGGCCTACTGGCGCGAGGGCCTTAGGGAGGCCGGGGTGGACGAGGCGGGCATGCGGCTTTACGCCCTCGCCGACCCCCCCTTCATGAACCTCCAGGGCCTCGTGCGCTACTGGCGGAAGCACCACCCGGAGGCCTTGGAGGGCAGGTGACGCCCTTTCCCTTGGGGCGGCCCGCCCGGATGGCCGTCTTCGCCTCCGGGAGGGGGACGAACCTCGAGGCCCTCCTCCAGGCCTTCCCCAAAGGGCACCCCTTGGGGGAGGTGGTCCTGGTGGTCTCCGACAACCCCGAGGCCCTGGCCCTGGAGCGGGCAAGGAGGCGGGGGGTAGAGGCCCTGGCCCTCCCCTGGCGGGGGCGGCGGGCCTTTGAGGAGGAGGCCTTGGGGCTTTTGGCGGCGAGGGGGGTGGACCTCGTCCTCCTCGCAGGCTTCATGCGTCTCCTCTCCCCCGGTTCGTGGAGCCCTGGTACGGCCGCCTCCTCAACGTCCACCCCTCCCTCCTCCCCGACTACCCGGGGCTTCACGTCCACCGCCGGGTCCTGGAGGCGGGGGAGAGGGAGACGGGCTCCACCGTCCACTTCGTGGACCAGGGGATGGACACGGGGCCCATCCTCCTCCAGGGGCGGGTGCCCGTCCTTCCGGGGGACACGCCGGAGGCCTTGGAGGCCCGCGTCCTCCGCCTGGAGCATAGGCTTTACCCCAAGGCCGTCCGCCTCCTCCTCCGGGGGCTCGCCTTCCCCCCGCCCCCGGACCTCGAGGCCCGGCTTGGGCGGGAGGCGGCGGGGGCCTTCCGGGCCCTTTCCCCGCGGGAAAGGCCCCTGTACCTCAGGGCCTGGGCCCTCCTTCGCGCCTGGGGACAGGAGGCGCTGGTAGGCCCCGCCTTCCTGGGGCAAGGGGGGGAGTGGGGGCGGGGCGCCTTCCTCGCCGCCCACCTCCTCGCCGAGCCCAGCCCCGTCCTCCTGGAGGAGGTGGCGGGGCTTCCCGAGGAGGTCCGGGCCCGGGCGGAGGAGGCGTTGCGGGTAGAATCCTCACCATGAAGGTCCTCGTGGTGGGCAGCGGGGGGCGGGAGCACGCCCTCCTTTGGAAGGCGGCGCAAAGCCCCCTGGTGGAAAAGCTCTACGCCGCCCCCGGGAACGCCGGCATGGCGGCCCTGGCGGAGCTCGTCCCTTGGAACGGGGACGTGGAGGCCCTGGCGGACTGGGCCCTGGCCGAGGGCATAGACCTCACCCTGGTGGGCCCGGAGGCCCCCCTGGTGGAGGGGATCGCCGACGCCTTCCAGGCCCGGGGGCTTTTGGTCTTCGGCCCCACGCAGAAGGCGGCCATGATTGAGGGCTCCAAGGCCTTCGCCAAAGGCCTCATGGAGCGCTACGGCATCCCCACGGCCCGCTACCGGGTCTTCCGGGAGCCCCTGGAGGCCCTGGCGTACCTGGAGGAGGTGGGGGTGCCTGTGGTGGTCAAGGACTCGGGGCTTGCCGCGGGAAAGGGGGTCACGGTGGCCTTTGACCTGCACCAGGCCAAGCAGGCCGTGGCCAACATCCTGAACCGGGCCGAGGGGGGGGAGGTGGTCATAGAGGAGTACCTGGAAGGGGAGGAGGCCACGGTCCTCGCCCTCACCGATGGCGAGACGATCCTCCCCCTCCTCCCTTCCCAGGACCACAAGCGCCTTTTGGACGGAGACCAGGGCCCCATGACGGGGGGGATGGGGGCCATCGCCCCTTACCCCATGGACAGGGCCACCCTTAGGCGGGTGGAGGAGGAGATCCTAAAGCCCCTTGTCCGGGGCCTAAGGGCGGAGGGGGTGGTCTACCGGGGGGTGGTCTACGCCGGCCTCATGCTAACCCGGGAAGGCCCCAAGGTCCTGGAGTTCAACGCCCGCTTCGGCGACCCCGAGGCCCAGGCGCTCCTGCCCCTTTTGGAGAACGACCTGGTGGAGCTCGCCCTGAGGGTGGCCGAGGGGAGGCTTGCGGGGACGAGGCTTTCCTGGAAGGAGGGGGCGGCCGCCTGCGTGGTCCTCGCCGCCCCGGGCTACCCCGAAAGCCCCAGGAAGGGGATCCCCCTCCACGTTCCCGAGCCCCCGGAGGGGGTGCTGGTCTTCCACGCCGGGACCCGGAGGGAAGGGGGCAGGCTCGTGAGCGCCGGGGGGCGGGTCTTGAACGTGGTGGGCCTGGGGAAGGACCTCAAGGAGGCCCTGGAGCGGGCCTACGCCTACATCCCCCAGGTGGGCTTCCCCGGGGCGGTGTACCGGAGGGACATCGGCCGAAGGGCCCTCGCCCGGCTCAGTACCTGAGCCGGGCCAAGGGGAGGCGGCGGCAGGCCTCCACCACGTCCCATAGCCGCTTAAGCCCCCGCTCAAAGAGGAGGGGCTGCATCCTCACGAAGACCTCCGCCGTCATCAGGGCGTCGCCCAGGGCGGTGTGCCGCCCGGTGGCGGGGACGCCGAAGCGGTGGGCCAGGGCCTCGAGGCGGTAGTCCTTGAGGTCGGGGAAGAGGAGCTGGGCGAGGAGGAGGGTGTCCAGGAGGGGGGGCTGGTCCAGGCCCGCCCGGCGCAGAAAGGCCAGGTCAAAGGCCCCGTTGTGGGCCACCAGCACCGTGTCCTGGACGAAGGCGCGGAAGGCGGGGAGGACCGCCTCTAGGGGAGGCTTGTCCCGGAGCATCTCCGCCGTGAGGCCGTGGACCGCCGTGGCCGCGGGGGAGATGGGGCGCCCCGGGTTCACCAGGGCCTCAAACACCTCCTGCCGCAGGACCCTCCGGCCCAGGACGTGGACCCCGGCGAGGGCCACCACGGCGTCTTGCTCGGGGTCCAGGCCCGTGGTTTCCAGGTCAAAGGCGGTGTAAAGGAGCTGGTCCAGGGTGACGTCCTCCAGACCTGCAGGCACCTGGAGGAGGGTGAGGTCGTAGACCAGGGCCCTGGGGGCTGGGGTCTCTTTGAAGGCCTCGGGGGGCGCCTTACGGGCGGGGAGGAGGAGGACGAGCCGGCTTCCCTCCCGCCAAAGGCTTCCCGTGGCCTCGGCGGCCTCGGCGAGGAGGGGGTGGGGCCTGGGGGCTTCCCGGGGAAGGAGGACGGTGAGCCGGAAGAGCCCCTCCCCCTCGGCTCCTCCCCGGAGGAAGACCTCCTCGGTGCCCTCCAAGGTCTTGGCGAGCCCCTCCGCCAGGGCGAAGGTGTCCGCTTGGACCAGAAGCCCTTCCGCCTCCGGGTCCAGGGTCCACCCGGGAGTGAGGGCGAGCCGCGCCTCCAAGCGGCCCGCCAAAAGGCGGAGGAGGTCTTGGGCCAGCACCTCCTCGTGGGGGCTTGGGGCGAGGTCCTGGAGGAGGCCTTGGATCTCGTCCAGGGCCTCCCGGGCCACCTGGAGAAGCCGCTTCGCCTCCCCGGTGGTTTCCCTTTCCAGCACCTCCACCAGGGCCCGGACCCCCGCCGCCTTGTCCTTGAGGCGGTGGAGCCGCTCCCGGCTCGGTCCCTCGGGGAGGGCCTCCTCCAGGAGAAGGAGAAACCCCTCCTCCAAAGCCCGCGCCTTCAGGCGCAAAGGCCCCTTGGGGCCCTGGACCAGGAAGGCGGCCTGGGGCAGGGACTGGGCGTGGAGGAGGAGGGACCGGTCCAGGAGGCCGAAGAGGCTTTTCCCCACCCCGAGCCCCTCCCCCAGAAGGGCCCGGGCCTTGGGGTTGTAGAGGAGGACGAGCCCCCGCTCGTCCGAGAGCACCACCCCCTGGGGGAGCTGGGCCAGGACCCGGGCGAGGCGCTCCCGCTCCGCCTCCACCAGGTCCTTGGCCTGGGCCGCCTCCTCCTCAAGCCTTTGCTCCAGCCTCTCCTTTTCCTCCGCCAGCCGGTTGATGAGCCGGGCCAGGTGGCGGAGCTCCCAAGGCCCCGGGGGGTGAGGCGGTGCCCGGGGTGGGCGAGGAGGACCTCGCTTTCCTGCCCCAAGGCCCGGGTCAGGGCCAGGTAGCCCAGGAAGGGCGGGTAGAGGAGGAGGGAGAGCGCCCCCAGGAGGAGGAGGCCCGTGAAAAGGGGCACCATGGGCCGGGCCCGCACCGCTTCCCAGAGGGCGGCCTGGGCCTCGGGGTTGCCTTCCAAGAGAAGGAAGAGGCCAAGGGCGAGGCTTCCCGCCACCAGGAGGAGGCCGAGGAGGAGGGCGCCGAGGAAGCGGAGGGCGTTCATCATCCTTCTTCCAGGAGGCGACGCGCCTCCGCCATGAGGTCCTGGACACCAAAGGGTTTGGCCAAGAAGGCGTCCGCCCCCAAGGCCCTGGCCTTGGCCCGGTCCGCCTCCCGCCCCCTGGCGGTGAGGACCAGGACCTTGGGGGCGGGGGTGCGGGCCTTGAGGGCCTCGAGGACCTGGAACCCGTCCACCCCCGGGAGCATGAGGTCCAGGACCACGAGGGCGTAGGGCCTCTCGGCGAGGCGGCTTAGGGCCTCCTCCCCTGTCCTTGCCAGCTCCACCCGGTGCCCGGCCTTGCGGAAGAGGAACTCCAGGGGCACCAGGATGCTCTCCTCATCGTCCACGATCAGCACTTGGGCCATAGCCTCCTCTCAAGGGTAACGCAAACACGAAGACCCCGCCTTCCCCGTCTTCCAGAAAGAGCCGTCCGCCCAGGGCTTCCGCCAATCTCCGGGCGATGGCGAGGCCGAGGCCCGTCCCCCCGGCGTAGCTGTGGAAGGGGGCGAAGATGTGTTCCCTCAGGGCCTCGGGGACCCCGGGGCCGTCGTCCACCACCCGGAAGCGGGCCTCCCCCGCTTCCGCCCTAAGCTCCAGGACCACCCGGCTTCGGGCGTGGCGCAAGGCGTTGGCGAGGAGGTTCAGGAGGACCTGGAGGGCCCGGTCCCGATGGGTCTGGACCCGAAGGGGCTGGAGCCGGGCCTCGAGGCGGAGGCCCCGTTCCCGCGCCAGGGGCTCCGAGAGGGCCAGGGCCTCCCGGGCCAGGGCCTCCAGGTCCACGGGGGCCGGGGGCTCCTCGGGGCGGGCCTCCAGGCGGGTGTAGGCCAGGATCTCCTCCACGAGCCGGGAAAGGCGGGCCGCCTCCTGGGCGAGGAGGGCGGTGAAGCGCCGCCTTTCCTCCTCCCCCACCTCCTCCTGGGCCAGGATCTCCGCCAGGGCCCTCACCGCGGTGAGGGGGGTCTTGAGCTCGTGGGAGACGGTGGCCAAAAACTCGTCCTTTAGGCGGTCCATTTCCTCCAAACGCCGGTAGGCGGCTTCCAGTTCGCGCCGGGCGGCCTCCAGGGCCTGGGCGTAGGCCCGCACCCGCTGCGACTCCCGGGCCGCCGCCTCCACCGCCTCCCTGGGGACCTCCCGGGTGGCGGAGAGGAGGAGGAGGCGGGCGGTGGCGGGTCCCAAGGCCCCGGCGAGGAGGGCCTCCGCCCGCTCGGCGAGGCGCTCCGCCTTGTCGGGCCCCTTGAAGGTCCTCGCGTAGGCCCTCAGGTTCTCCCGGGCCTCGGGGCCCAAGAACCTTTCCAGGAGGTCGGCCAGCGCCTCCTCCTCCCCGGCCCGGCCGGAGGGCGGGGGGGAGGGGGTTTGCCGTAAGGAGACGAGGAGGTGGAGCCCCGTGTTCGCGAGGAGGCTTGCCAGGAAGCCGTGAACCACAGGGTCAAGCCCCCGCACCCCAAAAAGCCCCTCCGGGTGGAGGAAGGAGGGAAGGACGGCGAAGAGGTCCTGGGGGAGCCACCCGGAGCGGACGAGGGCGGGGAGGAGGAGGGTGTAGGCCCAGACCAGGATGCCCCCGAAAAGGCCCGCGAGGGCCCCTTCCCGGGTGCTCCCCTGCCAGAAGAGGCCGAGAAGCCCCGCCGGGGCGAGCTGGGCCACGGCCACGAAGGAGATGAGCCCCATGCCCACCAGGGCGTAGGCCTCCCCCGCCAGGCGGAAGTAGAGGTAGGCGAGGAGGAGGACGGCGAGAACCGTGCCCCGCCGGAAGAGGAGGAGGCGCCCGAGGGCTTGGCGGCGGAGGAGGGGGGCGAGGAGGTGGTGGGAGACGAGGATGGAGAGGGCGAGGGTTTCCACCACCACCATGGCCGTGGCCGCCGAGACCCCGCCCAAAAAGGCGAGGAAGGCCAGGGCCGCGCCGCCCTCCCGGGCCACGGCGAGGACGTAGAGGTCGGGGGGCACCTCCGGGTGGTGCAGGCGGCCTAGGAGGGCCAGGGGGAGGATGGGCAGGTTCAGGAGGAGGAGGTAGAGGGGGAAGGCCCAGGAGGCCAGGGCCAGGTGGCGCTCGTCCGTGTTTTCCACCACGGCCACGTGGAACTGCCGGGGGAGGAAGAGGAAGGCGAGGAGGGCGAGGAAGGTGAGGCCGGTCCAGGCCAGGTGGCCCTCGAGGCCCTGGGGGGGAAGGAGGAGGGGGTCAAGGCCCCGGCGGACGGCCTCGCGGAAGGGCTCGGCCCCGTGCCCAAGGAGGGCGTAAAGGCCCAGGACCAGCATGGCGAAGAGCTTCACCCCCCCCTCAAAAGCCACGGCCAGGACCAGGCCCGGGTGCCGCTCCGTGGGGTCCAGGCGGCGGGTGCCGAAGAGGACGGTGAAGAAGGCGAGGCAAAGGGCGGTGTAGAGGGCCACGTCCCCCAGGGGGCGCACCTCCCCGCTCAGGAAGAGGAAGGCCTGGGCGATGGCTTTGAGCTGGAGGGCGAGGTAGGGGAGGAGGCCCAGGACGAGAAACCCCGCGGCCACCGCCCCCAAGAGGGGGTCCCGGCCGTAGCGCAGGTAGAGGAAGTCGGCCCAGGAGGTGAGGCGGTGGGCCCGGGCCAGGCGCAGAAGGCGCAGGTGGAGAAGGGGCCAGAGGGCCAGGGCCAGGGTGGGCCCCAGGTAGATGGTGAGGAAGAGGGGCCCCGAGGTGGCGGCCCAGCCGGCGCTGCCGAAGAAGGTCCAGGCGGTGGCGTAGACCCCCAGGGAGAGGGTGTAGGTCCAGGGGCTTTGGAAGAGGCGCCCTCCCCGCTCTTCCCCCAGGCGGGCGAGGAGGAAGAGGAGTCCCAGGTAGAGGAAGAAGCCAGCGAGGAGGGCTTCCGGGTTCATGGCCTCCTGGCGTTGAGGAAGAGGAGGAGGACGAACCCCGCCCAAGCGAGGAAGAGGTAGAGGTAAAAGGGTGGGAGTCCCCCGGGCCCTGAAGGCTCGGGGAAAAAGAGGGCGAAGGGGGAGGCGAAGAGGAGGAGGCCGAGGAGGAAGAGGGCCAGGCTTCGCGCCTTCATAGCCGGATCTGGAAGCGGAGGGCTAGGGCCTCCTGGGCCTCGAGGATGGCGCGGAACCCCTCGAGGGCCCGGCGCCTTTCCAGGGGGGAGAGGGCCTTGTAGACCACGCGGTTGCCCGGGGGCCGGCCCTCTTTCAGGGCCTGGAGCTGGGCCTTGAGGCGGAGGTGGAAGAAGAAGGCGTAGGCCTCCTCCAGCCTCTCGGCGAGCTCCAGGCTCAAGGCTCCCTTCTCCACCCCCTGCTTAAGCCGCTCCGTTGTGCGCCGCGCGGGGCTTCCCGTCATGAGGGCGTAGACCCGGGCGAGGCTCACGATGGGGGCGAGGGCGTGCTGCTTGAGGTCAAGAAACCCCTCCTCCGTGCGCACCCGGCCGAAGAGGCCCAAGGGCGGGCGGAAGGCGAGGGCGGCCTGGGCCAGGTGGTAGAGGAAGACCCCGCTCTTGGCCTTTTCCTGGATGAGCCGCTCCAACGGGGCCAGGGAGAGGGTGCCTCCCACGGGGCGGAGGTCAAAGAAGATCTGGGCGTCCAGAAGGGCCTGGGGCTCGGGGGCTTCCATCCAGCGGGCGAAGACCTCCTGCCAGCGGGCAAGGCTTAAGCGCCAGCGGGTGGCCATGTACCCCCCGGGGCAGGGGGGGATGCCCGCCGCCACGAGCCCCTCCACCACCCGCTCGGCCAGGGCCTGGAAGTAGGCCTCGTGCCCCTCTTCGGCCAGGGCCAGGGCGTTGTCCTGGTCGGTGAGGAGGGCCTGCTCCTTCCTGCCCTCGGAACCGAAGACGAAGAAGGCGTAAGGGACGGGCGGGGGGCCCAAGGCCCGCTCCGCTTCCTGGAGGAGGCGGCGGATCAAGGCGTCGTTCAGCCCCGCCACCACCCGTCCGATCTCCAGGGCCGGGACCCCCGCCTGGAACAGGCCCGCTACCAGCCGGGCCACCTCCTCCCCGTAGCGGCCGAGCTCCAGCCGTTCCACCCGCCGGAGGAGGGCCAGGGGGCTTTGCGCCTGGTGGGCGAGGAGGTCCGTGTGGGTGACCACCCCCACCACCGCCTCCCCCCGGGTGAGGGGGAGGTGGTGGATCCGGCGCTCCAGCATGGCGGCTACCGCCTCCAGGAGGGGGGTGTCGGCGGGGAGGGTGAAGGTGGGCCGCGTGGCCACCTGGCCCACCGGGGTGGAGGGGGGAAGCCCCTCGGCCAGGACCCGGTTCCTCAGGTCCCGGTCCGTGAGGATGCCCAAGGGCTCTCCCCGGACGAGAAGGCTGGAGATCCCCTCCTCCCGCATGCGCCGGGCCGCCTCCTCCACGGAGGCGGTGGGGTCCACGAAGACGGGGGGGCGCTGCACCAGCTCCCCCACGGGCCGGGCGAGGCCTGGCTCCAGGACCCTCTCCGGCCGCAGCCTAAGGTGCTCCGCCACGCCCCGGCCGAAGAAGCGGGCCGCCTCGGGGTAGGCGAGGAGGGCCTCAAAGGCTTCTTTGGGGAAGCGGAGGAGGCGGGTTTCCCCCCGGGCCCGCACGGTGAAGACGGGGCTTGTCCCGGAAAGCAGGGAAGGGTAGCCGAAGAAGCTCCCGGGGCCAAGCCGCTCCACCTCCTCGCCCTCTTCCTCCAGGGCCACCTCCCCCTCGAGGACCAGGTAGAGATGGGTTGCAGGGGGCCCTTGGGCCTCGAGGAGAACCTCCCCTTCTTCGGCTGCGAC
Organism: Thermus parvatiensis; assembly: GCF_001535545.1. Taxonomy (GTDB): domain Bacteria; phylum Deinococcota; class Deinococci; order Deinococcales; family Thermaceae; genus Thermus; species Thermus parvatiensis. The sequence goes on along the minus strand of NZ_CP014141.1, from coordinate 1,206,258 downwards.
CTCCTCCCCCGGGCGAGGAAGGCCCGGACGGCTTCCTCGGGGAGGGCGTCAAGGGGTGGAGGAAGGGGCCTTTCCATAGTCGGGAGTGAGCCAGGCCAGAAGGGGCACCAGGTAGGGCAGGGCCACCTGGGCCTGGAGGAGGACGAGGAGGCCGATGCCCAGCATGAAGGCGGGGGGGAGGAGGACGAAAAGCCGCACCACCCGGCCAAGCCCAGGAGGGGGGAGGGGCCATACCCGGTGGTAAACCGCCCCAAGCCCCACCCCTGCCCCTGCGCCGAGGGCCAGGTGCAGAAGGGTGGTGGGCGTGGGGAAGGGGAAGCCCAAAAGGTAGTGGCCGAGAAGGTAGAAGGCAAAGAGCGCGGAGAGGCTTCCCAGGTAAAACCTCAGGTAAAGGAGGGGCATGGCTTCAGTTTAGAGCCCCACCCCGGCTTCCCGGGATGGGGCCTTCCTTTGGGCTTAGTGTTCCAGGGCCGAGCCCGCGCTGCCCTTGGGGATGCGGATATCGTCCACCAGGTGCTGGATCTCCTCAGGAGGCGGCGGCGTGGCCCGGGAGACCAGGTAGGCCACCACGAAGTTGAGGAGCATCCCGATGGCGCCGATGCCTTCGGCGGTGATGCCGAAGATGAAGTTCGGCCAGCCCAGGTACGAGGTGCCGATGATGTAGGTGGCGGTGAAGACCAGGCCCACCAGCATCCCGGCCACCGCGCCTTGCATGTTCATCCTTCGGTCAAAGATCCCGAGGAGGATGGCGGGGAAGAAGGTGCTCGCGGCAAGCCCGAAGGCGAAGGCCACGAGCTGGGCGATGAAGGCGGGCGGGTTGATGCCGAAGGGCGCCGCCAGGACCACCACCAGGAAGATGATCACCCGGGCGATGAGGAGCTTGGTGGCCTCGGAGGCCTGGGGGTTGATGAGCCGGGTGTAGAGGTCGTGGCTGATGGCGCTGGCGATGACGATGAGGAGCCCCGCCGCCGTGGAAAGCGCTGCGGCCAGGCCCCCTGCGGCCACCAGGCCCACGATGAAGGGGGAGAGCTTGGCCACCTCCGGGGTGGAGAGGACGATGATGTCCCGGTCTATGGTCACCTCGTTGACCTCGCGGTTCCCGCTCATCTGCAGGATGCCGTCGCCGTTTTTGTCCTGGAGCTTCAGGAGGCCCGTCTGCTCCCACTTCTGCACCCAGTCAATCTGGCGCACCTCCTCTATGGGCTTGTTGGCCAGGGTGGTGAGGAGGTTGTACTTGGAGAAGACGGCCACGGCAGGGGCGGTGGTGTAAAGGAGGCCGATGAAGAGGAGGGCCCAGCCCGCGCTCCAGCGGGCGTCGGAGGCCTTGGGCACCGTGTAGAAGCGGATGATTACGTGGGGCAGGCCCGCCGTCCCTACCATCAGGGTCAGGGTGATGAGGAAGACGTTGAGGGCGGAGAGGTTCTGGAAGGGGGCGACGTACTCCTTGAAGCCCAGCTCCACCTGGAGCTCGCTCAGCCGCACGGCGAAGTCGCTGAAGGTGAAGGCCAGCTGGGGGATGGGGTTGCCGGTAAGCAAGTTGGACAGGGCGATGCCGATGATCAGGTAGGCGATGATGAGCACGGTGTACTGGGCCACCTGGGTCCAGGTGATGCCCTTCATCCCCCCGATCACCGCGATGAAGGCGGTGACGATCACTGCAGCCCAGACCCCCGTGGCCACGTCCACCCCCAGGTAGCGGGAGAGCACGATGCCCACGCCTCGGAGCTGGGGCACCGCGTAGGTGAAGGAGACGAAGATGGCGGCGATCACCGCCACCACCCGGGCCAGGTTGGAGTAGTACCGGTCCCCCACGAACTCGGGCACCGTGTACTTGCCGTACTTCCGCAGGTAGGGGGCCAGGAGGAGGGCCAGGAGCACATACCCCCCGGTCCAGCCCATCAGGTAGACCGCCCCGTCGTAGCCCAGGAAGGAGATGAGGCCCGCCATGGAGATGAAGCTGGCGGCGGACATCCAGTCGGCGGCGGTGGCGGCCCCGTTGGCTATGGGGGGTACCCCGCGCCCGGCCACGTAGAAGCCGGCGGTTTCCCGCACGCGGGCCCAGTAGCCGATGCCGAGGTAGAGGGCGAAGGTGGCCAGCACGATGATCCAGGTCCAGACTTCAGCGCTCATGGGCGTTCCTCCTAGTCCTCAAAGCCGTACTTCCGGTCCAGGGCCGCCATGCGGCTGGCGTAGTAGAAGATGAGGATGACGAAGACGTAGATGCTCCCCTGCTGGGCGATCCAGAAGCCCAAGGGTGGCCCGCCGAAGAGGCGGATGCCGTTCAGGGCGGGGGCGAGGAGGATGCCCAGCACGTAGGCCACCACCGCCCAGACCACGAGGAGGTTCCGGATAAGGCTTAGGTTCTTGGCCCAATACGCTTCCAGGTGCTCCCGGTCCATAAGCTCCTCCCCCGCGAGGAAACGCCTTAGGGTCTTTCCCTAGGTGAGGCGCCCCTTCCTCGCGGTTAGGGGAAGCTTAGGGCAGGGTGAGGGAGGCGGTCAAGAAAAGCCCCTTTTGCGGCTATGCGCAAAAGGGGCGGTTTTGCTTTCCACACCGAAGCCCCCGTGCGGGGGCCTCGGGGGTCTTGGACCACCCCATGCCGACTTCTGCCCGCATGGGGGCCCCGGCAAAAAGCTTAGCCAGGGTTCCGTGTTGCGGAGCCCGGGCAGGGGGGCTTAAGCCTCTACCTGGAGGCTCTCGGGGTCCAGGTTGGTGTAGACGTGCTGGACGTCGTCCAGGTCTTCCAGGGCCTCCACGAGCCGCATCACCTTCTGGGCTTCCTCCGGGGGGAGGGCGACGGTGTTCTGGGGGTGCTGCACCACCTCCACCGCCTCCACCCGCACCCCCTTGACCTTCAGGGCCTCGGCGATCCGGTAGGCCTCCGTGGGCTCGGTGTAGACGGTGAGGTTTTCCCCTTCCTCCTCCAGGTCCAGGGCGCCGAGCTCAATGGCCGCCTCCTGGGCCGCTTCGCTGTTCTCGCAGACCAGGACCCCCTTGCGCTCAAACTGCCAGGCCACGCTCCCCGTGGTGCCCAAGGAGCCCCCGTACTTGCCGAAGACGTGGCGCACCTCGCCCGCGGTGCGGTTGCGGTTGTCCGTGAGGGCGTAGACCAGCACCGCCACCCCTCCCGGGGCGTAGCCCTCGTAGACGATCTCCTCGTACTGCTCGGCGCCTTCCCCGCCCCCCTGGAGCTTCTGCAGGAGGCGTTCAATGTTCTCCATGGGCACGTCGTCGGCCCGGGCGGCCTCAATGGCGTTTCTCAGCTGGACGTTGGCCTCGGGGTAAGGGCTTCCCCCGGCGCGGGCCGCCGCCTGGATGGCCCGCAGGTGCTTGGAGATGAGCTTGCCGCGCTTCAGGTCGTTCGCGGCCTTCTTGCGCTTAATCTGAGCCCATTTGCTGTGACCGGCCATAGTTCACCTTACCCATTATAGCGAGGCTCTCCAGGACCCGCTCCCCAAGCCTTTCCCCCGCTTCTTGGAACGGATGGAAGATGAGGTGGGCCCCTTCCTGGGCCAGCACGGGGTCCTCCTCGGGGAAGTAGCTGGTGGCGGCCACAAGCCCCTGGAAGCCCCGCTCCTTGAGCCAGCGGGCGGCGAGGGCCTTGGCCTCCAGGTCCGGCAGGGCGAGGACCACCGCCTTAAGCCCCGAGAGGTCTAAGCGCTCCCAAAGCTCCGGGTCCTCCGCGTCCCCGTAGAGCACCCGCCTGCCCTTGGCCCGGTGGCGCTCCACCTTCTCGGGGTCGGCGTCCAGGCCGAAGGGCCTTTCCCCCCTGGCCTCCAGCACCCGGTAGACCGCTCCCCCCGTGCGCCCCATCCCCACCACCAAGGCCGTGGCCCTGTCCAGCCTTTCCGGTTCCTGGTCCGGGTGGCGCCCCGGGCGCTCCAGGCGGAGGAGGAAGGGTTCCAGGCGCTTGTAGAGGGTGTGGCTTGCGCGGGCGAGGGGGGCGGAGAGGGCCATGGAGAGGGCCACCAGGAGGGCCAGGGTGCCGAGGCCCAGGGGGAGGAGGCCCGCCTTTCCCAGGGCCACCCCCACGATGAGGGCGAACTCGGAGTGGTTGCTCAGGTACATCCCCGCCACGAAGGCGGTGCGGGCCCGGTAGCCTACGAGAAGGAGGACGAGGAAAAAGAGCGGGGCCTTGAGGAGGAAGAGGAGGGTAAGGCCCGCGGCGAGGCCCAGGTCCAGGCCCTGAAGCCCCTCCCTCAGGCCGATGTCCAGGAAGAAGGCCACGAGGAAGGCCTCCTTGAGCGACCAGAGCCCCTTGGTGAGCTCGGCGCTCTTGGCGTGGCCCGAGAGGAGGGCCCCGGTGAGGAGGGCGCCGAGCTCGGGGGAAAGCCCCACATGCTGGAAAAGCTCGCCGCTTCCCAGGGCCATGCCCAGGCCGAAGAGGACGAGGAGCTCTTCATGGCCGCTTTTCTCCAGAAGCCAGGCCACCCCCTGGCGGAGGAGGGGGAAGAGGAGGACGAGGGCGGCCCAGGGGCTCACCCCCTCGCCCCCGTAGAGGGTGAGGAGGCCCACGGCCACCAGGTCCTGGAAGACCAGGATCCCGAGGGCGATCCTCCCGTGGTAGGAGGTGAGCTCCTTCTTGTCCTCCAGGACCTTGGCCACCAGGACCGTGCTGGAGAAGCCGAGGGCGATGGCTAGGGGGAGGTTTTTCGTGTAGAGGAAGGCGAGAGCGGCGAAAAGGCTGAGGTGGAGGCCCCCGGAGAGAAGCACCCTGGGGTCCAGGAGGTCCTTCAGGCGGAGCTTCAGCCCCACGCTGAAGAGGAGGAGGAGGACCCCGATCTCGGCGATCTGGTGGAGGAAGGTCGTTTCCCGGATGCCGGCCCCCGCGAGGAGGAACCCGGCAACCAGATAGCCCACGAGGGGAGGGAGGGTGAGATGGTTCGCCAGGAGGCCCAAGGCGAAGGCGGCGGCGACCCAGAGCGCTTCCATGCTTTTATGGGTAGTAGACCCCTTCGCCTTGGGCCTCTTTGAGAGGCTACTCTGCCTTGGCCAGGGCCTCGTCCAGAAGCCGCTTCCACTCCTCGTAGGGGAGGAAGCCCGTGTGCTTCTCCCCGTTGATGAAGAAGGTGGGGGTGCCGGTGAGGCCGAGGTCGGTGGCGAGCTTCTGGTCGGCGAGGACCTCCTCCCGGTGCCGGCCCGAGGCGAGGCAGGCCGCAAAGGCCCCTTCCTCCAGGCCGATCTGGCCCGCCAGGTCCACGAGGTACCGGTCCAAGGCCTCCCCGGTGAGGTTCCCCCAGGCGCTGGCGGTCCGGAAGAGGGCCTGGTGGTAGTCGTAGTAGCGTCCCTGCTCGGCGGCGCAGGCCGCAGCTTCGCTTGCCCGGATCACGTTCGCCTGCCCGGGGAAGGGGAAGTCGCGGAAGAGGTAGCGCACTTTCCCCGTGTCGATGTACTCCGCCTTGAGCCGGGGGAGGACGTTTAGGGCGTGGTTTTGGCAGTGGGGGCAGAGGTAGTTGGAGAAGTCCACGACCACGACGGGGGCGTCCTCCCGCCCCAGGGCGAAGCGGGCCCCTTCCGCAGGGTCCAGCCCCGCCTTGCCCTTGGGCCCCCAGAGGATCCAGCCGAGGCCCAGGAGGGCCAGGGCCACCACTACGAGAACTATAGCGCGCGGCATGGGCTCACTCTACCACGGCCCAAGGTGAGAAGGCCTCAGCCCTTGTAAGGGGCCTGCCGGGCCTCCCCTCGGGGGTGACGTAGAAGGGGTTTTGGTCGGTGGAGACCATGGTCTCCTTCTCCAGGGCCTCGAGGAGGTCCTTGGGCAGGACGAACATGGCCTCGAGGTAGGGGGCGGTGAGGTGGCGCAGGGGGAGGTTCCGCTCCCGGATCCGGGCCTCGAGGATCCCCTCGGAGAAGGCCGCGGGGTCAAAGGCGTCCGAGGCCAGGAGGAAGCCGAAGTTCAGGAAGAAGCCCGGGATGTGGTTCTTGTAGCTCCGCACGTAGCGGAAGGCCTCCCGCACCGTGCGGTGCACCACGGGGTGGACGCGGTGGTGGGTGAGGAGGATCATCCCCGCCTGCATCCCCATCACGCCTCCCGGGTTCAGGTGGGCCTTGACCAGGCGGTAAAACTCCACGGTGTAGAGGAGCCTCGCGGGGTTGTCCTCCCCCACGGGGTCGGTGAGGTCAATGATGATGACGTCGTACCGTTCCTCCGTGCGCTCCAGGTAGGCCCGGGCGTCGTCAATGACGAGGACGGTCCTGGGGTCGTCAAAAGCCCCCTGGTGCCACTCGGGCATGTGGCGCTTGGCCACCTCCACGAGCTCTCCGTCAATGTCCACCATCACCGCTTGTTCCACCGTGGGGTGTTTGAGCACTTCCCGGAGCGTGGCCCCCTCCCCGCCCCCCACGATGAGGACCCGCTTGGGCTCGGGGTGGGTAAGCATGGCGGGATGGACCAGGGTCTCGTGGTAGATGTACTCGTCCCGTTCCGTGCTCTGGACGTCCTTGTCCAGGATGAGCACCTTGCCGAAGCCCTGGGTTTCAAAGAGGAAGTAGTCCTGGAAGGGGGTCTTGCCCGAGGCGATGACCCGCTCCATCCGCCGCGCCAGGGTCTCGTAGGGGGTGACGTGCTCGAAGAAGTACATCCCGTAGTCCATAGGTCCTCCTTCTACTCGGCCTTTCCCGCGCCGAAGCCGCGGCGCCTGATGGCGTGCTCCGTGCCCCGCCAGTAGCGGAAGGCGGACTCCTCCTTGGCCCCGAAGGCCCGGGTGAGGCCTTTGAGCACCTCCTCCGGGTCCACCCCGTCCCGGTAGAAGTAGAGGTCCAGGGTGGCGGAGGCGTTGTCCTCGGGCCAGGTGTGGATCATCACCGCGGCCACGGGGCTCACCACCGCGGCCGAGAGCCCCTGGGGGTGGAACTTGTAGACCACCGACTGGGCCGAGCCCTTAGGGGCCCCGAGGCGCATCACCGCGTCCAGAAGGGCCGCTTCCACCATCTTGGGGTTTTCCAACACGGAGAGGTCGCACCCGTAAATCTCCGCTACCCAGCGCCCGCCCGGCACCGCTTCCACAAGGGCCTATCATAGCCCCCCTCCCCCCCGGGGGCAACCCCTAGCCGAAGAAGTCCTTGAGCTGGTCCTTGGTGACGAGGACCTCCCGGGGTTTGGAGCCTCGAGGCGGGCCCACGATGCCCATGGCCTCGAGGGCGTCCATGAGCTTCCCCGCGCGGGCGTGGCCGATGGAAAGCCTGCGCTGCAGGCGGCTCACCGAGCCATACCCCTCCTCCACCACGATCTCCGCCGCCTTCTTCAAGAGGGGGTCGGAGAAGTCCACCTCCCCCGGGCCTCCCCCTTCCAGGGCCTTCGGGGGTTCAAAGTCGGCCCCGTAGGCCTCGGCGAAGCGGTCCTCGTAGCTTTGGCCCCGGAGGAAGCCCGCCACCCGGGCCACCTCCTCCTCGGAGACGTAGGGCACCTGGAGGCGCACGGGCTTGGGCAGGCCCGGCTGGTGGAAGAGGGCGTCCCCCTGGCCGATGAGCCTTTCCGCCCCCTGGGCGTCCAGGATGGTGCGGGAGTCAAACCCGCTGGAGACGGCAAAGGCCAGGCGGGCGGGGATGTTCACCTTGATGAGAGAGGTAAGGATGTCCACGCTGGGGCGCTGGGTGGCCAGGATGAGGTGCATCCCCGTGGCCCGGGCCATCTGGGCCAGGCGTAGGATGGCCGCCTCCACCTCCTTGGGGGCGGTCATCATCAGGTCGGCGAGCTCGTCCACCACGATGACCAGGTAGGGCAGGGCTTCCTCGGGCCCCACCTTGGCGTTGTACTGCTCCAGGTTCCGGGCCCCCACCTGGCTCATCATCCGGTAGCGCCGTTCCATGTGGGCCACCGCCCCCTGCAGGACCCCTGCGGCCTCCTCGGGGCTCGTCACCACGGGGCGGATGAGGTGAGGGATCCCCTCGTAGGGGGTGAGCTCCACCATCTTGGGGTCAATGAGGAGGAGGCGCAAGGTCGTGGGCAGGTGTTTGAAGAGGAGGCTGTGGAGGAGGACGTTGATGGCCACGCTTTTCCCGCTTCCCGTGGAGCCGGCGATGAGGAGGTGGGGCATTCTGGCGAGGTCCTTCACCCAGATCTCCCCTTCGATGCTCTTCCCCAGGACCAGGGGGAGGAGGGCTTTGGCGTTTTGGAAAGCGGGGGAGAGGACGGCCTCGGAGAGACGGACGAGCTCCCGCTTGGGGTTGGGCACCTCGAGGCCCACGGTGTTCTTTCCGGGGATGGGGGCCTCGATCCGCACCGCCCCCACCGCCAGGGCCCGGGCCAGGTCGTTCTGCAGGCTCTGGATGCGGCTGATCTTCTCCCCCGGGGCGGGGAGGATCTCGTACCGGGTGACGCTGGGCCCCCGGGCGTGGCCCACCACCTCCGCCTGGACGCCGAAGTGCCGGAGGGTCTCGGCGATGGTGCGCTTGAGCCGCTCGGCGTCCTCCTCCAGGCCCCGGCTCCGCTCCTTGGGCTCGGGGGGGTCCAGGAGGTCGGGGGTGGGGAGGGCGAGGCGGCCGGGGGCAGGCGCAGGGGGCGGGGAGGGGGCAGGCGGAGGGGCGGGCCTTTCCGGCTCGGGGAAGACGAGGTCCAGGTCAAAGGCCTCGGGCTTGGGCTTTGGGGCTGGGGGAGGCGCGGGCGGGGGGCTTTGGGTGAGGAGGGCCCGGAGCCCTTCCTGCTGCCTTTCGGGGTTGGCCTCGAGGAAGGCGAGCCAGCGGGAGAGCTCGTCAAAGCGGGCTTCCAGGTCCTCAAGAAGCCCCGCCACCTCCTCCCAGCGGGCGCGCCGCTCCTCCCTTAGCCTCCGGGCGCGGAGGAGGCCGGAAAGGGTGGGGGAGAGGGCGGGGAGGGTGGAGAGGGCCGCGATCCGGGCGGCGAGGGCCGAGGCCTCGAGGAGAAGGGCTGCCCGGCGCTCCTCCAGGGCGTCCCGCAAGGGGCCTTCCCCGGGCACGGGGGCCTTCAGGGCCTGGAGGAGGGCTTGGACGCGGGGCTCCAGGGGCCTTTGGTCTTCCCGCATCCTCCTGGCGTACTCCTCCACCCGTTCCCGCACGAAGGCCCGGAGGGCCTCCTCCACCTTGGGAAGCTCCTCGGGGGCGAGGCTTTGCGCGAGGGCCTTCAGGGCGGTGTGTTCCGGGTAGAGGCGGGCGAGGAGGCCGAGCCGCCGCCTGAGGGCGAGGCGACGGAGGCCCAGCCGGGCCCGGCGCACGAGCCCCACCCCGAGGACGAGCCCCCGGCGGAGGAGGTCCCAAGGGGGCCTTCCCCGCCAGAGGTCCACCAGGGCGAGGGCGGCGAGGAGGGGCAAGGCGAGGCCGGGCCAGCCGAGCCAGGCCTCCAGCCCGGCCCGCATCCTGGCCCCTAGGCGTCCTCCCAGCGCCTCCCCTAAGAGGGGAAGGAGGGCAAAGGCCACCAGGTAGGCGAAGAGGAGGTGGCGGAGGAACCCCTTGAGGGGGCGGCCCCGGTAGACGAGGTAGGCCAGGGCGAGGAGGCCCAAGGGGGTGAGGTAGGCGGGAAGCCCCAAGGCCCCATAGAAGGCCTCCCGCAAGAAATCCCCCACGGCTCCCGTCCCCGGGAGGAAGCCCGAGGCCAGGAAGAGGGCGAAGGCGCCGAGAAGGAGGGCCCGGGTCTCCCCGCTCCGGTTGGGCTTGTTGCGCTTGGCCGCGCCTCGCTTGGCCATCAGAGGCATTATAGGGGGGCGGTCCGCCCCCCTATTGGGCCTTGGGCCGCTAGCGCTTGAGCTCCTTGATCACCGCCTGGGTCAGGTCCGTGTCCTCGTCGGCGTAGACCACGAGCCCCGACTGGGCCGCCACCTGGCGGCTCATCACCACGGAGAAGCCCTGGGCCTTGGCCACTTTGGCGATGGCCTTGTCCACGTCCTCGAGGATGGGCTTGAGCACCTGGTTCTGCCGGTCCTGCCACTTCTTGAGGGTGGCCTGGTAGGTCTTGGCCAAGGCCTCGTAGTCCTGGCGCTCCTTGGCCGTGGCCTGGCCCGAGCGCACCTTCTCGTCCAGGGGCTTGAGCTTCTCCTCCAGGGGGGCGAGCTCTTTGCGGGCCTGGGACTGGACCTCCTGGACCTTCTTGTAGTCAGGGTGGGCCTGGACCAGGGCGTCCGCGTCCACGAAGCCCACGCGGCTCGCCACCGTCTTGTTCTGGGCCAGCATCGGGGTAAGGAGGGCGCCGAGGGCGAGGAGGGCACCGATCAAGGGTAACCTCTTCATGCCGCCAAGCTTAGCCTCTTTGGGTGAAGGGCTTGTGAGAGAAAGGTCTATGGCGGGCTTAGGCCAAACCCGTTAGGCTTGGCCTCGGAGGTTGGGTATGCGTAAGGCGTTTGGGCTTGTGGCGCTTTTGGGGGCGCTTCTTTTCTCCACGGCCTTGGGGCAGCGGGCGGTGGGCTTCCGGCTCGTCCTTCCCCTGGGGGGGCGGGGATCGGCCTTGCCATCGAGGCCCCCCTGGAGCGGAGCCTGGCCTTCCGGGCCTTCGGCGACCTCTTCCCCTCGGGGCCCAGCTTCCTGTTGGGGGGAGAGGTCCTCTTCAAGCCCGACCTCGGCCAGCTGGACCGGGACCTGAGGGGGATTAGGCCCTACTTCGGCGGGGGCCTTGGGGCCAGGATCGCGGGCGCAAGCTCCGTGGGGGTGCACCTCTCCTTGGGGGCGGAGGTCCTCTTTGACCCCCGCACGGGCGTTTTCCTGGACGGGGAGTACTACTACCCCTTCAGTGGGGGCGGGTTCAGCCGGGTCGTCCTCGGCGTGAACCTGCGCTGAAGGAAGAAGGCGTGCCTTCCCGCCCCCACGGGGGCGGGACATTTTTCTCTGGATTTCGGGCGTAGACTTGCCCCATAGGAGGTGGCAGGATGCTGGTCAGGGACTGGATGACCAAGGACCCCGTGGTGGTGGCCCCGGACACCCCCGTCCTGGAGGCCATTCGCCTCCTCAAGGAGAAGGGCTTCCGGCGCCTTCCCGTGATGGAGGGGGAAAGGCTCGTGGGCCTCGTGACCGACAAGGACCTCAAGGACGCCATGCCCTCCAAGGCCACCACCCTCTCGGTGTGGGAGATGAACTACCTCCTCTCCAAGCTCACGGTGCAGGAGGTGATGGCCAAGCCGGTGATCACCGTGGGGGCCGATGAACCCCTGGAGAAGGCCGCCCTCCTCATGGAGGAGCGGAAGATCGGCGGCCTTCCCGTGATGGAAGGGGAGAGGCTGGTGGGGATCATCACCGTGACCGATGTGCTGCGGGCCTTCATTGAGGTGCTGGGCCTGAGGCTTGGGGGCCTCCGCATCACCGTGGACATCCCCGACGTCCCCGGGGCCCTGGCCCAGATGGCCCAGGCGGTCCCCCCGGCCAACATCGTCTCCATCGCCACCGCGGCCCACCTCCCCGGCTACCAGCGCCTGGTGATGCGGGTGGTGGGGGAGGACGTGGAGGGGGTCCCCAAGAGGCTCGAGGCCGCCGGGGAGCGGGTGGTGGACGTGCGCCCGGGGTAAGGTTCGCTTAGCGCAGGGTGAGGCCGAAGCTTAGGGTGTAGCCCGTGGCCTCGTCGTGCTGGCCCTGGAGGACCCGGGCCGCCCGCACCTCGTAGGCGAAGCAGCCGTCGTAGTAGCGCAGGGTGAGGCCGTAGCGGCTTGGCCCCTCGGGGCCCAGGCCCAGCTCGGGGGCGAGCCACAGGGCCTGGCAGCAGGTCCTTTGCGGCAGGGGCGAAGCGTAGGCGAGGCGCCACTCCGCGTAGCTTCCCCGCACCCAGGCCAGGGCCAGGCGGCCGAGGCCCTCCGCCGCGTAAGCGGCCTCCACCCGGTCCACCCGGTCCCCCAAGGGGTTTTCCAGCCGGTAGAGGAGGCTTACCTCCGCGAAGCCTGCCTCCACCTGGAGGCTTTGGAACTCGGCCCGCTCCTCGTAGGCGAAGGCGGGGGTGGGGCTTAGGGCGGCGTACCGGCCGGCGTAGAGGAGGCGGGCCCGGAAGGGGCCTTCGCCGTAGCCCACCTCGGCGCTCCCCCCGAGGACGAGGTAGGGGTCGTGGCCGAGGCCGGGGTAGAGGGCGAGGAGGGCGGAGGGCGTGAGGGCGAGGCGGAAGGGCCCTTCCCGGACCTCGAGGCGGTAGCTCCCCTCCGCCCCCAGGGTGAGGCCCGTCCGCGCCCCGGTCTCGGCGTAGCGGAGGAAGGGGGTGAGGGCAAGGCCCTCCAGGCGGAGGGAGGGGGCGTAGCGGGCCTCGAGCCTCGGGGTGGTGGTATCGGGGGGGTTGGGGGTGTAGGCCAGGTAAACGCCTTCCCCGAAGGCCCGCACCCCGGCGGCGTAGCCCAACTGGACCTCGGCCCCGAGGCCTCCCTCCTTGAGGCCCAGGAGGAGGGCGGCCTGGGGGGAGTTGAGGCCCGTCCCCATGACGGTGAGGCGGCGGCTCCAGCGGCCGACCTCCTCCCCGGGTTGGGGGAGGGGGAGGTCTTTGAGGCCTAGGGTGAGCCCTTCCTCTTCCGTGGTGGAGAGAATGAAGGGGCTCGCCAGGCTCGGCCTCCGGTGGACGTTGAGGCGGGCCTCCTCCAGGGGCACCTCGAGGCCGAAGAGGCCCAGGGCGGCGTCCCCCACGAGCTCCCCCGTGTCCACCCGGAAGACGGCCTCCTCCATGACAAGCCGCAGGTCCTCGCCGCAGGGGCAGGGGGTGGCGAGGAACCCCTGGAGGCGGGCCTCCTCCCCGGTGAAGGTGGCCCGCTCGGCCCGGACCCGGTAGGCCGGGGCCTCCAGGAAGACCTCCTCCCCCATGGGGGGGCGTTCCAGGAGGAGGCGCTCCGCCTCCGCCCGGAGGCTCCCCTTGGCGAGGCGCACCCGGAGGAGGGCCTTGCCCTCCATCCCCTCCGCCTGAAGCCGCCACCCCTCCACCTCCCCGGAAAGGCTCGGGGCGAGGAAGCCCCCCTCCTCCTCCAGGTAGCGGATCCAGGGGGCCTCGAGGGCGAGGCCCGGACGCTCCAGGCAGGCCCGGCCCTCCACGAGGAGCACCCCCTCCTCGTAGCTCAGGTTCTCCCCGCCGAGAAGCCCTTCTTCCGTCTCCAGGACGTAGGGTCGGTCCGCGCAGGCGGCCCAGGCCGGGGCCGCAAGCAGGGGCAGAAACAGGAGCCAGCGCCGCACGGGAGAACCATACCATTTCCCGCGCTTAAAGGGCCCCGGCAAGCCCTCCCCTAAGGACGCGGCGCGAAAAGGAAGCCCCGGCCTTCGCCGGGGCCTTTTGGCGGAGAGGGCGGGATTCGAACCCGCGAGGGAGGTTTAAGCCCCCCTACACGATTTCCAGTCGTGTCCCTTCAGCCACTCGGGCACCTCTCCAAGTGCCAAAAAGGAGTGTACCAGCGCCGTCCGCCCCCGTCAAGGTAGACTGGGCTTGCCTAGTAAATTGCCTTGTACCCCGGAGGGGGCGGGAGAAGGGAGAGAAGAACCCTAAGGCCGTAGGCGATGAGCTCCAAAAGCGCCCGCGCCATGGCCGTCCAAGGCTTCCGCTCCCAAAGGTACCCCCCACCCAGCCGCGTCTTCATCCCCCCAAACACCCCCTCCACCACCCCGCGAAACCGGTACACCTCGGGGTCCCACCCCTCCCGCGCCCGCACCCGCGCCTCCTCCCTGGCCTCGCCCCCGCCCCGAAGCCGGATCACCGGCCGCACCCCCGCCTCCCCAAAACCCCCCACACCTCCTTCCCGTCAAACCCCGCGTCCGCCAAAAGCCACCCCCGGGAAGGAGGAAACCGCCTCAGCACCTCCCCCCAAGCCGGGGGTCCGGGGCGTAGCCCTCCCCCACCACTCCACCCCAGGGCCATAAGAGCCGCCTCTCCCTATCCCACCGCATCAGGGCCAGAAGCCGCGCGTGCCCCCGCACCCGCCGCACCTCCTTCCCCCGACGAAAGCGGAGAAGCCGGTCCTTGCTCCGGTAGGCCAGCCCCGTGGTGTCCATGAGGTAGAGGGGGGGAAAGCGCCGCCAGGTGTGCCGGCGCCTCGTCCGAAGCCGCTTCGCCTTCCGGCGAGGACTCCGGGGCGAGATGGGCCTCCAGTTCCCGGGAAAGCCTCTCCAGGAGGGCCTCAAGGAGTTTGGGGTCCAGGTGCTTGAGGGCGTAGCGGGCCAGGGACTGGTGGGAAGGGAAGGGGCCTTCCATCAGGTCCTGGAGTGAGGCCTCCGTCTCGCGGTAGGTGAGGTGGAAGAAAGCGCGGAAGAGAAGGAGGGCCAGGTAAAGGGCGTGGCTGTAGCGCCAGGGGCGGCCCCGCTTGCCTTTGGGGGTGGGAGGGGCCACCTCCCGGGCCAGGCGCAGGCAGTGTTCCAGGACCTCCTTGGGGCTTGCCTCCCTGCGAAGGAAGCCTCGCTTGCCCATCAGGAGAGAGATATACACCCGTCCTCCTGACCTTTGCAAGGCAAGCCCAGGTAGACTGGGGCCGTGCGGGTCGTGGCGGCCCACGAAAACCTGGACTTTGATGCCCTGGGCTCCATGGTCCTGGCGGGGCGGCTTTACCCGGGGAGCGTCCTCGCCCTGGTGGGGGGCGTGGAAGGGGTTTTAAGGGAGGTCCTTCCCCTTCTTGAGGACCGGTTGGACCTGGTGCCCGCAAGCGAGATCCCCCTGGACCGGGTGCGGGAGGTGGTCCTCGTGGACAACGCCCGCCCCGAACGCCTCGGCCCCCTCGCCGCCCTGGTGGGCCGGGTGCCCTTCCTCGTCTACGACCACCACCCGAGGACCCCGGGGGACGTGCCCGCCGTGGGGGGGAGGGTGGCCCCGGTGGGGGCCACGGTGAGCCTCCTCGTGCCCCTCCTCCTTGAGCGGGGCGTGGCCCTGGACCCCTTGGAGGCCACCCTGGCCTACGCTGGCCTCTGGGAGGACACGGGGGGGTTCAGCTTCCCCTCCACCACCCCGGAGGACCTCGAGGCCGCAGGCCACCTCCTCCGGCAGGGGGCTGAGGTTGCCCGCGTCCGGGACTGGGTCCGCCCCCGCTTCGGCGAGGAGGCCCGGGAGATCCTCTCCCAGCTTCTGAAGACCGCCCATCTCGTGGAGCGGAAGGGGTTCAGGCTCCTCGTGGCCCGGGCCCGGGAGAAGGGGTACGTGCCCGCCCTCGCCCCCCTCGCCCACACCCTGCTGGACCTCTACGAGGCGGACGGGGTCCTCCTGGCCTTGAGGCTCGGGGGGGACACCCTCCTCATCGCCCGGAGCAAAGCCCGGCTGGACGTGGGGCGGTGGCTCGGCAGCTTGGGCGGGGGTGGGCACGCCCGGGCGGCCTTCGCCCGGGTGCGGGGCAAGGGGCGGGCCCTGGCCCGGCTTCTGGAAACCCTGGAGGCCTTCCTGGACCCCGAGCCCACCCTGGGCCAGGCGATGACCGCCCCCGTGGAGACCCTCCGCCCCACCTCCGTGCGCGAGGCCCTCCGCCAACTGGAGGAGCGGGGTTACGGGGCCATGCCCGTGGTGGAGCCTGTGGGCGAGGGGGTTAGGGTGCTGGGGCTTGCCCGCAGGCGGGACCTGCGTAAGGCGGTGCGCCTGGGGTTCGGCGACCACCCGGTGGAGGGGTTTCTGGCCCGGGCGGTGGTCCTTCCCCCCTCCACCCCCCTTTCCCAGGTGGAGCCCCGCCTCCGGGAGGCCGGGGGACGGGTGCTCGTGGGGGAGCGGGTGGGGGAGGGGTGGCGGCTTCTCGGGATCTACACCCGGACCGACCTCTACCGGAGCGCCCCCAGGCCCGAGCCCACCCTGGCCGAGCGGGTTCTAAAAGCCCTTCCCAGCGGGGTTTTGCGGGTAGTGGAGGCCCTTAAGGAGGCCTTCCCCGAGGGGATCTACCTGGTGGGGGGGGCGGTGCGGGACGCCCTTTTGGGCCGGTCTGGCCCGGACCTGGACCTCGCCGTGGGGCCCGGGGTGGAGGTGGCCCGGGTGGCCCAGTTCCTGGTGGACCGCTTCGGCGGAAGCTACGGCCTCCACTACGCCTTCGGCACCGCGCGGGTCCGCCTCCCCTTCGGGCTTGTGGTGGACCTGGCGGAAAGCCGCGAGGAGGTTTACCCCTACCCCGGGGCTCTTCCCCAGGTGCGCCGGGCCCCCATCGCCCGGGACCTGGAGCGCCGGGACTACAGCGTGAACGCCATGGCCGTGGACCTGGGCGGTCTCACCTTTTTGGACCCCTATGGGGGGCTTAGGGACCTGGAGGCCCGCCTCCTCCGCCCCCTCCACCCCCTCTCCTTCGTGGAGGACCCCACCCGCGTGGTGCGGGGGGCGAGGCTAGCCGCCCGCCTGGGCTTCCGCTTCGCCGAGGAGGTGCCGCGGCTTCTTGCCCCCGCCCTCCTTCCCGAGGTGGTGGCGGGGGCGAGCCGGAGCCGCCTCCGGGAAGAACTCCTCCTCACCCTGGAGGAGGAGGCCTTCTACCGGGCCTTGGCCCTCCTCGCCGAGCTCGGGGCCCTTAAGGCCCTCTACGGCCTGGACCTTCCTCCCGAGGCTCCCTTCCGTAGGCTCCGGGCCGAGGAGGGCCTCGCTGAGGCCCGGCTTCTCCTCCTCCTCTTCCACCAGAAGGACCCCCTGGAGCGGGCGGCCTGGCTCGCCCTTCCCGGGAGGCTAAGGGAGGGGCTTGCCCTCCTCCTCGCGGCCTCCCGGGGGGAGGAGGTGCCCAAGGAGGCCTTGGGGCGGGAACCCGTTCGGGCCGCCTTCCTCGCCCTCTTCCCGGAAAAGGAGGCTTGGCTCAAGGCCGAGCGGCGGGTCCTCATGGGTCGGGACCTCCTCAAGCTCGGCTTGAAGCCGGGCCCCAAGGTGGGGGAGATTTTGCGTCAGGTGGCCGAGGCCCGCAGGCGGGGAGAGGTGCGGAGCTTTGAGGAGGAGCTGGCCTTAGCCCGTAAACTGTTGGACGATGGGACTCTTGCCCTACCTGAATGATCCGCCGGTCTTCCTCCTGGCCTTTCTCCTCGGGGCCTTAGGGCTCATCCTCCACAACCTCTTCCAGGCCTGGCTCGCCGACCGCTACGGGGAGGTGGCCCCAAGGCGGTACGGCTTTTTGCGCCTGGACCCCCGGGTCCACCTGGAGCCCTTAGGCCTCGTCCTCCTCGCCCTTCTGGGCTTCGGCTGGCCCCGGTTTGTCCCGAGCCGCCTTCCCGGGCGTAAGGGGGCGATGGTGGCCCTGATGGGGCCCTTGGGCTTCCTTGTGGCCGCGTTTGTGTACGGCCTTCTCGCCCGCTTCCTGCCCTACCCCTTCGGCGAGGGGCTTGCTTTGGGCCAGCGCCTGATGCTCCTCCACGCCGCCATCTACCTCTTCCCCGTACCCCCCTTGGACGGGGCCAGGGCCCTTTACGCCGTGGGGGGCCTCGAGGCCCGCCGCTTCCTGGACCAGCTCGCCTCCTACGGCCCCGTGGGCTTCCTCGTCATCTTCCTCCTCCTTTCCTACACCGGCGTGACCGACGCGGTGGTCCAGGGGCTTTCCGGCCTCCTCGCCACCCTCTACCGGGCCCTCGGGCTATGATCGCCCTCCTCCAAGAAGACCCCCTCGCCTTCCTCCTCGCCTTCTTTGCCCTGGTGATGAGCCTCGTTCTCCACGAGGTGGGCCACGCCTACGCCGCCCACCTCTTTGGGGACGACACGGCCAAGCGCCAGGGGCGGCTCAGCCTGAACCCCTTGCGGCACCTGGACCCTTTGGGAACCCTCCTTCTTTTCCTCGTGGGCTTCGGCTGGGCGCGCCCCGTTCCCATCCACCCCCCCGCCTTCCGGGCCTACCGCCTGGGCCTCTTCGCTGTCTCCGTGGCGGGGATCCTGGTGAACCTGGTCCTCGCCGTCCTCTTCGCCTTGGCGGTGCGGGGCCTCTTCGCCCTGGACCCGGAGGGGGTCTATGGGGCCTTCCGGGGGAGCGGGGGCTCCGCCCTGGGGCTTCTGGCCCTTGCCGCCTACGTGACGAGCTCCATCAACCTCGTCCTCGCCGTCTTCAACCTCCTCCCCATACCCCCCCTAGACGGCTCCAAGATCCTCCAAAGCCTTCTCCCTTTGGCCTGGCACCCTTGGCTTTGGCGGCTGGAGCAGTACGCCTGGCTTTCCTTCCTCCTTATCCTCACGGTCCTCAGGGGGCCCATCCAGGAGGTCTTGGCCTTCGCCCGCCGGGTCTTCTTCACCCTCCTTTTGGGCTAGGCGGCCGCGTGTTGGTTTCGCCACATGGCGTGCCCGAAACGGGGCTTGGGAAGTTCCTTTTTGGACCCCACCTGGTGGAAGCCTGGGGTACTTAGGCCTCCTCGAGCCAGGCCCTAAGGACCCGGAGGTTCCAGGCGTCCTCCTCCGGTCCCCTGGGAGTTTCCAGGATGAAGACCCGGTCCTTGAGCCTTGGGTCCAAGAAGACGCGCTTGAGCCCCTCCCCGATCTTTCCCTGGAGAAGGTGGGCGTGGTGGTCCACGCGGCTTCCGAGGCCGCCCACAGAGTCGTTAAGGTGGACCACGGGCACCCGCTCCAGGCCCACGGCCCGGTCCAGGGCGTCAAGGACCCCTTGGGGATCCTCGGCCACGTCGTACCCGGCGGCGAAGGCGTGGCAGGTGTCCAGGCAGACCTGGAGGGGGGTGTCCGCCACAAGCCAGGCGAGCTCCTCAAACCGCGCCCCCACCTTCTCCCCGCCTCCGGCGGCGTTCTCCACGAGGAGGACGGGGCGGGAGCGGACGCCGGCGAGGCGCAGGGCCTTGAGGGCCCCTTCCTTGACCCGCTCGGGGCGGCCCGAGCCGGGGTGGACGACCACGTACTCCACCCCGAGGAGGGCGGCCTTCTCCAGGTCATCCGCCAGGCTCGCCACGCTCTTCTCCCAAAGCTCCCCCTCCGCCCCCAGGTTGACCAGGTAGGAGGCGTGGATCACGGCGGGGAGACCCCCGGAAGCCTCCCTTAAGGCGCGGAAGGCCTCCACCTCGGCTGGGGAGAGGGCCCTTGGGCGCCAGCTCCTCGGGCTTTTGGCGAAGATCTGGAAAGCGGTGAGGCCGAGGGCGGTGGCCTCCTCCACCGCCCCGGCCACTCCCTTTTTTCCGGCGATGGAAAGGTGGAACCCGTAGCGCGGCATCCCCCGAAGCCTACCACAGGGACGCCAGGGCCCCAGGGTTGGGAGGGGCGCTTAGTCCAGGTTCTGGACCAAGATGAAAACCCCTGCGGCCACCAGGAAGAGGGCGAAGCCCCGCTTTAGGCTCTCCTGGGGCAGGCGTACCGCCACCCTCCCCCCGAGGAGGCTTCCGAGGAAGCCCACGAGGACGAAGAGCCCCGCCACCTGGTAGTTCACCGAGAGGCCGAGGGCGGGGAGAAGGTGGAGGTACTTGTAGAAGCCGGCGAAGGACTTCATGGCGATGATGAAGAGGCTCGTGCCCACGGCGAGGTGTATGGGGAGCCCTCCCAGGAGGACCAGGGCGGGGACGATCAAAAACCCGCCCCCCACCCCACGAACCCGGTGAGGGCCCCCACGAAAAGGCCGTCCAGGACGATCTTCCAGGGCTTACGCCCGCCTTCTTGGCGCTTCAGGGGAAGGGGCCTCGCCATGAAGTAGGCGGCAAGGAGCATGACCAGGGCGAAGGTGAGGAGCTGGACCTCTCCCGAGACGAAGCGGGAAAGCCACGCCCCGAGGTAGGTCCCCGCCATCCCCGGCAGGCCGAAGAAAAGGACGTTGCGGAAGTCCACAAGGCCCCTCAGAGCGTAGGGGACCGCCCCGAGGAGGGCGATCCCGCCCACGATGAGGAGGCTTTCGGCGATGGCCTGCTTGGGAGGCTCCCCCAGGAGGTAGACCAGGACCGGTACCGTCAGGATGGAGCCCCCCGAGCCCAAAAGGCCCAAGGAAAGGCCGATGAGGAGGGCGCCCAGGAGGGCGAGGCTCATCGCTCCACCGGAAGCCCCGCAGCGGCCCAGGCGTAGGTGCCGCCTTCCAGGTTGTAGATCTTCTCCCCGTCAAAGCCCTGCTTCACCAGAAAATCCGCCGCCACCCCCGAGCGGTTGCCGGAGTTGCACACGAGGAGGATGGGCCGGTCCTTGGGGAGCTCTTGGAGCCTTTGGGGGAGTTCGGAAAGGGGGATGTTCACCGCCTTGGGGATGTGGCCTCCCTGGTACTCCCAGGCTTCCCGCACGTCCACCACCCAGGCTTCCTCCAGAAGCCCCGCTGCTTCGTGAGGGCCCACCTCCTTATAGGGCGTGGTGGCGTAGCCCATTTCCACCGGGGTGGTGTCCACGGGGAGGCCTGCCCGGTACCAGCGGACGATGCCGCCCTCGAGGTTGTACACCTGGTAGCCCTGGGCGCTGAGCCAGGCCGCCGCCTGCCAGGAGCGGTTGCCCGTGCGGCAGTAGAGGACCACGGGCTGGTCCTTGGGAATCTCCCCGTAGCGGGCCATGAACTCGGAAAGGGGGAGGAGTCGGGCCCCGGGGATCCGGGCCTGGGCGTACTCCTCCACCTCGCGCACGTCAAAGAAGGGCACCCCTTGGTCGTACAGCCGCTTGGCCTCTTCGGGGGAAAGCTCTTGCACCTGGGTCTCGTACATGGAAGACCTCCTTGGGGTCTGGGAGACCCACCCCGGCCTAGGCCGGGGTGGGTTCGCTTAGGCCTGCACCAGTTCCTCGCCCTGCACCAGGGGGAAGCCCGCCTCCCGCCAGGCCTTGATGCCCCCGGTGAGGTTCAGGGCGTTTTGGAAGCCGTGGGCCAAAAGGGCGCTGATGGCGGTGCTGGAGCGGTCCCCGCCCACGCAGTGGACGATGAGGGGCCTGTCCTTGGGGAGCCGGTCCAGGTGGGCGAGGACGCGGCCCGCGTGGATGTTTTGGGCCCCGGGGATGTGCCCCGCGAGGTACTCGTCCCGCCCGCGCACGTCCAGGACGAAGGCCTTCCCCTTCTCCCAGAGCTCCTTGGCCTCCTTGGCGGTGACCTGGGGGACGGTTTCCAGCTCGCCCTGGGCGTAGCCCTCGAGCCCCGGGATGTACCCCACCACCTCATCTAGGCCGATGCGGATGAGGGCCCGGGTGAGGGCCTCCACCTCCTCGGGGCGGGCGAGGAGGACGAGGGGGCGGTCGTAGGGGAGAAGCCAGCCCGCCCAGGTACTAAAGTTCTTCCCGGCGGGGATGTTGATGGCTCCCTTCAGGTGCCCCCCGGCGAAGGCGAACTTGTCCCGGGTATCCACCAGGATGGCCCCCTCTTTCAGCCAGCGGGCGAACTGGGCCTTGGTGAGGCGGCCCGGGTGGGGAAGGCCGCCCAGGATGGCCATCCCGTCCCGGTTCAGCCGCTTCATCTCCTTGAAGTAGGTGGGGGCCTCGGGCTGCCCTTGGAGGAGGGCCTTCACGAAGCCTTCCTCGTCGTCTTTCTCCAGGTACTCCGCCCACCAGGCGTGGCGGCGTTCATACCCCACGGTGGTGGCGGGAAGGGCACCAAGCGCTTTCCCGCAGGCGCTTCCCGCCCCATGGCCGGGCCAGACCTGGACGTGGTCGGGGAGGGTGAGGAACTTCTCCTTGAGGCTCTTAAACATCCGCCTCGCCCCGGGCTCCGCCGTGCCCCGGATCCCCGCCGCCTCCTCCAAAAGGTCCGGCCGGCCCACGTCCCCCACGAAGACGAAGTCCCCCGTGAGGAAGAGGAGGGGCTCGTCCGTCACCGCCCCGTCCGCCACCAGGAAGGAGAGGTGCTCGGGGGTGTGGCCCGGGGTGTGGACCGCCCGGACGCGGATGTTCCCCACCTTGAACTCGTCCCCGTCCTTGAGGAGGACGTGGGGGAAGCCCTCAAGGCCCTTGTACTTCCAGTTCTCGTCCCCCTCGTCGGAGAGGTACAGGGTGGCTCCCGTGGCCCGGGCGAGCTCCCGTGCCCCCGAGAGGTAGTCGGCGTGGATGTGGGTTTCGGCGATGGCGGTGATGCGGAGACCCAAGGACTGGGCTAGGTCCAAATAGACGTCCACGTCCCGCCTGGGGTCTACCACCAGGGCCTCCCCGGTGGCGGCGCAGCCCAGGAGGTAACTCATCTGCGCAAGGCCTTCCTCGTAGATCTGGCGAAAGATCATGGCTTCACCTCCGGTGAGGGACCTTTGTCCCTCCTCGGGAGGAGTATACCCATGGGGGGTAATGGTGTCAAGCCACAGGAACGTGAAAGTGTACTCTTTCCTCGGGCTTCTTTATCTGATATAGTTAAAGCCTGGATGTACCCCTACCGGGGTATTCCGGAGGTGAACATGGCGCTTTTGGGACCCAAAGAGCAAGAGATCGTGCGGGAAAGGCTTGCCAACCTCAGCCGGGACGTGGAGATGGTGCTCTTCACCGACTCCTCCACCTTGATCGCCCCGGGGAAGGAGCCCTGCCTCTACTGCAAGGAGACGAAGCAGCTTCTGGAGGAGCTTTCCGCCCTCTCCGATAAGCTCCACCTGGTGGTCTACGACCTGGCCACCCCTGAAGGGAAGGCGAAGGCCGAGGCCTACAAGGTGGAGGCCGCGCCCACCCTCATCCTTCGCGAGAAGGGCTCGGAGGCCATCAACCTCCGTTACCGGGGGATCCCGGCGGGCTACGAGTTCGCAAGCCTCCTCGAGGACATAGAGATGCTGGGCCGGGACGGGCACGGCCTCCCCGAAAACGTGGTCCAGGAGCTCAACGACCTCCCCGAGGAGGTGGTCCTCCAGGTCTTCGTCACCCCCACCTGCCCCTACTGCCCCCAGGCGGTGCGCACCGCCCACCGTCTGGCCTACGCCTCCCCCAAGGTCTGGGGCGAGATGATCGAGGCCAACGAGTTCCCCGCCCTCTCCGACCGCTACCACATCCACGGGGTGCCCGACACCGTCATCAACTACGGCAAGGAGCGCGTCCTCGGGGCCCAGCCCCTCTCCCAGTTCCTCCAGGCCATCCGGAAGGCCGTAGGGGTCCGGGCCTAGCATGACCCGCCGCGCCCTCTTCGGTTTCCTCGTCCTCCCTCTTCTCCTTGCCGCCTGCGGCAGGGGGAGCTACCAGAACGTGGGCCCGGATGAGCTTTACCGGGCCCTCTCCCAGGGGGCTTTGGTGGTGGACGTGAGGACGCCGGAGGAGTTCGCCCAAGGCCACGTCCCGGGGGCGGTGAACCTCCCCGTGGAGGAGGTGGCCCGCTGGGCGGACCAGATCCCCAAGGACAAGCCCGTCTACCTCTACTGCCGGAGCGGCAACCGTAGCCGCCAGGCGGCGGAGTACTTGAAAAAGCGGGGCTACACCAACCTCTATAACGTGGAGGGAGGGGTAAGGGCCATCCAGCAGGCGGGGTATCCCCTGGTGCGCTGATGGACGGGGTGCAGCTTGGGCCCTTCACCATCCCCTGGGTGCGCCTGGGGGTAGCCCTGGCCCTTTTGGCCCTCGTCCTGGTGGCCGAGCTCCTGGCCCGGCGGGTGGACCCCAGGTTTTCCCCCTGGGCTACCGGGGCTGTGCTGGTGGGGCTTTTGGGGGCACGGCTTGGGTTTGTGCTGGAAAACTTTTCCGTCTTTGCCCGGGACCCTCTTTCCGTCCTCTACGTCTGGCAGGGAGGGTTTACCCCGGCCTGGGGTATTCTGGCAGGAGGAGGGTACACGCTGATGGTTCTGCCCAAGCACCTTTGGCGCTACGCCCTGATGGCGGTCCTGGCCGCGGGTCTGGTGGCGGGGGTCTTCCTCACCCGGGGGCGGGGGGCGGAGGCGGTGGGCCTCCCGGAGGTCCAGCTCACCAGCCTAGGGGGCACGCCGGTGAGCCTCGAGGCCTTCCGGGGTAAGCCGGTGGTGCTGAACCTCTGGGCCACCTGGTGCCCCCCCTGCCGCCGGGAGCTCCCCATGATGGTGCGCCTGGCCCAGGAGAACCCGGAGGTGCGCTTCGCCTTTGTAAGCCAGGGGGAAGGCCCTTTGGTGGTGAAGAACTTCCTGGAGGAAAGGGGCCTTTCCCCAGAGTGGGTCCTCTTGGACCCCGAGACCCGGCTTGCCCAGGCCTTGGGCGTTCAGGGGCTTCCCACCACCTTCTTCTTCGACCGGGAGGGGCGCCTTGTGGCCCGGCACCTGGGGGAGCTTTCCGAGGCCCTTCTCCTGGGTTACCTGCGGGCCCTCCGCTAGCTTCCGGCGGAAAGCAAGACCTCCTTGCCCCCCACCACCGTCTTCAGGTGCACGGGGCGGCCCCAGAGGCGGTGCAGGTTCTCCAGCACCGCCTTGGTCTTCTTAAGGTCCAGCTCCACCCCCTCGTAGGCGTGGGCCAGGAGGAGTTCGCCCCGGTTGCCGTGGTTGGCGTCCAGGAGCTCCACCAGGGGCAGGGCCTCGTACTCCGGCCCAAACCGCCCCTTATCCCAGCGCTCTTCCACCTCCTTGAGGAGGAAGTAGCCCAGCCGGTAGGGGTTGAAGCCGTGGGCCGCCAGGAGGCCCGCCTGCATCTCGGCGAACTCCAGGGCTTCCTCGGGGGTGAGGAGGGGGAGGAGGAGGCGGGTGTGCCCTCAATGAACTCCACCAGGCCGCGGTTGGCGATATTGAGCTCCCCGTCAAAGTTGAAGGCCCGGGGGTCGGAGTCCGAGCCGTAGAGGGCCACCTTGCGGTAGTTGATGTCCCCGGTGAGCTCGGTAGCGTCCTGGTTTTTCTCGTCCTTGGGCTGGAAGGTGCCGATGCCCACCCGCTCCTTCTCCGAGAGGACCAGGCGTTTCACCACCACCTCGTTCTCCAAGACGGCGGCCAGGTCCCCCTCGTAGCGCTTTAGGGCCTCCCGCATCTGGAAGCGGCACACGGGGCAGAGCTCCCCCTCCGCCTCGAGGGGGTAGGGGTAGTCGGGGTGGAGGGCCCTGAGTTCCTCCAGGAGGGCCTCCCGGAGGTCCTGGGGCAGGAGGTGGAGGGGTTCCTCGTGCATGGGGCAGGGGAGGGGGCCCTCCTCGGTTTTCCAGTAGAAGGTGTAGAGCCTGCCTTCTTCCGTGCGGCTGTAGGCCTCGAGGCCCTTCTTCAGGAGGCGGGCGATGGTGCTCTTGGCCGAGCCCACGGGACCGTGGAGGAGGAGGATGCGCCGTTCGGGGCCCAGGCGGTGGGCGGCTGCTTTGAGCGTGGCCACCAGGCGCACATTGTAGCACGGGAATGGCAGGGATTGTGAGCCTACACCTTGACTTTTGGGAGGGTTTTTGCTACGCCTCACGCCAGAGCCCGTAGAAGCCCTTGGCGTTGTGGAGGAAGTGGGCGAGGACGCCCGGGACGAGGCTTCCCGTATAGAGGTAGGCGAGGCCAAAGAGGAGGCCCGCCAAGGCGGTGTAAAGGGGGTAGGCCCAGGCCCTTAGGGGGGCGGGGTGGAGGAGGGCGAAGAGGAGGGCCTGGACCCAAAGGCCTAAGCCCCCAAGCCAGGCCATAAGGAGGCTTTGGAGGAACCCCCGGAAGAAGACTTCCTCCCCCAGAGCGGCGGCGAAGGCGAGGGCGAGGAGGAAAGGGGGACTTGCTCCCGAGCGTTTCAGGGCCAGGGCGAGCTCGCGGTGCAGGGCCTCGGCTTCCCGGAAGGAGGCAGGGAAGAGGCGGCGGAAAAGGGCCTCGAGGCCCTGGAGGGCAAGGAGGAGGGCAAAAGCCCAAAAGCCCGCCCCGCCCGCGTCCCGGGCGAGGGGAAGGCCAAGCCAGAGCATCCCGCCCCCGCCCACGAGAAGGAGCCCCCCCTGGAGGGCGAGGAGGAAGAGGAAGGGGGGCTTCACTCCTGCCCCAGGGCGAAGCCCTGATCCAGAAGCCGCCTGGGGTAGGCGCGAAAGGCCAGGAGGGTCTCCGTCCGTTCCACCCCTTCCAGGGAGAGGATTCCCTGGGTCACCACGTCGTCCAGCTCTTCCACGTCCTTCAGGCGCACCAGGGCCACGAGATCGTAGGGCCCCGTTACCGAGTAGACCTCGGCCACCTGGGGCAGCTCGGCGATGGCCTCCCCCAGGGCCTGGACGCGGTTCCCCCGGGCCCGGATGAGGACGAAGGCGGTGATCATGACTCCATCATAAGGGCCTCCACGAAGGCGAGGCGGCTCATCTCCCCGCCGGAGAGGAGGGCCAAAGGGCTTTCCCCTCCGAAGAGGCGCTGGAGGGCCTCTTTGGGGGTGAGGCCTCGGGCCTTGAGGCGGAGGGCCTCCTCCCGCTTCCCCTCCAGAAAGTCCAGCTTGGCCTGAAGGGCTTCCAGGGGGGCTTGGAGGGCCCCTGCGTGGGCGCAGAAGAAGGCGCGGGGCTTTAGGGCGAGGACCCTCCGGAGGCTTTGGAGGAGGGCCTGGAGGTCAAACCCCGGGGTGGCGAGGCTCGCCCGCACTCCCAGGAAGAGGTCCCCCCGAAGAGGAGACCGGCCCCGGGGTCGTAGAGGGCCACGTGGTCGGGGGCGTGGCCCGGGGTGGGAAGGAGGTGGAGGGGGCCCACCCGTTCGGCCACCTCCACCCGTGCGGGGCGGGGGTTTCCCCAGACCAGGCGGCGGTAGAGGCGGAGGGGCTTGGGGGCGGCGACCAGGGCGGCCGTCAGGGCGCTTCCGTAGACGGGGAGGCCGAGCCGAAAGGCTCCTCCGGCGTGGTCCTCGTGGGCGTGGGTAAGGAGCGCGCCCTCGGCCTCGGGGGCGAAGGGGCGGGCCTTAGGGGGGCCCGTGTCCACCAGAAGCCACCGGTAGCGGTACACGTAGACCCCGTACCCCACGCGGCGTCCCAGGGGCGTGGCCAGGTAGAGGGCCTCCACCCCATGCCCCACAGGTCGCCAAGGCATGTACTTAGTATAACCTCAGTCCACTTCCAGAATCAGCTTGGGCCGGAAGCGGAGGGCGTCCGCCGCCACCAGATGGAGGGGGATGCCCTGGTAGCTTTGCGGGAGCTTCCCGGGGTCGGCCCCGTGGAGGTGACCGTAGACGATGGCCTGGGGATGGGCCTCTGCGGCGAGCTCCAGGAGGGGGGAGGCCTCCCCCCCGGGGCCGAAGGGGGGGAAGTGGAAGGCCACCACCAGGTGGCGGTAGGGTTTGCCCTCGAGGGCTTTCAGGGAGAGCTTAAGGCGCTCCACCTCCCGGGCGAAAACCTTCTCGTCCTCCGGGGTCTGGGGCGGGTACTGCCAGCCCCGCGTCCCGGCCACCGCCACCCCATCCACCACCAGGGCGTCGTTTTGGAGGGCGTACATCCCTGGGGGTAGGGCGGCCCGGAGGCGGCTGATGGAGGGCCACCAGTAGTCGTGGTTGCCCTTGAGGAGGACCTTCCTCCCGGGCAGGCGGGCGAGGTCCAAGAGGTCCGGGATCGCCTCGGAAAGGCGCATGGCCCAGGAGATGTCCCCGGGGACCACCACCAGGTCCTCCTCGCCCACCACCTCCCGCCACCCCCGGAAGAAGGCCTCCGGGTGCCCCTCCCAGCCCGCTCCGAAGACGGTCATGGGCTTGGGGTGGACCCGGGAGAGGTGGGGATCGGCGATGGCGTAGACGCGCATGGCCCTAAGATTATCCCATGGGGAGCGAGGCTTTGGCGTACGCCTTCCGCCTTCTCGCCCGCAAAGGGTATAGCCGGGCGGCCCTAAAGGCGAAGCTCGCCGCCCGCTTCGGCGAGGCGGAGGCCGAAGCGGCCCTCGGGCGCCTGGAGGCCATGGGCTACCTGGACGACCGGGCCTACGCCCAGGCCTTTGTGGAAACCCGGGCCCGGCGGTACGGCCCGAGGAAGCTTAGGGCCCTTCTCCTCGCCCGGGGGGTGCCGGAGGAGGTGGTGGAGGAGGTCCTGCCCGAGGCCCGGGTGGAGGAGGCCTTGGAGGTCCTCCGCCGCTACCGCCACCGGGGGGACAAGGCCCGGGCGGTCCGCTTCCTCGCGGGGCGGGGCTTTCCCCTGGGGGTGGCCCTGGAGGCCTGGCGGCTTGCCAAGGAGGAGGAGGAACAGTATAAGTAGGCCATGCCCGAGGTACGCGCCGAACGCTACATCCCGGCCCCGCCCGAGCGGGTCTACCGGCTCGCCAAGGACCTGGAGGGGCTCAAGCCCTACCTGAAGGAGGTGGAGAGCCTCGAGGTGGTGGCCCGGGAAGGCACCCGCACGAGGAGCCGATGGGTGGCGGTGGCCATGGGGAAGAAGGTCCGCTGGCTGGAGGAGGAGGAGTGGGACGACGAGAACCTCAGGAACCGCTTCTTCTCCCCCGAGGGGGACTTTGACCGCTACGAGGGCACCTGGGTCTTCCTCCCGGAAGGGGAGGGGACCCGGGTGGTCCTCACCCTCACCTACGAGCTTAACATCCCCATCTTCGGCGGGCTTTTGCAGAAGCTTGTGCAGAAGCTCATGCAGGAGAACGTGGAAAGCCTCCTCAAGGGATTGGAGGAGCGGGTCCTGGCCGCTTCCTCTTGAACCGGGAGGGCCTCTGCTCTAGGATGGACCTGAGCCGCCCCAAGACGCTTTGAGGGTGGCCGGGAGCTCATAGGAGGTCAAAGTGGAAACGTTGCGCGTCTCTTCCAAGTCCCGCCCCAACTCCGTGGCCGGCGCCATCGCGGCGCTTCTTCGCACCAAGGGCGAGGTGGAGGTCCAGGCCATCGGGCCCCAGGCGGTGAACCAGGCGGTGAAGGCCATCGCCATCGCCCGGGGCTACATCGCCCCCGACAACCTGGACCTGGTGGTGAAGCCCGCCTTCGTCAAGCTGGAGCTGGAGAACGAGGAGCGGACCGCCCTGAAGTTCAGCATCAAGGCCCACCCCCTGGAAACTTGAGGGCCGGGACGCCTCGAGCCCTGGCGGTGTCCGTCCTCCTCGAGGTGGATCGGGGAGGGCGGGCCCAGCATCTTCTGGACCGCGCCTTGAGGCGGGCCCCCTGGCCCGAGCGGGACCGGGCCTACGCCACTTTCCTGGTCTACGGGGCCCTCCGCCGCCTCCGCCTTCTGGACCACCTCCTCGCCCCCCTCTTGCCCCGGCCCGAGGGCCTGCCCCCCGAGGTGCGCTGGATCCTCCGCCTGGGGGCCCTGGAGTGGCTTGAGGGCAAGCCGGACCACGCCCGGGTGAGCCCCTGGGTGGAGGAGGCGAAGCGCCGCTACCCGGGCCTCGCCGGGCTGGTGAACGCCGTTTTGCGGCGCCTTTCCCCTAGGGAGGCCCCGGAGTGCGTGCGCCTTTCCCTCCCCGACTGGCTCTGCGAGGCCTGGCGGGGCTTCTTCGGGGACGTGGCCTTCGCCGAGGGTTTCAACGAGCCCGCCCCTCTCTTCGTCACCGCCTACCGGGAGGTGGACCTAAGGCCCGGTCCCGTCCCGGGAAGCTACCTTTGGGAAGGCCCCAAGACCGACTTTTCCGCCCTCGGCCTCCAGCCGCAAAACCCCGCTTCTCTCTTTGCCGCAAAGCTCCTCGCCCCAAAGCCCGGAGAAAAGGTGCTGGACCTCTGCGGTGGGGCCGGGCTCAAGGCTTTCTACCTCGCCGCCCAGGGGGCGGAGGTGATCTCTTACGACCTTAACCCCAGGCGGCAGGAGGCGGGGGCGAGGACGGCGCGGCGGCTCGGCTTCCGGGTCCACTACCGCACCCAGGACCTGACCCGGCCCGTGCCTGAGCGGGCGAAAAAGGTCCTCCTGGACGCCCCCTGCACCGGGACCGGCACCTTCCGCGCCCACCCCGAGCTTCGCTACCGCCTAGGCCCCGAGGACCCCAAGGCCATGGCCGAGCTCCAGCTCGCCCTCCTGGAGACGGCGGCCCAGGCCACGGAGGAAGGGGGGGTTCTCGTCTACAGCGTCTGCACCCTGACGGAGGAGGAGGGGGAAGGGGTGGTGCGGGCTTTCCTCGCGCGCCACCCTGAGTTCCGCACCGAGCCCGTCCACCCCCCCTTTCCCCTCCTCGCCCGGGGGCTTGGGGTCTATGTGGACCCAAGGGGAGGGCTGGACGGCTTCTATTACGCCCGGCTTCGGAAGGTAAACTCTCAGGCATGAAGCTGGTCTTTGTGGGTCTCGGCAAGATGGGCCGGAGCATCCTCAAGGGGGCTCTGGAGCGGGGCTTTTTGCGCCCGGAGGAGGTGGGGGTCTTGGGGCGGACGCCCGAGCGGGGCCGGGAGCTCGCCGAGGCTTTTGGCGTTCGCCCCTTGACCCGGGCGGACCTGGGCATGGCCGAGCGGGTCCTGATCGCGGTCCAGCCTCGGGACTTTCCTGCCTTGGCCCCGGAGATCGCCCACCACCGCCTGGGCTACATCTCCATCATGGCGGGGATCTCCACCTCGGTCCTCGCCCGCAGGCTGGACAACCGCCGCGTAGTCCGGGCCATGCCCAACCTTGCGGTGGTCATCGGGGAGAGCTCCACCGCCCTCACGGCCCTGCGGGAGGCCAGGGAGGCGGGAGACCTCGCCTTCGCCCGGGCCCTTTTCGCCACGGTGGGGGACGTGTACGAGATCCCCGAGCACCTCTTCGACGCCTTCACCGGCATGTCCGCCTCCGCCCCCGCCTATTTGGCGGTGGTGGCCGAGGCCTTGGCGGACGCAGGGGTGAAGATGGGCATGCCCCGGGCCCTGGCCCTCCGCCTCGCCGCGGACGCCCTGGCGGCCACGGGGGAGCTTCTCAAGGGCAGGCACCCCGCCCAGGTCAAGGACGAGGTGGCGAGCCCGGGGGCACCACCATCCACGGCCTCCACGCCCTCGAGGCCCGGGCGGTGCGGGCGGCCTTTTACGAGGCGGTGGAGGCGGCCACCCAGAGGGGGCACGAGCTCGGCGAGTCGGAGTGATCCCACCCCATGCGGGCTTGCGCCCGCATGGGGGCCCCGGTAGAAGGTTTGGTGGGGATTTTGGGCGGCAGGAGGGCGAACAAAGCGGGAAAGAAGGGTATGGGGGTGGTGGCGCGGCTTTTCGGCCTTGGCCTCCTCCTCGGCCTGGCCTGGGCCCAGATCCTCCCCCCTGAGGGGGGCTTTACGTCTACAGCGACGGCACGGTCCAGGCGCTCGAGGCGGTGGAAGGGGGGTACCGCCTCGCCTACCGGCGGGACGGGAAGGTCTTCCGCGAGGACCGGCTCCGCTTCGGCGCGGAGGGGATCTACTTGGAAGGGGTCGCGCTCCCCGAGGGGTTCTTCCCCTTCGTCCCGCCCCTCCTCCTCTACCCGAAGAGGCTTGTCCCGGGCGCTTTTTGGTCGGGGAACGCCCGCTTCCAGGAGCAGCGGGTGGCCCTGGCGGTCCGGGTGGAGGGGGTGGAGGGGGTTAGGGTGCCTGCGGGGCGCTTCAACGCCTACCGCCTGCGGGTGGCCTTCACCACGGAGCGGGGCGGGGCCGACGTGAAGCTCCTCTACCTTGTCCCCGGCCTCGGCGTAGTGGCCTTCCGGGCGGGGGAGGGCCTCGTGGGCCTCGTCCGCTTCAGCGCGCCCTAAGCCGGTAGCGCAGGATCTCCCAGTACATGCGGAGCCGGTGGCCGAGCCCGGCGAGAACCCCCCGCTTCTCCTCCTTCATCACCTGGCTTACCCCCTCTAGGGGCACGTACACCACGGGCCAGCCCGCCTGCTTGGCGTGCCGGGTGAGGAGGAGCTCCAGGTCGTAGCGGGCCCTTTCCAAGCCGGGCACGCTCCTCAAGTCCTCCAGGCGGAGGGCCCTTTGGCCCGAGAGAAAGGGGGTGAGGCGCATGGCCAGGTCCGTGGAGGCCCGCCCTCCCCGGAAGACCCCCACGGCCATCCGGGCCTCCCCTTTCTTGAGGGGCTCAAGCAGGGCGAAGAGGTGCTCTGGACGGAGCCCGAGGAGGTCGGCGTCCAGGAGGAGGACGAAAGGGGTTTCCACTGCCTTAAGCCCCTCGGCGATGGCCCCGCCCTTCCCCCGGTTCTCCTCTAGCCGCACCACCTCGGCCCCGGCCTCCCGGGCCTTTCGGGCGGTTTCATCCCTAGAGCCGTCGTCCGCTACCACCACGGGAAACCCCGCCTCCCGGGCCACCCGCACCACCCGGCCCACGGTGGCCTCCTCGTTGAAGGCGGGGATCAGGACCGTGGCCTCCGCCACCTCACCCCCCGAGAAGCCGCCTCAGGTCCTGGAAGGTGACCAGGAGGAGAAGGAGAAGGAGGAAGAGGAAGCCCAGGTAGTGGACGGTGGCCTCCTGCTCGGGCCGGAGGCGGAGGAAGCGGCCAAGGAAGAGGAGGAGGATGCGGCCGCCGTCTAAAGCGGGGATGGGGAGGAGGTTGAAGAGGGCGAGGGAGAGGTTGATGGCGGCGGCGAGCTCCACCAGGCGGAAAAGCCCTTCCTGGGCCGCCCGCCCCGTTTCCGCCAGGATGCCCACGGGGCCGAGGACGCCGCTATCGGGGTTCCCCGCGAGAACGCCGACAAGCCCCCCCACCAGGGCCCGGACGAGGGCGGGCCCGAAGGCCAGGGTACGCCCTGCGGCGAGGCCGAGCCCTTCCAGGAAGCCCACCTTGCGGTAGATCACTTCTGGCTGGTAGACCACCCCCAGGCGCTCCATCCCCTCCTCCCATGTGAGGGAGAGGGCCACCTCCTCCCCCTGGCGGAGCACGGCCAGGGTATGGGCGCCTGGGGTCTTGAGCCGCTCAATCTCCTGGGGCCTTTCCAAGGGCTTCCCGTCCACGGCGAGGAGGATGTCCCCAGGCTTAAGCCCTGCTTCCTCGGCCACGCTTCCTGGCAGGACCTCGAGGATCACCGCCCGGCCCGTGGCCTCGGGCACCCCCTGGGCGCTGAAGAGGTAGGCGAGGAGGCCCCAGGCGAGGAGGACGTTCATGGCCACCCCCGCCACCAGGACGAGGAGCTTCCCCAGGAAGGGGAGGGCGTCGTACCCCCGCCCCTTTTCCTCGGGGAGGAGGCCCTCGATGTCGGCGTACCCCCCTAGGGGGATGGCGGAAAGCCGCCACTCGGTTCCCCAGGCCTCCCTTCGCCAAAGAATGGGACCGAAGCCAATGCTAAAGGCCTTGACCCGCACCCCTTGAAGCCTCGCCGCCAGGTAGTGGCCGAGCTCGTGGACGAAGACGCTGACGCCGATGATGATCAGAAACCAGAACAGGCTCATGCCCACCTCTTGGCCTCCTCCCGGGCCCAGGCGTCCACGGCGAAGAGGCTTTCCCATGTTAGCGGCTCTGCGGGGGTGGCTTCCAGCACCCGGGCCAGGATCTCGGGGATGCGGGGGAAGGGGATTTTCCCCTGGAGGAAGGCCTCCACCGCCACCTCGTCGGCGGCGGAGACGGCCACCTGGGCCAAGCCCCCCCGCCTTCCCGCCTCGTAGGCCACGGCGAGGGCGGGAAAGCGCTTGAGGTCGGGCTCTAAGAATTCCAGGACCCCGGGGATGGGGAGGTCCTTCAGGGGGGTCTCCGCCCGCTCGGGGTAGGTGAGGGCGTACTGGATGAAAAGGCGCATGTCCGTGGGGCCGAGCTGGGCCTTCAGGCTTCCGTCCACGAAGCGCACCAGGCCGTGCACGTAAGCCTGGGGGTGGATGAGGACCTTGACCCTCTCCAAGGGAAAGCGGAAGAGCTCCTTGGCCTCCAGGACCTCGAGGCCTTTGTTGAAGAGGGTGGCGGAGTCCACGGTGACCTTGGGGCCCATCCGCCAGCGG
Organism: Thermus parvatiensis; assembly: GCF_001535545.1. Taxonomy (GTDB): domain Bacteria; phylum Deinococcota; class Deinococci; order Deinococcales; family Thermaceae; genus Thermus; species Thermus parvatiensis. The sequence continues at coordinate 1,173,000 of NZ_CP014141.1, read as the reverse complement.
GGGTGGCGGAGGGCCATCTCCGGGGTCACCTGGGCGAGGTCCTCAGGCTCCCTGAGGAAAGGCCCCCCGCTTGCCGTGAGGATGAGCTCGGCCACGTCCTCCCGCCTCTCCCCGAGGAGGGCCTGGAAGAGGGCGGAGTGCTCCGAGTCCACGGGGAGGATCTCGGCCCCGTGGGCCTCCGCCTCCTGCCAGAGGAGGGGCCCCGCCGCCACCATGGCCTCCTTGTTGGCGAGGGCCACCCGTTTCCCGGTCCGCACCGCCATGCGGGTAGGGGCGAGCCCGGCCAAGCCCGGGATGGCGGCCACGGCCACCTCCGCCTCCAGGGCGGCCACCTCCTCGGCCGTGGCGAGCCTAAGCCCGGGGAAGCGGGCCTTTAGCTCGGCGTGGAGGCTTTCCTCCGCCGCCACCAGATGGGGTTTCCAAAGGGCGATCTGCCGGGAGAGGGCCTCGAGGTTTTTCCCGGCGGCGAGGCCCACCACCTCGTAACCCCTCAGGCGGCAGACCTCGAGGGCCTGCTTTCCGATGGAACCCGTGGATCCGAGGACGACGACCCGCTTCATGTGAAAAGCACCACCAGGAAGTACGTGAGGGGGAAGGCGAAGAGGAGGCTATCTATCCGGTCCAGAAGACCGCCGTGCCCGGGGAGGAAGCTCCCTGAGTCCTTCACCCCGGCGAAGCGCTTCAGCATGGACTCAGCGAGGTCCCCGAGCTGGGCCCCTAAGGAGAGAAGGAGGCTGAAAAGCCAAAGCTCCAGTAAACCGAAGGGGAAGACCTCCCGCACCAAGCCGGTGTAGACCACCAGGGCGAGGAAGCTCACCACGATCCCCCCCACCGAGCCCTCCACCGTCTTCCCTGGGGAGATCTCCGGGGCCAGCTTCCGCCTGCCGAAAGTCCGTCCGATGAAATAGGCCCCGATGTCCGTGGCGAAGCTGGCCACGATGGGTAGGGAGAGTGTCCAAAGGCCCATGGCCGCGTCCGGGGTCTCCCTGAGGAGGAGGACGTACCCCAGGCTCCAGGGCAGGTACAAGAAGGCCATGAGGCCGAAGGCGAAGCGGGGGAGGTTGGCCCCAAAGAGTAGCTCGTAGCTGAAGCTGGCGAGGAGGAAGAGGCCCAGGGCCACCTCCCGCCAGGGCACCTGGGGGAAGTGCCAGTAGAGCTGGGGCAAGGAGAAGAGAAAGACCAAAACCCCTCCCGCCAAAAGGAGGGGGGTGTTGAGGGCGATCCCCCTCCTCGCCAGCATCTCCGCGAGCTCCCGGGTGCCGAGCCAGTGGACAAAGAGGAGGGTGGGGAGGATGAGGGGGATGCCCCCCCAAAGGACGAGGAGGAGGAGAAGAGCCCCGGCCAGGGCGGAGAAGACGCGGGTGGGGAGGTGGTCCGTCATTCCTCCCCCTTGGGCAAGCGGGGGCGCGGCATGCCGGGGTCAGCCCAGAATCTCCTGCTCCTTCTTCTCCGCAAGCTGGTCGGCCTTGGCGATGAACTCGTCGGTGATCTTCTGGATCTCCGCCTCCGCCCGCTTGGTCTCGTCCTCGGAGAGATGGAGTTCCTTGGCCAGCTTCTTCAGCTTGTCCAAGGCCTCGCGGCGGATGTTGCGGATGGCCACCCGCCCCTCCTCGGCGTACTGGCGCACCGCCCGCACCAGGTCTTTTCGCCTCTCCTCGGTGAGGGGCGGGATGTTGATGTAAAGGGCGTCCCCCTTGTTGCTGGGATTAAGGCCCAGGTCCGAGTCCCGGATGGCCTTCTCTATGGCCTTGAGGGCGTTCTGGTCCCAGGACTGGACCACGAGGGTTCGGGCGTCCGGGGCGGTCACGGTGGCGATCTGGTTCAGGGGGACGTGGGTGCCGTAGTACTCCACCTTCAGGTGCAGGAGGAGGGCGGGGTTGGCGCGGCCGGTGCGGAGGCCCGCCAGGTTGTGCTCCAGGACCTCGAGGCTCTTTTGCATGTGGCTTCGGGTTTCCGCGTAAAGCTCCTTCAGGGTCATACCGCCTCCTTTCTAGTGGATGAGGGTGCCCACTTTTTCCCCCTGGATAATACTCACCAGGGCGCCGGGTTTGAAGATGTCAAAGACCACGATGGGAAGCCCCGCCTCCATGCACAAGGTGATGGCCGTGGTGTCCATCACCTGGAGGCCCCGGTTCAGGACCTCCAGGTAGGTGAGCTCGTCAAAGCGCACGGCCTCGGGGTTTTTGCGGGGGTCGTCGGAGTAGACCCCGTCCACCTTGTTCTTGGCCATGAGGACCACCTCGGCCCCCACCTCGAGGGCCCTTAGGGCGGCGGCGGTGTCCGTGGAGAAGAAGGGGTTGCCCGTCCCCCCGCCGAAGATCACGATCCGCTCCTTCTCCAGGTGGCGGAGGGCCCTGCGGCGGATGTAGGGCTCGGCCACCTGGGTGATGGTGAGGGCGGTCTGGACCCGGGTGGGGACGCCCAGGGACTCCAGGGCGTCCTGGAGGGCGAGGGCGTTCATGATGGTGGCCAGCATGCCGATATAGTCGGCGGTGGCCCGGTCCATCCCCACCCCCTGGCGGGCGCCCCGCCAGAGGTTGCCCGCCCCGATGACGATGGCGAGCTGGACCCCGGTGTCGTAGGCGGCCTTGATCTCCCGGGCCAGGGCCTGGGTGGCCTCGGGCTCGATGCCGAAGCCATTTCGGGTGAGGAACTCGCCGGAAAGCTTGAGGAGAACCCGCTTGTACTTCATGGCTTCATGGAAAACCGGGGCCCCGGAAACGCCGGGCCCCGGTGCGCCTTCATGGCTTACGCCCCCAGCTCAAAGCGGCAGAAGCGTCGGACCACGATGTTCTCGCCGATCTTGGCGATGGCCTCTTGGATGAGCTCCTTCACCTTGACCTTGTCGTCCTTGACGAAGGGCTGCTCCAGCAGAACCACCTCCTCCAGGTACTTCTTGAGGCGGCCTTCGGCGATCTTCTCGGCGATCTGCTGGGGCTTCCCCTCGTTCAGGGCGGCCTGGATGTAGATCTGCCGCTCTTTTTCCAGCTCCTCGGCGGGGATCTCCTCGGCGGAGACGTAGCGGGGGTTCATCATGGCGATGTGCATGGCGAGGTCCTTGGCCAGGTTCTGGAAGAGCTCGTTCCGGGCCACGAAGTCCGTCTCGCAGTTGAGTTCTACCAGGACCCCAACCCGCTGGTTGTGGTGGATGTAGTGGCCGATGATGCCCTCGCGGGCTTCCCGGTCCGCTTTCTTGGCGGCCTTCATCGCCCCCCGCTCCCTAAGGAGCTGGACCGCCTTCTCCTCGTCCCAGCCGGCGTCCTCGAGGGCCCGCTTTACGTCCATCATGCCGGCCCCCGTGGCCTCGCGCAGCTTCTTGATGAGTTCGGTCTGGCTCATGCTTCCACCTCGCTTTCGCCCTCGGGCGTCTCGGTGGCTTCCGCCTCCTGCACCAGGGCGTAGGAGGGGGAGGGCTCCACCACCCCGCCCCGGGCCTGGATGATGAGGTCCACCGCCCGGGAGAGGATGAGCTGGATGGAGCGGATGGCGTCGTCGTTGCCGGGGATGATGTAGTCCACCAGGTCGGGGTCGGAGTCCGTATCCGCCAGGGCGATCACGGGGATGAAGAGCTTCCTCGCCTCCCGGACGGCGATGGCCTCCTTGGTGGGGTCCACGACGAAGACGGCGTCGGGGAGGCGCTTCAGGAGGCGAAAGCCGGAGAGGTACTTCTGAAGCCGTTCCAACTCGTGCTTCAGCCGCACCTGCTCCTTCTTGGGGCGCTCCTCAATCTCCGGGGAGGCGAAGAGGGCCTCCAGCTCCTCCAGCCGGTGGACCCGCTGGGAGATGGTCTTGAAGTTGGTGAGCATGCCGCCCAGCCAGCGTTGGTTCACATAGGGCATGCCTGCCCGCTCCGCTTCCATGCGCACGATGTCCTGGGCCTGCTTCTTGGTGCCCACGAAGAGGATCGTCCCGCCGCGCATGGCCAGGTCCTCAATGAAGCGGAACGTGCGCTCCAGCTCCTCCATGGTCTTCTGGAGGTCAATGATGTGGATGCCGTTCCGCTCCGCATAGATGTAGCGGGCGAACTTGGGGTTCCAGCGCTTCCTCTCGTGGCCGAAGTGGACACCGGCTTCCAGGAGCTCCTTAACCGTGATCTCTACGGGCATATTCCTCCCATCGGGGAAGGTTGGGCTTAGGTCTACGCCTTCGCTAGGACGGCGTGCGGGCGCGCCGGCCTCTTTCCCGCGGGACCTTCCCCTGCCCGAGGGCTGGTCCGGCGCACCTTCCCGATTATAGGCCCAGGGTCCCCTTTGCGAAACCCCCTCCCTTGGGCTATACTCCCCTAGGCCTGGGGCGGTAGCTCAGAGGGAGAGCACCCGCCTTGCAAGCGGGAGGTCCGGGGTTCAAATCCCCGCCGCTCCACCAGATAGGCCCCCCCGGCCTCGAGGCCGGGGGGTTCGCCTTAGAGGGCGCGGAAGACCTCCTCCAGGATCTCAAGCCCAAGGGCGGCCTCCTCCTGGGTCAGGACGAGGGGTGGGGCGATGCGGAGGGCGGAGGGCCCGGCGGGGAGGAGGAGGAGCCCTTTCTCAAAGGCGAGGCGCACCGCCTTGTCCCTGAGGTCGGGCCGGGGGTGGTCCGGGTCGCCGAAGTCCAGGCCGATCATCAGGCCCCGGCCCCTCACGTCCCCCAGGAAGGGGAAGCGGCGCTTGAGGGCGCGAAGCTCCTTGAGGAGGAACTCCCCAAGCCTGGCGGCGTTCTCCTGGAGCCCCTCTTCCAGAAGGTCAAGGGTGGCGTGGGCCGCCGCGGCCGCCACCGCCTGTCCGCCGAAGGTGGTGCCGTGGGCCCCGGGGGGCCAGCTTCCCAGTTCTTCCCGGAAGAGGACGGCACTTATGGGGTACCCCGAGGCCAGGCCCTTGGCCAGGACGTACACGTCCGCCTGTACGCCTTCGTGTTCCAGGGCGAAAAACCGACCCGTGCGCCCCGCCCCGGTCTGGACCTCGTCGGCCACCAGCAGGATGCCGAAGCGGTCCAGAACCTCCTTCAGCCGGGGGATGAACCCGGGGGGCGGCACCACGTACCCGCCTTCGCCTTGGATGGGCTCGAGGAACAAAGCGGCTACCTCCTCGGGCGGGAGGACGGTCTGGAAGAGGTGCTCCAGGTGCTCCAGCACCGCATCTCCCACCTCTTCCGGGCGGGCCCCCAAGGGGGGGCGGAAGGGGTTGGGGAAGGGAAGGTGGACCACGCCGGGAAGGAAGGGGGCGAAGCCTTGGCGGTAGGCGCTCTTGCTGGCGGTGAGGGAGAGGGCGCCGAGGCTCCTGCCGTGGAAGGCCCCGGTGAAGGCCAAAAGGTAGGGGCGCCGGGTGTGGTAGCGGACGAGCTTGATGGCCGCCTCCACCCCCTCGGTGCCCGAGTTGCCGAAGAAGACCCGGTAGCCCCTGCCCAGTTTGCCCACGAGCCGCTCCGCCAGGGAGAGGGTGGGCTCGTGGGTGAAGTCGGAGAAGCAGACGTGGGCGAAGCGCTCCGCCTGGGCCCGGACCGCCTCCACCACCTTGGGGTGGGCGTAGCCCGTGGTGTTCACCGCGATGCCGGACATGAAGTCCAGGAAGAGGTTGCCGTCCACGTCTTCTAAAAAGGCTCCCTGGCCCCTTGCGGGCACGAAGGGGTAAGGGCGCACGTAGGAGGGGGAGAGGACCTTTTCTCCCCGCTCCAGGAGGGCCCGGGCCTTGGGCCCGGGAAGAGGAGTGCGGACGCTGGGCTTCATACAGGGCCAGTCTACCGGGGAAAGGAAGGGGATCCTAGCCCGAGTTTATGCGCCAGGCCTCGGCTTTTATACCCCTGCCGGCCCGGGAAGCCCCTAGGCGCCCTTTGCGGTACGGGATTAGAGCAGGCCCAAGCGCTTCAGGTGAGGTTCCGCGTAGAAGAGGGTGAGGGCGGTGGAGGCGTCCTGGATCTCGCCTTTGGCGAGGAGGGCGTAGACCTCGGTGAGGGGAAGCTCCAGGCTCTCCAGAAGCTCTCCCTCTTCCAGCGTGGGCGGGGCGACCACCCGGGACTTCAGGGCGAGGAAGGGGTGGAAGACCACCGCCGTGAAGGAGGGCTGGGGGTGGAAGGAGGGCAGGGGGATGAGGGTTTCCGCCTCGGCCCCCACCTCCTCCCTTAGCTCCCGCCTCGCCGCCTCTTCCGGGGTTTCCCCCTCGTCCACCTTCCCCGCCGGAACCTCCAGGAGGAACTTGCCCGTGGGGTGGCGGTACTGACGGACGAGGAGGGCCGTGCCCCTCTCCGTCACGGGGAGGACGAAGCTTGCGGCCACGGGGCCCGGGCGGTAGACGTAGGTGAGCTCCCGGCCCGTGTGCGTCCGTACCCGTTCCTTCACCAGGCGGACGGGCTCGGAGAGGATCTCCTCGAGGAGGATGCGCTCCCAGGGGCTCATCGCGTGAGGCGCTCGATGACCTTGCGCACCTTCTCCCCCGGGGCCTTGGGCCCCAGGGCCTTGGTGACCACCCCGATGGCCGCGAGGGGGTTTTTGAACTGGGAGAGGTCCACGTGCTCCCGGATCCAGGCCTCCAGCTCCTCCTCGGACATCTCCTTGGGCAGGAAGCGGTCCAGAAACTCCGCTTCAAAGTCGTTGCCCTGCTCCAGGGCGATCTCCTTGAGGGCCTTCAGCACCTTCACCGCCTCCTCGTCGGGGAGGGGCTTCCCGTCGCCCTTGCGGTCCAGCTCCGCCTTGACCACCCGGGCGAAGGCCAGGGTCCTTTCGTCCCGGGCCTTCATCGCCTCCTTGATCGTGGCCTGGATGGCCTCGTAGATGCCCATGGGACCCAGTTTACCCCGGGGGCGGCCGTGGAGAGGGTAAAATCCCCTACGGAGGTCCCCGATGCGCAAAGTAGCAAGCAAGTACGGGAACACCTTGGAGTTTGGCCACCTCGTGGGCGGGGAGGAGGCCCTCGAGGGCCCCCTTCTGGAGCGCCGCAACCCCTCGGACCGGGAGGACGTGGTCGCCCGCTTCCCGGAGGCTTCCAAGGACCTGGTGCGCAAGGCGGCCCTGAAGGCCCAGGCGGCCTTCGCCGAGTGGAGCCGGACCCCCGCCCCCATCCGGGGCCAGGTCCTCTTCAACCTGGTGAAGATCCTGGAGCGGGAGAAGCCCACCCTCACCCGGCTCATGGTGCGGGAGGTGGGCAAGACCCCCAAGGAGGCGGCGGGGGACGTGCAGGAGGCCATAGACACCGCCCTCTTCTTCGCCTCGGAGGGCCGGAGGCTCTACGGCCAGACCGTCCCCAGCGAGATGCGGGACAAGGAGCTTTTCACCTTCCGCAGGCCCTTGGGCGTGGTGGGGATCATCACCGCCGGAAACTTCCCCATCGCCGTCCCCAGCTGGAAGCTCATCCCCGCCGTCCTCACGGGGAACACCATCGTGTGGAAACCTTCCGAGGACGCCCCCACCCTCTCCTACGTCTTCGCCAAGCTCTTTGAGGAGGCGGGCCTGCCCCCGGGCGTCCTCAACGTCGTCTTCGGCGGCGGGAAAGGCTCCACGGGCCAGTGGATGGTGGAGCTCATGGACGAGGGCCTCTTCCAGAAGTTCGCCTTCACCGGCTCCACCCAGGTGGGGCGCTGGATCGGGGAGGTGGCGGGGCGGAACCTGATCCGGCCCACCCTGGAGCTTGGGGGCAAGAACCCCCTGGTGGTCATGCGGGACGCCGACCTGGACCTCGCCGTGGAGGGGGCCTGGTGGAGCGCCTTCGCCACGGGAGGGCAGCGGTGCACCTCCGCGGGGAACATCCTGGTGGACGCCCCCATCTACGAGGAGTTCAAGCGCCGCTTCCTGGAGCGGGTGGAGGCCACCCTGGTGGGCAACCCCCTCCTCCACCCCGAGGTCACCTACGGGCCCTTCATCAACGAGCGCTTCTTCGCCCGCTGGCAGGAGCACTACCGGGTGGGGGAGGCGGAGGGGGCGAGGCTCCTCTTCGGCCGGGGCCGGATCACGCGGGAAAACCCCTACCCCCGCTTCCTGGGGGACCCGGAGGCCGGGCTTTACGGCTGGCCCACGGTCTGGGAGGTGAGGCCGGGGACGCGCCTCTTCACGGAGGAGGTCTTCGGGCCCACGATCAACCTCGTCAAGGTGGACGGGATTGAGGAGGCCATAGCGGTGGCCAACAGCACCCCCTACGGCCTTTCCAGCGCCATCTACACCAACCACCGCCACTGGGCCTACCTCTTCAAGGTGGGGATCCGGGCGGGGATGACCAGCGTGAACAACACCACCGTGGGCGCCGAGGCCCACCTCCCCTTCGGCGGGGTGAAGGCGAGCGGCAACGGGGGGAGGGAGTCGGGGATCTGGGTCTTGGAGGAGTACACCTACTGGCACGCCGTGAACGAGGAGTACTCGGGGAGGCTGCAGCTCGCCCAGATGGACACGGGCTACGTGAGCCCCAAGGCGCCCACGCCTTGGGAGGAGGTGTTGGGATGAGGGCGCTGGGTCTCCTCTTCCTACTCCTTCCGGCCCTGGCCCAGAACCTGGCCCCGGCCTTTCAACTGGACTGCCGCTTCCGGGGGGAGGCCAGGCCCGCCCAGGTCTTCTGGGACGGGAGCCCCTTGGGGACCTGCCCCCTCGAGGTCCGGGCCGCTCCGGGCCGCCACCTTCTCCGCCTGCGCCTCGAGGAGCCCGGGGGGACCTACCTGGCCTACGAGGCCCGGGTGGAGGTGGGGGAGGGGGGCCTGGGGGCCTTCACCGCCGAACTCCTGCGCTATGACCCCCGGGGGGAGGCCCTGAAGGGGGGCAAGGGCCTGGTCTACGCCCTGGCCTACGGCCCCAAGGGGGTCTTGGCCCTGGGGGACGCGGCCGGGCAGGTCCGCCTCCTCCCCCCGGGCCGTCCTCCCTTGGACCTCAAGGGGCACGCCTCCTACGTGCGCGACCTGGCCTTTAGCCCCGACGGCCGCTACCTCGCCTCGGCCTCGGGGATGGGACGGTGCGCCTGTACGAGGCCCAGGGCCGCTTCCTCCGGGCTTTGGGCAAGGGCCCGGCCTTCCTCAAGGTGGGCTTTGACGCCCAGGGCCGCCTCTTTGGCCTCCAGCTCCGGGGGAACCTCACCCTGTTTGACCCCGCCACGGGCAAGGTCCTGGCCGCCCGCCCCCTAAGCCCCTACCTCTTCTCCGCGGCCCAGGGCCCCGGGGGGAGGGTCCTCGCTTTGGGGCTTTCCGTGGGCCGGGTGGAGGTGTGGGACCTCGCCCTCCCGGGGAAGCGGGGGGAGGTCCGGGTCCCGGGAGGTCCCGTCTACGCCCTGGCCTTCAGCCCCGACGGCCGCTACCTCGCCGTGGGTTCGGCGGACGGGGGAGTGAGGCTTTTGGACCTCCTGGCCCCGGGCGGGCCCGAACCCCGGCTCCTCTACGCCCACAAGGACCTGCCCCTGGGCCTGGCCTTCAGCCCTGACGGCCGCTATTTGGCCTCCGGAGGGCAGGACCGGGAGGTGCGCCTCTACGACCTCGAGGCGGGCCTTTTGGAGCGGGTTTACGTGGGGCATACCGGTGCGGTGTACGGGCTGGACTTTAACCCCCAAACCCCCGCCCTGGCCACGGGCGGGGGGGAGGGTCGGGTCCTCCTCTTCCGCCTGCCCTAGACTTATACCCTTGCTTCCGGTTTTCTTCACCCTAGGGGCCCTAGGAGGCCCCTAGGAACCTTGCGCCAGGGCCTTCATGCTGGCGCAAGCCAGCATGGGGTGGTATTACTGGCCCGCCTCCACCGCCTGGGCCTGGGCCGCCCAGCGCTCCGCCTCGGCCCGGTCCCCGCGCTGGTTGGCGTAGAAGGCCAGGGTACGGGCCACCTTGGCCGCCGCCTGCCTGGCGGCCTCGTCCCAGGTGCCTCCCTTCTCCCGGTAGTTCATCCAGGCCTCCCAGGCGCGGATGGCCCACTGGGTCTCGGTGTAGATCTCGGCCAGAAGGCGAAGGGCCCGGAGGTCGTTGGGGTTCTGCTTCGCCAGGGCCTCCGCCGCCTCCAGGGCCCGCTTCCAGGGGGCGAGGTCCACGAACCCCACGGGGTAGGCCTTCCGGGCCTCCTGCCGCAGGGCTTCTACCCCCTCCAGGGTGAGGCCTCCCGCCTGCTGGGCCACTCCCAGGCTAATAAGCGCCGCCATCCCCCAAACCAGATACGCCTTCTTCATCCCGCACCTCCTTTAGCCTTTTTCAGGATACGCCCGGGGGACCGGCGTGTCAAGGCTCATTGGGCGCTTTCCAGATCAGGCCGGAGCCGCACCGCTTCCCTCAGGTAGACGTGGCGCACCCGGTCCTGGGGGGTGTCCGTGTTCCAGAGGGCGAGGACCCGGATCACCCGGGGGAGGCTTCCCGGCACCGGCACCTCCCGGGCGGAGAGGAGGGGGACCCGGTGCATGCCGATCTGCCGCGCGGCCTCGGCGGGGAAGGCGGAGGTGAGGTCCTCGGTGACGGTGAAGATGACGGCGGCGAGCTCCTCGTAGCTCTGGATGCCGTTCGCCTCCAGCATCTTCAGGAGGAGTTCCCGGGTGGCCTGGTGGATGGCCTCCGGGGTGTCCTCTTCCACGGTGATGGCGCCGCGGATGCCCCGGACCATGGTTACGGCCTATCCTAAGGGGTTTTGGGCCGAGGGGCAAGCCGGTGTAGACTGGCCTTCGTGAACCTCATGGCCGTCTTTGCCCACCCGGACGACGAGATCGGGGCGGCCGGCACCCTCGCCCTCCACGCCCAGAAGGGGGACCGGGTGATGCTCGTCTGGATGACCCGGGGGGAGCTCGCCAGCCAGTTCGGGGACGCGCCGCCCGAGGAGGTGGCCCGGGTGCGGGAAGGGCACGGGGCCCACGTGGCGGGGCTCATCGGGGCCGAGCCCCGCTTCTTGCCCTTCCGGGACACCCTGCTCACCGGGGGCCGGGAGGAGGCCCTGGCCCTGGCCCGGCTCATGGCCGAGTTCCGGCCGGACGCCGTGATCACCTGGGACCCCCTGGACGTCCACCCGGACCACCGGGCCACCCACCAGGCGGTGCTTTCCGCCCTGAAGCTCTGCCGCATCCCCAAACTCGTGGGAGAGGCCCACAGGAAGCCCGTGCGCCTCTTCCACTACCCTCGGGAGGACCTCGCGCGGCCCTGGGTCTACGTGGACACCACCCCCACCCAGGAGGTGGCGGAGGCGGTCTTCAGCTTCTACCAGGCGTTCTACCGCTGGCCCTTCACCCTCGAGGACTTCCGGGCCCGGAGGCGGCTTCTGGGCCAGAGGGCGGGGGTGCGGTTTGCGGAGGCGTTTCAGACGGAGGCGCCGCTTGCCCTTCCGGGCCTAGGCTTTGGGCCTCGGTGAGGGCGTAGCTCACGAAGACCGCGGGGAGGACGAGGGGCAGGAGGGCGTAACCGCCCCACTCCGCCGCGAGGACGAGGGCGGCGAAGGGGGCCCGGGCCACGCCCGCAAGCAGGGCGGCCCCGGAGGCCAGGGCCAGGGCCTCCGGCCCGGGGAGGGCGGCGGGGAGGGGGAGCTTGCCCACGAGGGCCCCCAGGAGCCCCCCGAGGACGAGGGCGGGGGTGAGGAGCCCCCCAGGAGCCCGGCTCCCCAGGGCCAGGACGAGGAGGAGCCCCTTGGCCAGGAGGAGGTAGAGGACCGCCTCGGGGAAGAGAAGGGGGGTGGTGGCCAGGGCAAGCCAGCCCGTCCCCTGGCCTAGGGCCTCGGGGGCGAGGAGAAGGGCGAGGCCCAGGGCGAGGCCCAAAAGGCCGTGGCGCAAAGGGAGGGAAAGGCGGGAAGACCCCCGCTCCAAAAGCCCAGCCCCTTGGAGCCAGAGGGTGCCGAGAAGGGCGGCCCCGAGGCCCAGGCCGAAGCCCAGGGGCAGGGCGCCCCAGGAGGCCTCCGCCCGGACCGGGACCAAGGGGGCGTAGCCCAGGAGGGCCCCGTAGACGGTGAAGCCGGCGAGGGCCCCGAGGAGGGCGGGGGCCAGGGCCTGGGCCTCGAGGCGGAGCCCCCGGTAGCGCATCTCCGTGGCGAGGAGGGCCCCGGCCACGGGGGCGTGGAGGCTTGCCCCAAGTCCCGCTGCCAAGCCCGCGAAGGCCAGGACCTGCCCGATGCGGGAAAACCTCTTTCCCAAGGCTTCCCCCACCCAGAGGCCTAGGCCGCCGAAAAGCCCCTCCCGGCCCAGGGGGGAGTAGGCCCCAAGCTGGACCAGGGCGGCGAGGTAGGCCCGGGCCCGGGGAAAGGCCCCGGGAAGGCTTGCCAGCCAGCCGGAAAGGGCGAAGAGGGCGGGGAGAAGGAGGAGGGGAAGGAGGGGGGAGGAGGGGCCCGTGAAGGCCTGGCCGAGCCCACCCTCCCCGGGGGGGCCAGGGGGGAGGTACCCGAGGAGGCCGCCCACCTGCACCTCCACCGCCTTTAGGGCTAGGCTTGCAAGGAGGGCCGCGCCGCCCGCAAGCCCTCCTGCGAGGAGGCTGTAGAGGATGAGGGGACCGGTCTGAGCCTCGCCCTCCGCCGGGGAAGAAGGCCGCCGCATCACAGGAAGTGTACCAAAGAAAGGGGTGTCCCCCGGGTGAGCCTGGGCGTGGGGAGGCCCAAGGCCTTATACCCGCCCCGGGTTAAGGCCCGGACCAGGAGGCGGGGGTCGGCCTTCTCCCAAAGGAAGAGGGCTTCCTGGCGCACGTCCAGATTGGGGCTACTGGCTTTGGAGTCCGTGCCCAGGGCGAGTTCCACCCCGTGTTTGGCGTAGAGGGCGATGGGGGCTTCCCCCACCTCGAGGTTGGCGTTGGAGCGGGGGCAGAGGACCACCTTGGTGCCGGTCTCCGCCAAAAGCCCCGCCTCCTCCTCGTCCACCTGGACCCCGTGGACGAGGAGGGTGGTGGGGCCCAAGACCCCGAGGGCGTGGAGGTAGCGGACGGGGGTGGTGCCCGGGGGGTCCAGGGGGTCTTGGCGAAGCGCCCGTACACCTCCCGCAAGGGGCCCTCCCCCGGGCGAGGAAGGCCACTTCCTCGGGGCTTTCCGCTGCGTGGACCATGAGGGGGAGGCCCTCGGCCCTGGCCCACTCCGCAAGCCGCTTGAGGAGAGGGGGGCTCACGGAATAGGGGGCGTGGGGGGAAAGCCCCACCTTCACCTTGCCCTCCCGCCTCCGCCAGGCCTCCACCTTCCGCCGCACCGCAGCGAAGGTTTCCTCCGCCAGGGAAGGCTCCGGGGCGAAGACCTCGTAGAAGGCCACCCCGGGGAGGGGGCTTTCCGAAAGGAGGAAGTCCATCACCTCGTCCTTGAAGACGATGTCGGCGAAGGCCCCCGCTCCCGAAGCCAGAAGCTCCTCCAGGCCCCTTTTCGCCCCCTCGAGGCCACGCCGTTCCCGGTGGGCCACCACGTGGGAGAGGAAGCCCGCGAAGGGCCCCCGGTAGAGGGGGAGGAGGGAGAGGTCCAGGTGGGTGTGGGCGTTCACCGGGGGCGGGAGGAGGGCAAAGCCCTTGTGGACCACCTCTCCTTCGGGGAAGCGGGCCCTCAGCTCCTCCAGGCTCCCCTGGCCCACCACGAACCCGCCCTGCACCGCCAAGGCCCCCGGAGCATGGGGGTACCGAAGCCGGTGTAGACCACCTGGGCGGTCCAGAGTTCAGTCCTTAGCCAGGACATAGCGGTTGGGGTGGCGGACGAGGTCCACCAGGCGGTAGCCCCGGGCGAAGTAGTGGGGGAGGACCAGGCGGCTGTGCTCCCGCCACTTCAGGGCGAGGCCGGGGTCTTCCCGGAGGATCCTCCCCCAGTCCTCGGGGATCTGGAAGAGGAGCCTCTCGGCCTCGAGGTCAAGCCTCGCCTCAAGAGGCACCTCCCTTTCCACCCGGTTCACCTGGGGGAGGCCCGCCGCCTCGGGCTCGGGCGGGGGGGCGTAGAGCCGGGCGTAGACCCTTTCCGAGAGGAGGTCCCACTCGGCGAGGAGCCGGTCCGAGGGGGCCCCGGCGTTGATGCCCGACATGGGGCCGTAGTGGTCGGGGAGGTAGGTCCTGGCCGTGGCCCCGAGCTTCCGCAGGTTGAAGTTGGCGTTCACCCCCCGCATGGGGTCAAAGGTCCAGACCACCTTGCGGATGCCCCGGGCCAGGCACCAGTCCCTTTGGAAGCGCTTGAGGAGGAGGGCCGCCCCCGTGCCCCTATAGGCCTCCAGGACGCCCAGCATGTGGGAGTGGTGGAGGGCGGGGTCCTTCGTGGGGAAGCCGAAGACGAAGCCCACCATCCTCCCCTCGGCGAAGGCCCCGGCCACAAGCCCCCCCTCGTCCTGGACGGCGATGAGGAGGCCCCGCGGCACCAGGTCGCTTTCCGCGCGCCCCCAGACCTCCCGCTGGAGGGCCACCACCTCCTCCATCTCCTCCCAGCCCTTTAGCTCGCGGACATGTACCTCTGCCATAGCGTGACCCGCTCCACGAAGGGAAGCTTCAGGTGGACCCCGATGCCCACGCCCTCCGGCACGGGCATGAGGCCGTCCTTGGCCTCGAGGGCCTCCTCTATGAGGTCCTCCTCCCAGTAGCGGCTCGCCGAGCTCACGTCCCCGGGCTTGGTGAAGCCGGGAAGGGTCGCCAGGTGGAGGTTGTGGGCCCTCCCCACCCCCGCCTCCAGCATCCCCCCCATCCAGAGGGGGATCCCGGCGCTTTGGGCCAGGGCGTGCACCCGGAGGCTCTCCCCGTGGCCGCCGAGGCGGGCGGGCTTGACGTTGAAGACCCGGCCCGCCCCAAGCTCAATGGCCTTCCTCGCCTTCTCCGCCCCCGTGAGGCTCTCGTCCAGGCAGATGGGGGTGGCAAGCTCCCGCTGGAGCTTGGCGTGGTCCAGGAGGTCGTCGTAGGCCAGGGGCTGCTCTAGGTAGTCCAGCCAAAGCTCGTCCAGGCGCTTGAGCCGGGCGAGGTCGGCAAGGCTATAGGCGCTGTTGGCGTCGGCGGTGAGGGTGGCCTCGGGGAAGGCCTCTCGCACCGCCTTCAGGACCTCGTAGTCCCAGCCCGGCTTGATCTTGAGCTTGATGCGGCGGTAGCCCTCCTCGAGGTGCCGCTCCACGACCTTAAGCGTGTCCTCCACCGTGGGCTGGATGCCCAGGGAGACCCCCACCTCCACCGCCTGCCGCACCCCGCCCAGGACCTGCCAAAGCGGCCTCCCCAGGGCCTTGGCCCAGAGGTCAAAGAAGGCCATCTCCAAGACCGCCTTGGCCATGGGGTTGCCCCGGAAGGGCGCAAGGGCTTCCCTGAGGGCCTCGGGGTTGGGGAGGTCCCGCCCCAGGACCCGGGGCAGGAAGACCTCTTCCAGGAGGTACCTGGCCCCCGCCACCGTCTCCTCCCGGTAGAGGGGAAGGCGCTCCATCACCCCTTCCCCGAGGCCCTCTAGCCCTTCCCCGAAAAGCCTTAGGAGGAGGATGGTCCTCTTGGTCTGGACCCCGAAGCTCGTCTCAAAGCGGAACTTCAGGGGAAGCTCCAAAATCCTGAGCTCGGCCGCCTCTATCCGCACGGTTCCAGCACCTCCTTGCCCATGTAGGGGACGAGGGCCTTGGGGACCCGCACCCGGCCGTCTTGGAGCTGGTGGTTTTCCAGGAGCATGGCCAGGATGCGGGGGGTGGCGAGGGCGGTGTTGTTCAGGGTGTAGGCGTACCGGACCCGGCCTTCGGGGTCGCGGTAGCGGAGGTTCGCCCGCCGGGCCTGCCAGTCCAGAAGGGCCGAGCAGGAGTGGGTTTCCCGGTAGCGCCCCTCCGAGGGCAGGTAGACCTCAATGTCCACCTGCCGCCACTTCCCCGGGCCCATGTCCCCCGTGGCCACCTCCACCAGGCGGTAGGGGAGTTCAAGAAGCCCCAGGATCTCCTCGGCGTTTTGGAGGAGTTCCTGGAAGGCCCGGTCGGAGGCCTCGAGGCTGGCCTCGGTGAGGACGTACTGCTCCACCTTGTGGAACTGGTGGACCCGCATGAGCCCCCGCACGTCCTTTCCGAAGCTTCCCGCCTCGGAGCGGAAGGCGGGGGCGTAGCCGGCGTAGCGCAAAGGAAGGGCCTCGTAGGGGAGGATCTCCCCGGAGTGGAGGGCGTTCAGGACCACCTCGGCGGTGCCCGTGAGGTAGAGGTCGGTCTCGGCGATGGCCCATACCTGGTCGCGGTAAGCGGGGAAGTGGCCGGTGCCGACGAAGGCCTTCTCCCGGGCATAGGAGGGGAGGGTCATGGGGAGGAAGCCCCGCTTCGCCATGAAGTCCATGGCGAAGCGGAGGAGGGCGAGCTCGTAGAGGGCGAGGTCCCCCCTTAGGGCGTAGGAGCGGCTCCCCGAGACCCGGCTGATCCTGGGCTCCCACCAGCCGTTCTTCTCCATGAGGGCCACGTGGTCCAAAGGAGGGAAGGAAAACTCCGGCGGGGCCCCTACCCGCTTGATCTCCCGGTTCGCCTCCTCGCCCCCCACGGGCGCCCCGGGCCAGGGGGGGAGGGGGACCTGGAGGAGGAGGGCCTCAAGCTGCGCCTCCTTCTCCCTTAGGGCCTCCTCCAGTCGCTTCGCCTCCTCCCCCAGGGCCTTGCCCTGGGTGATGAGGACCTCCTTCTCCTCCGGGGGGGCCTTCGGGACCCGCTTGGCGATCTGGTTGCGCTCGGTCTGGACCTCCTGGAGGCGCTTTTTCAGTTCCTGGACCTCCCGGTCCAGGGCGAGGAGGGCTTCCAGGTCCAGCGCCACCCCCTTTTCCCGGATGGCCCGGTGGAAGACCTCGGGCTCCTGGCGCAGGCGCTTGAGGTCCACCATGGCTACTCCAGAACGGGGGGCACGCGGAAGAAGCCGTCCTCCGCCTCGGGGGCCAGGGCCAGGGCCTCGGCCTGGGGCAGGGAGGGTCTGGGCTCGTCCTCCCTCAGGCGGCCCCAGGCCTCCTCCGCTTCCCCTTCCTCCACCCGGGGAAGGGCGTCCACGAAGTCCAGGATCCGCTTGAGGTCCTGCAAAAGCAGGGCCTCTTCCTCGGGGGAGAGGCGGATTTTGGCGAGGGTTTCCAGCTTGCGGAGAAGCTCGGGGGACAGCTCCATACCGGGCATTTTAGCCGAGCCAGTCCGCGAGGGCCCAGACCAAGGGGGCGAGGAGCAGGGCGGGGAGGAAGGAGGCCACCCGCACCCGGGTGAGGCCTAAGAGGTTGATGCCGATGCCCAGGATCATGAGCCCGCCCACCCCGGTCACGAGGAGGACCCTGGGGTCTTGCGCGGGGTCGGGAAGGGCTTGGCTCAAGGTGCCTGCCAGGAGGGCCACACCCCCCTGGTAGAGAAGGATAACCAGAACGCTGAAGCCCACCCCCACGCCGAAGGAGCTGGTGAGGGCGATGGCGGAGAGGCCGTCCAGGGTGGCTTTGAGGAGGAGGAGGCTCGGGTCGCCCACGAGGCCGTTTTGGATGGCCCCGAGGAGGGTCATGGGCCCCACGCAGAAAAGGAGGCTTGCCGCCACGAAGCCCTCGGTGAAGCTTCCCCCGCCCTGCACCGCCTGTTTGATCCTCTCCCCGAGGCCCTCGAGGCCTTCCTCCAGCCGGGCCCACTCCCCGAGAAGCCCCCCCAGGACCAAGGCGACGAGCCCCAGGACCACCCCGTCCACCGCCCCGCCCTTCGCCCTCCCCAGGGCCTGGGCCATGGAGAGCCCGATGAAGAGGGTGGTGAGCCCCACCCCTTGCACCATGATCCGGGCCATCCGCTCGGGAAGCTTTCCCCTTAGGACGAGGCCGAGCCCCGTGCCCAGGGCCACGGTGGCGGCGTTCGCCAGGGTTCCCGAAAGCTTCTCCAGAAGGGTGAGCTCCATGGCGGCTATTCTAGCCAAAGGATGGAGCTTCGCCTCACCCAAGACGGCACCCTCACCCTCTTCCACCCGGGGTACGGGGAGGCCTACCACCCCAGGCAGGGAGCCCTCCTCCAGGCCCGAAGGCTCTACCTGGAGAAGACCCTCACCCACCTCCACCCCGCCCCCAGGGTGCTGGAGGTGGGCTTCGGGCTAGGGGTGAACTTCCGGGTGGCCCTGGAAAGCGCCCTCCAAAGGGGGGTGCGGCTTTTCTACCTGGCGGTGGAGCGGGAGCCCTTGCCCAGGGAGGTCCTGGCGCAGATCCTTCTCCCCTTGCCCCGGGCGGAAGCGGTCTTCGCCGCCCTCCTTAGGGCCTGGCCCACCCCCCGCTTCCTCGGGCCCTGGGGGGAGCTTCGGCTCCTCTTCCTGGACGTGCGGGAGGCGGTCCTGCCCCCCGCTGGGCCACGGCGGTCTACCTGGACCCCTTCAGCCCAAAGGCCAACCCCGAGGCCTGGTCCCTCCCCGTCCTCCTCAAGCTCCGGAAGAGCCTGAAGCGGGGCGGGAGGCTCGCCACCTACTCCGCCCAGGGGGCCTTCAGGCGGGCCCTTCGGGAGGCGGGGTTCGCCGTGCACCGGGTTCCGGGGGTGGGGAAGCGGGAGTGGACGGTGGGTATCGCGCGAGAAGCTCCTCCCGGCTGAGGTAGGCCATCCGGGCCGGGGGCCTTTTCCGCTTGGGGAGCTCCCCCGGTAGAGCCAGAGGAACCAGGCGCTGGCGAGCCCCGCCACGAGCCTCGGCCAGAAGGGGAGGTCTTGGGTCTTTAGGCCCAGGATCCTCCCCCCGTCCGCCAGGTAGGTGTACCCGTAGACGAGGCGCACCTCGGGGTCTTCGGCCACCCTCTCCGCCACCTTCCCGAGGCTTCGCCGCAGGAGGCGGACCGCCTCAAAGGGGGTGAGTTCCATAAGCCTCTGGCTCTCCAGGTGGAGCTCAAAGGCGGGGACGCCCGGGGGAAGCCCGGGAAGGGCGGGGCCGGGGAAGGGCTTCTTCTCTATCCGGAAAAGGTCAAAGGGGCCAAGCCCCGCCCGGACCACCCGGTGCTTGGCGTTGTAGCGCTCCTCAAACCCCTGGAGGCCCCGGATGAGGGCGAGCCTCGGGGTGAGGGGCAAAGGGGCGAGGTCGTCCAGGGTGGTGGGCCGGTACCCCAGGCGGAGCATCTCCGGCAGGGCCCGCTCCAAAAGCCTCAGGGTGCGCTCCGGGCCGTCGTGGAGAAGGACGATGGACCCGGGGCGCAGGTAGAAGAGAAGCCGTTCGGCGAGCTCCTCGGGGGGGAGGTTCAGCCAGTCCTTGCTTTCCAGGTCCCAAAGGACGACCCGCTTCCCCAAAAGCCGGGCGAAGAGGCGGGTGAAGGGGGTGTGGAGGCCGTGGGGCGGGCGGTAGTAGCGCCCGGGGTTTTGCGCCATGTGCCGCCACTCCACCCAGGGGAGGAAAAGCCAAAGGGGGCGGTGCCCCTCCCCGTGGTCCTCCACCTGGTGGCCTTCCCGCCTTATGGCCTCCACCAGGTCCGGCCTTCTCTTGGCCTTTTCCCCGGTGAGGAAAAAGGTGGCCTTGACCCCGTGCCGGCGGAGGAGGGCGAGGAGGGCCTCCGTCCTTTCCGAGGGGCCGTCGTCAAAGGTGAGGGCCACCTTGGGCTCCCGCCGGCTTCCGTGGGCGTAGGCCCCTAAGCCCAGGAAGCGGAAGAGGAGGTCGGAGAGGCCAAAGAGGAGGAGAACGGCGCCGAAAAGCTCCGCCATCATCGCCTCCAAAGCCCGCGCGCGCGGAAGAGGAGAAGGTAGAAAAGGCTAAGGGCCAGGAAGATGCCCGAGCCCGCGAGGAAAGGCGCCCGGAGGCCAAAGGCCTCCCACAAGAGCCCCCCCGTCACCGGGCCCAGGGCGAGGCCGAGCCCCTCCACGGTCATGAGGCTACCCCAGATGGCGGCCCGGTTCTCCTGGGGCAGGTTTTTGGCGAGAAGCCCATTCCACCCGGGGAGGAAGAGGCTGAACCCGAGGCCCCCGAGGAGGGCGGCGGCGGGAAGCTCGTAGGGGTGGGGTCCGGTGCCGAGCCGGGCCATGACCAGGGCGAGGAGGAAAAGCCCGAGGACGAGGGCCGCCTGGTAGCCCCTCCGGTCCACCAGGCGGCCTGTGAAGGGGAGGAGGAGGAAGGCCGCCCCGCCCCCCAGGACGAGGAGGCCCCCCAGGGCCAGGGGCTCGAGGCCGAGCTCCTCCTTGGCGAAGCGCAGGAGGAAGAGGGAGACGAGCCCCGGGGCGAAGGTCTGGCCGAAGGCTGCGGGCACGAAGAGGAGGAGGCGGTAAAGGGGGTAGCGCTCCCTGGAGGGGGGCGGGACGGGGATGCGGAAGCGCACCAGGCTTAAGGCCACGAGGAGGGCGAGCCCCTGGGCGGCGAGGAGGAGGTGGAGGGCCTGGAGGGGGTGCCTTTGGGCCACCTGGCCCACCCCCACGAGGCCGAGCCCCACCCAGGGCATCACCAGGCTCAGGGTAAAGGCCAGGGCCCGGGCGTCCATCCCGGGGCGGGCGATGCGGCTCGCCAGGGTCATGAGGCCGGGGTAGAGGGAGGAGAAGGTGAGGCCCCATAGGGCCCCGAGGGCCCATAGGATCCAGGCCGCGTCCGCCCTTGGGGTGAGGAGGAGGGCGAGGAGGCCCGTGGCGGTGGCCACGGTCACCGTGAGGCCGTAGCCGAGCCGCTCCGCCAGGAGGCCCCCGGCGGTCTTAAAGAGGTTTTCCGCAAGCTGGTGCAGGGTGAAGGCCAGGGTGAAGGCGGCGGGCCCCAGCCCCAGGTGCTCCGGGGCGTAAAAGGGGAGCAACCCGGCGAAGTAGCCGCTCCGCACCCCCTCCAGGAGGCCCACCACGAGGACGAGGCGGAGAAAGGCGGAAAGCCCTTCCCGCTGCCACGGGAGAAAGCGAAACACGCTAGAGTATACCCGTGCGCGTCAGCGTGGTGATTCCCGCCCGGAACGAGGAGGCCTACCTGCCCGCTGCCCTGGAGGCGGTCTTCGCCCAGACCCTTCCGCCCTTTGAGGTCATCGTGGTGGACAACGCCTCCACCGACCGGACCCGGGAGGTGGCGGAGGCCCTGGGGGCGCGGGTGGTCTTCTGCGGCAGGAGGGGGGTGGCCTACGCCCGCCAGGCGGGGCTTTTGGCGGCGCGGGGAGAGTGGGTGGCCATGACCGACGCCGACTCCCTGCCCACGTCCCGCTGGCTGGAAAAGCTCGCCCATAAGGCCCCGGGGGCGGTGGCTGTCTACGGCCCCTTGCGCTTCTATGGGGTCTCCCCCCTGGAGGCCGCCCTCTCCGAGTGGGGCTACCGGGCCTTCCTCAACCTCATGGCCCTCCTGGGGCGGCCCAACCTCGCCGGGGCCAACATGATGGTCCTGAAGGAGGCGGCCCTGAAGGTGGGGGGCTTCCCCGAGGTGGAGGCCCGGGAGGACGTGCTTTTGGGCTACCGGCTTGCCCGCTTGGGTCCCGTGCGCTATGTGCCCGAGGCTTTGGTCCTCACCTCGGCCCGCAGGCTTAAGGGGGGGTGGATTCCCTTCCTCCTTCGCCAGGCCCGGAACCTCATGGGTGATCCTCGAGGCTACTTCGGGGAAGCCGGGGAAAGGGAAAGATGAGTCTTCTCGGCTCCACCCGCAGGATCTCGCTCGCCTCGTCGTAGACGGCCACGATCTCTTCGGCGATGCGCTCCGCCGAGCGCTCCAGGGCCCAGGCCCGGGCCTGCAGGCTGAAGCGCCTGCGCCGCTCCTCGTCTTTGAGGAGCTCCAGGGCCTTGGCCGCCAGGGCGCGGAAGTCCCCCGGCGGCACCAGAAAGCCCGTCTTCCCGTCCTCCACCCCTTCCAGAACCCCTTCCGCCCCCACCGCCACCACCGGAACCCCCATGGCCTGGGCCTCCCAGACGACCAGGCCCTGGGTTTCCGTCTCGCTGGCGAAGAGGAAGAGCTCGGCCAGGCGGTAGTACCCCCCGATCCTTCTGTAGGGCACGGGGCCCAGAAAAAGGACCCGGTCGGCGATCCCGAGCTCCTTAGCGAGGGCCTTGAGGTGGGGAAGCTCCAGGCCTTCGCCGATGTGCACTAAGAAAACGTCCTCTTCCTTGGCGAGCTCCGCCACCGCTTTGAGGACCACGTCAAAGCTCTTCTCCTTCCCAAGCCGCCCCACGGTGATGAGGCGCCTTTTCCCCTCGGGCCAGGGGGAGGGGGAGGGGAGGGGGGCTTCTTCCAGGAGGCGGTTGTCTATGCCGGTGGGGATGACCCGGATGGGGCGCTCTATGCCGTAGCTTTCCGCCAGGCGCTTCACGGGCTCGGTGGGGGCGATGACCACCTCCACCCGGTTGTAAAAGGCCTTGGCGAGGCGGGGCACGATGCCCGTGTACTTGTCCAAAAAAGCGAGCCCCGGCACGTAGTGGGCGTACTTCTCGTAGTGGGTGTGGAAGGTGGAGACGTGGGGAAGGTTTTTGTTGCGGGCGATCCTCAGGCCCCAGACCCCGAGGGTGAGGGGGGTGTGGGTGTGGATGAGCTCAAACTCCGTGGGAAGGTGGCGGGCCGAGGGGAGGGCGATCTGCTGGCCTTCATAGAAGGGGTAGGGGATGGAGGGCACCCGCACCACCCCCTCCTCCCCCTCCGGGGCCTCGGGGTGGGCCGGGGCGATGACCCAGGCCTCGTGCCCCATGCGCCGGAGTTCCCTTAGGAGGAGGTAGACGCTCGTCGTCACCCCGTTGGGGTTGGGGAAGTAGACGTCGGTAAAAAGGCCTACGCGGTAGAGGCGCATCTAGGGGGATTGTACACCCGTGGTTTCGTACAGGCATGCCGCTAAGGCTTGGGCGGTATGAAGGGTGGTCCGTTGGGTTACCACTCTTTCCCGGCCACGCTTGCCCATGGCTTGGGCTTCGCTTGGGTGGTCCATGAGCCAACGGATGGCCTCGGCCAAGGTGGAGGGTGTGGGGGGCACAAGGCGCCCCTCGAGCGGGGAGATGACCTCCGCTTGGGGAGGAAAGGGACTGGTTATGACGGGAAGCCCTGTGCTCATGCCCTCTAGGATGACCAGCCCAGGGTTGTCGGCAAGGGTAGGGAAAAGAACGGCGTCACTGGCTCGGTAAACTTCGGCTATATCCCATCGGTTTCCAAAGAAGCGCACATTGTTCAATTTCCAAAGGATTGCTAAAGTCTTGATAAGCCGTGCCAGTTCGCCATCACCGGCCAGTACGAAGTCCACATCAGGTAGGCGCTTGGCGGTTTGCAGGATCACGAGGTGGTTCTTTTCTAGGGTGAAACGGGCTGGAGTCAAAACGGTAAAGCGGTGAAAACCGAACCTGGCCCTAAGGCCCTTTCGCTCGGTGGGGGTTGGGGGCCGGAAACGTTCAGGGTTGACCCCACTAGGTACCGTGTGGGCATTGAGACCAAAGTGACGCGATAGGTAATCGGCGGCCCAGTAGGTTCCTACCAGGATCCGGCTAGCGAGGCGGATCCGGTGGGCCTTGGTATAGCGGTAGATGGCGCGATAGAGGCGGTCAAGCCCAAGAGGATAGTGGTACTCCAGTTGGTCGTGGATGTAGACCAGACGAGGTTCAGGAAGATGCCTCAAGAGGTTATAGGTGTTGGGGAACCAGGCTTGGAGGACGCGGGCATGAAAATTTTTGAGATCGCCAAGGACTTTGGCCAAGCTAGGATACTGAACGACCGGTATGCCGGCCTGCTCAAAGCGTAGGGCTAAGCCCCGGAGGGCAGGGGACTTGGGCAGGAAGACTGTGGGGTGGATGCCGAGGCGGGGAAGAAGAGGCAGTACTTCTAAAAGCCAGATCTCGCTGCCGGCCACGCGGGGGGCGTCGGTGAGGAAGGCTACTTCAAGCACCGGCCACCTCCCTTAAGGCGACCATGAGCCGCAGGGCGGCCTGATCCAGGGTGTGAGTTGCTTCCACAAAGGCCCGCGCCCGAAGGCCCAGCTCCGGGGTAGCCTCCTTGAGGGCCTGGGCGAGCCTAGGAGGCCAGGGGGGGACGAGCCTCCCGGTGAGGCCGTCTTGGATGAGCTCGGCCTGGGCGGGGATGGGGGTGGTGATGACGGGAAGGCCGGAGGCCATGGCCTCGAGGGTGGCCAGGGACTGGTTTTCCCCCAGGGTGGGGAGGAGCATGGCGTCGGCGGCCCGGTAAAGCCCCGGCATGTCCTCCCTCCGGCCCAGGAAGCGCACGTTTTTCAGGCCAAGAAGCCGCGCGGTCTTCTGCCAGATGCCTAAAAGCTCCCCCGTGCCCACGAGGAGAAAGTCTACCTGAGGGAGGAGCCTCGCTGTGAGGAGCACCGCCAGGTGGTTCTTCTCCGGGCTCATCCGGGCGGGCACCAAAGCGGCGAAGCGGCTCAGGCCGTACGCCTCCCGGAGGGCGGCCTTCTCCTCGGGGGTGGGGGGGCGGAAGCGCTGGGTGTCCACCCCGTTGGGCACGGCCAAGACCCTGGCCACCCCGTGCACCTCCCGAAGCCAGCGGGCGGCCCAGCGGGAAACGGTGAGCACCGCCTTGGCCCTTCGGAGATTAGGGGCCTGGAGGAGGCGGTAACCCAGGCGGTAGAGGTACCGCCCCCCTAGGGGATAAAAGATCTCTATCTGGTCGTGGACCAAGGGGATGAGGCCCGGGTAGCGGCTGAAGAAAGCCTTGTAGCTTTGGGGGTACCAGGCCGAGGCCACCACCAGGTCAAAGCCCTGGGGCAGGGCCTGAGGGCGGGTATAGGCGTGGACCGGGACCCCCGCTTCCTCCAGGGCCCGGCGGACGGGGAGGTTTCCCGGGGCCTCGGGCAGGGCGGCCTCCGGGGCAAGCCCCAGGGCCTTGAGCCGGGGGAGCATCTCCTTGAGGTAGACCTCGCTTCCCCCGATGGTCTGGGCGTCCGTCAGGAAGAGGACCCGCACAGCGTTTCCAAGAGGAGGGCCACCGCCCGGGCCTGTTCCCTAAGGGGCATGTAGGCCCCGCCCCGCTCCAGGGCCAGGGTCTCGTCCGGGGGGAGGTGGAGGAAGCCCACGGGAACTTCTTCCGGCAAGTGGTAGAGGGAAAGATAGAAGGCTTGGTTGCAAAGATAGCTCCCCGCGGAGAGGCTTGCCCTTCCGGGGATGCCCGCCTTGCGCCAGCGGGCGAGGACGGTTTTCACCGGGAAGCGAGCGGGAAGGGCCAGGGGGCCTCCAGGGACAATGGGGAGGTCCTCGAGGACCCGGCCCCGGTTGTCGGGGCGGGAGAAGTCCAAAAGGTTCACCGCAAGCCTTTCCAGGGTGAGGACGGGCCGGTCCTCCGCGAGACCCAGGTGGAGAACGGCCTTGGGTCCCTCCCGGTGGAGGCTCTCCAGGACCTCCACCAGGGCCTCGGCGTCCACGGGGAGGACGGCTTTCCTCAGGAGTCTTCCGCCCACCTCGGAGGGGAGGAGGTCAAGGAGGGCCTGGGAAGGGTTGTGTTCCAGGCGGCCAAAGGGTTCAAAGCCGGTGACGAGGATCATGGGCCAGGGAGCATTATAGCCGGGGCTTGGACGCGGTATACCATAGGGGGCGTGGAGCTTGGCCTTGTAACCGACACCGCCGCGGACCTTTCCCCCAAGGTGCTCCAGGAGGAGGCCATTGGCCTCGTGCCCATTTACGTTCGCCTGGGGGAGAAGCGGTATAAGGACTGGCAGGAACTCACCCCGGACGCCCTCTACCAGGCCATGCGGGCCGGGGCCGAGCCCGTGACTGAGCCCCCGGAGGTGGAGGACTTCGTGAAGGTGTACGAGCGCTACCTCCAGGTCTACGACCGCCTCCTTTCCGTCCACGTCTCCGGGGAGCTTTCCCAGACGGTGGCCCGGGCGCGGGAGGCGGCTCTCAGGGTGGCCCCGAACCGGATCCGGGTGGTGGACTCGGCGATGGTCTCCGCGGGGCTTGGGGCGATGGTGCTCCGGGCGGCGGAGATGCTCCGGGACGGCGCCGACGAGGAGGACGTGGTGCAGGAGCTGGAAAGGCTCAAGCGCTCCAGCCTCTATTTCAGCGTGGCCGACCTTTCCCACCTGGCCCGAAACGGCCGCCTGCCCCGCCTCGGGGAGGTGGTGGGGAACCTCCTGGGCCTTAGGCCCATCCTCCGCATAGAGCGGGGCCACATCCGCTTCCTCCGGGTGGCCCGGGAGGGGAGCGTCCCCGAGGCCCTGGCCCGGCTGGTGGCGGAGGAGCTAGGAGGGAGGACCGTCCGCGTCGCCATCGCCCACTCCGACGCCAAGCCCGAGTGGCTCGAGGGCCTCAAGCGGAGCCTGGAAAGCGCCTTGCGCCTGGAGCGGGGCAGGGTCACCCGCTCCGGGGCCACCATCGCCGCCAACGTGGGCCTGGGGGCGCTCGCGGTCCACGCCTACGCGCTAGAATAGTCCTTGGCCCTTCGGGGCCGTGGCGGCATGGAAATCGCGCTAGAGAGGATCTACGGCCACCGCCTGGCCCTTCCGCAGGTGGGGGCGGCCCTGCTTTTCTCCCAGGAGGTCCCCCCGGCCCTCCTCCTCGCTCCCGAGGCGCGGCTTCGGCGCTACCGGGACCTTTCCGCCTTCGGGGCGCGGGTCTACGTGAACCCCGGCCTCGAGGCCCTAGAGGAGAAGGCCCTCTTCGTCTTCTCCTACGAGGAAGCCCTGGCTCCCTTCCCCGAGGACCCCTCTGCCTGGCGGCTTCTTCTGGAGGTGGGCCGCGCCTACCCCCGGGAGGCCCTTCTTTCCCGCCTCCTCAAGCTGGGCTACGCCCGGGACGAGGACTACCGGGTCCTGGGGGAGGTTTTGGAGCTTGGGCCCTTGCGCCTGGAGTTCTTTGGGGAGGAGCTGGAGCGGCTCCTTTGGGAAGGCGAACCCCGAAGGCGCCACGTCCTCCTGCCCAAGCCGGGCAAGGCGGAGGGGTTCACCTCCAGGAAACTCCGCCATTTTCCCGGCCCCGTCTACCTGGACACCCCGGCCCTGGCCCCCAAGGAGCTTTTCCCCCTTCTGGCCGGGCGGCCGGTGGTGGCCCTGGGGGTGGGGTAGACCTTCCTCCCTGGGAGCTTGGCGTGAGGCCCCTCCCCCCTACCGGGGGAGCCTCAAGGCCTTGGAAAAGGACCTGGCCCGCTGGTTGGCGGAGGGGCGGCGGGTCCACCTCTTCGTGGGCCACGGGCGCACCCTGGAGTACCTCAAAAGGCGCCTCCAGGCCTTCTCGCCCCTCATCCTGGACCGTTTTCCCGGCCCCAAGGGGCGGCTTGCCCTCCTCTTTGGGGACTTTGAGGGCGGGGCGGAGTGGGGGGAGTGGGTCCTCCTTACTGAGGCCCTGGTCTTCGCCACCGGGGGGTGCGGGCCCGGGTCCGGGTAGGGGAGGGGCTCAGCGACCCCGGGGCCCTTTCCCCAGGGGACTACCTCATCCACCCGGAGCACGGCGTCGGGCAGTACCTGGGCCTGGAGACCCGGGAGGTCCTGGGGGTCAAGCGGGACTACCTGATCCTGCGCTACAAGGGGGAAGGGAAGCTCTACCTCCCCGTGGAGCAGCTTCCCCTCCTCAAGCGCCACCCCGGGACCACCGACGACCCCCCGGAGCTTTCCTCCCTGGGCAAGAACGAGTGGCAGCGGGCCAAGGAGAAGGCCAGGAAGGACGTGGAGGAGCTCGCCGGGCGCCTCCTCGTCCTCCAGGCCAAGCGCAAGGCCACCCCGGGCCGGGCCTTTCCCCCCTTGCCCGAGTGGGACCCTCTGGTGGAGAAGGGGTTCCCCTACGAGCTCACCCCCGACCAGAAGCGGGCCCTGGAGGAGGTCCTCCGCGACCTGGAAAGCCCCCACCCCATGGACCGCCTGGTCTCGGGGGACGTGGGCTTCGGCAAGACGGAGGTGGCCCTGAGGGCCGCCCACCGGGTGGTGGGGCACGGGGCCCAGGTGGCCTTTCTCGTGCCCACCACCCTCCTCGCCGAGCAGCACGGGAAGACCTTTAGGGAGCGCTTCCAGGGGCTTCCCGTGAGGGTGGCGGTCCTCTCCCGCTTCACCCCGCCTAAGGAGGAGGAGGCCATCCTAAAAGGCCTCGCCGAGGGCACGGTGGACATCGTCATCGGCACCCACCGCCTCCTCCAGGAGGACGTGCGCTTCAGAGACCTCGGCCTCCTCATCGTGGACGAGGAGCACCGCTTCGGCGTGGCCCAAAAGGAGAGGATCCGGGAGCTTAAAGCGGAGGTGGACACCCTCTACCTCTCCGCCACCCCCATCCCCCGCACCCTCTACTCCGCCCTGGTGGGCCTCAAAGACCTTTCCAGCATCCAGACCCCGCCCCCGGGGCGCAAGCCCATCAAGACCTTCCTCGCTCCCTTTGACCCCCTCTTGGTGCGGGAAGCCATCCTCTTTGAGCTGGAGCGTGGGGGCAAGGTCTTCTACGTCCACGACCGGGTGGCCTCCATAGAGGCCAGGCGGCGCTTTCTGGAAAGCCTCGTCCCCGAGGCCCGCATCGGGGTGGTCCACGGCCAGATGCCCGAAAGCCTCATTGAGGAGACCATGCTCCTCTTCGCCGAAGGGGCGTACGACGTCCTCCTCGCCACCACCATCATTGAGGCGGGCCTGGACGTGCCCGAGGCGAACACCATCCTCATTGAGCGGGCGGACCGCCTGGGCCTCGCCACCTTGTACCAGCTCCGGGGCCGGGTGGGGCGGAGGGAGGAGGAGGCCTACGCCTACCTCTTCCACCCGCCTCGCCTCACCGAGGCCGCGGAGAAGCGCCTCGCCGCCATCGCCGACCTCTCCGATCTGGGCTCGGGCCACCTCCTGGCCGAAAGGGACATGGAGATCCGGGGCGTGGGGAACCTTTTGGGGCCGGAGCAGCACGGGCACATCCGGGCGCTTTCCCTCGAGGTCTACACCGAGCTTCTGGAAGAGGCCATCCGTAAGCTCAAGGGGGAGGTGCGGGAGGAGAGGCCCCACGTGACCCTGGACCTTTCCGTTTCCGCCCGGCTGCCCGCGGAGTACGTGCCGAGCCTCGAGGCCCGAAGCCGCTACTACAGCCGTTTTGCCGAGGCGAAAAGCCTCGCCGAGCTTTCCCGCCTGGTGCGGGAGCTCAAAGCGCGCTACGGGCCTCTCCCTGAGGAGGCAGAGAACTTCGTGGCCCTCGCCCGGCTCCGCCTGGTGGCGGAGAGGAAGGGGGTGGTGTCCATTACGGAAGGCCTCACCCACCTGGAGGTGGTCTTCCCCCGCTACCCCTTGGACTACGACGCCCGCGGCCTCAAAGGGCTTCCCTACCGGGTAGAACTTACGCAGTACCCGCCCGGGTTCCGCCTGGAGAAGAAGGGCCTGAGGCCCCGGGACTACCCCGAGGCCCTGATGGAAGCCCTTTACCTCTTCGCCGACCGCTAGCCGCCGAGGCCCGGTTTGGGCTGGAAGCGGCCCAGGGTGGCGCCGCCCTTTGACAGGCGGGGAGCGGAGGGTTAAACTTTGACTCAGTATAAGGAGGTGGCCATGATCAAGAAGGTAGGCGTGGTGGGCGCGGGGACCATGGGAAGCGGGATCGCCGCCCTGGTGGCGAGCGCCGGGGTCCCGGTGGTCCTCCTGGACATCCCCGGGAAGGAGGACCGCAACGAGTACGCCAAGCGGGGCCTGGAGCGGGCGCTAAAGGCCAAGCCCGCGGCCTTCATGGACCCCGAGCGGGCCCGGTACATTGAGATCGGCAACACCGAGGACGACCTGGAGAAGCTCAAGGACTGCGACTGGGTGGTGGAGGCCATCATTGAGAAGCCCGAGCCCAAGCAGGCCCTCTATGCCCGCCTGGAAGGCCTCCTGAAGCCCACCGCCATCATTAGCTCCAACACGAGCGGCATCCCCATGAGGGTGCTTCTGGAGGGGCGCTCCGAGGGCTTCCGCCGCCGCTTCCTGGGCACCCACTTCTTCAACCCCCCCCGCTACCTCCACCTCCTGGAGCTCATCCCCACCCCGGAGACCGACCCCAAGGTCCTGGAGGAAATCCGCCGCTTCGGGGAGCGCATCTTGGGCAAGGGGACCGTCCTCGCCAAGGACTCCCCCGGCTTCATCGCCAACCGCCTCGGGGTCTACGGGATGGTGCAGGCCGTGCGCCTCATGGAGAAGCACGGCCTCACCATTGACGAGGTGGACGCCCTCACCGGGCCCCTCCTCGGCCGCCCCAACTCCGCCACCTTCCGCACCGCCGACCTCACGGGCCTGGACGTGCTCAAGCTCGTGACCGAGGAGCTCGCCCAGGCCACCGGGGAGGACTTCGCCCTGCCCGAGTGGGTCCACCGGCTCGTGGAGGAGGGCCGCCTAGGGGAGAAGGCGGGGGCCGGGTTCTACAAGCGGGTGAACGGGGAGATCTACACCCTGGACTACCGGACCCTGGATTACGTCCCCCGGACCAAGCTTGAACTTCCCGAGCTTCGCGCCCTCCGGGACCTTCCCCTGAGGGAGCGCCTTGCCAAGGCCTTGGACCTTCCCGGCAAGTACGGGGCCTTCCTCCGGGAGCTTTTCGCCAAGACCGCCCACTACACCCTGGAGAAGGCTCCCGAGATCGCCTACGACCTCGTCTCCGTGGACCAGGCCCTGGAGTGGGGCTTCGCTTGGGAGGAAGGCCCCTTCAAGAACATGGACGCCGTGGGGCTTTCCCGGGTGGAGGCCCTTTTCGCCGAGCACGGCTTGGAGGTTCCCGGGCTCCTTAGGAAGGCCCAGGGGGCCTTCTACAAGGACGGCGCCTACCTGGGATTTGACGGGGCCTACCACCCCTTGACCAAGCGGGAGGGCGTCATCTCCCTAAAGGCCCTCAAGTCCGAGGGAAAGACCCTTTTGGAAAGCAAGGAGGCGGCTCTTCTGGATCTGGGAGACGGGGTGGCCCTCCTGGAGTTCCGCACCAAGATGAACGCCATCGGGGAAGGGGTCATCCGCATGCTCCAGAAGAGCCTGGAGTACGTGGAGGAGAAGGGCTATCTGGGCCTCGTCATCGGCAACGAGGACCCGAGGGCCTTCTCTGCTGGGGCCAACCTGGCCCTCATCCTCTCCCTGGCCCAGGAGGGGGACTGGGACGAGCTCTCCTTGGCCGTGCGGCAGTTCCAGAAAGCCTCCATGTCCCTCCGCTATAGCCCCTTCCCCGTTGTGGTGGCCCCCTTTGGCCTCACCTTAGGGGGCGGGGCGGAGTTCACCCTGCACGCCGACGCGGTTCAGGCCCACGCCGAGCTTTACATGGGCCTGGTGGAAGCGGGAGTGGGGCTTCTGCCCGCGGGGGGCGGCACCAAGGAGATGCTCCTCCGCTTCACCCAGGAGCTTGCCCCTTACGAGGAGGCCGACCCCTTTGAGGCGGTGAAGCGGGCCTTCAACCTGATCGCCTTGGCCAGGACCTCCACCAGCGCCCTCGAGGCCAAAAAGATGGGCTTCCTCCGCGACCGGGACCGCATCAGCATGAACCGGGACTTCCTCATCGCCGACGCCAAGCGGCGGGTGCTGGAGCTGGCCCCGGACTACCGTCCGCCCCTTCCCCCGAGGATCCGCGTCCTGGGGAGCGAAGCCCTGGGCAACCTGCGCTACGCCGTCTGGGCCTTCCGCGAGGCGGGGGAGATCACGGACCACGACATGCGCATCGGCCTGGAGATCGCCTATGTCCTTTCCGGCGGGGAAGGCCCGGCGCGGGAGGTTTCTGAGTGGGACCTTCTGGACCTGGAGCGCGAGGCCTTCTTGAAGCTCCTCGGCACCCGGAAGACCCAGGAGCGCATCGCCTACACCTTGAAGACGGGCAAGCCGCTTAGGAACTAAGGAGGAGAAGATGCGGGAAGCGGTCATCGTAAGCGCAGTGCGGAGCCCCGTGGCCCGGGGCAAGAAGGACGGGGCCTTGGCCACCTTGCACCCCGTGGACCTCTCCGCCCAGGTGATGCGGGCCGCGGTGGAGCGGGTGGGCCTGGACCCCAAGGAGCTCGAGGACGTCCTCTGGGGGTGCGCCATGCCCGAGGCGGCCCAGGGGTTGAACATCGCCCGCCTGGCCCTCCTTCGGGCAGGCTTCCCGGTGGAGGTGGCGGGGGCCACCATCAACCGCTTCTGCTCTAGCGGCCTTCAGACCATCGCCATGGCCGCCCAGGCGGTGATGACCGGGATGGCGGACGCGGTTTTGGCGGGGGGGGTGGAGATGATGAGCCAGGTGCCCATGTCCGGCTACCACACCCGCCTCCACCCCGAGCTTACCCCCACGGAGTGGAGCCCCGAGACCTACTCCACCTACATCGGCATGGGCTTCACCGCCGAAAGGGTGGCGGAACGCTTCGGCATAACCCGGGAAGACCAGGACAAGTGGGCCTTGAGGAGCCACCAGAAGGCGGCCCAGGCCTGGGCCGAGGGGCGCTTTCCTGAAGTGGTCCCCATCCGGGTGCCTAAGGTTACTTACCGCGGGACCAAGAAGGAGGTGGAGGAGGTCGTCTTTGATCGGGACGAGACGGTCCGCCCAGAAACCAGCCTCGAGGCCCTGGCCAAGCTGAGGCCCGCCTTTAAGAAGAACGGCACCGTGACCGCGGGCAACTCCAGCCCCTACTCCGACGGGGCGGCGGCGGTGGTCGTCATGAGCCGGGAGAAGGCGGAGGCCTTGGGGCTTAAGCCCCTGGCCCGTTTCGTGAGCTTTGCCGTGGCCGGGGTGGAGCCCGACATCATGGGGATCGGCCCGGTGAAGGCGGTGCCCAAGGCCTTGGAACGGGCGGGGCTTACCTTGGACCAGATTGACCTCATTGAGTTCAACGAGGCCTTCGCCGCCCAGGTCCTAGCGGTGATGCGCACCCTGGAGATGCCCGAGGAGAAGACGAACGTCAACGGCGGGGCCATCGCCTTAGGCCACCCCCTGGGGGCCACGGGGGCCAAGCTCACCGCCCAGCTCTTGAGCGAGCTATCCCGGCGGGGTGGGGGGTACGGCCTCGTCACCATGTGCATCGGCGGCGGCATGGGCGCTGCGGGCGTGTTTGAGGTCTACCCGGCTTAAGGAGGAGAATCATGACCGAGGAAAAAAAGCTCTGGCAAAAAGGCGGCGGCTGGCTTTTGGAGGTCCCCGAGAGGGTCTACACCCCGGAGGACTTTGACGAGAGCGTCAAGGAGATCGCCCGGACCACCCGTACCTTCGTGGAGAAGGAGGTGCTTCCCCTCCTGGAGCGGATGGAGCACGGGGAGCTTGAGCTCAACGTGCCCCTGATGCGCAAGGCGGGGGAGCTCGGGCTTCTTGCCATTGAGGTCCCTGAGGAGTACGGCGGTTTGGACCTCCCCAAGGTGATCTCCACCGTGGTGGCCGAGGAGCTTTCCGGAAGCGGGGGCTTCTCCGTCACCTACGGTGCCCACACCTCCATCGGCACCCTGCCCCTTGTGTACTTCGGCACCGAGGAGCAGAAGCGGAAGTACCTGCCTAAGCTGGCCAGCGGGGAGTGGATCGCCGCCTACTGCCTCACCGAGCCGGGCTCGGGCTCCGACGCCCTCGCCGCCAAGGCCCGGGCCACCCTTTCCGAGGACGGGAAGTACTACATCCTGAACGGGGTGAAGCAGTTCATCTCCAACGCGGGCTTTGCCCACCTCTTCACCGTCTTCGCCAAGGTGGACGGGGAGCACTTCACCGCCTTTTTGGTGGAGCGGGACACTCCCGGCCTTTCCTTCGGCCCCGAGGAGAAGAAGATGGGCATCAAGGCCTCCAGCACCCGGCAGGTGATCCTGGAGGACGTGAAGGTCCCGGTGGAGAACGTCCTCGGGGAGATCGGCAAGGGGCACAAGATTGCCTTCAACGTCCTCAACGTGGGCCGCTACAAGCTGGGGGCGGGGGCCGTGGGCGGGGCAAAAAGGGCCTTAGAGCTTTCCGCCCAGTACGCCACCCAGAGGGTGCAGTTCGGCCGCCCCATCGGCCGCTTCGGCCTCATCCAGCAGAAGCTGGGGGAGATGGCGAGCCGCATCTACGCCGCCGAGAGCGCCGTCTACCGCACCGTGGGCCTCATTGACGAGGCTCTAGAAGGGAAGAAGGGCGCCGAGGCGGTGATGGCGGGCATTGAGGAGTATGCGGTGGAGGCCAGCATCATCAAGGTGCTGGGCTCTGAGGTCCTGGACTACGTGGTGGACGAGGGGGTGCAGATCCACGGGGGCTACGGCTACATCCAGGACTACCCCATTGAGCGGGCCTACCGCGACGCCCGCATCAACCGCATTTTTGAGGGCACCAACGAGATCAACCGCCTCCTCATCCCCGGCATGCTCCTCCGCCGGGCTCTGAAGGGCCAGCTTCCCCTCATACAGGCGGCGCAAAAGCTCCAGAAGGAGCTCCTCGAGCCTAGCTTTGAGGAGCCCGAGGATGTGGAGCTTCACCAGATCGCAGGCCTTAAGAAGCTCGCCCTCATGGTGGCGGGCCTTGCCGTGCAGAAGTACGGCCAGCAGGTGGAAGAGGAACAGGAAGTTCTGGGGGCGGTGGCCGACATCCTCATAGACGCCTACGCTGCGGAGAGTGCTCTCCTGCGGGCCAGGAGGCTTGGCGGGGTGGCCCAGGCCATGACCCGGATCTACCTGGTCCAGGCCCTGGACCGGGCCCAAAGCCTGGCCCTTTCCGTCCTTCCCCGCCTGGTGGAAGGGGACGAGGCCCGGGTGGTCTACTCCGCTGCCCGCCGCCTCACCAAGCACGAGCCCGCGGACCTCGTGGCCCTGCGCCGGGAGGTGGCGGAGGCGGTCCTCGAGGCCCAAGGCTACCCCATCCCCCGCTAGGCCCTGGGTGAGGAAAACCCCCGGGATCGGCCCGGGGGTTTTGCCCTTGGAGAGGCTAAACCGCCTCCAGCCGCCACTTGGGGCCTTCCTTGGTGTCCTCCACGATAACCCCGAGGGCCCTTAGCCTTTCCCGGATGCGGTCGCTTTTTTCGTAGTCCTTGGCCCGCCTTGCCTCCTCCCTGAGCTCCAAAAGGAGTTCAATGAGGCCCTCGAGGAGGGGCCCGGAAAGCTTTTCCTCCAAGACCCTTTCCGGGAAGATTCCCAGGATCTCCTCGCCCAGGGTATGGAAGACCGCCTCGGCCCGGGCCAGGCTTTCCCCCTTGGCCTCGGGGAGGAGCTTGTGGAGCTCGGGCAGGAAGGTGAAGAAGGCGGCCAGGGCCTCGGGGGTGGAGAGGTCGTCCTCTATGGCCTCCATGAAGGCCTTTTCCAGGGCGTCCAGGGCCCTCTCCAGCTCGGGGGTGGTGCCGGGGGGTGCGGTCTTCTTGCGCCCCCGCACCTCCCGGTAGGCCTGGAGGAGGCGGGCGTAGCCCCGCTTGGCGGCCTCTAAACCTTCCCAGGTGAAGTCCATGGGGCTCCGGTAGTGGGTCTGGAGGAGGTAGAAGCGAAGGGCCATGGGCTCGTGGGCCTTGAGGAGGTCGTGGAGGAGGACGAGGTTCCCCGTGCTCTTGGCCATCTTCTCCCCCTGGAGGAGGACGTGGTTGTGGTGCATCCAGTGGCGGGCGAAGCGGAAGCCCGCCGCCTCCGCCTGGGCGATCTCGCACTCGTGATGGGGGAACTGGAGGTCTATGCCCCCTGCGTGCAGGTCAAAGCCCTCTCCCAGGTACTTAAGGCTCATGGCGGTGCACTCAATGTGCCACCCGGGGTACCCCTCCCCCCAGGGGCTCTTCCAGCGCATGATGTGCCCCGGCTCGGCCGCCTTCCAGAGGGCGAAGTCCAAGGGGTCTTCCTTCTCCTCCCGCACCTCCACCCGGGCCCCTGCCCTGAGCTCTTCCAGCCTTTTCCCGGAAAGCTTCCCGTATTCGGGGAAGGCCCTCACCCGGAAGTAGACGCTCCCCTTGCGTTCGTAGGCCACGCCCCGCTCCAAAAGCCTTTGGGTGAGTTCCAGCATCTCCGGGATGTGGCCCGTGGCCCTGGGGGTGATGGAGGGCCTGAGGACGTTCAGGGCCTGCATGGCGTCAAAGTAGCTCCACATGTACTTGTCGGCCACCTCCATGGGCTCGAGGCGTTCCAGCTTGGCCCGCCTCACGATCTTGTCCTCGCCCTCGTCGGCGTCGTCGGTGAGGTGGCCCACGTCGGTGATGTTGGAGACGAAGCGGACCTTGTACCCCTTGTGGAGGAGGTAGCGCCTTAGGACGTCGTAGACCACGGGCCCACGGGCGTGGCCCAGGTGGGGGTCGGAGTAGACCGTGGGGCCGCAGACGTAGATCCCCACATGGCCGGGGACCGCCGGCTCAAAGGGCACCTTGCGCCGCGCCAAGGTGTCGTAGATCACGAGGCCCATATGGGGGATTATAGGCCCATGGCATAATGGCGGGGTATGGGAAGGATCCTTCGGGGCTTGGCCGGGGAAGGGAATTTGCGGGTGGTGGCCGCCGAGACCACGGATGTGGTGGAGGAGGCGAGGCGCCGCCATGGCCTTTCTCCTACGGCCACCGCCGCCCTCGGCCGCGCCATGACCGGGGCGCTTCTTCTAGCGCAGCTTCTCCTAAAAACCCCCAAGGAGCGGATCACCCTTCGCGTGGAGGGGGCAGGGCCCTTGGGGGGAATCGTGGTGGAGGCCGACCCCCAGGGGAACGTGCGGGGCTACGTGAAAAACCCCAAGGCGGAAGTGCCCTTGCGGGAAGACGGCAAGCTCAACGTGGGGAAGCTCGTGGGGGCCGGGGTCTTGCGGGTGGACCGGAGCCTCCCTAACGGGGAGGTCTACACCAGCACCGTTCCCCTGGTCTCGGGGGAGATCGCCGAGGACCTCGCCCACTACCTTTGGCAGTCGGAGCAGATCCCCTCGGCGGTGCTCCTGGGCGTCCGGGTCAAGGGGGAAGGGGAGGTGGAGGTGGCGGGGGGTGTGGCCGTCCAGGTGTTGCCGGGGGCGGGGGAGGAGGTCTTGGGCCGCCTCGAGGCCAACCTGAAGGACCTCCCCGGCCTCACCCCCCTCCTTCGGGAAAAGGGCCTGGAGGGGGCCTTGGAGGTCCTTTTGGCGGGCTTGGGCTTTGCGCGCACCGACCTAAGGGCCTTGGGCTACCTCCAGAACGAGATCCCCGCCCGCTTCCGCTGCCGCTGCAACCGGGAAAGGGCCCTGGAGGCCCTGGTCTTCTTCACGCCGGAGGAACGGGAGGAGATGATCGTCAAGGACGGGGGGGCCGAGGTGGTCTGCCACTGGTGCGGGGAGGTCTACCGCTTTAGCCCGGAGGAGGTCCGCTCGCTGGTGGCTGAGGTGCGCTGCCCCGACTGCGGGGCGCTTTGGCTCTACCCCAGGGCGGACGGGACGGTTTTCCGCATAGAAGGGGAGACCTGCCGCTGCGGCCGCAAGGTGGAGCTTCCCTCGGAGACCCGCCCCCAGGCTTAAGTTGGGGTAAGCTTAGGGCATGTTCCGGACGATTCTTCTCGCCTACGACGGCTCGGACCACGCCAAGCGGGCGGCGGAGGTGGCCAAGGCCGAGGCCAAGGCCCACGGGGCGAGGCTTCTCGTGGTCCACGCCTACGAGCCCGTGCCCGACTACCTGGGGGAGCCCTTCTTTGAGGAGGCCCTGAAGCGGCGCCTGGAGCGGGCGGAGAAGGTGTTGGCCGAGGCGGTGGCCCTCACCGGGGTTCCCAAGGAGGACGCCCTTCTCCTGGAAGGGGCGCCCGCTGAAGCCATCCTCCAGGCAGCCCGGGCGGAGAAGGCCGACCTCATCGTCATGGGCACCCGGGGGCTTGGGGCCTTGGGGAGCCTCTTCCTGGGAAGCCAGAGCCAAAGGGTGGTGGCCGAGGCCCCCTGCCCGGTGCTCCTCGTCCGGTAGTTGCAGGAGGGGCGGCTTCTTGCTATAAAAGGTTCCGGGGAGTAGCCGCCCCCAGACGGGGGCCAGCCGGCCGTCAGTACGGGAACCTTCCCCGGTCGGCTGGGGCGCCCAAGGCGCATGGCGAGACCACCTGAAAGGTGGCCTCGGCCTTTTGCTACCGCCCGCAAGGAGGGAGGAACCATGGACGTTCTTGCGCTGGTGCTCATGGGGTTGGTCTTTGTGGCCAGCCTGGCCATTCAGGGAGGGTTACAGGCCACCTTTGCCCGCTACAGCCGGGTGGCCAACAGCCGGGGGCTTACGGGGGCCCAGGTGGCCCGGGCGATCCTGGACGCCCACGGCCTGACCCATGTGCGGGTGGAGCCCGTGCCTGGGGTGCTCACGGACCATTACGACCCCCAGGCCAAGGCCGTGCGGCTTTCCGAGCCCAACTACGCCTCGCCTAGCCTTGCCGCTTTGGCGGTGGCCGCCCACGAGGTGGGGCATGCGGTCCAGGACGCCCATGGCTACGCCTGGCTTAGGGTGCGGGCCAGCCTCTGGCCGGCCGCTAGCCTGGGGAGCAACCTGGGTCCCATCCTGGTGATCCTGGGGCTGGCCCTTGGGGCCTTTGGCCTAGCGAAGCTTGGGCTTTACCTCTACCTGGCGGTGGCCCTCTTCCAGCTCATCACCCTGCCCGTGGAGTTTGACGCCTCGAGGCGGGCCCTGGAGTTCCTGCGGCGGATGGGCTTTCTCTCCCAGGGCGAGATAGGCCCCGCGCGTCAGGTCCTCACCTGGGCGGCCCTCACCTACGTGGCGGCCCTGGCTAGCTCCCTGGCCACCATCCTCTACTACGCCAGCCTCCTCATGGGCCGGAGGGAGGAGTAGATGCCCCTGCTCCTTTGCCCTCAGTGCGGCGTGGGCATGCGGGAGGTGGAGCGCCGCGGGGTGCAGATAGACGTCTGCCCCCAGTGCGGTGGGGTTTGGCTCGATCGGGGGGAGTTGGAAAAGCTCCTCACCGAGGCCAAGGAGGTGGAGCGGGCCTACGAGGAGGAGCGGGAGACCTACTACCGCAAGGAGGGGAAGCCCTACAAAAAGAAAAAGGGCTTCCTGGAGCTTTTTGACCTCTTTGACTGAACCTGGAGGCTAACCCCCCGGGCCTGCCCGGGGGGTTAGCCTTTCCTAATCGGCCTTCTTCAGGCGCAGGTACCAGCGGCGGTACTCCGTGTACTCGCCCTTTTTGGCCTCGTCGGCCTTGAGCTCGGCCAAGGTGGCGGGGGCTTGACGATGGCGGGCTCCCCGGGCTGCCAGTCCGTAGAGGTGGGAGACCTTCATGTCCAAGTCGGCGATCACCGGGAAGTTGATGGTGACGCCCGACATCTCCTCGAGGTCCTTGAGCTAGGCCAGGTGGGCGTGGATGGAGTCGATGGAAAGCCCCACCAGCTGAACCCCCAGGGCCTCAAACTCCTTCTGCCGCTTGGCGAAGGCTAGGAACTCCGTGGAGCACACCGGGGTGAAGTCGGTGGGGTGGCTGAAGAGCACCACCCACTTCCCCTTCAGGTCCGAAAGCCGGAGTTCCCCCGCGGTGGTCTTGGCCACGAAATC
Source organism: Thermus parvatiensis (assembly GCF_001535545.1). GTDB lineage: Bacteria > Deinococcota > Deinococci > Deinococcales > Thermaceae > Thermus > Thermus parvatiensis. The sequence goes on along the minus strand of NZ_CP014141.1, from coordinate 1,134,108 downwards.
GGGGGCAGGCTCGTTGAGACGAGGCATGGAAAAGGTCTCTTGCATATGGCACTTCCTCGGCTGGGATTGCCAGCAGATCCCTATAGGGGTAATAAATGCAAGCGATAATCGTTAGCGATTATCTCCTGAGCCCCCCAACTGGCCCCGTTCCTGGCGGGAGCGGAGCTTGGCCAGGTTCTGCTGGGCCACCCTTTCCAGGGACACCCCCAGGTCCGTGGCCACCTGGGCCACGTACCAGAGCACGTCCCCGAGCTCGGCCAAGATGGCCTCCCGCGCCTCCTCGCTGAGGCGCCCCCCGTGGTCGCGCAGGACCTTCTTCACCTTGTTGGCGAGCTCCCCGGCCTCCCCCGCGAGGCCCAGGGCAGGGTAGACCAGGCGGTAGGCCTCGGGGTAGAGGGCGGTCTTCTGGGCTTCCTTTTGGTACTCCTCAAGGGTCATGGACCACCTCCTTGCGGATGGCGTACACCCGGCTCACCCCATCCTCGCTGGTGACGCCGTAGAGGGCGTGGCAGGCCTCCATGGTCCGCTTCTGGTGGGTCACCAGGAGGAACTGGCGCCCCGAGCGCAAAAAGCGCGTGAAACGCAGGAGGTTCGCCTCGTCCAAGGCGGCGTCCACCTCGTCCAGGATGGCGATGGGCAGCCCCCCTTGGAGCTCCCCCAGGGCGAAGAGAAAGGCCAGGGCCCCAAGGGTTTTCTCCCCCAGGGAGAGGAGACGGAGGTCCTGGGTGCGCTTCCCGGCCGGGGTGACCACGAGGCCCAGCCCCCGCGCCGTCCGGCGCACCTCCGCCCGCCCGCCGAGCAGGGCCTCCCCGTAGCGGCGGAAGGCCTCCTGGAAGCGGGCGAAGGCTTCTTGCAGGCGCCTTTGGTACTCGGCCTCCACCCCCTTGGCCTCGGCCTCGAGGCGGAGGAGGGCTTCCATGGCCTCGTCCAGCTCTCGCTGGCGCGCCTTAAGCTTTTCCTCGGCCTCGGCCAGGGCCTTCTCCGCCAGGGCGTTCACCGGGCCCAGGGCCTCTAGCTCCGCCTCCGCTTGGGCGAGGCGGGCCTGGAGGGCGCGTGGGGTTCCTTCCAGGCGGGGAAGCTCGGGAAGCTCGGCGAGCTCCCGCTCCACCTCTTCCCAGGCCGCCTCCCGCCGGGCCAGGGTGAGGCGGAGGTGCTCCCGCTCGGCCAGGAGGTGGTTTTGCCGGGTGAGGTGCCGGGTTTCCTCCTCCGCCAGGGCCTTGAGCGCCTGCCGGAGTTTTCGCGTTTCTTCCTCAAGGGACCGGGCCCTTTCCGCCAGGGGGCGAGTGGTCTCTAAGGCCTTTTCCAGCTCCGCAAGCCGGGCGCGGACCCGGGCCGCCTCCTCCTGAAGCCTCTCCCACTCCTCCCAGGCTCGCTTCCTCTCCAGGAAGCGGGCATAGGCTTCCGCCTTCTGGAGGAGGGCCTCGAGGCGGGCCGCCTCCTCGCGTAGGGCCTCGAGGTCCTGAGCCTCGGGCGCTTCCGGGGGCTCCGGGGGCTTGGGCTCGGGGGGAGGGGCCTTTCCAGCCGGGCCCGCAAGGAAAAAAGCCGGGCCTGGGCCTCCTCGAGGGCCTTAGGGAGGGGGAAGGCGGAAAGCCTTTCCCTAAGGGCCTGGGCCTCCTGGGCGAGGGCCCTTTCCTCCGCTTCGGCCTCATCAAGCCGCCGCCGCAGGAGGAGGGCCTCCCCCCCGGCGCGCAGCCTCCCGCCGGTGATAGCCCCGGTGCGCTCCACCACCTCCCCCTCCAGGGTCACAAGGCGTTCCCCTCCCCCTGCCCTCAGGTAGGCGAGGGCCCGGTCCAGGTCCTGGAAGACCAGGGTGTCCCCGAAGAGGACGCCGAGCACCGCCTCCTCCGGCAGGCCGGGAAGGCGCAGGCGGGCCAGGGCGCGGGCGGGGCCCAAGAGGCCGGGGAAGGGCTTGGGCTCGGGGAGGGGGCGGGGGCGGAGGAGGGTGAGGGGGAGGAAGGTGGCCCGCCCCCCCACCCGCTTCAGGTGGGCGATGGCCCTCTTGGCCGCCTCCTCGTCCTCCACCAGAACCCACTGGAGCCTGGGGCCCAGGGCCGCCTCCAGGGCTTGCTCCAGCCCGGGCTCGGGGCGGAGGAGGTCGGCCACCACCCCGAGCACCCCCGAAAGGCCCCGGACCCGCCTAGGCCCCTCATGGAGGTCGGCGCCGCTTTCCACCAGGCGGTGGAGGCGCTCCCGCTCTTTGGCCACGCCCCTCTGCTGGGCCTCCACTTCTTTAAGCCGCACCTCCAGCCTCTGCCTTTCCTTAAGCCTTGCGGTGAGCCGGGCCACCTCCTCCTCCAGGGCCTCCACCTCGGGCCTTAGGGCCTCCCGCTCCTTTAGGGCCTCGAGGCGGGCGGCGAGCCTTTCCTCGTACCGGGCCCGCTCGGCCTCGTATCGGCGGCGCGCTTCCTCCGTCCTTTGGACCTCGGCCTCTTTGCGCCGGATCTCCTCCCTGAGGCTGCGGAGCCGGGCCCTCAGGGCCTCCGGGGCCTCCTCTGACCTTGGGGGCTCGGGGCCGGGTTCGGGAGGAGGGGGCCGGTCCAGGGCCTGGAGGACGCGACGCAAGGACCCGGCCTCCCCCATAAGCCCCTCCCGCTCCTTGAGGGCGAGGTGGGCCTCCTCCAGGGCTTGGCGGAGCCCTTCTTCCTCGGCGAGGAGGTCCCGTTTGCGGGCGAGGAGGGCCTCCATGGCCTCCTGGAGCCCTTGGAGCTCGGCCTCCAGCGCCTTAAGGCGGGACCGGATCCCCTGGGCTTCCTCCGCCAGCGCCTCCTTCCGGGCAAGGAGGAGGCTCCGCTTGAGCCTGAGCTTAAGCAGGCTCAGCTCCCGGGCCCTTCTCGCCCGGTCGGCCTCCCGCGCCAGGGCCTCCACCTCCTCCTTCAGGGCCTTTAGGGCCCTTTCCCGCTCCTCCACCAGGGCTTGGGCCTGGGCCAGGCGCTCCTCGGTGAGGCGGACGGCCTCGGCCACGGGCCTGAGGCCCGCTGCCTCCTCCAAGTGGGCGAGGAGCTGGGCCTCGGGGGACTCCAGCACCGCGCCCACCTCCCCCTGGCCCACCACGGCGTACCCGCCCCGGCCGAGCCCGGTGCCCGCGAGGTGGAGGGCGAGGGCCTTGGCGCTTGTGGGGCGGCCGTTCACCCGGAGCTGGCTCCTGTCCCCCTCAATGCGCCGCTCCACCACCAGGCGCTCCCGGCCCCGGGAGAGCTCCAGGCGCACCTCAGCCACGCCCTGGGGGGGCGGGTCTTGGCGCCGTGGAAGAGGAGGGCCTTGAGCTCCTCCCCCCTCAGGTCCTGGGCGCGGCTTCCGGTGACGAAGCGGATGGCCTCCACCAGGTTGCTCTTGCCGGAGCCGTTGGGGCCGATGATCCCCGTGACGGGGTCGGGGAAGTCCAGGAGGGTCCGGTCGGCGAAGGACTTGAACCCCTGGAGGACGAGGCGGTCCAGGCGCCAGGTTTCGCTCATGGCAGGCGTACGGGGACTTCCAGGTCCAGGTGGGCGAGGCCGGGGCTCGGCTGTCCTTCCACCAGAAAGCGCACCTCGCTGCCCTCGGGGAAGGTGGCGAGGAGGGTGTAGGCGAGGCTGTAGAGGCGGTAGACCTCCTCCTCGGTGTCCAGCCCCCGGGCGAAGTCCTTGGGCAGGTCCACCACGAGGCGCCCCTCCGCCGCGAAGAGGCCCAGGGGGGTGGGGCTTCCCGTAGCCTGGGCCCAGGCGAGGAGGGCCTTTTCGTAGGGGTTTTCCCCCAGGCCCACCTCGAGGACCACGGGCTCTCGGAGGAAGCCCTGGGGCGGGTCGGGGCGGTAGAGGTTCAGGGTGAGCTTCTCCTCCCGCGCGGCCTCGTCCGCGGGTAGGGGCAGGGCCTTGGGGGGGTTGGGGACGGGGCTTTGCCAGTAGACGAAAAGCCCCAGGGCGAAGACGAGAAGGCCGAGGAGGTTGTAGACGCTCAGGTACTTCCTCACGGCGCGCCCCCCTCGAGGTAGGCCCGGATCCCCTGGGCGATGGCCTGGGCCACGAGGGCGCGGGCCTCCTCCGTCCCCAGCCTTTCCGCCCCCACCTCCAAAAGCACCGCCGCCCCGTCCACCCGGGTCAGGGCGTAGGGCCCCTCGGCCTTGGCCACGGCGAACCCCTGGTCGGCGAAAGCCCGCTCCAGGGCCGCGGCGAGGCGGGCGGGATCCCCGGCGTAGGCCCGAAGGAGCCTCGCCCGCTCCTCGGGAAGGTCGCCGAGGCGGGCGAGGCTTTGGGCGAGGGGGCTCGTCCGGTCCTTGGGGAGGTAGAGGCGCACCTCACGCCCCCGGGCCATGTGGAGGGAGACCACCACGGAGGCGGTGCGGGCCAGGGCAAGGCGCGCCTCCAGGGGAAGGGTCTCGTCGCCCTGCCGGGTGAGCCGGGCGCCCGGAAGAAGGGCGGCCACGCGGCGGGCGAGGTCTAAGGTGGCCTCCTTCTCCACCAGCCCTTGGACCTCGAGGCCCGGGTCCTCCCCGCCGTGCCCCGGGTCCAGGAGGACGGTGGGGGAGGGGAGGGGGAGGGGGGTGAGGCCCACGGCCACCTGGCCGCCCCCGGGGTAGTAGACCCGCTCCGGGGGGCGGGAGAGGGGGAGGAAGAGGCCCATGGCCTCCTGGACCAGGGAGGGGTGGCTCCCCTGGGCCATGGGGAAGAGGACGCCCCCGGGCCGCACCACGGCGTTCACCTCCCGGCTGAAGCGGAGGAGGTAGCCTTCGGGCCGGGCCTCCACCTGGAGGAGCCGGGCCCAAGGGAGGTCCAGCTGGATGCCCACCTGGGCCCGGTAGGAGAGGCCGAGGGCGTCCGCCAGGGGGCGCAGGGGCACGTAGACGCGCCCGTCCTTGCGCCAGGCGGCGAGGCTGGAGGCGGCCTTGGCCTCGTCCGCTTCCACCGGGAAGGTCCGGTAGCGGGCCCCAAGCCCGAGGGCCACCTGGCTTTCCCCCTGCCAGAGGGCGAGGCCGAGCCCCCGGGCCACGAGCCCCACCTCCCCGTAGGACACCCCCCGGTTTCCCGGGTAGAGGGCTTCCCCAGTAAGCTCCCCCACCTTCAGGGGCTTAGGGGCCTGGGCCAGGGCGAAGGGGGCGAGGAAGAGGAGGAGAAGGGCCCTCATAGCTCCTCCAAGGCGCGGCGCACGGCCTCCTTTTTGTCCTCGCGCCGCTTCTCGTAGGCCTTTTTCCCCCGGGCGAGGCCCAGGAGGACTTTGGCGTACCCCCGCTCGTTGAAGTAGATCTTGAGGGGGACCAGGGTGAGGCCCTTCTGCTCCACCTTGCCGAGAAGCCGCCTAAGCTCGTGTTTGTGCAGGAGGAGCTTCCGCTTCCTCCTCGGGTCCACGTTGGCGTAGGAACCCTTCTCGTAGGGGGCGATGTAGAGGTTTTCCAGGTAAAGCTCGCCGTCCTCAAAGCGGGCGAAGCTTCCCGTGAAGTCCACCTTCCCTGCTCTCAGGGACTTCACTTCCGTTCCCTTGAGGGCGATGCCCGCCTCGTAGGTTTCCAGGATCTCGTAGTCGTGCCGCGCGCGGCGGTTCTCCAGCACGGGGGCCATCTTACCAAAGCCGGTAGAGGTCTTCCCGGCGGTGGCGGAGGAGGGGGTACTTCTTGCGGTAGGCCTCGAGGAAACCCCAGTCGGGCTCGGCGACGAGGAGGCCCTCCTCCTCCCTTCGCCCCAGAACCTGCCCGTCGGGGGCCACGAAAAGGGAGGGGCTTCCCGTGTCCGCGCGGCTCGCCAGGAAGAGGTAGGCCTGGTTTTCCGCCGCCCGGGCCCGGGCGAGGACCTCCAAAAGCTCGGCGTACTCCCGGGGCCAGGCCGCTCCCACGAGAAACCCTTTCGCCCCCTTCAGGGCGTAGGCCCGGAAGAGCTCGGGGAAATCCAGGTCGTAGCAGAGGGCAAGCCCGAAGACCTGCCCCTTCCAGGGGAGGAGGACGGGCCTTTCCCCGGGGCTTAGGCCCTCGTCCCCCTCTTCCCCCTCCGCCCGGTAGAGGTGGAGCTTGGCGTAGGTGGGGCCTTGGGGGAAGGCCTGCAGGCGGTTTTTCCCTTCCGCGAGGTGCCCCGCGAGGAGGAGAAGCCCCGCTTCTTCCGCAAGCGCCCTAAGGGCCTGGGAAAGCCCGGGGTCTTCCCGCTTGCCCAGGACGAGCTCGGGGAGGAGCAAAAGGGAAGCCCCCCGCTCCCGGGCCTCTTGGGCCAGGGGGCGGAGGGCCTGGAGGAGCTCCCTTAGGCTTTCCCGCTTGGCGAGATGGGCTAGGGCCAGCCTCACTTCCGGCCCAGGAAGCGCCAGGCGGTGGGGAGGAGCAGGGCTGCCAGCACCGCTTTCACCAGGTCCCCGGGGATGAAGGGGAAAAGCCCCATGGCCAGAAGGGCGGAAACGCCCCCGAACTTCCCCGCCCCCATGAGCCAGGCGGCAAGCCAGGGAAGCCCCACGAGGTAGAGGAGGGCGTTCCCCAGGAGCATGGCAAGGAGGGTGCCGAAGAAGCTCCGGTCCAGGCCGAAGCGCTCCACCAAAAGCCCCACCAGCCCCGCGGCCAGGGGGAAGGCGAGGAGGAACCCCCCGGTGGGGCCGAGGATTTTGGCGATCCCGCCCGTTCCCCGGCGAAGACCGGGAGGCCCATGGCCCCCTCCAGGAGGTAGGCGAGGAGGGCGAGGAAGCCCAGGCGGCTTCCCAGGGCCGCCCCCACCAGGAGGACGCCCAGGGTCTGGCCGGTGATGGGGACCGGGGTGAAGGGGAGGGGGAGGGCGATCTGGGCGGTGAGGGCCACGAAGAGGCTCCCCGCGAGGATGAGGAGGAGGTCCCGGGCCAGGGTCCTTTGGGGCCAGAGGGTCTTCATAAGGGGCGTGTAGGGCAACACCTCGGTCTTCACGCCTTTGCCTCCTTTCCCCGCCCTTGGCTTGGCGGGCGTTAACCAACCTAAGGGTTTTCGGTTGACGTGTCAAGGCGAAGGCTAAGCAGGACTTTACCCACATCTCCGTTTCGTGGTAAATCTCCCCTTGCGGGCGCAGCCCGTATCTGGTACCGGGGGTGATCCATGGACATGCTCAAGGTGGCCGAGGCCAGGCTCCAGGAGTTCACGGGCCGTTTTGCGAGCGTTTTCCCCCGATAAGCGCCTCCACCGACGGTTTGAAGAGGTGGTGCGGGGCGCCTTGGCCGCAGGCTCAGCCCGGGTGAGCGAGATGGTGGCCTCGCTCCCTTCTCCCCTCCAGAACCGCTTCCACCAGGCCAAAGCCCTTTACCGCTTCCTGTCCAACCCACGGGTGGAGGCAGAAGCCCTCCTTGACCGGGTCTATCAGGAGAGCGCGACTGCCCTGGAGGGTGAGGAGGTTCTGGTCCTCCTGGACCTGAGCCCGGTGGCCAAGCCCTATGCCCGGGCCCTGGAGGGGATAGCCCGGGTGGGGAAGGATAGGCGGCCCGGGTACGAGCTCCTCACCGCCCTGGGGTTGGACCCCGCGGGGCGGCTGGCCCTGGGGTACGCCCACCTGGTGGCCTACGGGGAGAGGGGGTTTGCCAGCCTGCCCAAGGAGGTGGAGGGAGCCATTGAGGCGGCCCGGGAGCGATTGGGGGGCGTGGGCAGGAGGCTGGTGTATGTGGCGGACCGGGGGTTTGACGACCGGAAGGTGTTTGGGCAGGTGCTGGCCCTGGGGAGGAGTTCGTGGTGCGGGTCTACCGGGACCGGAAGCTTGGGGAGGGGGGTTCTCTGGCGAAGGTGGCTTCTTCCCTGGCCCTTCCCTGTGGGGAGGAGGTGGAGCTGAGGGTAGGGGGCAGGTACCAGCGGGTGCGGCTCCACTTCGGATGGAGGGAGGTGGAGGTGGAGGGGAGGCGGCTCCACCTGGTGGTCTGCCGGGTGCCAGCCCTGGGGCGGCGTGGGGAGTGGTGGCTACTGACCAGCTTGCCGGTGAGGGGGAGGGAGGAGGCGGCGCGGGTGGTGGAGGCGTACCGCAGGCGGTGGGAGGTGGAGCGGTTCTTCCGGCTTTTGAAGACGGGGCTGGGGCTTGAGACCTTCCAGGTGCGGGGGCTTGCCCGGATCCGGAAGGTGGTGGCGGTTTTGCTGGGGCTGGCGGTGTTCCTTTGGGAAGTTGAGCGGTTGGGGGATCCGTTCAAGGGGTTTCTTTTGCAGCTCGGGGGCAAGCTGGGGCTGCCCAGCGAGAGGGATGGTCCGTACCTGCTCCTGAGGGGCCTGGTTCGCCTGCTCAACTATGAAGTCACCCAAGAACTCTTGAAGCAGGCTAAGGGAGGGCGAGGAAGGAGTTTTGGGTAAAGCCCTGGAAGGCTAAGGGGTATAATGGCCCGAGGAGGTGTAGGCATGAAGGTCGGTATCAACGGATTCGGCAGGATCGGGCGGCAGGTTTTTAGGATCCTCCACGAAAGGGGCGTGGAGGTGGCCCTGATCAACGACCTCACCGACAACAAGACCTTGGCCCACCTGTTGAAGTACGACTCCACCTACGGCCGCTTCCCCGGGGAGGTGGGCTACGACGAGGAAAACCTCTACGTGGACGGCAAGGCCATCCGGGCCACCGCCATCAAGGACCCCAAGGAGATCCCCTGGAAGGAGGCGGGGGTGGGGGTGGTGGTGGAGTCCACGGGCGTCTTTACCGATGGGGAGAAGGCGAGGGCCCACCTCGAGGCCGGGGCCAAGAAGGTGATCATCACCGCCCCCGCCAAGAACGAGGACATCACCATCGTCCTCGGGGTGAACCAGGACCAGTACGACCCCGCCAAGCACCACATCATCTCCAACGCCAGCTGCACCACCAACTCCCTCGCCCCCGTGATGAAGGTCCTGGAGGAGGCCTTCGGCGTGGAGAAGGCCCTCATGACCACGGTCCACTCCTACACCAACGACCAGCGCCTTCTGGACCTGCCCCACAAGGACCTGCGCCGGGCCCGGGCCGCCGCCCTCAACATCATCCCCACCACCACGGGGGCGGCCAAGGCCACCGCTTTGGTCCTTCCCTCCCTCAAGGGGCGGTTTGACGGGATGGCCCTGAGGGTGCCCACGCCCACGGGGAGCATCTCCGACATCACCGCCCTCCTCAAGCGGGAGGTGACCGCCGAGGAGGTGAACGCCGCCCTCAAGGCCGCGGCCGAGGGCCCCTTGAAGGGCATCCTCGCCTACACCGAGGACGAGATCGTCCTCCGGGACATCGTCATGGACCCCCACTCCTCCATCGTGGACGGGAAGCTCACCAAGGCCATCGGCAACCTGGTCAAGGTCTTCGCCTGGTACGACAACGAGTGGGGCTACGCCAACCGGGTGGCCGACCTGGTGGAGCTCGTCCTGAAGAAGGGGGTCTAGATGCGGACCCTTCGCGACCTGGACCCTAAGGGCAAGAGGGTCCTGGTGCGGGTGGACTACAACGTTCCCGTCCAGGACGGGAAGGTCCAGGACGAAACCCGGATCCTGGAAAGCCTCCCCACCCTGCGCCACCTCCTCGCCGGGGGGGCTTCCCTCGTCCTCCTCTCCCACCTGGGCCGCCCCAAGGGGCCGGACCCCAAGTACTCCCTGGCCCCGGTGGGGGAGGCCTTGAGGGCCCACCTCCCAGAGGCCCGCTTCGCCCCCTTCCTTCCGGGCTCGGAGGAGGCGAGGCGGGAGGCGGAGGCCCTAAGGCCCGGGGAGGTCCTCCTCCTGGAGAACGTCCGCTTTGAGCCCGGGGAGGAGAAGAACGACCCCGAGCTTGCCGCCCGGTACGCCAGGCTCGGGGAGGCCTTCGTCCTGGACGCCTTCGGGAGCGCCCACCGGGCCCACGCCAGCGTGGTGGGGGTGGCCAGGCTCCTCCCCGCCTACGCCGGCTTCCTCATGGAGAAGGAGGTCAGGGCCCTTTCCCGCCTCCTCAAGGACCCGGAGAGGCCCTACGCCGTGGTGCTCGGCGGGGCCAAGGTCTCGGACAAGATCGGGGTCATTGAGAGCCTTCTTCCCCGCATAGACCGCCTCCTCATCGGCGGGGCCATGGCCTTCACCTTCCTCAAGGCCCTGGGAGGCGAGGTGGGGAAGAGCCTGGTGGAGGAAGACCGCCTGGAGCTGGCCAAAGACCTCCTGCGCCGGGCGGAGGCCCTAGGGGTACAGGTCCACCTGCCCCAGGACGTGGTGGCGGCGGAGCGCATAGAGCCTGGGGTGGAGACCCATGTCTTCCCTGCGGACGCCATCCCCGTCCCCTACATGGGCCTGGACATCGGCCCCAAGACCCGGGAGGCCTTCGCCGAGGCCCTAAAGGGGGCAAGGACGGTCTTCTGGAACGGGCCCATGGGGGTCTTTGAGGTCCCCCCCTTTGACGAGGGGACCTTGGCCGTGGGGCAGGCCATCGCCGCCCTCGAGGGCGCCTTCACCGTGGTGGGCGGGGGCGACTCGGTGGCGGCGGTGAACCGCCTGGGCCTTAAAGGGCGCTTCGGCCACGTCTCCACCGGGGGCGGGGCGAGCCTGGAGTTCCTGGAAAAGGGCACCCTGCCCGGCCTCGAGGTCCTGGAGGGCTAGGCCGAATGGGGCTAAGCGCCCCGCCTCGGTTTCGCCCCCGCCCTGGCTAAAGCCTGAGCGGGGGGCGCAAAACCGGGGGACGCCTGTGGAAACGTCCCTCCGCCGGGGCTTAGAATGGGCCTGGGGCGTGGAGGCCCCAGGCCATGGCTTACGGTAAGGCCCACCTCGAGGCCCAGTTGAAGCGCGCCCTCGCGGAGGAGATCCAGGCCCTCGAGGACCCCAGGCTCTTCCTCCTCACCGTGGAGGCGGTGCGCCTTTCCAAGGACGGGAGCGTCCTCTCGGTCTACGTGGAGGCCTTCCGGGAGGAAGAGGGGGCCCTGCGGGCCCTCTCCCGGGCCGAGCGCCGGCTTGTGGCCGCCCTTGCCCGGAGGGTCCGCATGCGCCGCCTGCCCCGCCTGGAGTTCCTGCCGTGGAGAGCGTCACCCGCATAAAGGTTCGCTACGCCGAGACGGACCAGATGGGCGTGGTCCACCACTCGGTCTACCCCGTCTACCTGGAGGCGGCCCGGGTGGACTTCCTGGAAAGGGCCGGCCTTCCCTACCACCGGGTGGAGGCGAGGGGGGTCTTCTTCCCCGTGGTGGAGCTCGGCCTCACCTTCCGCGCCCCCGCCCGCTTCGGGGAGGTGGTGGAGGTGAGAACCCGCCTGGCCGAGCTCTCCTCCCGCGCCCTCCTCTTCCGCTACCGGGTGGAGCGGGAAGGGGTCCTTTTGGCCGAGGGCTTCACCCGCCACCTCTGCCAGGTGGGGGAAAGGCGGCCCGCATCCCGGAGGACATCCACCGGGCCTTGAGCGTGCTACACTTAAAGTAGCATTGGGGCATGGACTTGGACGCCTTCACCCTCTTTGAGCGGCACATCAACCCAGGCCTCGCCGGGCTTCTCCGCTTCACCGGGCTAGACCGGGTGGAGTCCCACGCCGAAGGCCCCTACGTCTGGGACACCCAGGGCAAGCGCTACCTGGACTTCCTAGGCCTCTACGGCACCCTGAACCTGGGCCACCGCCACCCCAAGGTGGTGGAGGCGGTGAAGCGGCAGCTTGACCGCATGCCCATGTCCGTGCGGGTCCTGGTCTCCGAGCCCACGGCGAGGCTTGCCGCCAAGCTCGCCGAGATCACCCCTGAGGGGCTGGAGATGGTCTTCTTCGGCAACTCCGGGGCGGAGGCGGTGGAGGCGGCCATCAAGCTGGCCCGGGCCTACACCGGCAAGCCCGGCATCGTCACCACCCAAGGGGGGTTCCACGGCAAGACCATGGGGGCGCTCTCCCTGACCCCCAAGCCCGAGTACCAGGACCCCGCAAGGCCCCTCCTCCCCGGGGTCAAGGTGGTGCCCTACGGGGACCTGGAGGCCCTCGAGGCGGCCATAGACGAGGAAACCGCCGCGGTCATCGTGGAGCCCGTCCAGGGAGAGGGGGGCATCCGGGTGCCCCCCGAGGGGTACCTGAGGGGCGTGCGGGAGCTTACCCGGGAAAAGGGCGTCCTCATGATCGCCGACGAGGTGCAGACCGGCCTCGGCCGTACGGGGAGGCTTTTCGGGGTGGACTGGGAGGGGGTCTCCCCTGACCTCATGACCCTGGCCAAGGCCCTGGGGGCGGGGTGATGCCCATCGGGGCCTGCGTGGGGCGGCGTGAGGTCTTTGAGGTCTTCAAGAATAACCCCCTCTTCCACTCCTCCACCTTCGGGGGAACCCCCTGGCTGCGGCCGCCGCCCTTGCGGCCATTGAGGTCACCCTGGAGGAGGACCTGCCGGGCCGGGCCCTGGAGGTGGGGGCCTACCTGATGGACGGCCTAAAGGCCCTCAAGGAGCGGCACCCCCATCTGATAGAGGACGTGCGGGGGAGGGGGCTCATGGTGGGCGTGGAGTTCACGGACGCCGACATCGGCGCCCTGGTGGTGGCGGAGATGGCGGAAAGGGGTGTCCTCACCGCCTTCGGCCTCAACAACCCCAAGGTGGTCCGCCTCGAGCCCCCCTGATCATCGGCAAGGAGCACGTGGACGAGGCCCTCGCCGTCTTCGCGGAGGCCCTTAAGGCCACGGAAAAGGCCCTCGAGGGCCTTCTAGGTTGAAATGCAGGAAACGCTTTTAGAGTTTTTCAAGAAGACGGGAAGGCCGCACCGACTGGAGGAGATCCTGCACCGGTTCGGCCTGGAGAAGCGGGAGGCCAAGGCCCACCTTAAGGCCTTGGTGGCGCGGGGGCTTCTGGAGAAGAAGGGAAGCCGGTACTTCCTGGCCAACCGGGTCCAGGGGCCCTTAAGCCTCCACCGGGACGGGTACGGCTTCGTCCGCCTCCCCGATGGGGACCTCTTTATCCCCCCGGGGTATACGGGGGACGCCTGGCCGGGCGACCTGGTGGAGGCCCGCGTCATGCCCTCGGGCCGGGACGGAAGGCCTTGGGGGGTGGTGGAGCGGGTCCTCAAGCGGGCGCGGGAGCGGCTTGTGGGGACCCTGGACTTCCGGAAAGGCCGCGCCCTGCTCCTCCCCGACGAGCCCAACCTCCCGGAGCTTCCCCTCGCCCCCGAGGGGCTTGAGGGCCTGAAGCGGGGAAGCCGCATCGTGGTCCAGGTCCACTACGGCAAGCGCCCCTACGGGACCTTCCTTGCGTACCTGGGGGAAGGGGAGGCCCCCGAGACGGAGACGGAGGCCGTCATCGCCAAGTACGGCCTCCGCGCCGAGTTTCCCGAGGAGGTCCTGAAGGAGGCGGAGGCCATCCCCTTGGAGATCCCCGAGGCGGAGCTTAGGCGGCGGGAGGACTTCAGGGGCCTTCGGGTCTTCACCATAGACGGGGTGGACGCCAAGGACTTTGACGACGCCATCCACGTGGAGCGCCTGCCTGGGGGCTACCGCATCGGGGTCCACATCGCCGACGTCTCCCACTACGTCAAGGAGGGGAGCCTCTTGGACCAGGAGGCCTTCCTCCGGGGCACCAGCGTCTACCTCCCGGGGCGGGTCCTCCCCATGCTTCCCGAAAGGCTTTCCAACGGGGTCTGCTCCTTGAGGCCGGGGGAGGACCGCCTGGTCCTCTCCGTGCTCGTGGACCTCACGGAGGACCTAAAGGTCAAGCGGGTCCGCTTCCGGGAAGGGGTCATCCGGAGCGTCGCCCGCCTCACCTACACGGAGGTGGAGGCCTTCGCCGAGGGCTTTGGCTTCCCTGAGGCGCACGCCTTCCTGGCGGAGGACTTGCGCCTCCTCTTGGACCTCACGCAGAGGATGCGGGAGAAGCGCCTAAAGGAGGGCGCCTTGGACTTCGCCTTCCCCGAGGTGAAGGTGGAGGTGGGGGAGGAAGGGGAGCTCCACCTCATCCCCCAGGCGGAGCCCAAGGCCAGAAGCCTCATTGAGGAGCTGATGCTCCTCGCCAACCGACTGGTGGCGGAGTACCTGGTGCAAAAGGGCCTCCCCGGTCTTTTCCGCGTCCACGAGGAGCCGGTCCAGGACGCCTACGAGAAGCTCCGCCAGGCCCTCGCCCGCCTGGGCTACACCCTCCCCCCCAAGCTTTCCGGCCACGCCCTGCAAAAGGCCCTCCTCGCCTCGCGGGGCCGCCCGGAGGAGCCCGTGGTGGCCTACCTCGTCCTCCGCTCCTTGCGCCTGGCCCGCTACGCCCCGGAGAACCTGGGCCACTTCGGCCTCGCCATGGAGCACTACCTGCACTTCACGAGCCCCATCCGCCGCTACCCGGACCTGGTGGTCCACCGGGTGCTGAAGGCCGCCTTGCGCCGGACCCTCACCCCGGCGCGGAAGGCGCGGTGGCAAGAGGCCTTTCCCGCCATCGCCGAGCACGCTTCAGAGATGGAAAGGAAGGCGGAGGCCGCCGAGAGGGAGCTCACCAAGTACTACATGGCCAAGTGGGCCGAGCTCCACGTGGGGGAGCGCTTTTTGGGGAAGGTCACCGGGGTGGCGAACTTCGGGGCCTTCGTGACCCTGCCAAATGGGGTGGAGGGCCTGGTGCGCCTCGAGGCCCTGGGGCCCTACACCTACAGCGAGGAGGCCATGGCCCTCCTCGGCCCCAAAGGGCGGAGGATCCGCCTCGGGGACGAGATGGAGGTGCGGATCGCCGGGGCCAACCCGAGGCTTAGGCAGGTGGACCTCCTCCCCGTGGAGGAGGCCCCTAAGAAAAAGAACGGGAAGGCAAAGGCTAAGGAGGTAGAGATGCGCAAGGTGGTGGGACCCCCCGAGGAGAAGGCGAAGCCGAGCCGCCCCGAGCGGCTCACGGTGCACACCATGTACATCGGGGAGTGGCGCCCCAAGGACGCGCCCCCGGAGGAGGCCCCGAAGGGCAGGCGGCGGAAGCGGCGCCGCTAGAGGACTAAAGTCCCCGCCCCCACCGCGCTTAAGGTGGGGGCCTCGAGGTCCAGGCGGTGGGCCAGGACCTTCCCCTTCCTTTCCCGGAGGAGGGGGAGGAGGCTTGCCACCACCTCCACCCCGTCGATGCGGGTGGGGTTGGCCCCCAGGAAGGCGAGGGCGGCCTCCGGCTCCCCTTCCGCGAGCCTTTCCAGGAAGCCCAGGTCCCGCCTCCGCGCCTCCTCCGCCAGGGTGCGGGTGAGGGGAGTGTCCCCGAAGCGGGGCCCCACGTGGGAGAGGTCCACGGCGAGGACGAGGAGGCCCGGGAAGTCCCGCAGGACCACCTTCAGGGCCTCCCCAAGCTCGGCGCTGCGCCTGGCCACGAGGAGGGGGAGGACACGGGCCTCGGGGAACCGCCCCTTCAGGAAGAAGAGGGGAAGCTCCAGGCTGTGCTCCTCCCGGAAGGCGAGGGGCGTGTTGAAGAGCTCAAAGGGAAGGAGGGCGTCTAAGGCCTGGAGGGCGGGAAGGTCCGGCAGGGCGGGGCCAAAGGGGGTCTGGAAGGGCACGGGGAGGGCGGCGGCCTTTTCCTTCAGCGGCCTGTGGGCGACCCCCACCAGGTAGATGCGCTCAGGGGGCGGGGTCTTCTCCAGGGCGGCGAGGGCCGCCCCGTAGACCTCGGGGACGCGGGAGGGCTCCAGGTGGGGCATGAGGAGGGCCCGGGCCTCCTCGCCTTCCCCCGGGTAGCTCGCTCGGAAGGCCTCGAGGAAGGCCCGGGCCTCCCGCTCTCCCTCGGGGTAGGAGAGCCCGGCGAGGCGCATGGGCCGCTCCCGCTTGAGCTTTTCCTCCTCCTCTTTGAGCCTCGCCGCCACCTTTTCCGTGAGGAGGAGGCCGGCTTCCTCCAGGGCCTTGGCCAGGTCTTCCAGCTCCTTCCTGGGCACCAGGACCCCGTGGCGCTTGAACACCTCCTCCTGCACCTCCTCCAGGGTCCTCCCCTCCATGAGGGAGAGGAGGAAAAGCCCGCCCTCGGTGAGGGCCAGGGGCTTCTCGTAGACCCCGTAGGGGTCGGAGACCAGAAAGCCCCCCTCAATGGGGGTGATCTGGGGTTCCCGAAGCCTGAGCCTCCCTTCCACCCCTCCAATATAGGAGAAAGGCCCGGGCCTCCTCCTTGGTCCCCACCCGGCCTTCGGCCTGGGCCTCGAGGAGGGCCTTCAGGGCCCTTCCCACCTCAGGGCCTTCCCGCAGGCCCAGAAGGGCCATCACCTCCTCCCCGGAGAGGAGGGGCCTTTGCGGCAGGGGGTCTTTCAGGGCCTCTTCGTAGCGCCCGAGCACCTCCCAGGCCTCGGTCTCCACGCCCCTCGTGGCCAGGCGGTCCGCCGCCATCAGGTAAACGAGGTCGGGGAGGAGGTCCTGGCGCCTCAGGAAGAAACGGCGCAGGGCCTTCCTCTCCTCGGGGAGGCGGTCCATGTGGCGGCGCACCAGGCCCGCCGCCCGCTCCACCGTGTCCTTGGGAAAGCGGAGCCAGGTGAGGCTCGCTCGGGCGATCTCCGCCCCCACCTCGGCGTGCCCCAAAAAGCGGAAGCGGCCCACCTCGGGGTCAAAGCGGCGGGTGAGGGGCTTGCCCACGTCGTGGAAGAGGGTGGCGAGGCGGGCCTCCAGGGGGGCCTCGGGCCAGAGCCAGAGGAGGTGGTGGACCGCGCTTAAGGTGTGGTCCCAGGCGGGAAGGTGGTGCACCCCGCCCTGCTCCAGGCCCACGAGAAGGACAAGCTCGGGGAGGTAGACCCCAAGAAGCCCCACCCTTTCCAGGAGGCGGAGACCGTAGGCCGCCTTTGGGGAGAGGAGGAGCCGGGCAAGCTCCTCCTTGACCCTTTCCCGCGCGGGGAGGGCCTCGGGGTGGGCCTGGAGGAACCGGGCGTGGCGGGCAAGGGCCTCCCGGGTCCTCTGGGGAAGCCCGAAGCCCAAGGTGGCGGCGAGGCGCACCCCCCGGAGGCTTCGCAGGTGGTCCTCGTAGAGGTTTTCCTCCCGCACGGGGACGAGGAGGTGCCGCCTCAGATCCTCCTCCACCCCCAGGAGGCCGAAGACGGCGCCCTGCCTCCAGAGGAGGGCGTTCAGACGGTAGTCCCGCCGGAGGAGGTCCTCCTCCAGCCTCCCCTCCAAGGGGGTGAAGTCCAGGGTCCTCCCCCTGAGGGCCAGGCGGTAGTGGCCCCGCTCGGGGTCCAGGGGGAAGAGGCTTCCCCCAAGGCGCCTCTTTGCCTCCTCGGCCGCCTTTTCCGGGTCCAAGGCGGCGTAGTCCAGGTCCGTTGGCCTTCTCCCCAGGAGGAGGTCCCGCACCGCCCCGCCCACGGGAAAGGCGTCCTTGGGGGTATAAAAGGGGAAGTCTATATGGGCCACGAGGCGAAGCACCCCATTATTATCGGCATCACCGGGAACATCGGCAGCGGCAAAAGCACCGTGGCTGCCCTCCTTAGGTCCTGGGGCTACCCCGTTTTGGACCTGGACGAGCTCGCCGCCCGGGCCCGGGAGAACAAGGAGGAAGCGCTGAAGCGCCTCTTCCCCGAGGCGGTGGTGGGGGGGAGGCTGGACCGGAGGGCCCTCGCCCGGCTCGTCTTTTCCGACCCGGAGAAGCTCAAAGCCCTCGAGGCCGTGGTCCACCCGGAGGTTAGGCGGCTTCTTATGGAGGAGCTTTCCCGCCTAGAGGCCCCCCTCGTCTTCCTGGAGATCCCCCTCCTCTTTGAGAAGGGGTGGGAGGGGAGGCTCCACGGAACCCTCTTGGTGGCGGCCCCCTTGGAGGAGCGGGTGAGGCGGGTGATGGCGCGCTCGGGGCTATCCCGCGAGGAGATCCTGGCCCGGGAGCGGGCCCAGATGCCCGAGGAGGAGAAGCGCAAGCGGGCCACCTGGACCTTGGAGAACACGGGGAGCCTCGAGGACCTGGAAAGGGCCTTGAAGGCGGTCCTGGCCGAGCTCACCGGGGGGGCCAGAGGAGGGCCAGGCTGACCCCGAGGGCGAAGAGCAGGTGGGCCGGGCCCCCACCGAGGAGGAGGGCGGCAAGGGGCAGGGCTAAGGCGAAGGCGAGGAGGGCGGGGTGGGCTTTGCGGCTTCCGAGGAGGAGGACGCCTGCGGGAAGGCCTGCCAGGAGGATGAGCCTCGGGTCCACGGCGAAGAGGACCCCCAGAGGGGCGAGGAGGCTTCCCGCCCGCCGAAGGCCGAGCCAGGGGCTTAGGGCGTGGGCGAAGGCCGCGGCCACCCCCGCCGCCAGGCCCCCGGCGTAGCTTTGGGCCAGGAACTCCCCCAGGGCCACGGCGAAGACCCCCTTGGCGAAGTCCAGGAAAAGGACGAGGCCTGCGGGGACGGGGCCGAGGCGCCAAAGCGGCTCCTTCCCCGACCACCCCTTGCCCTGGAGGGCGGCGAACCAGAAGGCGAAGGGAAGGCTTCCCATGAGGTAGCCCGCAAGGACCGCGGCGGCCATGCCCCCATGCTAGACAAAAGGCGCCCCTTCCGCCTATACTGGAGGGCGCTGCGGGGAGTAGCGCAGCCCGGTAGCGCACCTCGTTCGGGACGAGGGGGTCGCTGGTTCAAATCCAGTCTCCCCGACCAAGGGCCGGCCCTAGGGCCGGCTTCCTTTTTTCGGGTGGGGTTTGCGAAGCCCCCTTGGGGCGGTAAGCTGAAGGGCGTGGTGCGGATCCTGGGCGGCAAGGCCCGGGGCGTGGCCCTGAAGGTGCCCGCCTCGGCCCGTCCTTCCCCGGTGCGGCTGAGGAAGGCCCTTTTTGACTACCTCCGCCTCCGCTACCCGCGGCGAGGGCGCTTCCTGGACCTCTTCGCGGGGAGCGGGGCCGTGGGCCTCGAGGCCGCCAGCGAAGGCTGGGAGGCGGTTTTGGTGGAGAAGGACCCCGAGGCGGTCCGGCTCCTCAAGGAAAACGTCCGCCGCACGGGCCTCGGGGCCCGGGTGGTGGCCCTCCCGGTGGAGGTCTTCCTCCCCGAGGCCAAGGCCCGGGGGGAGCGGTTCACCGTGGCCTTCATGGCCCCGCCCTACGCCATGGACCTCGCTGCCCTCTTCGGCGAGCTTCTCGCAAGCGGCCTGGTGGAGGCGGGGGGGCTTTACGTCCTCCAGCACCCCAAGGACCTCTACCTCCCCTTAGGGGAGCGGCGGGTCTATGGGGAGAACGCCCTCACCCTGGTGGAGGTTTAGATGCACGTGGTCTACCCTGGGAGCTTTGACCCCCTGACCAACGGCCACCTGGACGTGATCCAGCGGGCGAGCCGGCTTTTTGAGAAGGTGACCGTGGCCGTCCTGGAGAACCCGAGCAAGCGGGGCCAGTACCTTTTTAGCGCCGAGGAGCGCCTGGCCATCATCCGGGAGGCCACGGCCCACCTGGCCAACGTGGAGGCGGCCACCTTCTCCGGCCTCCTCGTGGACTTCGTGCGCCGGGTAGGGGCCCAGGCCATCGTGAAAGGGCTTAGGGCGGTGTCCGACTACGAGTACGAGCTCCAGATGGCCCACCTGAACCGCCAGCTCTACCCGGGCCTCGAGACCCTCTTCATCCTCGCCGCCACCCGCTACTCCTTCGTCTCCAGCACCATGGTCAAGGAGATCGCCCGCTACGGGGGGGACGTCTCCAAGCTCGTACCCCCGGCGACCCTGAGGGCCCTGAAGGCCAAGTTGGGCCGGTAGAATGCGGTCTATGTGGGCCCTTCTTTCCGTCGCGGACAAGCGGGGGATCGTGGACTTCGCCCGGGGGCTTTTGGAGCTCGGCTTCCGCCTCCTGGCCACGGGGGGGACCTACCGCACCCTCCACGAGGCGGGGCTTCCCGTGACCTACATCTCCGAGTTCACCGGCTTTCCGGAGATCCTGGAGGGGAGGGTCAAGACCCTCCACCCCAAGGTGCACGCCGCCCTCCTCGCCCGTCCCGACCAGGAGGAGGAGCTTAAGGCCTTAGGGTTGGAGCGGATCGGGGTCTTGGCGGTGAACCTCTACCCCTTCCGGGAGACGGTGGCCCGGGGGGCTTCCTTTGCGGAGGCCCTGGAGCAGATAGACATCGGGGGTCCTGCCATGCTCCGGGCGGCGGCCAAGAACCACCAGGCGGTGCTTCCCGTGTGCGACCCCGAGGACTACCCCCGGGTCCTGGAGGCGCTCAAGGCGGGGCCCTCCCCGGACTTCCGCCAAAAGCTCGCCCGCAAGGCCTTCGCCCACACCGCCCTCTACGACGCCGCCATCGCCGAGTGGCTTTCCGGGGAGAAGTTCCCCGAGGAGAAGCTTTTGGCCCTCAGGCGGGAGGCCGCCTTGCGCTACGGGGAGAACCCCCACCAGGAGGCGGCCCTCTACCGGGTGGTAGGGGAGAGGGGGCCCCTGCTCGAGGCCCAGGTGCTTCAGGGGAAGGCCATGAGCTTCAACAACTACCTGGACGCCGAGGCCGCCTGGAACCTGGTCTCCGAGTTCGCCGAGCCCGCCTGCGTGGCCGTGAAGCACCAAAACCCCTGCGGCGTGGCCCTGGGGGAGACCCCCCTGGAGGCCTACCGGAAGGCCTACGAGGCCGACCCCGTCTCCATCTTCGGGGGCATCGTGGCCTTCAACCGCCCCCTGGACGGTCCCACCGCCGAGGCCATGAGCGGGGTCTTCCTGGAGGTGGTCCTGGCCCCGGGCTTCAGCGAAGAGGCCCTTGCCCTTTTCGCCCGGAAAAAAAACCTCCGCCTCCTCGAGGTGCCCTTCCCCGCCCAGGGGCCCTACCTGGACTTAAGGCGCCTCCGGGGCGGGGTGCTCCTCCAGGACGCGGACGCCCAAGACCCCATAGACCCCAAGGTGGTGACCCAGAAAGCCCCCGAGGAGGCCCACTGGCGGGATCTCCTTTTCGCCTGGAAGGTGGTGAAGCACGTGCGCTCCAACGCCATCGTGGTGGCCAAGGGGGGGCAGACCCTGGGGATCGGGGTGGGGCAGACGAACCGCCTTGCCGCCGCCCGGCACGCCCTGGAGGCGGCCGGGGAGAAGGCGAGGGGGGCGGTCTTAGCCTCCGACGCCTTCTTTCCCTTTGACGACGTGGTGCGCCTTGCCGCCTCCTACGGCATCGCCGCCATCATCCAGCCCGGGGGGAGCGTGCGGGACGAGGACTCTATACGGGCCGCGGAGGAGGCAGGCATCGCCATGGTCTTCACCGGCGTTCGCCATTTCCGCCACTAAGGCCTACTTCCCCACGCAGAAGTTCTGGAAGACCCGGGCCACCACCGCCTCGGCTACCCGGCCCTCCCCCCTGAGGGAGGCCAGGGCCTCGAGGACCTCCTCCAAGGCGAGCCCCATGAGGTCCTGGGGCAGCCCCAGGGCCTCCTTTAGGCGTTCCCTGGCCCTAAGGAGGGCCTCCACCTGACGCTCGGTGAGGAGGACTTCTCCCCCCTCCTTCCCCAAAAGGGCCTCTTTCAGGGCTTCCTTGAGGCGGTCTAGGCCTTCTCCCGTGAGGCTGGAGACGGGGATAAAGGCCGGGTCCTCCCAGGCCGGGGGGAGGTCGGCCTTGGTGGCCACCTTCAGGGTCCTTTCCCAGGGCAAGGGGGGCGGGGCGGGCTTGGGCAGGGAGCGGTCCACCACGTAGAGGACGAGGTCGGCTTCCTCGGCGATCCTTAGGGCCCTCTCCACCCCCATCCTCTCTAGGGGGTCTTCCGTCTCCCGCACCCCGGCGGTGTCCACGGCCACGAGGGGGATGCCGAAAAGCTCCAGGGGGGCCTCGAGGTAGTCCCGGGTGGTGCCGGGGATGGGGGAAACCAGGGCCCGCTCGTAGCCCAAAAGGGCGTTGAGCAGGGAGCTTTTACCGGCGTTAGGGGCCCCGATGAGGGCCAGGCGGGCCCCCTTTTGCGCCAGGCGCGAGGCCCGGGCCTGGCCCAGAAGCCCCTCCACCTCGGCCAAGGCCTCCCGAAGGACCCGCTCGGCCTCCAAGGGCTCCACCCCCTCCTCGGGGTAGTCCAAAAGGGCCTGGATGTGGGCCAGGAGGTCCAAAAGCCTCTGCTCTAGGGCCTCAATCTTGCGGGAGAAGGCCCCTTCCAAGGCCCTAAGGGCCTGCCTGCGAGCGAGCTCCCCTTCCGCCTCCACAAGGGCCAAGACCGCCTCCGCCTGGGCCAGGTCCAGCTTGCCGTTCATGTAGGCGCGGAAAGTGAACTCCCCCGGCCCCGCAAGCCGGGCCCCCGCCTCGAGGAGGACCTCCAAAACCCGCCTCAGGACCGCCGGGGAGCCGTGGGTGTGGAACTCCACCAGGTCCTCCCCGGTGTAGGAGCGGGGGGCACGGAAGACGAGGAGGAGGGCCTGGTCCAAGGCCTCCCCCGTCTTTGGGTCCACCACCTCCCCAAAGGTGAACCGCCCTCCCTTAAGCCCCCTGGGGTCCTTCCCCCGCCAGACGCGGGCGGCCAGCTCCAGGGCACCCTCCCCCGAAAGCCGCACCACCCCGATGGCCCCCTTACCCGGGGGGGTGGCGATGGCACAGATGGGGTCACGAAGTCGCATCCGCGGCCTCCTCTTCCAGCCCGAGCCACCGGGCCGCAAGCATCAAGGTGGGCCCCTGCAGGGCCACGGAAAAGAGCACGATGAAGAAGACCAGGTTAAAGAGGGTATGGGCCTCAGGAACCCCGGCCAGGAGCGGGTAGGTGGCCAGCACGATGGGCACCGCTCCCCTTAGGCCCACCCACCCCACGAGGAGGACCTCCCGCCAGGACCACCGTAAGGGGAGAAGGCAAAGGGCCACCGCCAAGGGCCGGGCCACGAACATGAGGAAGAGGGCCACCAGGGTCCCCTGGAGGGCCACCCCGGGAAGCTGGGAGGGGAAGACTAGGAGGCCCAGCACCAAGAACATCACCACCTGCATGATCCAGGCCACGCCGTCATGGAAGAGGAGGAGCTCGTCCTTGTCCCTCAAGGAGGCGTAGCCCACCACCAACCCGGCTACGTACACGGCGGCAAAACCGCTTCCCCCCAAGACGGCGGTAAAGCTGTAGGTGAAAAGGACCAGGGCAAAGCTCAGAAGGAGCCTCAAGCCCCGGTCCAGGAAGCTGAACCGGTCCCACGCCCAAGCGCTGGCCCGGCCCAGGGCGTACCCCAAGGCCAACCCCAGGCCCAGCTGCTTGAAGCCCATCCACACCAGGTCCTGGGGCTGGGCCATGTCCAGGAGAAGCGCGGTGACGCCCACGGTGAGCAGGATGGCCATGGGGTCGTTAACCCCCGACTCCAGCTCCAAAAGGGCCTTTAGCTGTTCCCGAAGCCGCACTCCTTGGGCCCTAAGCACGCTGAACACGGCGGGCGCATCGGTGGAGGCGACGACGGACCCCAAGAGGAGGCCAAGGAGCGGGGGAAAACCCAGGACCAGGCTGGCGAAAAAGCCCACCAGCCAGGCGGTGAGGAACACCCCCAGGGTGGCGAGCACCAGGCTAGGAACCAGGACGGGGCGTACCTTGGCCCAGTCCGTGTCCAGACCGCCGGCAAACAGGATGAAGGCCAAAGCCATCACCCCAAGGCCTTGGGCTAGGCGGGCATTGTCAAAGTAGATGCCCCCAGGGCCGTCGGAACCGGCCAGCATCCCCAGGACGAGAAAGAAGAGCAGGGAGGGGATGCCAAACCGCTGGGAGACCCGGCTCAGAAGGATGCTTAAAAGCAGGAGAACCGAGCTCCCAAACAAGAAGAGGTCGGCGGAAGCGCCGGCCATACCCCCATTCTAAAGGGCTTCCTCCAGAGCCCGAAGGGTCTTTTCCACCTCCACCTCCGTGTGAGCTACGGAGAGGAAGGCCGCCTCAAAGTTGGAAGGGGGCCAGTAAATGCCCCGGTCTAAAAGGCCGTGGAAGAAGCGCTTGAAAAGCTCCGTGTCCGTGCGTTTGGCGTCCTGGAAGGTGACCACGGGGCCCTCGGTGAAGAAGACGGTGAGCATGGAGCCCATGCGGTTCACCGCGTGGGGAACGCCCTTTTGCGAGAGCACCTCCCTAAGGCCCGCCTCCAGCTTAGCTCCCAGGTCCTCCAGGTAGCGGTAGTAGCCCGGGTTTTCCTCCAGGATCTCCAGGGTGGCGAGCCCCGCCGCCATGGCCAAGGGGTTCCCGGAAAGCGTCCCCGCTTGATAGACGGGGCCCAAGGGGGCCACCTTCTCCATGATCTCCCGCCTCCCCCCGTAGGCGGCGGCGGGAAGCCCCCCGCCCAGGATCTTGCCCAGGGTAATGAGGTCGGGCTTTAGGCCGAGCCGTTCCGTGGCCCCGCCGAAGGCCAGGCGGAAGCCCGTCATTACCTCATCGGCGATGAGGAGGACGCCGTAGGCCTTGGCCTCGTGGAGGGCCTTTAGAAAGTCCTCCGTGGGGACCAGGACCCCGGCGTTGCCGACCACAGGCTCAAAGATGATGGCGGCGATCTCCTCGCCCCGCCGCTTCAGCACCTCCCGCAGGCCCTCGGGGTCGTTGTACTCCAGGACCAGGGTGAGCTTGGCGTATTCCTCGGGCACCCCGGCGCTAGAGGGCACGCCGAAGGTGAGCGCCCCCGAGCCCGCCTCCACCAAGAGGCCATCGGCGTGGCCGTGGTAGTTGCCCCGGAACTTCACCACGTACTTCCGGCCCGTGTACCCCCGGGCGAGGCGGATGGCGCTCATGGTGGCCTCGGTCCCCGAGTTAACGAAGCGCACCAGCTCCATCTTTGGGTAGGCCCGCTTCACCGCCTGGGCCAGCGCCACCTCCAGGGGGTTGGGGGCTCCGAAGGTAAGGCCCTTCTCCGCCACCTCCTTCACCCGGGCCACCACCTCGGGGTGGGCATGGCCCAGGATGAGGGGACCCCAGCTCATCACATAGTCCAGGTATCGGTTCCCGTCGGCATCCCACACATACGCCCCCCCCCCCCGCACCAGGAAGGGGGGGGTACCGCCCACGGCCTTGAAGGCCCGCACGGGGCTACTCACCCCGCCCGGGATGTGCCGCTTGGCCTCGGCAAAAAGCCGCTCGGAAGTGGGCCGCTCCATGCCCCCTACTCTAGCGGCTTTTCCCCGGGAAAGGGTAGCCTCGGAGGGATGAGCGGGTGGACCTACCTCTTCCTCGCCATCCTCTCCGAGATCCTGGCTTCCAGCGCCCTCAAGGCCTCCCAGGGCTTCAGCCGCCTCCTCCCGAGCCTCGTGGTGGTGGGAGGCTACGGCCTCGCCTTTTACTTCCTGAGCCTCTCCTTGAAGACCGTTCCCCTGAGCCTGGCCTACGCCGTCTGGGCCGGGGTGGGGACGGCGGCCATCGCCCTCATCGGGGCCTTTTTCTTCGGGGAGGCCATCTCCCCCAAGGGGTGGCTCGGCATCGCCCTGGTAGCGGCGGGGGTGGTTCTCATCCACCTAGCGGACTAGGGGCGAATGGGCCTAAGCCCCAGGGCCTCGAGGTGGGCCAAGAGCGACCTCAGATCCAAGGCCCCTACGTAGAGAAGCGTCCGGAAGCCAAGGCCTCCGGCCTCCCGGAAAAGGTGGAGGCCGAGGAGGGGCGTCCGGGTGGCTTCCAAGGCCTCCAAGAGCGCCCTCAGACGGGGAAGGTCCGGCACCAGGACCTCGAGGGGGCTTGCCGGGGCCCCAGGGCGTAAGTGGTCTAGGAGACCCCTGAGCAGGTCAAAGGCCGTGACCAAGCCCACCAAGACCTCCTCTTCCACCACCGGCAGGGCACCCACCCGGGCGGCTTCCATGCGGAAGGCCGCCTCCTCGGGAGACTCCTCCGGGTGGGCTTTGGGGAACTCCTGGAGGAAGCGGGCCACGGGCGCTTCCCACTGGGCCTGCACCGAAGCGGGGGCCCAAGGAGCGAGGAAGGGGCGGAGGTACCTCTCCCCCACCATGCCCCGGTAACGGCCCCCGTCCACCACGGGCAGGTAGCGCACCCCCGTCTGGACCAGAAGGCGGTGGGCCTGCCCTAGGGGCACCTGGGGCCCTACCACCACGAGATCGGTGCGCATGAGGTCCCGCAGGACCGGGGTCCGGGCCAAGGGCTCTCTCATAAGTGCATGATGGGTTACTGTTGGCCTAATGTCAAGTGTATTGGGGCTTGCCTAGTAAATTGCCTTGTACCCCGGAGGGGCGGGAGAAGGGAGAGAAGAACCCTAAGGCCGTAGGCGATGAGCTCCAAAAGCGCCCGCGCCATGGCCGTCCAAGGCTTCCGCTCCCAAAGGTACCCCCCACCCAGCCGCGTCTTCATCCCCCCAAACACCCCCTCCACCACCCCGCGAAACCGGTACACCTCGGGGTCCCACCCCTCCCGCGCCCGCACCCGCGCCTCCTCCCTGGCCTCGCCCCCGCCCCGAAGCCGGATCACCGGCCGCACCCCCGCCTCCCCCAAAACCCCCCACACCTCCTTCCCGTCAAACCCCGCGTCCGCCAAAAGCCACCCCCGGGAAGGAGGAAACCGCCTCAGCACCTCCCCCCCAAGCCGGGGGTCCGGGGCGTAGCCCTCCCCCACCACTCCACCCCAGGGCCATAAGAGCCGCCTCTCCCTATCCCACCGCATCAGGGCCAGAAGCCGCGCGTGCCCCCGCACCCGCCGCACCTCCTTCCCCCGACGAAAGCGGAGAAGCCGGTCCTTGCTCCGGTAGGCCAGCCCCGTGGTGTCCATGAGGTAGAGGGGGGGAAAGCGCCGCCAGGTGTGCCGGCGCCTCGTCCGAAGCCGCTTCGCCTTCCGGCGAGGACTCCGGGGCGAGATGGGCCTCCAGTTCCCGGGAAAGCCTCTCCAGGAGGGCCTCAAGGAGTTTGGGGTCCAGGTGCTTGAGGGCGTAGCGGGCCAGGGACTGGTGGGAAGGGAAGGGGCCTTCCATCAGGTCCTGGAGTGAGGCCTCCGTCTCGCGGTAGGTGAGGTGGAAGAAAGCGCGGAAGAGAAGGAGGGCCAGGTAAAGGGCGTGGCTGTAGCGCCAGGGGCGGCCCCGCTTGCCTTTGGGGGTGGGAGGGGCCACCTCCCGGGCCAGGCGCAGGCAGTGTTCCAGGACCTCCTTGGGGCTTGCCTCCCTGCGAAGGAAGCCTCGCTTGCCCATCAGGAGAGAGATATACACCCGTCCTCCTGACCTTTGCAAGGCAAGCCCAGTGTATTGTCACAGGACAGACTTGACCGCTATACCGCATAGAGCCTCAGGAAGCGCAGGGCGGAGAGGGGGTTGAAGGAGAAGGCCTCCAAGGCCGCCTTCTTCTCCCTGACCCCTTGGCGGTGAAGCATGGAGACCAGAAAGGCCCGGAGGGCCGCCAAGACCTGTGCCCCCACCCCCCGCACCTGGCAGGCATCCTCGTGGAGGAGAACGTCCCGTACCCAAAAGGACCGGTTCTCTACCTCCCACCGGTAAAGGAGAAGCTCCCCAAGCCGCCTCGCCTCCGCCACCTCCGG
This sequence comes from Thermus parvatiensis, assembly GCF_001535545.1. Taxonomy (GTDB): domain Bacteria; phylum Deinococcota; class Deinococci; order Deinococcales; family Thermaceae; genus Thermus; species Thermus parvatiensis. Next base: position 1,107,084 of record NZ_CP014141.1, on the reverse strand, counting down.
CCCCAAGCTGGTGAGGGCGTAGCTCACCGTCCGCCGCACCTCCCCCGTCCCCTTGTGCCTCACCTCCCGCTCCATCCGCACCACCTGCCGGCACCCGGGAAAGGCCCGCACCTCTTCCGGCAGGTAGGGGGAAGCCCAAACCCGGTAGGTCCACACCTCCCCATCCCGCACCAGATTCCACACCGCCTCGGTCTCGCCAGGAAGCCGCCTCTCCTCCATGCCCTTGAACACCTCCAAGGCCCACTCCAAAAGTTCCCCCTGGTTAGCCTTCAGGACAAAGAGGTACGCCCCCCTTTTTGCACCACCTTCCCCGCTAACTCCGGGTACAGGTACCCCGCGTCCCCCACCACCACCTTCCCCTTGAGCCCCTCCGCCCCCAGGCGGTCCAGGAGCTCCAAAAGGGCTTGGTCCTCCCTCCCCTCCGCCCGGGCCTGGGCCAGGGTGGTATGGAGGTGCAGGGCCAGGACCTCCACCAGCTTCACCTGGGCGCTTTTCCCCTTGCCGCTTCCCCGCAGGTGCTTCCCGTCTACCACCAGGACTTCCCCAAGGTCGGCTTCGGGGAAGACCTGGAGGAGGGCCGCTTGGAGCTTTTCAGGATCCAGGCGGTGAAGGAGAAGGGTGATGGCGGTGTGGCCTGGGGCCTTGCGCAGGCCCAGGTGGGGCAAGAGGTGGGGGTTGGCGCGGGCGAAGCGTTCCACGCCCCTCAGGGAGTCCACGCGGGAAAGAAAAGCCACCAGGATGAGGGCCAGGAGGCCCCAAAGGGGGTACTGCCGGTTGCGGGCCCGGGGGTCGGGGATCTGGGACAGGGCTTCGCGCAGGGTCATGCCCCCTCTTTACTCCAGGAGCCGCATATAGGTCAAGTCTGTGTCACAGGACTTTACCCACATCTCCGTTTCGTGGTAAATCTACCCTTGCGGGCGCAGCCCGTATCTGGTACCGGGGGTGATCCATGGACATGCTCAAGGTGGCCGAGGCCAGGCTCCAGGAGTTCACGGGCCGTTTTGCGAGCGTTTTCCCCCGATAAGCGCCTCCACCGACGGTTTGAAGAGGTGGTGCGGGGCGCCTTGGCCGCAGGCTCAGCCCGGGTGAGCGAGATGGTGGCCTCGCTCCCTTCTCCCCTCCAGAACCGCTTCCACCAGGCCAAAGCCCTTTACCGCTTCCTGTCCAACCCACGGGTGGAGGCAGAAGCCCTCCTTGACCGGGTCTATCAGGAGAGCGCGACTGCCCTGGAGGGTGAGGAGGTTCTGGTCCTCCTGGACCTGAGCCCGGTGGCCAAGCCCTATGCCCGGGCCCTGGAGGGGATAGCCCGGGTGGGGAAGGATAGGCGGCCCGGGTACGAGCTCCTCACCGCCCTGGGGTTGGACCCCGCGGGGCGGCTGGCCCTGGGGTACGCCCACCTGGTGGCCTACGGGGAGAGGGGGTTTGCCAGCCTGCCCAAGGAGGTGGAGGGAGCCATTGAGGCGGCCCGGGAGCGATTGGGGGGCGTGGGCAGGAGGCTGGTGTATGTGGCGGACCGGGGGTTTGACGACCGGAAGGTGTTTGGGCAGGTGCTGGCCCTGGGGGAGGAGTTCGTGGTGCGGGTCTACCGGGACCGGAAGCTTGGGGAGGGGGGTTCTCTGGCGAAGGTGGCTTCTTCCCTGGCCCTTCCCTGTGGGGAGGAGGTGGAGCTGAGGGTAGGGGGCAGGTACCAGCGGGTGCGGCTCCACTTCGGATGGAGGGAGGTGGAGGTGGAGGGGAGGCGGCTCCACCTGGTGGTCTGCCGGGTGCCAGCCCTGGGGCGGCGTGGGGAGTGGTGGCTACTGACCAGCTTGCCGGTGAGGGGGAGGGAGGAGGCGGCGCGGGTGGTGGAGGCGTACCGCAGGCGGTGGGAGGTGGAGCGGTTCTTCCGGCTTTTGAAGACGGGGCTGGGGCTTGAGACCTTCCAGGTGCGGGGGCTTGCCCGGATCCGGAAGGTGGTGGCGGTTTTGCTGGGGCTGGCGGTGTTCCTTTGGGAAGTTGAGCGGTTGGGGGATCCGTTCAAGGGGTTTCTTTTGCAGCTCGGGGGCAAGCTGGGGCTGCCCAGCGAGAGGGATGGTCCGTACCTGCTCCTGAGGGGCCTGGTTCGCCTGCTCAACTATGAAGTCACCCAAGAACTCTTGAAGCAGGCTAAGGGAGGGCGAGGAAGGAGTTTTGGGTAAAGCCCTGTATTGTCAGACTTGACCTATATGCGGCTCCTGGAGTAAAGAGGGGGCATGACCCTGCGCGAAGCCCTGTCCCAGATCCCCGACCCCCGGGCCCGCAACCGGCAGTACCCCCTTTGGGGCCTCCTGGCCCTCATCCTGGTGGCTTTTCTTTCCCGCGTGGACTCCCTGAGGGGCGTGGAACGCTTCGCCCGCGCCAACCCCCACCTCTTGCCCCACCTGGGCCTGCGCAAGGCCCCAGGCCACACCGCCATCACCCTTCTCCTTCACCGCCTGGATCCTGAAAAGCTCCAAGCGGCCCTCCTCCAGGTCTTCCCCGAAGCCGACCTTGGGGAAGTCCTGGTGGTAGACGGGAAGCACCTGCGGGGAAGCGGCAAGGGGAAAAGCGCCCAGGTGAAGCTGGTGGAGGTCCTGGCCCTGCACCTCCATACCACCCTGGCCCAGGCCCGGGCGGAGGGGAGGGAGGACCAAGCCCTTTTGGAGCTCCTGGACCGCCTGGGGGCGGAGGGGCTCAAGGGGAAGGTGGTGGTGGGGGACGCGGGGTACCTGTACCCGGAGTTAGCGGGGAAGGTGGTGCAAAAAGGGGGGCGTACCTCTTTGTCCTGAAGGCTAACCAGGGGGAACTTTTGGAGTGGGCCTTGGAGGTGTTCAAGGGCATGGAGGAGAGGCGGCTTCCTGGCGAGACCGAGGCGGTGTGGAATCTGGTGCGGGATGGGGAGGTGTGGACCTACCGGGTTTGGGCTTCCCCCTACCTGCCGGAAGAGGTGCGGGCCTTCCCTGGGGCCAGGCAGGTGGTGCGGATGGAGCGGGAGGTGAGGCACAAGGGGACGGGGGAGGTGCGGCGGACGGTGAGCTACGCCCTCACCAGCTTGGGGCCGGAGGTGGCGGAGGCGAGGCGGCTTGGGGAGCTTCTCCTTTACCGGTGGGAGGTAGAGAACCGGTCCTTTTGGGTACGGGACGTTCTCCTCCACGAGGATGCCTGCCAGGTGCGGGGGGTGGGGGCACAGGTCTTGGCGGCCCTCCGGGCCTTTCTGGTCTCCATGCTTCACCGCCAAGGGGTCAGGGAGAAGAAGGCGGCCTTGGAGGCCTTCTCCTTCAACCCCCTCTCCGCCCTGCGCTTCCTGGGGCTCTATGCGGTATAGCGGTCAAGTCTGGTGTATTGTTGACAGTTGAGCATCACTTACAAGGCTGATAGTAACTAGACAGCCCGAACGCTCTCCCCAAGCCCCCGACATAATGCGCAACTGGCGCACCTAAAGTGCGCTCCCCAGGCTTACTGGCCGAAAAGGGCCTCCAAGGGCAACCGGAAGCCCGGTAGGGCCTCTCCCCCTTCCAGCGCCTCGTGGGCGCGAAGAAGCCGCCCTGCCCCGCCTCGCCCGTAGACCTCCACCGCCTTGAGCTCGGGGTAGACCAGCCACACCGCCTTGGCCCCCGCCTCCAGGTAGTCCAGCACCTTGGCCAAAAGCTCCTCCGCCTCCTCCCCGGGGGAGACCACCTCCACGGCGAGGTCCGGGGCCCCCTCGTAGAACCCCTCCCGGGCCACCTCCTTGAGCCTTTCGTGGGAGAGGAACCAGACGTCGGGGCTTCGCACCCGGTCGGGATCCCGGCGGAGGACGAACCCCCCCTCCACCCCAGCCACGCCGCGCCCCGTTTCTTCCAGCCAACGCATCAGGTGGTAACCGATCCGCAAAGCGATCCTTCCGTGCTCCGGCTTGGGCGGCCTCTCCTCCCGGACCTCCCCGTCCACAAGCTCCCCCGCTCTAGAGGCAGGGCGAAGAACTCCTCGGCCGTCAGGCGGGTCTTGACCATGGGGCCTCCTCCTTAGTAGGTTAGCGCCTTCCTCAAGGCGGCGAGGACCCTCCTCGCGTTTGGCCGGTAGAGGTGCTCAATGGCGCTGAAGGGCGGGTAAGGGGCGTCGTAGCCCGCCACCCGGAGAACCGGGGCCTGGAGGTAGTCTATGGCCCCTTCGGCGATGCGGGCCGCGATCTCCGCCCCGAAGCCCCCGGTGCGCATGGCCTCGTAGACCACGATGGCCCGGCCCGTCGCCCGCACGGCCTCGAGGAGGGTCTCCTCGTCCGGGGGACCAGGGTCTCCAGGTCCACCACCGTGACCTCCACCCCCTCCCTTTGGGCCACCTCCGCCGCCTCCAGCATCACCTCCACCATGCCCCCATAGCCGATTAAGGTGGCCGCCTTTCCCTCCCTAAGGACCCGGGCCTTCCCCAGGGGCAGGGTGTAGTACCCTTCCGGCACCTCCGCCCTCGCGCCCCGGTAGAGCTTGATGGCCTCGAGGAAGAACACGGGGTCCTCGTCCTCAATGGCGGAAAGGAGAAGCCCCTTGGCCCTTTCCGGGCTTGAGGGGATCACCACCTTGACCCCCGGGGTGTGGCAGAGGAGGGCCTCGGGGGAGTCGGCGTGCTGCTCCGGGGTGTGGACGCCCCCGCCGTAAGGGGCCCGCACCACCACGGGAAGCCCCACCCGTCCCCGGGAGCGGTGCCGCCAGCGGCCGAGGTGGGAGAGGATCTGGTCCAGGGCGGGGTAGAGGAACCCGGCAAACTGGATCTCCGCCACCGGCCGCATCCCCCCATGGCGAGCCCGATGGCCATCCCCAGGATGCCGCTTTCCGCCAGGGGCGTGTCAAAGACCCGCTTCTCCCCGTACTTCGCCTGCAGGCCCTCCGTGACCCGGAAGACCCCCCGAGCCGCCCCACGTCCTCCCCGAAGACCAAAACCCGCTCGTCCCGGGAAAGGGCCAGGTCCAGGGCCTCGTTGATGGCTTGGACCATGTTGAGGACGCGCATCACTCCACCTCCTCCACGTGGAGGCCTCGCCTGAGGGCCTCCCAGGCCCGCCTCTGGTCGGGGCCCATCTCGGCGTAGACATGCTCCACGATCTCCTCGGGCCTGGGCTCGGGGGCTTCGTCGGCCAGGGCGAGCTCCCTCTGGAACTCCTCCTCAAGCTCAAGAAGAAGCGCCTTCTCCGCCTCCTCGTCCCAAAGGCCCCGCCCCTCCAGGGCCTTCCGCAGGCGGAGGATCGGGTCCTTGGCCCGCCAGGCCTCCTCTTCCTCTTTGCTGCGGTAGCGGGAGGGGTCGTCGGAGGTGGTGTGGGGGGCGAGGCGGTAGGTGAGGGCCTCGAGGAGGGTGGGGCCCTCCCCCTTCCGTGCCCGTTCCACCGCCTTCCTGGCCTCCAGGTAAACGGCCACGGCGTCGTTGCCGTCCACCACCACCCCGGGAATCCCATACCCCTCCGCCCTCCTGGCGATGAAGTCCACCCGCATCTGCCGGCTCCGGGGCACGCTGATGGCGTAGCCGTTGTTCTGCACCAGGAAGAGGACCGGGGCATCAAAAACCGCGGCAAAGTTAAGCCCCTCGTGGAAATCCCCTTCGCTGGTGCCGCCATCCCCGATGGAGGTGGCCACTACCCAGTCCTCCCCCCGGTACCGGCCCGCCAGGGCCAGACCCACCGCCTGGGGAATCTGGGTGGCGATGGGGATATAGGGATTCACCGCCCGTACCTCCTCGGGAAAGCGCCAGCCTGCGGGGTGGGCCCGCCAGTAAAGGATCAGAACGTGGATGGGAAGCCCCCGGGCCAGGAGCAGGGCGGACTCCCGGTAGCTGGGCACCACCCAGTCCCTCTCCCCAAGGCCAGGGCCACCCCCACCTGGGCCGCCTCCTGGCCCATAAAGGGGGCATAGACCCCAAGCCGCCCCTGGCGCTGAAGAAGGAGGGCCTTCTCGTCGAAAAACCGGGCCCGGCGCATGGCCCGGTAGAGGGCAAGGGCTTCCCCCTCCTTAAGGGGAAGCTCTCCCCTATCCAGGTACTGGACTACCTTGGGTTTCACGCAGGGGAGTTTACCACGGCGGCCAGGCGGTCCAGGGCCAGGGAGATCTCCTCCTCGCTCTTGCAGAAGGCAAAGCGGAAAAGCCCAGGAGGAGGGTCTTCCCGGTAGAAGGCGCTGGCGGGAATCAAGGCCACCCTGGCTGCTTCCACCAGCTGGAAGGCATCAAAGCCGGGAAGCTCGGCCATGAGGAAGTAGGTACCCTCAGGCTCGTAAACCTTGAGGCCCATGGACCTGAGCCCGGAAAGGAGCAGGTCCCGCCTCTTCCGGTAGCCTTCCCGCAAGGCCTCGTAAAACCCCTCTTTCCGGGCCAGCCTCAAGGCCTCCGCCACCCCCGCCTGCAGGGGGGTGGGGGCGGAGAAACTCGTCCACTGGCGCATCCCCGCCAGGGTGGGCATGAAGGCCTTGGGGCCCACAATCCAGCCCACCCGGTAGCCGGTGGCCTCGAGGCGCTTGCCGGCACTCCCCACGGTGAAGGTGCGCTCCGGGGCAAAGTCCCGCAGGCGCCTGGGCCTTTCCCCGTAGTAGAGCTCGTCGTAGACCTCGTCGGAGACCAGGAAGAGGTCGTACCTCCGGGCCAGCTCGGCCACGGCCCGAAGCTCCTCCTCGCCGAACACCAGGCCCGTGGGGTTCATGGGGGCGTTGAGGAGGAGGGCCCGGATGCGCGGGGTGATGGCCTCTTCCAGGGCCTTTAGGTCCAGGCGGAAGCCCTCCTGGGTAAGCCCAAGGCGCACCAGCCGCACCCCGGCCCCGGCCAGGAAAGCGTCGGGCAGGTACACGTCAAAGAAGGGCTCCAGGACCACCACCTCCTCCCCCGGCCCCACCAAGCTCTGGAGGAGGACATAGAGGGCCTCCGTGGCCCCCGAGGTCACCACCACCGCCTCCGGCTCCACCCCGAACTCCTCCGCTAGGGCCTCCCGCAAGGGGGGAAACCCGGCGGGGGAGCGTACTGGTCGTAGCGGCCCAGGGCCCGCCGCACCGCCTCGAGGAGAAAGGCCGGAGGAGGGTTGGAGGGAAAGCCCTGGCCCAGGTTTACCGCCCCAAGGCGCTGGGCCAGGGCGCTCATCTTGGGGAAGATGCTCTCCTTGGCCGCCTCGGTGCGGGGGTGGAGGCGCATGGGGATAGGGTAGCGCAAAGTTATGCGCTGTGGGAAGGGCGGGCCTCCCCGAAGAGGTGGAGGAAGAGGGCCTCGAGGCTCGGCGTCCCCCGGGAGACCTCCAACACTTCCACGGGGAGGGTTCCCAAGACCTCCCGCAGCGCCTCCCACGGCCCCAGGAAGAAGAGGACCTCGGGGCCTTCCGCACTCCAGCCGGGGCCCAGGGCCTTGAGGAGGGCCTCCGCCTTGGGCTCGGCGAGGCGCACCCGGTACCCCTCCCCGGCCCAGTCCCGGAGGAGGGCCCGGGTGGGGCCCTGCCGCCGCACCTCCCCCCGGTGGAGGAAGGCCACCCGGTCGCTCACCCGCTCCACCACCTCGAGGTCGTGGGAGGTGAGGAGGATACCCCAGCCCTCCTTCTTAAGCTCCAGGAGGATCCCCTCAAACTCCCTCCGGCTCACGGGGTCCAGGCCCAGGGTAGGCTCGTCCAGGAGGAGGAAGCGGGGCTTGAGGGCCAGGGCCAGGGCCAAGGCCGCCTTCTGCTGCATGCCCCGGGAGAGGGAGGCGAGGGGGGCGTGGAGGCGGTCCTTTAGGCCGAAGCGCTCCAGCCAGGCCTCAAACCGGGGGCGGACTTCCTTTGGGGGAAGCCCCCGGATGCCCCCGAAGTAGAGGGCGTTCACCAGGAGGCTCAGGTTGACGTAGAGGTTGCGGCTTCCCTCCAGGAGGACGCCGAACTCGTGGCCCTGGGGCCTGCGCCGCGCCCCGCCCTCTTCCAGGACCACCTCTCCCGCGTCGGGGAGGAGGAGGCCGAGGACGACCTTGATGAGGGTGGTCTTGCCCGCCCCGTTGGGGCCCAAAAGGCCCAGGATCTCCCCGGCCCCAAGCTCCAGGCTCACCCCCTTGAGGGCCTCCAGCTTGCCGAAGCGCTTGTGGACGTTCTGCACCAAAAGCCGCATCAGTACCTCCCTAATAGGCCCCTCCGCCGCACCGCCGCGTAGACCCAGGCCATGGCGAAAAGCCCCGCCCCGAGGAAGAGGAGGGCTTGGACCAGGGCCAGGAGGAGAAGCCCCGGAGAAACCTCCTCCCCTGTGAAGGCGAGCCGGAGGAGGTAGGCCCCCGGGGCAAAGGGCAGGTGGGCCATCCAGGGCTCAAACCGGACCAGATAAAAGAAGTAGGGCAGGAAGAGGAACTGGACGATGGTGAAAAACTCGTCCACCTGCTTGAAGTACAAGGCAGTGGCCCCCATGAGGAGGCCGAAGCCCAAGGCGGCCAGGAAAAGGGGCAAGAACCCCAAAGGCCAGCGGGCCAGGGGGCCTAGGGTCACGCCGAAGGCCAAGGCCAAGGGTAGGAGGACCAAAAGGCTCCAGAGAACCCCGAATAGGCTTTGCACCAGGGCCCGAAGGAGGAGCTGGCGCAGGAGGCCTCCCCGGGCCAGGGCCATGTGTTCCAGGGTCCCCAGTTGCGCCTCGCCCTGGACCGTGTAGGCGATGGACTGGAAGGTGAACAAGGTGAGGTTGAAGGCCGTGAAGACCAGAAGCAGGGGGCCTGGGTCCAAGAAGCGGGCCTCCTCGGGGGTAAGCCGGCTAAAGCCCAAAAGGATTGCGTAGAAGTAGAGGAGGCTCCCCCCAGGTTTGCCAGCGTGTTGAACCAGTAACGCCGGGTTCGGGCCCAAGAGAGCAGGAACTCGCTCCAAAGCGGCCAGAGCATGCAGACCTCGCTAAAGATGTGGATGACAGCAGGAAGTTTCTTGGCACCTGGTAGCCTGCTGCCATCCAGGTCTTGGCTACATTAGCCCTATTATCTTTGAGGGCAGGGCGCGGGCATCCTTCCACCGCAACCCGGGTCACCCAAGGGCTGCACCCGGGAAGGCTTTACAATCCACCGCATCTTCCTCACCTCCTTTCCCTAGCCCGTGCAGGGCCGAGGTGCCGGCTCCGCCTCGCCTGCGCGTTCAAAAACACCTGGAGTTAGACGAAGAACGCCTGCTTGAGTAAATCCTAAGGTCTGTCCACTGGTAATAGTAACCTGCCCAGGCTGAGCTGTAGCACCCCATACTCCCGTAGGCCACGCTCATGCACTGGGAAGTGGGCCAACCCGAGTCGTAGCAGGGTGGAGGCCAGTCGTTTGCCGCCTTGGCGCTGGTTCGGGTTTCCACCTGGCCCCAGATGATGCTGCCCGTAGAGCAGCTGGCGAAAGCGTAGGCCTTAGCCCCAGGAGAGGCTGTGGTGGGCAGGGCCGAGGCCGCCAAGCTACAGGACGGAAAAAGGGACTGGGGGCCCAGGTGCTGGACCAGGAGGGGAAAAGTATCCAGACCCACCACCATTCCCCCATCAGAGGTCTTGAGCTCCGGGGGCAAACCCTGGAAGTCTCCACCCCAAGGGAGGTTCTCCGGACCGTACCGTTTCATCTGTCCCACAATTTCCCCCAGCTTCGCCCTAAGTTCCTGGCGTTGCGGTTCCTTCAGGGGGAGAGGGATCCTCTCCAAGAAGGCCCTTTCCAGGACGCTTACCACAAGCTCCTCGTCGGACCAAAGAGCCTGCTGCTCCTTCACAAAGCGCAGCTGTTCCTCCCAGAATGCCTTTTCCTCGGAGGTGGCTTGGGCCATCCTTCCCTGGGCGTATTCAGCGAACTTCCGCACGCTTTCCTCGCTCAAAAGAGGTGGCGCTATATCCAGGGAAACCCTCCCCTCCCCCTCCCGGTACCGGATTCCGGGGGCGAGTTCCATCCAGGCAGCGGATTGATCGGGGGATTGGGAAGGCGTTGCGGTTGCCGCTCCCCGCCCGCAGCCCGCAAAAAGACCAGAGAGAACGACCAGGAGCGCCAAGGGCACTCTTGAATTCCAGGCGAAGGGCCTCACGTGGACCCGCCGCGTCCGGCCGACGGCTTTGACCTCCTGCACGTCCTTGAGCATCGCCTCCACCCCCTTCCGGGTTAGCCTCAGGGTAGCAAGAGGAAGGTAACGCCCGCGTAACTCAGGAAGCTCTCATAAAGACTCTAGGGCGTTACGCGGAGGTTACATGGGCCGGGGTAGCCTTCAGGTGTGCGGCTCCTGTGGCTTCTCCTCGCCCTACTCGGGGGCTCTGGGGTCCTTCCCCAATGCCTCGCCCCCACTGCCCGCCCCCGGGGCCGGGGCTTTAAGTGTCCGTACTAGCCTGCCTTCACCGCCACCCCCCTCCCGCCCAGGAGGCGAAGCCGAGGAGGAGCCCCCCGGCCAGGAGGAGGAGCCTTCCCCTGGGCCACCGGTCGGCCAGATGCCCCCCGTAGAGGGCGAAGAGGGGCTCGGCCAGGAGGCAGAAGGTCAGGGCTGAGCTCGCCTCTAGGGGGCACAAGGCCCCAAGAGCGGTGAGGGCGGCGTGGGGGAAGTAGAAGAACCCTGCTCCAAAGAGGCGGAAGGCTTTCAGCCAGAGGAGGGCCAGCGTCATACGCCTACAGGCTAGCCGGAAACGGGCCAAAAACGAGAAACAGGGCTTTACCCAAAACTCCTTCCTCGCCCTCCCTTAGCCTGCTTCAAGAGTTCTTGGGTGACTTCATAGTTGAGCAGGCGAACCAGGCCCCTCAGGAGCAGGTACGGACCATCCCTCTCGCTGGGCAGCCCCAGCTTGCCCCCGAGCTGCAAAAGAAACCCCTTGAACGGATCCCCCAACCGCTCAACTTCCCAAAGGAACACCGCCAGCCCCAGCAAAACCGCCACCACCTTCCGGATCCGGGCAAGCCCCCGCACCTGGAAGGTCTCAAGCCCCAGCCCCGTCTTCAAAAGCCGGAAGAACCGCTCCACCTCCCACCGCCTGCGGTACGCCTCCACCACCTGCGCCGCCTCCTCCCTCCCCCTCACCGGCAAGCTGGTCAGTAGCCACCACTCCCCACGCCGCCCCAGGGCTGGCACCCGGCAGACCACCAGGTGGAGCCGCCTCCCCTCCACCTCCACCTCCCTCCATCCGAAGTGGAGCCGCACCCGCTGGTACCTGCCCCCTACCCTCAGCTCCACCTCCTCCCCACAGGGAAGGGCCAGGGAAGAAGCCACCTTCGCCAGAGAACCCCCCTCCCCAAGCTTCCGGTCCCGGTAGACCCGCACCACGAACTCCTCCCCCAGGGCCAGCACCTGCCCAAACACCTTCCGGTCGTCAAACCCCCGGTCCGCCACATACACCAGCCTCCTGCCCACGCCCCCCAATCGCTCCCGGGCCGCCTCAATGGCTCCCTCCACCTCCTTGGGCAGGCTGGCAAACCCCCTCTCCCCGTAGGCCACCAGGTGGGCGTACCCCAGGGCCAGCCGCCCCGCGGGGTCCAACCCCAGGGCGGTGAGGAGCTCGTACCCGGGCCGCCTATCCTTCCCCACCCGGGCTATCCCCTCCAGGGCCCGGGCATAGGGCTTGGCCACCGGGCTCAGGTCCAGGAGGACCAGAACCTCCTCACCCTCCAGGGCAGTCGCGCTCTCCTGATAGACCCGGTCAAGGAGGGCTTCTGCCTCCACCCGTGGGTTGGACAGGAAGCGGTAAAGGGCTTTGGCCTGGTGGAAGCGGTTCTGGAGGGGAGAAGGGAGCGAGGCCACCATCTCGCTCACCCGGGCTGAGCCTGCGGCCAAGGCGCCCCGCACCACCTCTTCAAACCGTCGGTGGAGGCGCTTATCGGGGGAAAACGCTCGCAAAACGGCCCGTGAACTCCTGGAGCCTGGCCTCGGCCACCTTGAGCATGTCCATGGATCACCCCCGGTACCAGATACGGGCTGCGCCCGCAAGGGTAGATTTACCACGAAACGGAGATGTGGGTAAAGTCCTGGAGAAAGGGTAGATTCTCCTTGTCCAAGATTCCTACTCTGCTTCTTCTTGCCTTAAGGCCTCCAGTCGCCTAGGGTGCAGGGGTCCTAGGGCGAAGGGAAGAAGGACCAGGAATCCCAAGGTTCCTAGGAGGAGGGGCAGGGTTGGATTCCCCTTGCCCAGGACCCCCGCCCCCAGGCCCCCCAGGGCCCCGGCCCCGTAGAGGAGGGCGCGGATGGCGGCGAGACTTGGGGCCAGGCCCTCCTTGGGCAGGAGCCAGCCCCGCACCGCCCGCAGGTGGGTGCTGAGGAGGGCCACGGCCAGGCCTAAGAGGGGAGGGGCGGCGAGGAGGAGGGGAAAGGGCAGGAGAAAGCCCATCCCCCCGAGGGCTGCCCCTAGCGGGCCTAGCCTAAAGGCCAGGGCCGGTGGGACCCGCCCGGCAAAGTAGCTTCCCAGAGTGTACCCCAGGCTTTGCAGCGCGAAGACCAGGCCGAAGAGGGCTTCCGGGGTGCCCGCCCGGAGGGCCAGAAGGCCCAGAAGGGCGGTGGTGAGGGCATGGGCCAGGGTAAAGAGGAGGGAAAGAAGGAGATAGGGCCTGAGGGGAGCATAGGCCAGGAGGCGACGGAGGGACCGCCCCAAGGCCTCGGGCCTCGTCGCCTCCTCCCTCTCCCCCTTCTCCCTTGTGAGGGTGGGGCGGAGGAGGGTCCAGGCCAAGAGGAGGATCCCGGCGGCAAGGAGGTAAGGGAGGGCGGGATGGAGGGCGAAGAGGGCGGGGCCGAGGCCTACCCCCACCAGCCCCCCCACCTCCCAGGCGGCGTAGAGCTTGCCGCTCCTTTCCGCCAGCCTGCCCCGGCCTCTCCGCACCAGGAGGCCTTCCCAGGCCACGATGGCCAGGTCGGTGAGGACCATAAGGGGGTAAGCGTAGAAGACCAGGAGGGCGGCTTCCCGCGGCAGGAAGGGAAGGGGGAGGAAGAGGAGGCCCCGGGCCAGGCGCAACTCCAGGAGAGCCCGGGCCAGGCCTCGCCGCTCCACCCAGGGGCTGAGGAGGAGAAGGGGCCCTAAGGTAAGGTAGCCCAGGGCGGCGAAGAAGCCCACCTAGAAGGCTTCCCCCGTGCGGGCTACTTCCAGGGCGAGGGCACTAAAGCCAATGGAGGCCCCGACGTCGCTCAGGGCCTCGGCCCAGAGAGGCGCGTTATGCAAAGGAAACCTCACGGGGACCTCCCCTCCCTCAAGGCGAGGAGCCGCCCGCACCCCAGGGGCCCCAAGGCCAAGGGCAGGAGGAGAAGGAGGCCCAGGAGGGCGGTAAGGAGGGGCACCCGGGGGCCAAGGGTTCCCAAGCCCCCCGCCAGGAGGGTGCCGAGGAGGCTCCCCAGGGAGAGAAGGGCCACCGCCCCCGCCTGCACCCGGCCCAGGAGGGCCTCCGGCGCGAGGCGCTGCCGGTAGGCCCGTAGGTGGACCCCGCTTAAGGCACCGCCTCCGCCCACAAGGAAAGCGCCAAGAGGCCCGAAAGGAAAGGGCAGGAGGAGGAGGGCAAGCCCCAAGACCCTCAGCCCGTGCCCGCCCCAAATCCCCAGGCAAGGCCCTACCCTCCCCGCCGCGAGGCTTCCCAGGAAGCCCCCTAAGGAGAGGCCCAAGGGGTAGAGGCCGTAGAGGGCAGGGGGCGTCTCCTGGGCCAGGGCCAGGAGGGGCAGGAGGGCCAGAGCTAGCCCGGAGAGGAAGCTCAGGGCCAGGGCGTAGAGGGTAAGGGGAAGGAGCCGCCTGTCCTCGAGGAGGAAGGCGAGCCCCGCGAGAAGGGCCCCCAAGGTAAGACCCTCCCCCTTCGCCGCCCGTGGAGGCGGGTAGGCGGGGAGGTCCCGGAGGAGAAGGCCCTCCCCCGCGAGGAGGAGGCCTCCCAGGGCAAAGGGCAGGGGCTTGGCCAGGAGCAGGAGGGGGGCGGCTAGGAGGTCCCCCAGGCTGTCCCCGAGGAGCTGGGCCGCTTGAAGCCTCCCCCCTTCCCGCTCTAGCCTGCCCTGGGCCAGGCGGACCAGGAGGGCATGCCAGGCGGGGAGGTCCAGGGCCAAGACGGCTTGGAAGAGGAAGGCCAGGGGGAGGAGGAAGAGGGGTTCTTTGGGAAGGAGGGCGAAGAGGCCCAGGATCCCAGCCCTAAGCCAGACCCCTGCGAGGAGGAGGGTCCTGCGGTCCAGCCGGTCCAGGAGGAGGCCGGCGAGTAGGTCCAGGGGCAAGGTGAGGAAGGGGAGGGCGGCGAGCAGGGCCAGGGTCCAGGGGTTGCCCCCCAGGCCCAGGAGGAGGGCTAGGGCGGTGAAGGCCAGGCTTCCCCCAAAGACCCCCAGGCCCTCGGCTAGAAGGTACTGGCCCCTCACCGCCACCCCCTGCCCACCAGGGGCACGAGGCCGAGGAGGAGGGCTCCGGCCAGGAGGAAGGGGAGGGGGAGGGCCAGGCCCGCCAGGGCCCCGCCCAGGAGGGAACCCAGGGGGGCGAGGAGGCTGGACACAAAGCCCACCCCGCCCATACCCCGGCCTACCAGCTCCTCGGGCAGCTCCCGGTAGAGGAGGCTGGTCACCAGAAGGCTCCAGAACTGCTGCCCGAGGCCGAACAGGAAGAGGAGCCCCACCGCCAGGGGCCAGGGGGGTAGGAGGGTCAGCCCCAGGAGGGGGGCTCCCAGGAGGAGGAGGCTCCCCCGGGCCAGGTTCCCCCGGCCCAGGGGAAGAAGCTTTTCCAGGAGGAGGGCCCCTGCGGCCGCCCCCAGGCCCCAGGCGCCCGAGAGGAGGCCGTAGACCCAGGCCGGGGCCTCCAGGCCCCGCAGGGTGTAGAGGGGTAGGAGGGCGAAGGTGGCCCCGTGCACCAGGCCGTGGACCCGGGCGATGAGGAAGACCCGGCGGAGGAGGGGGTGGTTCCAGAGGAAGCCGAGCCCGGCAAAGGCCTCCCGCAGGCGGAAGGGCCCGCCGGGCTTGGGGGGAGGGGCGGGGGGAAGGCGGCGGTAGAGGAAGGCGGAAAGGAAGAGCAGGGGGCCCCCAGGAGGGGAGGCAGGCCGGGGTTTCGGGCGTAGGCGGCCCCGGCCACGGGATCGGAGAGGGTGTCCGCGGCGAAGTGCAGGGCGGAGAGCCGGCCCAGCTTGCCCTCGTAGGCCTCCTTGGGGACGAGGGAGCGGAGGTAGAGGCCTGCGGCCAGGGCGCGGAAGCGGTCCAGGAGCTCGAAGAGGAGGAGGAGAAGGAGGAGGTACAAAAGGGGCAGGAAGGGGGCGGGAAAGAGGGCCAGGGTGAGGAAGCCCTGGCCCAAGGCGGTGAGCACGAGGACCCGGCGCCGCTCGAAGCGGTCCAGGAGGGCTCCGACGAGCAGGCTTGCCAGTCCCGCGGCGTAGAGGAAGGTTTGGGGGAGGACGGCTTCCAGGGGAGCGCGGGCCTTTTCCGCCGCCAGGAGGTACAGAGGAAGGTAGAAAAACCCCGCCCCGAAGAGGCGAAGCCCCTCGGCGGCGAGGAGGAAGGCGTAGGGCTGCGGCACTGTACTAGTCGACACTGGGCTTGGCCTCCTCCATGTCCCCGCCCTTGGTGGCGTCCTTCACCTTGCCGGTGGTGCGCTCCACCACCAGGAGCCTGCCGTCCGGGGTCCACTCCATGTGGGTGGGCGCGTGCAGGTTCCAGGCAAAGGGCCGCACGTGCACCCGCCGGGTCCGGCCGCCGACCTTGACCTCCTGCACTTCCTTGAGCATCTCCTTCACCCCCTTACGGGTTAGCCTCAGGGTAGCAAGAGGAAGGTAACGCCCGCGTAACTCAGAAAGCTCTCATAAAGACTCTAGGGCGTTACGTGGAGGTTACATGGGCCGGGGTAGCCTTCAGGCGTGCGGCTCCTCTGGCTTCTCCTCGCCCTCCTCGGGGGCTCTGGGGTCCTTCCCCAGTGCCTCGCCCCCCACTGCCCGCCCCCGGGGCTTGGGCTCTAAGCGCCACTTCGGCTTTGCAACATGGGATGCCCAAGCCGGGGCTGTGGGAATACCTTTTGGGGCCCCCACCGCGGCCAAAGCTGCGGTGGGGTACCTTAGAGGCCCCACTCCCTCCTGAGCCTTTCCACCCGGGCCTGGGCGATGGGAAGGCGGGGGTCTTGGGAGGGTAGCCTCTCCAGGAGGGCCTCCCAGACCCCCAGGTCCTCCCCCAGGCGCTCGGCCAGGAGGAAGAGGCTTTTCACCTCGCCCTGGGCCAAGACCGCCCGCCTCAGGGCCTCTTCCAGCTCCGCCCTCAGGGCCTCCACCCCCGGGGCCTGGCTCTGGGGGAGGAGGGGGCCCCGGTAGCGGGCAAGGGCCCCGCTCAGGTCTCCTTGACGCAGGGTCCCCCATACTTCCAAGAAGTCCGCCTGTAGGGCCTGGGCCAGGCGGTAGGGCCGGCTTTTCACGGCAAGCCCCCGTTGCCTCAGGCGGAGCACCTCCATGCGGAGGGCGGGCCCGTTGGCCTCCCCGTAGAGGGCCAGGGCCAGCTCCTCCCCCCTCCACCCCTCCTTCCGGGCGAGGAGGAGGACGAGGAGCTCCGCCTGGCGCAGGGGGAGGGGCTTGCCCCCAAGCCTTGGCTCTCCCAGGGCCTGGAAGTGGGCCGAGGGGCTTGCGGCCCAGAGGAGCTCCTGCCCCCTCCGGGAGAGCTCTCCCAGGAGGGGGTGGGGCCTTCCCAGGAAGAGGAGGCCCCGCATGGCCTCCTCCGCCACCTCCTCCAGGAGGAGGGGCAGGGTCTTGGCCACCCCTTCCTCGTCCTCCCGGTAGAGCCCTTCGGCCAAGGCGAGGAGGGCCTGGGTGAGGGGCTCCTTGGCCCAGGGCCTCGCCGCCAGGAGGAAGGGGAGGACCTCCTTCCCCAGGAGGCGCACCCCGGCGGGGGCGAGGTAGGGAAGGGCGGGAAGAGGGGCCTCGCCCAGGGCCTTCCGCAGGTAGGCCCTCCCCGAGGCCTCCTCCCCCTGGAGGAAGCGCAGGTGGGCCATGAGGAAGCGGGCGTAGAGCCCCGTGCCCCCCTCCAGGGCCAGGAGTTCCACCTGCCGGAGGAGGTCGGGGAGGGGAGGGTCCTCCTCGGCGAGGAGGGCGAGCCAGGCCCACTCCAGGAGGGCGAAGGGGCCAAAGCCCCGGGCAAGGGCAAAAGCGGCGTAGCCCAGGGCCTCCCTGAGGCGGCCAAGCCCCCTTAGGGCGCGGGCCAGGGCGAAGGCGAGGCGGGCCTCGGCCTTGGGGTCTCCCTGGAAGCGGTGGAGGGCCTCCTCCAGGGCCAGGGCCCCCGCCTTTGGAGGGAGGGCCAGGCCCAGGTGGTAGAGGGTGAGGGGGGTCTGGGCCCTTCGGGCGGCCTCCAGGGCCAGGGCGCGGTAGGCCCGAAGGTTCCCCTTACGGGCCTCTACGAAGCCTAGAAGGGCCAGGCGCTCGGCCTCCGGGAGGCCTTCTTGGGAAGTTTGGAGGAGGGCTTCCGCCTCCCGGTCCCGCCCTTCCTCCAGGAGGCGGAGGGCGGGGGCCAGGGGGCTTGCCGGGAAATCCAGGGCCATGGAGCCATTTTAGAGAAAGGAAGGGGTGTGGGGGAGCTATAATCCCCCGGTTTGCAAGATACGGGCTCTGCCCGTGACCAAACCGGGGATACATGGACTCCCCCACGTGCCCCTTTGGGGCACACAGCATGGTGGGCGGTCATTTTGTGGTATCATGTGTAAGTGCCGGAAGAGCGCACTACACGTCACAGCCATTACAACCTGAACTACCATCTGGTATTCACCCCCAAGTACCGCAGACATGCCTTCTTTGGCGAAGTGCGCGAACGGCTGATGCAGGTGTTGCGGGAGACGTGCTTGATGAGGGACTGGGTAGTGCTGGGAATGGAGGTCATGCCCGACCACGTGCATCTGTTCCTCTCCGTGCCGCCCAAGTGGGCCCCCTCGGACGTGGCGAAGATTCTGAAAGGCGTATCGGCTCGGCGCATCCTGCAAGAGTTCCCAAAGCTACGGCGGGGCAGGGGCGGCGGTCATTTATGGACGCCCTCCTTCTATGTGGGCAGCGCCGGGAACATCTCGGCTCAGGCCATCCAGCGCTACATCGAGTCCCAGCGCAAATACCAGGACGACGATGCTTAAAGCTTTCAAGTACCGCCTCTATCCGACCCAGCCCCAACTGCGGGACTTGGACCGGACGCTGATGCTGTGCCGCAGCCTGTACAACGCGGCCTTGCAGGAGCGTAGAGAGGCCTACCGCAAGGCGGGCAAGACGGTCGGCTTCTACGAACAGAAGAGGTATCTGCCCGAGATACGCACCGAGCTGCCGGAGTACAAGGGCGTCCACTCCCAGGTCTTGCAGAACGTCATCGAGCGGGTGGACAGAGCCTTTCAGGGCTTCTTCCGGCGGGTCAAGGCGGGACAGAAAGCGGGATACCCCCGCTTCAAGGGGAAGGGGCGCTACGACAGCTTCACCTTCCCCCAGGCGGGCACCACCGGGGTCAAACTCCAGGGGGGCGGGAAGCGGGTGCTCCTCTACGGCATCGGCTCGGTGAAGGTCAAGCTGCACCGCCCCTTGGAAGGCAGGCTCAAGACCGCCACGGTCAAACGAGAGGGAGAGCATTGGTACATCGTGTTTACCTGTGAGGTGGAGCCCAGACCCCTTCCCCCCAATGACCAGGCCATCGGGATCGACCTGGGCACCAACCCCCACTTCCTCGTCACCTCGGAGGGGGAGAGGGTCGAGGCCCCTCGGTACTTCCAAAAGGCGCAAGCCAAACTCGCCGCCGCCCAGCGCAGCCTTGCCCGTAAGAAGCGGGGCAGCAATCGCCGCAAGCAGGCCAGAAAGCGGGTTGCCAAACTGCACCGGAAAATTGCCAACCAGCGCAGGGACTTCCACCACAAGCTGGCCCGAAAACTCGTCAACCACTATGGAACCATCGCCCATGAAGACCTGAATATCCTCGGCTTGGCCCGCTCCCGCACCGCTAAGGGGGTGCTGGATGCAGGCTGGGCGCAGTTTCTTGCAATCCTCGCCTACAAAGCGGAGGAGGCTGGTAGGCGGGTCATTGGGGTAGACCCCAAACATACAAGCCAGGACTGTCCAGTGTGCGGTCATCGGGAAAAGAGGCCCCTGTGGGTCAGGGAGTACACCTGCCCCCAGTGTGGAACACTTCTCCATCGGGACGTGGCCGCAGCGCGAAACATCCTGGCTAGGGCTCGGACGGAGCCTGCGGGGACATGGGCGGCGTGGGCCGTCCCATGAGAACCGCGAAGCCTCGGACTTCAGTCCGAGGAGTCGTCACACGTGTGAGGGCCTGGGCTTCCGCCCCTGCGGCTCTGACCCTCGAGGTCCGCTGACGACACCTACCATATAAGGCGTACAGTGAAGACATGGAGAAGACGACCCTCTACCTCCCCCCTGAGCTTCACCGCGCCCTAAAGGAGGCCGCGCGGCGGGAGGGCAAAAGCCAGGCAGAGCTCATCCGGGAGGCCTTGGCCGCTTACCTTACCCAGCGCCAAAGACCCGCCTTTCGTTCCCTAGGCGTGGGCGAGGACGAGGAGCTCTCCGGGCGCGCCTCCGAGGGGTGGCTGGAAAGGGTCTGGTCCGAGCGATGATCACTCTGGACACCTCCGCCCTCTTCGCCCTCCTGAACCGGAAGGACCCGGACCACGGCCGCGTTAAGGCGCTCCTTCTTTCTGATCCAGGTCCCTACCTGGTGCCCATGGGCATCCTCGCCGAGATCGCCTACCTCGCGGAAAGGCGCCTGGGCCTTGGGGCCCTCGAGGCCTTCCTCCAAGACCTCGAGGCCGGGGCTTTCTCCCTGGAATGCGGGGAAGAAGACCTGCCCCGGGTCAGGGCGCTCGTGGCCCGGTACCGGGACCTGCCCTTGGGCTTTGCCGACGCCGCGGTCGTCGCCGTAGCCGAGCGGAACGGGGGCCTGGTCCTAAGCTTGGACCGGCACCTTCACGTGGTGGCGCAGGAGGGGACCATCCGGGTACTCCCCTAACCCGCGATCCGGAGGAGGGCGAGGAAGCTTTCAAGCTCCAGGCTCGCCCCGCCCACGAGCCCCCCGTCCACGTTGGGCATGGAGAGGAGGTCGGCGAAGTTCTTGGGGTTCACGCTCCCCCCATAGAGGATGCGCACCCGCTGGGCAAACCCCGGGCCGTACCGCTCCGCCAGGGCCTGGCGGATGGCCTGGTGCATGGCCTCGGCGTCCTGTGGGGTGGCGTTCCGCCCGGTGCCGATGGCCCAGACCGGCTCGTAGGCAATCACCAAGGCCTCAGGACCCGGGGGGTTCACCCCCTCGAGGCTCCCCCTCAACTGGGCCAGGGTATAGGGCACCGCCTCTCCCCTTTCCCTCACCTCCAAGGGTTCCCCCACGCAAAGGATGGGGGTAATCCCCTCCTCCAGAAGCCTTTTGGCCTTTTCCGCCACCAGGGTATCCGTCTCGTGGTGGTAGCGCCGCCTCTCCGAGTGGCCCACGATGGCGTAGCGGCAGCCGAGGTCGGAAAGCATCCGGGCGGAAACCTCCCCCGTGTAGGCCCCCTCCTTGTGGGCGGAGACGTCCTGGGCCCCGTAGGCGATCTGGGTTTCCGAAAGCACCTCCTTGGCCACGGGGAGGATGGGAAAGGCGGGGAGAATGGCGGCCTCCGACTGCAAAGGGGGAAGGAGCCTCTTGAGCTCGGCGAACCACACCCTGGCCTCGGAGGGCGTCTTGTGCATTTTCCAGTTGCCTGCCACCAAGACGCGCCGCATGCCTTTTTTATACACTCTCGGGGGCGGCGCTTTCCTCCCGGAGGAGGCGGTGAGCCTCCTTGAAGCCCACGAGCTTGCGGCGCTTCTCGTCGTGGAGGTGCATATCGGCGAAAGCGATCTTGAAGGCGTCCTTTAGGGTCACTGTAGGGGCCACCTTCACCAGGTCCACCTCCTCCTGCACCTTGGGCAGGTGGTAGTTGGGGATCTTGGGGGCCAGGTGGTGGATGTGGTGGAAGCCGATGTTCCCGGTGAGCCACTGCAGGACCCTGGGGAGCTTGAGGTAGGTGCTCCCCTCCATGGCGGCCTTAAGGTGCTCCCAGCGGGGGTCGTGCTCCCAGTAGGCGTCCTCAAACTGGTGTTGCACGTAGAAGAGGAAGATGCCTACCATACCGGCGAAGTACTGGATGGGAAGGTAGACGAGAAGAAGGGTCTTGAGGCCGAAACCGAGGTAGATGCCCGTCCAGAGCAAGACCAGGAAGAGGTTGGTGAGGGCCACGGAGTTGCGCACCGAGGGCTTCTCCGAGCCGTAGCCCAAGGGCAGGCGGTAGGAGAGCATGAAGACGTAGATGGGCCCCAGGAAGAACATGACGAAGGGGTTGCGGTAGAGGCGGTACCTGAGCCTTTCCCATGGGGTAGCCTTCAGGTACTCGTCCAGGGTCATGGTGTAGATGTCCCCCACGCCCCTTTTGTCCAGGTTGCCGCTTGTGGCGTGGTGGCGGGCGTGGGAGAGCTGCCAGTGGTGGTAGGGCACCAGGGTGAGGACCCCGGCGAAGAAGCCCAGGAGGTCGTTCATCCACTTCTTGGGGAAGAAGGAGCCGTGCCCGGCGTCGTGCTGGAGGATGAAGAGGCGCACCAGGAAGAGGGCCGCGACGAAGTCCAGGGCCAGGGCGAGGAGGAGGGAGGCGGAGAGGGCCTTGTGGGCGAGGTAGAAGAGGGCAAGGAGGGGAAGGAGGGTGTCGGCCACCTGGCGGAGGCTCCGGGCCACGCTGGGCTTGGTGTAGGGCTTGATAAGGGGAATCCAGTCTTTGGGTTGAACCTTTTCCATCTTTTACTCCACGCCGAGTGGGGCGTTCCTGCTAGTTTACCCGGTAACGTGGGCAAAAGTCAAACGGCGCCCCTCAGCGTGGGCGGAAGCGTTCCTCCGAGTCCAGGAAGAGGGTGACGGGTCCATCGTTCACCAGGTGGACCCGCATGTGGGCCCCATAGACCCCGGTCTCCACGTGCACCCCCTGCTGGAGGAAGGCCTCGAGGGCCATCTCGTAAAGCCTTTTCCCCTGGTCTGGGGGGGCGGCTTGGACGAAGGAGGGGCGGTTGCCCTTGCGGGTATCGGCGTACAGGGTGAACTGGCTGACCAAAAGCACCTCCCCCCCACTTCCTTTAAGGAAAGGTTCATCTTGCCCTGGTCGTCGGGGAAGACCCTTAGGTTCACGATCTTCCGGGCAAGGTAGAGGGCGTCCTCGAGGTTATCCTTCTTTCCCACTCCGAGGAGGACGAGGAGGCCCAGCCCAATCCTCCCCACCACCTCGCCCTCCACCTCCACGAAGGCCTCGGAGACCCGCTGCACCACCGCCCGCACGCCTCACCCCCTGGGCCCGGCGAAGGCCGCCACCGTGCCGGGCCCCGTATGCACGCTCACCGCCGCCCCGGCGGGGAGGACCCCCAAAACCTCAACCCCCTCGGCCTTCAGGGCCTCGGCCAGGGCCTTGGCCCCTTCGGGGTTTCCTGCGTGGGCCAGGTAGACCCGGGCCCCCTCCGGGAAGTCCCGGCGGAAGAGGGCCGCCACCTTGCGTATCCCCTCGGCGAAGCCCCGGACCCGGGGCCCTGGATGGACCCGGCCCTCCCGGACCTCGAGGACGGGAAGGATCCGGAGGAAGCCCCCCACAAAGCGCTGCAGCCCGCTGATCCTTCCGGAGCGGTGGAGGTAGTCCAGCGTCGCGGGAAGGACATACCCCCGGACCCGCTCGCGGTAAGGGGCGAGGGCCTCCTCCAGGCGTTCCCAGGCTACCCCTTCCCTCAGGAGCTGCCTCGCCCTTTCCAGCACCAGGAGGAGGCCGCCGCTTAGGGACCAGGAGTCCAGGACCTTGACCCGGTCCCCGAAAGTCTGGGCCACCTTTTTCGCGGTGTCCACCGTCCCGGAAAGGAGGCCCGAGACGTGAACGGAGACCACGCGCCCGTGGGTCCTGAGCAACGCCTCGTAAAGCCTCCTCAGGTCCTCCGGGGCCACCTGGCTCGTGGTGAGCCTCTCCCCGCTGCGCAGGAGCTTCAGGACCTCCCCGGGGGTGATCTCCACCAGGTCGCGGAAAGAGCGCCCCTTATGGAGCACCTGCTGGGGCACCACGTGGATCCCCAGGCTTTTGGCCTCCTCGGGAAAGAGGCCGAGGGTGGAGTCGGCCACGAAGGCCACGCTAGAGGCTGTAGGCGTAGAAGCCATAGGTCCCCGGTCCCGTGTGGCTCGCGATCACCGCGCCGAGCTCGCTCACCAGGGCCTCTTCCACGGGCAGGCCGGAGGCCAGGACCTCTTGGCGGAGCGCCGCCACCGCGTCCTCGTCCCCGCTGTAGAGGAAGTAGGCCCGGATCCGCTTCCGGCCCTCCGCCCAGGCCCGGAAGGCCTTGAGGATCTCCTCCCGGGCCTTCCTTTCCCCCCGGGCGCGGCCTGCGGCCTCCACCCGGCCCTCCTTCAGGGTGAGGACGGGCTTCAGGTTGAGGAGGGTTCCGAGGAAGGCCTGGGCCCCGCCGATGCGCCCACCCCGCTTCAAAAACTCCAGGGTGGCCACGCTGAAGCGGACGAAGTGGTCCTGGCGGATGCGCTCAAGCTCGGCGAGGACCGCCTCCAGGCTTTGGCCTTCCTCCAGGAGCTCCTTGGCCCTGAGGACCATCATGCCCACGCCCAGGGAGGCGGCCTGGGTGTCCACCACCGTGACCCGCCCCGGGAACTCCTGGGCGGCAAGCTCCGCCGACTGCACCGTCCCTGAAAGCTTCCCGGAGATGTGGAGGGAGAGGACGTGGTCGGCTTCCTCCAAGGCCTCCCGGTAGGTCCGGGCGAAGTCCTCGGGGGAGGGCTGGCTCGTGGTGGGGAAGGCCGCCCCCTCCCGGACCTTCTGGAAGATCTCGGTGGGGGTGATCTCCTCCCAGTCCCGGTAAATGGCCCCGCCCAGGTTCACGTAGAGGGGCACCACCCGGACGCCGAGGCGCCCCCTCAGGTCCTGGGGCAGGTCGGAGGTGGAGTCGGTTACAAGGGCAATGCGCATCGCCGCACCTTCGCGAGAGAGGATACCACGGGTGTAGTGTAGGGGGGGAAGTTGCCCTGGGCCCCGCTTGGTGCTACTTTTGGCCCTATGTGGAGGGTCCTGGTCTCGGACGACATGCGCCTGGGGGAGGCGCGGTACCCGGGGGTGATCCTGGACTACCGCCCCGGCATCGGCCGGGAGGAGCTTTTGGAGATCATCCCCGCCTACGATGCCCTCATCACCCGAAGCCGCACCCGGGTGGATGCGGAGCTTCTCCAGAGGGGGAAGCGCCTTAAGGTGGTGGGCCGGGGCGGGGTTGGGGTGGACAACGTGGACCTGGAGACGGCAAGCCGCCTGGGCATCCTGGTGGTGAACGTCCCCGAGGCCAATACCCGTTCCGCCGCCGAGCTCGCCTTCGGCCTCCTCCTCGCCGCCGCCCGGGGCATCGCCCTTTCCGACCGGAAGATCCGGCAGGGGGAGTGGGACCGGAAGTTCCTGGGCCTGGAGCTCAAGGGAAAAACCCTGGGGATCGTGGGCCTGGGGCGGATCGGCAGCCAGGTGGCCCGCTTCGCCAAGGCCTTTGAGATGCGGGTTCTGGCCTACGATCCCTATATCCCCAAGGCCCGGGCGGAAAGCCTCGGGGTGGAGCTTCTGGAAAGCCTCGAGGACCTCCTCAGGCAGAGCCACTTCCTCACCGTTCACACCCCCCTCACCGAGGAGACCCGGGGGATGATCGGCCGGAGGGAGCTCTACTTGCTTCCCCGGGGGGCGGTGGTGGTGAACGCCGCCCGGGGGGGATCATCGACGAGAAGGCCCTTTTGGAGGTGCTGGAGGAGGGGCACCTCTTCGCCGCAGGCCTGGACGTCTTCGCCCAGGAACCCCCGCCCAAGGACCACCCCCTCATCCACCACCCCAAGGTGGTCCACACCGCCCACCTGGGGGCGAACACCTTTGAGGCCCAGGAAAGGGTGGGGGAGGCCATCCTGGAAAGGGTGGTTAGGACCCTGGAGGGGGACCTCTCCTACGCTCTCAACACCGGCTTTGACCCCGAGGCCCTGGAAGCCCTAAGGGGTTTTCTCCCCCTGGGGGAGGCCTTGGGGAAGCTCCTCGCCCAGATCACCCGGGGCAGGCCCGAGGCCATCGAGGTGCGCTTCCTGGGCCAGTTTGAAAAGGACCCCGAGCCCATCGCCAGCGCCGTGGCCAAGGGCCTCCTCGCCAAGGTCCTGGGGGAAGGGGCGGTGAACCTGGTCTCGGCGAGGCCCCTCCTCAAGGACCGGGGGATTGGCCTCACCACCTTGCGCTCCGAGGAGGCGGGGGAGTACACCCGGCTCGTGGAAGCCAGGCTTATCACCGACCAGGAGACCCGCCGGGCCCGGGGGGTGGTGATCGGGGGGAAGCCCCGCCTTGTGGGCATTGACGACTACGCCCTGGAGGTGGTGCCCGAAGGGTACATGCTGGTCTGCGTGAACTACGACCGCCCCGGGGTGGTGGGCCAGGTGGGGACCCTCTTGGGGGAGGCCGGGGTGAACATCGCCGGGATGCAACTTGGGCGGGACGTCCCCGGGGGCCGGGCCCTCTTTGTCCTCACCGTGGACCAGAAGCCTTCGCCCGAGGTCCTCGAGGCCTTAAGGGTCCTTCCCGTCCTAGAGCGGGTGGACCTGGTGGAGCTTTAGGCTGGAGAAGGTGGGCCTCGTCTTCCAGGCCTACAACCTCCTTCCCGTGCTCACCGCTTTGGAAAACGCCGCCTTCGTCCTGGAGCTCAGGGGCGTCCCCAGAAGGGAACGGGAGGAGAAGGCCCTCGCCGCCCTGGCCGCCTTGGGCCTAAAGGACAAGGCCCACCGCTACCCCAGGCAGCTTTCCGGGGGGGAGCAGCAACGGGTGGCCGTGGCCCGGGCGTTGGCGGCCGAGCCCACGGCCAACCTGGACTCCCGCTCGGGCCTCGCCCTGGTGGAACGGATGAAGGCCCTGAACCGGGAGCTCGGCGTCACCTTCCTCCTCGCTACCCACGATCCCAGGCTACTGGAGCATGTGGGCCGGATCGTCCGCATGGAGGACGGCCGGGTGGTGGGGGAGGAGAGGCGCTAGCCCATGCGGCGTCTTTTCGTGGGGATAGGCCTCCTTTTGGGCTTGGCCTTGGGCCAAGGCCTGGAACTGGGGGCCTTCGGCCCCGGCCCTACCCTCTACGCCCGCCTGCACGGGGCCCTGGCCCTGGAGGGGGCCGAGGTCCAGTTCGCCCTCGCCCCTTACGCGGGGCTTCGCGCCTCGGGGGTGGCGGTGGAGGACCTCCGCTTAGGCGTGGAGGAGGGAAGCTATGCCTTGGAGCTCGGCCGCTTCCCCCTGACCCCGGGGGAGGGACGGCTTTTCCCCTACACCTGGAACCGGCCTGGGCCCGCCCTTGCGCCCAAGGGGGTGTGGGGCGGGCACCTCACCTGGTACGGGGAGGCCTTGCGGCTTAGGGCGGGGTACGCCTGGGAGCGGGGGGCCTTCCTGGAAGTGGCCCTCCCCGAGGGGCGGGCCTTCCTTTCCCGGGAGGCGGTGGGGGCGGGAGGCGCCTTCCGGCTTGGCGGCTGGGTGGTGTACGGGGACGCCTTCTGGACCCCCGGGGGCGGCCTGGGGACCCTGGGGGCTACGGGCTTCTGGGACGGGGTGCTTTGGACCGTGGAGCTGGCCTACCCCGGCAAGGCGAGGGTGGAGGCCCGGCTTTTGGGCGAGGGTTGGGAGCTGGGGCTCGCCCTGGTGCGGGATGGGGATCTGGGGGCCCGGCTTGTGGCGGGCCTCGAGGGCGCGCGGGGCTGGATTTTCCTCAGGGAACTAGGGGTGGCTTGGGGCGTGGGGATGGGGTGGAGCCTCTAACGACCGCCGGGTGCGTGGGCGTTTAGTGGGGAGAGAAGTCACAAGCTAGATAAATCGTGAACAAAATCACGAGAAGAGCCTTGTACACTGGGGGCATGCGTCTGGAGATCCCCAACCACACCGAGCGCTTCGGCGTCGTCCGGCTCCACGAGGTGCAGCGCATTCTGGAGCTGGACTCCGGGCGCGTGCGGGACGAGTCCCCAGCCGTGGGGCTGCGCCGGCTGGACGACGCCGACCTCAGGGACGTTCTGGAGCAGACGGCCATCGTGGTGCCCACGCGAAACGAGCGCCTGAAGCTTTTGGAAGGCGTCCTCTCCGGAATCCCCCACGAGGCCCTCATCCTCGTGGTCTCCAACAGCAGCCCCGACCGCTTCCAGATGGAGCGGGACCTCCTGGAGGAGTTCGCCCACCTCACCGAGCGGCCGGCCCTTATCTTCCACCAGAAGGACCCCGCCCTCGCCGAGGCCCTGCGGGCGGGGGCTACCCTCACCCCATCGGGGAGGACGGCCTCGTGCGGAGCGGGAAGGCGGAGGGGATGATCCTGGCCTTGATCTTCGCCGCCCTTTCCGGGAGGCGCTACGTGGGTTTCATTGACGCCGACAACTACTTCCCCGGGGCCGTCTGGGAGTACGCCCGGGCCTACGCCGCAGGCTTCCTCATGGCCAAGACGCCCTTCGCCATGGTGCGCATCCTCTGGCGCTACAAGCCGAAACTCACCGAGGACGAAGGGGTGGTCTTCCGCCGCTACGGCCGGGTCTCCGAGCGGAACAACCGGGCCTTGAACCAGCTCATCGGCGGCGTGAGCGGCTTTGAGACGGACGTGGTCAAGACGGCGAACGCCGGGGAGCACGCCATGAGCCTCGGCCTGGCCTTCCGCCTGCCCCTGGCCTCGGGCTACGCCGTGGAGCCCCAGGAGCTGGTCTCCCTCTTGGAGCTCTACGGCGGGGTCTTCCCCTTGGAGGACGAGGAGGTGTTGCGGCACGGGGTGGAGATCTTCCAGATTGAGACCCGGAACCCCCACCTCCACGAGAACAAAGGGGACGAGCACATCCGCGACATGCTCCTCGCCTGCCTGGCCACCGTGTACCACTCCAAGCTGGCCACGGAGGAGGTGCGGCAGAGCGTTCTGGAGGAGCTCCAGGCCGCAGGCGCCCTAACTCCCGGGGAGGAGCCTCCGCCTCCCGTCCTCTACCCGCCCCTCTCCAGCCTGGACCTCCAGGCGGTGCGCAAGGCGCTTCGGGGCCACCTCTCCCGCTTCCGGGTGCCATGATCGTCTTCACCGACCTGGACGGAACCCTCTTGGACGAGCGGGGAGAGTTCGGCCCCGCCCGGGAGGCCCTGGAGCGCTTACGGGCCCTAGGGGTGCCCGTGGTGCCGGTTACGGCCAAGACCCGAAAGGAGGTGGAGGCCTTGGGCCTCGAGCCCCCCTTCATCGTGGAAAACGGGGGAGGCCTCTACCTCCCCCGCAACTGGCCCGTGCGGGCGGGAAGGCCCAAGGGGGGTTACCGGGTGGTCTCCCTGGCCTGGCCCTACCGGAAGGTGCGGGCCAGGCTAAGGGAGGCCGAGGCCCTGGCGGGGCGGCCCATCCTGGGCTACGGCGACCTCACCGTGGAGGCCGTGGCCCGCCTCACCGGGCTTTCGCGGGAGGCGGCGCGGCGGGCCAAGGCGCGGGAGTACGACGAGACCCTGATCCTCTGCCCCGAGGGGGTGGAGGCGGTCTTCAAGGCCCTGGAGGAGGTGGGGCTGGAGTGGACCCACGGGGGGCGCTTCTACCACGCCGCCAAGGGGGCGGACAAGGGCCGGGCGGTAGCCCGGCTCAGGGCCCTTTGGCCCGACCCCGAGGAGGCCCGCTTCGCCGTGGGGCTTGGAGACAGCCTGAACGACCTTCCCCTCTTCCGGGCCGTGGACCTGGCGGTCTACGTGGGCCGGGGGGCCCCCCGGAGGGGGTCCTGGCCACGCCGACGCCGGGCCCCGAGGGGTTCCGCTACGCGGTGGAGCGCTACCTCCTCCCCCGGCTCAGCCGGCGAGGAGGGAGCGGGCCCTGAGGGCGAGGTGGACCCGGGCCAGGGTCTCGGGGGCGCTCAAGGGGCCGATCCGCTCCTCCACCCGCTTCAGGCGGTAGCGGAGGGTGTTGGGGTGGATGTGGAGGGCCTGGGCCGCCTCCTCCAGGGTGGCGCTTTCCATGTAGACCTCCAGGGTGCGGAGAAGCTTAGGGGGGAGGGGGAGGAAGCGCTCCACCAGGGCCTTCAGGTCCTCGGGGGACTGCTGCAGGAGGACGAAGGCCACGGGGTCCAGGCCCGCGAAGGAGAGGGCCTCGCCGGGACGGGCGGCCTTGAGGGCGATGAGGGCCTCGCGGTAGGCCTCCTGGACCTCGCCGCCGGCGTGCACCGCCGAGTAGCCCAGGCGGCTTCCCGGGGATAGGGCCTCGAGGAGGGCCTCCGCCTCCCGCCTCGGGTTGTGCACCTGCCACATGGCGGCCACCCGGTTTCCCCGGGCCGTGAGGAGGTAGGGGACGCCGAGCCGGTCCAGGTAGGCCCCAACGCGGCGGCGGAGCTCCAGGGTGGCCTCCCGCCTCCGCTCTTCCGCCAGGCGGTGCCGCCCCAAGACGGCGGGCGGCTCCACCAGGGCGAGGACCCACTCCACCCCCTCCACGAAGCCGAAGGCGAAGAGCCTTTCTGGGTCGGCCTCGCCCAGGATGAGCCCTTCCAGCAGGGCCCCCCCAGGGTCTCCTCCTGCATGCGCTCCACGCTCCGCTCCCGGGCGCGGAGCCTTAAGAGCCTCGCCACTACCTCCAAAAGCCCCCAGGCCCGGAGGAGGTCTTCCTCCTCCCCGTAGGCCACGAGGAGGCCCTCCCCCGCCTCGAGGGCAACCCAACCCCTCCCCGTGCCCGGTTCCTTGGGGTGCCGGGCGGGGACGGGCCCGGCGAAGCCCAGGACCTCCCCCCAGGGGGCCACGTGGGCCAGGGCGAGCCCCGTGGCCTGGTGCAGGACCTCCAGAAGGGCGCGCTCGGGGAGCTTCAGGAAGAGGTCCAGTAGCCCCGCCAGGGCCATCCCGGGGGCCAGGGCGAAGAGGCGGAGGGCGAGGGCCCGCTCCAGGCTTTCCCGCTTGAGCCAGGGGGGGTAGAGGGCGAAGCCCAGGCCCTCCCGCTCGGCGAAGGCCAAAAGCTCGGGGTCCGGCTCCGGGAGGAGGAAGCCCGCGGCGTTGCGGTAGCGGTAAAGCCCCTCCTGGGGCCGGAAGAGGAGGAGGGCCCCTTCGGGGGAGAGGAGGGGCCTGGGCGCCGGGAGGAGGTAGAGGACGGGCCGGGAGGAAGGGCGGAGGACCTCGAGGCCCAGCCCCCCCACCAGGGCGTCAAAGGAGGTGTCTTCTGGAACAAAGTTTTCTCCTTTCATTGTCGCTTTCCACGATACCACGGCCCCTAAGGGATGCGGGGGCGGGGAGTTTTGTACGAAAAGACAAACTTTTCCGCGTTTTTGTCTAAATCGCCGGTTGCCCCCGGCGGCCTGCCCCCGCATCCTGGGAAGCGAAAGGAGCCCAGCATGTTCCGCGGTTCCATACCGCCCCTACCCACACCCTTTCGGCGCGGCCAGTTGGACGAGGAGGCCCTAAGGCGCCTCGTGGAGCGGGTCGTCCAGGGAGGTTCCCACGGCGTGAGCGTGGGGGGCACCACGGGCGAGCCCGGCACCCAGACCCTGGAGGAGAGGAAGCGGGCCATAGAGGTCGTCCTGGACCAGGTGGCGGGCCGCGTTCCCGTGATCCCGGGGACCGGGGCGCTTCGCCTGGAGGAGACCCTGGAGCTCACCCGCTTCGCCAAGGAGGCCGGGGCCCAGGGGGCCATGGTCATCGTCCCCTACTACGTCAAGCCCAACCAGGAGGGGATGTATCGCTACTTCGCCGAGGTGGCGAGGACCGTCCCCGACTTTCCCCTCCTCATCTACAACATCCCGGGAAGGGCCGGGGTGGAGATCGCCCCCAAGACCGTGGGGCGCCTTAGGCGGGACTTCCCCAACATCGTGGGCCTCAAGCACTCCTCCAAGGACCTGGAGTACCTCTCCCACCTCTTTTTGGAGGCGGGGCGGGACTTTCTCGTCTTCTGCGGCCTGGAAAGCCTCACCCTCCCCATGATGAGCCTGGGGGCGGTGGGGACCATCGCCGCCACCGCCAACTGGCTCCCCAAGGAAGTGGCCCTCCTTTGCGAAAAGGCCCTCGCCGGGGACTACCAGGGGGCGCGGGAACTCCACTTCTACCTCCTCGAGGCCAACGAGGCCATCTTCTGGGACACGAACCCCATCCCCCTGAAGACCGTTCTTTCCTGGATGGGCCTGTTGGAAAAGGAGTGGCGGCCCCCCTTGGGCCCCACCACCCCGGAGGTGGAGGAGAGGCTTAGGCGGATGGCCGAGCGCTACGGCCTCCTCCCCAAGGAAAAGGAGGTGGCGTGAAGCTCGCCCGGTTTCTCGCCAAAGGCCGGGTCCACCAGGGGGTTTACCGGGAGGGCCTCCTCCTGGACGAGGCGGGGGAGGCCCACAGGCCCGAGGACGTCACCTGGCTCCTCCCCTTCACTCCGGGGAAGGTCCTGGGCGTGGCCTTGAACTACGCCGATCACGCCGAGGAGCTCGGCCTAGCGCGCCCTGAGGAGCCCGCCCTCTTCTGGAAGCCTAACACGAGCCTCCTCCCCCACAAGGGGGTGGTCCTCTACCCCAAGGGGGCCAGGTTCGTCCACTACGAGGTGGAGCTCGCCGTGGTGGTGGGCCGCCTCATGAAAAAGGTCAAGGCCAAGGACGCCCTGGACTATGTCCTGGGCTACACCATCGCCAATGACCTCGTGGCCCGGGACTACGTGAAAAACACCTTCCGCCCCCCCATCCGGGCCAAGGGGCGGGACACCTTCCTCCCCCTGGGGCCCTTCCTCGTGGTGGAGGAGGTGGAAGACCCCCAGGACCTTTGGCTAAGGGCCTACGTGAACGGGGAACTCAGGCAGGAGGGGCACACCTCGAGGATGCTCTACTCCGTGGCGGAGCTTCTGGAGTTCATCTCCGAGTTCATGACCCTGGAGCCCTACGACGTCCTCCTCACCGGCACCCCCAAGGGGATCAGCCAGGTGCGGCCCGGGGACGTGATGCGTTTGGAGATTGAGGGCCTTGGGGCCCTGGAGAACCCCATAGAGGAGGAGCCATGAGGTACGCCGACCAGGTTGCGGGCATCCCTTGGGAAACCATCGAGGCGGTGCGGCGGCGCCTAAAGGAAAAGCCCGCCCTCCACTTCATCGCCGGGGAGTTTTCCCCTTCGGAAAGCGGGGAGACCTTTCCCTCCCTAGACCCCGCCACGAACGAGGTCTTGGGCGTGGCGGCGAGGGGCGGGGAAAAGGAGGTGGACAAGGCGGCCCGGGCGGCCCACGAGGCCTTCCCCAAGTGGAGCCGCACCAAGGCCAAGGAAAGGAAGCGCTACCTCCTCAAAATCGCCGAGCTCATAGAAAAACACGCCGACGAGCTTGCCGTGATGGAGTGCCTGGATGCGGGGCAGGTCTTAAGGATCGTCCGGGCCCAGGTGGCCCGGGCGGCGGAAAACTTCGCCTTCTACGCCGAGTACGCCGAGCACGCCATGGAGGATAGGACCTTCCCCGTGGACCGGGACTGGCTCTACTACACCGTGCGGGTTCCTGCAGGCCCCGTGGGGATCATCACCCCCTGGAATGCCCCCCTAATGCTCTCCACCTGGCGCATCGCTCCCGCCCTCGCCTTCGGGAACACCGTGGTCCTGAAGCCCGCGGAGTGGAGCCCCTTCACCGCCACGAAGCTCGCGGAAATCCTAAAGGAGGCGGACCTCCCCCCGGGGGTCTTCAACCTGGTCCAGGGCTTTGGCGAGGAGGCGGGGGCGGCCCTGGTGGCCCACCCCCTCGTCCCCCTCCTCACCCTCACCGGGGAGACGGAGACGGGGAAGATCGTCATGCGCAACGCCGCAGACCACCTCAAGCGCCTCTCCCCGGAGCTCGGCGGCAAAAGCCCCGCCCTGGTCTTCGCCGACGCCGACTTGGAGAGGGCCCTGGACGCCGTGGTCTTCCAGATCTTCTCCTTCAACGGGGAAAGGTGCACGGCAAGCTCCAGGCTCCTGGTGGAGGAGAAGATCTTTGAGGACTTCGTGGGGAAGGTGGCGGAAAGGGCCCGGGCCATCCGGGTGGGCCACCCCCTGGACCCCGAGACCGAGGTGGGACCCCTGATCCACCCCGAGCACCTCCAAAGGGTCCTGGGCTACGTGGAGGCGGGGAAGCGGGAAGGGGCGAGGCTCCTCGTGGGCGGGGAGCGGGCCAAGACCTCCTTCCGGGGGGAGGACCTCTCCCAGGGGAACTACCTCAAGCCCACCCTCTTCGTGGGGGAGAACCACATGAAAATCGCCCAGGAGGAGATCTTCGGGCCCGTCCTCGTGGCCATCCCCTTCAGGGACGAGGAGGAGGCCTTGAAAAAGGCGAACGACACCAAGTACGGCCTCGCCGCCTACGTCTTCACCCGGGACCTGGAGAGGGCCCACAGGCTCGCCTTGGAGCTCGAGGCGGGGATGGTCTACCTGAATAGCCACAACGTCCGCCACCTGCCCACGCCCTTCGGCGGGGTGAAGCAAAGCGGGGACCGGAGGGAGGGCGGCACCTACGCCCTGGACTTCTACACCGACCTCAAGACCATCGCCCTTCCCCTCCGTCCCCCCACGTGCCCAAGTTCGGGAAGGAAGGGAGGTAGCCCATGGCAAGGACCGGAGCGGAGTACCTCGAGGCCTTGAAGACCCGTCCCCCCAACCTCTGGTACAAGGGGGAGAAGGTGGAGGACCCCACCACCCACCCCGTCTTCCGGGGGATCGTGCGCACCATGGCCGCCCTCTACGACCTGCAGCACGACCCCCGCTACCGGGAGGTCCTCACCTACGAGGAGGAGGGGAAGCGGCACGGGATGAGCTTCCTCATCCCCAAGACCAAGGAGGACCTGAAGCGGAGGGGGCAGGCCTACAAACTCTGGGCCGACCAGAACCTGGGGATGATGGGGCGGAGCCCCGACTACCTCAACGCCGTGGTCATGGCCTACGCGGCGAGCGCCGACTACTTCGGGGAGTTCGCCGAAAACGTCCGGAACTACTACCGGTACCTCCGGGACAAGGACCTCGCCACCACCCACGCCCTCACCAACCCCCAGGTGAACCGGGCCAAGCCCCCTTCCGCCCAGCCCGACCCCTACATCCCCGTGGGGGTGGTGAAGCAGACGGAGAAGGGGATCGTGGTCCGGGGGGCGCGGATGACGGCCACCTTCCCCCTGGCGGACGAGGTCCTCATCTTCCCCTCCACCCTCCTCAAGGAGGGGCCGGGAAGCGAGAAGTACGCCATCGCCTTCGCCCTTCCCACCTCCACCCCGGGCCTCCACTTCGTCTGCCGGGAGGCCCTGGTGGGCGGGGACAGCCCCTTTGACCACCCCCTCTCCAGCCGGGTGGAGGAGATGGACTGCCTGGTGATCTTTGACGACGTCCTCGTCCCCTGGGAGAGGGTCTTCATCCTGGGGAACGTGGAGCTCTGCAACAACGCCTACGCGGCCACGGGCGCCCTGAACCACATGGCCCACCAGGTGGTGGCCCTGAAGACGGCGAAGACCGAGGCCTTCCTTGGGGTGGCCGCCCTCATGGCCGAGGGCATCGGGGCGGACGTCTACGGCCACGTCCAGGAGAAGATCGCCGAGATCATCGTCTACCTCGAGGCCATGCGCGCCTTCTGGACGAGGGCGGAGGAGGAGGCCAAGGAGAACGCCTACGGGCTTCTCTGCCCAGACCGCAAGGCCCTGGACGGGGCGAGAAACCTCTACCCGAGGCTTTACCCCAGGATCCGGGAGATCATCGAGCAGATCGGGGCTTCGGGCCTCATCACCCTCCCCTCGGAAAAGGACTTCAAGGGGCCCCTCGGCCCCTTCCTGGAGAAGTTCCTCCAGGGGGCGGCCCTCGAGGCCAAGGAGCGGGTGGCCCTCTTCCGCCTGGCCTGGGACATGACCCTCTCCGGCTTCGGGGCCCGGCAGGAGCTTTACGAGCGCTTCTTCTTCGGCGACCCCGTGCGCATGTACCAGACCCTCTACAACGTCTACAACAAGGAGCCCTACAAGGAGAGGATCCGCGCTTTCCTCAAGGAAAGCCTCAAGGTCTTTGAGGAGGTCCAGGCGTGAAGGAGGCCTTCAAGGAGGCCCTCGCCCGCTTCGCCAGCGGGGTCACGGTGGTGGCGGCCAGGCTTGGGGAGGAGGAAAGGGGGATGACGGCCACCGCCTTTATGTCCTTGAGCCTCGAGCCCCCCCTCGTGGCCCTGGCGGTGAGCGAGCGGGCCAAGCTCCTCCCCGTCCTCGAGGGGGCGGGGACCTTCACCGTAAGCCTCCTTCGCGAGGGGCAGGAGGCGGTCTCCGAGCACTTCGCGGGAAGGCCCAAGGAGGGAATCGCCCTGGAGGAAGGGAGGGTGAAGGGGGCCCTCGCCGTCCTCCGCTGCCGCCTTCATGCCATCTACCCCGGGGGGGACCACCGGATCGTGGTGGGCTTGGTGGAGGAGGTGGAGCTCGGGGAGGAGGGGCCTCCTTTGGTCTACTTCCAAAGGGGCTACAGGAGGTTGGTATGGCCATCGTGAGGGTGGGGTTTGTGGAACTTTGGGTGCGGGACCTGGAGAAAAGCCTGGAGTTCTACCAGGGGCTTCTGGGCTTCCGCCTGGAGCACCGGGAGAAGAAGGCGGCCTACCTCCGGGGCTACGAGGAGCTGGAGTGGAGCCTCAAGCTCACCGAGGCCCCCTTCCCCGCGGTCCGCACCCTGGGCTTCAAGGTGGACTCGGAAGAGGGCGTCCGGGCCCTCCAGAACCTCGCCGCCAAGGAGGGGTGGCCCCACCGCCTCGAGGCGGACTGGGGAAGGCCCGAGGTCCTAAAGGTGCAGGACCCCTTCGGCTACCCCTTGGCCTTCTACTTCCAGGCGGAAAAGCTTCCCCGGGTCCTGCAGAACTACCACGAGCACCGGGGGCCCGGGATCCTGCGCATAGACCACCTCAACGTCTTCTCCCCCGTGGTGGGGGAGGCCACGCGCTTCTACCAGGAGGTCTTCGGCTTCCGCCTTACCGAGTACACGGAGGACGAGGAGGGGAGGCTTTGGGCGAGCTGGCTCCACCGCAAGGGGAACGTCCACGACATCGCCTTCACCAACGGGGAAGGCCCCAGGCTCCACCACTTCGCCTACTGGCTCCCCGACCCCCTCGCCGTGCTGAAGGCGGCGGACATCTTGGCGGGGGCCCTGCGCACGGACCAGATCGAGCGGGGCCCCGGGCGGCACGGCATCTCCAACGCCATGTTCCTCTACCTCAAAGACCCCGATGGCCACCGCCTGGAGCTCTACACCTCCGACTACCTCACCGTGGACCCCGACCACCCCCCGGTGCGCTGGAGCCTCAACGACCCCCGCCGCCAGACCCTCTGGGGGCACCGCACGCCCAAAAGCTGGTTTTTGGAGGGGAGCACCCTTTTGGACCTTGAGGAAAACCCCGTGCCCACGCGCCCCTCGGCCTTGCAGGGCCTCCCCGAGCACGTGACCTAACCGAGAGGCCCCGGTCCCAGCCCGGGGCTTGACAGGACAAAGGTCCCTTCCTAGACTGGGAGGCGAACCGAACGGCCGTTAGTTTGGTCCAAACCGGGCGGGCCCGGTGTTGGAGAAAGGAGGTTCATGGTGAAGCGTGCGTTGGCTTTGGCGGCGTTTTTGGCGTTGGCGGCTTTGGCCCAAGGCGCCCTGAAGGTCGGGGTCGTGGTCTCGGCCACGGGGCCGGCGGCCTCCCTGGGCATCCCCGAGCGGAACACCTTCCTCCTCATCCAGGAGATGCTGGACCGCCAGGGGGGTGTGGCGGGGCGGAAGGTGGAGTTCGTCATCCTGGACGACGCTTCCGACACCACCCAGGCGGTGCGGAGCACAAGGCGCCTGGTGGAGGAGGGCGCCGTGGCCATCGTGGGCACCACCACCACCCCCGCCTCCTTGGGCATGATCCCTGTGGTGGCGGAAGCCAAGGTGCCCATGATCTCCCTTGCCGCCAGCAAAGACATCATCTACCCCGTGGACGCCCAGCGTTTCTGGGTTTTCAAGACCCCCCAGACGGAGGAGCTCATGGCCCGGGCCATCGTGGCCGACATGGTGGCCCGGGGCGTGAAAAGGGTGGGCTACATCGGCTTTAACGACGCCTACGGGGAGGGTTGGGCCCGGTACTTTGAGGCAGAGCTCAAGGCCAAGGGCCTCCAGCTCGTGGTCAGCGAGCGCTACAACCGCACGGACACCAGCGTCACCGGCCAGGCCCTTCGCCTCATCGCCCGCAGGCCCGACGCCATCCTCATCGGGGCGAGCGGCACCCCGGCGGTCCTTCCCCAGCGCACTCTGAAGGAGCGGGGCTACCGGGGCCTCATCTACCAGACCCACGGCGTGGCCAACCCCGACTTCCTCCGGGTGGGCGGCAAGGACGTGGAGGGGACGTTGCTTCCTGCCGGGCCCATCCTGGTGGCGGAGCAGCTTCCCAGCACCTTCCCCCCAAGCGGGTGGCCCTGGACTACATCCAGCGCTACGAGGCCAAGTACGGGATCGGCAGCTACTCCACCTTCGGCGCCCACGCCTGGGACGCCTGGCTCATCCTGCGCCCCGCCCTAGAGCGCGCCCTCAAGAAGGCGGACCCCGACAAGGACCTCGCCGCCTTCCGCGCCGCCCTGCGCGACGAGATCGAGGCCACCAAGGGCGTGGTGGGCACCCACGGCGTCTTCACCTTCACCAAGGAGGACCACCTGGGCCTCCGCTTTGAGGACGCCGCGGTGATGGTGCGGGTGGAGAACGGCCGCTGGAAGCTGGAGCGGGTCTTCCGTTAGGCCATGGACGCCACCATCCTCGGCCTCCTCCTTCTGGACGGCGTGCAGAACGGGGTCATCTACGGGCTTCTCGCCCTGGCCATGGTCCTCGTCTTCGCCGTGACCCGGGTGATCCTGGTGCCCATCGGGGAGCTCATGATGTTCGCCCCCCTCTCCTTCGTCTGGCTCCAAGGGGGGAAGCTCCCCGGCACCCTGTGGCTCGCCCTCGCTCTGGGGGCCCTTTGGGCCCTGTTGGAGCGGGGAAGGGGCCGGGGGCTCCCCCTCCTCGGAGGGGTGGGGCTTCTCCTCCTCTTCCTCCTCGCCCGGGGAAGCCCGGCCCTCGCCTATTTGGCGGCCCTCCTCCTCGTGGTCTACCTGGGGGTGGCCACCTACCGGGTCTTCTTCCAGCCCATGCGGGAGGCCACGGTCCTCGCCCTCCTCATCATGGCCGTGGGGCTTCACGTGGCCTACCAGGGTCTGGGCCTCGTCTTCTTCGGCCCGGAGCAGTTCCGCCCCGACCCCCTTCTCCAGGGGGAGGTGGTGGTGGGCCTCACCTGGCAGGGCGTCTTGGTCCTGGCCTTCGCCCTCTTGAGCGCCGCCGCCCTCTACCTCTTCTTCCGCCGTTCCCTCTTTGGGAAGGCCCTTCTGGCGGCGGCGGAGAACCGGCTTGGGGCGAGGCTTTGCGGGATCCGCCCGGAGGAAGCGGGGATGGTGGCCTTCGCCATATCGGGCCTCATGGCGGCCCTTTCGGGGCTTCTTTTGGCGCCACTCATCAACGCCGCCTACTTCATGGGCTTTATGCTGGGGCTCAAGGCCTTCGTGGCGGCCATCCTGGGTGGGCTCGTGAGCTACCCGGTGGCCTTTTTGGGCGCGGTCCTGGTGGGGCTTTTTGAAAGCTTCACCAGTTTCTACGCGAGCGCCTACAAGGAGGCCCTGGTGTTCCTCCTTCTGGTGCCGGCCCTCTTCTACCAGAGCCTCCGGGCGAAGGGGGTGGAGGAGTGAGGCGGTACCTCTGGTTTGCCCTGCTCTTCCTTCCCTTTCTCCTCGTGCCCTTCCCCTTTTACCTCACTCTCCTCAACTTCTTCGCCATCGCCGCTTTGGTGGCCCTCTCCCTCTACGTCCTCACGGGGCTTGGCGGGATGACGAGCTTCGCCCAGGCGGCCTTCATGGGGGTGGCGGCCTACGCCACCGCCCTCCTCACCACGCGGGCGGGGGTTTCCCCCTGGGCGGGGCTCGCCCTGGGCCTCGGCCTCACCCTGGCCTTCGCCTTGGTGCTGGGCCTCCTCACCGTCAGGCTCAAGGGGCACTTCCTCCCCCTTTCCACCATCGCCTGGCAGGTGGCCCTTTACATCCTCGCCGGAAACCTGGTGGGGCTTACCGGAGGGCACACGGGGCTCACCGACCTTCCGGCCCTCGCCCTCTTCGGCCTCCCCCTGGACAGCCCCTTCCGCTACGCCTTCTTGAGCCTCTTCCTCCTCGCCCTCCTCGTCCTCGCCCTCCATAACCTCCGGGAAAGCCGCCTGGGCCGGGCCCTTCTCGCCCTTAGGGGGGATGCCCTCACCGCGGCGAGCTTCGGGGTGGACCCGGCGGCCCTCCGCCTCAAGGCCTTTTTGCTTGCGGGGGGGATCGCGGGGCTTGCGGGGTTCCTCTACGCCCACTTCCTCCGCTTCGTGAACCCCACGCCCTTCTCCCTGGAGGCCTCCATCAAGTACCTGGTCATGGCCGTGGCGGGCGGCGTGGGCACGATCCCTGGGGTCTTGCTGGGGTCCGCCCTCTTCACTGGGCTAGAGGACTGGCTCAAGGACCTCCTTCCCCTCCTCCTCGGGCGCCAGGGGAACTACGAGACCATCGCCTACGGCCTGGTCCTCGCGGGGATCCTCCTCTTCGCCCCCCAGGGGCTCTGGCCCCTCCTTGCGGGGAAGCGCGCCTTCGGGCGGCCGGCCCTCCCCGAGGCGAAGCCCCTTCCCCAAAGGCCCCCTTCGGGCCGGCGGGGGGAGGTGGTCTTGGAGGCGAGGGGCCTAAGGAAGGCCTTCGGGGGGCTTCTTGCCGTAAACGGCGTCTCCTTCGCCCTAAGGCGCGGGGAGATCCTGGCCCTCATCGGCCCCAACGGGGCGGGGAAGAGCACCACCTTCAACCTCGTCACCGGGGCCATCCCCCGGACGGGGGGCAGGTCTTCCTCTTCGGCCAGGAGGTCACCGGGCTTCCCCCCTACCGCGTCCACCCCTTGGGCCTGGGCCGTACCTTCCAGCACCCCCACATCTTCCCCGAGATGACGGTCCTGGAGAACGCGGCCCTGGCCACCTACGCCCGCACCCGGGCGGGGTTCTTGCAGGTCCTCTTGGGCCTTCACAAGAAGGAGGAGGAAAGGGCTTTGGCCACAGCCTACGAGGCCCTTAAGCGGGTGGGCCTGGGGGAGCTCGCCTTGGAGCGGGCGGACCGGCTCACGGCGGGGCAGCAGCGCCTTTTGGAGCTCGCCCGGCTCCTCGCCTCGGGGGCGGAGGTCCTCCTTTTGGACGAGCCGGGGGCGGGGCTTCGGGCCGGGGAGAAGCGAGAGCTCGCCCGGCTGCTTCAGGCCCTCGCCCGCGAGGGGTACAGCGTCCTCATCGTGGACCACGACATGGACCTCGTCATGAGGCTTGCCGACCGGGTGGTGGTGATGAACTACGGGGAGAAGATCGCCGAGGGGACGCCCGAGGAGGTGCAGAAGAACCCCCTGGTGCGGGCGGCCTACCTGGGGGAGGTGGAGGCGGCATGAGCCTTTTGGCCGTGCGGGACCTCACGGTGCGCTACGGGGCCCTGGAGGCCGCGCGCGGGGTCTCCTTCGCCCTGGAGGAGGGGGAGGCCCTCGCCCTCATCGGCCCCAACGGGGCGGGGAAGACGAGCGTCCTCAAGGGGATCCTCGGCCTCGCCCGGGCCGAGGGGGAGGTGCGCCTTGGGGATACGCCCCTCCCCCATAGGACTCCCGAGGCCCTCCTTCAGCAAGGCGTGGTCCTTGTCCCCGAGGGGCGGGCCCTCTTCCCCGGGCTATCCGTGGAGGACAACCTCCTCCTCGGGGGTTTCGCCCGCTTTAGGAGGGGGGAGGACCTTAAGGCGGACCTCAAGCGGGTCTACGCCCTCTTCCCCGCCTCGAGGAGCGGCGGCGCCAGCTTGCGGGGACGCTTTCCGGGGGGAGCAGCAGATGCTCGCCATCGGCCGCGCCCTCATGGCCAGGCCCCGCCTCCTCCTCTTGGACGAACCCTCCTTGGGGCTCGCCCCCCTCATCGTCCAGGAGATCTTCCGCACCCTCGCCGCCCTCAAGGGGGAGGGGGTGACCCTTCTCCTTGTGGAGCAGAACGCCAAGATGGCCCTTTCCCTGGCGGATCGGGGGGTGGTCCTGGAGGCGGGGGAGGTGGCCCTTTCCGGGCGGGCCGAGGAGCTTAGGGCAAACCCCCGGGTGGTGGAGGCCTACCTTGGGGCGGCGCGGGAGGTGGAAGGGTGAAGGACCCCTTCATGGAGGCCTTGGGCCTCAAGGTCCTTCACCTCGCCCCGGGGGAGGCGGTGGTGGCGGGGGAGGTGCGGGCGGAGCACCTGAACCTCCACGGCACCGCCCACGGGGGCTTTCTCTACGCCCTGGCGGATAGCGCCTTCGCCCTGGCCTCCAACGCCCGCGGCCCCGCCGTGGCCCTTTCCTGCCGCATGGACTACTTCCGTCCCCTTTCCGTGGGGGCGCGGGTGGAGGCGCGGGCAGTGGAGGTGAACCTCTCCCGCCGCACCGCCACCTACCGGGTGGAGGTGGTGTCGGAGGGTAAGCTCGTGGCCCTTTTCACGGGCACGGTGTTTCGTTTAGGGGGTGAGGATGTACCAGCCGGAGTTGGAAACCCTTCCCAGGGAGAAGCTTAGGTCCTTGCAGGAGGAAAGGCTACGCCAGGTGGTGGCCTACGTTTACGAGAGGGTCCCCTTTTACCGGAGGCTTCTGGACGAGGTGGGGGTGAGGCCGGGGAAGATCCGGGGTCTCATAGACCTCCCCAGACTCCCCTTCACCAAAAAGAGCGACCTGCGCGACCACTACCCCTTCGGCCTCTTCGCCGTGCCCAGGGAGGAGGTGGCGCGGATCCACGCCTCTAGCGGCACCACCGGCAAGCCCACGGTGGTGGGCTACACCAAAAACGACCTCAAGGTCTTCGCCGAGGTGGTGGCCCGCTCCTTGGCCGCGGCCGGGGCAAGGCCCGGGATGATGCTCCACAACGCCTACGGCTACGGCCTCTTCACCGGGGGCCTCGGCCTCCACGGGGGGGCGGAGGCCTTGGGGATGACGGTGGTGCCGGTCTCCGGGGGGATGACGGAAAGGCAGGTCATGCTCATTCAGGACTTCCGCCCCGAGGTGATCTCCTGCACCCCCTCCTACGCCCAGACCCTGGCGGAGGAGTTTAAAAAGCGCGGGGTTTCCCCGGAGGCCCTCTCCCTGGAGTACGCCGTCCTGGGCGCCGAGCCCTGGACGGAGGCCATCCGCAAGCAGGTGGACGAGGGGCTTGGGGTGAGGAGCACCAACATCTACGGCCTCTCCGAGATCATCGGCCCCGGGGTGGCCAACGAGTGCGTGGAGGAACGCCAGGGAAGCCACATCTGGGAGGACCACTTCCTCCCCGAGGTGGTGGACCCGGACACGGGCGAGCCCCTCCCCGAGGGGAAGGTGGGGGTTTTGGTCTTCACCACCCTCACCAAGGAGGCCATGCCCCTCCTCCGCTACTGGACGGGGGACCTCACCTTCCTCACCTCCGAGCCCTGCACCTGCGGCCGCACCCACGTGCGCATGGGGCCCATCCTGGGCCGCACCGACGACATGCTCATCATCCGCGGGGTGAACGTCTACCCCACCCAGGTGGAGGCCGTCCTCCTGGAAATCCCCGAGGTGGAACCCTACTACCAGATCGTGGTGAAGCGGGAGGGCACCCTGGACGAGGCGGAGCTCAAGGTGGAGGTCACGGAGGACTTCTTCCGGCAGGTGGGCCAGGAGGTCCTCTCCGACGAGGTGGTGGAAGCGGACCACCGCCTCCACGCCCTGAGGGAGAAGATCGCCCGGAAGATCAAGGATACCATTGGCGTGAGCATGAAGGTGACCCTCCTCGCCCCCGGCCAGGCCCCAAGGAGCGAGGGAGGGAAGCTAAGGCGGGTTCTGGACCTGAGGAAGTAGCCATGCGCCCCATCCCCGAAGGCTTTGAGGCCACCTTTGAGACGGTGGTTACCCCGGAGATGACCGTACACTTTGAGGAGCTCGGGCCGGTCCACCCCGTCTACGCCACCTACTGGATGGCCAAGCACATGGAGCTCGCCGGGCGCAAGATCATCCTGCCCTTTCTGGAGGAGGGGGAGGAGGGGATCGGGAGCTACGTGGAGGTGCGCCACCTGGCCTCGGCGCTCCCGGGGATGCGGGTCAGGGTCGTGGCCCGGCACGAAAGGACCGAGGGAAACCGGGTCCACGCCACCATGGAGGCCTACAACGAGCTCGGCGACCTCATCGGGGTGGGGCGGACCGAGCAGGTGATCCTTCCCAAGGCCAAGGTGGAGGCCCTCTTCCAGAGGCTCAGGGAGCGCTGGGAGGCCCAAAGATCTTCCTGATCCACCTCCTCGGGGCCCTGGCCCCGCCCCTTCTCCTCTTTTCTCCCTGGCTTCGGGCAAGGCTTTCCCGGAACCGGGTGGTCTTGGCCCTCTCCCTCCTGGCCTGCCTTAGGACCTGGGAGGCGGGGCTTTCCGTGGTCCTCGAGGCGATGGTGGTGTGCCCCTAGGGGGTGTGGCCCCCTTATCCAACCTCTGGACGGGAAGGCCCAAGGAGGCCTGGGCGGACTACCGCTTAGGGGCGCTTGCAGCCTTGCCCTGGGCCGTGGGGGTCTTCTTGTTCTGGATGAGCGTGGGGGGAAACACTCCCTTGGGCTTCCTGGGGCCTTGCTGGCGGGGATAGGGTTTATCCCGGTCTTCCTCACCGTGACGACTCCCCGCTTTAAAAAGCGGGGCTTCGCGGTTCGTGCGGTATCACACTCTCCGCAGGCTCCGTCCGAGCCCTAGCCAGGATGTTGATGGCCGCGGCCACATCCCGGTGAAGAGAGGCC
This sequence comes from Thermus parvatiensis, assembly GCF_001535545.1. Classification (GTDB taxonomy): domain Bacteria; phylum Deinococcota; class Deinococci; order Deinococcales; family Thermaceae; genus Thermus; species Thermus parvatiensis. Next base: position 1,063,517 of record NZ_CP014141.1, on the reverse strand, counting down.
CCACAAGCGGGGCAGGTGAACTCCCTGACCCACAAGGGCCTCTTTTCCCGGTGCCCGCACACCGGGCAGTCCTGGCTGGTGTGTCTGGGGTCTACCCCCACCACCCGCCTACCAGCTAGAACCTTACCGCTTACGCGGTGACCTTCCGCTTTGTAGGCGAGGATTGCAAGAAACTGCGCCCAGCCCGCGTCCAGCACCCCTTTGGCGGTGCGGCTTCGGGCCAGTCCGAGGATGTTCAGGTCTTCGTGGACGATGGTTCCATAGTTGTTGACCAGCCTCCTGGCGAGCTTGTGGTGGAAGTCTTTGCGCTGGTTAGCGATTTTCCGGTGGAGCTTAGCAACCCGTTTCCTAGCCTGCTTGTAGCGGTAGCTACCCTTCCTCTTACGAGAACAGCTGCGCTGGGCGGTGGCTAGCTTTTCCTGGGCCTTCTGGTAGTACCGGGGAGCTTCCACCATCTCCCCGTCGGAGGTAATGAGGAAGTTGGGGTTGGTGCCCAGGTCTATCCCGATGGCCTGGTCGTTGGGGGGAAGAGGCCTAGGCTCCACCTCGCAGACAAAGACGATGTACCAGTGTTCGCCTTCCCGCTTGAGGGTGGCGGTCTTGACGGTTCCTTGGAGGGGGCGGTGCAGCTTCACCTTCACCGAGCCGATGCCGTGGAGGAGCACCCGCTTCCCGCCCCCCTGGAGTTTGACCCCGGTAGTCCCCGCCTGGGGGAAGGTGAAGGAGTCGTAGCGCCCCTTCCCCTTGAAGCGGGGGTAGCCCGCTTTCTGCCCCGCCTTGACCCTACGGAAGAAGCCCTGAAAGGCTCTGTCCACCCTCTGGACCACGTCCTGGAGCACCTGGGAGTGGATGCGGTTGTACTCCGGCAGCTCAGCCCGTATCTGGGGTAGCCAACGCTTCTGCTCGTAGAAGCCGACCGTCCTCCCGGCCTTCCTGTAGGCATCCCTGCGCTCCTCAAGGTAGCCCTTCGGGCTGACGCAAGGCCGCATTGTACAACTGGCGGCACAGCTCAAGGGTGCGCTCCAGGTCCTGTAGCTGGGGTTTAGTAGGGTAGAGGCGGTACTTGAAGGCTTTACGCATCGTCTTCCCTGGCGTATTTAGTTTACCAGACAGCCTGGGAACGGATCGGCCTCTCGCATTAGATGACGGCGTGCTTGGGAAGGGGCTGTGTCCGCCTCCGGCGGACGTGGGGGAGTCCATGTATCCCCGGTTTGGTCACGGGCAGAGCCCGTATCTTGCAAACCGGGGGATTATAGCTCCCCCACACCCCCTCCTTTCTCTAAGATTAGGGATATGGACCCGGTGGCAGCGCGCTTTTACGAGGGCTTCACCTACTTGGACCTCCTCCCGAGGCTTCGCCGGAACCGGGAGCGGGTGGAGGCCTTTTACCGGGGGCTTCCTCCCCTTCCTCCCCTGCCCGCCTCCCGGGCTTTGGTCCTGGTGGAGGACTGGTGCCCGGACTCGGTCCAGGCCATCCCCGTTTTGGCCCGGCTTCCCCTCGAGGCCCGTTTCTTCTTCCGCGACGAAAACCCCGACCTCGCCGAGGCCTACGCCAAGGGGGGAAAGCGCATCGTCCCCACGGTGGTCTTCCTGGACGGGGCCTTTAGGGAGCTTTCCCGCTGGCACGGTCCGCCCGAGGCGGCCAAGGCTTTCCTAAGGGAAGCCAAGGAGGAGGGCTTGCCCCCGGCCGAGCGCCTTCGCCGCTACCACGAGGCCTTCCCCCGCTTCGCCGAGGCTATGCTTTCCGAGTGGCGGGCCCTTTTGGGGGGAGAGGGTTAGCCGCCAGCCCTCAATTTCCCCCTGAAGCTCCTCCCCTTGAAACGTCCCTTCGGCCTCTAGGTAGCGGATGGTAGAGGCTTCTAGGTAGAGCCCTTCCCGCTCCAAGCAGGCTTGGCCCTCAAAGACCAGGACCTCGCCGTCGTAGCTCATCTCCTGGCCCCCTAGGAGGCCCTCTTCGGTTTCCAGGGTGTAGGGCCTCCCCCCGCAAGGGCCTGCCAGGGCCAGGCTCAGGAAAATCCCCAAAACCAGCAGCCACCGCATATCTGGAAGTCTATAGGAAGGCACTTGGGATTTAAACACATAGGCGGAGGGCGTAGTATCCTCACTTTGAAGGAGGGGGAATGCTGGAGCTGTCCAAAACATCCCTCGTGGAAGAGCTTAAGCAAAAAATCCCTTCGTGTGCTACTTGATCTGGACCCTCGGGATGTGAAAAAAGAGGGGGTGCTATGCAGCAAGATCGTGAGCACCCCCTTTACTATCTTGACGCGGAAACCCTTCTGGTGGCTACCTACATTTGGGTGGATGACGAACTCAAGGCCTTGCAAGCTCAGGACTTCAAGCTCCCCCCAAAGCAAAAGCACCAGAAGGCTACCCTGGCCGAGCTCCTAACCCTCGTCATCTTTCTCCTTTTGCAAGGCCAAGACCTCGCCAAAGGCTACTTGGCCGCCAAGACCACCCTCAAGGCCTACTTCCCCTCCCTCCCCCACCTCTCCCGCTTCTACCGGGTCCTTCAGAAGGCCCAGGGGTTGTTGGCTCACCTGGCCATGAGGCTCTCTGGGGGACAAGGCCTCCTGCAGGTGGTGGACCTCAAGCCTATCCCCCTGGCCCACGGCCACCGCATCCACGGCCTCTCTCTTCCCGAGGCCGCGATGGGGGTAGGACCTCTGGGGGCTTTCGCGGGCTACGTCCACAAGCTGTTTCCCTGACGGGAAAGCATCATGCCAGTGATGAACGAGCGGGGTCTCTTCTTTCGTTGGGCCATTCTCCCCGGTAATGCCCGGGAGACCTGGGGGAGGGACCTGCTGGACGGTCTGCCCGCGGTTCTCGGGGACCGGGGCTTTCGTTGGGTCCAGGGAGTCAAGACACCACCCTATCGGGTCAGGGGAGGAAGGGTGGTGGAGACGGGGTGGAGAGGGTGGATGGGAAGGGTACGGAACTGGATAGAGACTCGCTTCAGCGTGATGGTGCGGTCTTTGGGGCTTCATCGGATAGAGGCCCGGTCCTACTGGGGGCTGGTGGCCCGGGTGAACCTCATCCTGCTTGTTCACAACCTCATACGTAGCCGGGTGCTTCTCAGGATGGCCGGGGTGGAGCTATGAGGTAGCACACGAAGGAATATCCAGATCGCCAGCAACCAGGAGGCCTGGGCCTCCATCCTGGCTCCCGCCTACCCCATCTACGAGAAGGTGGCCCCCAAGCGGGGGCTCATCTTCGCCCTGGCGGTGGCGTTGGGGCTCATGCTGGGGGTGATGGGGGCTTTTGTGGCGGAGGCCCTGAGGCCCAGGGAGACGCCCGCCCAGGTTTAAGTCAAAGATCCGTAGCCGGTGTGGACCATGCCCCCCTTCTTTAAACGCCTCCACCGGAAGAAGGACGGCCGGGAGCTATGGCTTTACAGCCTTACCCTGGAGGAGGCTTCCCCCCTTCCCGAGCTCCAAGAGCCCTTCCACCCCACCCCCCACCTGCGCTACCACCCCCTTCGGCGGGAGTGGGTGGTCTACGCCGCCCACCGCCAGGGGCGCACCTTCCTCCCCCCAAGGAGCACTGCCCCCTGTGCCCGAGCCGGGAGGGGGGCTTCCCCACGGAGATCCCCTTTGCCGCCTTCCAGGTGGCGGTCTTTGAGAACCGCTTCCCCTCCTTGGTCCAAGCACCTCCTTCCCCTCCCAATGGCCTCCCCGTGCCGACAAAGGCCGCCCTGGGCCGGTGCGAGGTGGTGGTCTACACCCCTAGCCACACGGGAAGCCTCGCCACCCTCACGGAGGAGGAGAGGCTTCTTCTCGCCTGGGTCTGGCGGGACCGCTACCAGGCCCTTTACGCCCTTCCCGGGGTGCGTTTCGTCATGCCCTTTGAGAACAGGGGAGAGGCGGTGGGGGTGACCCTCCACCACCCCCACGGGCAGATCTACGCCTACCCCTTCGTACCCCCCGTTTTGGAGCGGGAAAGCCAGGCTTTCCGGGAAAGGCCCGTCCTTTTAGAGCTTTTCCCCCACCTGGACCCCTACCGGGTGGACGAGGAGGGGGGCTTCCTCGCCTTCGTGCCTCCCTTTGCCCGCTACCCTTACGAGGTCTGGGTGGCCCCAAAGGCGCATCACCCGGGGCCTTGGACCTTCTCCGAGGTGGAGATGGCGGCCTTCGCCAGGCTCTTGGGCCGGGTGGTGGCCCGGTACGATGCCCTTTTTGGGGAGCCTTTCCCCTACGTGATGGTTTTCCACGCCGCTCCCTTGGGGGAGGAGGCCACCTTCCACTTCCACGTGGAGTTCTACCCGCCGAGGCGCACCCGGGACAAGCTCAAGTATTTGGCGGGCACGGAGCTTGGGGCGGGCACTTTCGTGGTGGACGCCCTTCCCGAGGAGACGGTCAAGGCCTTGCGGGAGGCTTTGCGGGGGGCCTAAGCGGCCGCGCGGGGGTTTCGCATCGGGGCCCCCGCTTCGGCGCTTAGAAAGCCCTCACCTCCACCCCCTGGGCTTCCAGGGCCTTTCGCACCGCCCGTGCCACCTCGGGGGCGTTGGGGTTGTCCCCGTGGATGCAAAGCGTGTCGGCCCGCACCTCCACCTCTCCGCCGTCCAAGGCCTCCACCTTTCCCTCCAGCACCATGCGCACCGCCCGCCGGGCCGCCTCCTTCGGGTCCGTGATCCAAGACCCCGGCATAAAGCGGGGGGCAAGCTGCCCGCTTTTCAGGTAGGCCCTTTCGGGGAAGGCCTCGAGGACCACCCTAAGCCCCGCCTCCCGCGCCTCCTCCTCGTAGACCGTCTTCGGGAGGACCACCAGGGGAAGCCCCGGGTCAAAGGCCTTCACCGCCGAGGCGATGGCCCTCGCCGTCTTTCGGTCCTTGCAGGCCTTTAGGTAAAGCGCCCCGTGGGGCTTGACGTGGTGGAGGGGAAGGCCTTCTGTCCTTAGGAAGGCGTAGAGGGCCCCAATCTGGTAGAGGACATCGGCGTAGACCTCTTCCGGGGAGAGGGCCATCTCCCTTCGGCCGAAGCCCACGAGGTCGGGGAAGCCGGGATGCGCCCCCACGGCGACACCGTGGGCCTTGGCCAGGCGCACCGCCTCCAGGATCCGGCCCGGGCTTCCCCCGTGGAAGCCGCAGGCTAGGTTCGCCGAGGTCACCAGGGGGAAGATCTCCTGGTCGTGCCCGTAAGCAAAGGCCCCGTAGGACTCGCCCGCATCGGCGTTCAGGTCCACGGTCATGCCCCTAGCTTAATCCCCGCCCGGAGCCCCTCGGGAAGACCTCCGCAGGGTGGTCATAATGGGGGTATGACCATGCGGGCCATGGTGCTCACCGAGGTGGGGCGGCCTCTGGTCCTTCGGGAGCTCCCCGTGCCCGCGCCGGGCCCGGGCGAAGTCCTCCTGCAGGTGGAGGCCTGCGCCGTCTGCCGCACCGACCTCCACATCGCCGACGGGGAGCTTCCCCCGCCCAGGCTTCCCCTGGTCCTGGGCCACCAGGTGGTGGGCCGGGTGGTGGCTTTAGGGGAGGGGGTAGAGGGGCGGCTTGGGGCGCGGGTGGGGGTAGGGTGGCTGGCCTCGGCCTGCGGGGCCTGCAAGTTCTGCCGGAGGGGAGAGGAGAACCTCTGCCCCGAGGCCCGCTTTACCGGCTACCACCGGGACGGGGGGTATGCGGAGTACACCCTGGCCCGGGCCGCCTTCACCTACCCTTTGCCCGAGGGGACCCCGTGCGCCTCGCCCCTTGGATGTGTGCCGGGCTTATCGGCTTCCGGAGCTACCGCTTCGTGCGGGACCGGGACCCCATAGGCTTTTACGGCTTCGGGGCGGCGGCCCACCTCCTGGCCCAGGTGGCCCGCTACGAGGGGAAGCGCTTCTACGCCTTCGTGCGCCCCGGGGACGAGGCGGCCAAGGCCTTCGCCGAGGCCTTGGGGGCGGCCTGGGCGGGGTATTCCGACGAGGAGCCCCCGGAGCCCTTGGAGGGGGCGATCGTCTTTGCCCCGGTGGGGGCCCTGGTGCCCAAGGCCCTGAAGGACCTCGAGCCCGGGGGGTGTTGGTTCTCGGGGGGATCTACATGAGCCCCATCCCCTCCATGCCCTACGCCCTCCTTTGGCTGGAGCGCCAGATCCGCTCCGTGGCCAACCTCACCCGGGAGGACGCCCGGCTTTTCCTGGAGGTGGCCCCCAAGGTTCCCGTGGTGCCCGAGGTGGAGCGGTACCCCCTGGAGGCGGCAAACGAGGCCCTCGAGGCCCTGCGCCAGGGACGGCTTCGGGGCTCGGCGGTGCTGGTTCCTTGAGAGGAGAGTTTGATTACGAGCAGGTTTAATCGTGAAAAAGCTAACAAACATCCCACACCACCCGCCCCCAGGCGCACAGCCACCACCCAGAGCTCCCCACCCAAAACCCCCTTCCCCGTCCGTGGAAAACGGGCGGGGAAGGGGAAAAGCCTAAAGGCCGCCTCCTCCAAGGGTACCCCTAGGCCATTACCGGCCCAGGGTGGGGATCCTTTAAGCAGGCTCGCCTTCCCCCTTGCGGGCCACCAGGGTGAGAACGGTGTAGGTGGCGACCGGCTTCCTTTCCTGGTTCACCACCTCCACGGCCCACTCCACCACCCCCGTCTTCGCGTCCCGGGGGCGCTTGCGCTTCACCGTGAGGCGGGCTTGGAGGGTGTCCCCGGCCCCCACGGGCTCCAGAAAGCGCAGGCCCTCGAGGCCGTAGTTGGCCAGCACGGGCCCCGGGGCCGGGTCCACGAAAAGCCCCGCCGCCGCTGAGAGGACGAAGTAGCCATGGGCCACCCGTCGGCCGAAGAGGCTTTCCTTGGCGGCGATCTCGTCGGTGTGGGCGTAGAAATGGTCCCAGGAGAGGTGGGCGAAAAGGGCGATGTCCGCCTCCGTGACCGTGCGGCGGTGGGTCCAGAGGGTTTCCCCCACCTCCAGCTCCTCGTAGGTCTTGCGGAAGGGGTGCACCCTGGCCGGGTGCTCCGCCCCCTTGGCGTACTCCCCGGTGAGGGCCTGAAGGGTCTGGGGGTCGGCCTGGAGGGCCAGGCGGGCCAGGTGCCGCCGCACGGCCAGCATGCCCCCAAGCTCCTCTCCCCCTCCCGCCCGCCCCGGCCCCCCGTGGAGGAGGCGGGGCAGGGGGAGCCGTGGCCGGTGGAGGCGTGGGCGTTGCGCCGGTTGAGGACGTGGAGCCGGCCCACCTCCCCCGCCAGGCCCTGCAGGTAGAAGCGGGCCTCCTGGGGGTCAGGGGTGGCCAGGGTGGCCACCAGCATCCCCCGCCCAAGCGCAGGAGGCGCAGGGCCTCCTCGGGGGTGCGGTAGGGGAAGAAGGTGGCCACGGGGCCGAAGGCCTCCACCTGGTGGAGGGCAGGGGGGCCGGGGTCCTCCGCCAGGAGGAGGGTGGGGGGGAAGAAGGCCCCCTCCGCGGGGCCGGGGTGGCGCCAGTGGACCCGGGCTCCCCCCTGGACGAGGGTCGCCACCGCCCGCTCCACCTCCTCCTTTTGGGCCGAGGAGGCCAGGGGACCCAGGTCCACCCCCTCCGCCCGGGGGTCCCCGAGGCGCAGGGGCTCCAGCCGCGCCCGCACCGCCTCCAGAAGGGGCAAAAGGCGGTCTTCGGGGGCAAAGACCCGGCGGATGGCGGTGCACCGCTGCCCGGTTTTGATGGTGAGCTCCTGGGCGATCTCCTGGGCGAGCCTTTCCAGCTCCTCCTCCCCCGCCTCGAGGCCCAGGAGGGCGGCGTTTAAGGAGTCCGTCTCCCCGTTGAAGAGGGCGCCCCCTTCCAGGAAGGCGGGGTGGCGCCTCAAGCGGTCCGCCGTGGCCTTGGAGCCCGTAAAGTACACGCTGTCCCGGTGGTCCAGGGCGTCAAAAAGGTCTCCCACGCCCCCCACGAGGAGCTGGAGGCTTCCTTCGGGGAGAAGGCCCGACTCCAGCATCATCCGCACCAAGGCCTCGGCCACGTGGGCCGTGGGGGTGGCGGGCTTCGCCAGGGTGGGCACCCCTGCGAGGAAGGCGGGGGCGAACTTTTCCAAAAGCCCCAGACGGGGAAGTTAAAGGCGTTGATCTGGACGGTGATCCCCCCCTTGGGGGCGAGGACATGCCTCCCCTGGAAGGAGAGGTCCTTGGAGAGGGGAAGGAAGTCGTCCTCGGGGAGGAGGTTGCCTTCGGGGAGGTGGCGGGCGAGGGAGCTATAGGTGTAGAGGACCCCGATCCCCCGTCCACGTCGTACCAGGCGTCCCGCCTCGTCCCCCCCGTGGTGGCGTAGAGGCGGTAGAGCGCCTCCTTCCTTTCGGAAAGGTGCTGGGCCAGGGCCCTAAGCCTTCTTCCCCGTTCCTGGAAGCCCAGGGCCAGAAGGGCCTTCCCGCCCACCTCCCGGCCCCAGGCCACGGCCTCCTTCACGGGGAGGCCTTCCGCCGTCACCCGGGCGAGGACCTCCCCCGTGCTCGCGTCCCGCACCGGAACGCCCTCGCCCCGGCCTTCCCGCCACTCGCCCATGAGGTAGCTTTGGAGCTTCATCGCGCGTCCTTTCCCTAGACGGTCTTGAAGGCCTCAAAGACCTCGCCGCAAGTCTGGCACTGGTAAAGCATCTTGCAAAGGGTGGCCCCGAAGGCGTTCTTCAAGGCCACCTCCCGGCTTCCGCACCGGGGGCAGGGAGGGTCTTCCCCGGCCATGGGGAGAGGGAGGGGCGGGGCGATGCCGTAGCGAAGAAGCTTCTCCCTGGCCTCCTCCGTCATGGCCTCGGTGGACCAGGGGGTGCGGGCCTCCTCCACCTCCACCTCCTCGGCCCCGGCTTCCTTCAGGGCCTTTACGATCTCCTCCCGAATGAGCCTTAGGGCGGGGCAGCCCGAGAAGGTGGGGCGGAAGCGCACCTTGACCCTTTTCCCCTCGGCCTCCACCCCCAGGACCATCCCCATCTCCACGATGTTGAGGACGGGGATCTCCGGGTCCTTCACCCCCTTTAGGGCCTCCCAGTACCGCGCTACCACACTTTCGCCTCCCGGTCCCACCGGGCCACGGACTGCATCTCGGCAAGCAGGGACCATAGGTACTCCGTGTGCTCCTTGCGGCTTTTGGGCACGTACCCCCCTTCCGGCACCTTAAGCCCCGAGCGCTCCAGGTGGCGGGTGGCCTCCTCCAGGTAGGGTGCCTCCAGGGCCTTTAGGTCCGGCACGTACCCCGCCGCCCAAAGCTCCTCCTCCCCCGGCAAGGGCACGAAAAGCTGCTTGGCGTAGGGGAAGAGCATCTCCAGGGCCTTCTGGGCCCGGGCGTGGCTCTCCTCCGTGCCCAGGCCCAGGCGCTCCACCCAGAGGGCGGAGTGCTTCAGGTGGAAGCGCTCCTCCTTGAGGATCCTTTCCGCCGCCTCCGCAAGGGGGGGTAGGCGCTCCTTCGCGCCTCCTCCAGCCAGAGGTTCTCGTAGAGGTCAAAGAGGTACTGCCGGACCATGGTGAAGGCCCAGTCCCCCTTGGGGAGCTCCACCAAGACGGCGTTTTGATACTCCAGGGGGTCGCGGAAGAAGACGAGCGCGTCGGGGTCGGAACCGTCCAGCTCCCGCCTCAGCTTAAGGTAGAGCTTGGCGTGGCCCAGCTCGTCCTGGGCCAGGTTGGCAACGGCGATGTCCTCCTCGAGGATGGGGGCGTGGGCCACCCACTCGGAAAGGCGCTGGGCGAGGACCACCTCGTCGTCGGCTAAGGCGGTGAGCTTCTCCACCAGGAGCTTCTCAAGCATGGCGCTCCTCCTTGGCGGTGATGAGGCCGTAGTAGCTTTGCAGGCGGTAGGTCTTGTCCTTAGCCGGGGCGAACCAGCTCTCGATCACCTCCTCCTTGGGCTCGGTCCCCACGACCACCCTTTCGGGAACCGCCCAAAAGGCGACCCCCGGGGTCTGGAGGAGGGCCTCGAGGACCGCCCCTTGGGGCCCCTTGGCGAGGAAGCGGCCCACCAGGTCCCCGTAAACCATGCTCCGGCGATGGCTTCTTTTGGCGAAGACCCAGTAGGGCTCTTCCTGGCCCTCCTCCTCCGCCTTGAGGTCCTTAAACCCTTCCTGGCTCACGTGGAAGAAGGCCTCGGCGGGGGCCACGAAGAGGGCGTAGGCGGAGGGCCTGCGCACGAAGACATGCCGGGCTACAAGGAGGGCGTGCTCGGGATCGGTGGCGTGGACCGAGCCCACCATCTGGGGCACGCTTTTTTCCGTGTCCTGCTTGATGACCTCGTACCTAGGCCACTCGGTTCCCCACATGCCGCCTCCTTAGTCCGCCGCCTGGGCGAGCTTCCTCCTGGCGTACGCCTCCATGGCCTCCCGCACCCAGCGCCCCTCCTCGTGGGCTCGCCTCCGGGCCATGAGCCGGTGCCGGTTCATGGGGCCTTCCCCGTTGATCACCTTCCAGAAGTCGTCCCAGGGGATCGGCCCGTGGATCCAGTTGCCCGTCTTCTCGTCGTAGCGGAGGTCGGGGTCGGGGATGGTGAGCCCAGCGTCCAAGAGTTCGGGGACGTGTTCGTTCAGGAACTCCTGGCGCACCTGGTCGTTGGTCTTGGTCTTGATGCCCCACCGCAGAAGGAGGGGGGTATGGGGGGAGTCGGTGTCGTGGGGCCCGGCCATCATCAAGGTGGGCCACCACCAGCGGTTCAGGGCATCCTGGACCATCTGGCGCTGCTTTTTGGAACCCCGGGCGTAGAGGAGGACCGCTTCCTTCCCCTGCTTGTGGTGGAAGGTCTCCTCGGCGCAGATGCGCACCATGGCCCGGGAATAGGGCCCGTAGGAGCACTGGGCCAGCATGGTCTGGTTCTTGATGGCCATCCCGTCCACCAGCCAGCCGATGATGCCCACGTCCGCCCAGGTGAGGGTGGGGTAGTTGAAGATGTTGGAGTACTTGGCCTTCCCCGAAAGGAGGGCCTCCACCATCTCCTCCCGGGTGATGCCAAGGGTCTCGGCGGCGTGGTAGAGGTACTGGCCGTGCCCGGCCTCGTCCTGGACCTTGGCGAGGAGGATAAGCTTCCGCCTCAGGGAGGGCGCCCGGGTGATCCAGGCCCCCTCGGGGAGCATGCCCACCCACTCGCTGTGGGCGTGCTGGGAGATCATGCGGATAAGCTGCCTCCGGTACTCGGCCGGCATCCAGTCCCCGGGCTCGATCTTCTCCCCCCGGGCGATCCTTTCCTCAAACTCCGCAAGCCTTTCCTGGTAGTCGGGGTCCTCGGGGTAGCCGATCCTAAGCTTCACCATCCTCGCCTCCTTCCCGCACGCCAAGGGCCCTTAGGACCAGCTTGGCGTACTGTTCCGAAAGTTCTTCCAGAGAAAGGGGGCCGTCGGGCCGGTACCACTGGTAGGTCCAGTTGAGGGCGGAAAGCACAAAGAGGGTGGCGAGGCGGGGGTTTTCCACCTGGAACACGCCCTTTTCCACCCCCTCCCGGATCACCTCTTGCACCCCCTCCTCGTAGCGGCGCCTCAGGGCCTTGGCCTCCTCGAGGAGGGGAGGGGAGAGGTGCTTCCACTCGTGGAAGAAGACCGTGGCCCGGGGAAGCTCCTCGGCGATGACCCGAAGGTGCCCCTTGACCAGGGCCTTCATCCGGGTCACGGGGTCTCCCGAAGGGAGCTCCTCCAAGACCTTCTGGAACCGCTCCGCCGCCTGGCGCACCACCTCCAGGAGGAGCTCCTCCTTGGACTGGATGTGGGCGTAGAGGCTTCCCCCTTGGAGGTTCAGGTGGCGGGCGAGCTCCCGCATGCTGGTGGCGTGGTAACCCCTCTGGCTGAAGAGGTGCCCGGCGATGGTGAGGATCTGGCTCCGGCGGTCCATGGCTAACGATCGTTTGTTAGGTTAGCACAACCCGGGCGAAGGGACAAGTGTCCCCACCACCCTGCCGGGCCCCGGCGCCGGTTTGGGCCAGCGTGGAGCGGTGTTTTTCAGAGTTCGGGGAGCCTCGAGGCCGCCTCTTTGAGGCGCTCCCTGGAGGCGTGGAGGTAGATCTGGGTGGTGGCGATGGACTCGTGGCCCAGGAGGTCCTTCACGGCGTCCAGCTCCACGCCCGCTTCCACGAGGAGCGTGGCGTAGGCGTGGCGGAGCTTGTGGGGGGTGAAGCGCCTGGGGTCCAGGCCCGCCCTTAGGGCGGCCTCCCGGAACTTGGCCTCCACCCAGCGGGCCGAGGGGGTGCGGCCTTTGCGTTTTCCCCCCTCAAAAGTGAATATGTTCACATTTCCGCGGGGCGACCCCAGCTCCAAAAGCACCGCCTGGGCGGTTTTAGAAAGGGGCACGAGCCTTTCCTTGTTGCCTTTGCCTACTACCCGAACCGCCACGGGGTGGTTGCCCTCCAGAACCAGGTTTTTTCCCTGAAGGGCCAGGGCCTCGGAGATCCTGAGCCCGGTGCCGTAGAGGAAGCGGGCCAAGGCGGTGAGGAGCCGGGCCTCCTTTTCTTCTTCCAGGGCCTTGAGAAAGCGCCGCAGCTCCTCGGGGTTCGGGTAAAAGGGGAGCCTCCTTCCCGCCTTGGGCCGGCCGATCCCCTCGGTGGGGTCCTCCTTGGCCTCGCCCTTCACCTCCTTGAGGTAGCGGTAGTAGCTCCTTAGAGCGGCCAAAAACCCCTGGACCCTGCGGGGGGCCCAGCGCTCCCTGAGGAGGAGGGCCCGCACCGCCTCGGGGCCCGGGGGGAGGGATTCGGCCTCGAGGAAGCGGAACCAGAAGGCGAGGTCCTGGAGGTAGCGGCGCACCCCTCGGGGCGAGTACCCCCGCTCCAGAAGGAGGTATTCGGCGTAAGGGGCGAGGGGCGCGAGGGCCTTATCGGGCCTTCTAAGGCCGATGGTTTTCCAAATAAAGGGGATGGTGGCGCCTTCCGGCATGGGGGCATTATACATGCGCGAAATGTACCTTTCGCGAAGGTAGGGGGGACGGAGGGGAATCCGCCCTCAGGCAAGGGCTTTCCCCGTCTTCGGGTTGAAGAGGCTCCACCACCAGGACGCGGGCGCGGAAAGCCCCCTCCGTCTTCTCCTTGGCCACGCGGAGGTCCTCGGGCCGGACGCCCACGAGGACCTCCCCTTCCTGGGGGCTGGGCACGCTGAAGCCCTCGAGGACCACCCGCCCCCCCTCGGCCCTGGCCCGGAGGAAGTTCATGGGGGGGTTGCCGATGAACCCGCCCACGAAGGTGTCCGCCGGGGCGTGGTAGATCTCCGTGGGCGTGCCGAGCTGGACGATCTCCCCCTGGCGCATCACGGCGATGCGGTCGGCCAGGCTCATGGCCTCCACCTGGTCGTGGGTCACGTAGAGGGTGGTGGTCCGGGTCTCCTTGAGAAGGCGCTTGAGCTCGGCCCGCATCTCCAGGCGCAGGAGGGCGTCCAGGTTGGAGAGGGGCTCGTCCATGAGGAGGACCTCCGGCTCCACCGCCAAAGCCCGCGCCACCGCCACCCGTTGGCGCTGCCCGCCGGAAAGCTGGGCGGGGTACCGGTCCAGAAGCTCCTCAATGTGGAGGAGGGCCGCCACCTCGCCCACCTTCCTCCGGATCTCCTCCTCGGGGCGCCGCTTCATCCGCAGGCCGAAGGCCACGTTCTCGTAAACGGTGAGGTGGGGGAAGATGGCGTAGTTCTGGAAGACCATGGCGATCCCCCTAAGCCTCGGGGGCAGGTGGGTGACGCGGCGCTCCCCGATGTAGACCTCCCCGGAGGTGGGGGCCTCGAGGCCCGCCACGATGCGGAGGAGGGTGGTCTTCCCGCACCCCGAGGGCCCGAGGAGGACGAGGAACTCCTGGTCCCGGACCTCGAGGTCCACCCCCTTCAAGGCCTCCACCTTGCCGAAGCGCTTGCTGACCTTTTCCACGCGGATCCCGGCCATGATGCCCTCCTAGCGGCTCGCGATGCCCCAGAGGGTGAAGAGGTAGCGCCGCACGGCGAAGATGAAGACCAAGGCGGGCACCACCAGGAAGAACCCTCCGGCGAACTTAAAGGGCAGGGGCGACTCGTCCAAGAGGGAGAGGAGGAAGGCCGTGAGCGTCTTGTTCTGCAGGGTGAGGACGCTTGCGGCGAAGACCTCGTTCCAGGAGGTGATGAAGGCGAAGATGGCGGTGGCGGCGAGGCCCGGCAGGGCGAGGGGCAGGACCACCTTGAGGAAGGCCTGGCTCCGGGTGCACCCCAAGGTCCAAGCGGCCTCCTCAAGCTCCTTTGGGATGGAGAGAAAGAGGCTTGCGCTCACCATCACCGAGAAGGGCAGGGTGAGGGCGGTGTGCACCAGGGCCACCCCCAAGGGGGTGTCGTAAAGCCCCACCCGCAGGAAGAGGACGGCGAGGGGCAGGACCAGGACCACGATGGGGAAGGCCCGGGTGAGGATGAGAAAGACCCGGAACAGGTCCCGCCCAAAAAAGGGGTAGCGGGCGAGGGCGTACCCCGCGGGCGCCCCCAGGAGGAGGGGGAGGGTCACCTTCCGGAACCGGACCCAGGGCGTGGCCCCGAAGACCTCGGCCGCCTCGTGCAGCTCCCTGGGGATGAGCTGGAGGCCCGCCACCAGGATGACGAGGACCAAGGGCGTGGCCCGCCAGACCTCCGCCGCCACCACGGCGAGGAAGAGGGCCGTGGGGTGCTCGTAGGTGAGCCAGCCCACGGGCTCCTCTAGGACCCCGAGGGCGTGGAGGAGGGTGTTGAGGTAGCCCCGCTCGGTGAAGATGGAAAGCCACACGATCCCCGCCGCCAGGTCCGAGATCCCGAGGGGCACGGTCCAGAAGGAGAGGAAGAGGTCGCGCCCGCGCCCGAGGCGTTCCAGCAGGAGCCCCATGGCCAGGGCCAGCGCAAGCTGGAGGGGGACCACGATGGCGGTGAGGAGGAGGGTGTTCCGCAGGGTGTCCCCAAAGTAGAGGTCCTGGGCCATCCTGCGGAAATTGCCCAAGCCCACCCCCTCCCCTTCCCGGAAGGCGAGGACCAGGGCGCTGAGGAAGGGCCAGCCGAAGAAGACCAGGAGGAAGAGGACGGAGGGAAGGATCAGAAGGTAGGGAAGGTACCGGTCCTTCATCGCGTCCAGAAGAGGGCCAAGGCGGCGCTCCAGGAGAAGCCCTCACCCCCCCTCCCCTGCCCCGTCAGGGGGTCGTAGTACTCCCGGAAGCCCTCCCGCTCCATGAGGGCGAGGGCGTCCGCCTTGAGCCTTTCCGCCAGGGCGGCGAAACCGTAGTCCCTAAACCCCTCGGCCACCATCCAGTTGACGTTGATCCACACCGGGCCCCGCCAGTACCGCCTGGGTTCAAAGAAGGGGCTCGTGGGGTCCACGCTGGGGAGGAGGTAGCGCGCCTTCTCCCCCCAGCGCTCCGCCTCCTGGGCGAGGAGGCTTGCCCGCCCCTGGTGGGGCGTTCCGGCGAAGAGGGGCAGGAAGCCCGCCGAGGTCTTCACCGCGATGGGCTCCCCGGCCACGAGGTCCCAGGAGAAGTAAAACCCCGCCTCCCGGTCCCAGAGGGCCTCGAGGCCCACCTCCCCCCGCACGATCCACTCCTCAATCTCGTAAGGATCCTCCTGAAGGAGGACGGCGAGGGCGTAGAGGTCCCGGTTGGCCCGCTGGAGGATGGCGTTGAACCCCACGTCCACCACCTTGAAGGGGGACTGGCGGTAGATCTCCCGGGGGTCGTACTCCAGGCGGCGGAAGAGGTAGAGGAGGGAAAGGTAGCGGTCGTAGTCCTCCTTCCTGGGCCGCTCCTCGGGGTTCACGTGCTTCACGTCCCGCCGCTCGTAGGGGGGGAGGTTCTCCACGGGCACCCGGCTCAGGGGCTTGTCCCAGGCAGGGCTGTTGTCCATGCCCGACTCCCAGGGGTGGACGATGACCACGAGGCCGGTGCGGTAGGGGTCGCGGGCGTGGTAGAGCCAGCGGTGGAAGGCGAGGAGCTTGGGAAAGAGGTACCGGGCCCGCTCCCGGGCCCGGGCCCGGTCCGGGTCCTTCTCGTAGAGGTAGCGGACCACCGTGGCCACCACCGGGGGCTGGGTGATGCCGGAGGTGGCGGGCTGGGCCCGGGCCTCCCGGCCCCAGACGTCGGGGCCGGGGAAGTAGTCCCGGCTCTGCTCGTGGAAGACGATGTGGGGGAGCATCCCGTCCGGGCCCTGGCCGTAGTCAAAGAGGCAGAGGAGCTCCTGCCAGGCCCGCTCCCAGTCCACCTGGGTCCACCCCAAGGCGATGAAGGCCGAGTCCCAAAGCCACTGGTAAGGGTAAAGCCCGTGCGCGGGGACGGTGAAGGCCCCCCGGCTGTTGCGCTGGAGGACCTCCACCGCCTTCATCCTCAAAGGCGCCACGGGCTCAATCTATCACTCCACGGGGCAGGCGCCCGTGCTCGGGGCGTCGGGCGGCCAGCAGGGGGCGCCCGTCTCCTTTCTTTGCGGAAGAGCATACCCCCCTTTCCCGCCTCCCGTCAAGGTTTTTTGAAACCCCCTCCACGGGAAAGCGAAGAAGCGGGCCCCGGGAGCCTCCCGGGGCCGCCCCTAGCGGCCTTTAACTGAACTCCCGCTCCAAAGCCTTCAGCCGTTCGGCGATCCCCGTGTACTCCAGCTCCTCCATGGGAAGCATGGCGGGGCCGTAGAAGCCCTGGCGGCGCATCTCCTGGGCCTTCTCCACCACCTTGGCCCGCACCGCCTCCCACACGGGGTCGGCGAAGAGGTCCACGGGCTCGGAAAGCCGCCCCTCCCGCAAGGAGAAGGCCAGGCCGCACACCATGGGCACGCAGAAGAAGGTGGAGGCCGGGGTGTTGGCCCGCACGGGCATCAGGGGCATGTGGTGGCTTCCCCGGGTGTCCCCCGCCACGTAGGGGGCGAGGGCGAAGACGGGGCCGAACTCCTCCGTGGCGGGGAAGATCTTCTGGGTGCGGACGATGGCCACGGGATCGTCCTTGCCCACGTAGCGCCCGGCGATGTTCCTCAGGCGCGTGGTGCTCACCACGGCGGCCTGCTCCCCGTGCTTCCGGGACCAGATGGACTCTATGGCGAAGCGGTGGGAGTCGCGAAGGAGGGTGGCGATGTCGTAGAGGCGCTCGGGGGCGTCCAGCTCAATGTAGCTGTCCCGCTCCGTCTGGGCCAGGTCCATGATGCGGAAGCGGAAGCCGGGCCTAAGCTCCGGGGAAAGGAGGAGGCCCGAGGAGTACATGGGGTCGGCGAAGGCCAGGTAGAGGGGGAGGTTGAAGGCCCCGGGCTCGGTCTTGTCGGCGGCGAGGACCATGAAGGGCTCCGCGGGGCGCTCGGTGAACTCCATCTCCGCCACCTGGGGCCCAAGGCCGTGGAGGTTCCCCGTGAAGGCGTCCTTAAGGAGGTCCTGGCCCGCCCCGTAGAGGCCTTCGGCCTTGGCCACCTCGGTGCCCTCACGGAAGGCCTTCCAGGCCAGGGCGTGCACCTCCTGGTTCCGCACCCCCCGGGTGTGGGATAGGAGGAGGACGATGTCATCGCCGATGTGGAAGACGTAGGCGTCCAGGAGGAGGCGGCCCACCTCCTCCCGGACCACCTCCTCCACCTTGGCGAGGACCTTGCGGCTGGGCAGGGTGTGCCCGCCCACCGAGCCGATGTCCGCCTTGAGCACGCTCAAGGTGACCTTCATAGCCTCACCTCCTTCGTTTCCATGTTTCCACACCCGGGGCCCCGGCGCAAGGGCGCCCCCCTTTCGCTTTACCGGGCAAAGCGCTTACCCCATGTGGTACCATGGGGGTATGGCCGAGGCCTTCTGCCCCGTCTACGCGGCCCTGAACCTCCTCCAGGAGAAGTGGACCCTGCACATCATCCGGGCCCTCCTGGAGGGGCCCAAGGGGTTCAACGAGCTTTCCCGGGCCGTGGGGGGCGTGAACCCCGCCACCCTCTCCCAGCGCCTGGACCAGCTGGTCCGCCTGGGGGTGGTGGAGAAGCGGGTGGAGTCCTACATGCCGCCCCGCACCCGCTACAGCCTCACCCCGGCGGGCGAAGAGCTGGAGGAGGTGGTCCAGGCCATAGAGCGCTGGGCCAGGCGGCACCTCAAGGCCCCGGACCCGGCCCGGTAGGCTACTCGGAAAACTCCCCGGCGAGGTACTGCAGGTAGGCCGGGAGGCCCATGCGGCTGAGGAGCTCCCGCTGCGTCTCCAGCCAGTCCACGTGGGCCTCCTCGTCCTTAAGGATCTCCGCGATCATCTCCCGGGTGCCGTTGTCCCCGAGGCGTTGGGCCAGGTTCATGGTCTCGTTGTACCCTTTGACTGCCTGGACCTCCCCCTCGTAGTCCTTGAAGAGGATCTCCTCCACGTTTCTGCCGATCTTGGTCTCCCCAATGCGGCTCACCTCGGGGAAGCCCTCGAGGAAGAGGATGCGCTCCAATGTGCCGTTCGGCGTGGCGCATCTCGGTGATGGCGTGGGCCTTGAGGTGGCGGGCCAGGGCCTTGAGGCCCCAGTTCTCCGCCAGCTCGGCGTGCACCATGTACTGGAGGATGGCGGCGAGTTCCTCGGAAAGCCGTTCCTGCAAGCTCTGAATCACCTCGGGGTGCCCTTTCATATGGCCTCCTCCCCTACTCTACACCCACGGGAAGGAAACCGAGGCGCCACCCCTGGAAGAGGCTGTGCCTGGGGCGGTCTTCCAGGGGGAAGTCCTCCCGGAAGTGGGCGCCCCGGCTCTCCTCCCGGGCCAAGGCGGCCCGGGCGAGGAGGCGCATGAGGAGGAGGAGGCTTCCCGCCTCGAGCCGGTCTCTGCTGGCCTTTTCCACCTCCTCCAGGGGCACGGCCTCCGCCCGGCGGAGGAAGGCGAGGAGGGCCTCTTTCCGCCGCACCACCCCGAGGGCCTCCCCCGCTTCCTCCCTTAGGGACGCCACCGCCTCGGGTGGGGCGGCGAGGGCGGGGAGGGGGGTGGCGCTTGGGGGAAAGGCCAGGTCCTCCAGGGCCCTTAGGGCGGCCCGCCACCCCACCACCAGGCCCTCGAGGAGGCTGTTGGAGGCCAGGCGGTTCGCCCCGTGGAAGCCGGTGGAGGCCACCTCCCCCGCGGCGAAGAGCCCGGGGATCCCCGTGTGGCCGAAGGCGTCGGTCCTCACCCCGCCCATGGCGTAGTGGGCCGCCGGGGCCACGGGAAGGGGCGCCCTCAGGGGGTCTAGGCCCAAGGCCCGGGCCTGGGCCACCACCGTGGGGAAGCGCTCCTCCAGGTGGGGGATGGGCCGGAGGTCCAGGTAAACCCCGCCCGTGCCCTCCCTCTCCCGGAAGACGGCCCGGGCCACCACGTCCCGGGGGGCGAGCTCCGCCAGGGGGTCATAGCGGGGCATGAACCGCTCCCCTTGGGCGTTCAGGAGGAGGGCCCCCTCCCCCCGGCAGGCCTCGGAGACCAGGGCCCCGTTGGGAAGGGCCGTGGGGTGGAACTGGACGAACTCCAGGTCCCTAAGCACCGCCCCCGCCCGCCAGGCGAGGGCCATCCCGTCCCCCGTGGCCCCTTGGGGGTTCGTGGTCACGGGGAAGAGCCGGCCAAACCCTCCGGTGGCGAGGAGGACGGCCCCGGCCCGGACCTCCCAAAGCCCTTCCGGCCCCCAGAGGAGGGCCCCGGCCACCCGGTTCCCGGAGACGAGGAGGCTTAGGGCCTGGGCGGGAACCACGGGGGCGGAAAGCCGCTTGAGGAGCCCCTCCAGGAGGAGAAGCCCGCTCCGGTCCCCGCCCAGGTGGAAGACCCTCGCGCGGGAGTGCCCCCCTTCCCGGGTGGGCTCGGGGTGGAAGGGAAGACCGAAGGCGCGAAGCCTCTCCAGGTGGCGGGGGGCCTCCTCCAGGATGGAGCGGGCCACCCCTTCCTCCACGAGGCCCCGGCCGGCCACGAGGGTGTCCCGGAGGTGGGCCTCGAGGTCCTCCTCCCCCACGGGGAAGGCCACCCCCCCTTGGGCCCAGGGGGTGGAGCCCGCGGGGAGGGGGTCCTTGCTCACGAGGAGGACCCGGGCTCCCCTCTCCTCTGCGGCCAAGGCGGCGTAGACCCCCGCCACCCCGGCGCCCAGGACGAGGAGGTCTGTGCTACGGCGCTCCATCACCCCACGGCCACCATGGCCTCGAGGGCCCGGCGCGCCTTCCTCGCCACCTCCTCGGGCACCCGGACCACGTGGCGCATCTCCTTCAAGGAGAGGTAGACCTTCTCCAGGGTGATCCGCTTCATGTACTCGCACACGGCGTCGGGCTTCACCGGGAAGAAGGCTTTTTCCGGGGCCTCCTTCTTGAGGCGGTGGAGGATCCCCACCTCCGTGGCCACCACGAACTCCCGGGCCTCCGCCCCCTTGGCGTAGCGCACCATCCCCTCCGTGGAAAGCATCTTGGCGTCGGGCTTGAGGTAAAGGCACCCGCTGCCGCAGCCGCACTCCGGGTGGATGAGGAACTCCGCCCCCGGGTGGGCTTCCAGGAGGGCCTTCAGGTGCTCCTCCCGGATCCCTGCGTGCACGTGGCACTCCCCAGGGAAGAGGTCCAGCCTCCTCCCCGTGACCCGGGCCACGTGGGCTCCCAGGAACATGTCGGGGACGAAGTAGATGGGCCGGTCCTGGGGAAGCTGGGAGACCACCTCCACGGCGTTCGCGCTCGTCACGCAGACGTCCGCCAGGGCTTTGACCTCCGCCTTGGTGTTCACGTAGGCCACCACGATCCCGTCGGGGTGCTTTGCCTTCCAGGCCAGGACGTCCTCGGGCCGGATGCTGTCGGCGAGGGAGCAGCCGGCTTCCAGGTCGGGCAGAAGCACCGTCTTCTCGGGGTTCAAAATGGCGGCGGTCTCCGCCATAAAGTGGACGCCGCAGAAGACGATGACCTCGGCCCGCGTCCTTTGGGCCTCGCGGGCGAGGCCCAGGGAGTCCCCCACGAAGTCCGCCACCTCCTCCACCTCGGGGAGCTGGTAGGAGTGGGCCAGGATGACGGCGTTCCGCTCCCGCTTGAGCCTGAGAACCTCTTGCGCCAGGGCTTCCCCACGCATCCTACCCATTATGCAGGGCCTCCTGAGGTGGTGGACCAGGGCCCGGACCGCCTCCACGCCCTCATGGACGCACCACCAGGAGGGAGAGGTCCAAGGCCTTGGCCGAGTGGGTGAGGGCCCCCACGGAGACGTAGTCCACCCCGGCCTCCGCCGCCGCCTTCGCCCTTTCCAGGGTCATGTTCCCGCTCGCCTCCAGGGGAACCCTTCCCCTCACGCGGCGCACCGCCTCCCGGAGGGCCTCGAGGGGGAAGTTGTCCAGGAGGACGAGGTCGGCCCCGGCCTCCAAGGCCTCCTCCAGCTCGGCGAGGTCCCGGACCTCCACCTCCACCTTGAGGTAGTGGGGGGCGCGGGCCTTGGCCCGCCGCACCGCCTCGCCCACGCCCCCCGCCGCCCGGACGTGGTTCTCCTTGATGAGGATCCCGTCAAAGAGGCCGTAGCGGTGGTTCCTCCCCCGCCGACCCGCACGGCGTACTTCTCCAGGGCGCGAAGCCCCGGGGTGGTCTTGCGGGTGTCCAGGATCTGGGCCTTGGTGCCCGCGAGGGCCTCCACGTAGGCCCGGGTCAGGGTGGCGATTCCCGAAAGCCTCTGCAGGAGGTTGAGGGCGAGCCTCTCCCCGGCGAGGATGCCCCGCAAGGGCCCCCGGATCCGGGCCACCTCCGTCCCCTCCGCCACCCTCGCCCCCTCCGCCACCAGGGGGGTGAAGGCGGTGCGTGGGTCCGCGAGGGCGAAAACCCGCTCCGCCACCCAAAGCCCCGCGAGGACGCCCTCCTCCTTAGCGAGGATCACGGCCTCGCCCTCGAGGTCCTCCGGAACCACCAAAAGGCTCGTGAGGTCCCCCTGCCCCAGGTCTTCCCGAAGCCAAGCCCTTAGGGCCTCTTCCAAGTCGCCTTGCCAAAGCGCCTCCCCGACCACGCCCCCCATTGTAAGGAGGAGGCTTTTCCCCTTCGGCCTCCCGCCCTAGCCTGGAGGGGATGGGAAACCGCCTAAAAGCCGCCCGCAGCCCCTACCTCCTTGCCCACGCGGAAGACCCCGTGGACTGGTACCCCTTCGGCGAGGAGGCCTTCCGCAAGGCCCAGGCCGAGGACAAGCCCATCTTCCTCTCCGTGGGTTACGCCAGCTGCCACTGGTGCCACGTGATGCACCGGGAAAGCTTCCAGGACGAGGAGGTGGCCCGCCTCCTCAACGCCCACTTCGTCCCGGTGAAGGTGGACCGGGAGGAACGGCCCGACGTGGACGCCGCCTACATGCGGGCCCTCGTGAGCCTCACCGGCCAGGGGGGCTGGCCCATGAGCCTCTTCCTCACCCCGAGGGCAAGCCCTTCTTCGGGGGCACCTACTTCCCCAAGGAGGACCGGATGGGCCTTCCCGGCTTCAAGCGGGTCCTTGTGGCCGTGGCCGAGGCCTGGGCGGGGAAGCGGGAGGCCGTCCTGGAAGAGGCGGAGCGGCTAACCCGGGCCCTCTGGAAAAGCCTCACCCCGCCCCCGGGCCCCCTTCCCGAGGGCGCGGAGGAGGAGGCCCTGGACCACCTGGAGCGGGCCTTTGACCCCGAGTGGGGAGGGTTCCTCCCCGCCCCCAAGTTCCCCCAGGGGCCCCTCCTCCTCTACCTCCTCGCCCGGGCCTGGGAGGGGGAAGAGCGCGCCGCGCGCCTCCTCCGCCCCACCCTGAGGGCCATGGCCCTCGGGGGGTGTACGACCAGGTGGGCGGGGGGTTCCACCGCTACAGCGTGGACCGCTTCTGGCGGCTACCCCACTTTGAGAAGATGCTCTACGACAACGCCCTCCTTGCCCGGGTCTACCTCGGGGCCTACAAGCTCTTTGGCGAGGACCTCTTCCTGCGGGTGGCCCGGGAGACCCTGGACTGGCTCCTCTCCATGCAGCGCCGGGAGGGCGGCTTCCACACCGCCCTGGACGCGGAAAGCGAGGGGGAGGAGGGGCGCTACTACACCTGGACCGAGGCGGAGCTTAGGGAGGCCCTGGGGGAGGACTTCCCCCTGGCCCGGCGCTACTTCGCCCTGGGGGAGGACCTGGGGGAGAGGTCCGTCCTCACCGCCTGGGGCGAGGCCGAGGTGAGAGAGGCCCTGGGGGAGGGGTTTTTCGCCTGGCGGGAAGGGGTGCGGGCGAAGCTCCAAGGGGCCCGCAGGCGGCGCATGCCCCCCGCCTTGGACGACAAGGTCCTGGCGGACTGGTCCGCCCTGGCGGTTAGGGCGCTGGCGGAGGCGGGGAGGCTTTTCGGGGAGGAAGCCTACCTCGAGGCGGCCAAGAGGGGCGCCCGCTTCCTCCTCGCCCACATGTACCGGGGAGGCCTCCTGCGACACACCTGGCGGGGAAGCCTGGGGGAGGAGGCCTACCTCTCCGACCAGGCCTTCGCCGCCCTGGCCTTTTTGGAGCTCTACGCCGCCACGGGGGAGTGGCCCTACCTGGACTGGGCGCAGAGGTTCGCGGAGGCGGGCTGGAGGCTCTTTAGGGAAGGCCCTTCCCTCCCCCTCCCCGCCAAGGAGGTGGAGGAGGGGGCCCTCCCCTCGGGGGAAAGCGCCTTGGCCGAGGCCTTGGTCCGGTTGGGGGCCGTTTTCGGCGGGGACTACCGGGAGCGGGCGGAGGAGGTCCTGGCGGAAAAGGCCCGTTGGTTGGCCCGCTACCCCCACGCCCTCCCGGGGGCGCTCCTGGCCAAGGCCCTTTGGGAAAGGGGCACGGAACTCGCCCTGCCCCTGCCCTCCCCTCTCCTCGAGGCCGCAAGGGGGGCCTTCCTGCCCCTCACCCAGCTGGTCCTGGGACCCGCCGGGGCGCTTCCTGCCCTCGAGGGCCGGGAGCCGGGGAAGGCCTACGTGTGCCGGAGGGGGGTCTGCCTCCTCCCGGTGGAGCGGTGGGAGGAGGTGGAGGCCCGGGTGCGGGGAGATGGTTAGTGAGGCTTTTCACGATAATATCCGCTTGTGCGTTCTTTCTCCCCTTGTTGCTTGACCCCGCCCCGCCTTCCGGCTAAGCTACTACCGACCGTTCGGTAAGGAGGACCCCATGCCCGAAGCCTGGATCGTGGAAGCAGTAAGGACCCCCATCGGCAAGCACGGAGGGGCCCTCGCCTCCGTGCGCCCCGACGACCTCCTCGCCCACGCCCTCTCCGCCCTCATGGACCGCTCCGGCGTCCCCAAAGAGGAAGTGGAGGACGTCTACGCCGGCTGCGCCAACCAGGCCGGTGAGGACAACCGCAACGTCGCCCGCATGGCCCTCCTCCTCGCCGGCTTCCCCGTGGAGGTGGCGGGCTGCACCGTAAACCGCCTCTGCGGCTCCGGCCTGGAGGCCGTCGCCCAGGCCGCAAGGGCCATCTGGGCCGGCGAAGGCAGGGTCTACATCGGCAGCGGCGTAGAGTCCATGTCCCGCGCCCCCTATGCCGTCCCCAAGCCCGAGCGAGGCTTCCCCACCGGCAACCTCGTCATGTACGACACCACCCTGGGCTGGCGCTTCGTCAACCCCAAAATGCAGGCCCTCTACGGCACGGAGAGCATGGGCGAGACCGCCGAAAACCTGGCGGAGATGTACAAGATCCCCCGGGAGGAGCAGGACCGCTTCGCCCTCCTCTCCCACCAGAAGGCGGTGCGGGCCTGGGAGGAGGGACGCTTCAAGGACGAGGTCGTCCCCGTCCCCGCCAGGCGCGGCAAGGAAGAGGTCCTCGTGGAGCAGGACGAGGGCCCCAGGCGGGACACCTCCCTGGAGAAGCTCGCCGCTCTCCGGCCCGTCTTCCGCGAGGGGGGCACGGTGACCGCAGGGAACTCTAGCCCCCTAAACGACGGGGCGGCGGCGGTCCTCCTCGTCTCCGACGACTACGCCAAGGCCCACGGCCTGAGGCCCCTCGCCCGCATCCGCGCCATCGCCGTGGCCGGCGTACCCCCAAGGATCATGGGGATCGGCCCCGTGCCCGCCACGGGGAAGGCCCTGGAGCGGGCAGGCCTTAGCCTCTCCGACCTCGGCCTCATTGAGCTCAACGAGGCCTTCGCCGCCCAAAGCCTCGCCGTCCTTCGGGAGTGGGGCCTAGACATGGAGGACCCCCGCCTCAACCCCAACGGCGGCGCCATCGCCCTGGGCCACCCCCTGGGGGCCTCCGGGGCCCGCATCCTCACCACCCTGGTCCACGAGATGCGGCGGCGAAAGGTCCAGTTCGGCCTCGCCACCATGTGCATCGGCGTGGGCCAGGGCATCGCCGTGGTGGTGGAGGGGATGGGCTAAGCCTTAGGCCCCTCCCCTCCCCGGGGGCTGGAGGGGGGTCTTCGGCCATCTTGTGCTTTTATTCACGATTTCACCCGCTTGTGAAGCATATCTCCACCCCGGGCCGGACCTGCCCCAGGAGCCAGAGGTCCCGGGGGTCCACCAGGGCGGGCTTGGCGTACCCCCCGAGGCTCCCCTTGTCGGCGAGGAGCACCAGGGGCCTCCCCGAGGGGGGCACCTGGACCCCGCCGAGGGGGGTGGGCTCGGAAAGCCCCTCCCCGCCAGGGACCTCCGGCCCCAAAAGCTCCACCCCCACCCGGTCCGCCCGCGCCACCCGGAAGGGGCCGGAGCAAAGGGCCCTAAAGGCCTCCCCCGCAAACTGGGGCCCGGGGAGGAGGCGGAGGCGGAAGGCCTCGGGGAGCGGGCGCTGGGGAAGGCCCTCCCGGGGCGGACCGGGCGAAGCGCCTCGAGGCCCAGGAGATCCCCTGCCCTCAAGGGCCTCCCGATCCTCCCCCGGAGGTCCGGGGAGGCGGAGCCGAGGAAGGGCCGGACCTCGAGGCCCCCCGCCACCGCCAGGTAGCCCCGCACCCCCGGGCCCCGGGGGCGGAAGCGGAGGGTCTTGCCCCGGGGCCAGAGGAAGCTTTGCCCCGGGGGGATCTCCTCCCCTTCCAGAAGGGCGACGAAGCCGTAGCCCGCGAAGGCGGCCACCAGGTCGCGGAGGGCGGTGAGGACGGGGCCTTTGTAGGCGAACTCCAAGAGGGGCGCCCCCGCCCCGTTGCCCACAAGCCGGTTGGCCAACCGGGCGGAAGGGGCGTCCAGGGGACCGGAGCGGGCGAGGCCGAGGTGCCCCCCGAGGAAGCGGCCCCCGTCCACCACCAGGTCCAAAAGCCCCGCCTCCTCCACCCGGATGGCGGGAAGGCTCGGCTCCTCGGGGAGGAGCTCCAGGGGGCGGGGCTCGGGCGGCGTGGGCCCCTCGGCCTCCAGGAAGCGCACCCGGTCCCCGGGGCGGAGGAGGAAGGGCGTCTCGCGGTGGGGGTCGTAGACGGCCACCAGGCTGGTCCCGATCAGGTTCCAGCCCCCGGGAGAAGGAAGGGGGTAGATCCCCGTCTGCACCCCCGCCACGGCCACGGCGTGGGCGGGCACCCGGGGCCTCGGGTGGGGCTTCCGGGGAAGGCGCAAGGCGGGCTCCACCTCCGCCAGGAAGGGGAAGCCCGGGGTGAACCCCAGGGCGTAGACGCGGTAGAGGGGCTTTTGGTGGAGGGCCTTCACCGCCTCGAGGGAGAGGCCCAGGCGGGAGGCCACCTCGGGAAGGTCCTCCCCGTCGTAGCGCACGGGGATCTCCACCACCCGCCCCTCCTCGGCCCGCTCCTGGGGAAGCCCCTTAAGAAGGCGCAAAAGCCGCCCTCGGGAAAGCCGCCTGGGGTCGTACTCCAGGTAGAGGATACTGTAGGCGGGCACGGCGTCCAGAAGCCCCGGAGGGGGGCGCGGAGGAGGGCCTCGGCCAGGGCGAGGGCCCTGCGGTTCGCCTCCTCAGAGACCCCCTCGCCGAAGCGCAGGTAAAAACCCCGGACCACCCCCTCACTCTACCGGAGCGGGCCTCCCCTTGAGCTCCCGGTCGGGAAGGAGGAGGACGAAGAACAAGGCCCCGAGGATGAAGAGGGCGCTATAGAGGAAAATCCGCCGCAGGGCCTCGGTGATGCCGAGACTCAAGGCCTCCTTGAGCCGGGCCTTCGCCGCCTCGAGGCCCGCCACCGCCTGCCGCGTGGCCTCCTCCAGGGCCCGCGCCTCGGCCTGGGCCAAGGCGGCCTCCACCGCCTCGGGCCCCAAGGCGCCCCGGGGAGCCCGGAGGAAGGCCTTTAGGTCCTCGGGGAGGGTGGGGTCCTGAAGGAGGGCCCTCCGCGCGGCCTCGTCCCCGGCCAAAGCGGCCCGCACCTCCTCCTTCAGGGCGGCGAAGCGGGCGGGGATCCCCCCGGGGGAGAGGCCCTGGAGGTAGGCCTTGGGGACCATGGGGTCCTGGAGGAGGGCCCGGTAGGCCGCCTCGTCCCCCCGGAGGGCGCGGGCGAGGAGGTCCTCGAGGCGGGCGAACTCCCGGTCCAGGTCCAGGGCCATCCCCTCCCCGCCCCGGGCCAGGGCCGGGGCGCCCGCCGCCCCTTGAGGGAAGGCGGCCTTCAGGTGGTCGGAGAGGGCGCCGGCGAGGACGGTGCCGAGGAAGGCCACCCCTATGGTGGCGCCGATCTGGCGCATGAACTGCACGGCGCTCGTGGCGCTCCCGAGGCGGTTCATGGGCACGTCGTTCTGGGCGGCGATGTTGAGGAGGCTCTGGGCCGGGCCCAGGCCGAGCCCCGTGAGGAAGAAGAGGAAGACGGCCAGCCAAAGGGGCGTGTCCACGCGGAGGAGGAAGTGAAAGAGGAGGAAGATCCCGAGGAGGAAGAGGGCGCTCCCCAAGACCAGGCCCTTGTACCGCCCGTGGCGGGCGGCGAGCTGCCCTCCGCCCACGCTCCCCAGGATCACCCCGAAGGTGAGGGGCAGGACCGTCACCCCGCTTTGGCTCGCCGAGACCCCCTTGACCACCTGCAGGTAGAGGGGCAAAAAGGCCACCGCCCCAAGAAGGCGGGGCCGTAGAAGAAAGCCGCCAAGGCGGAGAGGGAAAAGGTGGGGATGCGGAAGAGCGAAAGGTCAAAGAGGGGATGGGGGGACCGAAGCTGCGAGGCCACCCAGACCCCCAGGCCCACCCCTGCCCCCAAAAGGAGGCCCAAGACCACCGGACTCCCCAGGGGTAGGTGCTCCCGCCCCAGGAGAAGGCCAGCATCAAGGGCACGGTCCAGAGGACGAGCAGAAAGGCCCCCAGGAAGTCAAAGGGCTCCCGGTGGGCCGGCTTCAGCCTGGGCATGTAGCGCAGGATGAACCAAAGGGCCACCGCCCCCACGGGCATGTTGATGTAGAACACCCAGCGCCAGGAGAGGTGGTCGGTGAGAAGCCCCCCAAGCCACGGGCCCACCGCCGAGGAAAGCCCAAAGATGGCCCCAAAAGCCCCCGCCAGCCGCCCCCGCTCCCGAGGAGGGAAGAGCACGGCGATGGTGGTGAGGGCCAAGGCGAAAAGCGCCCCGCCCCCTACCCCCTGCAGGCCGCGGAAAAGAATGAGCTCGGCCATGTTCTGGGAAAGGCCCGATAGGGCCGAACCCAGGAGGAAAAGGCCCACTGCCCAAAGCAGGATGGCCTTGCGGGAAAAAAGCTCCGTGAGGCGGCCGAAGATGGGGGCCGAGACCGTGGAGGTGAGGAGGTAGCTCGTGGTGACCCAGGCGTAGTACTCGGCCCCCTTGAGCTCCCCCACGATCCGGGGCATGGCGGTGGAGACGATGGTCTGGTCCAGGGCCGCCAGAAAAAGCCCCAGCAGGATGCCCACCATGGTGTAGCGCACCTCTTTGGCGTTCGGGGTAGGGTTCATTCCGCGTCCTCCTCCAGCTTGGCGAAAAGGCGCAAAAGCTCCGCCCGCTCCCCCTCTTGGAGGCGGGAGGCCCGCCGGGCGAAGGCCTCGGCCATGAGGGCCTCCGCCCGCCTCAAGGCCCTCGCGCCCTTCGGCGTGAGCCGGAGGCGGTGGCGGCGGAGGTCCTCCGGGTCCGCCTCCCGGGCGAGAAAGCCCGCCCGCTCCAGCCGGCGCACCATGTGGCTCACCGTGGGCGGGGGAAGGCCCATGGCCCGGGCCGCCTCCGAGGGGTAGGGGCGCTGGGAGAGCACCTTGAGGAGCCAGGCCTCGAGGCCCGAAAGCCCCAAAGGCCCAAGCCGCGCCTCCACCTCCTGGCGCAGAAGCCGCTGGAGGCGGAAGAAGCGGGCGAGGAGCTCCCAGTCCACGGGCGGCACTTTATTTCAGGGGAAACTTTTTGAATGTGAATCACCGCACCCTCCCCCGCTCCCCAAGCCCAGGCCGTGGTAGCATAGAACGGAAACATGCGCTGGCCCCTCTACGTCGCCCTGGCCGCCCTCGCCCTGGGGGCGGCGCTCGCGGGACTTCGGGAGAGCGCCGCCGTGCCCTGGCTCATGGTGGCCGTGGGCCTCGTGGCGAGCGTCTTCGGGCTCGGGGCGGGGCTTGCCGCCCTGGGCCTCGCAAGCCCCCTCCTCGCCTTCCAAGGGACCCTGGACCCCTCCTCCCTCGCCGCCCTCCTCCTCGCCGCCCTCCTCTCTGAGGGGGTGGGGAGAAGCCTGCGCCAGGCCCACCGCCGGGCCGAGTACCTGGCCCATACCCACAGGCTCCTCGCCGAGGCTCTGGAGGCCCTTCCCAAGGCCCAGAACCGGGAAGAACTCCTGAAAAGCCTCCCCGAGCGCCTCGCCCGCCTCGGGGAGCGGGGGCACGTGGGGGTGTGGGTGCCCGAGCGGCAGGGCCTCCGCCTCCTCGCCGCCCGCCCCTCCCTCTCCGTGGAGACCATCCCCTACGGGGGCGTGGTGGGCCGGGCCTACCGGGAGGGGAGGCCCGTGTACGTGCCCGACGTGCGCCGGGACCCGGACTACATCGCCCCCCGGACCACAAGGCCCTCGCCGAGCTCGCCCTTCCCCTCCGGGAGCGGGGGGAGGTGGTGGCCGTCCTCAACCTGGAGCGGGACCGGCCCTTCCCCGAGGAGCTCCAGGAGGACCTTAAGCGCTTCGCCCAGGCGGTGAGCCTCCAGCTTTCCCGCCTGGCGGACGAGGAGGAAAGGCGGCTCGTGGCGGAGCTCTCCCTCGCCCTGCAAAGCGCCTCCCGCCTCGAGGAGGCGGCGGCCAAGGCCCTGGCCCTCCTGGTGCGGGCCTTGGGCCTCGAGGCCGGCGCCTTCTGGGAGGTCCGGGGCGCCCGCATGGTGAGCCTCGCCGCCCACGGCGTGGAGGAGCCCGCCCTCCGCAAGGTCCTGGAGGAGGGCCTCCCTTACGGCGTGGGCCTCGCCTGGCGGGTCTACGAAACGAGAAGCCCCCTCTTCACCGCCCGCTACGCCGAGGAGGACCGGACCGTCCCCGCGCTAAAAGCCCTGGACTGGCGCACCTTCGCCGCCCTCCCCGTCCCCACCCCGGGGGCGCCCCGGGCGAGGCGGATTTTTGTGGTGGGCCAGAGGGCGGAAAGGCTTTGGCGGAGAAGCGAGGTGGACCTCCTCCTCCTCGCTTCCCGTACCCTGGGCCTCGGTCTGGAACGCCTCACGGAAAAGGCCCGGCACGAGGCGGTCAACCGGATCTTCCTGGAGCTTTTGGAAAAACCCCCGGAGGAGCTCTACCAGGCGGTCCTGGAAGAGGCCATCCGCCAGGTCCCGGGAGCGGAGGCGGGAAGCCTCTTGGTCTGGGAAGACGGGGCCTACCGCTACAAGGCGGCCTTTGGCTACGACCTGGAGGGCCTAAAGGCCCTGGCCTTCACCCGGGAGGCCCAGCTCAAATGGTACGGCCTGGGGGAGGAAAAGGCCCGCCAAGGGGAGCCCCGCCTCCTCAGCGTGGAGGAAAGGCCCATCGCCGAGATCAGCCACGAGACCGCCCCGCCCGAGGTCATAGACGCCGCCGGGAAGGCCCAGGAGATCCAGGCCAACCTCTGCCTCCCCATCCCCTACAAGGGGGAGGTCCTGGCCTACCTCAACCTGGACAACCTCCACGACCCCAACGCCTTCGGCGAGGACTCCCTGGAGGCCGCCCGCTTCTTCGCCACGCCCCTCGCCACCCTCCTCCACGAAATCCGCACCCGGAAGCTCCTGGAAGAGGCCGCCCTCACCGACCCCCTCACGGGCCTGCCCAACCGCCGGGCCTTTGACCGCTTCTTGGAAGAGGAGCTCAAGCGGGCGGAGCGCTACGGCTACCCCCTCTCCCTAGGGGTGATGGACCTCCGGGGCTTCAAGCAGGTGAACGACCGCCTGGGCCACGCCGTGGGGGACCTCGCCCTCATGAAGGTGGCCGAGGCCCTGCAAAGGGAGAGGCGGAACGGGGACCGGATCTTCCGCTGGGGCGGGGACGAGTTCGCCGCCCTCTTCCCCCACACCGGGAAGGAAGGGGCCATCAAGGCGGCCCTCCGCTACGCCCGGGCCATAGAGGCCCTCTGCTTTGAGGGGCTCTGCCTGGGGGTGAACATCGGCCTCGCCGCCTTCCCCGAGGACGGCAAGACCCCCGACGAGCTCCTCTCCGCCGCCGACAGCCGCATGTACCAGGCCAAAGCGCGAGGGCTCGCCGTCTTGGCTTGAGTCCGGGGAAGACCGGGCCCGGGGAGGGGAATCAAACGCGTACGAACCATGCCGCACAGGGTGCCTTCCCCTCTTGTCACCCCGTCCTCCTGACCCTCCTCCGGAAAGGGTTAAAGAGGTTGCCGGAGGCCTTGCGCGGTCGCGACGAGGCCCTGGAAAGCCCCTCAGACCGAAGGGATTGGGGACGAGGCCACCCTGGCCTACCTAGGCTTCCTCCTGGGGCGCCCCAGGCCTCTGCCCCAAAAGGGCAGAGGGGATGTGCTACCCTAAAAGGGGTACCGCTGTTTCGCCCAGGAGGTAGCGTGGCAAAAAGCACGCTGGTCGGCTTCCAGGCCCTCGTGGAAAACGCGAGGGACCTGGTCTACGTCCTGGACGCGGAGGGCGTGATCCGCTACGCCTCCCCCAACGTGCGCCAGGTCCTGGGCTACGACCCGGAAGGGTACGCCCGCGAGACGCTTTACGCCCTGGACTTCGTCCACCCCGAGGACCGCGCCTACGCCGAGGCCGCCCTAGAGGACCTCCTCCGCCACCCCGGGAAGACCCGGGAGTTCCGCCTGCGCCTCCTGGACGCCTGGGGGCGGGTGCGGAAGGTGCGGGTCTGGGGAAGGAACCTCCTGGAGGACCCTGCAGTCAGGGGGATCGTCATCAACGTCCACGACGAGACCGAGCTGGAAGAGGAGCGCGCCCGGCTGAAAAGCGTGCTGGAAGCTCTCCCAGGCGTGGTCTACCAGGCCCGGTTGGAGGAGGGCCAAGACCCCGCCTACGCCCCCTAATCTACGCCGCCCCCAGGCAGACGCGGGGGGTTCTGGGCTACCCGGCGGAGGCCCTCCTGGAAGACCCCGCCTTTTTCTTCTCCAAGGTCCACCCGGAGGACCGGCCCAGGCTGGAGGAGGCCGTGCGCCGGGCCGTGGCCCACCCGGGGGAGGTCCAGATCGCCACCTACCGCTTCCTCCACGGGCAGAAGGGGGCCTACGTTTGGCTCCGGGACACCGTGGTCTACGACCCCAAAACCCGGCTCCTCACGGGCTACACCTACGACGTGAGCGAGGAAGTGACCCGGGAACGGGCCCTAAAGGAGTCCGAGGCCCTCTTCCGCACCCTGGCGGAGACCGCCCCCGCCCTCATCCTGCTCTGGCAGGCGGAAGACCCCAAGGACCCCACCAGCGCCCGCCTCGCCTTCGCCAACCAGGAAGCCCTGCGCCTCACGGGCTACAGCCTGGAGGAGCTCAAGGCCAGGCCCATATGGAAGTTCGTCCATCCCCAAGACCGGGAGGTGGTGCGCGCCCGGGGCCTCGCCCGCCTAAAGGGGGAGGCCCCACCCACCCGCTACACCTTCCGCGTCCTCACCAAGGAGGGGCAGGTGCGCTGGCTGGACTACTCCGCCGCCCGGGTGGAGGTCCAGGGCAGGCCCGCCGTGCTGGGCGTGGGCCTGGACATCACCGAGGCCAAGGAGCGGGAAAGGACCCTGGAGGCCTTCGCCCAAGTGGCCCTCGCCCTCCGCCAGAGCGAGAACCTGAAGGAGATGATGGAGAGCGCCCTGGACGCCGCCTTGCGGATCACCGAGGCCGGCGCGGGCGCCCTCCTCCTCTACGAGGAAGACCCCCGCGCCTCACCGAGGAGGCCGCCCGGGGTTTCATCAGGCGCCTTCCTGGAGCCCCCAGGCTGGAGGAGAAAAGCCTTACGGGCCTCGCCCTCAAGGGCCAGGTGGTGTTGAGCCCCGACCTCAAGAACGACCCCCGCCTCCGGGAGGCCGCCCGCCCCACATCCCCGAGGGCTGGGCGGGCCTCGCCCACCCGCTCCTTGCAGGAAAGAACCCGGTGGGGGTCCTCCTCCTCGCCTGGCCCGGGGGGCGCCTTCCCACCCCGCCCGAGCTGGAGAGGATCCAGGTCCTGGCCGAGACCATCGGCAACGCCGTGCGCCGGGCCCAGCTTCGGGAGAAGCTCGCCAAGCGGGTGGCCCACCTGGAGGCCCTACGGCAGGTGAACCAGGCCATCCTCGCCTCCATGGACCTGGCCCCGAGCCTGGAGATCCTCCTGGACAAGCTCTTCCTCCTTCCTTTGGACGCCGCCGCCTTCTTCCTCTACGCGCCTCGGGAAAAGACCCTCCGCCTCGCCGCCCACCGGGGCTTCCGCACGCCGGTCCCCCCCAAACCCTCTTCCTCGGCCAGGGGCACGTGGGCCGAGCCGCCCTCACCGGGGAGAAGGTGGCGGTGGACGACCTTCGCCGGGAGCCGGGAAGCCACCCGGAGTTCACCCGCGAGGAGGGCCTGGTGGCGGAAAGGGCCTACCCCCTCCTCGCCCGGGGAAGCCTCCTCGGGGTGCTCGCCGTCTTCACCCGCAGGCCCTGGGACCTCCTGGGGGAGGACGAGGCCTTTCTGGAAGCCCTGGTGGGGCAGAGCGCCCTGGCCCTGGACAGCCTCAGGGTCCTCCGGGACCTGCAGAAGAGCCAGCGGGAGCTGGAGGCCACCTACGAGCTCACCCTGTGGGGCTGGGCCAAGGCGGTGGAGCTCCGCGACCAGGAGACGGCGGGGCACACGGAGCGGGTCACCGCCCTCACCCTGCGCCTGGCTGAGGCCTTGGGGGTGCCGGAGGAGGACCTGGACGACCTGAGGCGCGGGGCCATCCTCCACGACGTGGGCAAGATCGCCATCCCCGACAGGATCCTCCTCAAGCCCGGCCCCCTCACGGAGGAGGAGTGGGCGGTGATGAAGTTGCACCCCGTCTACGCCTACGAGTGGCTCTCCGGGATCCCCTTCCTCAAGAAGGCCCTGGAGGTCCCCTACGCCCACCACGAGCGCTGGGACGGCTCGGGCTACCCGAGGGGGCTAAAGGGCCTGGAGATCCCCCTATCGGCCCGCATCTTCGCCGTGGCGGACGTGTACGACGCCCTCACCTCGGACCGGCCCTACCGCAAGGCCTGGCCGAAGGAGAAGGCCCTGGCCTACATCCGGGAAGAGGCGGGCAAGCAGTTTGACCCCGAGGTGGTGGAGGCCTTTCTGAAGCTCATGGCCGAGGAGGCCTAGCCCGCAAGCCACCGGGCCCGCCAGGCGGCGAGGCCCTCCTCGGGGAGGCCCGCCCCCCGGACGGTGCAGGCCAAGGCGGAAAGGGCCACGGCCGCCTCCAAAGCCTCCCGCAGGCCCTCGAGGTCCAGGCCCTCCAAAACCCCCCCGCCCCGCCTGAGGAGGAGGGCGAGGAGGCCCGCCGTGAAGGTGTCCCCCGCGCCCACGGTGTCCACCACCCGCACCCGCACCCCGGGAACCCGCACCTCCCCTTCCCCGAGGAAGGCCAAAGCCCCCTCGGGCCCCAGGGTGAGGACCTTGAGCCTGGAAGGGAGGCGGCGCACGGCCTCCAAGGGCGCCTCGGGGAAGAGGAGGCGGGCGTCCTCCAAGGAAAGCTTCAAAAGGTCCACCCGCCCGAGGTAGGCCTCTACCCGGGCCCTTTCCTCGGGCGAGGGGAGGCCCCTGAGGTTGGGGTCGTAGGAAAGGAGGGCCCCCGCCCTCGCGGCCTCCTCCAAAAGGGCGGCCACCCCTTTCGCGGTGCGGGCCTCGAGGGCGAAGAGGGAGCCGAAGTGGAAGGCCCCCACCCCCCGCAAGGCGCCCGCCTCCGGCAGGAAGGGGGCCTGGAAGGAGCGGTGGAAGCTGTAACGGGCGTTCCCCTCCGGATCCAGACGGACGAGGGCCAAGGGCATGGGGCCGGGGTGGCGCTGAAGCTTTGGGTTCAGGCCCCTCCGGGCCATCTCCGCCTCGCTCCAGGCGGAAAGCCAGTCCTCCCCCACCTCGGAAAAGAAGCGAACGGGGTAGCCGAGCCGGGCGAGGACCGTGGCCGTGTTCAGGACCGAGCCGCCTAAGGCCCCGGTGAAGGTAAGGGGGCTTTCCCCCTCCAGGACCAAGTCCACCAGGCTCTCCCCCACGAGGGCGATGGCGGGCTTCTCCACCATGCGCCTATTATGGAGGAAAATGCGCCCCTTCCGGACCGCCTGGCTCGCCCTCCTCCTCGCGGCCTGCGCCCCCGCCCTTCTCGCCGTGGACCCGGGCCGCCTTCCCGAGCCCGAGGACTGGGACCCCAAGCCCGCCCAGCTGGAGTGGTGGTACGCCTCGGGGTGGGCGGAGCCCTACGCCTTCCACTTCGCCTTCTTCAAGGCCTACGCCCCGCCCTCCTACCGCATCCTGGGCCTCCCCGGAAGCCTCTTCGGGCCCTTCCACGCCGCCCACCTCGCCCTCACCGACCTCCGCACCGGGAAGCGGCGCTTTTTGGAGGTGGCGGACCAGGACCTCTTCGCCAAGAGGGGCGAGGCCCTGCCCGGCCCGCGGCTGGCCCTCATGGGGTGGCGGTTTTACCGGGAGGGGGAGGGGTTCCGCCTCGAGGCGCCGGGCGTGGACCTCCGCTTCCGTCCCCTGAAGCCTCCCGTGGTCCACCCCCCCTCGGGCACCGCGGAGACGGGGCGGATGCACTACCAGTCCTACACCCGGGTCGCCGCCTGGGGGGAGGTCCTGGGGGAGGAGGCGCGGGGGGAGGCCTGGCTGGACCACCAGTGGGGGGAACAGCTCTCCGGGATTGCCGCCACCTGGGACTGGTTCGGCCTCCACCTCTCGGACGGCTCCGAGCTCATGGCCTACCGGGTCAAGGGGGCCTCGGGGCGGGTGGTCCAGGTCCTGGCGAGCCGGGTGGACCCCCTGGGCAACAGGGAGGACCTCGCCCTGGACTTCCTTCCCTTGGAGACCTGGACGAGCCCCTCGGGCCGCGCCTACACCCTGGCCTGGCGCCTGGAAGGGCCGGAAATCGCCTTGGTCCTGAGGCCCCTCTTCCGCGAGGGGGAGATCCTCTCCCGCACCACCCGGGTGGCCTACTGGGAAGGGCCCGTGGCGGGGGAGGGCCGCTTCAGGGGCTACCGCGTCCGCGCCCGCGGCATGGGCGAGTTCGTGGCCGGGGCCTTCCGGCCGTAAGGGTTTTTACACGGTTTTCACACTCTCCCCCTACCTAGGGGCCTGGAGGCGGAGGCCGACGACTTCCTGAACCGCCCCTTTGACCTCACCGAGCTCCGGCTCCGGGTGAAGGGGCATCTGGAGCGGAGGCGGCTTCAAGAGAAGCTGGCGGACCTGGAACGGGCCCTCCTCGCCCTGGTGCGGGCGGTGGAGGCCAAGGACCCCTACACCGCAGGCCACGCGGAGCGGGTCGCCCGCTACGCCCTCCTGGGGGCGCGGGAGCTTGGGGCCGGTGAGGAGGAGCTCCGGGACCTCCACATGGGGGCGCTCCTCCACGACGTGGGCAAGATCGGCCTGCCCGACCGCATCCTTCGGGGAGAGGCCCCGCTTTCGGAAGCGGACTGGCGGCTCATCCAAGCCCACCCCGTCAAGGGGGACGAGATCCTCACGCCCCTGAAGGCCCACCCCCGCCTCCGTCCCTATGTGCGCTGGCACCACGAGAAGCTGGACGGCTCCGGCTACCCCGACGGCCTCACGGAGATCCCCCTCCTGGTCCAGGTCCTGAGCGCCGCCGACATGTACGACGCCCTCACCAGCCGCAGGACCTACCGGAAGGCCGTAAAACCCGAGGAAGCCCTGGAGGCCCTGGAGCGGGAGGCCCGGGAGGGGAGGCTCGCCCTCGAGGCGGTGCGGGCCTTGCGGTCGGGCCTCCGGCGCGGGGCCTCAGAGGCCGAGGGACACGTACTTCACCTCTAGGTACTCCAAAAGGCCCCACTTCCCCCCTTCCCGGCCGAGCCCCGAGCGCTTCACGCCGCCGAAGGGGGCCTGGGGGGTGGAGGGCACGCCGTCGTTCACCCCCACGATGCCGTACTCCAGGGCCTCGGCCACCCGGAAGGCCCGGGAGAGGTCCCGGGTGAAGACGTAGGCCGCAAGCCCCACGGGGAAGCCGTTGGCCCAGCGCACCGCCTCCTCCTCTTCCCGGAAGACCGTGAGGGGGGCCACCGGGCCAAAGGTCTCCTCCCGGAAGAGGAGGCTTTCGGGCCTCACGTCCAAAAGCACCGTGGGGGCGAAGAAAAGCCCCTTGGCCTCACCCCCGGCCACGAGCCTCGCCCCCTTGGCGAGGGCGTCTTCCACGTGGGTCCGCACCTTTCTAAGGGCGGCCTCGTTCACCAGGGGGCCGATGTCCGTCTCCTCCGAAAGGGGGTCCCCCACCTTCAGGGCCTGGACCCTTCTCGCGTAGGCCTCGGCGAAGGCCTCGGCCACCTCCGCCTGGACGAAGATCCGGTTGGCGGCCACGCAGGACTCCCCGGCGTTACGGAACTTGGCCCGAAGCGTCTCCTCCACCGCCCGCTCCAGGTCGGCGTCGGCGAAGACCAAGACGGGTGCCCCACCCCCAAGCTCCAAAGAGACCCGCTTGAGGGTCTTGGCCGCCTCCTCGTAGAGCCTCACCCCCACCTCGGTGCTCCCCGTGAAGGTGAGCTTGCGGACCCTTTCGTCCTCCAGGAAGGGGCGGGAGACCTCGGCAGGCCTGGAGGTGGGGAGGACTTGGAAGACCCCAGGGGGGCCCCCCGCCTCGAGGAAGAGCTTCGCCAGGTAGAGGGCGGTGAGGGGGCTTTCCTCCGCGGGCTTGAGCACGAAGGTGCACCCCGCCGCCAAGGCCGGGGCCACTTTTCGGGTCACCATGGCCGCGGGGAAGTTCCAGGGGGTGATGCCGTAAACCGGCCCCACGGGCTCGTAGCGCACCAGGATCCGCTTGTGGGGGAACTGGGAGGGGACCGTCTCGCCGTAGACCCGCTTCGCCTCCTCGGCGTACCACTCCACGAACCCCGCGGCGTAAGCCACCTCGGCCCGCCCCTCCTTGAGGGGCTTCCCCATCTCCAGGGCCATGAGCCGGGCGAGGGGCTCCTTGTGCTCCAGGATGCGCTCGTACCAGCGCCTGAGGACCTGGGCCCGCTCGTAGGCCGTGGCCCGGCTCCAGGCGGGGAAGGCCAAAACCGCCTCCTCCAAGGCCTCCCGCGCCTCCTCCTCCCCGCAGTCCGCCACCTCGGCCACCCGCTCCCCCGTGGCCGGAGAGACCACGGGGAACCTCCGCTCCAAGCGCCGCCACGCCCCGCCGATGAGGGCCTCCGTGGGTGCTTCCTTGACCTCCATACCCTAAGGCTACCCGAGGAAAGCGCCCCCCACCGTAACGCGGCCCCTTAGATCCGGAAGACCTTAGGGGAGAGAAAGGCCCTAAGGACCACCTCCCCGGGCCTGGGCCGGCCTTCCAGCCAGGCCACGCCCCCTTCTTGAAGAGGAAGCGTTCCGCCAGGGCCTCCCGGGCCGCGTCCTTAAGGCCCCGGACCACCTTGCGGCCCGGGCCGCCGCCTTCCGGGCCGGGGGGAGTGGCGGGTCTACCTCACCAGCGCCGACGCCATGCCCCGCAACTTCCAGAACCGCTTTGAGCTCCTCTTTCCGGTCTTGGACAAGGAGGCCAAGAAGAAGGTCCTCAAGGTGCTCAAGCGCCAGGTCCGGGACGACCGCAACAGCTTCTTCCTCACCCCCGAGGGAGAAAAGCGCCTCTGGGGAGGCCGCCACGACGCCCAGCGCCTGGAGCTATGAGGGGAGGGCCGCCAAGGCCTCCTCAAGCTCCGCCTCGCCGAAGGCGTGGACCCGCCCGGCGCGCAGGTAGACGAGCCGGGCCTCGGCCCTTACCCCCCAGGCCTCGAGGAGGGCCCGCCGGTAAAGGGCGAGCTGGAGGCGGTAGGCCTCGGGCCGGACCTCCCGGTCCGTCTTGTAGTCGTCCAGGTACCAGCGGTCCCCCACCCGGTAGACCCGGTCCAGCACCCCGTGCCAGACCGTCCCCTTGAGGGGAAGGACAAGGGGAAGCTCCCGGTAATCCTCCGCCCGCGCCTCCAGGGCAGGAAGCTCCCGCCCCAGCATCCCCCGGTAGCGCCGAAGCAGGGCCCGGACCTCGGCCAAAAGCCTCTCCCTCTCTTCCTCAGCGAAGGGGAAGGCCACCTCCTGGTGGAGGAGGGCCCGCATGGCCCTCCCGTCCTCCGGGTCCAGGTCCCGGGCGAGGGCGTAGTGGACCAGGGTGCCGAGGGCGCGGGCGAACCCGGAGACGGCCTCCCCCTCCAAGGCCTCGGCGAGGGGCTTGGGCTCCGCCTTCAGGTGGGCGCTCGGGGAGTGGACGAGGGGGAGGGGCTTTGGGGGAAGGAGGTGCTCGGCGTAGGGGGCTGGAGGCCCTTCCCGCCTCGCGGCGGGCGCCGGGCGGGGCGGCCTCCAGCCCTGGGGCACAGGGTGGCGCGCCACCAGGGGGTCCTGGCTTTCCGGGCCCAGGCCGAGCCTTTCCAGGGCCTGGGCCCAGGGGCTTTCCCGGCCCGAGCGGCTTCCGGTGACGAGGAGGACGTCCCGGGCCCGGGAGAGGGCCACGTAGAGGAGGCGGACCGCCTCCTCCCTCTGGGCCTGAGCAAGCCTTTGGGCGAGGTCCCGGTGGGCCCGAGTCCCCGCCACGGCCACCTCCCCCTCAGGCCCCACGAGGACGGGGGAGGCCGGGCCTGGCTCCCCTCGGGCCACGTCGTAGACGGCCACCACCGGCCACTCCAGCCCCTTGGCGGCGTGGACCGTGAGGAGGGCCACCCCTTCCCCACCCTCGGGAAGCTCGCTCGCCTCGGGGTCCAGGGCCCGGAGCCTGAGCCACTCCAGGAGGGCCTCCAGGTCGGGGAAGCGCTCCAGGCCCGCGAGGAGGAGGAGGGCGTCCAGGTTGGCCCGGGCCCGGGGGGAAAGCCGGGAAAGAAAGACCTCGTCCCGCACCAGGGCCTTGAGGGCCTCGAGGGGCCGCTTCCCGGCGAGGCCCCTCAGCCAGGCCACCCGGTCCCGCACCGCCTGGGGGAGGTAAGGAAGCGGGTCTTCCCGGAGGAGGGCCTCCTCCACCTCCCCGAGGTCAAGCCCCACGAAGGGGCTTCGCAGAAAGGCAAGGAGGGAGCGGCGCTCCTCGGGGCCCGGGGGCCCCTCGAGAAGGGCGAGCCGCAGGGCGTGGTAAAGGTCCCGGACCTCCAGGCGGTTGAAGAAGCTCTGCCCCCGGCGAAGGACGTAAGGCACGCCCCGGGCGCGGAAGGCCCGCTCCAAAAGGGGAAGGCTCGTGCGGCTCCGCACCAAGACGGCCATCTCCCCAAAGGCGTAGCCCTCCGCCTTCAGGGCGAGGAGGCGGCGGGCGAGGAGGTCGGCCTCAAACCGCCTCCTTTCCTCAAGCCCCGCCCCCCCTCCACCCAGTGGACCTCCACCCGGCCCTCGGCTTCCCTAAAGGGCCGCACCTCCACCCGCTCCTCCTCGGGAAAGAGGGCCACGAAGCGGTTCAGGAAAGCGGCCACCCTCCGGGCGTGGCGGCGGGTCTCGTCCAGGACCAAGACTTCCTCCGCCCGCTCCAGGGCCTCGCGGAAGACCTCCAGCCGGGCGTTGCGGAAGAGGTAGATGGACTGCTTCGGGTCCCCCACGGCCACCACCCGGGCCCCCGCCTCTTCCAGGGCCCCGAAGAAGCGCCCCTGGAGGGGGCTTGTGTCCTGGTACTCGTCCACGAGGACGTGGGGGAAGCGCGCCACCACCCGGGCGAGGGCCTGGGGGTGGCGGAGGAGGCGGAGGGCGAGGGCCTCGAGGTCCCCCGGGCCCAGGACCTCCTGGGCGCGGCGGCGGTACCGGTCCAGGGCTTTGCCGAAGAGGCGGACGAGCCCCTCCGCCCCTTCCAGGGGCCGAAAGGCCTCGGCCAGGGTCCGCCCCTGGTAGAGGCGGCGGAGGAAGGCCTCAAGCCCCGGGTCCTCCCCCAGGAGGTAGAGGAGGCTTCGCGCCTCCTCCAGGAAGAGGGCCTCGGCGAGGAGCTCGTCCACCACGGCGAAGTCCGGGTCCAGGGAGAGGAAGGGGGCCGCGTGGCGCAAGGCCTCCGCCATGAAGCCGTGGATGGTGCCGAAGACCGCCCCGTGGACCTCCCGGACCGCCCCGCCAAAGCCCGGCTCCTCCCGGGCCAGGGCCTCCACCCTCTTCCTCGCCCGGGCCCGAAGCTCCTCCGCCGCCTTGCGGGTGAAGGTGACGGCGGCGATGCGCCTTAGGGGCACGCCCCCCTTCACCAGGGCCAAAAGCTCCTCCACCAGGGTATGGGTCTTCCCCGTGCCCGCCGAGGCCACGTAGAGCTTCACTCCTCCTCCTTCCGGCAAAGGTCGGTGAGGCCGCAGGCGTGGCAGTGGGGCCCGGGCCTCGGGGGGAAGGCGCCCCAGGACCGGAGGGCCTTCTCCAGAAGGGGCTCCACCTCCTTGAAGGCGGGAAGCGCGTCCCCCTTGCGGTAAACTCCCTTCCCCACGGGCCTGGGCCTGCCCAGCCAGGGCCAGGCCCAAAGGTGAACGGCCTCCACGTCCTCCCGCTGGAGGAGGGCCTTGAGGGCGAGCCACTCCGTCCAGCGCCGCTTGGGGCTTAAGTCGGGCTCGGCCCCCTCGCCCAAGAGGCGGTAGAGGTGGACCGCCCGTCCCTCCCACCGCACCCCGTCCAGGCGGAGCCGGTAGCGCCGCCCGGGCCAGAGGACGTAAAGCCTCAGGCCCTGGAGGTGGGCCCCGTGGGCGCGAAGCCAGGGCCCCACCCGCCCGTCGGCGAAAAGCCCCCCCAAGGCCCCCAGGTCCACGGGGGAAGGCAGGGCGCGCCAGGGGCTTTCCTCCCCGTCCCGGAGGGGATAGCGCTCCAGGTAGGCCCTAAAGGGACACTCCAAATAGCGGCGGAGGGCCTCCACGTGGGGCGGGGAGGCGGGCGAGGTGGGGTGGGCGGGGCGGAAGGGGGCCTGGGGCAGGGCCTCGAGGCGGCTCGCCGGGGGCAGGGCCTCGGGCCGCTCCCCCGCCGCCAAGGGCTCCACAGGCCCCCCGGGCCCGGCCTCGGGGTAAAGGAGGACCACCTCCTCCCCCCGGGTGGAAAGCTCCTCCAAGAACAAGGGGTCAAGCCCGCGAAGCCGCCGGGGAAGGCCCTTCAGGAGGCCCTGCTCCCGCAGGTCCTCAAGGAGGAAGTAGTCCTCCCGCTCCCCCAGGGTGTACCGGCCCGCCACCCACTCCAGCACGTAGGCCCTCCGGGCCCGCACCCCCGTGGCCCTCAAGGGGGGGAGGACGGCCACGCCCCGGCCCACCTCCGGGGGCAGAACCTCGTCCAGGAGGAGGC
This sequence comes from Thermus parvatiensis, assembly GCF_001535545.1. Lineage (GTDB taxonomy): Bacteria > Deinococcota > Deinococci > Deinococcales > Thermaceae > Thermus > Thermus parvatiensis. The sequence goes on along the minus strand of NZ_CP014141.1, from coordinate 1,021,287 downwards.
TCCGCCACCAGGCCAAAGGCTCGCCCCGGTCCACCCGGAGGGCCATGCGGAAGCGGGAGAGGAAGACCTCTTTGGCCTCTACCCCCAAGGCCTCCAAGGCCGCCTCGGCCCAGGCCTCCGGGTCGGGGCCCGGGGTGCGGAGGCGCAAAAAGGCCTCCCACTCCGCCTCCAAACCCTCCCGCTCCGCCAAGGCCCTTAGGGCCTCCTCCCCGGCAAGCCCGAGCCTGAGCGCCTTCCGCCCCAAAGCGGAAAAGCCCAGGGCAAGAAGGTCCCGCCCCGTGGGGAAGGGGTTGAGGAGGGCGAGGACCCGCTCCCCTTCTTCCGTCTCCGCCAGGGCGCGCTCCCGGCCGTCCTCGAGGGGAAGGCCGTACTCGTCCTTAAGGAGCATGAGCCCGCCAATGCGCTCCGGCGGGGCCACCACGAGGACGTCCTCCGGGGCAAGCCCCTCCCCCCGAGCGCCTTGGGCGCCAGGGCCCGCTTCAGGGCCCGGAGGAGGTAGCGGGCCTCCTCCACGGGGTTGGCGAGGCGGAAGACCCGGCGGGCGACCGGACGGGCCTCGAGGACGCGGTGGGGGGCGCACCCCTCGGGGAGCACCTCCAGGGTAAGGAGGACGGGAACCCGTTCGGAAAGCCGCCGGAGGAAGCGGAGGTCCAAAGGCCCCACCTCCCGGAACCCGTCCACCACCACGAGGTCGGGCCAGGGGAAGAAGCGCAAGGGGGCTTTTAGGGCCCGGTGCCGGAAGTCGTCGTAGTCCAGGCTTCCCGCCTTCAGGCGCTCGTAGAGGCGGTAGACCCGCCTAAGCCGCCCGGCCTCCCCCTCCCTGGGCAGGGCGAAGGGGGAGATCCCGTACCGCTTCAGCTCGGCGATGGCCCGGGCGAAGAGCCGGGCCTCCCCCGGGGCCACGGGCCCCTCCCCGGCCCGACGCAAGGCCTCCCCCACCAAGGCCACCCGCCCCGCTCCGGGAAGGAGGGGCTTAAGCCACCCCGCCTCGGCCAAAACCCGGTAGTAGAGGGCCTGAAAGGAGAGGAACTCCAGGCCCAAAAAGGCCCCTTCCTCGGCCAGAAGCCGGTAAACATAGGCCCGCTGGTGGGGAAGCCCCACCCAAAAGACCCGGCCCCGCCTCCCGAGGACCTCCAGGGCCCACGCCAGCGCCAGACGGGTCTTCCCCGAGGCGGGCGGCCCCTGGACGATATGGAGGCCGGGCTTCATAGCGGCTCCATTCTACCCGGCCCCCGGCGGAAGCCGCGGTGGGGGATTTAGCGGGCGGCGTAGAGGGCGAGGGCGAGGAAGAGGAGGCCCCCTAGGCCGAGGACGAGGAGGGCCGCCCTGCGGCTTTTGGGAAGGAGGACGCCGAGGAGAAGCCCCGTGAGGCTGACCAGGGCGAGGAACAGGGCGGAGAGGTCTAGAAAGAGCTTCCACCCTCCGGGCGCGTCCCGCCCCTTGTGCAGGTCGTTGAGAACGGCCACGAGCCCGTAGTCGGTGACCACCATGCGGTAGGCCCCCGTCTTGGGGTCCACCTGGGCGTCGGCGGCGTAGCCGGGGGCGCGGAAGGAGATCCAGACCTCCTCCCCCGCCTCCCCGCGGTCGGCGACCCGCCCCCTGAGGCCCAAGGCCCTAAGGTCCTCCGCCAGGCGGAGCCAGTCCACGGCCTCGCCCTCGAGGTAAGGGGCCCCGGGGAGGGTCCCGGAAAGCTTCCTCGGGGCCTTCTCCCCGAACCACTCCGGGTGGTTCAGGGTGAGGCCGGTGGCAGTCCAGTTAGACGGCCGTTAAGCGTCCCCACCTGGGTTTCGCAGCATGGGGTGGCCTCAGCGCCCCCAGGGTAACCCCCGCCTAACCGGGCCGGTCCATACTGGAAGGGTGCAGGTGCTTCTTTTGGAGGACGAGCCCCGCCTGGGGCAGGCGGTGGCCCGGGCCCTCGCCGCCCAGGGCTACGGGGTTCGCTGGGCCAGGAGCCTGGGAGAGGCCCGGGAGGCCTTCCTGGAGCTGGAGCCCGACCTCATGGTCTTGGACGTGCGCCTTCCCGAGGACGAGGACGGCGGCTTCCGCTTCGCGGAAGAGGCGCGGGAAGCGGGCTACAAGGGGCCCATCCTCTTCCTCACCGCCCGGGACGCCTTGGAGGACCGCGTTTTGGGCCTGGACCTGGGCGGGGACGACTACCTGGTGAAGCCCTTCCACCTGGAGGAGCTTTTGGCCCGGGTCCGGGCCCTCCTCCGCCGGGCCTCGGAGGTGAAGGCCTCCCGGGTACGGCTTGGCCCCTTGGAGGTGGACCTGGCGGGGCGGGGGGTCTACGTGGCGGGCAGGCGGGTGGACCTCTCCCTTAAGGAGTTCGCGCTCCTGGAAACCCTCCTCCTCCACCCGGGCCGGGTCTTCGCCCCCGAGGAGCTCGCTGAGCGGGTCTTCGGCGACCCCGAAAAGGTGGGGGCGGTGAAGGTCTACGTCCACTACCTCCGGCAGAAGCTCTTCCCCGAGGTGGTGCGCACCGTGCCCGGAGGATACCGGCTCGGCCATGAGCCTTAAGGCGCGGCTCGCCCTCTTCTTCACCCTTTCCATCGGGCTCGCCCTCTTCTTCCAGGGGGCCTTGAGCTACGTGGCCTTCAAGGGGCTCCTGGAGGCCGACCTGGACCGCTCCCTCCTCTTCTACGCCCGCGCCCTCGCCGAGGGACGGCCTAGCCCCCGGGGCGAGTTCGCGTTCCGGCTCGTCCAGGGCGGGGCGGAGACCAAGAGCCCAAACTTCCCCGACCTGCCCCCCTCGCCCCGGGGCGGTACTGGAAGGAGGGGTGGCGGGTCTGGGTAATGGAGGCGCCCGGGGGCACCCTCACCGTGGCCCGGTACGAGCCCGAAGCCCTCCTGGCCCTCTCCCGCTTTCGCCTGGCCCTCTTCGCCTCGGGAGCGGCCCTCACCTTGGCCTTTGCCCTCCTCGCCGGGCACCTCGCCGGGGTGGCCTTGAGGCCCCTCTCCCGCCTCACGGAGGTGGCGCGGCGGGTGGCCGACTCCCAGGACCTCTCCCACCGGGTGCCCCCCGAGGGAGGCGGGGAGCTCAAGACCCTGGCCGAGGCCTTCAACCACATGCTGGAGCGCCTCGAGGCCTTCCTGGAGCGGGAAAAGCGCTTCACCCGGGACGCGGCCCACGAGCTCAGGACCCCGGTGGCCGCCGCTTTGGCCCAGCTGGAGGCGGCGGAAGGGGGCTACCTGTCTGAGGGCGAGGCCCTTCAGGCGACGAAGGAGGAACTCCTCCGCATGAAGCGCCTGGTGGAGGCCCTCCTCGTCCTGGCGAGGGAAGGCCGGGTGACGCCCGTGCCCTTGGACCTTGCCGCCCTCGCCCGGGAGGAGGCCAGGGCCTTCGGGGTGCCCTACCGGGGGCCCGAAACCCTCCCCTACGAGGGCGACCCCCTCCTCCTCGCCCAGGCCCTGCGGAACCTCCTCAGAAACGCGTTCCTCCACGGGGAGGGAAAGGGAGTGGAGGTGCGGCTTTCCCAGGAGGGGGAGGACCTCGTCCTGGAGGTGAAGGACGAGGGCCCGGGGATGCCCGAGGAGGCCCTGAAGGAGGCGGGCAGGCCCTTTTTCCGGGCCTCCCCCAAACCCGGGGAGGGCCTGGGCCTCTCCGTGGCCAAGAAGGTGGCCGAGGCCCACGGGGGTGCCCTCGTCCTCGTTCCCCGCAAGCCCACCGGGCTCACGGCCCGCCTCCTCCTGCCGGCTAACCCCCGGCTAACGGGGACGCCCTAGCCTTGGGCAGCGAGGAGGTGGTCGTTTGCGCAAGGTGTGGTGGATCCTTTTCCTCTCGTCCGCCCTGGCCCAGGGCGCGGAACTGGCCTCTTGGGTGCGGGAAAGCCCGGGCTACGCGGCCCTAAAGGCCCAACGCGCGGAGGCGGCGCTCGCCCTGGAGGCGGCCCGGGCCGGCCTTCTGCCCACCCTCGCCCCCCAGGTGGACTACGCCAAGACAAGCCTTTCCGAAAGCCTCTCCCTAGGCCTTGGGGGAAGCCTCGCCGTCCTACCCTGGAGCGACGCCCAGGACGCCTTGGCCGCAGCAGCGCGGGCGCTAAAGCAGGCGGACCTGGAACTCAAGGCAGAGGGGAACGCCCTCTTCCTGGAGGCCTTGGGCCGCTACCTCGAGGCCAGGCTGGCCGAGCTGGACCTGGCCCTGGCCGAGAAACGGGTGGCCCTAAACGAGGCCCAGCTCGCCGCGGCCAAAGCCCAGGAGGCCCAGGGACAGGCCACCTTCAAGGACGTGCTGGAGGCGGAAAGCGCCCTGGCGGAAGCAAAGGCGAGCCTCTTCGCCGCCCAGAACGCCCGGGCGCTGGCCTCGGCCCGTCTGGAAAGGATCCTGGGGCGGGCGGTGGCCCCGAAAGCCCTCCCCCTTCCCCAGGACCCCCCGAGCCTGGAAGAGGCTTTGGCCGCCCTGGAGAACCGCCCTGACGTCGCCCTGGCCAGGCTCCGGCTGGAGGAGGCCGAGGCGGCCCTGGCCCAGGCCTCCAGGGACCGGGCCCTTCCCCAGGGAAGCTTTTCCCTGAGCCTGGTCCAAGGGGGCTTGGACCTCAGCCTCAGCCTGGACCTGGGGGCGGGCGCCCTGGGCTACGCCCTGGGGTACACCGCCTTGGGCGCCGCCGAGGGCACGAGCCTCCGCGCCGGGGCCAGCCTTCCCCTCTTCGCGCCCGTCCAGGAGGCGAACCAAAAGGTCCTGGAAAACCGCGTGGCCCAGGCCAAGCTCCCCCTGGAAGCGGCCCTGAAGGACGGGGAGCTGGACCTCAGGCAGAAGCACCAGGCCCGGCTCCTCGCCGAAGCGCAGCTCGCCGCCGCGGAAACGTCCCTCAAGGCGGCCGAGGCCTCCTTGGAAACGGCGAAGAAGCGGCTTCAGGCGGGGACGGGGACCCGGCTCGAGGTCCTCCAGGCCGAGGTGGGCCTCCTCCAAGCGCAAAGGACCCTGGAGCAGGCGAAGGCGAACCTCCTCCAGGCCCACTACGCCCTCATGGACGCCATGGGAATAGACCTTTTGGGAGGTGAACGGTGAAGCGTTGGTGGCTTTTCTTGTTTTTCGGACTGGCCCTGGCCCAAGGCGCCCTGGACGCGAGGGAGGCGCTCCGCCTCGCCCTCGCGCAAAACCCCACGTACCAAAACGCCCGGGAAGCCCTGCAGACGGCCCAGCTTGAGCTGGAAGCCCTCAGGGCGGACCCAAGCACCCTCATCCTTCCGCTGACCCAGGCGGAGCACGCCCTCGCCCTCGCCGAGGTCCAGGCCAAGGCGGCGGCCCTCTCCCTGCTTGAGGAGGTGCTCTCCGCCTACACCGCCCTCGCCGAGGCCCAAGGCCAGGAGGCGGTGCTCCTCAAGAAAAAGGCGCTGCAAGAGCGGAACCTGGCCGTGGCCCGGGCGAAGCGGCAGGCGGGCAACGCCACCGAGCTGGAGGTGATCCGGGCCGAGGCCGCCCTCCGGCAGGCGGAGGAGGACCTGAAGGCCGCCCTCGCCCTCCGTCCCGCGCGGGTGAAGGCCCTGGAAGCGGCCTTGGGCAAAGCGGTGGACGAGCCCCGGCTTGCCCCTCCCCGAGCCCCAGGCTTTGGGGACGGAGCTTGAGGCCCTGCGGGAGGGCCTAGAGGAGCGGCTTCCCGCCCTCGTGCAGGCCCGTCAGAACCTGGCCCTCGCCGAGCTGGAGGTGCGCCTCGCCGACAACGACTACACCCCCCGGCTCACCCTGGAAAAGGCCCGGGCGAACCTGGAGAGTGCCCGCCGCGCCCTGGCGAACGCCCTGGCCCAGGCCGAGGCGAACCTGGAAAGCGCCTACGCGCAGGCCCAGGCCGCCTGGGGGCAGGTGGAGCTCGCCCGGGAAAACCGGAAGGCGGCGGAGCGCAGCCTGGAGAACGCACAAAAGGCCTTCGCCGCGGGAACCTTAAGCCAGGTCCAGCTCCTGGAAGCGGAGGTGGCCTTGGCGGAAGCGGACTTTGCCCTCCTCCAGGCGAAAAACGCCTACCTGAGGGCCTTGGCCGCCCTGGGCGTGGCCGCCGGGGTTGACCTCACGGGTCTCTTGGAGGTGGAGTGATGCGCGCCCGGCGGCTCCTCTGGATCCCCCTTCTCGCCGTTCTGGTCGCCCTCGGCTTCTTCCTCCTCCGCCCGAAACCGGAGGAAAGCCAGGCGACCGGCTTCCAAGTGGTGGAGGCGACGCGGGGCGACCTCCGGGTGACCGTCTCCGGCTACGGCTGGCTCTCCCCCTGGGAGACCCTGGAGGTCCGCCCCGAGATCACGGGGACCCTGGTCTGGCTCGCCGAGGAGGGCCAGGAGGTGCAAGAAGGCGAGGTCGTGGCGCGGCTGGACCCCACCCCCTTCGCCCGGGCCCTCGCCGAGGCCGAGGCGGAGGTGCGCCGCCAGGAGGCCAACCTGGAAAACGCCCGCCTCGAGGGGCAAAGCGCCCTCGCCTCGCTTACGGCCTCGGTAAAAAGCGCCGAGATCGCCTACGCGAACGCCAAGCAGGACCTGGAAACCGCCCGGCAGAACCTCGAGGCCACCCGGCTCGTCTACGAGGCGGGCGGGGCGAGCCGCCAGGACCTCCTCGCCGCCGAGGCCGCCTACGCCGCCGCCGAGCGGGCCCTGGAGAACGCCGGGGCGGCCCTGGCCGCACAGAGGAAGGCCTTGAACCTCCGCGAAGCCCAGCTCGCTAAGGAGCTTGAAGCCCTGCAGGAGGCCCTCCGCCAAGCCCAGCTCACCCTGGCCTCCGCAAGGGAGGACCTAGAGGCGGTGGAGGTCAAGGCTCCCTTCTCCGGGGTCGTCCTGTCCCAAGAGGCGAGCCTCGGCGCCCAGGTCTCCCCAGAGACCGCCCTCCTCACCCTGGGCGACCTCTCCGCCTTCCGCCTTGTACTCCAGGTGGACGAGACCGAGATCGGAGAGGTCCAGGTGGGGCAGAAGGTGGCCGTCACCCTGGACGGCCTCCCCGGCGAAACCCTGGAAGGGGAGGTGGTGGCCAAAAGCCCGAAGGCAGAACTGGTCAACAACATCCCCGTCTTTGAGGTCACCGTCCGCCTCCCCGCCGACCCCCGCCTCCGCCCCGGGATGAGCGCCGACGGGGAGATCGTCGTCCAGGAGGCTAAGGACGTCATTCTCCTGCCCAAGGGGGCTGTGCGCCGGGGGCCCAGGGGAGCGTCCGTCACCGTCCTACGCCCCGACGGCTCCACGGAGACGGTGCCGGTGCGCCTGGGCCTCGAGGACAGCACCCGGGTCGCCGTCCTCGAGGGCCTCCAAGAGGGGGACCAGGTGGTCCTCCCCCAGGGAACAGGGGGCTCCCGTGGCACGGGAAGCCCTGGCCCCGCTCGGCCCGGCCCCACAACCCCCATCCCCTTCGGGCCCCCGCCCGGGAGGTGAGGATGCTCCTCGCGCTCAAAGGGATCCGAAAGGTCTACCGCATGGGCGACGTGGCCTTCCCCGCCCTGAAGGGCGTGGACCTCGAGGTGGAGGAAGGGGAGATGCTCGCCATCATGGGCCCCTCGGGTAGCGGGAAGAGCACCCTCCTCCACATCCTGGGCCTCCTGGACCGACCGACGGAGGGGGAGTACGTCCTCATGAACCGGCCGACCTCGAGGCTCGCCGAGGACGAGCGGGCCTTCCTGAGGAACCGCTTCATCGGCTTCGTCTTCCAGGCCTTCTTCCTCCTCCCCCGGCTTTCCGCGCTGGAAAACGTGGAGGTGCCCCTGGCCTACGCCGGGGTACCTCCCGGGACGCGGAGGCGGCGGGCCTTGGAGCTTTTGGAGCGGGTCGGGCTTTTGGAAAAAGCGAACAACCTGCCCAATCAGCTCTCCGGCGGCCAGCGCCAGCGGGTGGCCATCGCCCGGGCCCTCGCCCTGAACCCGCCCCTCCTCCTCGCCGACGAGCCCACGGGAGCGCTGGACACGCGGACCGGCGAAGAGGTCCTCGCCCTCTTCCAGGCGCTAAACCGCGAGGGCACGACGGTGGTGATCGTGACCCACGAGCCCCACGTCGCCGAGAAGACGAACCGGATCGTCCGGGTCCTGGACGGGGAGATCGTCGCCGACGAAAGGAGGCGCCATGGCTGAGGAAAAACGCATCGGGCTTAGCCTCGCAGAGACGCTCCGCATCGCCTGGAAGGCGATCGCCGCAAACCCCCTTCGCTCCGCCCTGACCGCCCTCGGCGTGATCATCGGCGTGGCGGCGGTCGTGGCCCTCACCATGGTGGGCCAGGGGACGACGCGAAACGTCACCCAGCTCCTGGAGGGCCTCGGGACAAACCTCCTCACCGTGGGACCGGCCCAGGGGAACCGGGGCCCGGGAGGCGGCCTGGTGCGGGCAGGAGGTCCCGAAACCATCCCCCTCTCCGACGCCTACGCCATCCAGGAGGCCTTCGCCGAGGAGGTGGTGGGCGTGGCCCCGGTGGCCCAGGGGCGGTTCCAGATCCGCAGTGGGAGCACGAACTTCCAGGCGACGGTGGTGGGCACCTGGCCGGACTTCGCCAAGGTGCGGAACGCCGAGCCCGAGAAGGGGAGCTTCTTCACCTGGGACGACGTGACCGCCAAACGGCGGGTCGCCGTCCTCGGCTACGGCGTCGCCGAGGACCTCTTCGGAACCGACGACCCCCTGGGGCAGCGGATCCGCATCAACGGGATCCCGTTCACCGTCGTCGGCGTCCTCCCGGACAAGGGGGACCAGGGCTTCGTCAGCACGAACTACCAGGTCTTCGTGCCGCTTTCCACCTACCTGCAACGCCTCGCCAGGCCCGAGGCCGGGGAAGCCAAGGTGAACACGATCTACCTCCAGGGCGCAAGCCGCGACCGGCTCAAGGACCTGCAGGAACGGCTCACCCGCTTCCTCGCCGAGCGCCACGGCCTGACCGACCCAAACGACTACGACTTCTCCGTCGCGAATCAGCAGGACGCCCTGGAGAGCGTGAACGCCACGACGAGGACCCTCACCCTCTTCCTCGGGGGGGTCGCGGCGATCAGCCTCCTCGTCGGAGGGATCGGGATCATGAACATCATGCTCGTCTCGGTCACCGAGCGGACGCGGGAGATCGGCGTGCGCAAGGCCCTGGGGGCGCGGCCCCGGGACATCCTGGCCCAGTTCCTCGCCGAGTCCGTCGTCCTCTCGGTCGGCGGGGGCACGCTCGGCGTCGTGCTGGGCCTGGGCCTCGCCGGGGCCGTGGGGCGGGCGCTCACGGTCACCCCGGTCTTCTCGCCGGGAAGCGCGGTCGTGGCCTTCTTCTTCGCGGTCCTCGTTGGGATCTTCTTCGACCTCTACCCCGCATGGAGGGCCGCCCGGCTGGACCCCGTGGAGGCCCTGCGCTATGAGTGACGCCCTTTCTCCCGGGCCCGGATGACCCAAAAGAAGCCCCCAGGGAACCTCTTGCCGGGGCCCCCATCCGGACCCCAGGAAGCCGAGATCCCTCGGAACCCAAGCGCCCTGAAGGACGGGGAGTTGACGCGCTGGGGAAAGGGCGCTTAGCCTCAGGGAAGAAAGTATGCGCTTGCTTTCAGAGGGGGACCCCATCCAGCGCCGCCTCTTCCAAGCCGCCTTGGAGCTCCTCGCGGAGCGGGGCTACCGCGGGGCCACCACCCGGGAGATCGCCCGGCGGGCGGGGGTGAGCGAGGTGACCCTCTTCCGCCGCTTCGGTTCTCATCTCCACCCTCGCGCGGACCCAGGTGCAGGCCGTCTTCGGAACCTACGCCTACGGCTTCCCCGCCATCTTCCTCTCCGGCTTCGTCTTCCCTATAGAGGGCATGCCCCCCTTCTTCCAGGCCCTCTCCTACCTGGTCCCCGCCCGCTACCTCATTGAGGTCCTGCGGGGGGTGATGCTCAAGGGGGTGGAGTGGGAGGTCCTCTGGCCGGATCTCCTGGCCCTGGCCCTTTTCGCCGTCCTCGTCCTCTTCCTGGCCTCGGTCCGCTTCAGGAGACAGGTGGCGGTATGAAGGGAAAAGCGGTTTTCCTCACGGTTCTTCTAGGTTTCGCCCTCGCCCAGGGCCGCCTCGAGGCCGGCCTCTACGCCGCGCCCCCGGGGCTCGCCCCGGCCCTCGAGGCCGGCCTCTCCCTGGAGGAGGGGGAGGTCTTCCTCCGCCTGGCCCCCTTCCGGGCCGCCTTGGGCTACGGGGGAAGCCTCGCCCTGGGGCCCTTAGGCTTCTTCGCCTTCGGCCTCCAAGGGGAGGTGGGGGAAGGGGGCCCCGGCGGGGTGGCCTACGGGGAAGGGGGCGCGGGGCCCTTCGCCCTGGAGGGGCGGATCGGCTACCGGCCTAAGCGGGCCCTTCCCCTCTTCCCGGAGGAGGGCCTTTTCGGCAGGCTCGCCCTGCGCTACCGCCCGGCCCCTAAGGAGGTCCTGGGCCTGGAGCTCGCCCGGGCCACCCCCCCAGGCCCCTCTCCTTCGGGCTCCAGCCGGGCCTTTCCCCCTGGCGCCTGGAGGGAAGCTACGCCTTCCGGGAAGGGGCCACCTATACCTTTGGCGCGGGCCTCGCCCCGGGGCCCTACGCCCTTTTGGGTTGGAAGGGGGAGGTGGGGGAAGGGGGCGAGGTGCTGGAGCTTTCCCTCCGCCTCGGAGGGACAAACCGCCTCGAGGGGGCCCTCTTCTTAGGGGAAGCTAGCCTCTTCCTCACCCTCTCCTACCCTTGGGCGGGTAGCGTGGTGGCGTGGCTTGGGGACCTGGGCCTGGAGGCGGGGTACGAAGGCGCCCCCTACGCCTGGGTCCGCTACGCCTGGAGGTGGCCATGAGAAAGCTGGCGGCGTTTTTGGGTTTGGTCGGGTTGCTCTCCCTAGGTCTGGCGCAGTCGGCGCAGGAGATCCTGGACCGGGTGGAGAAGAACCTCTCCACCCCCTGGCAGGCCACGGTCCAAGGCCGGATCCAAGGTCCGGGCGGAGAGGAGGAGCTCCTTGCCCGGGTGTACGCCCTGCCCCAGGCCCGGCTCTTCCGGGTGGAGTTTTTGAAGCCGGGCTCCCTGGAGGGGAACTTCACCGTGATCACCGAGAAGGAGGTGTGGAATTACCTCTACCTCACCAACCAGCTGGTCATCTCCCCCAGGGAGAAGGCCAAGATCCAAGGCCTGGGCTTCGCGCCCCAGGGCTTGGGCGACCTGAAGGCCCTCTCGGAGCAGGTGAACCTCCGCCTCGAGGGCGAGGTGCGCCTACCGGAAGGGGTGGCCTGGAAGCTCGTGGGCCGAAGCAAGGAAAACCAGGGCTTCGCCGCAATGGAGCTATACATCCTCAAGGCCGACCCCAGGCCCCTTCGCTTCGTCTTCCTGGACGAGAAGGGAAAGGTCCTCGCCGACCTCAAGGTGGTGGAGTTCAAGCGGACCAACCTCACGGAGGCCCAGCTCAAGCGCTACCCCAAGGACGCCCAGGTGGTCCGCCGCTAAAAACCGGCTCCCCCCGCCCGAGGGCGGGGGGAGTTCCTTTGGTGGGCGGCGTAGGACTTGAACCTACGACCTCTCGCGTGTGAGGCGAGCGCTCTTCCACTGAGCTAGCCGCCCGCAGCCGCTAGATAGCCTAGCATGCCCCCTTCCCCCTGTCAAGCAAACCGGCGTGGCCAGGCGCCTTTCCCAAAGGCACATTGTGTCCTCCGTCCTTTAATACTCACAGACTCAAGGGTATAGTGCACCCGGGAGGTGGTTATGGGATACGCCCATCCCGAGGTTTTGGTGAGCACGGACTGGGTCCAGGAGCACCTGGAGGACCCCAAGGTACGGGTCCTCGAGGTGGACGAGGACATCCTCCTCTACGACACCGGGCACATCCCGGGGGCCCAGAAGATTGATTGGCAGCGGGACTTCTGGGACCCCGTGGTCCGGGACTTCATCAGCGAGGAAGACTTCGCCAAGCTCATGGAAAGGCTTGGCATCTCCAACGACACCACCGTGGTCCTCTACGGGGACAAGAACAACTGGTGGGCCGCCTACGCCTTCTGGTTCTTCAAGTACAACGGCCACAAGGACGTGCGGCTCATGAACGGCGGGCGGCAAAAGTGGGTGGCGGAAGGCCGCCCCCTCACCACCGAGGTCCCTTCCTACCCCCCGGGGCGCTACGAGGTCCCCTACCGGGACGAGTCCATCCGGGCCTACCGGGACGACGTCCTGGAGCACATCATCAAGGTGAAGGAAGGGAAAGGCGCCCTGGTGGACGTGCGTAGCCCCCAGGAGTACCGCGGGGAGCTCACCCACATGCCCGACTACCCCCAGGAAGGGGCCCTCCGCGCCGGCCACATCCCCGGGGCGAAGAACATCCCCTGGGCCAAGGCGGTAAACCCCGACGGCACCTTCAAAAGCGCCGAGGAGCTCCGGGCCCTCTACGAGCCCCTCGGGATCACCAAAGACAAGGACATCGTCGTCTACTGCCGCATCGCCGAGCGGTCCAGCCACTCCTGGTTCGTCCTCAAGTACCTCCTGGGCTACCCCCACGTGAAGAACTACGACGGCTCCTGGACCGAGTGGGGCAACCTGGTGGGGGTGCCCATCGCTAAAGGCGAGGAGTAGGGCTACGTCTTCTTCAGCGCCTCTTCCGCCAGCCTCCGGCCTGTGGGAGTGTCCGCCAAGCCCCCCAGGCCGGTTTCCTTGAGCTCCAGGGGAAGGAGGCGGCCGATGCCCGCCATGGCCAGGACCACCTCGTCGGGCGGGATCACGCTCCGGATCCCCGCGAGGGCCATGGAGGCGGCGCTCACCGCATGGACGGCGTAGAAGCCGTTCCGCATCACGCAGGGCACCTCCACGAACCCCCCCACGGGGTCGCAGACCAGGCCCAGGGTGTTCTGCAGGGCCAAAGCCGCCGCGTGGGCGCAGGCCTCCGGGGTGCCGCCTAAAAGCTCGGTAACGGCCGCCGCGGCCATGGCGGCGCTGGAGCCGATCTCGGCCTGGCATCCCCCGCTCGCCCCGGCGATGTGGATCACCCGGCCGATCATCTTCGCCACCCCCCGGCGAGAACCAAGGGCATGAGGAGCTCCTCGTCGGGGATCCCCAGGTGGTCCGCCACGCCCAGAAGGGCCCCGGGAAGGGTGCCCGCGCTTCCCGCCGTGGGAGCGGCCACGATCCGCCCCATGCGGGCGTTCTCCTCGTTCACGGCCATGGCGTAGGCCTGTACCCGCTTGAGAAGGGGGTCCCGCAGGGGGTCAGGGGCCTCCCAGAGGGTCTTGGCGTTCTTCCCCACCAGGCCCGCCACGCTGGGCGCATCGGAAACGAGGCCCCGCCGCACCGAGTCCCGCATCACGGCGAGGCGCTCCCTTAAGCGGGCCAGGATCTCCTCCGCAGGCGTCCCCGTTTCCTCCACCTCCTCGGCGAGCACGTGCTCCGAGGCCCGGCCGGAAAGCTCGGCCAGCTGGTTCAGGGTAAGGGGCATGCCTTGAGTATACGCCAGGGCTTAGGATGGAAGCGTGCGCCTCCTCGTGGCGGACGACCACCCCCTCTTCCGCCTGGGGCTCAAGGCGGCCCTCGAGGCGGAGGGCCTCGAGGTGGTGGCGGAGGCAGGCACCGGGGAGGAAGCCCTGGTCCAGGCCCTGGAGAAGGCTCCCGACGCCGTCCTCCTGGACCTGCGCATGCCGGGGATGGACGGCCTCACCTGCGCCCGGCGCCTGCGGGAGATGGGCTACCGCGGCCTCGTCATCCTCCTCACCACCTACCAGGAGCCCGCCCTGCTCCTGGAGGCCTACAAGGCGGGGGCCGACGCCTACCTCTCCAAGGAGCTCTCGGCCCCGGAGCTCAAGCGGCGGCTTCTCCGGATCCGACAGGGCGAGGAGCGGCTCACCGCCCCCGACATCCCGGCCCTCACCCCGCGGGAGGAGGAGGTGCTCCGCCTCCTGGCCGAGGGCCTTTCCACCAAGGAGATCGCCCGGGCCCTTCGCCTTTCCCCGGAGACGGTGCGGAGCCACCTGGAAAGCCTCTACGCCAAGCTGGAGGCCCGCAACCGGGTGGAGGCCCTCTCCCGGGCCCGGTCCTTGGGCTTCCTTCCCTAAGCCGAAGGGGGGCGGCCTGGCCGCCCCCCACCCCGCGCTCCCTTTACTCCTGGGAAGCCTCGGGCTCCTGGGCCTTCTGGGCCTCCTCCTTGGCGGCCCGCTCGGCGGCCCGGTCCTGGTCAATCCGCTTCCGGTCGGCCCGGAGCTTGCGGCGGATCTCCCGGTCGGAGAGGTTGCGGATGAAGTAGAGCTTGGCCCGGCGCGCCCGGCCCCGCTGGACGATGTCAATCTTCTGGATGAGGGGGGAGTGCAGGGGGAAGATGCGCTCCACGCCCACGCCGTAGCTCACCTTCCGCACGGTGAAGGTGGTGTTGAAGCCGTTGCGGCGGATGCGGATCACGATGCCCTCAAAGTCCTGGATGCGGGTGCGGTTGCCCTCCTTGACCTTGTAGGACACCCGGACGGTGTCGCCGGGACGGAACTCGGGAAGGTCCGTGCGAACGTAGCGGGACTCCACCAGCTTGATGAGCGCTCCTCGGTTCATGCTCCCTCCTTCCCCAGAGGAACCCTCGGCGGGTTCATGGGCAAACAGCCCCAAGTTTACTCCTCCCGGTCCATTTCCGCAAGCAAGCGGGCCTCCAAGAGGCTAAGGGGCGCCCGGGCGACGAGCTCGGGCCGCAGGGCCAGGGTGCGGCGCAAGGCCTCCTGCCGCCGCCACCGCTCCACCTCCTGGTGGTGGCCCGAAAGGAGGACCTCGGGCACCCTAAGCCCCCGGAACTCGGGGGACGGGTGTACTGGGGGTAGTCCAGAAGGCCGCGGACGAAGGAGTCCTCCCGGTGGCTTTGCGGGTCCCCGATCACCCCGGGGACGAGGCGGGCGGTGGCCTCGAGGACCGCCAGGGCCGCCACCTCCCCTCCCATGAGGACGTAGTCCCCGATGGAGAGGATCCGGGTGGCGAAGGCCTCCACCCTGGCGTCAAACCCCTCGTAGCGGCCGGCCAGGAGGACGAGGTGCTCCTTTCGGGCAAGTTCCTCCGCCACCTTCTGCGTAAAAGGCCTCCCCGCCGGGGAGAGGAGCACCACCTCGTCCGCCGGGAGCGCCCGCTCCAGGGCCGCCACCGCCACGTCGGGACGGATCACCATCCCCGCCCCGCCGCCGTAAGGGGTGTCGTCCACCGTGCGGTGCCGGCCGAGGCCGAAGGCCCTGAGGTCCACCACCTCCACCTGGATGAGGCCCCGCTCCAGGGCCTTCTTCAGGAGGGACTCCTCCAGCCAGGGGCGGACGAGGTTGGGGAAAAGGGTGATGACGGTGTAGCGCATCAGTCAAAGAGGCCGGGAATGGGGTCCACGTGGATGCCCCCTTCCTCCACCCGCACGTAGGGGGCCTGCAGGGGCACGAGCCGCTCGGCCCGGTCCCTGAGCCTCTCCCCTACGCCCCGGATGATGAGGACGTCCTGGGCCCCGGCGTCCAGGATGTCCACCACCTCCCCCACCTGCCGCCCCTCCACGTACACGGGCAGGCCGATGAGGGCGAAGTAGTAGTACCGACCCTCCTCCAAGGGGGGGAGGTCGGCCACCTCCGCGTAGACGCGAAGCCCCACCAGGGCCTCGGCCAGGGTGCGGTCGGTGACGCCCGCCAGGTGGACCACCAGCTCCTCCCCCACCCGGTAGAGGTCCTCAATGGCCCGCCACCCGTGGCCTTCCACGTAGACCCGCTCCAAATGGAGCACCACGGGCTCTCCCCGGAACCTGAGGCCCCCTTTCAGGGCGTAAGGGGCGCCGAACCGGCCGATCTCCACCAGGCGCATACCCTCATTATGCCAGGTCCTTCCGCCGCGGCGTCAGCGCACCTCCACGCCCACCTTGCGCTTGGCGTACGCCCGGACCACGGTGCGGAGGGACTCAATGACCCTCCCCCCCTTGCCGATGAGCCGCCCCTTGTCCTCCGGGGCGACCTCCACCAGGTAGACTATGCCCTCCTTGCCCCTGCGCACCTGGACCCGCACCGCCTCGGGGCGGTCCACCAGATAGCGCACCAGGTACTCCACCACGTCCTTCATACGTCCATGCTAAACGAAAGGCCCCGGGCAGTCCCCGGGGCCTTGGCCGGCACTCCCTTTAGGCGCTCTCCTGGGCCTCCTGCCGGAAGACCCCCGCTTGGCGGAGGAGCCTGCGGGCGGTGTCCGTGGGCTGGGCGCCCACGGAAAGCCAGTACCGGGCCCGCTCCACGTTCACCTTGAGCCAGTCGGGCGTGGTCTTCCGGGGGTCGTAGTAGCCGATCTTCTCAATGTACTTGCCGTCCCGCTTCCTGCGGGCATCGGTGACCACGATGCGGTAGTGGGGGTTGTGCTTGGAACCGAACCGAGCCAGACGGATCTTGACCATGCGCTTACCTCCTGAACATTCCCATGAGTCCCCGGCCCTTGCGGCGCTCCAGGGACTTCATCAGGGCCTTGGTCTCTTCAAAGGCCTTGACCAGCCGGTTGACCTCCTGAACCGTGGTGCCACTTCCTTTGGCGATGCGCCGCCTGCGGGAGGCGTTGAGGATCCGGGGGTCCTTGCGCTCCTCCGGGGTCATGGAGAGGACGATGGCCTCCAGGCGCTTGAAGGCCCGCTCGTCCACCTGAAACCCCTGGGGCAGGGCCCGGCCCACCCCGGGAAGAAGCTTTAGGAGCTCGGAGAAGGAGCCTAGGCGCTTGAGGTTCTGCATCTGTTTGAGGAAGTCCTCCAGGGTGAGCTCCTTGACGGACTTGGGCGCCTCGGCCTCGAGGCCCGCCTGGCGCACCTTCTCCGCCAGGGTGGCCACGTCCCCCATGCCGAGGATCCTGCCCGCGAGGCGGTCGGGGTAGAAGGGCTCCAAGCCCTCCGGCCGCTCGGAAACCCCGGCGAAGTAGATGGGCTTGCCCGTGACCCGCCGCGCGGAGAGGGCGGCCCCGCCCCGGGCGTCCCCGTCCAGCTTGGTGAGGACGAGGCCCGTGACCCCCACCCGCTCGTCAAAAGCCTGGGCCACGGAGAGGGCCTCCTGGCCCGTCATGGCATCCAGGACGAGGAGGACCTCGTCGGGGCGCAGCGCCGCCTTGAGGCGCACGAGCTCCTCCATGAGGCGCTCGTCAATCTGGAGGCGGCCGGCGGTGTCCACCAGGACGAGGTCCCGCACCTCCAGGCGGGCCCGCTCCTCCACCCGCCGCCGGATGGACTCGGGGCTTTCCCCGTCCTGGACCTCGAGGACCGGTACCCCCACCTTCTCCCCCAGGACGCGGAGCTGCTCCCGCGCCGCCGGGCGCTGGGTGTCCGCCGCCACCAGGAGGGGGCGCCGCCCCTTCCCCTTGTAGTAGAGGGCGAGCTTGGCGGCGGTGGTGGTCTTCCCCGACCCCTGGAGCCCCACGAGGAACCAGACGTTCCGGTCCTTGAGCTGGGGGTGCTTGGGCTCCCCGCCCAGGGCCTCCTTCAGGGCCTCGTAGACCGTGGCCAGGACCACCTCGGCCGGGGTGAGGCTCTCCAGGACCTTCTGCCCCAAAGCCCGCTCCCGCACCTCCTCCACGAAGGCCCGGGCCACCTCCAGGTTCACGTCGGCCTCAATGAGGGCGCGGCGGATCTCCCGGAGGGTCCCCTTCAGGTCCTCCTCCGTGATCCGGCCCCGGCCCCTGAGCCGGTCAATGGCCTCCTGGAGTCGTGCGGCTAGCTGCTGGAACATATGGCTCCCCGGCCCTTAAGGCCGGGGTCCAGGATAGACCAAGGGGGTTGAGCGTGTCAACCGCAATTTTTCTGATGTGTTTACCGGGCCTCGAGGGCTAGCCCGCCCCGCCGCCGAAGCCCTCGGCGATCTGAACCAGGACCGCCTCCCCCCGGACCGTGAGCGTTCCGGCCGCGTAGAGCTCCGTCTCCACCACCACCTTCCTCCCCTTCACCTCCTTGGGCCGGCCCACGAGGCGGAGGTCCGGCCCCAGGGGGGTGGGCTTGAGGAAGTCCACCTTGAGGCTCGCGGTGACGAAGCGGAGAGGGGTGGCCTCCAGGGAAAGCCCCTCGGCCTGGGCCTTGGCCGCGGCCGCGGTGGCGGTGGAGTGACAGTCCACCAAGGAGGCGAGAAGCCCCCCGTAGACGAAGCCGGGGATGGCGGTGTGGTAGGGGCGGGGCGTGAAGCGGGTCTCGCTCTCCCCTTTCTCCGGGTCCCAGTAGGTCTTTATGTGGAGCCCGTGGGCGTTCAGGTAACCGCACCCGTAGCAGTGGGCCCACTCCGGGGGTAGTAGAGCTGGATGGCCTTCATGCGAGGCCCTGGGCCTTCCAGCGCTCAGGCACAGCCCGCTTCAGGAAGTCCACGATCTCCTGGGTGCTGGTCCCGGGGCCGAAGACGGCGGCCACGCCCAGCGCCTTCAGCTTGGGCACGTCCTCGTCGGGGATGATCCCTCCGCCGAAGAGGAGGATGTCCGAGGCCCCCTGCTCGTCCAGAAGGCGCTTCACCTCGCGGAAGTAGTGCATGTGGGCCCCGGAGAGGATGGAAAGCCCAATGGCGTCCACGTCCTCCTGGATGGCGGCGGAGACGATCATCTCCGGGGTCTGGCGGAGCCCGGTGTAGATCACCTCCATCCCCGCGTCCCTCAGGGCCCGGGCCACCACCTTGGCCCCGCGGTCGTGCCCGTCCAGGCCCGGCTTGGCGATGAGCACCCGTATGCGCCGATCCACGCCCTGCATCTTACCCCTCCTACACGTAGGCCGGCTCCTGGTAGGTGCCGTAGACCTCCCGAAGCACGTCCATCATCTCCCCCAGGGTGCAGTAGGCCAGGGCGCACTCCACGAAGTGGGGCATGGTGTTCTGCCCCTCTACCGCAGCGCGCCTTAGGCCCTGAAGGGCCTCCTCCACCCGCTTGGGGTCGCGCTCCCGCCGCACCCGGGCGAGGCGCTCCGCCTGGACCCTTTCCACCTCGGGGTCCACGAGCTGGATGGGCACCTTCAGGGGAATCTCGTCGGTGAAGGCGTTCACCCCCACGATGATCCGCTCCTTCCGCTCCACCTCCTGCTGGTAGCGGTAGCTGGCCTCGGCGAGCTCCCGGAGGAAGTACCCCTCCTCAATGGCCCGCACCACGCCCCCCATGCGGCGGATCTCCTCAATGATCTCCATGGCCTGCCGCTCCATCTCGTCGGTGAGCCACTCCACGTAGTAGCTGCCCGCCAGGGGGTCAATGGTGTGGGTGACCCCGGTCTCGTAGGCGATGATCTGCTGGGTCCTGAGGGCGATGGTGGCGGATTCCTCCGTGGGCAGGGCCAGGGCTTCGTCGTAGGCGTCGGTGTGGAGGCTGTTGGTACCCCCCAAAACGGCAGCCAGGGCCTGGATGGCCACCCGGGCGATGTTGTTCAGGGGCTGCTGCGCGGTGAGGGAGACCCCGGCGGTCTGGGCGTGGGTGCGGAGCATCCAGCTTTGGGGGTTCTTGGCCTTGTAGCGGTAGCGCATCTCCTTGGCCCAGATGCGCCGGGCCGCCCGGAACTTGGCGATCTCCTCAAAGAAGTCGTTGTGGACGTCAAAGAAGAAGCTGATCCTTGGGGCAAACTCGTCCACGTCCAGGCCCCGCTTGAGGGCGGCCTCTACGTACTCAAAGCCGTCCGCCAGGGTCCAGGCGAGCTCCTGCACCGCCGTGGAGCCCGCCTCCCGGATGTGGTAGCCAGAGACGGAGATGAAGTTCCACTTGGGGACGTTCTTGGGCCCCCACTCGAAGGTGTCGATGACCAGCTTCACGCTGGGTTCGGGAGGGAAGATGAACTCCTTCTGGGCGATGAACTCCTTGAGGATGTCGTTTTGGATCGTGCCTCCGAGCTTCTTCCAGTCGTAGCCCCGCTTCTTGGCCACCGCCAGGTACATGGCCCAGATGGCGTTGGCAGGGCTGTTGATGGTCATGGAGGTGGTGACCTCCTCGAGGTTGATCCCCTCAAAGAGGATCTCCATGTCGGCGAGGCTAGAGACCGCCACCCCGCACTTCCCCACCTCCCCCTTGGAGAGGGGGTGGTCGGAGTCGTAGCCCATGAGGGTGGGGAGGTCAAAGGCCACGCTGAGGCCCGTCTGCCCCGCCTTCAGGAGCTTCTTGAAGCGCTCGTTCGTCTGCTCGGCGGTGCCGAAGCCGGCGAACATGCGCATGGTCCAGAGCTTGGACCGGTACATGGAGCCGTAGACCCCCCGGGTGTAGGGGAACTCCCCGGGGAAGCCCCGCTTCTCCTCGTACTCCGGGTCTAAGACCCCGATGTCCTCCGGGGTGTAGAGGGGGTCGGGGGCGATATTGGAGAGGGTGCGGTGGGCCACGGGGCGCTCGGGGATCTTCTCCAGGCTCTTCCTATAGGTTTCCCTGAGCCAGTCGTGCTTCCTGCGCATGGGGGCCTCCTTTGCCCCATAGTTTACGCTTTTTTGCCGGGAAGGAAAAGAGCGTCAGGGGTTTGCCCGCTTCCGCTCGCCCTCGGGCTCCACGTGGATGGTGGCCTGCAGGCCGGGAAAGGCCTGGGCCAGGGCCCTTTCCAGCTCGTCGCAGAGGCGGTGGGCCTCCTCCACGGGGGTGTCCCCCCGCACCACGAGGTGGAACTCCAGGAAGCTCCTGGGGCCGGCCCTTCGGGTCTTGAGGTCGTGGACCTCGAGGGCCCGGCCCCGGATGCGCTCCTGGAGGAAGGTGCGGATGCGCTCCACCTCCTCCGGGGGAAGGCCCTCGTCCATAAGCCCTCCCACCGACTCCCGCACGATGCGGTAGCCCAGGAAGAGGATCTGGCCCGCCACCGCGAGGGCGAGGAGGGGGTCCAAGATCCAAAGGCCCGTGAGCCCGGCGAGGCCCACGCCCAGGACCACCCCCAAGGAGGTGAGGACGTCGGAGAGGACGTGGTACCCGTCGGCGGTGAGGGCGGGGGAGCGGTGACGGCGGCCCTCCCTCAGGAGGTGGTAGGCCAGGAGGCCGTTGAGGAGGGAGGCGAGAAGGCTTACCCCAAGCCCCAAGCCCAAGCCCTCGAGGGGCACGGGGTGGAGGAGGCGGGGCAGGGCCTCCTTGGCGATCCAGAGGGCGGCCAAGACCACCAGCACCCCTTCCAGGACGGCGGAAACGTACTCGGCCTTGGTGTGGCCGAAGGGGTGGTTCTGGTCCGGCGGCTTGCGGGCGACCCGGAGGGCGAGGAGGGCGGCGAGGGCCGCGGCCACGTTCACCAGGGACTCGAGGGCGTCCGAGAGCAGGGCCACCGAGCCCGTGAGGAGGTAGGCGAAGGCCTTGAGCCCCAAGACGAGGAGGGCGACGACGAGGCTCAACCGGGCGGCGCCTTCGGCCATCTAAACCCCTTCTTCCACCGCCTCCTTCTTGGGCTTGAGGAGGGGGAAGAGGAGGACGTCCCTTAGAGAGGGCTGGTCGGTGAGGAGCATGGCGAGGCGGTCTATCCCGAGGCCCAGGCCCGCCGCCGGAGGCATCCCGTACTCCAGGGCCAGGAGGAAGTCCTCGTCGGGCTCGGGGGCCTCCTCGTCCCCCTCCTTGCGGCGCCTCGCCTGCTCCAGGAAGCGCTCCCTCTGGTCCAAGGGGTCGTTGAGCTCGGAGTAACAGGGGGCAAGCTCCATCCCCCCGGCGTAGAGGTCCCAGCGCTCCACGAGGCCCGGCTTCTCCCGGTGCCTTTTGGCCAGGGGGCTGATGGCCAGGGGGAAGTCAAAGACAAAGGTGGGGTCCTGGAGCTCGGGCTCCACGTAGATGCCGAAAAGCTTGTCCAGAAGCTTATAGTTCGGCACCTGGGAAAGCTCGGGGTGGTGGGCGTCGGCCCAAAGCCTTAGGCGCTCCAGGTCCAGGGGGTCAAAGGGAAGGCCCGCTTTCTCCTTCAGGGCCTCCACGAAGGAGATGCGCCTGAAGGGCGGCTTGAAGTTCAGCACCCGCCCTTGGTAGGGGACCTCGTGGCTCCCGAAGAGGTGGAGGACGAGGCCCGAAAGGAGCTCCTCCACCAGGCCGGCCATGTCCTGGTAGTCGGCGTAGGCCCAGTAGGCCTCCAGCATGGTGAACTCGGGGTTGTGGTTGTGGTCAATGCCCTCGTTGCGGAAGTTGCGTCCGATCTCAAAGACCTTCTCGTACCCCCCGACGAGGAGGCGCTTGAGGTAGAGCTCCAAGGAGATACGGAGGTAAAACTCGTGGTCTAGGGCGTTGTGGTAGGTCTTGAAAGGCCTGGCCTCCGCCCCGCCCGTGGTGGGCTGGAGGATGGGGGTCTCCACCTCCAAAAACCCCTTGGCCTCAAAGAAGCGCCGGATGTAGCGGACGATCTCCGAGCGGCGGCGGAAGACCTCCCGCACCTCGGGGTTGACGATGAGGTCCAGATAGCGCTGGCGGTAGCGGACCTCCTTGTCCCGGAGGCCGTGCCACTTGTCGGGGAGGGGGTGGAGGCTCTTGACCAGGGGCGTCCAGTCCAGGACCTTGACCGTCACCTCCCCCGTCTTGGTGGTGAAGGGGTGCCCCCTCACCCCCAGGATGTCCCCCACGTCCAGCTTCTTGAGGAGCTCGTACTTGGGCGTGAGGTCCCTCTGGAAGTAGAGCTGGATCCTTCCCGTCTCGTCCAGGAGGTGGGCGAAGGTCACCTTGCCCATGCGCCTCAAGGCCACGAGGCGCCCGGCCACGGCCACCTCCTCCTCCGGCCACTCGGACTCAGGGGGGGCGCCCCGCTTGGCCTTGAGGATGGCCTCGGCGCTGTGGGTCTTGGGGAAGCGGTAGGGGTAGGGGGCAAACCCCGCCTCCACCAAGGCTTCCAGGTTGAGCAGGCGCTGGCGGGTCTGGTCGTTCATGGTCTCAACCGTGGATGGCCACCACCCGGAACTCCCGCTTGCCCTTGGGGGTGTCCAGGGAGAGCACGTCCCCCACCCGGTGGCCCAGAAGGGCCTTGCCCATGGGCGAGGCGTCGGAGATCTTCATGGGCGTGTCCAGGACGTTGGCCTCCGCCGGGGAGACCACCTGGACGGAAAGCCGCTCCCCGGAAAGGGGGTCTTCCAGCTCCACCACCGAGCCCAGGCCGATGACCTCCCCGCTTCCCTCCTCCAGGATCACGGCCCGGGAGAGGATGTCCTCCAGGGAGTCAATCCGGGCCTCAATCCGGGCCTTCTCCTGCTTGGCCGCCTCGAGGCCCGAGTCGTCGTAGTCGTCGCTGGACTCCATCAGCTCCTGCAGGATCTTGGTGGCCTCCTGCAGGCGCTCGCGCTCGCGCTCCAGCTGCTGCATGAGCCGCTCGTAGCCGGCCTTGGTGAGCTTCACCTCGCGCGCCATAGGTCACCTCGCTAACCCCTACTGGCAAACGGGAGGCCGGCGGCTGCCGACCTCCGCGCGGCCCTGGGGCCTTTCTCAGGAGAGTATACCCCGAAGAAGGATCTCCCTCAAACGCCCGGGTGGGGCATGGCTGGCGCAGCGGGCCGTGTCCTGGCAGAGGACCAGGTAGCGCAGGTGCCTCGGGTCCCCTCCCACGGTGTGGCGGAAAAACCCGGCCGCCTGCCCGGAAAGGTGGCGGTGGCAGGCCTCGCAGACCTGGGGGGTGGCGGGGCTTCCCGGAAGGGGTTCCAAGACGAGCTTGAGCTCGGGCGGGCCCTTCTCCAGGATCACCACCCGGCCCTCCTCGTCCCGGTAATAGAGGATCTCCCCTATGGGCAGGAGGTCGGGGGAGGTTCCTGGAAAGAGCTCCAGGATCAGCTCCCTTTCCTCGTATTCCATACCCCTAGCTTAGCCCAAGCCGGGCCCAAAGGGCGGGAAGAAAGAGATAGGCCCCGAGGCCGAGGGCAAAAAGGCTCGCCAGGAAGACGGCCGCCGCGGCGGTGTCCTTGGCCCGCTTGGCCAAGGGGTGGTAGACAGGGCTTACCAGGTCGGTGAGGGCCTCGAGGGCCGTGTTGACGAGTTCCAAGGAAAGGACCAGGGCGGCCACGAGGAGGATGGGCACGAGGTCCACCCCAAGCCAAAGGCCTAGCCCCAAGGCGAGGAGGCCCAAGGCCACCTCCACCCGGAAGTTCCGCTGGACCCGCCAGGCGTAGGCGAGGCCCTCCCACGCGTAGCCGAAGGACCGCAAGACCCCCTTTAGAGGGCGAGGATCCTCTCTTGGACGCGGCGGAACCCCTCCCAATCCTCCTCCTCCTGGTGGTCGTGGCCGAGGAGGTGCCAAAGCCCGTGGGCGGCGAGAACCAAAACCTCCTCCTCCAAAGGGGCTCCCCGGGCCTCGGCCTGCCTCCTCGCGGTGTCCAGGCTGATCCAGATGTCCCCGAGGTGGGGGGGAACGAAGGGGTCCCCCGGCTCGTAGTGGGGGAAGGAGAGGACGTCCGTGGCCTCGTCCTCCCCCCACCATTCCCGCTTCAAGGCCCGGATGCGGCGGTCCCCCGTGAGGATCACCGTCACCCCCTTGTCCCCCACGCCGAGCTCCTCCATGAGGGCGGCCAGGGCCCGCCTAAGCCTGGGGACAAGCCCCCGGGGAGGGCGCTTATTGCGCACCACCTCCACCACGCTCCGCCTCCTCGTAGGCCTTGATGATGCGGGCCACCAAGGGGTGGCGCACCACGTCCGACTCCTTGAAGTAGACGAAGGCGATCCCCTCTATGCCCTTGAGGATGCGAATGGCCTCCACCAGGCCGGACCGCTGGTGCTTGGGCAGGTCAATCTGGGTCACGTCCCCCGTGATGACCATCTTGGAGGAGAAGCCCATGCGGGTGAGGAACATCTTCATCTGCTCCGGGGTGGTGTTCTGGGCCTCGTCCAGGATGATGAAGGCATCATTCAAAGTTCTTCCACGCATAAAGGCCAAAGGCGCCACCTCAATGATCCCCGACTGCAGGTACTGCTCAAACCGCTCCGCGTCAATCATGTCAAAGAGGGCGTCGTAAAGGGGCCTGAGGTAGGGGTCCACCTTGGCCTGGATGTCCCCCGGCAGAAAGCCCAGCTTCTCCCCCGCCTCCACCGCCGGGCGGGTGAGGATGATGCGCTTCACCCGGCGCGCCCGAAGGTGGCTCACGGCCATGGCCACGGCCAGGTAAGTCTTCCCCGTGCCCGCGGGGCCGATGCCGAAGGTGATGTCGTGCCGGGCGATGGCCTCCACGTACCGCTTCTGCCCCGGGGTTTTGGGGCGCAGGCGGCCCGGGAGCTGGAGCTCCAGCTCGGGCTCGGTGGCCTGGTAAAGCCCCTCCCCTTCCGCCGCCAGGCGGACCGCCTGCTCCAGCGTGGCCTCGTCCAGCTCCGCTCCCTGGCGCAGGAGGGCGAGGAGGTCCCGGAGAGCCCTCTCCGCCTTCTCCACGGCCTCGGGAGGCCCCAAGACCTCCACCTGCTCCCCCGGGAGACGAGGCGGACCTCGTCCCCCAGGTAGGTCCGGAAGAGGCTCCGCAGGCGCTTCAGGTTGCGGTCGGCCTGGCCCAGAAAGGCCAGGGCCTCCTCGCTCCCCAGGGGGATCACAACCCTTTGGGCTTCTTCAGGATTTCGTGCCATATCATTCCCTGAACCACATCCTTGGCGCGGGTGCCAAGCCGCCTGCCCTTGGGCCGCTCGGGCGCCTCCCCGGAAGGCACCACCGGCTCCGCCTCCTGGAGGCCCGTCTCCCGGGGCCGGGGGGGCGGGACCTGGAGCGCCTCCAGGGAGGTCTCAGGCCGCCGCGGAGGGGGCGGAGGGGGCGGGGGCGCCTCGAGCTCCCCCTCCACGGGAAAGGGAAGGTCGGGCGGGGGGTTCCGGCGGAAAAGCCCCTGGAGGGCCGGGAGGACGATGAAGAAGAGGACGAAGAGGAGGCCCAAAAGGTCGTCTAAGCTCATTCCTCACCCTCGGGCTTCGCCGCGCGGCTGATGGACTCCCGCATGTCGGTGTCGGCCTCGATGTTCTTCAGGCGGTAGTAGTCCATGACCCCGAGGTTCCCCTTCCGCAGGGCCTCCGCCAAGGCCAGGGGCACCTGGGCCTGGGCCTCCACCAGCTTGGCCCGCATGGCCTCCACCAGGGCGCGGTTCTCCTGCTCGGCGGCCACGGCCATGGCCCTCCGCTCCTCGGCCTTGGCCTGGGCGATCTTCTTGTCGGCCTCCGCCTGGTCAATCTGGAGCTGGGCGCCGATGTTCTTGCCCACGTCCACGTCGGCGATGTCCACGGAGAGGATCTCAAAGGCGGTGCCCGCGTCCAGCCCCTTCTCCAGCACGGTCTTGGAGATGCGGTCGGGGTTCTCCAGGACCTCCTTGTGGGAGTTGGCGCTGCCGATGGTGGTGACGATGCCTTCCCCCACCCGGGCGATGATCGTCTCCTCCCCCGCCCCGCCCACCAGGCGGTCAATGTTGGCCCTGACCGTCACCCGGGCGGTGGCCAGGAGTTGGATCCCGTCCTTGGCCACGGCGGCCACCATAGGGGTCTGGATGACCTTGGGGTTCACGCTGACCCGCACCGCCTCCAGGACGTCCCGGCCCGCGAGGTCTATGGCCGCCGCCCGGTCAAAGGTGAGCTTGATGCCCGCCTTGTCGGCGGCGATGAGGGCATCCACCACCCGGTCCACGTTCCCCCCGGCCAGGTAGTGGGCCTCGAGGCGGTCCAGCCTCACGTCCAGCCCCGCCTTGGTGGCCTTGATGAGGGGGTAGATGATCTTGGCCGGGGGGACGCGCCTTAAGCGCATGGCCACCAGGGTGAGGAGGGGGACCCTGACCCCCGCCGCCCAGGCCGAGATCCAAAGCCCCACCGGGATGAAGCTGAAGAAGAGGAAGACGAAAAGCAGGACGACCGCTGCCAGGAAAACGATGCCCAGTCCTTCCATACCTACTCCTCCAACGGTTCCACCACGACCGTTATGCCCCGGACCTCCACCACGCGCACCGGGGTCCCCTTGGGGATGAACCCCCGGTTCGCCACCACGTCCACCCGCTTGGCCCCGAAGCGGGCCACGCCCCCGGGCCTCAGGTCCGTGAGGGCGGTCCCCACCGCCCCCACCTCCACCGCCTCCTCGGTGGCGTGCCCCTGGATGGCGCTTTCCAGGACCAAGGCCCGGGCGGGCCTCGTCCGCGGGAGGTAGCGGAAGACCAGCACCAGGCCGAGCCCCAAGGCGATCACGGCCACGGAGAGGACGAGCAGGGCGTTCTCCCCGAAGGTGAAGTAAACGGAGGCCAAAATGCTCCCCACCCCCAAGACCCCGGCGATGCCGAAGCCTGGGAAGAGGAAGGCCTCCGCGAGGAGGAGGGCGACCCCGAGGAGGAAGAGGAGAAGCTCAAAGGCCCCGGAAAGCCCCGCAAGCCACCCCCCGGCGAAGTAAAGGGCGAGGGCGGCAAGCCCTAAGGCCCCCGCCACCCCGAACCCCGGGGTGAAAAGCTCCACCAAAAGGAGGAGAAGCCCCAAGGCGAGGAGGATCCCCGCCACGGCGGAGCTCGTGAGGAAGCGGGCCACCTGGACGCGGGGGCCCGGGGAAAGCCGCTCCACCTCGGGGCTGAAGCCTGCGGCCTGAAGGGCCTCGGAGAGGCTTGCCGCCTTGAGGTCGGCCACCTTGAGCTCCACCGCCTTGTCGGCGGAGAGGGTCAGGGGCTCCCCCTTGGCGGAAAGCCCGGGGACCTCGAGGCTCGGGTCCACCATGGCCTCGGCAAGCTCCACGGGCCGCCCCCGGGCCTCGGCCACGGCCCGGAACTTCCCCTTGAGGGCGGAGATCACCTTTTGGTCCGCCGCCTGGGGCTCCTGGAAAGGCAGGGCCACCACGGGGAGGGCGGCCCCGATCTCCGAGCCCGGAAGCATGACGATCTGGCGGCAGGAGAGGGCGATGAGGGCTCCGGCGGAGAAGGCGTTCTGGACGATGGCCAGGGTGGGGAGGGGGGTCTGGAGGATGCGGTCGGAGATGCGGATGGCGGCATCCACCCGCCCCCCCGGGGTATCTATGAGGAAGGCCACGCCGCTCGCCCCCTCCCTTTCGGCCCGGGCGAGGGCCTGCTCCACGAAGACCGCCAAGGCGGGGTCAATCTCACCTTCAATGGGCACGAGATAGGTCTTCCCCAGGGCCAGGGGGAGGAGGAGGATCAAAGCCCAAAGCCTTTTCACCGCCCTTATTCTATAGGTCCCACGGGGAAAAGTGTGCCCCAAGCCGCGCTATTCTTAAGGGGATGCTGCGCTTCGCCGTGCTGGGCCACCCCGTGGCCCACTCCCTCTCCCCGGCCATGCACCGCTTTGCCCTGGAAAGCCTGGGGCTTGCGGGGGTTTACGAGGCCCTAGAGACGCCCCTGGAGGCGCTTCCCGTGAGGCTAGGGGCGGTGCGGGAGGGCTATAGGGGGGTGAACCTCACCCTGCCCCTGAAGGAGGCGGCTTTGGCGCACCTGGACTGGGTCTCCCCCGAGGCCCAAAGGATCGGGGCGGTGAACACGGTCCTCCAGGTGGAGGGGCGGCTTTTCGGCTTCAACACCGACGCCCCGGGCTTCCTCGAGGCCCTGAAGGCGGGGGGATCCCCCTAAAGGGCCCCGCCCTGGTGCTGGGGGCCGGGGGGCGGGGCGGGCCGTGGCCTTCGCCCTGAAGGAGGCGGGCCTCGAGGTCTGGGTCTGGAACCGCACCCCGGAAAGGGCCCGCGCCTTGGCGGAGGCCTTCGGCCTGAAAGCCGTCCCCTTGGAAAGGGCGCCGGAAGCCAGGCTTCTGGTAAACGCCACCCGGGTGGGCCTGGGCGACCCCCAGGCCACGCCCTTGCCCCCTGAACTCTTCCCCCAGGAGGGGGCGGCGGTGGACCTGGTCTACAAGCCCCTTTGGACCCGCTTCTTAAAGGAGGCCCAGGCCCAGGGCCTTAAGGTGCAGACCGGGCTTCCCATGCTCGCCTGGCAGGGAGCTTTAGCCTTCCGCATCTGGACGGGCCTCCTCCCAGACCCCTTAGGCATGGAGGAGGCGGCCCTCCGGGCCTTGGGGGAGGCCTCGAGGGCTTGATAAGAAGCGACCTTGGGAGAAGCAATGAACCTCACCCTGGCGGACAAGGTGGTCTACGAGGAGGAGATCCAGAAAAGCCGCTTCATCGCCAAGGCGGTCCCCGTGGCCTCGGAGGAGGAGGCTTTGGCGTTTTTGGCCGAGAACCGGGAGCCTGAGGCCACCCACAACTGCTACGCCTACAAGATCGGCCTCCTCTACCGCTTCTCTGACGACGGGGAGCCCTCGGGCACCGCGGGCAGGCCCATCCTCCACGCCATAGAGGCCCAGGGCCTGGACCGGGTGGCGGTCCTGGTGGTGCGCTACTTCGGCGGGGTGAAGCTCGGGGCCGGAGGGCTCGTGCGGGCCTATGGAGGGGTGGCGGCGGAGGCCTTAAGGCAGGCGCCCAAGGTTCCCTTGGTGGAGCGGGTGGCGCTTGCCTTCCTCGTGCCCTTCGCCGAGGTGGGCCGGGTCTACGCCCTCCTGGAGGCCCGCGCCCTAAAGGCGGAGGAGACCTACACCCCGGAGGGCGTGCGCTTCGCCCTCAGGCTTCCTGAGCCCGAGCGGGAAGGCTTCCTCCAGGCGCTCCTGGACGCCACCCGGGGCCAGGTAGCCCTGGAGTAGCATGAAGGCGATGCTTCCGCTCTTTGAACCCAAAGGCCGGGTTCTCCTGGTGGACGGCCACCACCTGGCCTACCGCACCTTCTTCGCCCTGAAGGGCCTCACCACGAGCCGGGGCGAACCGGTGCAGGCGGTTTACGGCTTCGCCAAGAGCCTCCTCAAGGCCCTGAAGGAGGACGGGTACAAGGCCGTCTTCGTGGTCTTTGACGCCAAGGCCCCTTCCTTCCGCCACGAGGCCTACGAGGCCTACAAGGCAGGCCGCGCCCCGACCCCCGAGGACTTCCCCCGGCAGCTCGCCCTCATCAAGGAGCTGGTGGACCTCCTGGGGTTTACTCGCCTCGAGGTTCCGGGCTTTGAGGCGGACGACGTCCTCGCCACCCTGGCCAAGAAGGCGGAAAGGGAGGGGTACGAGGTGCGCATCCTCACCGCCGACCGGGACCTTTACCAGCTCGTCTCCGACCGCGTCGCCGTCCTCCACCCCGAGGGCCACCTCATCACCCCGGAGTGGCTTTGGGAGAAGTACGGCCTTAAGCCGGAGCAGTGGGTGGACTTCCGCGCCCTCGTGGGGGACCCCTCCGACAACCTCCCCGGGGTCAAGGGCATCGGGGAGAAGACCGCCCTCAAGCTCCTCAAGGAGTGGGGAAGCCTGGAAAATATCCTCAAGAACCTGGACCGGGTGAAGCCGGAAAGCGTCCGGGAAAGGATCAAGGCCCACCTGGAAGACCTTAAGCTCTCCTTGGAGCTTTCCCGGGTGCGGGCCGACCTCCCCCTGGAAGTGGACTTCGCCCGGAGGCGGGAGCCTGACCGGGAAGGGCTTCGGGCCTTTTTGGAGCGCTTGGAGTTCGGCAGCCTCCTCCACGAGTTCGGCCTCCTCGAGGCCCCCGCCCCCCTGGAGGAGGCCCCCTGGCCCCCGCCGGAAGGGGCCTTCGTGGGCTTCGTCCTCTCCCGCCCCGAGCCCATGTGGGCGGAGCTTAAAGCCCTGGCCGCCTGCAAGGAGGGCCGGGTGCACCGGGCAAAGGACCCCTTGGCGGGGCTAAAGGACCTCAAGGAGGTCCGAGGCCTCCTCGCCAAGGACCTCGCCGTTTTGGCCCTTCGCGAGGGGCTGGACCTCGCGCCTTCGGACGACCCCATGCTCCTCGCCTACCTCCTGGACCCCTCCAACACCACCCCCGAGGGGGTGGCCCGGCGCTACGGGGGGAGTGGACGGAGGACGCCGCCCACCGGGCCCTCCTCGCCGAGCGGCTCCAGCAAAACCTCTTGGAACGCCTCAAGGGAGAGGAAAAGCTCCTTTGGCTCTACCAAGAGGTGGAAAAGCCCCTCTCCCGGGTCCTGGCCCACATGGAGGCCACCGGGGTAAGGCTGGACGTGGCCTATCTAAAGGCCCTTTCCCTGGAGCTTGCGGAGGAGATTCGCCGCCTCGAGGAGGAGGTCTTCCGCCTGGCGGGCCACCCCTTCAACCTGAACTCCCGTGACCAGCTAGAGCGGGTGCTCTTTGACGAGCTTAGGCTTCCCGCCCTGGGCAAGACACAAAAGACGGGGAAGCGCTCCACCAGCGCCGCGGTGCTGGAGGCCCTCAGGGAGGCCCACCCCATCGTGGAGAAGATCCTCCAGCACCGGGAGCTCACCAAGCTCAAGAACACCTACGTGGACCCCCTCCCGGGCCTCGTCCACCCGAGGACGGGCCGCCTCCACACCCGCTTCAACCAGACGGCCACGGCCACGGGAAGGCTCTCTAGCTCCGACCCCAACCTGCAGAACATCCCCGTCCGCACCCCCTTGGGCCAGAGGATCCGCCGGGCCTTCGTGGCCGAGGCGGGATGGGCGTTGGTGGCCCTGGACTATAGCCAGATAGAGCTCCGGGTCCTCGCCCACCTCTCCGGGGACGAGAACCTGATCAGGGTCTTCCAGGAGGGGAAGGACATCCACACCCAGACCGCAAGCTGGATGTTCGGCGTCCCCCCGGAGGCCGTGGACCCCGGGATGCGCCGGGCAGCAAAAACGGTAAACTTCGGCGTCCTATACGGCATGTCCGCCCACAGGCTTTCCCAGGAGCTCTCCATCCCCTACGAGGAAGCGGTGGCCTTCATTGACCGCTATTTTAAGAGCTTCCCTAAGGTGAAGGCCTGGATTGAAAGGACCCTGGAGGAGGGGCGGCAGAGGGGGTACGTGGAGACCCTCTTCGGCCGCAGGCGCTACGTGCCCGACCTCAACGCCCGGGTGAAGAGCGTCAGGGAGGCTGCGGAGCGCATGGCCTTCAACATGCCCGTCCAGGGCACCGCCGCCGACCTCATGAAGCTCGCCATGGTGAAGCTCTTCCCCCGCCTCCGGGAGATGGGGGCCCGCATGCTCCTCCAGGTCCACGACGAGCTCCTCCTGGAGGCCCCCCAAGCGCGGGCCGAGGAGGTGGCGGCTTTGGCCAAGGAGGCCATGGAGAAGGCCTATCCCCTCGCCGTGCCCCTGGAAGTGGAGGTGGGGATCGGGGAGGACTGGCTTTCCGCCAAGGGCTGAGGAAGCCCTGGTATAGTGGCCGCCATGAGGCGCTACTTCGGCACCGACGGGGTGCGGGGGGAGGCGGGGAAGCCTCCTCTTACCCCGGAGTTTGTCCTAAAGCTCGGCCAGGCGGCGGGGGCCTATTTCCGGACCCAGGAAAAAAGGCCCGTGGTCCTCCTCGCCAAGGACACCCGGGAGTCCTCGGACCTCCTGGAGGCCGCCCTGGCGGCGGGGCTTATGAGCCAGGGGGTGCGGGTGGAGCACCTCGGGGTCCTCCCCACCCCGGGGGTCGCCCACCTCACCAAGGCCCTCAAGGCCACGGCGGGGGCGGTGATCTCGGCGAGCCACAACCCCTACCAGGACAACGGCATCAAGTTCTTCGGACCCACGGGGGAGAAGCTTCCCGACGAAGCCGAGGAGGAGATAGAGCGCCTTCTCCTGGAAGATCACCCCACCCGGGGGATCGGCACCGTGGGGGACTTCCGGGAGGCGGAGAGGATGTACCTGGACTTCCTCCTCGCCCACGCCCCGGACCTCACGGGGCTCAAGGTGGGCCTGGACCTCGCCCACGGGGCCACCTACCGCATCGGGCCCAAGCTCTTCCAGAAGGCGGGGGCCGAGGTCATGGCCTTCTTCAACACCCCGGACGGCCGGAACATCAACCGGGGCTGCGGCTCCACCCACCCCGAGGCCTTGAGCCGCTTCGTGGCGGAGCTCGGGCTGGACCTGGGCCTCGCCTTTGACGGAGACGGGGACCGGGTGCAGCTCGTAGACCGCAAGGGGCGCCTCTTCCACGGGGACCACGTCCTCTACCTCGCCGCCTTGGCCTTTGGGGAGAAGGGCGTGGTGGGGACGGTGATGAGCAACATGGCCCTGGAGGTGGCCCTCAAGGAAAGGGGACTCGCCTTCCACCGGGCAGCGGTGGGGGACCGGTACGTCCTGGAGAAGCTCAAGGAGACGGGCCTCGCCCTGGGAGGGGAGCCCTCTGGGCACGTGATCTTCCTCCGCCACCACACCACGGGGGACGGCCTCCTCACCGCCCTCCTCACCCTGAAGGCCCTAAAGGCCCTGGGCGGGGACCTCGCCGACTGGTACGAGGCGCTTCCCCTCTACCCCCAGGTGCTCCTCAACGTGCGGGTCTCCGACAAGGCCAAGGTGATGGCGGACCCGAGGCTTGGGGAGGCCGTCCGCGAGGCCGAGGCCCGGCTAGGGGGGAGGGGCCGGGTGAACGTCCGCCCCTCGGGCACGGAGCCCGTGATCCGGGTCATGGTGGAGGCGGAGGAGGGGGCGGAGGAGGTGGCGCGGGAGCTCGCCGAGCGCGTCCGGGCCCTCTCCCAAGAGGCCCAGGCGGTATGATGGACCCCGATGGCGGAACCCCTCGGCCACTACCAGGAGCAGCGGGTAGGGGTGTTCGTGGACACCCAGAACCTCTACCACTCGGCCCGGGACTACTACGAGCGCAACGTCAACTTTGAGAGCCTCCTGCGCTTCGCCGTGGGGGGAAGACGCCTGGTGCGGGCCACCGCCTACGTGGTGGAGAAGGAGGGGGACACCTCCGCCTGGCCCTTCATCT
Source organism: Thermus parvatiensis (assembly GCF_001535545.1). GTDB lineage: Bacteria > Deinococcota > Deinococci > Deinococcales > Thermaceae > Thermus > Thermus parvatiensis. The sequence continues at coordinate 987,939 of NZ_CP014141.1, read as the reverse complement.
ACAAGCTTTCCACCATCGGGTACAAGGTCCGCCGGATGTACCTCACGGTAAAGGAGACGGGAGAAGGCGGGCGGCCCATCTACTCCGGCAACTGGGACATGGGCATCGCTGCCGACATGGTCCGGCTCATGCCCTACCTGGACGTGGTGGTCCTGGGGAGCGGGGACGGGGACTTCGTGGAGATCCTCGAGGTCCTGATGGAGCGGGGCATCCGGGTGGAGGTGATCGCCTTCCGGGAGACCACGGCCCAGAGGCTCATTGACGCCGTGGACCGCTTCACCCACCTCCCCGAGATCCCCGGGGCCTTTATGGAGCCTCGGTCGCCTGAGCGCTAGCCGTGGAAGGCCTGGAAGCCTACGACTACCACCTCCCCCCCGAGCAGATCGCCCAGGAAGGGGTGGAGCCCAGGGACATGGCCCGGATGATGGTGGTCTACCGGGAAGGCCCCTTCCGGGTGGCGCACAAGCGGGTGCGGGACCTGCCCGAGTTCCTGCGCCCCGGGGACGTCCTGGTCTTCAACGAGAGCAAGGTGATCCCGGCGAGGCTTCTCGCCAGGAAGCCCACGGGGGGAAAGGTGGAGATCCTCCTGGTGCGGGAGCGCTCTCCGGGGCTTTGGGAAGCCCTCCTGGGCCCCGCGAGGAAGGCGCCCCCCGGGACCCGGCTCCTCCTCCTCTCTCCCAAGGACCTGGCCCCGGTCCCGGGCCTTCAGGCGGAGGTGGTGGCGGTGGAGGAGGACGGGGTGCGCCTCCTCCGCTTCCAAGGCGACCTCGTGGCCCACCTGGAGGAGGTGGGGGAGGTTCCCCTTCCCCCCTACATCAAGGCCAAGATCCCCATGGAGCGCTACCAGACGGTCTACGCCAGGCGCCCGGGGTCCGTGGCCGCCCCCACCGCCGGCCTCCACTTCACCCCGGAGCTTCTGGAAAGACTTCGTGAAATGGGGGTGGAGCTTCGCTTCCTCACCCTGCACGTGGGCCCCGGCACTTTCCGTCCGGTGAAGGGGGACCCAGAGAAGCACGAGATGCACGCCGAGCCCTACGCCATCCCCGAGGAGGTGGCGGAGGCCGTGAACCGGGCCAAGGCGGAGGGGCGGCGGGTCGTGGCCGTGGGCACCACGGTGGTCCGGGCCCTGGAGAGCGCCTACCGGGAAGGGGTCGGGGTGGTGGCGGGCGAGGGGGAGACGCGGCTCTTCATCCGCCCCCCCTACACCTTCAAGGTGGTTGACGCCCTCTTCACCAACTTCCACCTGCCCCGCTCCACCCTCCTCATGCTGGTGGCGGCCTTCTTGGGGAGGGAGCGGACCCTCGAGGCCTACCGCCTGGCCGTGGCCGAGGGCTACCGCTTCTACTCCCTGGGGGACGCCATGCTCATCCTGTAGAGCGCGAGGGCCAGGGCCTCCAGCTCCTCCCGCAGGTGGAGGGGCCTAAGCCAGCGCCCGGGGATCGCCCCAAGGCCGTAGTAGGCCCCGGCGAGCTGGCCGTAGACCGCCCCCACGGTGTCCGCGTCCCCCCCCAGGTTCACGGCGAGGCGCATCCCCTCCTCAAAGTCCCGCCCCCGGGCGAAGGCCCAAAGGGCCGCGGCCAGGGTCCCGGGGGCGTAGCCCGGCCCCTCCTCCGGCGCCTCCCAAAACCCTCCTTCCACCACCCGCCTTAGGGCGGGGTGGAGGTCGGCCCCCCGGAAGGGCTTAAGGGCGAGGAGGGCCTCTTTGGGCGCCCCCCTCAGGGCCTCCCGGAGGAGCCAGGCGAGGACCTCGGTGGCCTCGAGGGCCTCCCTCGCCCCGTGGGTGGTCCGGGCGGCGCGCCGGGCCAGGGAAAGCAGGTCAGGGTGGTTCTCGTAGGCGAGGACGAGGGGAGCGAGGCGCATCAAGGGCCCGTTTCCCGCCCCCGCCTCGTCCCCCGCATAGGGGTCGCCCGTGGCGGCGTAGCGCTCCAGGGCCCTCCTGGTGGCGTGGCCGAGGCCAAAACAGACCCCGGTGGCGCTCCTGTACCCCTCCCGGTACCAGCGCAGGTAGCGGTCCATCTGGTCCTTGGGGTCAAACCCCCGCTGCAAGAGGCTTTCCGCCAGGCAGAGGGCCTGGCTCGTGTCGTCGGTCCAGAACCCGGGGGGAAGGCGGTGGGGCCCCCCGCCCTTCATCTCCCGGACCTCCGGAAAGGTGCCCTTGGGCAGGCCCTCCACCTGGGCCCCCAGGGCGTCCCCCACGGCGAGGCCCAAGAAGGCCCCGAGGCGCCGGTCCTGCCTCTCCTTTAGGTCCTGCACCCAGGCCCTGGCCTCCTCAGGCCCCAAAAGGGTGGGCCGGCGTTCCGGGGAGAACCAGGCGAGGAGGCGGGCGGCCTCCTGAGGGTCCAGGCCCTCGGGGCTTTGGGCCAGGAGGAGCTTGTGGTCCCCGTCGGCCAGGGCCACCATGCCCAGCACAAGGCCCTCCGCCTCCTCTCCCGGGGAGAGGGGCGGCCCCAGGTAGACCGCGTCCACCTCCTCCCCGTCCGCCGGGTTGAGGAGCCCTTCCACGAGGCCGTAGTTCACGGGGGCGGGGCGGTCTTGGCCCACGAAGCGAAGCCCTCTCCCCTCCCAGGCGTAGCGGTAGGGGCTTCCCCGGCTCCACTCCACGCGCATCCGAAGCCTCATACCGCCTCCAAAAGCAGGCGGGCCACGGAGAGGTAGATGAGGAGGCCCGTGACGTCCGAGAGGGTGGCCACGAGGGGGTTGGACACCAAGGCCGGGTCCACGCCGAGGCGCCTCAGGAGGAAGGGGAGCAAAGCCCCCACCAGGTTGGCGAAGAAGACGATGAGGACCAAGGACACGCCCACCACGGGGAGGAGGAGGGGGTGGCCGTCCCAGTAGACCTTGCCCACGAGGAGAAAGCTCAAGGTGAGGCCGAGGAGGAGGCCCACCCCCACCTCCTTGAGGAAGACCCGCCGCCAGTCCTTGAGGTCCAGGTCGCGGGTGGCGAGGGCGCGGATGATGAGGGTGGCCGACTGGTTGCCGGTGTTTCCCCCGGTGCCCAAGAGGACGGGGACGTAGAAGGCCAAGGCGGTGACGGCCTCGAGGACGCTCTCAAACCCCTGGAGGATGGAGCTCGTGACCATCCCCGTGAGGATCAGGATCACGAGCCACCTCACCCGGGCAAGCCACAGGGCCACCGGGCTCGCCTCGCTATAGACCAGGTCGGGCACGTCCACGGCCCCGAGCTTGTGGATGTCCTCCGTGGCCTCGGCCTCCAGCACGTCCAGGACGTCGTCCACGGTGACGATCCCCACCAGGCGGCCCTCCTCGTCCACCACGGGGAGGACGGCGAAGTCGTAGTCGGCCATGAGGCGGGCCACCTCCTCCTGGTCCGTGTCCGTGCGCACGTAGACCACCTTGGGGTTCAGGATCTCCCTCACCCGGGTCTTGGGGTCGGCCACGATGAGGTCCCTGAGGGAAAGCACCCCCTTAAGGCGGCCCTCCTCGTCCACCACGTAGATGTAGTAGATGGTCTCGGCGTCGGGGGCGGCCCGGCGCAGGAAGCGGAGGACCTCCTCCACGGTCATCCCCTCCCGCACGGCCACGTACTCCGGGGTCATGAGGCCGCCCGCCTCGTCCTCCTCGTACCGGGCCAGGGCCTCCACCTCGGCCCGCGTCTTTGGGTCCAGGAAGTCCTTAAGGCGTTCGAAGTAGGCGGGGTCCTCCTTCCTCACCGCCTGGAGGGCGTCGGCGAGGTCATCCAAGGAGAGTTCCTCCAGGATCTCCTTCAGGCGCCAAGGGGGAAGGGTTTTCAGGTACTCCGCCTGCTCCTCCGGGGAAAGGTGGGAGAGGACCTCGGCGGCCTTGGCCTTGGGGAGGAGGGTGAGGACCACATAGCGGTGCTCCCCCTTAAGCTCGTCCCAGAGGGCGAGGAGGTCCTGGGGGTGGATCTCCTCCAAGACCTCCCGGAGGGCCCGGGTGTCCCCTTCCTGCAACGCTTCTTGGAGGGAAACGGCCAGCTTTTCCTCCACAGGCGGCCTCCTTTCCCGCCGAAGGCCGCCCGGGGGCGGCCCTCAGCGCTCGGGACTCGAGGGCAAGGGCCCTTCGCGCATACCTGCCCTAAGGTAGGGCCCGGGAAGCCCCCCTGTCAAGGCGGGCCTCTAGGAAGCGCTCCAACAGGAAGAGGACCAGGGCGAGGCCCACGAGGAAGGGCCTCAAGGGAAGGGCCTCCTTCCCAGGGGAGACCTCCTCGGGACCCGCGAGAAGCCTCCCCCCGAGGCCTCGGCCAGGGCCCTCAGGACCTCCCGCCCGTCCCGCGGGCTCCACTCCCCCGGGAGGGGAAGGGCGAGGGGGAGGCGGAGCCCCCTGTCCAAAAGCACCCCCTCCCCTTCCACCCGGGCCTCAAAGCGGAGGGGCCCGGTGGGGACCATGGGCCGCCTCGTCCCTCCCGAGAGGATCTCGGGCGCCTCCAGGGGGCCCAAGGCCACCACCCTCACCCCCTCCCCCTCCGGGTAGGCGTAGAGGGCGAGGGCCCGCCTCGCCCCGATGAGCCAGCGGAAAAGCCCCCGAGAAAGGCCGAGGCCTCGGGGAAGTCCCGCCAGGAGCGGGAGAGGTCCGTGGCCAAGGCCGCGACCCTCCCCTCCCCCCGCTCCCCTATGGCGAGGACGGCCCGCTCGCCGCTTGTGAGGAGGACCTCGGCCCAAGGCTCGGCCCTCGCGGGGAGGAGGACGGAAAGGGGCGGGAAGCGGAAGCCTTCGGTGAGGGGGTGGGGCCTGGCCTCCACGGGAAACCGCCCCTCCAAGGCCTCCCCCCGGAAGACCTCCTGCCCCTCCCGGAGGAAGAGGCGGGGAAGCTCCTTTGGGGAGGCCGCCCGGTAGAACCGCCCCCCGCCCCTCTGGGCCAGGGCCTCGAGGAAGGGGGCGTCGGCGTCCGCTCCCAGGGCGATGGCGGAGACCTCCACCCCGCTCCGTTCCGCCAAGGCGAGAAGGGCCTCCCGGTCGTCCGCCACCTGGCCGTCGGTGAGGACCAGGACCCCCTTCCGGGACCGGGGCACCCCCTCGAGGAGGCGGACCGCCTCCCGGAGCGCCCCGCCCATGGCCGTGCCCCCGCCGGCCCGCAAGGAGAGGAGGAGGGTTTCCAGCTCCTTCCTGGCCCGGTCGGTCATGGGCCGCGGGGGAAGAGGACCCGGTGGCCGGAGGCGAAGACCACCACCCCCAGGTAGTCCTCCGGGGTGGCGGTGCGGGCGAGGGCCAAGGCGGCGGAGACCGCCAAGGCGAGCTTCTCCCCCTCCATGCTTCCCGAAACGTCCAGGACGAGGACCAAGGCCGCCCCCTCCCGGCCTAAGGGCTTCAGGGGAAGCTCCTCGGGCAAAGCCCTATCCCAGCCCCCGAAGAAGAGGCCCTTCGGGGTGGCGGTGAAGAGGAGGCCGCCCCCCCGGCGGAGGAAGGCCTTAAGGGCCTCGGGCGCCCCCTCGGGAAGGTCCAAAACCCCCGTGCCCACGACCACCAGGTCCGCCTCCAGGGGAAGCGTAAAGCCCTCCTCCACCTGGAAGCCCTGGGCCTCGAGGTAGCGGGTCGCAGCCGGGTCGCCCAGCACCACGGCCTTCGCCCGGTCGGCAGGGGCCACCTCCACCTCCGCCCCGCTCCGCCCCCAAGGGCCTTCCGCCACCGCCCGGACCGCCGCCTTCTCCGTGAGGGGAAAGGTATAGACGAGGGCCTTCCTCCCCTCCACCCGCAAGGCCCTTTCCAAGACCCCCCCAGGCCCCTCCACCCGGACCCTCGCCTCCGCGGGCACGGGGGCTTCCAGCACCACCCCCACCCCCACGGTCTCCCCGTAGAGGGGGTAGGCCGGGGGAACGAGCCGCACCGCCACGTAAGGCCTCGGGGGAACGTAAAGGGCGTCCAGGGGAAAAAGCGGAGGGATGGGCTCCAAAAGCCCGTCGGAGACTAGGACCGCCCGGCTTGGCCGGTGGCGGAGCGCCTCCTTGTAGGCCTCCTGGAGGTCCGTCCCCTCCCCAAGGTCCAGCCTTCTCGCCGTGGGCGAGGGTAGGGTGGCCGCCCGCTCGGCGAAGGCCACGTAGATCCCGTCTTTGGGGAGCCTCGAGGCCAGGGCGAAGACGGCTTCCCGGGCCGAGGGGGAGAAGTCCAGGAGGTAGACCACCCGCCCCTCAAGGGGCCACCTGGGGTCCAGAAAGGCGAGGAGGAGCAAGAGGAGGACCAGGACCCTGAGGGGGAGCATGCCCCTATGCTACCCCCCTCCTCCCGGAGCCCCTTCGCCGGAGGCGCAGAGCGGCCTCAATCCATCCAGTGCCCGAGCTTCTCCTTCTTGGCCTGGAGGTAGCGCTCGTTAAAGGGGTTGTCCCCGGCCCTCAAGGGGATGCGCTCCACGATCTCTATGCCGAAGCCGGAAAGGGCCCGGACCTTCCTGGGATTGTTGGTGAGGAGGCGCATCTTCCGCACCCCGAGGTCGTAGAGGATCTGGGCCCCCACGCCGTAGTCCCTTAGGTCCGGGGGAAAGCCTAAGGCCAGGTTGGCCTCCACCGTATCCAGCCCCTGGTCCTGGAGGTGGTAGGCCTTGATCTTGTTCACAAGGCCGATCCCCCGCCCCTCCTGCCTCAGGTAGACCAAGACCCCCTTCCCCTCCTCGGCGATCCTCTCTAGGGCCAGGTCCCTCTGGAAGCCGCAGTCGCACCTTAAGGAGTGGAGGGCGTCCCCGGTGAGGCACTCGGAGTGCATGCGCACGAGGACGGGCTCCTCCGGCTCCCAGCTTCCCATGACCAAGGCGGCGTGCTCCTCCCCCGTGAGGGGGTCGCGGTAGCCCAGGATGCGGAACTCCCCAAAGCGGGTGGGGAGCAGGGCCTCCGCCTCCCGCCTTACGTAAAGGTCACCCCGCTCCAAGCGGAAGCGGATGAGGTCGGCGATGGTGCCCACCTTGAGGCCGTGCCTCCTAGCGAAGGCCAAGAGGTCCGGCAGGCGGGCCATGGTGCCGTCCTCCTTGAGGATCTCAATGAGGCTCCCCACCGGGGTGAGGCCGGCGAGGCGCAACAGGTCCACCGTGGCCTCGGTGTGCCCGGCGCGGCGCAGAACCCCCCCGGGCCTCGCCACCAGGGGGAAGACGTGCCCGGGACGGCGGAAGTCCTGGGCCGTGGCCTCGGGGTCGGCGAGGAGCCTGATGGTGGCCGCCCGCTCGTAAGCGCTGATCCCCGTGGTCGTCCCCCGGGCGTCCACGCTCACGGTGAAGCGGGTCCCTTGGGGGTCTTGGTTTTTCTCCACCATGAGGGGGAGGTCCAGGGCCTTGGCCCTCTCCTCCGTGAGGGCCACGCAGAGGAGGCCCCGGCACTCCTTGAGCATGAAGTTCACCCACTCCGGGGTCACGTGCTCCGCCGCCATGATGAGGTCGCCCTCGTTCTCCCGGTCCTCGTCGTCCACCAGGATCACGGGGCGGCCCGCCTTGAGCTCCTCCAGAAGTTCCTTGACGCTGGCGATCCCTTCCATCACGCTCTCCCCAAAAGCCGCGCCACGTACCGGGCGATGAGGTCCACCTCGAGGTTCACCCCATCCCCCACCTTAAGCTCCCCCAGGTTGGTCACCTTTAGGGTGTGGGGGATGAGGGTCACCCAGAAGGCCTCCCCGGCAAGCCCCGCCACCGTGAGGGAAACCCCGTTTAGGGCCACGCTCCCCTTCTCGGCGATGTAGGGGGCGAGCGCCTTGGGGGGGAGGAAGTAGAAGTCCTTGGCCCCGGGGGCCTCGCGGACCTCCCAAAGCCTCGCCACCCCGTCCACGTGCCCGGTGACGAAGTGCCCCCCAAGCCGGTCCCCCACCCTTAAGGCCCTTTCCAGGTTGGGGCGGTGGCCCACCCGCCAGGTGGGGGCGGTGCGGCGCAGGGTCTCCCGGGCGAGCTCCACCCAAAACCCCTCCCCGTCCACCCGGACGGCGGTGAGGCAGACCCCGTCCACCGCCACCGAGTCCCCCTCCTTAAGGTCCTCCAGCACCTTCCGGGCGGCGATGTGGACCCGGAGGAAGGGCCCTTCCTCCACTTTTAGGATCTCTCCGGTTTCCTCCACAAGTCCCGTGAACATCTATCCCTCCGGGTAGGCCTCGAGCCAGAGGTCCTCCCCCAGCCACTCCCTGCGGGCAAGGCGAAGGCGGAGGGCCTCCGCCACCCGCTCCACCCTAAAGCCCTCGGCAAGCCCCCTCCCCTCCCCCAGGATCCGGGGGGCGAGGAAGAGGGCGAGCTTGTCCACCAGGCCCCTTTCCAAAAAGGCCCCGGCAAGCCTCGGCCCCCCCTCCAGGAGCACCCCGTCCACCCCCTCTTCCAGGAGGAAGGCCAGGGCCCTTTCCGGGTCCACCCGCCCCCCTTCCCGGGGGAGGGCCACCACCCGGGCCCCCGCCTCCTCCAGGGCGGAAACCCGCGCCCTCGGAGCCCCCTCCCCCACGAAGACCAGGACCCGGGCAGGTTCGCCCCTTGGACCCTTTTGGAAAAGGCGGGCCGTGGGGGGCGTCCTCGCCTCGGTATCCAGGACCACCTTGAGGGGGTCGCGGAGGGGCGGGGGCTCCACCATGAGGGGAAAGGGGCGGAAGTCGGGTTCCCGCACGGTGAGGGCGGGGTCGTCCTTTAGGACGGTCCCCACCCCCACCATCACGGCGGGAAGCCACTGCCGGTAGGCGTGGGCCACGCGGCGGCTCGCCTCCGAGGAGATCCAGCGGGCGTCCCCCGAAGGGGCGGCCACCTTCCCGTCCAGGGTGAGGGCCGCCTTGAGGAGGACGAAGGGAAGGCCCTTTTTCTGCACAGTGAAGAAGACCTCGTTCTGAGCCCGGGCCTCGGCCTCCAAAAGGCCCGCCTCCACCTGGACCCCCCCCGCCCGCAGGCGCGCAAGCCCCCCTCGGGCCACGGGGTTTTCCTCCCGGGCCGCCACCACCACCCGGGAAACCCCGGCCTCCAGGAGGGCAAGGGAACAAGGCGGGGTGCGCCCGAAGTGGTCGCAGGGCTCGAGGGTCACATAGGCCGTGGCCCCCCGGGCAAGCTCCCCCGCCTCCCTTAGGGCGAGGACCTCGGCGTGGGGTTCCCCCGCCCTGGGATGGAACCCCTCGCCCACGATCCGGCCTTCCCTTACCAGGACCGCCCCCACCAGGGGGTTCGGGCTCGTGTGGCCCCGGGCCCTTTCGGCAAGCTGCAGGGCTCTACGCAGAAAGCGCTCGTCCAGATCGCGCAAGTGGCCCTCCTTCTCCCATCCGGACTTTCACCGTCGGCCCCGGAATTCCACCGGGTCGGGCCCCATTAGGGGCTTCGCGGGCTTTCACCGCCGGTGGGGACTTCCACCCCGCCCCGAAGGAGGTGCCGAAGCACCTGGCCTTAGTATACCATCCCGTTGTGGGCCCCGGCGCCCCCGGGAGGACGGCACCGGAACCCGAGGGGATGGATCAGCGGGCCGCCAGGGAGGCCAGGAACTCCTTGTTGTTCTTGGTGCGGGCGAGCCGGGCGAGGAGCATCTCCATGGCCTCCGCGGGGTCCATATCCGCCAGGACCTTCCGGAGAAGCCACATCTTGTGGGTGACCTCCTCACCGAGAAGGAGCTCTTCCCGGCGGGTGCCGGACTTGAGGATGTCGATGGCGGGGAAGATGCGGCGCTCCTCGAGGCGGCGGGAGAGGTGGAGCTCCATGTTGCCCGTCCCCTTGAACTCCTCAAAGATGACGTCGTCCATGCGGCTACCCGTCTCCACGAGGGCGGTGGCCAGGATGGTGAGGCTCCCGCCCCCCCGGATGTTCCGGGCCGCCCCCAGGAAGCGCTTGGGGAAGTAGAGGGCGGCGGAGTCCAGACCGCCCGAGAGGGTCCGCCCCGTGGGCGGGGTCACCAGGTTGTTCGCCCGGGCCAGGCGGGTGATGGAGTCCAGAAGGATCATCACATGCCCACCCTCCTCCACGATGCGCTTGGCCCGCTCGTGGACGAACTCCGCTACCCGGATGTGGTTCTGGGGCGGCTCGTCAAAGGTGCTGGCGATGACCTCGGCGCCTTGGACGCTCTCCCGGAAGTCCGTGACCTCCTCGGGGCGCTCGTCAATGAGGAGGACGATGACCTTGATGTCGGGCTCGTTCTTGAGGACGGCGTTGGCGATCTTCTTGAGGAGGGTGGTCTTCCCCGCCTTGGGAGGGGCCACGATGAGGCCCCGCTGCCCCCGGCCGATGGGGGCGAGGAGGTCAATGACCCGGGTAGAGAGCTCGTCCGGCGTGGTCTCCAGCTTGATCTGCCGGTCGGGGAACTGGGGGATGAGCTCGTCAAAGCGGGGGCGGTTCTTGGCGGCCTCGGGGTCCAGGTTGTTCACCGCCTCCACCTTGAGGAGGGTGGCGTAGCGCTCGTTCTCCCGGGGCGGCCTGGCCTGGCCCACCACGTAGTCCCCGGCCCTCAGGGCGTACTGCTTGATGAGCCCCGCCGAGACGATGGCCACCCGGGACTCCAGGTTGTGGAGGTTCTCGGTGAGGAAGCCGTACCCGTCCTGGCTGATCTCCAGGTAGCCCTTGACCAGCCTCAGCCCCTCTCCCTGGGTCTGCCGCTCCAGGAGGGCCATGATGAGCTGGTCCTTCTTCATGCGCTTGTAACCTTCAATGCCCGCCTCCTGGGCCAGGAGGTGGAGCTCGGGCAGGATCTTGCTGGCAAGCTCCTGGTAAGTTAGGGGGGTTTCCTGCAGGTTTTCCTTTCTTCTCATGGCTTAACCTTCTCCCAATCCTCCAAAAAGCGCTTAAGGCCAATGTCCGTGAGGGGGTGCTTCAGGAGTTGCTTAAAAACAGCGTAGGGCATGGTGGCGATGTCCGCCCCAAGAAGGGCGGCCTCGGTGACGTGCCGGGGGTGGCGGATGGAGGCGGCGATGACCTTGACGGGAAGGTCCTGGACCTGGATCATCTCCACGATCTCCCGAAGGAGCTCCCCCCCGTCCCAGGAAATGTCGTCCACCCGCCCCAGGAAGGGGCTCACGTAGCTGGCCCCCGCCCGGGCGGCAAGGAGGGCCTGGTTGGCGGAGAAGATCAGGGTCATGTTGACCTTGATCCCCTCGGCGGCAAGGCGCTTGCAGGCCTTGAGGCCCTCCTCGGTGGTGGGGAGCTTGACCACGATCTGGGGGTGGATGGCGGCAAGCCGCCTGCCCTCCGCCACCATGGCCTCGGCCTCGAGGGCCGTCACCTCCGCCGAAACCGGGCCGCCCGCCGTTTCGCAGATCGCCCGTAGGTGGGCGGCGAAGGCCTCCTCGGTCAGGGCCTCCCCCTTGGCGGCGAAGGCCTTGGCCACCAAGGTGGGGTTGGTGGTCACCCCGGAGAGCACCCCCCAAGCGGCGATCTCCCGTATCTCCTCCAAGCTCGCGGTGTCCAAGTAAAGCTCCATGGCTGGCTCCTTGTGGCGTGGGATGGTTTCGGCTTGGCCTCAGTCTAGCAGGCCCCGGGCGGGCGTTGTCAAGCCAGGGCATGGGCTGCTAGCATGGGCTTAGCCGCCGACGGGGGATTTTACCCCAGGAAGCAGGCGGTGTAAAGGCGAGGATGGGGAGAGTACCCCTGCCCAAGAGCCCCAAGCGAGCCGGGGAGGGTGGGAGCCCGGCGGTGAGGGCAGGCGGGAAGATCGCCCCGGAGCCGCGGGAGGAAAGGGGCCCAAGGCCCCGAGTAATGCCCGCCGGGTGGCGCCCGTGATCGCGCCCCAACGAGGGCCTGGGGGCTTCCCCAGGAAGCGCGGTGGTACCGCGGAAGCCTTTTGTGGCTTTCGTCCGCGCCTTCGGGCGCGGGCGTTTTGCTAGGAGGTGGGAGATGTTCAAGGAGGTCGGCGAGCCCAACTTTCCCAAGCTGGAAGAGGAGGTTTTGGCCTTCTGGAAGCGGGAAAAGATCTTCCAAAAGAGCGTGGAAAACCGCAAGGGTGGTCCCCGCTACGTCGTCTACGAAGGACCCCCCACCGCCAACGGCCTCCCCCACGTGGGCCACGCCCAGGCCCGGAGCTACAAGGACCTCTTCCCCCGCTACAAGACCATGCGGGGCTACTACGCACCCCGGAGGGCGGGCTGGGACACCCACGGGCTTCCCGTGGAGCTCGAGGTGGAGAAGAAGCTCGGCCTCAAGAGCAAGCGGGAGATTGAGGCCTACGGCATTGAGCGCTTCAACCAGGCCTGCCGTGAGTCCGTCTTCACCTACGAGAAGGAGTGGGAGGTCTTTACCGAGCGCATCGCCTACTGGGTGGACCTGGAGAACGCCTACGCCACCCTGGAACCCACCTACATTGAGAGCATCTGGTGGAGCTTGAAGAATCTTTTTGACCGGGGCCTCCTTTACCGGGACCACAAGGTGGTGCCCTACTGCCCCCGCTGCGGCACCCCCCTCTCCTCCCACGAGGTCGCTCTGGGGTACAAGGAGATCACCGACCCCTCGGTCTACGTCCGCTTCCCCTTGAAGACCCCTGAGCGGCTAGGCCTTAAGAAGGCGAGCCTCCTCATCTGGACCACCACCCCCTGGACCCTGCCCGGGAACGTGGCCGCGGCGGTCCACCCGGAGTACACCTACGCCGCCTTCCAGGTGGGGGAAGAAGCCCTGATCCTGGAGGAGGGGCTGGGGAGGAAGCTTTTGGGCGAGGAAGCCCCGGTCCTCAAAACCTTCCCGGGCAAGGCCCTGGAGGGCCTCCCCTACACCCCCCCCTACCCCCAGGCCCTGGAAAGGGGCTACTTCGTGGTCCTCGCCGACTACGTGAGCCAAGAGGACGGGACGGGCATCGTCCACCAGGCCCCCGCCTTCGGCGCCGAGGACCTGGAGACGGCGAGGGTCTACGGGCTTCCCCTCCTGAAGACCGTGGACGAGGAGGGGAAGCTCCTCGTGGAGCCGTTTAAGGGCCTCTTCTTCCGCGAGGCCAACCGGGCGATCCTAAGGGACCTCAGGGGGCGGGGCCTTCTCTTCAAAGAAGAGGGCTACCTCCACAGCTACCCCCACTGCTGGCGTTGCTCCACCCCCCTCATGTACTACGCCACGGAGAGCTGGTTCATCAAAAATACCCTCTTCAAGGACGAGCTCATCCGCAAGAACCAGGAGATCAACTGGGTGCCCCCCCACATCAAGGAGGGCCGCTACGGGGAGTGGCTCAAGAACCTCGTGGACTGGGCCTTAAGCCGCAACCGCTACTGGGGGACGCCCCTCCCCATCTGGGTCTGCCAGGCGTGCGGCAAGGAGGAGGCCATCGGGAGCTTCCAGGAGCTAAGGGAAAGGGCCACCAAGCCCCTCCCCGAGCCCTTTGACCCCCACCGCCCCTACGTGGACCAGGTGGAGCTCGCCTGTGCCTGCGGCGGGACCATGCGCCGCGTCCCCTACGTCATTGACGTCTGGTACGACTCCGGGGCCATGCCCTTCGCCTCCTTACACTACCCCTTTGAGCACCAAGAGACGTTCCGGGAGAGCTTCCCCGCAGACTTCATCGCCGAGGGGATTGATCAGACCCGGGGCTGGTTCAACTCTCTCCACCAGCTTGGGGTGATGCTCTTCGGCTCCATCGCCTTCAAGAACGTGATCTGTCACGGCCTCATCCTGGACGAGAAAGGCCAAAAGATGTCCAAGTCCAAGGGGAACGTGGTGGACCCCTGGGACATCATCCGGGAGTTTGGGGCGGACGCCCTCAGGTGGTACATCTACGTCTCCGCGCCCCCCGAGGCCGACCGGCGCTTCGGGCCCAACCTGGTCCGGGAAACGGTGCGGGACTACTTCCTCACCCTTTGGAACGTCTACAGCTTCTTCGTGACCTACGCCAACCTGGACCGGCCCGACCTCAAGAACCCCCCTCCCCCAAAGAAGCGGCCCGAGATGGACCGCTGGCTCCTCGCCCGCATGCAGGACCTCATCCAGAGGGTGACGGAGGCCCTCGAGGCCTACGACCCCACCACGAGCGCCCGCGCCCTGAGGGACTTCGTGGTGGAGGACCTCTCCCAGTGGTACGTCCGCAGGAACCGGCGCCGCTTCTGGAAGAACGAGGACGCCCTGGACCGGGAGGCGGCCTACGCCACCCTCTACGAGGCCCTGGTCCTGGTGGCCACCCTCGCTGCCCCCTTCACCCCCTTCCTCGCTGAGGTCCTGTGGCAGAACCTGGTGCGGAGCGTCCGGCCCGAGGCCAAGGAGAGCGTCCATCTCGCCGACTGGCCCGAGGCCGACCCGGCCCTCGCGGACGAGGCCCTGGTGGCCCAGATGCGGGCGGTGCTTAAGGTGGTGGACCTGGCCCGGGCGGCCCGGGCGAAAAGCGGGGTCAAGACCCGCACCCCCCTTCCCCTCCTCCTCGTGACCGCTCCCACGGCCTTGGAGCGGGAGGGGTTAAAGCGCTTCGCCCACGAGATCGCCGAGGAACTCAACGTTAAGGAGGTGCGGGTGTTGGAACCCGGGGAGGAGATCCTCTCCTACCGGGTCCTGCCCAACCTCAAGCTCCTGGGGAGGAAGTACGGCAAGCTCGTCCCCAAGATCCGGGAGGCCCTGCAGAGGGAAAGGGAGCGCGCCGCCACCTTGGCGCTTAAGGGCGAGGCCATTCCCCTGGAGGTGGAGGGCGAGGCCCTCACCCTCCTCCCGGAGGAGGTCCTCCTCGAGGCCGAGGCCCCCAAGGGCTACCAGGCCCTGGAGAAGGACGGGTACGTGGCCGCCCTCAAGGTGGAGGTCACGGAAGCGCTCCGCATGGAGGGCCTTGCCCGCGACCTCATCCGCCTCCTGCAGCAGGCCCGCAAAGACATGGGCCTCAGGGTCTCGGACCGGATCCGGGTGGGCTACGAGGCGGAGGGCCCCTACCTCGAGGCCCTCAAGCGGCACGGGGCCTGGATCGCCGAGGAGGTGCTGGCCACCGCCTTCGGGGAGGGCCTTTTCGGCGGGTTTGAGGCCCGGGTGGAGGACGAGGAGGGCAAGGCGGTCTTCCACTTGGCCCGGGCAACGTGAGGCCGCCCCATAGGCCCCCCCGGGCTTTACCGGGGGAAGGCCCTTGGGTATAGTGCCCCCGTGCTGCCGAAGGACCTCCTAGAACCTCTCGGGCTTGACGCCCTCCTCGTCACCCGGCCGGAGAACGTCCGCTACCTTTCGGGCTTCCCCCACCCCGAGGACGCCCAGGTCCTGATCACGGGGGAAGGGGCCTTCCTCCTCACCGACCCCCGCTACCCGGAGGCCGAAAGGGAAAGCCGCATCCCCGCCAAGGTCCTCAGACGGGAAGAGCGGGAGGCCCTCCTCAAGACCCTGAAGGGCCGGGTGGGCTTTGAGGCCGAGCACCTCCCCTACGCCGCCCTGGAGCGCCTGAGGGAGCTCGTCCCCGCCGAGTGGGTGCCCACCAAGGGGGTGGTGGAAAAGCTCCGGCTCCGCAAAACCCCGGAGGAGGTGGAAAGGATCCGCAAGGCCCAGGCCCTGGCGGAGGAGGCCCTGGCCCACGTCCTCCCCCTCCTCAGGCCCGGGGTGGAGGAGCGGGAGATCGCCCTGGAGGTGGAGTTCTTCCTCAAAAGGCGGGGGGCCGAAGGGGCGGCCTTCCCCCCCATCGTGGCCTCCGGGGAGCGGGGGGCCCTGCCCCACGCGCGGGCCTCGGAGAAGCGCCTAAAGGCAGGGGAGCTCGTCACCCTGGACCTCGGGGCGCGGCTTGAGGGGTACCACTCGGACATGACCCGCACCTTCGCCCTCGGCAGGCCCAAGGAGGAGCTCCGCCGGGCCTACAAGGCGGTGGCGGAGGCCCTGGAGGCGGCCCTCGCCGCCTTGGCCCCTGGGAAGACGGGCAAGGAGGTGGACGCGGTGGCCCGAAAAGCGCTGGAGGCCCACGGGCTGGACCGCTACTTCGTCCACTCCCTGGGCCACGGGGTGGGCCTCGCCGTCCACGAGGGGCCGAGCCTCTCCCCCTACGGCGAGGACGTCCTGGAGCCCGGCATGGTGGTCACGGTGGAGCCCGGGGTCTACCTGCCGGGGCTTGGGGGCGTGCGGCTTGAGGAGCTCGTCCTCCTCACCGAAAGCGGCGTGGAGCTCCTCTCCCGCTTTCCCCGGGACTTTCAGGAGCTCTAATGCAAAGCCCGTAAGATGGGGGCGTGTACGCCATCCGCGAGGGGCTAAAGCAGGTTTTCCGCCACCCCACGGCAAGCCTCGCCACCTTCTTCACCGCCCTGGTCTCCTTCACCCTGCTCTACTTCCTGGGGCTCCTCCTCTGGAACCTGGAGCGGGTGGTCCAGACCATGGAGCGGGAGCTGGAGGTGGCGGCCTTCCTCGGCGCCAAGGCGGACGTGGAAGGCCTTCTCGCCGAGATCCAGGAGTGGCCCGAGGTGGCCTCCGCCCGGCTCCAGACCAAGGAGGAGGCCCTGGCCCAGCTGGTCCTGGACTACCCCTACCTGGCGGAGGCCAAGGACCTGGTGGAAAACCCCCTGCCCGACACCCTGCGCCTGCGGCTTAGGGAACCCGAGGCGGTGCGGCGGGTGGCGGAGCGCCTCGCCCGCCTCCCCGGGGTGGAAGGGGTGGAGTACGGGGGAGAGATCACGGAAAGGCTCGTCCAGCTCCTCCAGGGGAGCCGCGTGGCCATGCTGGTCCTCGTGGGGCTTCTCCTCCTCAACACCTTCTTCAGCGTCATGGGCTCCATCCGCCTCTCGGTGGAAAGCCGGCGGGAGGCCCTGGGCATCATGCTCCTCGTGGGCGCCACCCGGCGGTTCATCCAGGCCCCCTTCGTCGTGGAGGGAACGCTCCTCACCTTGGGGGCGGGGCTTCTCGCCGTGGCCGTGGGGGCCTTCCTCTACCGGGCCTTGGCCCAGGCGGTCCAAACCCTCCTGCCCTTCGTCCCCGTCCTTTCCCCCGAGGACCTGGGACGGACGGCGGGCCTCGTCCTCCTCCTGGCCCTCGTCCTGGGCGCAGGCGGGGCTTTCGCCGCAAGCCGGGCCCACCTGCGGGAGGTGTGAGGTGGGCCGCCTCCTCCTTCTCCTCCTCCTCCTTGCCCCCGCCTGGGGCCAGGACCTCGCGGCCCAGGAAAAGCGCGTCCAGGCCCTGGAAGCCCAGGCCGCCCGGGCCCGGGCCCTGGAGGAGGAGGCGGCGAAGCGCATCCAGGCGCTGAACCGGGAGCTCGCCCAGATCTCCCAGAGGCTCAAGAACCTCCTCGGGGAAAAGGCGGCCCTGGAAAAGGAGATCGCCCGCCTCGAGGCCGAAAGGCGGCGGCTTAAGCAAGAGACGGCCCGCCTCGAGGAGGAGGTGCGGCAAACGGAGGCCAGGATCGCCAAGCTGGAGAAAGACCTCGAGGCCTTGCGGGAAAGGCTCCAGGCCCTCATGGTGAGCCTGCACCGGGAGCGGGCAGGCCGCTACCTTCCCTTGCTTAGGGCCGAGTCCTTTACCGACCTCGCCGTCCGGGCCCGCTGGGTGGGGTACATCTCCCGCCAGGACACCGCCTTGGTGAAGACCCTCCAGGCCACCCTGAAGGCCCTTAGGGAGGAGAAGGCGAGGCTGGAGCTTCTGGTCCAGTCCCTCACGGCCAAGGAGGCGGAGCTCGCCGAGACGCAGCGGGCGTTGGAAGCGAAGCGGCGGGGGCTGGAAGCGGTCCTCGCCGAGCTCAGGCGGGAGGAGGCGGGCAAGAAGGCCCTGCTCCGGGACGCCCTCGAGGAGCGGGCCCAGCTCCAAAGCCGCCTGGCCGAGCTGCAAAAGCGGCTCCTGGAGGAACGGCAGCGCCTAAAGGCCCTCCAGGAGGAGGCCGAGAGGCGGCGCCGGGAAGAGGAGGCCCGCCGGGCCGCCCAGGCCAGCGTGGTGGTCCCGCCGCCCCCTCTTCCGGCCACGGTGGGCCGCCTCGCCTTCCCCGTCCCCGGGGGACGGATCGCCGTCCCCTACGGGAAGGAAGGCCCCTTCCAGGTGATCGCCGCCCCCGCCCCGGGAAGCCCGGTCCAGGCGGCCGCCGACGGGTACGTGGCCGGGGTCTTGTACCTCCCCAACCTGGGCTACACGGTGATGCTGGTCCATACGGAAGAGCTGGCCACCGTCTACACCAACCTGCAGGCCCCTTTGGTGCAGGAGGGGGACCGGGTGCGCCAGGGACAGGTGATCGGCTACCTGGGCGGGGGCCTCCTCATCCAGCCCAACGAGCTGGAGTTCCGCGTGGCCCTCCGCACCGGGGACGCCACCCGCTTCGTGGACCCGAGCGCCTACTACTGAGGCCGGGGCGGGGTGCCCGAGGCGCAGGGGCTTAGCGGTAAGGCCCCAAGGCCCTGGGGTCCCGCACCGCCAGGAAGGCCCCGTAGACGTGGGCGGCCCCCGCCTCGAGGAGGGCTCCCCGGGCCCGGAGGAAGGTGGCCCCGCTGGTGAGGACGTCGTCCACCAAAAGCCAAGTCCCCTCCACCCGCACCCGGGCCCCGAAGAGGTCGCCCGGGAGGAGGCGGCGCTCCTTGAAGCCCCGGGTGGGCTGGCCCGGGGTGTACCGCCTCCGGAAGAGCACCGGGCGGTAGGGCACCCCTAGGGCCTCGGCGAGGGCCCGGGCCAAAACCTCGGGCGGGTTGTAGCCCCTGAGGGCGAGCCGGTGGGGCAGGGTGGGCACCGCCGTGACGCCCTGGAGCCGCCACCCCCTCGCGGCCACGGCCCGGGCCAGGGGCTCGGCCAGCGCCCGGGCCAAGGCCTCCCGCCTCCCGTACTTCAGCGCCCGCACCAAGGGACCCACCCGGGCGTAGTGGCCCAGGTAGACCATCTCCCCCGTGGAGAAGGCCTCGAGGCCCGCCCGGCAACGCCCGCAGAGGGCGGGAAGGTCCAAGGGCCCGCCGCACCCCGGACAGGCGTGGCCCAATAGGGCCTCAATCCAGCCCCAAGGCACGCCGCAGCCCTTCAGCGAAGGGAGGGTAGAGGACCCCCTTCTCCGTGATGATCCCCGTGAGGTACCGATGGGGGGTCACGTCAAAGGCGGGGTGGTAGGCGGGAAACCCCTCGGGGGCGATCCGCACGCCGCGGAAGGCCACCACCTCCTCCGGGGAACGCTCCTCTATGGGGATGCCCTCCCCGCTCGCCAACCGGGGGTCCACGGAGGAAAGGGGCAAGGCGGCGTAGAAGGGGATCCCGTGGTGGTGGGCCAGCACGGCGAGGGCGTAGGTTCCCACCTTGTTGGCGAAGTCCCCGTTCAAGGCCATGCGGTCCACCCCCACCACCACCGCGTCCACGGCTCCCCGGGCCATGAGCCAGCCCGCCATGCTGTCGGTGATCAGGGTGGCGGGTACCCCCGCCTTCTGGAGCTCGTAGGCGGTGAGGCGGGCCCCTTGGAGGTAGGGCCTGGTCTCGTCCACCCAGACGTGCCGCACCCGCCCAAGCCTGTAGGCCTCCACGATGGCCCCGAGGGCGGTGCCGTAGCCGCCCGTGGCCAGGGGACCCGTGTTGCAGTGGGTGAGGACCTGGCCCCAGAGGACCTGGGCGCCGTGGCGGCTGATGGCCGCCTCCGTTTCCTCCACCTCTTGCCAGATGCGCCGCGCCTCGAGGAGGCTTCCCGCCAGGTCCCCCCAAAAGGGGCGCATCCGGTCCAGGGCGTGGAAGAGGTTCACCGCCGTGGGGCGGCTCGCCCTGAGCCTCCGGTCCGCCTCCTCGAGGTCCTCCCCCGCCAGGTGGGCCAGGACCATGCCGAAGGCGGCGGAGACGCCGATGGCCGGCGCCCCCCGGACCACCATGTCCCGGATGGCCTGGGCCATCTCCCGGGCGGTGCGCACCGGGACGTAAACCTCCTCCTGGGGCAGGCGCCTCTGGTCCAGAAGCCAGAAGACCCCCTCCTCCTCCGCGAAGCGAAAGGGAAGCACCCGATCCACGCCGCCTCCTAAAGGAAAGCGGGCGGGGCCATCCCCCGCCCTAGACCAGAGGGCCTAGCGCCCCTTGCGGTAAGAGTCGCCGTAGCGCCGCTGGAACCGCTCCACCCGCCCCTCAGTGTCCACGAAGCGCTGCTGCCCCGTGTAGAAGGGGTGGCACTTGGAGCAGACCTCCACGTAGATCTCGGGCTTGGTGGAGTAGGTCTCAATGACGTTGCCGCAACCGCAGATGATGCGGGCGGGAACCAGCTTAGGATGGATGCCTTCCTTCACGTTCGCCTCCTTCTTCGCACGGTCTTGGCCGTGCGCAAGCCACCTTTTAGTGTACAGGGGGTGAACCCCTAAGGGCAAGGCCTCCTCACCCCGGGGGAAGCCTCCGCCAGCGCCGCCTGGGCCAGACGCCCCTAAGGAGGGAAAGCGCCCCGAGGCCCAGAAGCGCCAAAGCCCCCACCGCCCAGAGCACCGCCAGTAGCCCCAGGCCCACCAGGGCGAAAAACGCCAGGAGAAATGGCCACGACCAAGCGGGAAGCCTTCGCACCCCTTTACCCTAACACACGCGCTTGCTAAAATAAAGTAGCCCGGGACGAGGGCGCGGTCGCGCCCGAGGGCCGAACCCCTCGGGTGAGGAAAGTCCGGGCACCATAGGGCAGGGTGCCAGGTAACGCCTGGGCGGGGTAACCCGACGGAAAGTGCCACAGAGAAGAGACCGCCAGCGGCCGGGGGTTTCCCCCGGTGCGGGCAAGGGTGAAACGGTGGGGTAAGAGCCCACCGCCTGGCCTGGCAACAGGCCGGGGCACGGCAAACCCCACCCGGTGCAAGGCCCGGTAGAGGGGAAGGGCTTGCCCGGCCCGCCAGAACCCCTGGGATGGGCCGCTTGAGGCCGGTGGCGACACCGGTCCCAGAGAGATGACCGCGGAAAACAGAACCCGGCTTACGCCTCGTCCCGGAGGCGCCCGAGCGTTCGGGCGCCTGTTTTTTTTGCCCCGGGGTGGGACAGAGGTGGGAGGAGGGTGGGAGAGAGTGGAAAACTGTGGGGCCTCCATGCTATACTTCGCGTCAGAAAACCTTCCAGCCCCACGGTCCCCGGAGGCCCTCCTCCGCCCCGGACCCGAGGCCCGGAAGGTGGGACCAGGTGGAAGATGCCCTTCGGCGAGTACCAGTACAGCCTGGACGACAAGGGGCGGGTGGTCATCCCCGCGCCCTTCCGCGACTTCGTGGAGGACGGGCTGGTGCTCACCCGGGGGATGGAGGGGTGCCTCTACGTCTTCCCCCTGGACCGGTGGAAGAAGATTGAGGAGCAGCTGGTCAACCTGCCGCTCACCGACGCCGAGGCCCGGGCCTTTGTGCGCTTCTTTTACTCAGGGGCGCACAAGACCCGCATAGACAGCGCCTCCCGGGTCCTCATCCCCCGCCCCTCCGCCTCTTCGCCGGGCTCAAGGAGGGGGGGGAGGTGGTCATCGCCGGGGCCCCGGGGAGGCTGGAGATCTGGAGCCAGGAGCGCTGGTGGAAGGCCATTGAGGAGGTGCTGGCCAAACCGCCGGCCCCGGAGGCCTTGAAGGGACTGGTGGGATGAAGCCCATGACCCACGTTCCCGTCCTCTACCGAGAAGCCCTAGACCTCCTCGCCGTCCGGCCCGGGGGGGTGTACGTGGATGCTACCCTGGGCGGGGCAGGGCACGCCCGGGGCATTCTGGAGCGAGGAGGCCGGGTCATCGGGCTGGACCAGGACCCCGAGGCCGTGGCCCGGGCTAAAAGCCTCCACCTTCCCGGTCTCACGGTGGTGCAGGGCAACTTCCGCCACCTAAAGTGCCACCTCGCTGCCCTCGGCGTGGAGCGGGTGGACGGGATCCTGGCGGACCTCGGGGTCTCCAGCTTCCACCTGGACGACCCAAGCCGGGGCTTCAGCTACCAGAAGGAAGGGCCTTTGGACATGCGCATGGGCCTCGAGGGCCCCACGGCCAAGGAGGTGGTGAACCGGCTCCCCCTGGAGGCCCTCGCCCGCCTATTGCGGGAGCTCGGGGAGGAACCTCAGGCCTACCGGATCGCCCGGGCCATCGTGGCCGCCCGGGAGAAGGCCCCCATAGAGACCACCACCCAGCTTGCGGAGATCGTCCGCAAGGCCGTGGGCTTCCGCAGGGCGGGCCACCCAGCCCGCAAGACCTTCCAGGCCCTCAGGATCTACGTCAACGACGAGCTCAACGCCCTCAAGGAGTTCCTGGAGCAGGCCGCCGAGGTCCTGGCCCCAGGGGGGCGGCTCGTGGTCATCGCCTTCCACTCCCTGGAGGACCGCGTGGTCAAGCGCTTCCTGCGGGAAAGCGGCCTAAAGGTCCTCACCAAAAAGCCCCTCGTCCCCTCGGAAAAGGAGGCGGCCCAAAACCCCAGGGCCAGGAGCGCCAAGCTCCGTGCGGCGGAAAAGGAGGCTCCGTGAAGGCGGCGCTCAGGCTCGGGCTCATCTATTGGGCGGTGCTCCTCCTGGTCTTCGCCCTAGGGCACCGGAACCAGGTGGAAAAGGAGGCCAACGCCAGGCTGGCGCGTGAGCTTCAGGCCCTGGAAGCGCAAAAGGCGGCCCTTGTCATGGAGAAGTGGCGCCTCCTCCGCCCCGAGCGCCTCCTGGCCTGGGCGGAGGAGGAAGGGTTCGTCCCCATGAGCCTGGGGAGGTGGTCCCGGTGACCGCAGGCCGGGAGCGGGTCCACCTCGTGGTGCTCGGCTTCCTCGCCTACGTGGCCCTCCTCGCCCTCGGGGTCTACACCCTGGCCCTCCACCCCCCGAGGATCCAGCCCGCGCCCCCCCCGCCCCCGCCGCCTCGAGGGGGGCTTTACGCCGCCGACGGCACCCCCCTCGCCCTCACCCTGGAGGGAAAACGGCTCCACCCCTTGGGGCGAAGCGCAAGCCAACTCCTGGGCTTCGGGGAGCGGGCCTCGGGCCGGGGCCTGGAGGGGCTGGAGCGGGACCTCAACGCTTCCTTGAGCGAGGGGCGGTCCTACACCCTGACCCTAGAGCCCTTCGTTCAGGCCCTGGCGGAAAGGGCCCTTTGGCGCGGGCTAAAGGAGAGCCGCGCGGACTACGGGAGCGCCGTGGTCATGGACGCAGAGGGGCGCCTCCTCGCCGTGGCCAACGGCCCCCCTTTGACCCCGACGCCCCGAGGAAAAGCCCCGCGGAGGACATCTCCTGGCGCAACCACGCCTTCCTCGTCCCCTTGGAACCGGGGTCCACGGCCAAGACCCTCACCGCCGCCATGCTCCTGGAGGAGGGCGCCGCCACCCTCGCCACCCGGGTGGAGGCCCCCATGCGGAGGGAGCTTGAAGGCTGGACCATACGGGACATCGTCCCCCATCCTCCCGTCCTGACCCTGGAGGAGGTGCTCCGCTACTCCTCCAACGTGGGCATCAGCCTCCTCGCCGAACGCCTCCCCAAGGAAACCTTCTTCGCCTACATGGAGGCCCTGGGCCTCACCCGCGCCGACCTCCTGCCGGGCATCCGGGTGGCGGCCCCCCTCTTCCAACCCCCCGAGAAGTGGAGCCGGGTGGCCTACGCCAACCACACCTTCGGCCAGGGCTTCCTCATCACCCCCCTGCACCTGGCCGCCGCCTACGGGGCCCTGGTGGACGGGGTCTACCGGACCCCCGTCCTCCTCAAGGGAACGGAGGGCCGTTCCTGGCGCGTCTTCTCCCCGGCCACGGCCCAGGCCCTGCGGGAGGCCCTGGCCCGGGTGGCCGTGCCCACAGCCCACCTTCCGGGCTACCGCCTCGGGGGTAAGACGGGCACCGCCCAGGTGGTGGTGAACGGGCGCTACTCCCAGGAGGTGTTCACCGCTTGGTTCGCCGGGTTCGTCCCCGCCGACCGCCCCCGGTTCACCGTGGTAGTCGCCGTCCACTACCCCAAAACCCAAATCAACGGGAGCCAGGTGGCCGCCCCCATCTTCCGGGAGATCGCCGCCGGGCTCTTGGCCTGGGCGGGCCTGCCCCCCTATGCTGAAGGGCGGTGAGGATGTTGTGCAAGGGACGTATGTTAGGGAACTAACGCCGGAGTGGGTGGCCCGGGCCGTGGGGGGACGGCTCCATCCGGGCGGAGGGCCGGTGCGGGACCTGGTCTGGCACAGCGGCGCCGCCACGCCGGGAAGCCTCTTCGCCGCCCTCCCCGGGCGCACCACCCACGGGCGGCACTACATCCCGAAGGCCCTGGCCCGGGGGGCAAGCCTGGTCCTGGCCGACCGGGCAGGCCCCGCCACCCTGGAGGTGGAGGACCCCTGGCAGGCCCTCCTGCGCCTGGGCGAGGCCCTCCGCCGCCTCTTCCCGGGCCCGGTCCTGGCCGTGGGGGGAAGCTCGGGCAAGACCACCACCAAGGAGGCCCTGGCCCAGGGCCTGGGCCTTCCCGCCCCCCCGGGGAACCTCAACACCGCCCCGCCCCTCGTCCGCTTCTTCTGGCACCTGGACCCCCAAAGCCCCGGGGCCGTGGTGGAGCTCGGCGTGGACCGCCAGGGGGAGATGGCGGAGCTCTTCGCCCTGGCAAAACCCCACCTCGCCGTCCTCACGGCCCTCGGGAGGAGCACCTGGAGGCCTTCGGGACCCTGAAAAAGGCAGTAGAGGAAGAGGCCCACCTCCTCCGGGCCCCCACCGCCTTGGTGGGGGAGCAGGCCGCCCCCCTCGTCCTAGGCCTCAGGGAAGACCTCCTCGTCTACGGGTTCGCCGAGGGCACCTTCCGGGGACGGGAGTTGGAGCTCGGCCTCCGGGAAAGCCGCTTCCGCTACGGAAGGCTTCTCGTGCGCGTTCCCTACCCCGGGCTTGGCCCCGCCTACGGGGCGCTTGCGGCCCTGGCGGCGGCCGAGGTCTTGGGCCTTTCCCTGGAAGAGGTGGCGGAAAGGCTCTCCCGCCTCACCCTCCCCCCGGGGCGCATGGAGATGCGGGAGGTGGGCGGCGTGACCTTCGTCAACGACGCCTACAACGCCAACCCCCTTTCGGTGAAGGCCGGCCTCCGCTGGCTCGCCGCCCAGCCGGGGCGGAAGTGGGCCGTGCTCGGGGAGATGCGGGAGCTTGGCCGGGAAAGCCTCCGCCTCCACCTCGAGGTGGCGGAGGAGGCGGCGAGGCTCGGCCTCTCCCCCCTTTACCTGGGGCCCCACGCCCGGCGTCAAGCCGCCCTTTCCGGCGAGGCGGCGGAGAGCCTGGAGGAAGCCCTGGCCTGGCTCAAGGCCCGGGTGGCCCCGGGGGACCTCGTCTACCTCAAGGCCTCCAGGGCCGTGGGCCTGGAGCGGATCGTGGAGCTATGGGACGCGCCCTTCTCCTCCTAGTCCTCCTCGCCGCTTGCGCCCCCCTGCCCGAGGGGCCGAGCCTCCCCTACCCCGGGGGGTTCATCCGGGGAAGCGTGGTGGAGGGCCGCTTCCAGGCCATCCTCCCCGGGGCGCCCCTCCTCGTGGACGCGGACAGCGAGGCCCTCTACGCCGCCTACCCCTACCAGCTCCTCGAGGTGCGGGCGGGGAAGGTCCAGAGCCTGCACCTCCCCGGGGTGCCCCGGTTCCTCAGGGCCCGGCCCGGCCTCGCCGTGGGCCTCGAGGGCGGCGTCCTGACCCAAAGGGGCCTCCTCCCCTACCCCGCCCAAGACGCCCTGGAGACCCCCGAGGGCCTCTACTGGGTGGACGCGGAGGGGCTCCACCTGGAAGGCCGCCTCCTCCTCTCCGGGAGCTTCCGCCAGGTGGTGGCCTGGGAGGGGGAGGTGGTGGCCCTGGGGACGGAGGCCCACTTCTTCCCCTCGGGGCGGCGCCTCGCCCTGCCCGCCCCCGCCCTTAAGGCCCAGGCCGCCCGGTGCGGGGTGGCCTTCCTCGCGGAGGGCGGGCTCGCCCACCTCCTCACCCCCACGGGCCTCGCCCCCCTGGGCCCGGCGGAGGACCTCGCCGCCTGGGAGAACACCCTCTACCTGAGCCCCGGGGAACGGACGCTCCGCTGCGGGGAGGCGCCATGGTTCTAGCCACCGCCCTTCTTCTCGCCTGGATCCTTACGGCCTTCTGGATCGCCCTCGCCCCTGGCCTGGGCTTGGGAAAACGGGTCCGCGCCGAGGGCCCTGAGGCCCACCTGGCCAAAGCGGGCACCCCCAGCATGGGCGGGGTGGCCTTCCTCCTGGCCGCCGCCTTGGCCTACGGGCTTCACGGGGGGGACGCCTTTAAGGGGCTTTGGCTCCTCGGCCTCGGCTTCGCCCTCCTCGGGGCGGTGGACGACCTGGCGGGAAGCCGCCTGAGGCCCCTCAGGGCCCGGGAGAAGCTCCTCGCCCAGGGGGTCATGGGCCTCGCCTTCGCCCTCTGGGCCTCGAGGCTTGTGGACTACACCCCCTGGCCCTGGCTGGACGTCCTCCTCATCCTCCTCGCCGTGGTGGGGGCGGCCAACGCCTTCAACTTCACCGACGGCCTGGACGGCCTCCTCGCCTCGGTGACCGCCGTGATCCTCCTGCCCTTCTACCCCTACCCCCTGGCCCAGGCCCTACTGGGCGGGGTGCTGGGCTTCCTCTGGCACAACGCCCCCCGGGCCAAGGTCTTCATGGGGGACACGGGGAGCCAGGCCTTGGGGGCTATGGTGGCGGGGCTCTTCGTCCTTGCGGGGAAGCTCTGGCTTCTGCCCCTCGCCGCCATCGTCCCCGTGGTGGAGGTGCTCTCGGTGGTGGCCCAGGTGGCCTACTTCCGGCGCACGGGGCGCCGCCTCCTCCGAATGAGCCCCCTCCACCACCACTTTGAGCTCCTCGGCTGGGACGAGGCCAAGATCGTCTTCCGCTTCGCCGTGGTCACCGCCTTGGCCGTGGCCTTGGCCTTCGGAGGTGGGCGATGAGGCTCGTCTACGGCCTGGGACGGAGCGGGCTCGGCGTCCTCCGCTTCCTGAGGAAACGGGGGCTTCCCGCCCGCTTCTACGACGACCGCCCCCGGGAGGAGGAGGTGAAGGAGGCTTTGGCCTTGGGCTTCCGGCCGGACTGGAACCTGGAGGAGGCCTACGAGGAGGTGGTGGCCGCCCCCGGGGTGCCCCTGGACCACCCCCATCTGAGGAGGCTTGCCGCCCGGGGCGCCAAGGTCCTCGGGGAGGCGGAGCTCGCCTACCGCCTTTCCCCCACCCCCATCGTGGGGATCACGGGAACCGCAGGCAAGACCAGCACCACCCTCTTCACCGCCCACCTCCTCCGCGCCCACGGGCTTAAGGCCCGGGAAGGGGGAAACGTGGACCCTCCCCTTGTGAGCGTGGTGGACGAGGCGGAGGTGGCCGTGGCGGAGCTTTCCAGCTTTCAGCTGGAAAGGATCCACGCCTTCCGCCCCAGGGTGGCCGTCCTCTTGAACCTCGGGGTGGACCACCTGGACCGGCACGGCACCGTGGAGGCCTACCACGCCGCCAAGCTCAACCTCCTCAAAAACCTCACCCCCGAGGACGCCCTCGTCTACAACCGCCTGGACCCCAAGGTGCGCCGGGCGGCGGAGGCGAGCCCCGCCCGCCCCTACCCCTTCACCCCGGGGCCCACCCCCAGGGAGACCAACCTCCAGGCCGCCTTGGAGGCCACCCGGGCCTACCTGGACCTTCTGGAAAGGCCTCTAGACCCGGAAGCCGTGGCCGAGGCCCTAAGGACCCTCCCCGAGGCCCCCCACCGCTTCCAGGCCTTCGCCCGTAAGGGGGAGGTGGTCTTCATTGACGACTCCATCGCCACGAGGACCGAGGCGGTGCGGGCCGCCCTCGAGGCCGCCCCCGCCCCCATCGCCTGGATCCTGGGCGGGGAGGACAAGGGGGCCGACCTCACCCCCCTTCTCCCCCTCCTCCGCCGGGTCCGGGTAGCCCTGGCCCTCGGCCGGGACGGCCCCCGCTTCGCCCGGGCCTTGGAGGGGAGGACCGAGGTGGTGGTCATCGCGGAGAAGGACGGCCGCACCGCCATGCGCAAAGCGGTGGAGGAGGCCCTCTCCCGGCTGGAGCACGGGAGCGTCCTCCTCGCGCCCCTGGCGGCGAGCTTTGATCAGTTCCGCGACTACAAGGACCGCGCCCAGGCCTTCCGGGAAGCGGTCTTCGCCCTGGGAGGTGAGCCATGGACCCCGTCCTTCTCCTAAGCGCCCTCCTCCTCCTCGCCTTCGGCCTCATCGGCGTGGGCACGGCGGAGCCCGGCCTCCTCCAGGACCACCTCCTCCGGGTGGGGGCTGCCCTAATAGCCTTGGTCCTCGGCCACCTCCTTCCCCCCCGCCTCCTCCTCCGCTATGCCCTCCACATCTTGGTGGGCGTCCTCCTCCTCCTCGTCCTGGTCCTCCTCCTGGGGGACGGGCCCGGGGGGGTGCGCCGCTGGTTCTACCTGGGCCCCGTGGCCCTCCAGCCCTCGGAGCTCGCCAAGCTGGCCCTGATCCTCTACCTCTCCTCCTTCGTGGAGCGGCGGGGGGAGGACTACCCCATCCTGGGGCCGGTCCTGGCGGTGGGCTCCCTGGTGGGCCTCGTCCTGGTGGAACCCGACTTCGCCACGGCTGCCTTCCTCGCCGGGCTGGCCGCCCTCCTCTTCGTCCTCGCCGGCATCCCCTGGCCAAGGCTCCTGGGGATGGGCCTTGCGGTGGCCCTGGTGGTCCTCCCCTTCTCGGGGCTCTACCTCGCCCGGTTCCGCTACGTCTCCGAGCGCTTCGCCAACTTCATGGACTACCTCCAGGGCGAGTCGGCGCCGGGGGGCGGGGCCTACCAGGTGGTCCAGGCCAAGAAGGCCCTCCTCCTGGGCGGCCCCTTCGGCCAGGGGCCGGGGGCCACCCTGCCCCACCTGCCCGAGGCCCACAACGACATGGTCTTCGCTAGCGTCGTC
The DNA here is from genome assembly GCF_001535545.1 of Thermus parvatiensis. GTDB lineage: Bacteria > Deinococcota > Deinococci > Deinococcales > Thermaceae > Thermus > Thermus parvatiensis. Next base: position 959,483 of record NZ_CP014141.1, on the reverse strand, counting down.
TTCGCCACCGGGTGGCTCGGCGGGGCCGTGGTCTTCCTCCTTTACACCCTGATCCTGCTGAGGAGCCTGGCGGTGGCCCTGAGCCTGAAGGGCGGGGAGCGCCTCCTCGCCCTCGGCCTCGGCCTCTACCTCGCCCTCCAGGCGGCGCTCAACATCGGGGTCACCCTGGGGTCCTCCCGGTGACGGGGGTGCCCCTGCCCCTGGTGTCCTACGGGGGGAGCAGCCTCTTGGTCTCCGGCTTCGCGGTGGGCCTCCTCTCCCGGCTCGCCCGGGGGGCGGCGGAGAGGCCCAGGCGGAAGGGGGTGGCCCGGTGATCCTCCTGACCGGCGGGGGCACGGGGGGCACCTCTTCCCCGCCCTGGCGGTGGCGGAGGAGCTCAGGCGGCGGGGCCACCCCGTCTTCTACCTGGGGGCGGAGGGGGGCCTCGAGGCCCGCCTCCTCCCCAAGACCCCCATCCCCCACGCCCTCATCCCCGCGGGGAAGCTGGACCGGAGCGCCCTAAGGCCCCAGGAAGCCCCCAAGGTGCTCCAAGGGGTTCTCCGGGCCCAGGCCCTCCTCCGGCGCCTCAGGCCCAAGGCGGTGCTCAGCACCGGGGGGTACGCCGGCTTCCCCGGGGGGATGGCGGCGAGCCTCCTCGGCATCCCCCTCCTCCTCCACGAGCAGAACGCCCGCATGGGCCTCGCCAACCGGGCCCTGGCCCCCCTGGCCAAAGGCCTGGCCCTTTCCGTCCCCTTGGCCCTCCCTGCGCCCCTGGCGCGGAAGGCCCGGGTGGTGGGCTACCCCGTGCGGGAGGTGCGCTACCCCAAGGACGAGGCCAAGCGCAGGCTCGGCTTTGACCCCCAAAGGCCCCTTCTCCTTGTCCTCGGGGGAAGCCAAGGCAGCCTGGAGCTCAACGAGCGCCTCCCCCCGGTCCTCAGGGGCCTTCCCGTCCAGGTGCTCCACCAGGTGGGGGAAAGGTGGGTGGAACGCTTCCGGCCCCTCGAGGGGGAGGGCTACCGGGTGGCGGGCTTCGTGGACACCCCCCTGGCCATGAGCGCCGCCGACCTCCTCCTTTCCCGGGCCGGGGCGGGGACGCTGGCGGAGGCGGCCTTCCACGGCCTCCCAGCCATACTCTTCCCCCTTTCCCCTAAGCTGGACGGCGGAGCCCAGCTCGCCAACGCCCGGGCCTACGCCCAAGCGGGGGGGCGGTTTTGGGGGCGTGGGACCGCCTTTCCTCCCAGATCCTCGAGGCCCTGGAGAATCTGGAGGCGCGCCAAAGGGCCATGGCCCGCCTCTCCCCCGAGGGGGCGGCGGCGCGCCTCGCCGACCTTCTGGAGGCGTTCCTATGAGAAAGGCGCACATCATGGGCATTGAAGGCGTGGGCATGAGCGCCCTCGCCCGGCTCCTCATGGCAGAAGGGGTGGAGGTGACAGGGTGCGACCTCGCCCCAGGCCCTAGGGCAAGGCGGCTCGGGGTTCCCGTGCACCCGGAGCACGACCCCGGTCACCTCGCCGACGAGGACACCTTGGTGGTCCCTACCCCCGTGCCCCCGGACCACCCCGAGGTGGTGGAGGCCCGGAAGAGGGGCCTTAGGGTCCTCCGCCGGATGGAGCTCCTCGCCCACTTCCTCGCGCAAAGGCCCTCCGCGGGCGTGACCGGAACCCACGGCAAGACCACCACCACGGGGATGCTTGCGGCCATCCTCCTGGAGGCGAACCTGGACCCCTGGGTCTTCCTGGGGGGGGAGCTCGCCCTCCTCCCCGGCAACGCCCGCCCTGGCCGGGGGCCCCGGGTGGCCGAGGTGGACGAGTCGGACCCCCTCTTCCGGGAGGTCCGGGTGAGCGTCGCCGTGGCCACCAACCTGGAGGCGGACCACGTGGCCCCTCCCGGGGAGCGGGCCCCCAACTACCACGAAAGCCTGGAGGCTCTAAAGGAGGCCATGCGGGGCTTCCTCTCGGGCGCAAAGACCGTGGTGGTCCCCGCAATGGACCCAGGCCTCCTCGCCCTCACCGAGGGGCTTCCCCGGAGGCTCTTCGGCCCCGGGGGGAGGTTTGGGCGGAGAAGGTGGACCTAAGTCCCTCCGGGGCCTCCTTCCGCCTCGTCCACCGGGAAGGCCCCCTGGGGGAGGTCCACCTGCGGGTGCCGGGGAGGCACAACGTCCACAACGCCCTCGCCGCCGCCCTCGCCGCCCTAGCCCTGGGGGCGTCCCCGGAGGCCATCTCCCGGGGGCTTTCCCGCTTCCCCGGCGTGGGGCGGCGGTTTGAGCGGGTGGGGGAGGTGGGCGGGGCCTGGGTGGTGGACGACTACGCCCACCACCCCACCGAGGTCCAGGCCACCCTGGAGGCAGCCCTCCTCTCGGGGCGGCGGGTCCGCGTCTTCTTCCAGCCCCACCGCCTCCTCCGCACCCAGGAGCTCTGGGAGGCCTTCGCCCAGGCCCTCAAGGAAGCCCACGAGGTGGTGGTCCTGCCCGTCTACACCGCAGGGGAGCGGGGCCGGGAAAGCCCCGAGGCCCTCTCCGACCGCATCGCAAAGAGGCTTGAGGACCTGGGCCGGCCCGCGCGCCGGATGGACAAGGAAGAGGCCCTGGCCTACGCCCGCGCCACGGCAAGGCCCGAGGACCTTCTCCTTTTCATGGGGGCTGGGGACGTGACCCTTCTCGCGCGGAGGCTCGTCCATGAGGGTTGAAAGGGTGCTGCTCAAGGACTACACCACCCTGGGGGTAGGGGGGCCGGCGGAGCTCTGGACCGTGGAGACCCGGGAGGAGCTTAAGCGGGCCACCGAGGCCCCTTACCGCGTCCTGGGCAACGGCTCCAACCTCCTCGTCCTGGACGAGGGGGTGCCGGAGCGGGTCATCCGGCTTGCGGGCGAGTTCCGGACCTACGACCTGAAGGGCTGGGTGGGGGCGGGGACCCTCCTTCCCCTCCTCGTCCAGGAGGCGGCCCGGGCGGGGCTTTCCGGCCTCGAGGGCCTCCTCGGCATCCCCGCCCAGGTGGGCGGCGCGGTGAAGATGAACGCGGGCACCCGCTTCGGGGAGATGGCCGACGCCCTGGAGGCGGTGGAGGTCTTCCACGACGGCGCCTTCCACGTCTACTGTCCGGAGGAGCTCGGCTTCGGCTACCGGAAAAGCCATCTCCCCCCCGGGGGCATCGTCACCCGGGTGCGCCTCAAGCTGAAGGAGCGCCCCAAGGAGGAGATCCTGAGGCGCATGGCCGAGGTGGACCGGGCCCGCAAGGGCCAGCCCAAGCGGAAAAGCGCCGGGTGCGTCTTCAAGAACCCCCCGGGCCAGTCGGCGGGGCGGCTCATTGACGAGCGCGGCCTCAAGGGGCTTCGGGTGGGGGACGCCATGATCTCCTTAGAGCACGGCAACTTCATCGTCAACCTGGGCCAGGCCCGGGCAAAGGACGTCCTGGAGCTCGTCCGCCGGGTACAGGAGGAGCTTCCCTTGGAGCTGGAGTGGGAGGTGTGGCCGTAAAGGAGGGGTAAGATGGGCGTGGTGAAAGGCGTTCTCCTCCTCATCCTCGGGGCGAGCCTCTACGTGGCGAGCCTCGTGGCCGTCCCCGTGGAGGAGGTGCGGGTGGAAGGGCTACGCCACCTCTCCAGGGAGGCCGTCCTGCAAACCCTCCGCCTCGCTCCGGGCGACCCGTGGCTTTGGGTCTGGGGGAACAGGCTCCGGCCCCTCCTGGAAAACCCCTGGGTGGCCGAAGCCCACCTGGAAAAGCCCGCCTTGGGACAGGTGGTCGTCCGGGTGCGGGAACGCCGGCCCTTCCTCCCCCTGGAAACCGGGGACGCCCTGGCCGAGGACGGCGTCCTCCTCCCCCAAGGCGCCCCCCTCGCCCCCGGGCCCCGGGTGCGGGGGGTAGGGCCCCTCCCCCGGGAAGCCCTCCTCTCCCTGGGCCGGGCCTTCCCCCAAGCCCGGGAGATCCGCTACACCCCGGCGGGCTTCTGGGTGGAGCTGGAAGGGGCCACCCTCTTTGCCCCCGAGGCCGCGTATCTGCTAAAGTACGCCCAAACCGCGCGCCCTAAGGGGCGGGTTTTCGTGTATTCTTGGGGGGTGAGTCAGCGCCCATGATCATCGCCGGTTTGGACGTAGGCACCACCAAGGTCACCACCGTCATCGGGGAGCTCGCCCCTGACGGCGTTTTGGACATCATCGGCGAGGGCACCGTCCCCTCCCAGGGGCTGCGGCGCGGGGTGGTGGTCAACCTGGAAAGGACCACGGAGGCCATCCGCCAAAGCCTCTTCCAGGCGGAAAGGGTGGCCGGGGTCAAGGTAGAGCGGGTGGTGGTGGGCGTGGGTGGACCCCACCTCAAAAGCGTCACCAGCCACGGCCTCGCCGCCATCCGCCGCGGCCACACCATCGCCGAGGCGGACGTGGAGCGGGCCATAGAGCAGGCCAAGGCCTACCCCTTTGAAGGGGAGCTGGAGCTTTTGCACGCCCTGCCCCTGGAGTTCAAGGTGGACGGCCAGGAGGGGATCCGGGACCCTGTGGGGATGGCGGGGGTGCGCCTCGAGGTGGACGTCCACCTCATCGCCGCGGGCCGGGGTCCCCTCGCCAACCTGCGCCGGGCCGTGGAGGAAGCGGGCCTCGCCCTGGACGCCGTCTGCGTCCAAGTCCTGGCCAGCGGACTCGCCGTCCTCACCCCCGAGGAGGAGGAGATGACCGTCCTGCTCCTGGACATCGGCGGCGGCACCACCGACGTGGCCGTCTTCCGGGGGGGAAGGCTTGCCCACTCGGCCGTAATACCCCTGGGTGGGGACCATGTGACCCACGACATCGCCCAGCTCCTCAAGATCCCCTTTGAGGAGGCGGAGCGGGTCAAGCGCAAGTACGGAGCCGCCCTACCGGAGCTTGCCGACCCGGAGCTTGTCCTGGAAATCAACCAGGAGGGCGGCGCCCTGGGCGAGGTTCCGGCCCCGGAGCTCGCCCGCATCATCCGGCCGCGGATGCGGGAGATCCTCCATCTGGCGCGCCAGAGCGTGGACGAAACCCTAGGGCCTTTGGAGATCCAGGTCAACCGCGTGGTCCTCACGGGGGGCGGGGCCCTCCTCCGGGGCACCGACCTCCTCGCCCGGCAGCAGTACGGCCTCCCCGTGCGGGTGGGCAAACCCCATGGGGTCTCGGGGCTTACGGACGTGGTGGCCTCCCCCGCCCATGCGGCGGCGGTGGGGCTTGTCCGCTACGGGGCAAGCCTCCCCCTAAAGCCCCAGGAGGCGAAGCGGATTAGGGAAAAACGGGAAAAACCGGAGGAAAAGCCCAAGGGCGAGGGGCTTTGGGCCAGGATCAAGGAGTTTCTGAGCAACCTGTTCTAGGAGGGGGGTATGGAAGGAGCGGTCATCAAGGTCATTGGGCTTGGGGGTGCGGGGAACAACGCGGTGAACCGCATGATTGAGGCGGGGCTATCCGGCGTGGAGTTCATCGCCGCCAACACGGACGCCCAGGTACTGGCCAAGAGCCTCGCCGACCACCGGATCCAGCTCGGGGAGAAGCTCACCCGGGGCCTCGGGGCCGGGGCCAACCCCGAGATCGGGGAGAAGGCGGCCCTCGAGGCCGAGGACCTCATCGCCGAGGCCCTGGAGGGAGCGGACCTCGTCTTTATCACCGCAGGCATGGGGGGCGGCACGGGGACGGGAAGCGCCCCCGTGGTCGCCGACGTGGCCAAGCGCCTCGGGGCCCTCACCGTGGCCGTGGTCACCCGGCCCTTCAGCTTTGAGGGCCCCAAGCGGATGCGGGCCGCCGAGGAGGGCATCAAAAAGCTCAAAGAGCGGGTGGACGCCATGGTGGTGGTCCAGAACGACCGCCTCCTCTCCGCCGTGGACAAGAAGATGACCTTAAAAGACGCCTTCCTCATCGCCGACCGGGTGCTCTACCACGGGGTCAAGGGCATCACCGACGTCATCAACCTCCCCGGCCTCATCAACGTGGACTTCGCCGACGTCAAGGCCCTCCTGGAAGGCGCGGGCCAGGTGCTCATGGGCATCGGGGCGGGCCGCGGGGAGAACCGGGTAGAGGAGGCGGCCAAAAGCGCCATCATGAGCCCCCTTCTGGAGCGCTCTATTGAGGGCGCCAAAAGGCTTCTCCTCAACGTGGTGGGCTCCGAGGAGCTCTCCCTCATGGAGGCCGCCGAGGTGGTGGAAAGGATCCGGGAGGCCACGGGCCACGAGGACGTGGACATCCTCTACGGGGTCACCTACGACGAAAGGGCCCAGGACGAGCTTAGGGTCATCCTCATCGCCGCAGGCTTCGCGGAGAGCACCGTGGTGCCCCGCCCCGCCCGCCCCGTGGACTTCCCCACGGGCCACGTGGACCTCACGAACTACGACATCCCCGCCTTCATCCGCTACGGGGACGGGGACTACCCGCCCAGGCGGGGCAACTGAGCCTCCTCTTCCCGTGATCGTGGCCGGCATAGACCCCGGGATCACCCACCTGGGCCTCGGGGTGGTGGCGGTGGAGGGGAAGGGGGCTCTCAAGGCCCGCCTCCTTCACGGGGAGGTGGTCAAGACCTCCCATAGGGAAAAGGCCGAGGCCCGGGTGGGCCGCATCCACGCCCGGGTCCTAGAAGCCCTCCACCGCTTCCGGCCCGAGGCGGTGGCGGTGGAGGAGCAGTTCTTCTACCGCCAGAACGAGCTCGCCTACAAGGTGGGCTGGGCCCTGGGGGCCGTCCTGGTGGCGGCCTTTGAAGCGGGGGTACCCGTCTACGCCTACGGCCCCATGCAAGTAAAGCAGGCCCTGGCAGGGCACGGCCACGCCGCCAAGGAGGAGGTGGCCCTCATGGTCCGGGGCATCCTAGGCCTGAAGGAGGCCCCGAGGCCAAGCCACCTGGCAGACGCCTTGGCCATCGCCCTGACCCACGCCTTCTACGCCCGCATGGGCACGGCGAAGCTCCTTTAAAAGCACCCAAAGCTTAAAGCTTGTACCCCAGGCGCCGAAGGAGGTCCTTGCGCCAGGCCACCTCGGCCTCGTCCTCCACCCCCAGGGGCTTGAACCCGTCCATGACCCCCAGGATGGCCCGCTGCTCCCCCTCCTCGGCCACCACCACCTTGAGGGGGTTGGCGGTGGCGGCGAAGATCCTCACCACCTCGGGGCAGGCCTTCACCGCGTGGAGGACGTTGATGGGGTAAAAGCCCTCTCCCAACACGATGAGGAAGGTGTGCCCCGCGGCGAGGTTTAAGAGGTTTTTCACCGCCAACTCGGTGAGCTCGGGGTCGGTGCCCGAACGCCGGATGAGGCGCTTGCCGCTGGCCTCGGAGAAGGCGAGGCCGAACTTGATCCCGGGCACGGCGGTAACCAAGGCCTCGTGCAGGTCCTCCACCGTCTTGATGAAGTGGGCCTGGCCCAGGATGACGTTGAGGTTCTCGGGCTTCTCTATGGGAATAAGCTTGAGTTCCATGCCCCGATTTTACCGAAGGCCACCTTAACACGGGAAAACGGGTGTAGGATAAAGGCCATGGACGTCCTGGAGAAGGCCGTGGCCGGGGAGAGGCTTTCGGAGGCCGAGGTGCTGGCCCTCTTTGACCTTCCCCTCCCAGAGCTGGCCGCCGCCGCCCACGAGGTGCGGCTTAAGAAGACCGACCCCGAGGTGGTGACCTTCCTCATTGACCGGAACATCAACTACACCAACGTCTGCACCGTGGCCTGCGCCTTCTGCGCCTTCTACCGCACCAAGAGGCAGAAGGACGCCTACACCCTGAGCTACGAGGAGATCGGGAGGAAAGTGGAGGAGCTCTACCAGGTGGGGGGCAGGCGGATCCTCATGCAGGGCGGGGTGAACCCGGAGCTTCCCCTGGAGTGGTACCTGGACCTCCTCCGCTACCTCAAAAGCCGCTTCCCCGACCTCCGCATAGACGCCTTCAGCCCGAGGAGATCCTGGGCCTAGAACGCCTCACGGGCCTTAGGGCGGAGGCGATCCTGGAAAAGCTAAAGGAAGCGGGCCTGGACGGCCTGCCCGGGGCCGGGGCGGAGATTTTGGTGGACGAGGTCCGCCTGAAGGCAGCCCCCGCCCGGATCCGGACGGCGGACTGGTACCGCATCGTGGACGCCGCCCAGGCCCTGGGGCTTTACACCCTCGCCACCATGGTCATCGGCTTCGGAGAAGGCCCCAAGGAGCGCACCGCCCACCTCCTGGGCCTTCGCGCCCAGCAGGACAGGGCCCTGGAGCGCTATGAGAACGGCTTCGCCGCCTTCGCCCTGTGGACCCTTCAGGTGGAGCACACCCGCTTAAAGGGCAAGGCCCCAGGGGCCACGGCCCACGAGTACCTGAAGACCCTCGCCATCGCCCGCCTCGCCCTGGACAACTTCGTCCACTTCCAGGCCTCCTGGCCCACCCTGGGCTTCAAGGTGGCCCAGGCGGCCCTCTACTACGGGGCCGACGACTTCGGGAGCACCATGCTGGAGGAGAACGTGGTCTCGGCGGCCGGGGGGCACGGCCGCACCCACGCCACGGTGCGCCAGATCGTGCGCCACATCGTGGACGCGGGGTTTAAGCCGGCGGAACGGGACCCCCTCTACCGCATCCTCCGCTACCCCGACGCCGAGGCCATCCTCAGCGAGCCCGAGCCCGTAGAGCTCCCCCTCGCCTAAGGGCAGTTCCCCGAGCGGTAGAGGTCGTAGTCGGTGTAGACCGAGGCCTGGTAGGGGTCGCCCCCCTTCTGGGCATCGTAACCGTTCCAGCCGTGCTTCACCTTGAGGGTCTTGGGGCTTCCCACCCAGTAGAGCTTGGTGCCGGAGCCGTTGGCGTAGAGGAGGTACTTGCTGCAGGTGTCCCCCAAGACCGCGTCGCCGCGGCTGTAGCGGCCGTTGTTGTCGTCGTCCCGGTAGGCCACCACCCGATAGCTCCCCTCGCTGGCCTCCGGGGGAGCTCCATCAGGTAGCCCTTGGTGAGGCTCGGGTCTTTGATTTCCAGCTGGTTGCTGTAGTCCACCTGCCCCTCCGTCGTGAGGCCCACCAAGGCCAGGCGCAGGCCCTGGACCACGCCGGACCAGTCCCCCTGGAACTCTCCGGAGACCTTAGGCCCCCAAAACCTGGAATAAGCCCACAGGCTCCGAGGAGGAGGCCGCCTGCCAAAACTAAAGGCCACTGCCGCATGGGTTTGTCCTCCAGGGCCCAGGGTAGCGGCTTTTTATTAAAACGAAGTTAACCTTCTCTCAAGCCGGGGTTGGCCTCGAGGCGCTGGAGGCCCTGGCGGATCTCCTGGAGAAGGGGCGCAAGGGGCCTCCCTTCTTCCAAGGCCCGGACCAAGGCGCTTCCCACCACCACCCCGTCCGCCACCGCTGCCTGGGCGGCGGTCTTTCGGCTGGAGACCCCAAACCCCACGGCCACGGGGAGAAGGGTCTTGGCCTTAATGCGGCGCACCAGGTCCTTCACCTCCTCGGGTAGCCTCTCCCGCATCCCCGTGACCCCGGTGACGGAAACGGCGTAGACGAAGCCCGTGACGTAGGCCGCCACGGTGGCGATGCGGGCATCCGTGGAGGTGGGGGCGAGGAGGAAAACCGTCTCCAGACCGATCTCCTGGGCGAGGCGCACGAGGCCTGGGTCCTCGTCCGGGGGAAGGTCAGGGAGGATCACCCCCGTGGCCCCCGCCTGCTTGAAGAGGCCGAAGAAGCGCTCCGGCCCCCAGGCCAGGACAGGGTTCAGGTAGGTCATGAGGAAGAGGGGTTTTTCCGTGAGGGCGCGCACCTCGCGGACGAGCTCCAAAGCGCCCTGGACGCTCATCCCCTTCCTCAGGGCCACCTCGCTGGCCCTTTGGATCACGGGGCCATCCCCGAGGGGGTCAGAGTAGGGAAGGCCGATCTCCAGAAGGTCGGCATAGGGCAGGACCTCCTCCACCGCCTGCAAAAACCCCTCCCGGCTGGGGAAGCCTGCGGTGAGGTAGGGGATGAGGGCGGCCCGGCCCTCAGACCTGGCCCTGGCAAAGGCCTCGAGGGTGGTCACAGCTCCCCTCCCAGAAGGCGCATCACCTCGGTCACGTCCTTGTCTCCCCGGCCGGAGAGGTTGATGACCACCACCTGGTCCTTGTCCATCTCCGGCACCACCTTGGCGGCGTAGGCGATGGCGTGGGCCGACTCCAGGGCGGGGATGATGCCCTCGAGGCGGGCCAGAAGCTTAAACCCCTCCAAGGCCTCCTTGTCGGTGACGCTCACGTACTCCGCCACCCCGGTGTCGGCGTAGTAGCTGTGCTCCGGCCCCACCCCTGGGTAGTCCAGCCCGGCGGAGACGGAGTGGGCCGGGGTGATCTGGCCATCGTGGTCGTAGAGGAGGTACATGTAGCTCCCGTGCAAAACCCCCCGCTTCCCTGCCCCAATGCTGGCCGCATGCCGCCCGGTGGAAAGCCCCTCCCCCGCGGCCTCCACCCCGATCAGGCGGGGCCTTTGGCCCTCGGGCAGGTAGGCGAAGGGAGCAAAAAGGCCGATGGCGTTGGACCCGCCCCCCACTGCGGCGATGAGGGCGTCGGGCAGGCGGCCGAAAAGCTCCAGGCTTTGCCGCTTCACCTCCTCCCCGATCACGCTCTGGAAGTCCCGGACCATCATGGGGTAGGGGTGGGGCCCCACCACTGAGCCAAGGATGTAAAAGGTGGTGCGCACGTTCGTGATCCAGTCGCGGATGGCCTCGTTGGTGGCGTCCTTCAGGGTGCGGCTCCCCGCGGCCACGGGCCGGACCTCGGCCCCCAAAAGCTTCATGCGGAAGACGTTTAGGGCCTGCCGCCTCACGTCCTCCTCCCCCATGTAGACCACGCACTCCATGCCGAAAAGGGCCGCCACCGTGGCCACGGAGACCCCGTGCTGCCCCGCCCCCGTTTCGGCGATGACCCGCCTCTTGCCCATGCGCTTGGCGAGAAGGGCCTGGCCCAGGGTGTTGTTGATCTTGTGGGCCCCGGTGTGGAGGAGGTCCTCCCGCTTGAGGTAGACCTGGGCCCCACCCCAGTACTCGGAAAGCCGCTTGGCGTGGTAAAGGGGCGTGGGCCTGCCGGCGAACTGCCTGAGGTAGTGGGCAAGCTCCTCCAGGAAGGCCGGATCCTTCTTGGCCTCCCGGTAGGCCGCCTCCAGCTCCTCCAGGGCGGGGATCAGGGTCTCGGGCACGTACCGCCCCCCGTAGGGGCCGAACCGCCCCCGGGCATCGGGCAGGGGAAAGTCGGGTAGGGTCAGCATGCTTCGCTCCTAAAGGCGCCTCGCGCCAAGACAACTCCCATCCTACCCCGGAGGGGCCTCCCGGTAAACTCGGGGGATGGAAGGGCCTCTCGCGATCCCGGTTTTGGACAAGGGCTTCGTCCGCCTGGTGGATCAGATGGGGGACGACCGCGCCATCGTCCAGGCGGCCCGGGTCTCCTACGGGGAAGGGACGAAGACGGTGCGGGAGGATGCCGCCCTCATCGACTACCTCATGCGTCACCGCCACACGAGCCCCTTTGAAATGGTGGTCTTCAAGTTCCACGTCAAGGCCCCCATCTTCGTGGTGCGGCAGTGGTTCCGCCACCGCACGGCGAGCGTCAACGAGGTTTCGGGGCGCTACTCCATCCTCAAGGAGGAGTTCTACGAGCCCGAGGCCTTCCGCAGGCAGGCGAAACGAAACAAGCAGGCCTCGGAAGGGGCCCTCTTGGACGAGGAGGCCTTGGCCCTCCTAAGGAAGGTGGAGCAGGAGGCCTACGGGGCCTACCGGGCCCTTCTGGAGAAGGGCGTGGCCCGGGAGATGGCCCGGATGGTCCTTCCCCTGAACCTCTACACCCAGTTCTACTGGAAGCAGGATCTGCACAACCTCTTCCACTTCCTCAAGCTCCGCCTCGCCCCCGAGGCCCAGTGGGAGATCCGCCAGTACGCCAAGGCCATCGCCGAAATCGTCAAGGAAAGGGTCCCCCTCGCCTGGGCCGCCTTTGAGGAACACCTCCTGGAAGGAGCCTTCCTCTCCCGCACGGAGCTTAGGGCCCTAAGGGGCCTCTTGACCCCCGAGGTCTACGAGAAGGCCCTCTCCTCCTTGGGCCTTGGGGGAAGCCGCCTGAAGGAGGCCCTGGAGAAGGTCTTCGGGCCCGGGGAAGCCCCTTAAACGAGCTCCTCCACCTTCTTCCCTGTCCGCGCCTCCAGGAGGCGGTAGAGTTCCTCCTCCGTCAGGGTAGGGACCCCGAGGGAGCGTGCCTTTTCCAGCTTGCTCCCCGGGTTTTCCCCCACCACCAGGTAGCTCGTCTTCCGGCTCACGGAGTCCGTCACCTTGGCCCCAAGGCGCCTCAGGAGGGCCTTCACCTCTTCCCGGGGGCGGGAAAGCTCCCCGGTGATGACGAAGGTGAGCCCTTTGAGGGCCTCGCCCCCCTTCTCCTTGGCCTCCATCTCCACCCCTGCCTCCTTAAGCCTCCGCACCAGGTCGCGGAAGGCGGGGTCCTTTAGGGTCTCCAGGATGGCCCTCGCCGTGAGCTCCCCCACCCCCTCCACCTGCAAAAGCTCCTCCAAGGAGGCTTCTAGGAGACGGTCCATGCTCTGGAAGCGGGCCGCCAGGTTCCGGGCCAAAACCTCCCCCACCCCGGGAAGCCCCAAGGCGTAAAGAAGGCGCTCTAGGCCCCGGTGCTTGCTCGCCTCTATCTGGCGGAGGAGGTTCTCTGCGCTCTTCTCCCCCATGCGCTCCAGGCCCAAGAGGTCCTCTTTTCTCAAGCGGTAGAGGTCGGCCACGTCCTTGACCAGGCCCTTTTCCAAAAGCTTCTCAATGAGCTTCTCCCCCAGGCCCTGGATGTCCATGGCCTTGCGGGAGGCGTAGTGCCGGATGGCCTCAAAGCGCTTGGCGGGGCAAAGGGGGTTGGGGCAGCGGTGAACCTTCCCCTCCTTAACCAGGTGGAAGCCGCACTCGGGGCAGGTCTCGGGCCAAACGATGGGGCGCTCCTCCCCGGTGCGCCTCTCCTTGAGGACCCGGATGACCTCGGGGATGACCCCGCCCGCCTTGTGCACCAAAACCCAGTCCCCGATGCGGATGTCTAGCTCCTCTATGTAGCTCTCGTTGTGCAGGGTAACCCGGGAAACCTCGCTTCCCTCAATGAAAACAGGCTCCAGGATCCCCACCGGGGTCACCCGCCCGGTGCGCCCCACCTGGAAGACCACGTCCAAAAGCCTCGTCTCCTTCTCCTCGGCAGGGAACTTGTAGGCGATGGCGAAGCGGGGGGCGCGGGCGGTGTAGCCGAGCTCCCGCCAAAGGGAAAGATCATCCAGCTTCGCCACCACCCCGTCCGCCTCAAAGGGAAGCGCTCGCCGCTTCTTCAGCCAGTCCTGGTAGACCTCTTCCACCCCTTCCGCCCCCAAGGCCCGGGTAAAGCCGTGCTCTACGGGAAAACCCTTCTCCTTGAGCCAAAGGAGAAGCTCGTACTGGGTTTGAAGCCCGCTTTCCTCCAGCCCAAGCCCAAGGGCGTAAAAGGTGGCCCTTAGGCCCCGCTTGGCGGTGATGCGGGGGTCCTTCTGCCGTAGGGAGCCCGCCGCCGCGTTCCTGGGGTTTTTGAAGACCTTCTCCCCCTTTTCCTCCAGCTCCTCGTTGAGGCGGAGGAAGGCCTCTATGGGCATGTAGACCTCGCCCCGGACCTCGAGGCGCTCCGGCACCCCTTTGAGCCTCCTCGGGATGGTGGGAATGGTGAGGAGGTTTTGCGTCACCTCCTCCCCCACCTCCCCGTCCCCCCGGGTGGCCCCCCAGACCAGGACCCCGTCCTCGTAGTAAAGGTTCACCGAGAGGCCATCCACCTTGTGCTCCACGGTGTAGGCAAAGGGGCCTTCCCGCCCCAAGGCCCGCCCAATCCGCTCCTCAAAGGCCTTGAGCTCCTCGAAGCTGAAGGCGTTGTCCAGGGAATACATGCGGGTGGGGTGGCGGATGGGGCGGAAGGTGGACTCCAAAGGCCTTGCCCCCACCTGCTCCGTGGGGGAGTCCGGGCTTTTAAGCTCGGGGAAGCGCTCCTCAAGCTCCTTAAGCTCCCTAAAGAGCCGGTCGTACTCGGCGTCGGAGATCTCGGGGTCCGCCAGGACGTAGTAGCGGTAGTTGTGGTAGCGGATGAGATCCCTGAGCTCGTTCACCCGCTTCCTCGCCTCTTCCAGGGTCATGGCCCTAGTCTACCTTGGGCTATACTTGCCTTTGGAGACAGGGGCGCATCCCCTATCCCGAAAGGAGGCGTTATGAGGAGGCTTTTGTGGTTGCTCACCCTAGGCGCGCTCGCTGTGGCCCTTACGGCCTGCCCCAGAAAAGCGGAGGAGCAGGCCGGCGCGGAGGCGGCTCCGACTGAGGAAACGAGCCTTCCCGGGGCCAACATCCGGGTGGGGCTTGCCTTTGACGCCGGCGGCAAGTTTGACCGCTCCTTCAACCAGTCCGCCTGGGAAGGAGCGCAACGGGCGGCCCAGGAGCTTGGCGTCCAGATCTTTGACTTTGAGCCCGCCGATCCCTCCCAGGTGGGCCAGGGCATCCGCACCTTCGCCGAGGAAGGGTTTGACTTGGTGATCGGCGTGGGCTTCGCCAACGAGCCCGCCATCACCGCCACCGCCCAGGAGTTCCCCAACGTGAAGTTCGCCGTGATTGACGCCGTTCCCGGGGAGGGCAAGCTTCCCAACGCCTTGGGCGTGGTCTTCCGGGAGCACGAGGGGAGCTTCCTCGTGGGCTACGTGGCGGGCAAGCTCTCCCGCACCGGCGTGGTGGGGTTCATCGGCGGCATGGACATCCCCCTCATCCACAAGTTTGAGGCGGGCTTCCGCGCCGGGGCGGAGTACGCCTTCAAGGAGGACAAGATCCAGGGCAAGGTCCTGGTGGGCTACGTGGGCAACACCCCCGCCGCCTGGAACGACCCCGCCAAGGCCAAGGAGATCGCCTCCAGCCAGGCCCGTCAAGGGGCGGACATCATCTACGCCGCCGCCGGCGGCTCCGGCCTCGGCCTCATTGACTTCGTGAAGGAGGAGATGTGCCTCAGGGAAGGCGGGGCCGTGCGCTTCGTGCGCGAGGACCGCTTCGCCGGCGTGCCCAAGTACCCCGCCTACGAGGAGAAGTGCGGCGAGGGCACCACACCCCTCTTCTTCATCGGCGTGGACTCCAACCAGAACTATCTGGGCGACACCGACAACGACCCCACCACCCTCAACCACGGCCTGACCTCCATGGTCAAGCGGGTAGACGTGGCCGTGTACGACACCATCAAGAGCGTCGTGGACGGCACCTTCCAGGGCGGGGTCAAGGACCTGGGCCTCGCCGAGGACGGCGTGGGCTACGCCCTGGACGAGTACAACCAGGCCCTGATCCCCGAGGAGGTGAAGGCCCGCCTCGAGGAGCTGAAGCAGGCCATCATCAACGGGGAGATCCAGGTGCCCGAAACCCGGTGACGACTCCCCGCTCTGAAGAGCGGGGCTTCGCGGTTCTCATGGGACAGCCCACGCCGCCCCTGTCCCCGCAGGCTCCGTCCGAGCCCAGAAAAAACCTTGACTCCGTATCTGGGAGGTGGCGTTTCAGCACAGACTCTCCCACGGAGAATTATACCACAAAATGACCGCTCACCATGCTTTGCCGCCAAAACCGGGCGGCGTGGGGGAGTCCATGTATCCCCGGTTTGGTCACGGGCAGAGCCCGTATCTTGCAAACCGGGGGATTATAGCTCCCCCACACCCCCTCTTTCCGCTAAGGGGGCTTTGGGCTGAAGGCCGGGGCCTTCTGGCCCCGGTTTTCCCGTATACTCCTGGCGTGGCGAAGGCCCTGGTCCTCAAGGACATCACCAAGCGCTTCCCCCTGGTTCTGGCCAACGACCGCATCAGCCTGGACCTGGAGTGGGGCGAAGTCTTGGCCCTGGTGGGGGAAAACGGTGCCGGCAAGTCCACCCTGATGAAGATCGTCTACGGCCTTCAGCCCCGGACGCCGGAGAAATGTGGGTGGACGGGAAGCCCTATAGGCCTAAAAGCCCTCTGGACGCCATAGGGGCCGGCATTGGCATGGTCCACCAGCACTTCATGCTGGTGGAGCCCTTCACCGTCTTGGAGAACCTGGTTTTGGGCCTGGAACCGGGAAGCCCCCTTTTCCTGGACCTCGAGGCCGCCCGAAAGCGGGCTGAGAAGCTCATGGAGGAGCTGGGCTTTGAGGTCCCCCTGGACGAGAAGGTAGAGAACCTCCCCGTGGGGTTGCAGCAGCGGGTGGAGATCCTCAAGGCCCTCTACCGGGAGGCCAGGATCCTCATCCTGGACGAGCCCACGGCGGTCCTCACTCCCCAGGAAGCGGAGGAGCTTTTCCGCTTCCTCCGGGCCTACGTGGCAAGGGGCAACGCCGCCATCTTCATCAGCCACAAGCTGAAGGAGGTGCTGGAGGTCTCCGACCGCATCACCGTGATTCGGGACGGCAAGGTGGTGGGCACGGTACGCACCAAGGAGACCAGCCTGGAGGCCCTGGCCCGGATGATGGTGGGCCGGGAGGTGGTGCTCAGGGTGGAAAAGACCCCGGCAAGGCCTGGGGAGGTGGTGCTGGAGGTGGAGGGCCTCGAGGCCCCGCCCCGCCTCAAGGGGGTAAGCTTCCAGGTGAGGGCCGGGGAGATCGTGGGCATCGCCGGGGTGGAAGGCAACGGCCAGACCGAGCTCGTGGAGGCCCTTACCGGCCTAAGGCCCTTTAAGGGCAAGGCCCTCCTCCTGGGCCGGCCCCTTCCCCCTTCGGCCCGGGGGGTCCGGGACCGGGGGGTGAGCCACGTGCCCGAAGACCGGCTCGCCCGCGGCCTCATCCTGGACTTCTCCGTGAAGGAGAACGCCATCCTGGGGGACCAGCACCGCCCTCCTTTCCGGGGCTTTTTGGGCTTCTTGGACGACCGAGCCGCCGAAGCCCACGCCAGGAAGCTCGTGGAGGCCTACGACGTCCGCCCCCGCTCCACCGCCCTCTCCGCCCGGCGCTTCTCCGGGGGGAACCAGCAGAAGATCGTGGTGGGGCGGGAGCTCCTGCGCAGGCCCCGCCTCCTCATCGCCGCCCAGCCCACCCGTGGGGTGGACGTGGGGGCCATTGAGTTCATCCACCAACGCCTGGTGGAGGCCCGCGACCAGGGCATGGCCGTGCTCCTGGTCTCCGCTGACCTCTCGGAGGTGCTCTCCCTGGCCGACCGCATCCTGGTGATGTACGGGGGACGGATCGTGGGGGAGCTCACCCCCGAGGAGGCCACGGAGGAAAGGCTCGGCCTCCTCATGGCCGGCATCCCCGCCTAGGGGGCTACTCCCTTAGCTCTCCCGCCACCCGCCCCAGGACCACCACCTCCCCCGTGCGCAGGGCGTAGCGCACCCGCTCGCCCCGGACGAACCCCTTCTCGTCCCGGCTTTCCACGCCGCTGAAGAGGTAGGCGTACCCCTCCTTTTCCCGCAAAAGGGCCCGCTCCGCCCGGGTGGTGCGGCCTCCCTGGACGAACTCCACATCCCCAAGAAGCCAGAGAGCGTCCTCGTCCAGGAGGTAGCGGAGGGCCTGGGCCTTGCCCTTTAGGGGCTTCTCCCCTTCCCGGCTCAAGGCCAAGGGCCCTTCCAGAAAGGCCTCCCCGGTGTCGTTGCGGTAGCGGAGCCTCACCCCCTCCACCCGGGTCGCCCCCTGGGCGAGGGCCACCGCCCCCGGGGCGGGCCGGACCTCGAGGCGCCCCTCCTCCTCCAGGTAACGGGCCTCGCCCCCGGAGAGAAGAAGCTCCTCCCTCCCTCCCCGCTCCACCAGGGCCAAAGGCCCCCGGGCCTCCACCTCCTCCCCCAGGCGCACCTCCACCCCCTTGGGGTCGTAGAGGACGAGGCGGAGGTAGGTCTTCGCCCCTTCCTCCCCCGCCCGCCTGAGGCGCATCAGGTAGGGAAGCCCCTCCCGAAGGAGGTCCTTGTTGTAGGCGGCCTCCACCCGGTCCCCCGGGGAAAGGCCCGCCTCGAGGACGCTCCCCGCGTCCAGGAAAAAGGCCCGCTCCCCCACCACCGCCCGGGAAGGGGTGAGCTCTCGGAGCTCCCCCACGTAAAGGTCCCCATAGTCGGCGTAAAAAAGGCTCCCCTCCTCCCCCGAAACCGAGGCCACCACCTGCTTGTCCTTGCGGACGAGCTCCACCTCTGGGCGGTAGACCTCCTGGGCCAGGACGAGGGCAAGGCCTAGGAGGCCAAGGAGGGAGAGCCTGAGCCAGGGCACCTACCTCTCCCCGAGCTTCTTGAACTCCTCCAGGGGCAGGCGGAAGGCGCGGCCGTAGACGCGGACCTGGTGGCGGTTCACGTTGTGGAGGAGGGTTCCCCCGGAAAGCCGGAAGCCCTCCTTCGCGTTCTCGCTCACGGCGGGCCTCCCCAAGACGATGGCCTCCCCGGTGGTGTCGTCGTAGTAGAGGCTCTCCCCGCGGGTCACGAGGTCGCCGTCCTCGAGGACCACCCCCCCGGTGGCGATGAGCCTTTTGGGGCCGGTGAGGCTCCGCACCTCCTTGGCCCGGATCCTCAGGTCCCCGTCCTTGCGCTTGCGGACGAGGACTACCTCCTTGGGGTCGGTGAAGACGGCGAGGCCCCGCTCCTCCTCGTAGTACACAAGCCCCGCCCGCCCCTCCTGGTTGCCGCTCTTGAGGAGGGCGTTTTCGCTGGTGGAGGTGTCGGTGTCCACCTGGAAGGTCATCCGGGCCGCCTCCACCTCCACGGGGTCCTCCCCGGGCTTGGGCTCCTGGCGCATGCGGGCCGGGCCCAGGAGAACCCCTTCCCCGGTGCTTTCCCGGTAGACGAGGGCGGGCCCCCGGGCCTCCACCCGGCCCCTCCGCACCACCACGCCCCCCTCAAACCGGGCCTCCCTCTCCCCCTCCGCCTCCTGCATGGTCTTCCCCTTCGGGGCGATGAGGGTGGCCTTGGGGGCGAGGATGGTGAGGTCCTTCACCCGCCCCCGCACCTCCCCCTCAAAGACCCAGGGGCCGTAGCGGAGGTCCCCGGAAAGCCGCCCTCCCTCCACCCGGATCACCCGCACCTCCGAGGCCGCGAAGACCAAGGCCATGCCCAAGAGCACCCATGCCATCCGCTTCATCCGCTTCCTCCTTCCACCTGGCAAGGTCCAAAGCTCCCCCCGGTGGGGAACTCAAACCGAGGGTTTTCCGCCTCAATCCGCTCCAGGGCGAAGTCGGAGCGGAAGCGCTCCGCCTCGCCCCGGAGGTTGGGGGCCTCAATCCGCACCCAGGGGGCCGAAAACCCCTCCTTCTGCCGGATGAGGACGTCCCCGAGGCCGGGCCGGGAAAGCTCCAGGCGGTAGCACCCCTTCAGGATCTCCACCCGGGCGTAGGGGGCCCGGAGGTTGTCCCCAGGCTCCACCACCACCTCGGGGGCGAAAAGACGCAGGTCCAGCCGCCCCTCCACGTACCGCCCGCCGGAAAGGCCCCCGCGGATGCGAAAAACCCCTCCCTCCTCCACCATCTCCTGGGCGGTGAAACGCCACTCCACCCCCTCCTCCTCGGGAAAGAGGAGGAACTCCACCCCCTCAAGCCTTACCCCGGCCTACCCTCGGGCGCCTGGGAAGGCCGGGGGGAAAAGAGAAGGAGGACAAGGAAGAGGGCTAAAAGGGGGAGGAGAAACCGCACCACGCCTACACCTTACCCACAAAGGCTTGAGAAAGATGACAAGGAGCTTCAGCCCAGCACGTCCCTGGGATTGCCCCGCACCCGGAGGTTCACCCAGGTTTTACGCAGGCGCAGGAGGGCCTTGAGGGGACGGTAAAGAGGGGAAAGGGGCAGGGCGTAAGCGGGAAACTGCACCCGCTGGCCGCCAAACCCCTCCTTGAAGCGCCAGATCCCTTCGGCATGGCTTCCCTCCGGGTTCCTCGGCACCCCCCAGAGGTCGTAGATGCGGTAGCCCCGCCCCATGCCGTGCCGGATGGCGGCGAGGTGCATGCCCATGGGGGCCTTGGCCTCGGGGTGCTTGCGGGTGCTGCCGCCGTAGAGGTAGGCCACCCGGCCGGCGAAGGCCACGAAGAGGCCCGCCGCCAGGGCCTCCCCGTCCTTCCGCGCCAGGGCGAGGAAGGCCTCCCCCGAGGGCTGGTTCATCTCCTTGAGGACCGCCCGGTAGTAGGCCTCGTCGTGCTGGAGGAGCCGGGCCCTCCGGTTGGTCTCCGTGAAGAGGCGGTAGAACTCCGCGAAGGCCTCCTCCCCCTCCACGGAAAGGGCCACCCGCTTGAGGGCGAGCCGGGCGTTTCGGCGGTGCATCTCCTTCATCCCCTTGAGGAGGGCCTCTTCGCCCTGAGTGAGGTCCAGCCAGAGGGAGTGGGCGGGCTGGATGGACTCCTCCGAAAGGAGGCCAGGGAAGCGGGGGGCGGGCAGGTGGGCAGGAAGCCCCGCCTCCGGCTCCAGGACCAGGTGGGTGGCCCGAAGGGCCCGCCCCAGGGCCCGGGCCACCTGGGGCAGGTCCTCGAGGCGGTGGAGGGCAGGCCCCCTGGGAGCGTAGGCCAGGCGCAGCCCCCCGGGGGCCGCCTTAAGGAGAACCTGGGCCGCGGCCACGGGGCCTTCGTCCCCCACGAGGAGGAAGCGGCGGGGCTCCCAGCCCGTGGTCCGCTTCACCTCCCCCCAGCCCCAGGACTGGAGGGGGCTCGTGATGGCGAAGCCCGAGACCAGGCGGTTCCACGCCTCGGGCTCTTGAACCTCGGCAAGCTCCCACACCCCTCAAGCCTACAGGGCCCGGACCCGGTCTTCCAGAAGGCGGGCCCGTGTACCATGGGAACCATGAGGATCGCCTTCCAGGGCACGGCGGGGGCCTACAGCGAGGAGGCCTTGCTCAAGGCCTTTCCCGAAGCGACGCCCGTGGGCTTTCCCACCTTTCACCAGGTCTTTGAGGCGGTGGAGGCGGGCGAAGCGGAGCTTGGGGTGGTGCCGGTGGAGAACACCACGGCGGGGAGCATCAACCAAACCTACGACCTCCTCCTGGAGAGCGACCTCCACGTGGTGGGGGAGATCGTCCACCGGGTGGAACACTGCCTCCTCGCCCCCAAGGGCACGGCGCTCAAGGACCTGCACGCGGTGAAGAGCCACCCCCAGGCCCTGGCCCAGTGCGACGGCTTCCTCGCCCGGATGCGCCTCACCCCCATCCCCGTCTTTGACACCGCCGGGGCGGCCAAGGAGCTCGCCGAGCACCCGGAGCCCGGCCTCGCCGCCATCGCCTCCAGGCGGGCGGCGGAGCTTTACGGCCTCGAGGTCCTGGCGGAAAACATCGAGGACTACCCCCATAACTACACCCGCTTCTTCGTCATCGGCCACAAGGAGCTCCCGGGGGGCCAGGGCCCCTACAAAACGAGCATCGTCTTCGCCGTCCGGCACCGGCCCGGGGGGCTTTTGGAGGCGCTCTCCGTCTTCGCCGAGGCGGGGGTGAACCTCACCAAGCTGGAGTCCAGGCCCCGGAGGGACAAGCCCTTCAGCTACCTCTTCTACCTGGACCTGGAGGGGCACCTGGAGGACCCCGGGCCCGCCCAAGCCCTCCTCCGCCTCCTCAGGCGGGTGGCCTTCCTCAAGGTCCTGGGCTCTTATCCCGCCCACGCCAACGGGAGCGTTAGCGCACCTTAAGCCCCCGCAGGAAGAGGTTCCGGTCCTCCGGAGGGGCATAGAGGTCGTTGAGGAAGGCGAGGACGAGCACGCCTTGCCCCGCGGTCCGGACCCGCACCTCCTTTAGGCCCAGGACCTCCCCCTGCCAGAGCACCCGGTCCCCCTCGGCCACCACGGCCCAGGGACCCTCCCCCTTGGCGGGGGTGCCCTCGAGGCGGAGGACCACCTCCGCCTCCCGGCAAAGGGGATCTCCACCACGCCGTTGGCGTAAAGGTCCGCCCGCTCAGGCAGAGGCCCCGGGCGGCACCCGCCAAGGGAAAAGGGCTTCGGCGCAAGCCCCCTCTCCAGCCCCCAAAGCGCTGCCCCAAGCCCCAAGGCCAAGGCCAGAACCCCCAAGGCCCACCTCACCGCCCCACCTCCTCCTCCAGGAAAAAGGCGGGCCGCAAGGCCAGGCCCCCCTCCCGGAAAAGCACGAGCACGAGCCTTTTCTTCCCCTCCCCGAGGGCCTCGGGAAGGGGGAAGCGGACGGGCTTCTCCGCCGGCCACTCCCAGCCGAGCCTCCGGCACCCCTCGGCGCAGAGCCAGACCTGGAGGCGGTACCCCTCGCCCCCTCCAGGGCCACCGCCCCTGCACCCCCCCGATCCGGGACGACGAGGTAGCGGAGGGCCGGGGGAGGCCCCTCGGGCGGGCCGCCAGGTAAAGGAAGGGGAGGGACCAGAGGAGGGCCACCCCCCCGGCAAGCCCGAGCCCCAGGGGCGCCCGCCCCCCTCGAGGCGGGCCAGGGCCATCCCCCCGAGGAGGAAGAAGACCTCGCCCCGGAAGGGGCTCGGGACGCTAAAGGGGTTGTCCACCATCCCCATCCCCAAATAGGCGGCGAGGAGGCCGAAGAGGAGGCCGTCCCCCCAGGCCCCCGCGAGGAACCCCCCGGCGAGGAGGAGAAGCCCCACCGCCCCGAAGACCCCCCCTTCCCCCAGGGCCTGGAGGAGGTGGTTGTGGGCGAAGGTCCAAAGCCCGCCCCAGGGCCTGAGCCGGTCGGGACAGGTGAGCCCCCGGGCCTCGAGGAGGGGAAAGAGGAAGCAGTCCCCGAAGAGCACCCCCCCGATCCGCTCCCCGAGGAGGTAGGGCCCCACCCCCGTCCAGGGGTGCTCCTGGAAGACCCGGTAGGCGGCGAGCCACACCCCTTCCCTCCCGGAAAGGTGGGCCTGGAAGAAGCGCTCCGTGGCGGGAAGGTTCAGGGCGAAGGCGGCGAGGAGAAGCCCACCCCCTAAGGCCAGGGCGAGAAGGCCCCGCCTGCGGAAGAGGAGGGCCGCCGCCCCGCCCACGAAGAAGCCCAGCATCCCCCCACGGCTCCCCGAGAGGAGGAGGACCGCCCCCCCAGAAGGCCCAGGAGGGCCCGAAAGGGCCAGGGGTAGCGGAGGTGGAGGGCGAGGAGGAGGCCGAGCCCCCCGAGGAAGCCGAAGCCCACGGGGCTGTGGAAGGGGTGGCTGAGCCGGGCCCGCACCGCCCCGTCCCCCAGAACCCAGTAGGTGGCGGCGAAGCCCGAAAGGTAAAGGAGGAAGAGGCCCATGCCCCAGGCCCCAAGGGCCCGCTCTGGCCTATTCAAGGCCACCCCAAGCCCCACCAGGCCGAGGACGTAGAGGAAGCGGAAGAGGGCCAAGGGCCAGGCCAAAGGCTCCGGGGCGAAGAGGGCGGGCAGGAGAAGGCTCGCCCCGTAAAAGGCGAGCAGGGCCTGCCCCCAAAGGGGAAGCCGCCGGACCCAGGGCACGAAAAAAAGGGCGAGCACGGAAAGCGGAGGAAAAAGGGGCGCCAAGGCGAGGAGGAAGGCCAAGCCGCGCACAGAGGCACTATACCGGGAAAGCCCCGCCTAAGCTTCCTTTCAGAAAGGACGGGTAGAGTAAAACCCATGAAGCGCCTGGCCTGGACCCTCCTCTTGGGCCTCGTGGGCCTCGCCCTGGGGGCCCGGTTCGCCACCTTCAGCGTGGAGCCCTTCGGGGCCCAGCGCCTGGACCTGGACACCGGCGTCACCACCCTCCCCCAGGGAGGGATCCTCACCGACAACGAGAACGGCCTCCGCCTCAAGGCGGCCTACATCGCCTACAAGGAAGGAAGCTTCGTCCGGGCCAGGGAGGTGGAGCTCCTCTCCGAGAAGGAGCGGTTCGTGGCCGCCTCCCTGGAGCACGACATCCCCAAGCAACAGGCCCTCTTCCAGGACCTCCTCTTCGCCAACGCCGACTTCCAGGACCTGAGGGCGGACCGCGCCCTGGCCCTCTTTGAGGAGGAGGTGGTGGTCCTGAAGGGGCGGGTCCAGGCCAAGTCGCCCAGGCTCCAGGCCGAGGCCCTGGCGGTGGACCTCAAGGCCCGGGAGGCCCTGGCCCTGGGGAGCTTCACCTACCAGGAGGGGAAGGCCACGCTGCGGGGCCAGGGGAAGGACGCCCGCCTCTACCTCCGCTTCGCGGGCGGGAAGGTGCAGGCCACGACCAAGCTCCCGGCCCAGGCGGCCCGCCTCGAGGCCTACGCCAAGCGCCTCCCATGATCCTCCACCGCTACCTCCTCAGGGAGAGCCTCCCCGTCCTCCTCCTCGCCCTCCTCTTCCTCACCGCCGTCTACCTCTTCGGCTTCTTCTACGCCGGGGCGAGGTGGCTTGAGGGGGTGCCCCTCCCCAAGATCCTCCGCTGGCTCTCCTACCACGTCCCCGGGATCTGGGTCCAGGTCTTCCCCATCGCCTTGGTGACCACCACGGTCCTGGTCTTCGGCAGGCTCGCCGCCGAGGGGGCCCACTTCGCCCTTCTTTCCGCCGGGATCCCCTTGGGGCGGGCGGCGCTTCCCCTCGTGGCCGTGGGGGCGGTCCTGAGCGGCCTCGCCCTCTACCTCCAGGAGTACGTGGTCCCGGAGGCCAACAACCGGGTGCGGGTGGCCTGGTGGGACGAGATCCACACCCAAGGGGCGGGCCTCTTCCGGCTCAAGGGGATGCAGATCCCCATAGGCCAGGGCAAGAGCCTCTACTTCCAGGACTTTGACATGGCGGCCAAGGAGATGGTGGGGGTGCGGATCACCGCCTTCCAGGGGGAGGTGGGGACCTTCCTCTTCGCCGAGCGGGGCACCTGGGAGGACAAGACCCTCACCCTCAAGGACTACCGCTACTACCAGGTGGACTTCGCCCAGGTGCCGGGGCTGGAAACCGCCCCCGACCTCCTCGCCCAGGTGCGCCGGGTCTTCCGGGTGGTGAGCCAGGGGAAGACCCTGGAGGTGACCTCGGACCTCTCCCGGGCCCGGGCCATCGCCGACTACGCCGACACCTTCAGCTTCGGCCAGGATAGCCTTTCGGAGGCCTGGCGGAAGCTCAAGGACCCCTTCTTGCCCCCCTTGGAGAAGTGGCGGGCGCGGCTTGAGCTCCACTCCAAGCTCGCCCTTCCCCTCGCCAACCTGGTCCTCGTCCTCCTCGCGGCGGCCATGGCCCTTCGCTACGGGAAAAGCCCTGGGCTTGCCCTGGGGATGAGCGTGGTCCTCGCCCTGGCCTACTACGGCGCCTTCTTCCTGGGCCGGGCCCTGGCCGGGATCGGGGCCCTCCCCCCGAGCTTGGGGCCTGGGGGGCCAACCTGCTCTTCCTCCTTTTGGGCCTAAGGGCCCTCCGCTAGGCTTAGGGCATGCGCCGGGAGGGGCTTCGCCTGGGCCTCGTGGCCTACCCGGGCCTTGGGGGGAGCGGGACGGTGGCCGCCGAGCTCGCCGACCGCCTGGCCCGGATGGGGCACCGGGTCTACCTCTTCGCCACGTCCCGCCCCTTCCGCCTCCCCGAGGCGAGCCCCGCGGTCCACGTCCCCGTGGACCTTCCCTACTACCCCGTCTTCCCTGGACCCCTCTACACCCTCTCCCTGGCGGGCACCCTGGAGCGGGAGGCCAGGCGGCTCGGCCTGGACCTCGTCCACACCCACTACGCCGTCCCCCACGCCGCCGCGGCCTACCTCGCCTTCGGGGAAAGCCTCCCCTTGGTCCACACCCTCCACGGCACCGACGTCTCCGTGGTGGGGATGGACCCCGCCTTCCACGGCCCCACCCGCCGCGCCCTCGAGGCCGCCCGGGCGGTCACGGCGGTAAGCCGGGCCCTGGCCCAGGAGGCCAAACGGGCCTTCGGGGTGGAGGCAGTGGTGGTCCCCAACGCCGTGGATCCGGAGCGCTTCCGCCCTAGACCTGAGCGCAAGCGGCTCTACGCCGAGGAGGGGGAGTGGCTCCTCGTGCACGCCTCCAACTTCCGCCCCATCAAGCGGGTGCCCGACATCGTCCGGGCCTTCGCCAAAATCCGGAAGCGCCTCCCCGCCAGGCTCCTCCTCCTGGGCACCGGCCCCGAGGAGGAGGAGGCCCGGCGGGTGGCGGCGGAGCTCGGCGTCGCTTCCTGGGTCACCTTCCACCCCCCCACCCCCCATCCGGAAGAGGTCCTGGGGGCGGCGGACCTCTTCCTTTTGGCCTCGGAGGAGGAGTCCTTCGGCCAGGCGGCCCTCGAGGCCTTAGCCTCCGGCGTCCCCGTGGTGGCCACGGCGGTGGGCGGGGTGGCCGAGGTGGTCACCCCCGAGGTGGGAAGGCTCGTGGAGCTCGGCGACCTGGAGGCCATGGCGGAGGCCGCCTTGGACCTCCTGGGAAGCCCCCGCCTCCCCGAGATACGCAGAAGGGCCCGGGAATGGGCCCTTCTACGCTTCCACCCGGAAAGGATCACCCGGGCCTATTTGGAGGTCTACGCCAAGGCCCTGGGCTAAGCGTGGGCCACGAGCTCCTTCCGCTTCCGCCGAGCGCTCTTCTGGCGCTTACCCCGCTCCTCCAAGGCCTTAAGGCCGCCCACCAGGGCAAGGTCCAGGACCTGGTCCAGGTGCTCCACGAAGTGGAAGGTCATGTTCTGCCGGAGGGGCTTGGGGATGTCGGCCAGGTCGGGCTCGTTGAGCTTGGGCAGGATCACCTCCCGGATCCCGGCCCGCCTCGCCCCCAAGACCTTCTCCTTCACCCCGCCGATGGGGAGGACCCTGCCTGTGAGGGTGATCTCCCCGGTCATGGCGATGTCGTGCCGCACCGGCACCTCCGTGAGGGCGGAGACCAGGGCGCTCACGAGGGCCACCCCGGCGGAGGGGCCCTCCTTGGGAATGGCCCCGGCGGGGACGTGGATGTGGATGTCGGACTTGTCAAACTTCTCCAGAGGGATGCCAAAGCGGAGGGCGTTCTTCTTGGCGTAGGAGAGGGCGGCCCTGGCCGACTCCTTCATCACGTCGCCGAGCTGCCCGGTGAGGATGAGGTTCCCCTTGCCGGGCATCACGGAGACCTCCACGAACATGATGTCCCCGCCCACAGGGGTGTAGTACATCCCCGTGGCCACCCCCACCTGGGGCTCCCGGGCCTCGGTCTCGGGGAGGAAACGGGGTGGGCCGAGGTAGGCCTCCAGGTCCTTCTCCGTGATCCGCACCCGCTTCTTGCCCTCCTCCAGGATCCTGCGGGCGGCCTTGCGCAGAAGGGCCCCGATCTCCCGCTCCAGCTGCCGCACCCCCGCCTCCCGGGTGTAGTGGGTGATGAGGCGCGTGAGGGCGGCCTCGGTCACCACCACCTGCTCGGGCTCGAGGCCGTTTTCCTTTAGCTGCCTGGGCAGGAGGTAGCGCTTGGCGATCTCCAGCTTCTCCTGCTCGGTGTAGCTGGTGAACTCAATGGGCTCCATCCGGTCGTAGAGGGGGGCGGGGATGTTCTGGGGGAAGTTGGCGGTGCAGATGAACATCACCTCGCTGAGGTCAAAGGGCACCCCCAGGTAGTGGTCCACGAACTCCTTGTTCTGGGCGGGGTCCAAGACCTCGAGGAGGGCCGCCGCCGGGTCCCCCTGGTAGGAGATGCCGAGCTTATCCACCTCGTCCAGGAGGAAGACGGGGTTCTTGGTCCCGGCTTGCCTCAGGCCCTGGATGATCCGGCCCGGCATGGCCCCGATGTAGGTGCGGCGGTGGCCCCTAATGTCCGACTCGTCCCGCACCCCACCCAAGGAGATGCGCACGTACTTGCGGCCCAGGGCCTCGGCGATGCTCTTGGCGATGGAGGTCTTCCCCACCCCCGGCGGCCCCACGAAGAGGAGGATGGGGCCCTTGTTCACCTCGTCGGGCGGGATCTCGCCCCGCTTGGCCCTTTCGGCCTTGAGCTTGCGCACCGCCAGGTACTCCAGGACCCGGTCCTTCACCTTCTCCAGGCCGTAGTGGTCCCGTTCCAGGATCTCCTTGGCCCGCTCCAGGTCCAGGTTGTCCTCGGTGCGGGTGTTCCAGGGGAGGTTGACGATCCAGTCCAGGTAGGTGCGGATGACGCTGGCCTCGGCGGAGTCGGGGTGCATGCGGGCGAAGCGGTTGAGCTCCCGCTCCACCTCCTGGCGCACCACGGGGGGGAGGTCCAGGGCCTCCAGCTTCCTGCGGAACTCCTCCACCTCCTGCTCCCCCTCCTCCCCGTGGAGCTCCCGCTGGATGGCCTTCATCTGCTCCCTCAGGAAGTACTCCCGCTGGTTGCGGTCAATCTCCTCCTTGACCTGCTGCTGGATGCGTCGCTGGGTCTCAATGAGGGCGAGCTCCGCCTCCAGGAGCACCAAAACCGCCCGCAGGCGCTCGGCCACGTTCGCCGTCTCCAGGACCCTCTGCTTGTCCTCGAGGCGGAAGTCCATGTGGAAAGCGACGTAGTCGGCGAGCTGCGAGGGGTCCTCCAGGTTCAGGATGAACTGGGCCACCTCCGGGGCCAGGTACTTCCCCTCCTTGAGGAGGGCCTGGAACTTGTCCTTGACCTCCCGGACCAGGGCCTTGACCAGAATGGGCTCCCCGGGCTCGTCGGCGAGGACCTCGCCGCGGGCCTCGAGGTGGTCCCCCAGGTCCAGCCACTCCTTCACCCGGACCCGGGCGAAGGCCTGCACCAGGACCTGGACGGAGCCGTCCGGGTTCTTGCGCATCTTCAGGATGTTGCAGGCGGTGCCCACCTCAAAGAGGTCCGAGGGCCTGGGGGTCTCCACCTCCTTGTCCTTTTGGCTCACGATGAGAAGGACCCGGTCGCGGGCCAAGGCCTCGTCAATGGCCCGGATGGAGATGGGCCTCCCGGCGTCTATGGGCATCACCATGGTGGGGTAGATGACCGAGCCCCGCACCGGGCAGACGGGCATGGTTTCCGGTAGCATGCGTTCCCTCCTTTTTTCGGCAGTTCTGTGTTCGTCCATAGCCTAAGCCTACCTATGTCAAGTTTACTGCAAATCCTCGTTTTACGCAAAGGGCCCGGACGGAAAGCCCTTTATGCTAAGGGCGTGAAGGCGCTGCGGGCCCTCGGCCTCCTCCTCCTCCTCGGCCTCGCCCTCGGACAGAAAAGCGGAGGCGGGGTCGGGGCAGGCCCTATGTGCCCTCCACCCCGCCGCCCATGAGCCCGGGGCCCGCCCCAGTCTACCCCACCCCCGCGCCCTATTACCCCGTCCCCGGACCGGTGTACGTGTACCCCGGAGGCGGGGGAAGCCTGGGGGCGGCGCCGGTCCTCGTCTTCCTCGGCCTCGCCCTGGTGGCCTTCCTCATGGTCCGGGGGCTGAACCGGGCCGGGGAGGAAGGGCCCGGGGCCAGCGTGGGCCGCCTGCGCCTCGCCCTCCTCCTCCGCCCCGGGGTGCAGCGGGCCCTGAGGCGCCTCGCCGAGGAAGCGGACACCACCACGGCCAAGGGGCTTGCGGACCTCCTGGACGAGGTGGCCCTGGTCCTCCTCCGGGAAGCCCCCGCCTGGCGCTTCGCAAGCTACGAGGCGCGGGAAGGGACGGAGGAAGAGGTCCTGGGCCAGTTTGACGCCTGGATGCTGGAGGACCGGAGCACCTACCGGGAGACCTTCCGGCACTTTGAGGGGAAGAAGGTGGAGGTGGCCTACACCCCCAGGGTGGAGCCGGGCGGGCGCTATCTGGTGGCCTCCCTCGTCCTCGCCGTCCGGGGAAGCCTGCCCCCCGAGGGGCCTTTGGACCGGGGAAAGGCGAAGGAAGTCCTCCTCGCCTTCGCGGGAAGCACCCCCTTCACCCTCCTCGCCTTCCACCTGGCCTGGACGCCGGAGAAGGAGGGCGAGGGCCTCACGGAAGAGGAGCTCCTCGCCCTCTACCCAAACCTGGAAAAACTTTAAAACCCTAGGGCGAAGGCCGCCTCCTTAAGGATCTCGGCACTCCGCCTAAGGGCCTCCCGTTCCTCCGCGTTTAGGCTCGGGTAGACGGTCCCCTCCACGCCCCCTGCGCCCAGGATGCGGGGCAGGGAGAGGCTCACCTCCAAGACCCCCTCCACCTCGGGGGTGAAGGCGCTCACGGTGTACACCCCCTTTTCGTCGGTGAGGATGGCCCGCACAAGCCGGGCGAGGCCCGCCCCGATGCCGTAGTAGGTGGCCCCCTTCCCCTCAATGATCCGGTAGGCGGCCCGGCGGACCCCCTCGTCAATGCGGGCCCGGTCCTCCGGAGAAAGGGCCCGCCCCCGGGCCTCGGCGAAGGCTAGGAGGGGCACCCCGCCCACCTGGGCGCTGGACCAGACCAGCACCTCCGAGTCCCCGTGCTCCCCCAGCACGTAGGCGTGGACCGACTGGGGGGCCACCTCCAGGTGCTCCGCCAGGAGGGCCCGGAAGCGGGCCGTGTCCAGGATCGTCCCCGAGCCCACCACCCGCCCCGGGGGCAGGCCGGAGAGGCGGTAGGCCACCTGGGTCATCACGTCCACCGGGTTCGTGGCCACGAGGAGCACCGCCTCCGGGGCCGCCTCTAAAACCCGGGGCACCACCTGGGCGAAGACCTGGGCGTTGCGGTCCAGAAGCTGCAGGCGGGTCTCCCCGGGGCGCTGGGCCACCCCGGCGGCGATGACCACCACCTTGGCGCCCTCGAGGTCCCCGTACGACCCCGCCCGCACCCAGACCGGGTGGGCGAAGGGCGTGGCGTGGAGGATGTCCTCGGCGTGGGCCTGGGCCAGCTTCCGGTCCAGGTCCACGAGGACCACCTCCCGCGCCACGCCGAGGAGGACCAGGGCATAGGCGGTGGCGCTCCCCACCATGCCGCTCCCCACGATGCCGACCTTCATGGGTAGAGCCTTCATGGGTAGAGTATAGCCGTGGTACGGGTAGGACGGAGAAGCGTCACCTTTTACCCGCCGGAAGGGGCCACCGCCCTCATCGGAGACTTCACCGACTGGGAGAGGAACCCCATCCCCCTCGAGGGCCCCCTCACCCTGGAGTTCCCCGAAGGAGCGTACGTGGAGTACGCCTTCCTGGACCGGGAGGGAAGGCCCTTTCCCGACCCCGACAACCCCGAGAAGGCGGAAAACCCGTGGTGGAGCTATCCCAGGGCCATAAAGCTTCCCGGCTTCCGCTACGAGGCCCCGCCAGAGCCCCAGGAGGAGCCCAAGGTGCACCGCCACCGCCTGGGGGAGAGGCGCTTTTACGTGGCGGAGACGGGGCCCTCCCCCAAGGCCACGGTGGTGGCCCAAGACGGGGTGGCCTTCTACCGCACCGCAGGCCTCCACAAGGCGGCCCGGGCCCTCTTTGAAGAGGGGGAGATCCCCCCGGTGCGCCTCGTCTTCGTGGAACCCATAGACCGCAACACCGAGTACCGCTTCAACGAGGCCTACGAGAGGGAGTTCCACCGGGTGCTGGAAGAGGTGGAAGGGGCCTACGGCCCCCTGAACGAGCTGGTCCTGGTGGGGGCCTCCTTGGGGGGGCTTTTCTCCTTGTGGCAGGCCTGGAGGCATCCGGAGCGCTTTCCCAAGGTCCTCGCCCTCTCCCCCGCCCTCAAGGCCCACCCCGGGGGAATGGACGCCTACCAGGACAAGGAGTGGCTTCTTGAACGCTTCGCCGAGGCCGAGAGGCTTCCCAGGGTTTATTTAGAGGTGGGGCTTTTGGAGTGGCTTTTGGGGCCCAACCGCCGCCTCGCCGCCCTTTTCGCCGACAAAAAGGTCCCCCACGCCTACCGGGAAAGGCCTTCGGGGCACAACTGGGTCACCTGGAAGCAGGCCCTGGCCCCGGGGCTACGTTACCTCTTGGGGCCGCAATGAGCGGGGAGGACCTCCTGGTGCTTTTCTCCGTGGCAGCCCTAGAGGCCCTGCTTTCCGGGGACAACGCCTTGGTGCTGGCGGTGATGGTAAAGCCCCTTCCCCCCCACCTCCGAACGAGGGCGCTCTTTTACGGCCTCCTCGGGGCCTACCTCCTTAGGGGCCTCGCCCTCCTTTTCGCCGTCTACCTGATCCGGCTCTGGTGGGCCCAGGTCCTCGGGGGCTCTACCTCGTCTACCTTATGGTCCGGCACTTCCGCAGCCGCCCCGAGGCCCAACCCCTCCCCGAGGCCTCGGCGAAGACGTTTTGGCGGGTGGTCCTCCTGATCAACCTGGTGGACCTGGCCTTCGCCGTGGACTCCATCCTGGCGGTGGTGGCCTTCTCCAAGGACTTCCTCCTGGTCTTCCTGGGGGTGGCCTTGGGGATCCTCTTCATCCGCCTCCTGGCGGGATCGGTGGTGGTCCTCATGGAGCGCTTTCCCGGCCTGGAAAAGGTGGCCTACGCCCTGGTGGGGTGGGCCGGGGTCAAGCTCTTCTTGGAAGGCGAGGCTACCTTGGCCCACCTCCTCCACCGGCCGGAGCTCGGCATGGAACTTCCCAAGGCCCTTTTCTGGGGGGGAACCCTCCTCATTCTGGGGGTAGGAAGCCTCCTCGCCCTCCGCAAGGATGCCTAGGGATTGGGACGCCTTCTACCAAAAGGCCCGGGAAGACCGCCCCCCGGCCTTCGTGGTGCGGGCCTACGGGCCCTTCGTCCCCAAAGGCCCCGTCCTGGACCTGGCGGGGGGCCTGGGGCGGAACGCCCGCTACTTCCTGCAAAGGGGCCACCCCGTGGTCCTGGTGGAGGGAAGCCAGGAGGCCCTAAGGCGCCTTTCGGGAACCCCGGGCCTCGCCCTGGTGGGCCTGGACCTCGAGGCGGAAGAAGCCCTAACCCGCCTTCCCCAAGGGCCCTTCGTCGGCATCGTGATGACCTACTACGTGAACCGCCCCCTCCTTAAGGCCCTTCCCTCCCTCCTTTCCCCTGGGGGGCTTCTTTTGGTGGAGGGGTTCACGAGGAAGGAAGCCCGAAGGCGAGGAAGGCCCCATAGTCCCTTCTACTGGGAAGGGGAAGAACTCCTCACCCCTCCCCCGGGCCTGGCCTTAAGGGCCTTTGGGGAGGGGTGGATGGAAGGGTACCGGGTCTACGCCGTCTACCTCAGGCCTTGAGGCCCAGGGCCACGAGCTCGGCGATGTCCAGGACCTCGAGGGGCTTCTCGTCCTGGGCCACCTCCACGTTCATCATGGCCATGCAGAAGGGGCACCCCGTGGCGATGACCTCCGCCCCTGTTCCCTTGAGCTCCTTATAGCGGTTCTCGGAGACCCGCATGGCCCCGGGCTCCTCCTCCTTCCAGAACTGGGCCCCGCCCGCCCCGCAGCAGAAGCTCCTCTCCCGGCTCCGGGGAGGCTCGGTGAGGGCGAAGCCCACCCCCTTCAGCACCTCGCGCGGGGCCTCGTAGACCCCGTTGTGGCGGCCCAGGTAGCAGGGGTCGTGGAAGACCACCTTGCGGGTTTCCTCCTCCACCCGGATCTTCCCCTTACGCAAGAGCTCGGCGATGAACTCCGTGTGGTGGACCACCCGGTAGTGGCCGCCGAAGTCCTTGTACTCGTTCTTCAGGGTGTGGAAGCAGTGGGGGCAGGTGGTGACGATGGTCTTGGGGGCCACCTCGTTCAGGGTCTCCACGTTCTCCGTGGCGAGCTGGAAGAAGAGGTACTCGTTGCCCGCGCGCCTGGCGGCGTCCCCGGTGCACTTTTCCCGCCTGCCCAAGACGGCCCAGTCCACCCCGCTGGCGTTTAGGATCTCCACCATGCTGCGGGCGATCTTCTGGGCCCGGGGGTCGTAGCTCGGGGCGCACCCCACCCAGTAGAGGACCTCGGGGTGGGGCTTCTCCTCCACGGTGGGGACGTTAAGCCCCTCCGCCCAGTCCAGGCGCTTGTCCTGGCCGATGCCCCAGGGGTTCCCCGAGCGCTCCATGCCCCGGAAGGCGTTGTTGAGCTCCTGGGGGAAGCTCCCCTCCATGAGGACCTTGGCCCGGCGCACGTCCAGGATGTGGAGCATCTGCTCGTTGCCCACGGGGCAGACCTCCACGCAGGCCAGGCAGGTGGTGCAGGCCCAGAGGGCCTCCTCGTTCAGGGCGAAGTCCATGAGGAGCCTGGGGCTTTCCTCGCCCTGGGCGAACCGGGGGAGGATCTCGTTCAGCTCGTAGCGCTCGGAGATGAGGATGGCGGCCGGAGAGAGGGCCTTTCCCGTGGTGTAGGCGGGGCAGGCCTCCTGGCAGCGGTTGCACATGATGCAGGCGTAGGCGTCAAGGAGCCGCTTCCAGGAGAGGTCCTCCAGCTTTTCCGCCCCGAACTTCTCCTCCTCCTTCTCAAAGTCCAGGGGCGTGAGGGCCCCCGGAACCTCCTTGCGGAAGGCCAGGTTGATGGGGGCCATGAAGAGGTGGATGTGCTTGGAGCGGGGGAAGTAGGGGAGGAAGAGGAGGATGGAGCCCAGGGCGCCCCACCAGAAGAAGTGCTCGCCGAAGGTGAGGAGGGCGGGGGGAAGGCCGGAAAGCGCCCCGGCGAGGGCGCTCGCCACGGGCTGGAAGGGGTCCGGGCCTTCACCCGCGAGCTGGAAGGCCTTGGAGAGGAGGCGGCTTCCCACGTGGAAGGCGATGAAGGCCCCCACGATGGCCGAGTCCCGGGCGATGCCCGCCCGCGCCTTCTCGTGCAGGGGGACGTTGGGGTTCCAGGTGAAGTCCCTGGGGGCGAGGAGGTAGCGCCTGAGCATCAGCCCCAGGATCCCCACGAGGATCAGGAAGGTGAGGAGGTCGGCTACGATATTGTAGGCATTCCAAATACCTCCCCGGGCGTGGAGGCCGAAGAAGCCTTCCAGAAAGTCCACGAGGTTCACGAGGAGGTAGTAGACGAAGCCGTAGAAGACGAAGGCGTGGAGGAGGGAGACGAGGGGCCTCCTCTTGAACACGGTCTGCTGGGTGAGGACGAGCCAGAGGGCCCGCCCGACCCGCTCGGGCAGGCGGTCAAACCGCTCCTCGGGCCGGCCCCGCCTTATGGCGAGGTAGACCCGGCGGAAGCCCGTGTAGGCGTAATAAAGGCTTCCTGCGGCGAGGAGGATAAAGAGGATTTTCTCCGCTAAGGTCAGCATGGGCTCTACCTCCTTATACTCGGTAAAAGTTTACCCCATACCCCAGGCTTGGCAAGAGCGTACAATGGCCTGCCGTGGAGACGGCGGCCTTTCTCCTCATGGCCTTCTTCGGGCTTCTGAACCTCTGGGTGTTCCATCGCTTCCGCAGGCCCCTCCTGCCCCTGGTGGCGGCCCTCTTCGTGAGCTTCTTCGCCTTCTTCCTTTCCCCCATACTCGGCCTTGTCGCCTTCCTCGTGGGCCAAACCCTGGCCTTTTACGCCGCGGGGAAAAGCCGGTAGGCCCCAAGGGCCACAAGCCCCCCGATCAGGGCCCCCACCACCACCTCCAGGTAGGTGTGCCCCAAAAGCTCCTTCAGGGGGCCCCGCTGGGGACCCAGACGGATCACCTGGCCCAGCTCCTCCATGAGCTGGTTGAGGAGCTGGGCGTGAAGCCCCGCCGCCCGGCGGATCCCGGCGGCGTCGTACATGACGATGAGGGCGAAGACGGCGGCCACGGCAAAGAGGCTGGTGTCAAACCCTTCCCTGAGGCCCACGCTCACCGCGAGGGCGCTCACCGTGGCGGAATGGGTGGAGGGCATCCCCCCGGTGTCCAGGAAGCGGTGCCACTGGAAGCGCCCCTCCAGGAGGTAGTAGAGGAGGAGCTTGAGGGTCTGGGCGGTGAGGTTGGCGAGGACCGCCGTCCAGAAAACGGCGTTAGCCAGAAACTCCATGGCGCCTCAAAAGGGCGGCCTCGAGGGTGTTCCTCATGAGCATGGCCACGGTCATGGGCCCCACCCCGCCCGGCACGGGGGTGAGGGCGGAGGCCACCTCAGCCACCTCGGGGTGCACGTCGCCGAGAAGCCTCCCCTCCACGCGGTTCACGCCCACGTCCACCACGATGGCCCCCTCCCGAACCCACGCCTTCCGCACCAGGTGGGGCCGGCCCACGGCCACCACCAGGACCTGGGCCCTCCGGGTGACCTCGGGCAGGTCCTGGGTCTTGGAGTGGGCCAAGGTCACGGTGGCGTCCTCCCGCAGAAGAAGCCCCGCCAGGGGCTTTCCCACGATGTTGGACCGCCCCACCACCACCACCTCCTTGCCCCTAAGGTCCACCCCGTAGTGCTTGAGGAGACGGACCACCCCTAGGGGGGTGCAGGGGAAAAGCCCCTTTCCCCCGCTCCAAAGCCGCCCCACGTTCAGGGGGTGGAAACCGTCCACGTCCTTCAAGGGGTGGATGGCCTCGAGGACCCGCTGGGTGCGGATGTGCGGCGGAAGGGGAAGCTGGACCAGGATCCCGTCCACCTCCTCGTCGGCGTTGAGGGCGGCGATCCTTTCCAGAAGGGCCTCCTCGGGGAGGTCCTCCGGGTAGACCTCCACCTGGCTTCGGTACCCCAAAGCCTTCGCCCGCTTGTCCTTAAGCCGCACGTAGGCCACCGAGGCCGGGTCCTCCCCGAGCCGGATCACCCGCAGGGAAGGCGTGAAGGAAAGGCCGCGTAGCCGGGCGCGGATCTCCTCGTAGACCGCCTCCGCCGCCTCGTGTCCCGAAAGCACCTGGGCCGCCACCTAAGCCTCCTTGGCCACCGTCTTCAGCTCCCCGGCCGCCACCCGGCGGTAGACCCGGGCAAGGACCCCGTTGACGAAGCTCCCCGAGTGCTCGCCGCCGTAACGGTTGGCGATCTTCACCGCCACCTCGATCAAAGGCTCAAAGGGGGTGGGTTCGTAGAGCATCTCGTAGACAGCCAGGCGCAACACGGCCAGGTCTGTCTTGGCCATCTGGCGGAAGTCCCAGCCCTCCACCGTCTCCTCGAGGACCCGGTCCACCTCCTCCTGGTGGGCCTTGTACCCCGAGAGGAGGCGCCGGGCGAAGGCCACCCCCTCCTGGTCCAGGGGCTCGGCGTACCCCTCCTCCTCCCCGCCCATCTCCTCCAGGGCGTGCTGGAAGGCCTCCTCCAGCCCCATCCCCCCCACGGTGTGGGCGAAGAGGGCCCGCATGGCCAGCTCCCTAGCCCGCCTGCGCATGGTCCTCCTCCGGCACCACCTGGCCCACGGTGACGTTCACCGCCCGCGCCCGCCTCCCCGTGGCCAGGAAGAGGGCCTCGTCCACCTCCTGCTGCACCCGGGCGGCAAGCTCCGGGATGGCCACCCCGTAGGGCACGGCCAGCAGCAGGTCCACCACAAGGCCCTCCGGGGTAGACTCCAGCCGCACGGGCCGCCCCCGGCGGAAGACGTCCGCCAGGGAACGGGGGACGGCCTCGAGGGCCCTAACCCCCTCTATCCCCTTTAGGGCACAAAGGACCACGGCCTCGAGGGCCTGCTCGCTGATCTCGTAGTCCACCCGCACAGGCCTCAGTCTACATCTCCATCCGCCGGGCCACGAAGTTGGTGTACACGGCCCCCCTGCGGAAGAAGGCGTTCTGGAGGACCTTCTGGTGGAAGGGGATGGTGGTCTTGAGGCCCGGCCCCTCAATCACCGTCTCGGAGAGGGCCCTTTCCATGCGCCTTATGGCCTCCTCCCGGGTGGGGGCCCAGACGATGATCTTGGCGATGAGGCTGTCGTAGTGGGGCGGGATCTGGTAGCCGGTGTAGAGGTGGCTGTCCACCCGCACCCCGGGCCCCCCGGGGAAGAGGAGGGTTTCCACCTTGCCGATGGAGGGCCTGAAGCCCTTCTCCGGGTCCTCGGCGTTCACCCGGACCTCTATGGCATGCCCCCGGACCTGGATCTCCTCCTGCTTGAGCCAGAGCTTCTCCCCTTGGGCGATGCGGAACTGGGCCTGGACCAGGTCAATCCCCGTGATCATCTCGGTAACGGGGTGCTCCACCTGGATGCGGGTGTTCATCTCAATGAAGTAAAAGTTCCCCTCCTTGTCCACCAGGAACTCCATCGTGCCCGCCGACACGTAGCCCACGTGCTCGGCGAGGCGCCGCGCCGCCTCGGCGATGGCCCGGCGGGTCTCCTCGGGAAGGAGGCTCGGGGCCTCCTCCAAAAGCTTCTGGTGGCGGCGCTGGATGGAGCAGTCCCGCTCCCAAAGGTGGACCACCCGTTCCCCGTCCCCCAGGACCTGGATCTCAATGTGCTTGGGCTCCTCAATGTACTTCTCCAGGTAGACGGCGGGGTTCCCGAAGGCGGCCCGAGCCTCCTCCTGGGCCTGGAGCACCGCCCGCTCCAGCTCCTCCTCCGTGTGGACCACGCGCATGCCCCGGCCCCCGCCTCCCGCGCTCGCCTTGAGGATCACGGGGTAGCCGATCTCCTGGGCCGCCCGCTTGGCCTCCTCCACGCTGCTCAGCTCGTCCGTGCCCGGCACCGTGGGCACCCCCGCCTCCCGGGCCACCTTCCTCGCCGTGGCCTTGTCCCCCAGGGCCTTCATGTTCTCCGGGGTGGGGCCGATGAAGGTGATCCCGTGCTCCCGGCACATCTCGGCGAAGGTGGCGTTCTCCGCCAGGAAGCCGTAGCCCGGATGGATGGCGTCGGCCCCGGTGACGATGGCCGCCGAGAGGATGTTGGGGATGTTGAGGTAGCTCTGCCCCGAGGGGGGCGGCCCGATGCAGATGGCCTCGTCGGCGAGGAGGACGGGAAGGCTCTTCTCGTCGGCGGTGGAGTGGGCCACCACCGTCTTGATCCCGAGCTCCCGGGCCGCCCGGATAATCCTTAAGGCGATCTCGCCCCGGTTGGCGATCAGGACCTTCTTCATACCGGCTGGATAAGGAAGAGGGGCTGGCCGTACTCCACCGGCTCCCCGTTCTCCACCAGGATCTTCTTGACGATCCCCGAGACCTCGGACTCAATCTCGTTCATGAGCTTCATGGCCTCAATGATGCAGAGGACCTGCCCCTTCTCCACCCGGTCCCCCTCCTTCACGTAGGGAGGAGCGTCCGGGGCCGGGGCCCGGTAGAAGGTGCCCACGATGGGGGCCCGGACCTCCACGCACCCCGGGCAGCCGTCCTGGGGCTCCGCCTTGGCCTGGGGCTGGGGCTCCGCCGCCGGGGCCGCCGGCGCGGGCGGGGTCGGGGCCGGCACCTCCGGGGGGGCACAAGCACGGGGGCCTGGACCTGGGGGACGCTCACCACCTGCACCTCCCCGCCCCGCCGCACGGTGAGCTTGTAGTCCGGGGTCTCCAGGGTGAGCTCGTTCACCCCGTGCTCCACCAAGGCTTGCAGGATTTGCTTCAGCTCCTTCGGCGTCATCGGTGCACCTCGCGGGTAAAGCTTACCCCATACACCCCTTACGGATTTCTGCACCGCGTCAAAATCCCGTAGAGGGAGCGGCCCCCCAGGCGGCCTAGGCCCGGCCCACGTACTCGCCGGTCCGGGTGTCCACCTTGATGACCTCTCCGGGTTCCACGAACAGGGGCACCTGGACCACGGCCCCCGTCTCCAGGGTGGCGGGCTTGGACCCCCCGGAGACCGTGTCCCCCCGCACGCCCGGGGGCGTGTCCACCACCTTGAGCTCCACCACGGTCGGCGGGGTCACCTTGAGGGGCCTGCCCTCGTACATGTCCCCAAGGACGGTCATCCCTTCCTTCAGGAACTCGGCCCCCACCACCCGGGAGCGGGGCACGGCGAACTGCTCGTAGGTCTCCAGGTCCATGAAGACCATCTCCTCCCCCTCCGGGTAGAGGTACTGGAGCTCCCGGGTCTCCACGTAAATGTCCTCCAGCTTCTCCCCGGAGTTGAAGGTGCGCTCCACCGTGGCCCCCGTCTCCAGGTTCTTGAACTTGGCCACCACCTTGGCGCCGCCGCGGCCCAGCTTCTGGTGCTGGTACTCCACGCACTCCCAAAGGCCGCCGTCCATCTTCACCTTGGTTCCGGGTCGCAGATCCGTCACGCTGATCATGCTTGTCCCTCCAGTTCCAACACCTGGGGCTTCAGCCCTATTTGGTCAATATAGCGGAGGTAGTCCGCCTCCCCGAGCTCCCGCCCCGCGAGGGCGACCAGCATGGCCTCCATCACGTTGGTCCCAAAGCTCCGGCCGCCAAGCCTCGGGGTGGTGGTGACAAGGCGCCTCACCCCTCGCTCCCGGAGGAAGGCCACGTCCTCCT
The DNA here is from genome assembly GCF_001535545.1 of Thermus parvatiensis. GTDB lineage: Bacteria > Deinococcota > Deinococci > Deinococcales > Thermaceae > Thermus > Thermus parvatiensis. Next base: position 919,851 of record NZ_CP014141.1, on the reverse strand, counting down.
CCGTGGTGGTGTTGGTGATGACCGTCTTGCCCCGCATGTCCTTGGGCATGTACCGCCGGATGTAGTGCCAGTCCCCGGCCACCACGTCGGCCCAGGCGTAGTAGCGGGCGCGCCAGTCCTCCCGTACTTCCTCCTGCTTCTTCCCCGTGGGGTAGAGGACGGAAAAGGGCAGGCGGGTGAAGAGGGGAAGGAGGAGGAAGGCGAGCTTCTGCAGGAAGGAGAGGCTGTAGAGGGGGATGGGCAGACCCAGGGCAAAGATGAAGTCCCCGTAGAGCACCCTCGCCCCCGCCTCGTCCAAGGCCTCGGCGAGGCCGAACCGGTCCACGGCCGAGGGCAGGAGGACCTTGGTTTTCCTCCAGTCTATAAGGGAGGCGAGCTCCCGCACCGCCCGCCTCTCCAAGGTGTACTTGAGGCCGGAGCCGTCCACCACGGGGGTCTTCTTGGCCGCCTCCTTGAGCCTCAGGGCGTCCCGGATGGCGTACCGCCGCCCTCCGGCGAAGAGGTAAAGGTCAATCCCGCCCAGGCCGATGGCGTCCACCTTGCCGTCCAGCTCCTGGATGAGGCAGAGGGCCCTTTGGAAATCCCCGTCCGTCCCCCGCCTCTCCAAGAGGACCCGCTCCCCCAAAAGCTCCACCTCGGCCGCGGCGTCCCGGCGGCTGCTGCCCAAGGAGACGGAAACCACGCGCTTGGCCACGGGGGGCTATTTTACACCCCAAAAGAGCCCGAGGGAAAAGAGGAGGAGGGCGAGCAGACTTGACCGCTATACCGCATAGAGCCTCAGGAAGCGCAGGGCGGAGAGGGGGTTGAAGGAGAAGGCCTCCAAGGCCGCCTTCTTCTCCCTGACCCCTTGGCGGTGAAGCATGGAGACCAGAAAGGCCCGGAGGGCCGCCAAGACCTGTGCCCCCACCCCCCGCACCTGGCAGGCATCCTCGTGGAGGAGAACGTCCCGTACCCAAAAGGACCGGTTCTCTACCTCCCACCGGTAAAGGAGAAGCTCCCCAAGCCGCCTCGCCTCCGCCACCTCCGGCCCCAAGCTGGTGAGGGCGTAGCTCACCGTCCGCCGCACCTCCCCCGTCCCCTTGTGCCTCACCTCCCGCTCCATCCGCACCACCTGCCGGCACCCGGGAAAGGCCCGCACCTCTTCCGGCAGGTAGGGGGAAGCCCAAACCCGGTAGGTCCACACCTCCCCATCCCGCACCAGATTCCACACCGCCTCGGTCTCGCCAGGAAGCCGCCTCTCCTCCATGCCCTTGAACACCTCCAAGGCCCACTCCAAAAGTTCCCCCTGGTTAGCCTTCAGGACAAAGAGGTACGCCCCCCTTTTTGCACCACCTTCCCCGCTAACTCCGGGTACAGGTACCCCGCGTCCCCCACCACCACCTTCCCCTTGAGCCCCTCCGCCCCCAGGCGGTCCAGGAGCTCCAAAAGGGCTTGGTCCTCCCTCCCCTCCGCCCGGGCCTGGGCCAGGGTGGTATGGAGGTGCAGGGCCAGGACCTCCACCAGCTTCACCTGGGCGCTTTTCCCCTTGCCGCTTCCCCGCAGGTGCTTCCCGTCTACCACCAGGACTTCCCCAAGGTCGGCTTCGGGGAAGACCTGGAGGAGGGCCGCTTGGAGCTTTTCAGGATCCAGGCGGTGAAGGAGAAGGGTGATGGCGGTGTGGCCTGGGGCCTTGCGCAGGCCCAGGTGGGGCAAGAGGTGGGGGTTGGCGCGGGCGAAGCGTTCCACGCCCCTCAGGGAGTCCACGCGGGAAAGAAAAGCCACCAGGATGAGGGCCAGGAGGCCCCAAAGGGGGTACTGCCGGTTGCGGGCCCGGGGGTCGGGGATCTGGGACAGGGCTTCGCGCAGGGTCATGCCCCCTCTTTACTCCAGGAGCCGCATATAGGTCAAGTCTGGAGGGCGAGGAGGAAGAAAAGCCAGGAGCGCCCGGCGCCGAGAAGCCGGGCGAGAACCCCGAAGACCAGGGCGCCGAAGGCCAGGGCGAAGAATAGGGCGGAAAGGTGCTCCAAAAACGCCCGCACGGCCAAAACCTATAGCACCCGGCCCAGGAAGGCCAACACCCGCTCCCGGAAGACCCGGTCCACCTCCCCCCGGAAGAGGTGCCCCCCGGGGTAGCTGAAGCACTCCACAGGCTTTTTCAGGGCCTTGAGCCTACGGCAGAGCTCCCAGGACCACTCCGGGGGCACCTGGGCGTCTTGAAGCCCGTGGTGGACGCTCAAGGGCACGGAAAGCTCTTCAAGGTAGGTCCAAGCCGAGGCCTGGCGGAGGACCTCCGGGGAAAGGGCGAAAAGCTCCTGTCCCCGGCTTCCCCCGGACCAGTAGCGGATGCGCTCCAGGTTGCGTCTTTCGTCCCCGCTCATGCTCCCGTAGAGGACCGCGCCCTTAAGGCCGGGGTCCACCAGGCTCACGATCTGGGCGACGCCGCCCCCCATGGAGTGGCCGAAGAGGGCGATGCGGGCGGGGTCCGCCTGGGGGAAGGCTCCCCGGCGCACCTCGGCGAGGAGGTTCAGCACGTCCACGGCGTAAACGTGGCGGAGGCCTTGGGCCGGGGCGCCTTCGGAAGGGGGTGGCCCCGAAAGTTCGGGTGGAGGACGAGGTAGCCCCTTTCCGCCAGGAAGTCGGCGTAGGGGGTGGTGTAGGCGAGGAGGCGGTAGCGGCTCGGCTCCACGTAGCCGTGAAGGACCACCACCACGGGGAAGGGGCCCCTTCCTTTGGGCAGGTTGGCGAACCCGTGGACCCGGAGGCCGTCCGAAAGGTGGGAGAACTGGACCCGGGTGAAGGCCGGCCTCTCCTCGAGGACCCGCACCACGCGAAAGCCGCCCTCCCCGTAGGTCCGCGCCCGAAGGTCAGGGAGGGTGAGGACCTGGGCCAGGGCCGGGAGGAGGAGGAAGGAAAGCCAAAGCCCGAGGCGCATGCCCCCAGGCTAAGGGGAAACCCCTCGGGCTAAATGTGGTCCACCTCCCGGGAAAGCCAGCCCGCCTGAAGCCCTTTCAGGCCGATGGCGTGGTAGACGAGCTGGGCCGCGGTCATCTCGGCGTGGAACTGGCCGTTCGGGGAGAGCTCCACGAAGTCCATCCCCACCACCTCCTTCTCGCGGAAGACGGCCTCGAGGAGGTCCACCACCTGGCGGTAGGAAAGCCCTCCGGGCAGGGGTGTGCCCACGCTGGGCATGAGGGAGGGGTCCAGGGCGTCAAAGTCCAGGCTGATGTAGACCCGCTTCCCCAGGGCCTCAAGGATTTCCTCCAAGGGAAGCCCCTCCCGGTGGATCCGGTGGGCGGGAAAGAGGGCCACGCCCTTTTTTCGGGCCAAGCGCAGGGAGTCTCGGTCCATGGCCCTAATCCCCACCTGGACCAGGGGAAACCCCTCCTTGAGGAGGCGGTAGAAGGGGCTTGCGTGGGAGTAGACCGAGCCCTGCCACTCCGGGTAGAGGTCGGCGTGGGCGTCTATGTGGAGGAGGGAAAACGCCCCCAGGGCCTCCCGGTGGGCCTGAACCAGGGGATAGGTGATGGAGTGGTCCCCTCCGAGGGCCACCACCCACTTTCCCTGCCGAAGGTGCTTTAAGGCCTCCTCGTGGATGAGGCGGTGGCTTTCCTCGGCCATCCCCGCCACCCAGGGCACCGGCTCGGCGGCGTGGATCCCCACTTCCTCGGGGGAGGCGCCGAGCTCCAAAAGGAAAGGCTCAAGCTCCCGGCTTGCCAGGAGGATGGCCTCGGGGCCCCTCCGGGCCCCCGGGAGGAAGGAGAGGGAGAGGTCGTAGGGCACGGGCAGGACGACGACCCGCGCCGCCTCGTAAGGGGTGTCCCTTTCGCCGAAGACGAGCCGCATCGCCCCTAGAGGATATCGAGGCTAGACGCCAAAGAAAAGCTCCAACAGGCGCAGGATGGCCAGGGTGCCCCGCGCAAAGTCCTGGATGCGGATGTGCTCGTTGGGGCTATGGACCCGGCTTCCCGGGTAGCCCACCCCGAGGCCCACCGCCGGGGCTTTGAGGTGGTGGAGGAAGGGGTGCATGGGCCCCGAGCCCGCCATGTTGGGGTAAAGAACGGCCTTCTGGCCAAAGGCCTCCTCCAAGGCCCGCCTGGCCAGGCCCACGAAGGGGTGGGCGAGGTCGGAGCGGGCAGGCTTTTCCCCCTTTTCCAGGACCACCACTTTCACGTCGTGGAAGCCCTGGGCCTCGAGGTGGCGCCGAAGGAGCTCCGGCACCTCCTCGGGGTCCTGGTCGGGGACGAGGCGGAAGTCCAGCTTGGCCCGGGCCTCCGCGGGGAGGACGGTCTTGGACCCCGGGCCCCCGTACCCCGCGTGGAAGCCGTTGAAGTTGACGCAGGGCTCGGCGTAAAGTCGCTGGTTGAAGTCCAAGTTCCTCGCCCCGCCCAGGAAGTCCCTTACGCCAAAGGCCTCCCGAAGCGCCTCCGACTCGTCCGGGATCTCGGCCAAGACCTCCATCTCCAAGGGGGTGAGGGGGCGCACCTTGGCGTAGAAGCCCGGGATCAAGACCCGCCCCTCCTCGTCCCGAAGGGAGGCCAGGGCGCGGCTTAAGCGGTAGATGGGGTTTTCCACCACCGCCCCGTAGGAGGAGTGGAGGTCAAAGGCGGCCGTCCGGACCCTTAGCTCCAGGGCCACGATGCCCTTGAGCCCGGCGTAGAGGTAGGGCCTGCCCTTGGCGTCCACGCCTCCCGCCTCCCAGAGGATGGCCTCGGCCTTCAAAAGGTCCCGCTTGTCCGCCACGTAGGCCTCGAGGTGGGGGCTTCCCACCTCCTCCTCCCCTTCCACCACGAACTTCACCCGGGGCAGGAAGCCATGCTTCTCCCGGAAGAGCTTAAGGGCCACCACGCGGGCCACGAGCTCCCCCTTGTCGTCGTGGGCACCCCGGCCGTACCAGGCCCCTTCCCGCTCGGCGAGGACGAAGGGGTCCGTCTCCCAAAGCTCCAGGGGGTCCGGGGGCTGGACGTCGTAGTGGTTGTAGAAGAGAAGGGTCCTCTCCCCTTCTCCCCCCTCGGCATAGACCACGGGGGGCCGTAGCCCTCGTGGAGCTCGGCGCGAAGCCCCAGGCCCTCCAGCACCCCGGCCACCTTTTCCGCCCCTTCCCGAAGGGCCCTCCCCTCGGCGCTCACCGAGGGCACGGCCACGAGCTCGGCAAGGAGCGCCTTCGCCTCCCTGATCCAGGCCTCCATGATAGACTGAGCATACTATGGTGGAGCCTTCCCTGGTCCTTTACGGCGCCCCCTACGAGCGGGCCGTGGAGGTCCTCGAGGAAACCCTAAGGGAAACGGGTGCCCGCTACGCCCTCCTCATTGACCGCAAGGGCTTCGTCCTCGCCCACAAGGAGGCCCTCTGGGCCCCCAAGCCTCCCCCCCTGGACACCCTCGCCACCCTGGTGGCCAGCAACGCCGCCGCCACCCAGGCCCTGGCCAAGCTCCTGGGCGAAGCCTGCTTCCAAGAGGAGGTCCACCAGGGGGAGAGGATGGGCCTCTACGTGGACGAGGCCGGGGAGCACGCCCTCCTCGTCCTCGTCTTTGACGAGACCGCGCCCCTCGGCAAGGTGAAGCTCCACGGCAAGCGGGCCGCGGAGGCCCTCGCCCGCATCGCCGAGGAAGCCCTGGCCAACCCGCCCCGCCTCGCCCTGGACACGGAGTACCGGGAAGGGGCGGAAGCCCTCTTGGACGACCTCCTCCGCAACTAACCCCCCATGAGCACCATCAACTTCGCCAACCGGGAGATCAACTTCAAGATCGTCTACTACGGCCCCGGCCTCTCCGGAAAGACTACCAACCTCAAGTGGATCTACAGCAAGGTGCCTGAGGGGCGCAAAGGGGAGATGGTCTCCCTGGCCACGGAGGACGAGCGCACCCTCTTCTTTGACTTCCTTCCCCTGGACATCGGGGAGGTCAAGGGCTTCAAGACCCGGTTCCACCTCTATACCGTGCCGGGCCAGGTGTTCTACAACGCGAGCCGCAAGCTCATCCTGAGGGGCGTGGACGGAATCGTCTTCGTGGCCGACTCCGCCCCAGGCCGCCTCAGGGCCAACGCCGAAAGCATGCGCAACATGCGGGAGAACCTGGCCGAGTACGGCCTGACCCTGAACGACGTGCCCATCGTCATCCAGGTGAACAAGCGGGACCTGCCGGACGCCCTGCCGGTGGAGATGGTCCGGGCCGTGGTGGACCCCGAGGGGAGGTTCCCCGTCCTCGAGGCGGTGGCCACCGAGGGCAAGGGGGTCTTTGAGACCCTCAAGGAGGTGAGCCGCCTGGTCCTCGCCCGCGTGGCGGGCGGGTCTTAAGCGGCCCACGCGCCCGGGGGCGGGGCGACCCCGCCCCATTTTTACTCCCCACCCGTATTCCGGACTTTATAGGGACAAATGTCCCAGAAGGTCCCTTTGCCAAGGGACAAATGTACCTCACCGCAAAGCCCGGTTTCCGCTACCATGGAGGCCGTATACGGCACCTGCCGTTAGGGAGGAGGGGTATGGAAGAAAAGCCCAAAGGCGCACTGGCGGTCATCCTGGTCCTGACCCTCACCATCCTGGTCTTCTGGCTGGGGGTGTACGCCGTTTTCTTCGCTAGGGGGTAGGTATGGTGGACGAGCACAAAGCCCACAAAGCGATCCTGGCCTACGAGAAGGGGTGGCTGACCTTTGCCATCGTCATGCTGGTGGTTTTCATCGCCCTCATCGCCTACACCCTGGCCACCCACAGCGCCGGGGTCGTCCCCGCAGGACAACTGGAGCGGGTTGATCCCACCAAGGTGCGTACAGAAGGCCCGTGGGCCGATCCTACCCAGGCGGTAGTGCAGACCGGCCCCAACCAGTACACGGTCTACGTCCTGGCCTTCGCCTTCGGCTACCAGCCGAACCCCATTGAGGTGCCCCAAGGGGCGGAGATCGTCTTCAAGATCACGAGCCCCGACGTCATCCACGGCTTCCACGTGGAAGGCACCAACGTCAACGTGGAGGTGCTCCCGGGTGAGGTCTCCACGGTGCGCTACACCTTCAAGAGCCCAGGCGAGTACCGCATCATCTGCAACCAGTACTGCGGCTTAGGCCACCAGAACATGTTCGGGAAGATCGTGGTGAGGGAGTGAGCCATGGCGGTGCGCGCAAGCGAGATCAGCCGGATCTACGAGGCCTATCCGGAGAAGAAGGCGACCCTTTACTTCCTGGTCCTGGGGTTCCTCGCCCTCATCGTGGGAAGCCTCTTCGGCCCCTTCCAGGCCTTGAACTACGGGAACGTGGATGCCTATCCCCTGCTTAAGCGCCTCCTCCCCTTCGTCCAGTCCTACTACCAGGGCCTGACCCTGCACGGGGTCCTGAACGCCATCGTCTTCACCCAGCTCTTCGCCCAGGCCATCATGGTCTACCTGCCCGCTAGGGAGCTGAACATGCGGCCCAACATGGGCCTCATGTGGCTTTCCTGGTGGATGGCCTTCCTCGGACTCGTGGTGGCCGCCCTTCCCCTCCTCGCCAACGAGGCCACGGTTCTTTACACCTTCTACCCGCCCCTTAAAGGGCACTGGGCCTTCTACTTGGGGGCGAGCGTCTTCGTCCTGTCCACCTGGGTGAGCATCTACATCGTCCTGGACCTCTGGCGGCGCTGGAAGGCGGCGAACCCGGGGAAGGTGACCCCCTTGGTCACCTACATGGCCGTGGTCTTCTGGCTCATGTGGTTCCTCGCCTCCATCGGGCTCGTGCTGGAGGCGGTCCTCTTCCTCCTCCCCTGGTCCTTCGGCCTGGTGGAGGGCGTGGACCCCTTGGTCACCCGCACCCTCTTCTGGTGGACGGGCCACCCCATCGTCTACTTCTGGCTCCTGCCCGCCTACGCCATCATCTACACCATCCTTCCTAAGCAGGCCGGGGGGAAGCTGGTCTCCGACCCCATGGCCCGCCTCGCCTTCCTCCTCTTCCTCCTCCTCTCCACCCCCGTGGGCTTCCACCACCAGTTCGCTGACCCTGGGATTGACCCCACCTGGAAGATGATCCACTCCATCCTCACCCTCTTCGTGGCCGTGCCGAGCCTCATGACCGCCTTTACCATCGCAGCGAGCCTGGAGTTCGCAGGGCGCCTCAGAGGCGGCAAGGGGCTTTTCGGCTGGATCCGGGCCCTCCCCTGGGACAACCCCGCCTTCGTGGCCCCGGTCCTGGGCCTTTTGGGCTTCATCCCCGGGGGCGCCGGGGGCATCGTGAACGCCAGCTTCACCCTGAACTACGTGGTCCACAACACCGCTTGGATCCCGGGGCACTTCCACCTCCAGGTGGCGGGCCTCGTGACCCTCACCGCCATGGGCTCCCTCTACTGGCTCCTCCCTAACCTCACAGGCAAGCCCATCTCCGATGCGCAAAGGCGGCTCGGCCTGGCGGTGGTGTGGCTCTGGTTCCTCGGCATGATGCTCATGGCCGTAGGCCTCCACTGGGCGGGCCTTCTTAACGTGCCCCGGCGGTCCTACATCGCCCAGGTGCCCGACGCCTATCCCCATGCGGCGGTCCCCATGGTGTTCAACGTGCTGGCGGGGATCGTCCTCCTGGTGGCGCTCCTCCTCTTCATCTACGGGCTTTTCAGCGTCCTTTTGGGCCGGGAGCGCCACGTGGAGCTCGCTGAGGCCCCCCTTCCCTTCGCCGAGGTGATCTCCGGTCCCGAGGACCGCAGGCTCGTCCAGGCCATGGACCGGATCGGCTTCTGGTTCGCCGTGGCGGCGATCCTCGTGGTCCTGGCCTACGGGCCCACCTTGGTGCAGCTCTTCAGCCACCTCAACCCCGTGCCGGGGTGGCGGCTCTGGTAGCCTAGGCCCTTTGTCCCTTGACCCCTCCTTCGAGGAGGGGGAAACTTTTTGGGGATGTTCCTTGCCCGCGCCTACGCCATCGCGGTCCTCGAGGTCCTGCCCTTCTTCCTCCAGTTCCTGGGGCTTGGGCTTTCGGAAACCCTGGGGGAGGGGCTTTGCGGGAGCGCGCTTGGGGTCTCGGAGGCCGAGGCGGTGCGGTACGGCCTCGTGAGCGAGTACTACTTTTACGGCCAGGCCTTCCTTGTCCTCCTCGCCCTCAAGGCCGCCTACGCCCTGGGGCTCGTCCTCCTCCGGTTCATGTACCCCGAAAAGGACCCCCCCTTCGCCCCCCTGGTGTGGCGGCTCGGGGTGGGGCTTTCCTCGGCCCTCCTCCTCCTCTTCTTCCTCACCCGCACCCTGCCCCTTCCCTTCCCTACCTTCCAGGGCCTGGCCCTCCTCTCCCCGGCCCCCCTGGACCCCCTTTCCCTCCTGATGGCCGCCCCGGAACCCGTCCTCCTCGGGCTCCTCTGGAGGGCCCGGCCGTGAGGCTTCCCCCTTTGGTCTACCTCCTCGGCGCCGTGAGCTTCCTCATGGACGTGGCGAGCGAGATGGTCTACCCCCTCCTTCCCCTCTTCCTCGCAAGCCTCGGGGCAGGCCCCGGGACGATCGGGCTGGTGGAAGGGGTGGCCGAGGCCACGGCGAGCCTCTTCAAGGTGGTGGGGGGGAGGCTTTCCGACCGGCTCGGGAGGAGGCGCCCCTTCCTCCTTTTGGGCTACGGCCTCCCCGCCCTGTTCCGGCCCCTTTTGGCCCTGGCGCAAAGCCCCTTCCACGTCCTCCTCTACCGCTTCCTGGACCGGACCGGAAAGGGCCTCCGCACCGCCCCCCGGGACGCCCTCATCGCGGAAAGTGCCCCCAAAGAGGCCCTGGGCCGGGCCTACGGCCTCCACCGGAGCCTGGACACCCTCGGGGCCACCCTGGGCCCCTTCCTCGCCTTCCTGCTCCTGCCCCTTTTGGGCTTCCGGGGCGTCTTCTGGCTCTCCGCCCTGCCTGCCCTCTTGGCCTTCCTCCTCCTCTTCGCCGTGCGGGAGACGCCGAGGCCCCCAAGCCCCCTTCCCCCGCTCGCCCTGGGCCACCTGAGCCCGGGCTACCGCCGCTTCCTCCTGGTTTCGGGCCTCTTCGCCCTCGCCCTCTCCTCCAACGCCTTCCTCCTCCTCCGGCTCAAGGAGCTGGGCCTCTCCCAGGAGGAGGTGACCCTGGCCTACACCCTCTACAACCTCCTCTACGCCCTCCTCGCCTACCCCCTGGGCGGCCTTGCGGACCGGGTGGGCCTAGGGCGGATGGTGGCCACGGGGTTCGGCCTCTACGCCCTCGTCTACCTGGGCTTCGCCTGGGCGAGGACCGCCTTCTGGGCCTTGGGCTTCCTCTTCCTCTACGCCCTCTACTCCGCGGCCTTTGAGGGCGCAAGCCGGGCCTACCTCGCCACCCTGGTCCCCGAGGAGGCCAAGGCCAGCGCCATCGGCCTCTACCACACCGTGGTGGGGGTCCTCCTCCTGCCGGCGAGCCTCCTCTTCGGCCTCCTCTGGCAGGCCTTCGGGGCGGCCGCGGCCTTCCTCACGGGGGCGGCCCTTGCCCTCGGCGCCCTCCTCCTCTTCCTGGTTGACGGGACGGGGAGGAGGGCCTATCCTGGGTAAGGCTTGGCGGGAGACCGCCTCGAGGAGGAAGGGGCTCAAAGCGCCTTCCCGCCTGACGGAGGGAAAACATGCCCATCACGAAGGAAGAGAAGCAGAAGGTCATCCAGGAGTTCGCCCGCTTCCCCGGGGACACGGGGAGCACCGAGGTGCAGGTGGCGCTCCTTACCCTGAGGATCAACCGGCTTTCCGAGCACCTCAAGGTCCACAAGAAGGACCACCACTCCCACCGCGGCCTCCTGATGATGGTGGGCCAGCGCCGCAGGCTCCTCCGCTACCTCCAGCGGGAGGACCCCGAGCGGTACCGGGCCCTTATTGAGAAACTGGGCATCCGGGGTTAAACTGGGAAACAGGTCGGGGGCGGGGCCGAAAGCTCCGCCCTTCGCTTTTGGAAGGAGCGCCATGGAAGGTACACCCAATGTACCCCAAGCCTACCGCTACGAGCTCACCCTGGCGGGACGGCCCCTTATCCTGGAAACAGGCAAGTACGCCAAACAGGCCTCGGGGTCCGTCCTGGTCCGCTACGCCGACACCGTGGTCCTGGCCACGGCCCAAGCCTCGGAAAGGCCGGTGGAGGCCGACTTCCTCCCCCTCACGGTGGAGTTTGAGGAAAGGCACTACGCCGTGGGGAAGATCCCGGGAAGCTTCATGCGCCGGGAGGGGCGCCCCGGGGAGAAGGCCATCCTCTCCGCCCGCATGACGGACCGCCCCATCCGGCCCCTCTTCCCCAAGGGGTTCCGCCACGAGGTCCAGATCATCGTCACCGTCCTCTCCGCCGACCAGAAGAACCCGCCGGACATCCTGGGCCCCATCGCGGCGAGCGCCGCCCTCATGCTCTCGGACATCCCCTGGGAGGGCCCCATCGCCGCCGTGCGGGTGGGCCTCATCGGCGGGAGCTTCGTCCTGAACCCCACCCTGCAGGAGCTGGAGGAAAGCCAGCTGGACCTGGTGGTGGCGGGGAGCAAAGAGGCCATCCTCATGGTGGAGGCGGAGGCCGGGGAGGTGGACGAGGAAACCCTGGTCCAGGCCCTGGAGTTCGCCCACAAGGAGATGCAACCCATCCTGGAGCTCCAGGAGGCCATGGCCCGGGAACTCGCCAAACCCAAGATGGCCTGGACCCCCCCGGAAAGCCTCCCCGAGGAGGAGAAGGAGGTTTTCTACCGCCTGGCCCTGGAGCGGGGGCTTTCCCAGGTCCTGCAGACGGCGAGCAAGGGGGAAAGGAGCCGGGCCCTTTCGGAGTTCGCCGAACGCCTCATCGCCGAGGCCCTCCCCAAGGGGGAGGACGGCACCCCGGACGAGGGCAAGAAGCCCCTCTACGAGAGCGCCTTTGACGAGGTGGTGCGCAGGGAGCTTAGGAGGCTCGTCCTCGAGGAGGGCAAGCGGGCGGACGGCCGCGGGCCCAAGGACCTCAGGCCCATCTGGATTGAGGTGGACGTCCTGCCCCGGGCCCACGGCTCCGCCGTCTTCACCCGGGGCGAGACCCAGGTCCTGGGCACCGTCACCCTGGGCACGGGCCGGGACGAGCAGATCCTGGACGACCTGGGCATAGACGAGACCGAGAAGTTCCTCGTCCACTACAACTTCCCCCCCTTCTCCACCGGGGAGGTACGGCGGCTAAGGGGGGTTTCCCGCCGCGAGGTGGGGCACGGAAATTTGGCCAAGCGGGCCCTCAAGGCGGTGATGCCCAAGGAGGAGGACTTCCCCTACACCATCCGCGTGGTGGGGGACGTCCTGGAGTCCAACGGCAGTAGCTCCATGGCCACGGTCTGCGCCGGCTGCCTCGCCCTCATGGACGCGGGCGTGCCCATCCGGGCCCCGGTGGCCGGGGTGGCCATGGGCCTCGTCTGGGAGGAGAACCGGGCGGTGATCCTCACGGACATTTTGGGCCTCGAGGACGCCCTCGGCGACATGGACTTCAAGGTGGCCGGGACCCGCAAGGGGGTCACCGCCTTGCAGATGGACAACAAGGTGGGGGGGCTTCCCCGGGAGGTGTTAAAAGAAGCCCTCCTCCAGGCCCGGGAGGCGAGGCTAAGGATCCTGGACCTGATGGAGACCGTGCTTCCCGCCCCCCGGCCCGAGCTCAAGCCCTTCGCCCCCAGGATCCTCAGCCTCAAGGTCCCCGTGGAGAAGATCGGGCTCGTCATCGGTCCCGGGGGCAAGAACGTGCGCGCCCTGGAGGAGCTTGGGGTGGAGGTGGACATTGAGGAGGACGGGACGGTCCGCATCTACTCCAGCGACCTCCAGGCCGCCCTCGAGGCGAAGAAGCGCATAGAGGACCTCACCCGCGAGGCCAAGGTGGGCGAGATCTACGAGGGCACCGTCACCCGCATCACCCCCTTCGGCGCCTTCGTGAGCCTCTTCCCCGGCACCGAGGGGCTTCTCCACATCAGCCAGATCGCCCCGGGCCGCGTGGAGCGGGTGGAGGACCACCTCAAGGTGGGGGACGTGATCAAGGTCAAGGTCCACCGCATTGACGAGCGGGGCAAGATTGACCTGATCCGCCCCGAGCTGGAAGGCAAGATCCCCCCCAGGCGGCGCAAGTAGCCCCTGGGGGCTTGACCTCACGCGCGTCCCGGCCAGGCCGGGAAGATGGGAGGCGTATGGAAAACCAGGAACGGAAACCCAGGAGGAGGCGCCGGCGGAAGCCCCAGGAGGGGTCCCAAGGCGGCCCCCAGGACCACGTGGAGATCATCCCCTTGGGGGGGATGGGGGAGATCGGGAAGAACATCACCGTCTTCCGCTTCCGGGACGAGATCTTCGTCCTGGACGGAGGGCTCGCCTTCCCCGAGGAGGGGATGCCCGGGGTGGACCTCCTCATCCCCCGGGTGGACTACCTCATAGAGCACCGCCACAAGATCAAGGCCTGGGTCCTCACCCACGGGCACGAGGACCACATCGGGGGGCTTCCCTTCCTCCTCCCCATGGTCTTCGGCAAGGAAAGCCCGGTACCCATCTACGGGGCAAGGCTCACCTTGGGGCTTCTCAAGGGGAAGCTGGAAGAGTTCGGGCTGAGGCCCGGGGCCTTCAACCTGAAGGAGATCTCCCCCGACGACCGCATCCAGGTGGGGCGGTACTTCACCCTGGACCTTTTCCGCATGACCCACTCCATCCCCGACAACTCCGGGGTGGTGATCCGCACCCCCATCGGCACCATCGTCCACACGGGGGACTTCAAGCTGGACCCCACCCCCATTGACGGGAAGGTCTCCCACCTGGCCAAGGTGGCCCAGGCGGGGGCGGAAGGGGTTTTGCTCCTCATCGCCGACGCCACCAACGCCGAGCGCCCGGGCCACACCCCAAGCGAGATGGAGATCGCCAAGGAGCTGGACCGGGTGATCGGAAGAGCCCCGGGGCGGGTCTTCGTCACCACCTTCGCCAGCCACATCCACCGCATCCAGTCGGTGATCTGGGCGGCGGAGAAGTACGGGCGAAAGGTGGCTATGGAAGGGCGGAGCATGCTCAAGTTCAGCCGCATCGCCCTCGAGCTTGGCTACCTAAAGGTGAAGGACCGGCTCTACACCCTCGAGGAGGTCAAAGACCTCCCCGACCACCAGGTCCTCATCCTGGCCACCGGCAGCCAGGGCCAGCCTATGTCCGTCCTCCACCGCCTGGCCTTCGAGGGGCACGCCAAGATGGCCATCAAGCCCGGGGACACGGTGATCCTCTCCTCTAGCCCCATTCCCGGCAACGAGGAGGCGGTGAACCGGGTCATCAACCGCCTTTACGCCCTGGGGGCCTACGTCCTCTACCCCCCGACCTACAAGGTCCACGCCTCGGGGCACGCCTCCCAGGAAGAGCTCAAGCTCATCCTCAACCTCACCACCCCCCGCTTTTTCCTGCCGTGGCACGGGGAGGTGCGGCACCAGGTGAACTTCAAGTGGCTCGCCGAGTCCATGAGCCGCCCTCCGGAGAAGACCCTGATCGGGGAAAACGGGGCCATTTACCGCCTCACCCGGGATAGCTTTGACAAGGTGGGGACGGTGCCCCACGGGGTCCTCTACGTGGACGGCCTGGGGGTGGGGGACATCACCGAGGAGATCCTGGCGGACCGCCGCCACATGGCCGAGGAGGGCCTGGTGGTGATCACCGCCCTCGCCGGGGAGGACCCGGTGGTGGAGGTGGTCTCCCGGGGGTTCGTCAAGGCCGGGGAGAAGCTCTTGGGCGAGGTGCGAAGGATGGCCCTCGAGGCCCTCCTAAGGGGGGTGCGGGAAAAGAAACCCCTGGAAAGGATCCGGGACGACATCTACTACCCGGTGAAGAAGTTCCTGAAGAAGGCCACGGGCCGGGACCCCATGATCCTGCCCGTGGTCATCGAGGGGTAGGCCTTTCCCCTACCGGGCGGCGCTTAGGCCGCCCCCTTTTTCCACACCGCCCGGTCCCCCGCCTCCGCCAGGGCGAAGGCAAAGAGCAGGAGATAGATGAGCGGACACCGAGGCCTTCGGGACCTAAGCCCCCCGGACAAGCCCCTCCACCGCCCGCAGGGCGGTGAGCTGGGCAAGGAGGGGAAGAAGGGGCTGCAAACGGGAGGGTACCCGCTCCAGGGCAAGCACCCCCAGGGCGCGGAACCGGGGGCAGGAGGGGCAGATGAGGGTCCGGGTCTCCCGCGTGGCCTGAGGACGCTCCTGGCAACGCCGCTCGGGGTCGGCCCAGCAGAAGGCCCCCTCCTCCCCCACCACGGGAAAGAGCCACTCCTCTCCCCGCCTAAGGGGTCCCTCGGCGAAAAAAGCCTCCTGCACCGGGCCTTTGGCGTGAAGGGGCAGGACCACGGAGGAGACGGTATAGCGGCGCCCCCGCCCCGAGGCCACCTCCCCCACCAGTTCCCGGCTTTCCGGGCGGTAGAGGAAGAGGGCCGCCCGCTCCATCCCCTCCTCCGTGGCCACCTCCAGGAAGTTGCGGAGGATCTCGGTGGGCTCGAGGTCCCCGAGAAGAGCCCGCTGGAAGCGGGCGAGCACGGCCGTTTCCGCGCGAGAGGCCATCTGGAGCCAATGGTAGCAGTAGCATAGGGCCGGGGTTGCCAGGGGCTTCCAGAAACCTTAGACTCGGTCAAAGGGGGAGCCCCCGGCGGAAGGAGGTCCGGGATGCCCATAGACTTCAGCCTCACGGAGGAGCAAAGGCAGCTGCAGGCCCTGGCCCGGCGCTTCGCCAAGGAGGTCATCCTCCCCGTGGCCCGGGAGTACGACGAGAAGGAGGAGGTCCCCTGGCCCGTGATTGAGAAGCTCCACGAGGTGGGCCTCCTGAACGCCATCATCCCGGAGGCGTACGGGGGGATGGGGCTCAAGATGCTGGACGAGGTCATCGTGGGGGAGGAGCTGGCCTACGCCTGCATGGGCATCTACACCATCCCCATGGCGAGCGACCTGGGCATCACCCCGGTGCTCCTCGCAGGGACGGAGGAGCAGAAAGAGCGCTTTCTGAGGCCCCTCACCGAGAAGCCCGCCCTCGCCGCCTTCGCCCTAAGCGAGCCCGGAAACGGCTCCGACGCCGCCGCCCTCAAGACCAGGGCCATTCGCCAGGGCGACCACTACGTCCTAAACGGCACCAAGATGTGGATCTCTAACGGGGGAGAGGCGGAGTGGGTGGTGGTCTTCGCCACGGTGAACCCCGAGCTCCGCCACAAAGGGGTGGTGGCCTTGGTGGTGGAGAAGGGCACCCCGGGCTTCAAGGCCATCAAGATCCACGGGAAGATGGGGCAAAGGGCGAGCGGCACCTACGAGCTCGTCTTTGAAGACGTGAGGGTGCCCGTGGAAAACCGCCTGGGGGAGGAGGGCGAAGGCTTCAAGATCGCCATGAACACCCTCAACAAAACCCGCATCCCCGTGGCGGCGGGCAGCGTGGGGGTGGCCCGGCGGGCCCTGGACGAGGCCAGGAAGTACGCCAAGGAGCGGGAGGCCTTTGGCCAGCCCATCGCCAACTTCCAGGCCATCCAGTTCAAGCTCGCCGACATGCTCATTGGCATTGAGACCGCCCGCATGTACACCTACTACGCCGCCTGGCTTGCAGATCAAGGCCTCCCCCACGCCCACGCCAGCGCCATCGCCAAGGCCTACGCCTCCGAGATCGCCTTTGAGGCGGCCAACCAGGCCATCCAGATCCACGGCGGCTACGGCTACGTGCGGGAGTTCCCCGTGGAAAAGCTTCTCAGGGACGTGAAGCTCAACCAGATCTACGAGGGGACCAACGAGATCCAGAGGCTCATCATCGCCAGGCACATCCTGGCGGAGTGAGGAGGTGAGGAATGAAGTTCGTAGCGGTCATCCGGCAGGTGCCCGACGGCGAGAGCAAGCTTAAGATCCAGGGGGATCGCGTGGACCTCTCCGGGGCCACGATGATCCTGGACCAGATGGACGAGTACGCGGTGGAGGAGGCCATCCGCCTCAAGGAGAAGCACGGTGGGGAGGCGGTGGTGGTGGGGTTCGGCCCCGAGCGCACCGAGGAGGCCATCCGCACCGCCTTGGCCATGGGGATGGACCGCGGGGTCCACGTGGTCTACGAAGGCTTTGCCGACCCCGTGGCCGTGGCCGAGGCCCTGGTGGAGGTGCTCAAGGAGGAGTCCCCCACCCTGGTCCTCACCGGAGGGCAGCAGGCGGACTGGGATAGCCAAGCCCTGGGGGGCGCCCTGGCGGAGGCCCTAGGGGTGCCGGTGGTGGCCTGGACCACCGCCCTCGAGCTGGAAGGGGACACGGCCAAGGCCAAGCACGACCTGGACGAGGGGGCGGAGTGGGTCAGGGTGCGGCTTCCCGCCGTCTTCACCACGCAGCAGGGCCTGAACGAGCCCCGCTACCCCACCTTGCCCGGGATCATGAAGGCCAAAAAGAAGGAGATCCGGAAGGTGCAGGCGAGCCTTACCCCCAAGGTCACCCTGATTTCCGAGGAGATCCAGGAGAAGTCCAGGCTCGGCAAGATCCTGGACGGCAAGGACCCGGTGCAGGCGGCCGAAGAGCTCGTGCGGCTCCTCCACGAGGAGGCCAAGGTCATCTAGGAGGTGCCTATGGTGCTCGTAGTCTTGGACCACGACGGAAACCGGCTCAAGAAGGGAAGCCTCGAGGCCCTCACCCGGGCCCGGGACCTGGCCCAGGCCTTAGGGATGAAGGTGGCCGGGGTGCTCCTCGCCGAGGAGAAGGCCCCCGTGGAGGAGGCCCGCAAATACGTGGAGGTTCTCTACACCGCCACCCTAGGCCCCTACACCGCCGAGAAGTGGGCGGCCGGGGTGCTTAAGGCCGCCGAGGCCAGTGGGGCCAAGGCGGTGGTGGCGCCCTCCTCCAGGCAGAGCCGGGCCTACTTGGGCCGGGTGGCCTACGCTTTAAGAGCGGGGCTTCTTGAGGACACCCTCGAGTCCCGCGCGGAAGGCGGCGAGGTCCACGCCACCCGCTACGCCTACCTGAACCGGGTGACCCAAAAGGTGAAGGCCGCCCTCCCCGTGGTTCTCACGGTGAAGCCCAACACCACGCCCCTGGCCGAGCCCCTTCCGGGGGAGGCCGAGGTGGTGGCCCTGGAGGTGCCCCAGGTCCCCACGGTGGAGGTTCTGGAAAGGATCCAGGAGGAGAAGAAGGGCGTCTCCCTCACCGAGGCGGATGTGGTGGTCACGGGGGGCCGGGGGATGGGCAGCCCCGAGGCCTTCAAGCTGGTGGAGGAGCTCGCCGCCCTCCTCGGGGGCGCGGTGGGGCCACGCGGGCGGTGGTGGACGCGGGCTGGCGCCCCTACAGCGAACAGGTGGGCCAGACGGGCAAGACCGTCCAGCCCTCCCTCTACATCGCCCTGGGGGTCTCTGGAGCGGTGCAGCACCTGGCGGGGATGAACAAGAGCAAGTTCATCGTGGCGGTGAACAAGGACCCCGAGGCCCCCATCTTCAAGCACGCCGACTACGGCATCGTGGGGGACGTGCACCAGGTGCTCCCCGCCATGATTGAGGCGGTGAAAAAGCTTAAGGACTAAGCGGCCGCACGGTAGCTTCGCAACGTTAGAGAAAAGAGGGGGCGTGGGGGAGCTATAATCCCCCGGACTTTCAGTCCGTGGGATACATGGACTCCCCCACGTGCTCTGAAGGAGCACATAGCATGGTGGGCGGTCATTTGTGGTATAATGTGCATGGGCTCGGGTCAGCCCCGGTCAGCCCCGAAGGGGCTATCTTGCCGGAGCCTTCGGGGATGGATACGGCAAGGGCCGTTCCGTGAGAACCGAGGTCACGGGCGTAGCCCGTATCTTGTAGCCCCGTTCTTCAGAACGGGGAGTCGTCACGAAGAAGCCCCCGGCCCTTTGGGCGGGGGGCTTCCTTTTCCCTTCGGGCAGGCTCACTCCTTCCTTGGCTCCTTCGGGGGAGGGGGCGGTGCTCCCTCGTCCAGCATACGGGCCTCCTCCACCCCTTCAGGGGAGGCGGCCTGGCTTGGGCTTTTTTCCTCGGCCTTTTCGGGAGCCTCTTTGCGCTTTTCGGGGGCGCGGAGAAGCCTGAGGAAGAGGTAGAGGAGGAGAAGGAGGACAAGCACCCCCACCACGTAAGGCCAGGCGGGTGGCGCCGGCACCTCAGGAGCCGGGGGCGGGGAGAGAGGTTCGGCGGGGGCGCGGAAGACCTCCTCCTCCAGCCGGGCCACCCGCTCCCCTAGGGCCTTCAAGGCCTCCCCCTGGCCCTGGACCTGGGCCTCGAGGGCGGCCACCCTGGCCTGAAGATTTTGGTAAGCCGTGTAGGCCTGGTACCCCAAAAACACGAGGACCGCCACCAGGACCAGCGCCAGCACCGCAGGAAGCCACCTTCTCATGCTTCACCTCCTTTCCGGGATAGGCCCAAGGTTTTCCGGCCTTCCCCGGCCATTGTATCATGCCCTGGACTATGGCCGATAACGCGCGGCTCATCCTGGACGAGCTTCTGGCGGAGCTTGAGGAGAGGAGACGGCGGGTCCTCCAGGGAGGCGGGGAGGAACGCGTCAAAAAGCAACACCAGCAGGGCAAGCTCACCGCAAGGGAGCGGATAGACCTCCTCCTGGACCCAGGAAGCTTCGTAGAGCTCATGCCCTTCGCCGAGCACCTGGAAACCGGGCTCATGGAGGGGATAGAGGCCCCCGCGGACGGTGTGGTGACGGGCTACGGCACCATCGGCGGACGGCTCGTCTTCGTCTTCAGCCAGGACTTCACCGTACTGGGCGGATCTTTGGGCAAGATGCACGGCCGCAAGATCGCAAGCCTCATGGACCTGGCGGCCAAGGTGGGGGCGCCCATCGTCGGCCTAAACGACTCCGCCGGGGCCCGGATCCAGGAAGGGGTGGATAGCCTCTCCGGCTATGGGGAGGTCTTCTACCGGAACGCCATCTACTCCGGGGTCGTCCCCCAGATCTCCGCCATCCTGGGCCCTTGCGCCGGGGGGGCCGTCTACAGCCCTGCCATGACCGACTTCATCCTCATGAGCCGGGGGACGAGCTACATGTTCATCACCGGCCCCGAGGTGATCAAAAGCGTCACCAAGGAGGAGGTGAGCTTTGAGGCGCTGGGGGGGGCCGACGTCCACATGGAAAAAAGCGGGGTGGCCCACCTGGAGGGTAAGGACGACCGGGAAGTCCTAGACCTCATCAAGAAGCTCCTCTCTTACCTCCCCCAAAACAGCCGGGAAAAGCCCCCGGTGCTGGAGCCCACGGACGACCCCTTCCGTTCCACCCCGGAGCTTCTGGAGATCGTCCACCCCGACGCCAAGCGGCCCTACAACATGCACCAGGTGATCAAGACCCTCCTGGACAACGGGGAGTTCCTGGAGATCCAGCCCCGCTACGCCCGCAACATCATCGTGGGCCTGGGAAGGCTCGGGGGGTACCCCGTGGGGGTCATCGCCAACAACCCCCGCTTCATGGCCGGGGCCCTGGACATCAACGCCTCCGACAAGGCCGCCCGCTTCATCCGCACCATGGATGCCTTCAACATCCCCCTCCTCACCCTGGTGGACGTGACCGGCTTCCTGCCCGGGGTGGCCCAGGAGCACGGCGGGATCATCCGCCACGGGGCCAAGATGCTCTTCGCCTACGCCGAGGCCACGGTCCCCAAGATCACCCTCATCGCCCGCAAGGCCTACGGGGGGGCTTATCTCGCCATGAACTCCAAGGACATGGGGGCGGACGTGGTCCTGGCCTGGCCCACGGCGGCGGTGGCGGTGATGGGGGCGGAAGGGGCCGCCAACATCATCTACCGCAAGGAGATCCAGGCCTCCCAAAACCCCGAGGAAACGCGGAGGCGGAAGATTGAGGAGTACCGCCGGGCCTTTGACAACCCCTGGGTGGCGGCGGGCAGGGGGTACATTGACGACGTCATTGACCCCACCCACACCCGGCGCGTCCTCTACCAGCACCTAAAGATGCTCTGGGAGAAGCAGGAGGAGAGGCCCAGGAAGAAGCACGACAACATCCCCCTGTGATGGAGCGGGAAGCCTTCGTCCAGAGCCTTGCCGCCTGCCGCCTCTGCCCCAGGCTCGTGGCCTGGCGGGAGGAGGTCGTGGGGAGAAAGCGGGCCTTCCGGGGCGAGCCCTACTGGGCGAGGCCGGTTCCGGGCTTTGGCGACCCCGAGGCCAGGATCCTCCTCTTCGGCCTCGCCCCCGGGGCCCACGGCTCCAACCGCACGGGCCGCCCCTTCACCGGGGACGCCTCCGGGGCCTTCCTCTACCCCCTGCTCCATGAGGCGGGCCTCTCCAGCAAGCCGGAAAGCCGCCCCGGGGACGACCTCAGGCTCTACGGGGTCTACCTCACCGCGGCGGTGCGCTGCGCTCCCCCGGAAAACCGGCCCACCCGGGAGGAGCTAAGGGCCTGCAGCGGCTGGACGGAGGCGGAGCTCGGCCTCCTCCCGGAGGCAAGGGTCTACCTGGCCCTGGGGAGGGTTGCCCTCGAGGCCCTCCTAGACCGCTTCGGCCTCAAAAAGGCCCAACACCCTTTCTTCCACGGGGCCCACTACCCCCTTCCCGAAGGAAGGCACCTTTTGGCGAGCTACCACGTCTCCCGGCAAAACACCCAGACGGGCAGGCTCACCCGGGAGATGTTCCTGGAGGTCCTGATGGAGGCTAAACGCCTCGCCGGGCTTTGAGCCAGGAGAGGAGGTCCTCGTAGTCCAAGGTGTTGAGCACCCGCTCGGGGCCGATCCAGGCCCGTTGCGCCGTGCCCACGGCGAGCTCCATGAAGCGGAGGTGGTCGGTCTGGTGGGCGTCGGTGGAGAGGCTGATCCAAAGCCCCATCCCGTAGGCCATGCGGGCCAGGTCGTCGGGGAGGTCCATGCGGTCGTAGTAGCCGTCAATCTCCACCGCCACGCCCTTTTCCTTGGCCTTCTTAAAGACGGCCTCCCAGTCGGCCTCAATGGGGGCGCGGCGGCCCAAAAGCCTCGCCGTGGGGTGGGCGAGGACGTGGACGAAGGGGTTTTCCAGGGCCTTGAGGAGGCGCTTGGTCTGTTCGGCCTTGGGGAGGTTGAAGCGGGAGTGGACGGAGACCAAAACCAGGTCCAGCTCCCGCAAAACCCAGTCCGGGTAGTCCAGGGTCCCGTCCGGGTGGATGTCCACCTCCGCCCCCGCCAGGAGGTAGGGGGGGCCGTGGGTCTCGTTGAAGCGACGGATGGCCTCCACCCGCTTCAGGGCCTCCTCCGGGGAAGGCCCCCCGCCACCCGCACCGCGGGGGAGTGGTCGGTGACGCCCAAGTACTGGTAGCCCAGGGCCTTGGCCGCCTCCCAAAGCTCCTCCAGGGTGTTTTGGCCATCGGAGTAGGTGGAGTGGACCTGGAGATCTCCTTTGATCTCGGAAATCTCCAACAGCCTGGGCAACCTGCCGGCCAAGGCGGCCTCTATCTCCCCGTGGTCCTCCCGCAGGGGTGGGGGGATAAAAGGAAGGCCCAAGGCGGCGTACACCCCCTCCTCTGTCTCCCCCGCCAGGCGCTTTTCCCCCCGGAAGACCCCGTACTCGGAAAGCTTCAGGCCCTTTTCCTGGGCAAGGGCCCTAAGGCGGATGGAGTGGGCCTTGCTCCCCGTGAGGTACTGGAGGCCCGCCCCGTAGCTTTCCGGGGGCACCACCCTGAGGTCCACCTGGAGGCCGTTATTCAGGAAGACGGTGGCCCTTTCCTTCCCCTTGGCGTAGACCTCCTTGACCTGGGGAAGGCGCACGAAGCCCTCCACCGCCCGCTCCCCCTCCCGGCTCGCCACCAAAAAGTCCAGGTCCCCCACGGTGTCCTTGTAGCGCCTCGCCGAGCCGCATAGCTCCGCCCGCTCCACCCCGGGAAGCCCCCTTATGGCCTCGAGGAGGCTTCGCGCCAGGGAGAGCACCGCCCCCAAGGGCCTCCGCTTCCCCGCTGCCTGGGCGAGGGCGAGGCCCTCCCGGATACGCTCCGCCTTCTTGGGGCCGAAGCCCTTAAGCCGGGTGAGGTCCCCCCGGTCCAGGGCCTCCTTGAGCTTCTCCAAAGAGTCTATGCCTAGGCCCTCGTAGAGGAGGCGGGCGGTCTTGGGGCCCACCCCCGGGATTTCCATCACCTCGAGGACCCCGCGGGGCACCTTCTGGGCGAGCTCCTCGTGCTTGGCGATCCTGCCGGTCTTTAAAAACTCCAAAATCTTCTCCGCCAAATCGGGCCCGATCCCGGGAAGCTCCAAAAGGGCCTCCTTGCCCTTTTCGGCGATCTCCTCTATGGGGGTGTCCAGGTCGTAGAGGGTGCGGGCCGCCTGGTAATAGGCCCGGACCCGGAAGGGGTTATCCCCTAAGAACTCGCTCATGAGCCCGATCTCCTCAAAGATCCGGGCGAGCTCCTGGTTCCGCATACCCCCACTATACGGGTAGACTGGACGAAGCCCCTATGCCGAGGCCGGACCGGTTTCGCAAAAAGGTGCTAGCGCTCCTCAAAGAGGCGGGAAGGCCCCTCCACTACACGGAGATCGGCCGCCTCCTCAAGGAGGACGGGCTCTGGAAGGACGTGAAGGAACCGGAGAAGATCGCCAAGATCCGCCTTTCCGCCCTGGCCCGCTGGCACCGGAGCCCGGTGGTGGCCCTGGGGAAGGGGTTCTACGCCCTGAGGGAGGAGGCCGACCTGCCTTAGGATGAAGGCATGGCGCGCTACCTCCTCGTCCTCCTCCTCGTGGTCCTGGCCCTGGCCCTCGAGGCCTACCGCCCCTTCCTCCTCCTCCTCGCGGGCCTCGCCCTCCTCCTCGCCCGGCCCCGAAGCTGCCCCAGGCCTTGACGGAAGGCCCTTCCGGGCGAAGACTTGGGGCGTGGACGCCTTCAAGCGCAACCTGGAAAAGCTGGCGGAACTTGCCATCCGCGTGGGGCTCAACCTGGAGAAGGGGCAGGAGGTCATCGCCACCGCCCCCATAGAGGCGGTGGACTTCGTGCGCCTCCTTTCCCAAAAGGCCTACGAGCACGGGGCAAGCCTCTTCACCGTCCTCTACAGCGACAACGTCATCTCCCGCCAGCGCCTCTCCCTGGCCCCCGAGGAGGGGTTGGACCGGGCGCCTGGCTGGCTTTACGAGGGCATGGCCAAGGCCTTCCGCGAGGGAGCGGCCCGCCTGGCGGTCTCCGGCAACGACCCCAAGGCCCTGGAGGGCCTCCCTCCCGAGCGCATCGGCCGGGCCCAGCAAGCCCAGAGCCGGGCCTACAAACCCGCGCTGGACGCCATCACCGAGTTCGTCACCAACTGGACCATCGTCCCCTTCGCCCACCCCGGCTGGGCGAGGGCGGTCTTCCCAGGCCTCCCCGAGGAGGAGGCGGTGAGGAGGCTCTGGGAGGCCATCTTCCAGGCCACCCGGGCCGACCAGGAAGACCCCATCGCCGCCTGGGAAGCCCACAACCGCGCCCTTCACGAAAAGGTGGCCTACCTGAACGCCCGCCGCTTCCACGCCCTCCACTTCAAGGGGCCGGGGACGGACCTCGTGGTGGGCCTCGCCGAGGGGCACCTCTGGCAGGGCGGGGCCACCCCCACGAAGAAGGGCCTGCTCTGCAACCCCAACCTGCCCACGGAGGAGGTCTTCACCGCCCCCCACCGGGAGCGGGTGGAGGGGGTGGTGCGGGCAAGCCGCCCCCTGGCCCTGGGGGGCACCCTGGTGGAGGGGATCTTCGCCCGGTTTGAAAGGGGCTTCGCCGTGGAGGTGCGGGCCGAGAAGGGCGAGGAGGTGCTGAGGCGGCTTTTGGACACGGACGAGGGGGCGAGGCGCCTGGGCGAGGTGGCCCTGGTCCCCGCGGACAACCCCATCGCCAAAACGGGCCTCGTCTTCTTTGACACCCTGTTTGACGAGAACGCCGCAAGCCACATCGCCTTTGGCCAGGCCTACCAGGAGAACCTCGAGGGCCGCCCCTCGGGGGAGGCCTTCCGGAAGCGGGGGGGCAACGAAAGCCTCGTCCACGTGGACTGGATGATTGGCTCCGAGGAGATGGACGTGGACGGGCTTTACGAGGACGGGACCCGCGTGCCTCTCATGCGCCGGGGAAGGTGGGTGGTGTAGTCAGGCGCAGCAGGAAAGCTTTTTGGGATCGGCGTCCAGGGCCTGGGCCACGAGCCTTATCCCCTCGGCCAGGGTCAGGTAGGGGTGGAAGGTGTCTACGAGGTCCCGATAGCCGAGGCCGTACTTCACCGCCAGGATGCCCTCCTGGATGACGTCCCCCGCCTCGTGGGCCAGGACGTGGAGGCCGAGGACCGTGCCCTCTTCGTCCACCACGATCTTGAAGGCCCCCCGGGCATCGCGGGCGGTGAGGGCCTTGGGCACCTGGGAAAGGGGAAGGGTGGCCGCCCGCACCCCCGCGCCGTACCGCCTCCTCGCCTCCTCCTCCGTGAGGCCCACCGCGGCCAGGGCGGGGTCGGTGAAGGTGACCCGGGGGAGGGCGGCGAGGTCCAGGGGCGTCTCCACCCCCAAGGCGTTGCGGGCCGCCACCCTGCCCGACTGGGCGGCCACGTAGACGAACTGGGGAAGCCCCGCCGCGTCCCCGGCGGCGTAGACCCGGGGGTTGGTGGTGCGCAGGCTCGGGTCCAGCCGAAGGAAGCCCCGCTCGTCCCGCTCCACGCCCGCCCGCTCCAGGCCGAGCCCCTCAAGGCTGGGCCTCCTCCCCGTGGCCACGAGGAGCCTCTCCGCCTCAAAAACCCCCCGGTCGGTCCGGACGCGGAAGGCCCCTTCCCGGACCACGGTCTCCACCCGGACCCCGGTGTGGACCCTAAGGCCCTCCTCCTCCAGGTAGCCCCGGAGGAGCCGGGCAAGCTCCCGGTCCTCCTGGGGCAGGACCTCGGGCAGGGCCTCGAGGACCGTCACCCGGCTCCCAAGCCTGGCGAAGGCCTGGGCGAGCTCAAGCCCGATGGGCCCACCCCCCACCACCAGGAGGCTTTCGGGAAGGGCGGGGGCGGAGAGGGCCTCGAGGTAGGTCCAGGGCGCGCTCTCCTGGAGGCCGGGGATGGGCGGAAGGAAGGGCCTCGCCCCGGTGGCGAGGAGGTACCGCCCGGCCAAGACCTCCCGCCCCTCTACCTCCATCCTTTCCCCGTCCAGGAAGCGGGCCCTCCCCCGGAGCACGGGAACCCCGGCCGCCTCAAGAACCTCCTGGTACTTCTCCTTCCTGAGGGCCGCGATCAGGCCCTCCTTGCCCGCGAGGAGGGCTTTCCAGTCCACCCCCAGGGCCTCCGTGCGGAGGCCGGGGAAGGCGGAGTGGCCCGCCCGGTGGAAGGCGTCGGCCGCCCGGAGGAGGTACTTGGAGGGCACGCACCCCACGTTGACGCAGGTCCCCCCCAAAACCCCCGCCTCCACCACGGCCGCCTTGGCCCCGAGGGCGCTCGCCTCCAGGGCCGCCGCCACCCCGGCGGAGCCCGAGCCCACGATGAGGAGGTCGTAGGTCATAGGGCCTCCCCCGGGTAGCCCATCCACGCCTTTTCCACCCCGGCCACCCGCTCCACCCTGCGGATGCACCCCGCGCCGTGGATCCCGGGCACCTTGATGCGGTACCGGTTCTTCTCCATGCCCCCAGGCTAGACCCTGGAGCGTGCTCCAGGGTCAAGGGGGTCCAAATAGACGCAGCGGTCCTTGCCGTCGCAGGCGGGGTCAGGGTGGGCCTCGGCGTAGGCCAGCCGTTCGGCCAGGGCCGCTTCCAGGGCCTGGAGCTCCCTGAGCCTACGCCGCACCTCCGCCAGGCGCTTGGCCAGGGCCTCCCGCACGTGGCGGCAGGGGGGATGGCCCTCCTCCACGGCGCGGAGGATCCAGGCGATGTCCTCAAGCTTAAGCCCCGCCGCCTGGGCCTCCTTGATGAAGCGGAGGCGGCGGAAGGCCTCCTCCCCGTAGAGGCGAAACCCCCCGGGCGAACGGCCGCTGGGGGCGAGAAGCCCAAGCCTTTCGTAGTAGCGGAGGGCATCAGGCGAAAGGCCAAACGCCCGGGCGAGCTGGCCGATGG
The DNA here is from genome assembly GCF_001535545.1 of Thermus parvatiensis. Classification (GTDB taxonomy): domain Bacteria; phylum Deinococcota; class Deinococci; order Deinococcales; family Thermaceae; genus Thermus; species Thermus parvatiensis. Next base: position 893,077 of record NZ_CP014141.1, on the reverse strand, counting down.
TGTAGGGCATCTAGACCGCCTCCAGGGCCTCCTCAAAGAGGGCGAGGAGGTCCAGAGGGTCCTCGAGGCCCACGGAGACCCGCACGAGCCCTGGGGTCACCCCGGCCTGGAGCCTCGCCTCCTCCTTGAGGCGGCTGTGGGTGGTGGTCCAGGGGTGCACCAAGAGGGTCCGGGCGTCCCCGAGGTTCGCCGCCTTGAGGAGGCGGATGGCCCCAAGGAAGCGGCTCGCCCTCTCCAGGTCCCCCAGGTCCAGGGTGAGGATGGGCCCGCCCGAGGCCAGGTACTTCCGGGCGTTCCTGTGGGCGGGGTCCTCGGGGAGGCCCGGGTAGCGGAGGGCCTTCACCTTGGGGTGGCCCTGGAGGCGCTCGGCGAGGAAGCGCGCGGTCTCGCTCATCCGCGCAACCCTCAGGGCCACGGTCTCCAGGCCCTGGAAGAGGAGGTAGGCGTTGAAGGGGGAAAGGGCCATGCCGCAGAGGGAAAGCCCCAAGGTGCGGACCCTTTCGGGGAAGCACCTGGCCCTAAGGGCCTCCCAGGGGATCTGGCCCTTGAGGTCGGGCTGCAGAAACTGGGGGTAGTTCCGCCAAAGCTCGGTTTCCCGGGAGAGCACCGCCCCGCCCAGCACCGAGCCATGCCCCGAGGCCCACTTGGTGAGGCTCTCCACCACCACGTGGGCCCCCCAGGCCAAAGGCCGGCAGAGCGCCCCCGCCGCCCCGAAGGTGTTGTCCACGACCAGGGCCACGCCCGCTTCCTCGGCCAGGGTGGCCAGGGCCTCGAGGTCGGGGACAAGGAGGGCGGGGTTCGCCACCGTCTCCACGAAGAGGACCCGGGTCCTCTCCGTGAGGGCCCCCCGCACGGCCTCGGGCTCAGGGTCCACGTAGCGCACCCCGACCCCCATGGGGGCGAGTACCTGGTTGAATAGCCCGATGGTCTGGCCGAAAAGCCCCTTGGCCGCCACCACCTCGTCCCCAGGGCGCAAAAGGGAAAGCAAAGCGGCGAAGGTGGCCGCCTGGCCCGAGGCCAGGACCACGGCCTCAAGCGCCCCCTCCAGGGCCTTGAGCCTCTCCTCCAGGGCTTTGGCCGTGGGGTCTTTCTGGCGCGCGTAGACGTAGCCCTCCCCGGTGGCGAAGCGCTCCTGGCCCTCTTCCAGGGTTTTGAAGCCGTAGGCGGCCACGGCGTAGATGGGAAGCCCCACCGCCCCATGGGGGTCTTCGGGAAGCCCGGCGAGGACCGCGAGGGTGGTGTACTCCATACCCCCTAGTCTAGCGAAAAACCCCTCCCTGGGCCGCGCGGCGCTTGCCAGAAGGGCAAGGGCCGGGTATACTACCGGCGGCACCAAGGAGGTGTGTATGAGGAAGCTGATCCTTGCCGCTTTGACGCTCGCAGGCCTGGGCCTGGCCCGGGAGTTCATCACCATCGGCTCCGGCTCCACCACGGGGGTCTACTTCCCCGTGGCCACCGGGATCGCCAAGCTGGTGAACGACGCCAATGTGGGTATCCGGGCCAACGCCCGCTCCACCGGCGGCAGCGTGGCCAACATCAACGCCATCAACGCCGGGGAGTTTGAGATGGCCCTGGCCCAGAACGACATCGCCTACTACGCCTACCAGGGCTGCTGCATTCCCGCCTTTGAGGGCAAACCCGTGAAGACCATCCGGGCCCTTGCCGCCCTCTACCCCGAGGTGGTCCACATCGTGGCCCGCAAGGACGCGGGGATCCGCACCGTGGCCGACCTCAAGGGCAAGCGGGTGGTGGTGGGCGACGTGGGCTCCGGCACCGAGCAGAACGCCCGGCAGATCCTCGAGGCCTACGGCCTCACCTTTGACGACCTCGGCCAGGCCATCCGGGTGAGCGCGAGCCAGGGGATTCAGCTCATGCAGGACAAGCGGGCGGATGCCCTCTTCTACACTGTGGGCCTGGGGGCGGGGGCCATCCAGCAGCTCGCCCTCACCACCCCCATCACCCTCGTGGCGGTGGACCTGAACCGGATCCAGGCCATCGCCAAGAAGTACCCCTTCTACGTGGGCTTCAACATCCCCGGCGGCACCTACAAGGGCGTGGACGTGACCACCCCCACCGTGGCGGTCCAGGCCATCCTCATCGCCTCGGAAAAGCTCTCCGAGGAGACGGTCTACAAGTTCATGAAGGCGGCCTTCGGCAACCAGGAGGCCTTTAAGAAGATTCACCCTAACCTGGAGCGCTTCTTCAGCCTGCAGAAGGCGGTGAAGGGCCTGCCCATCCCCCTCCACCCCGGGGCGGAGCGCTTCTACAAGGAGGCCGGGGTTCTGAAGTAAGCCGCAAGGCCTAAAAGGAGGGGCCCCCTGAAGGGGGCCCCTCGTCCGGTAAGGGGCAAGGTTATGGACAAGGACGCGGCGCTTCTCGTAGAAGAGTCGGAGCTTGGAGGAAGGCGCCCGAAGGGGTGGACCCGCTACCTCCTCTTTGGCCTCGGGGTGGCCTGGAGCCTCTTCCAGCTCTGGGCCACGGAGGCCGGCACCCTGGACCCCATCCGCCAGCGGGCGGTCCACCTGGCCTTCGCCCTGGCCCTGGCCTTCTTGGCCTACCCGGGGAAGCGGGGGCCTAAGGAACGGGTGCCCCTTCTGGACTGGGTCTTGGCCCTGCTTGGCGTCGTGGGGGCGCTCTACGTGGTCTGGGACTACTACGGGATCACCCAGATCCGGGGGGCATCCCGAGCGAACGGGACGTGGTCATGGGAACCCTCACCCTCCTCGTCCTCTTCGTGGCGAGCTGGCGGGTGGTGGGGCCCGCCTTGCCCGTCATCGCCTCCCTTTTCATCCTCTACGCCCTCACCGGGCCCAAGGGGCTTCTTCCCTTCACCCTTCCCCCCTGGCTTCAGCTCCACGCCGGGAGCCAGTGGGGCCAGCTCATGGGCCAGCTCTACACCACCGCTGAGGGCATCTGGGGGGTGCCCCTGGGGGTTTCCGCCACCTTCGTCTACCTCTTCGTCCTCTTCGGGGCCCTTCTGGAGAAGGCGGGGGCGGGGCGGTTCTTCATCCAGGCGGCCTACGCCCTCCTCGGCCACTTCCGCGGCGGACCCGCCAAGGCGGCGGTGGTGGCGAGCGCCCTCATGGGGGTGGTCTCGGGGAGCTCGGTGTCCAACGTGGTGACCACCGGGACCTTCACCATCCCCCTGATGAAGCGGGTGGGCTACCCCCCGGAGAAGGCAGCGGCGGTGGAGGTGGCGAGCTCCTCCAACGGCCAGCTCATGCCCCCGGTGATGGGGGCGGCCGCCTTCATCATGGCGGAGTTCTTGGGCATCCCCTATAGCGACCTGATCCTCATCGCCCTAATCCCCGCCCTCCTGGCCTACGCCACCCTCTTCATCACCGTGCACCTCGAGGCCCTGGCCTTGGGCCTCAAGGGGGTGCCCCGTTCGGAGCTCCCTCCCCTCGCCCCCGTGCTCCGCTCCGGGCTCCACTACCTCCTGCCCCTGGCCTACCTCCTCTACGCCCTGGTGGGCCTGAGGCTCACCCCAGAGCGGGCCGCCTTGAACACCGTCTTCCTCATGGCCCTCCTCATCCTCCTGCAGGAGGCCTGGCGGGCCTGGAGGAGCGGGGCGGGGGTGGGCCCCGGGTTCCTCAAGGGGGGAAGGCTTCTCCTAGAGGGCCTCGAGGCGGGCGCCCGAGGCATGGTGGGCATCGCCCTGGCCACGGCCTCCGCCGGCGTCATCGTAGGCATCGTCACCATGACGGGCATCGGCTTCGGGCTCACGGACATCGTGGAGAGGCTTTCCGGGGGGAACCTCCTTCTGGTCCTCCTCCTCGCCCAGCTCACAAGCCTCCTCCTCGGCATGGGCCTTCCCACCACCGCCAACTACATCGTCATGGCCTCCTTGGTGGTGCCGGTGATCCTGAACCTGGCGGAGAAGGCGGGCTACAGCGTGCCCCCGGTGGCGGCCCACATGTTCGCCTTCTACTTCGGCATCATGGCCGACTCCACGCCCCCCGTGGCCCTCGCCGCCTACGCCGCGAGCGCCATCGCCCGCTCCGACTTCTGGAAGACGGCGGTCCAGGGCTTCGTGTACGAGCTCAGGACCGCCCTCCTCGCCTACATGTTCTTCTTCAACCCCAAGCTTCTTCTCCTCGGGGTGGGCTCGGTGGCGGAAGGCGCCCTCATCGTGGCCACGGCCTTCGCGGGGATGGTGGCCTTCAGCGCCGCTTTGGTGGGCTTTTTCCACAAGCGGACCACCCTTTGGGAGCGGGGCCTCCTCCTCCTCGCCGCCTTCGCCCTCGTGGTCCCGGGGCTCGCCAACCTTTTCGGCTTCGGGCTCATGGGCCTTGTCTACCTGGTCCAGCGGGTGCGAAAATAGCCGGAAGTGGAACCCATCATCCGGATCCGCAACCTGCACAAGTGGTTCGGCCCCCTGCACGTGCTCAAGGGGATCCACCTCGAGGTGGCCCCGGGGGAAAAGCTCGTCATCATCGGGCCCTCGGGCTCGGGAAAGAGCACCCTCATCCGCACGGTCAACCGCCTGGAGGACTTCCAGGAGGGTGAGGTGGTGGTGGACGGCCTCAACGTCAAGGACGACCGGGTGCTACGGGAAGTCAGGCGGGAGGTGGGAATGGTCTTCCAGCAGTTCAACCTCTTCCCCCACATGACCGTGCTGGAAAACGTCACCCTGGCGCCCAGGAGGGTGCGGCGCTGGCCCCGGGAAAAGGCGGAGAAGAAGGCCCTGGAGCTTCTGGAGCGGGTGGGGATCCTGGACCAGGCGAATAAGTACCCGGCGCAGCTTTCCGGGGGGCAGCAGCAACGGGTGGCCATCGCCAGGGCCCTCGCCATGGAGCCCAAGATCATGCTCTTTGACGAGCCCACTTCGGCCCTGGACCCCGAGATGGTGGGGGAGGTCTTGGACGTGATGCGGGACCTGGCCCAAGGAGGCATGACCATGGTGGTGGTGACCCACGAGATGGGCTTCGCCCGGGAGGTGGCGGACCGGGTGGTCTTCATGGACGGGGGGCAGATCGTGGAGGAAGGGAGGCCGGAGGAGATCTTCACGCGCCCCAAGGAGGAGAGGACGCGAAGCTTCCTGCAAAGGGTGCTCCACCACTAAACCCCCATGGCCCCCAACTTCCTGCAAGGCCTCCTCGAGGCCCTCGCCAACCCCGAGGCCGACCCCAACCTCCGGCGCCGAGCCCTAAGGGTTTATGGCCTCTTCCTCCTCGGGCTCAAGGGGTGCTTCCTCCTCCTCCTTGCCCCCTTCCTGCCCCAGGCCCCTTATCCGCCCCTCCTTTTCCTCGCCGTCATCGGGATGGCCTGGCTCCATCTCCAGGCCCGCTCCGCCCTGGAGGAGGAAGCACCCCTCGGACCCTTGATAGCGGTGGGGCTTGGGGCCGGGGCTTTTTTCTTCCTAGGGGTTTTGGGCCTCCTCCTTAGGCCCTTTGGCCTCTTCCTTCTCCCCTTGGGGCTCGGCGCCTTTTGGCTCTTCCTCCGCCGGGGGAAGAGGGGCTCAACGCCGGAACAAGAGGTTCCTAAGCCGGGTCCTCGTCAGGGCTAAAACCTCGGGAAGGCGCTCCTTGGCCCGGTGCTTTCCCAGTTCGTAGACGAATTCCAGCCGCTCGTGGTCAAAGGTGTCTATGGGAAAGGGAGGGTCCAGGGCGATGACCACGTCCGCTTCCTTCAAGGCCAGGGCCTTGAGCCGCCTCCGGCTCGCCTCGCCCGCCAGGAGGGCGGCCTCGAGGGCCGTCCTGGGCGGTTCCTTGGGCGGCGGGTTGGAGACATCCACGGCCACCACCTTGGGGAAGAGGGCCTTGGCCGCCCGCACCGGCACCTTCTCCACCACGTCCCCGTCCACCAAAAGCCGCCCCGCCAAGGCCACCGGGGGGAAGAGGCCCGGGATGGCCATGCTGGCGAGAACCGCCTTCCACATCGGCCCCTTCCTCAGAACCACCGCCTCGCCCGTGAGGAGGTCCGCCGCCTGGATGGCCAGGGGGATGGGGCTTTCCTCCAGCCGCGCCTCGCCAAAGAGGGCCTTAAGCCCCTCCTCTATCCGGTCCGTGGCCACCATGGCCGGGCGCCTGAAGGCGGTGAAGAGCCGGGCCAAGGCCCGGAGGCTTCCCGCCCGGGAAAGCTCCGCCACCTCCCGGTCAAAGATGGCCCCGTGCACCCTCCAGGGGTCCTTGTAGCCGAAGGCCCAGGCGGCCGCCGCCAAAGCCCCGGCAGAGCTCCCCGCAAGGCCCCGGATGGGGACGCCCGCTTCCTCCAAGACGGCGAGCACCCCCAGGTGGGCGTACCCCCGGACGCCCCCTCCCCCTAAGGCCAAGGCCACGCCGCGCACGGCCTAATACCCCAGGCCGAGCTCCTGGGCCTCGCCGATGAGCTCGTCCAAAAGCTCCCTGCCCCGCTTCCGGGAAGCCTCCAGGTAAGCCAGAAGGTCCCTGGCCCGGACCCGGCGGTGGGTCCCCACCTTGCGGTAGGGAATCTTGCCTTCCTCCAAAAGCCGGACCAGGTAAGGCCGGGAGACCCCGAGGAGCTCGGCCGCCTGGCCCGTGGTGAGCTCGGCTTCCATGGGAACGATGCGCACCATCTCGCCCCGCGAAAGCGCTCCCAGGAGCTCCTGGAGAAGCTGGGCCAGCTCGGGGGTGAGGGTCAAGGAGGCCTCCTCGAGGCGCAAGACCTTGCCGGGGGTGAGCTTTTCCCGGAAGGCCTTGACCGCTTCTGCCGGGAGCCTAGGGGTGAAGAGGAGACCGCCCATACCTAACCTCCAGGCCCCAGTTTACCGGATAAACGAAATAAACGCAACAGGCCCGGCCGGGTTAGAGGTACCCCTTGTAGGCCTCAAGGGCTTTTGCGAAGGTGATCAGCCCGGCCCGCCTCAGGCTTTCCAGGAAGGCCTCCACCCCGAGAGGGGGGTTGCGCAGGGCGCGGCGCTGGCGCCGAAGCACCCCGAGAAGGAGGTCGGGCAGGAAGTTTTTCCGGATCAGCCTTTCGGCAAGTTCTGTGAGGTAGGCGTCCAAAAAGAGGGTTTGGGGAAGCGGGCGGGCCATGGTCCCATTCTAGGTAGAATGGCCCCATGAGGCCCGACCTTTCCCGCGTCCCCGGGGTCCTGGGGGAGATCGCCAGGAAGCGGGCTTCCGAGGTGGCCCCCTATCCCCTCCCCGAGCCCCCTTCCGTGCCCTCCTTCAAGGAGGCCCTCCTCCGCCCGGGGCTTTCCGTAATCGCCGAGGTCAAGAAACAAAGCCCCTCCGCGGGGGTCATCAGGGAGGTGGACCCGGTGGAGGCCGCCTTGGCCTACGCGCGGGGCGGGGCGAGGGCGGTGAGCGTCCTCACCGAGCCCCACCGCTTCGGGGGAAGCCTTATGGACCTCAAGCGGGTGCGCGAGGCGGTGGACCTTCCCCTCCTTAGGAAGGACTTCGTGGTGGACCCCTTCATGCTGGGGGAGGCCCGGGCCTTCGGGGCGAGCGCCGCCCTCCTCATCGTGGCCCTTTTGGGGGAGCTTACGGGGGCCTACCTGGAGGAGGCGAGAAGGCTTGGCCTCGAGGCCCTGGTGGAGGTCCACACGGAGAGGGAGCTGGAGATCGCCCTCGAGGCCGGCGCGGAGATCCTCGGGATCAACAACCGCGACCTCGCCACCCTGCAAATCCATCTGGAGACCGCCCCCCGCCTCGGCCGCCTGGCGCGGGAGCGGGGCTATAGCGGGGTCTTGGTGGCGGAGTCCGGCTACGCCCGAAGGGAGGAGCTGAAGGCCTTAGAGGGGCTCTTTGACGCCGTCCTCGTGGGTACGAGCCTCATGCGAAGCCCAAATCTGGAGGAAGCCCTCCGCCAGCTTGTAGGATAGGGCCATGCGCCTCATCCCGGCGGTGGACCTGAAGTCGGGCAAGGCGGTGCGCCTCTACGAGGGGGATCCTGCCCGTGCGACCGTTTACGGGGATCCGGTAGAGGCCGCGCTGCGCTTCCAGGAGGAAGGAGCCACCCTCCTCCACCTGGTGGACCTGGACCGCGCCCTGGGCACGGGGGAGAACCGGGAGGCGGTGCGCCGGGTGGCGGCCTCCCTCTCCATCCCCTTCCAGCTCGCGGGGGGCATCCGGAGCCTCGAGGCCCTGCAGGAGGCCCTCTCCCTGGGGGCGAGCCGGGCGGTGGTGGGCACGGTGGCCGTGAAGGACCCGGGGCTTCTGGCGCGGATGCTGGAAGCGGTGGGCCCGGACCGCCTGGCCGTGGCCCTGGACGCCCGGGGCCTGGAGGTGGTGGTCTCGGGCTGGCAGGAGGCCGCCTCCGCCTCCGCCCTGGACCTCCTCCGGGCCTGGGCGGAAATGGGGGTGCGGACCCTCCTCTACACCGACGTCCGCCGGGACGGGACCCTGAAGGGCCTGGACCGGGAAGTGGTGGCCCGGGTGCGGGCGGCCTGGCCCCACGAGCTCATCGTGGGGGGAGGGATCGCCTCCCCGGAGGACCTCCACCTGCTCCAGACCCTGGGCGTGGACGGCGCTTTGGTGGGCAAGGCCCTCTACGAGGGCCGGATCCGGCTAAAGGAGGCGTCATGGCGCTCGTGAACTGGCTCCTTTTGGTGTCGGGGCTTCTCGTGGCGAGCACGGGGCTTTACCTCTACGGGACCTACCCCTTCCTCGCCCTCCCCACCCCCTGGGGCCCCTGGCCCCTCTACCTCCTCCTGCCGGGGGCCTTCCTCCTGGGCCTCGGCGTGGGGGGCTTTACGCCCTGGGCCTCGCCTGGGCCGGGCGGCGGGAGCGGGCGGCCGCCTGGAGGCGGGTCCGGGCCCTGGAGCGGGAGGTGGCCGAGCTGAAAAAGGCGCGCATAGAGGAGATCCCCCGCATCCCCGACCGGGACCTGGAGGCATGAGGGACCGGGTCCGCTGGCGGGTGCTTTCCCTCCCTCCCCTCGCCCAGTGGCGGGAGGTGATGGCGGCCTTGGAGGTGGGGCCGGAGGCCGCCCTGGCCTACTGGCACCGGGGCTTTAGGCGGAAGGAGGACCTGGACCCCCCCTCGCCCTCCTTCCCCTGAGGGGGCTGGAGGAGGCGGCGGCCCTCCTGGAGGAGGCGCTCCGCCAGGGGAAGCGGATCCGCGTCCACGGGGACTACGACGCCGACGGGCTCACGGGCACGGCCATCCTGGTTCGGGGCCTCGCCGCCTTGGGCGCCGACGTCCACCCCTTCATCCCCCACCGGCTGGAGGAAGGGTACGGGGTGCTGATGGAGCGGGTTCCCGAGCACCTCGAGGCCTCGGACCTCTTCCTCACCGTGGACTGCGGCATCACCAACCACGCGGAGCTTCGGGAGCTCGTGGAAAACGGGGTGGAGGTGATCGTCACCGACCACCACACCCCCGGCAAGACCCCTCCCCCGGCCTCGTGGTCCACCCCGCCCTGACCCCGGACCTTAAGGAGAAGCCCACGGGGGCGGGGGTGGCCTTCCTCCTCCTCTGGGCCCTCCACGAGCGCCTGGGCCTTCCCCCACCCCTGGAGTACGCCGACCTCGCCGCGGTGGGCACCATCGCCGACGTGGCCCCCCTTTGGGGCTGGAACCGGGCCTTGGTGAAGGAGGGCCTTTCCCGCATCCCCGCCTCCTCCTGGGTGGGGCTCAGGCTTCTGGCCGAGGCGGTGGGGTACACGGGAAAGGCGGTGGAGGTGGCCTTCCGCATCGCCCCCCGGATCAACGCGGCAAGCCGCCTCGGGGAGGCGGAGAAGGCCTTAAAGCTCCTCCTCACCGACGATGCGGCCGAGGCCCAGGCCCTCGTGGGGGAACTGCACTGGCTGAACGCCCGCCGCCAGACCCTGGAGGAAGCCATGCTCAGGAAGCTCCTCCCCCAGGCGGACCCCGAGGCCAAGGCCATCGTCCTCCTGGACCCCGAGGGGCACCCGGGGGTGATGGGCATCGTGGCGAGCCGCATCCTGGAGGCCACCCTCCGGCCCGTCTTCCTGGTGGCCCAGGGCAAGGGGACGGTGCGGAGCCTCGCCCCCATCAGCGCCGTGGAGGCCCTAAGGAGCGCCGAGGACCTTTTGTTGCGCTACGGGGGGCACAAGGAGGCGGCGGGCTTCGCCATGGACGAGGCCCTCTTCCCCGCCTTCAAGGCCCGGGTGGAGGCCTACGCCGCCCGCTTCCCCGACCCCGTGCGCGAGGTGGCCCTTTTGGACCTGCTCCCGGAGCCCGGCCTCCTCCCCCAGGTCTTCCGGGAGCTCGCCCTTTTGGAGCCCTACGGCGAGGGAAACCCCGAGCCCCTCTTCCTCCTCTTCGGCGCCCCGGAGGAGGCCCGGCGCCTCGGGGAGGGCCGCCACCTCGCCTTCCGCCTGAAGGGGGTGCGGGTCCTGGCCTGGAAACGGGGGGACCTCGCCCTGCCCCCGGAGGTGGAGGTGGCGGGCCTCCTCAGCGAAAACGCCTGGAACGGCCACCTCGCCTACGAGGTCCAGGCGGTGGACCTGCGAAAGCCAGAGGCGCTGGAGGGCGGGATCGCGCCCTTCGCCTACCCCCTGCCCCTCCTCGAGGCCCTGGCCCGGGCCCGCCTGGGGGAAGGGGTCTACGTCCCCGAGGACAACCCCGAGGGGCTGGACTACGCCAGGAAGGCGGGCTTCCGCCTCCTCCCCCCGAGGAGGCCGGGCTTTGGCTCGGCCTTCCCCCGAGGCCGGTCCTGGGCAGGCGGGTGGAGGTGGCCCTGGGGCGGGAGGCGCGGGCCAGGCTTTCCGCCCCCCCCGTCCTCCACACCCCCGAGGCCCGGCTCAAAGCCCTCGTCCACCGCCGCCTCCTCTTCGCCTACGAGCGCCGCCACCCGGGCCTCTTCAGCGAGGCCCTTCTTGCCTACTGGGAGGTAAACCGTGTACAGGAGCCCGCGGGAAGCCCATGAGGCCCGGATCTACACCGGGGCCTACCGGGTCTACGGGACGATCCACCTGGTGCCCGGGGCGGGCACCGCCGACCTCTTAAACCAGGAACGGCCCTACCTCCCCGTGACCGGGGCCCTGGTCTACGCTCCCGGTTTCCGCCATCCCCCGGAGGCCCGGGAGCTCAAGGCGAGCGTAAACTTCCTCGCCCTGCGCAAGGAGAGGGTCCAGTGGGTGGCCGGGGGGAGGCCCGCCGAGCCCCGGACGAGCCCGGCCCTCCTGGAGAGGAGGCGCCTCGCCTTCCTCTTCGGGGACTACCTTTTGGCGGGGGCGCTCCTCCTGCCGCGGGGAGTGCGGCTTTCCGACTTCCTCTCCCAGGCCAAGCCCTTCCAGACCCTAAAGGAGGCGGGGCTTTACCTCCTCGCCCCGGACAAGCCCCTCGTGGACCTAGACCCCCTGGAGCGGTTTCCCTTCCTCACCGTGAACCTGAGGCTCGCCGAGGGGGTGGTGGAGGCCCCCGGGGAGGCCTCGGACCCCCGGCTCACCCTATTTGGCTGAGGGCTTCCCGGATCCTCTCGGCCTGCGCCAGGTTCTCCCTAAGCCGCGCCTCCTCGGCCTCCACCACCTCCTTGGGGGCCTTTTCCCTGAAGCCCGGGGCGGAAAGCTTCTTTTGGCTCTTCTCCGCGAGGGCGAGGAGCTCCTTTAGGCGCTTTTCCTGGCGGCGCTTCCACTCCTCCAGGTCCAAAAGCCCCTCCAGGGGCATGCGCACCGTCACCTTGGGCATGGCCTTCACCAGGGCCTTCGCCGGCCTTTCGGGAAGGAGGTCGGCCCGGCTCAAGAAGCGGAAGACCTCCAGGTTCTCCCCCACGGGGGCGGTCTCCCCCTCGAGGTAGACCCGCACCTCCTGGGCCGGGGGAAGCCCGGCCTCGGCCTTCAAGGCCCTCACCGCCGTCACCGCCTGCTTCAGGGCCTCAAAGGCCTCCTCGGCCTCCTCATCCCTCTCCCCAGGCTCGGGCCAGGCCTCGAGGGCGAGTTCCTCCTTGCCGGTGAGGGCCTGGTAGAGCTCGCTGGTGAGGAAGGGCATCATGGGGTGGAGGAGCTTGAGGAGGACGGCGAGGACCTCCTCAAGCGTCCTTAGAGTGTGGGCGTTCCCCGCTTTGAGGGCGGGCTTCGCCGCCTCCAGGTACCAGTCGCAGAACTCGCTCCAGACGAGCTCGTAGACCTCCCGGGCCGCCTGGGCCAGGTCCAGGGCCTCGTAGAGGGCGGTGATCTCCTCCACGCCCTGGCTTAGGCGGCTTCGCATGAAGCGGTCCGCCAGGGTGGGGGTGTCCTCCTTGGCCTGGAAGCCCTCTCGGGAGAGAAGGACGAAGCGGGCGGCGTTGTAGAGCTTGTTGGCGAAGTTTCGGGCCATCTCCAGCCAGCGGAGGTCAAGCCGGATGTCCTGCCCCCCTGTGGCCAGGTAGGTGAGGGCGAAGCGAAGGGCGTCCGCCCCGTAGCGCTCCACCATCTCCAAGGGGTCTATGACGTTCCCCTTGGACTTGGACATCTTCTGGCCCTTCTCGTCCAGCACGAGGCCGTGGAGAAGGACGGTTTTAAAGGGCCTTTCCCCCATGAAGTGGTACCCCGAGACCTCCATGCGGGAGACCCAGAGGAAGAGGATGTCGTACCCCGTGACCAGCACGTCCCCCGGGTAGAAGGCCTTGAGGTCCTCCGTTTCCTCGGGCCAGCCCAGGGTGGAAAGGGGCCATAGCGCCGAGGAGAACCAGGTGTCAAAGACGTCCTCGTCCCGTTTTAAGCGGGGGCTCCCGCAGGCCTCGCAGGAGGTGGGGTCCTCCAGGTAGCGCTCAGGGCGGGGCACGTTCACCGCCTGGCAGTCCTCGCAGTACCAGGCAGGGATCTGGTGCCCCCACCAGAGCTGGCGGGAGATGTTCCAGTCCTTGACGTTCTCCAGCCAGTCCATGTTCACCTTCTTCCAGCGCTCGGGGACGAAGGCGATATCCCCCCGCCTGAGGCCTTCCAGAACCTCCTCCGCAAGGGGCCTCATCCTGAGCCACCACTGGGGGAATTGAGCGTACTCAATGGGGGTGCCGCAGCGGGAGCAGGTGGCGAGGGCAATGGTGTAGTCCTCCTCCTTCACCAGGTGCCCCACTTCCCGGAAAAGCTCCACCGCCTTCCTCCGGGCCTCAAAGCGGTCCAGGCCCCTCAAGGCCTCGGGGACCCTCTCCCCCTCCATCCTCCCCTCCAGGTTGATGACGGAAACGGGCTTTAGGCCGTGCCGCTCCCCGATCTCGTAGTCCAGGGGGTCGTGGGCCGGGGTGACCTTGAGGGCCCCGGTGCCGAAGTCCTTCTCCACGGCGGGGTCGGCGAGGATGGGGATCCAGACCTCGGTGAGGGGGATCCGGGCCCTCTTGCCGATGAGGTGCCGGTAGCGCTCGTCCTCGGGGTGGACGGCGATGGCCTGGTCGGCGAAGACGGTCTCGGGGCGGACGGTGGCGATCTCTATGAAGCCTCCCCCCTCCACCTCGTAGCGCAGGGTGTAGAGCTTGCCGGGGGTGGGCTCGGTCTCCACCTCGAGGTCCGAGAGGGTGGTCTCGCACCGGGGGCACCAGTTCACGAGCCTCGGGGCCCGGTAGGCGAGGCCCTCGTGGTAGTAGCGGCTGAAGGCGTAGCGCACCGCGCGGGAGCGCTTCTCGTCCATGGTGAAGGCCTCCCGGCTCCAGTCGGCGCTCGCCCCGAGGCGCTTAAGCTGCTTGAGGATCGTCCCCCCGGACTCCTCCTTCCACTGCCAGACCCTTTCCAAGAACTTCTCCCGCCCCAGGTCGTGCCGGGTCTTCCCCTCCTTGAGGAGGAGGCGCTCCACCACCACCTGGGTGGCGATCCCGGCGTGGTCGGTGCCGGGAAGCCACACCGCCTCAAACCCCCGCATCCGCTTGTAGCGGATGAGGGCATCCTGAAGGGAGTTATCCAGGGCGTGGCCCATGTGGAGGGAGCCGGTGACGTTCGGGGGCGGCATGAAGATGACGAAGGGGGGCTTGCCGCTTTTGGGGTTCGCCACGAAGGGGTTCTTCGCCCACTTCTCCGCCCACTTGGGCTCCACGGACTTGGGATCGTAGGCCTTGGGCAGGTCCATGCTACGCCCAGTTTACTAGGTGTCCGCGCGTGGATTTCGCCACCTGGAGCCCCCACCGCGGCTTTCGCTGCGCTGGGGCGCTTAGCGGCCGGGCAGGGCGAGGCGCCGCTCCAGGAGGTTGGTGAAGAAGGTGAGGAGGGTGGTGAGAAGGAGGTAGACCGCGGCCACGGCCAAGTAGACCTCCACGGGGCGGAAGGTGGCGGAGATGATGCGCTGGCCGGAGAGGGCGAGCTCCAAGAGGGTGATGACGCTCGCCAGGGAGGAGTCCTTGAGGAGGGCCACCACGTTGTTGACCAAAGGAGGCACCACGATCCTCAGGGCCTGGGGCAGGATGACGAAGCGCATGGTGTCCGCGGCGGAAAACCCCAGGGACCAAGCAGCCTCCCACTGCCCCTTGGGGATCGCCTGGATGCCGGCGCGGACCACCTCGGCGTTGTAGGCCCCCACGTTGAAGGCGAGGGCGATGAAGGCCGCCCAGTAGGGGGTGAGGGCCTGCTGCGCCCCCGGCCAGAGGGGCTGGAGGAGGAGGGGGAGGGCGTTGTAGGCGAAGAGGATCTGGACGAGAAGGGGCGTGCCCCGGATGACCCAGATATAGAAAGCGGCGGGGAGGCGCACCCAGGCCCGGGCGGAAAGCCGCGCCATCCCGGCGAAGACGCCGATGACGAGCCCCGCCGCCCCCGAGAGGAGGGTGAGCTTCAGGGTCACCTCGGCCCCCTGGGCCATGATCCGCCCGGCGGAGGCCGCCCGCTCGGGGCCGAAGCCCGTGAGGAGGAAGTAGCGCTCCAAAGCCCAGGAGAGGGCGTGGAAGAGGGCGAAGTACCCGAGAACGAGAAGAAGAACGAGGGCGAAAAAGCGGAGGTACCGCATGGGGCGAAAAGAGGCCCGGACGGCCTAGGGCCTTTAGGGCCTTTGGGCGTCCGGGCGTGGCAGGGTCACCTGCAGCGGACGTCCTCCCCGAACCACTTCTGGCTGATGCGGGCGTAGGTGCCGTCCTGCATCAGCTCGGCCAAAGCCCGGTTCAAAGCGCCCAGGAGGCTCTTGTTCCCCTTGGCCACGGCCATGGCCACCCGCTCCTGGAAGACGAGCTCGCCCACCTGGAGGGTGTTCTCCAGCTTCCTTTCCTTGATGGCCTCCTTGGCCACGAAGCGGTCGGTGATCCAGGCGTCAATGCGGCCCGCGAGGAGGTCCTGGAGGGCGTCAGGATCCCGCTGGTAGGTGCGCACCTCCTTGATGCCCGGGATCTTCTGGGCGGCCTCCATGTAGGTGGTGCCCACCTGGACCCCCACCACCTTGCCCTGGAGGTCCTTGGCCGTCCTCGGCCCCCCCTTCCGGCTCACGATGACCCCGCCGGTGCAGTAGTGGGGGTTGGTGAAGTCCACCGCCTTGGCCCGCTCCTCGGTGATGCCGTGGGAGGCGATGACGAAGTCAAACCGCCCCTGGTTGAGCTGGATGAGCAGGGTGTCAAAGGACTGGGCGATCCAGCGCGGCTTCAGGCCGAGCCGCTCGGCGATGGCGTTGCCCAGGTCCACCTCAAACCCGGTGAGCTGGTTCCGCTCGTCAAAGTAGTTGAAGGGAGGGAAGGCCCCCTCGGTGCCGATGCGGATCTCGCCGGAGCGCTTGATCTCCTCAAAGCTCCGCACCTGGGCCAAGGCCGCGCCCAAGGCCAGGACCAAAAGAAGTACCCATCCTTTACGCATGCTTCACCTCCTAAAGAACCCCGGAAGATTATACACGCCCCTAGGCCCAGCGCACCCACTCCACCCGGCCCGTCACGGGGTGGAGGAGGGCAAGGCGGAGGCCGTAGGTGTAGCTCCCGGGCCTTGTGGGGCGGAAGGCGGTGCGGTACCGCCCCGGGGCCACCTCCTCCAGGTCCACCACCTCCAGGCCGCCGCCCAAGCGGTGCACCACGAGCTGGACCCGGAGGTGGGGGCGGAGACCCTCCGGCACCTCCCCCTCGAGGACCGCCCCCACCTCCAGCCGCCCCCCGTTCAGGGTCAGGTCCCCGGGAACCTCGGGCCTGACCCCCAGGGCGTGGAAGGCGGGGAGGGCCTCGGCGAAGGCCCTTAGGGCCTCGAGGCGGGCCCGGGCCTCCTTCTCCCAAAGGGCGCCCCGCTCGTAGAGGGCGAGGTAGTCCCGGACCATCCGCCCCGCGCTGAAGTAGGGCCCCACGGTGCGGAGGCTCTCGTGGACCATGGACATCCAACCCGAGGAGTACCCCTCCAGGCCCTTGGCGTAGAAGAGGGGGATGACCTCGGACTCCAGGAGGTCGTAGAGGGCCTGGGCGTCGGCCACGTCCTGGGCCTCCTCACTCTCGTAGACGCGCTCGTCCCCGATGGCGAAGCCGTTTTTGCCGTTGTAGGCCTCGGCCCACCAGCCGTCCAAGACGCTGAGGTTGAGGGCCCCGTTGAGGGCGGCCTTCATGCCGCTTGTGCCCGAGGCCTCCATGGGCCGCCTCGGGGTGTTGAGCCAGACATCGGACCCCTGGGTGAGCACCCGGGCCAGGTACATGTCGTAGTCCTCGAGGACCACCATCCGGTCCTCAAGGCCGTACTCCCGGATCTTGCTCACGAGCTCCTTGAGGTAGGCCTTCCCCGCCTCGTCCTTGGGGTGGGCCTTCCCGGCGAAGACGAACTGGATGGGGTAAGGCCCCTTGAGGATGCGCAAAAGCCGCTCGGGGTCCTTGAAGATGAGGACCGCCCGCTTGTAGGTGGCGAAGCGGCGGGCAAAACCGATGGTGAGGGCCTCGGGGTCCAGGGCCTTCTCCGCCTCCCGCAGGCGGGCGGGCCCCTCCCCGTTGCGGCGGCGCTGCTCGTAGAGGCGCTGGCGCGCCTCCCGCACCAAGAAAAGTTTCAGGTCTTGGCGGATGCGCCAAAAAGCCTCCCCAAGCCCCTCCACCCGCCAGGTCTCCGGGTCCTCGGGACGCTCCAGCCACTCGGGCCCGAAAACCTCGGCGTAGTGGCGGCGAAGCCTAGGGTGGAGGAAGGTCCAGGTGTGCACCCCGTTGGTGATGTGGCCGATGGGCACCTCCTCTGCCAGGAGGCCCGGCCAAAGGTGGCGGAACATGTTCCGGGAAACCTCCCCGTGGAGGCGGGAGACCCCGTTGGCCTGGGCCGCCGTGCGCAGGGCGAGGTTGGACATGGAGAAGACCTTACCCCAGGGCTTCTCCTCCAGCCCAAGCCCGACGAAGGTGTCCCGGTCCACCCCGAGCTTCTCCCAAAACCCTCCCAGGTAGCGGTCCACGAGGTCAAGAGGGAAGGCGTCGTGCCCGGCGGGCACGGGGGTGTGGGTGGTGAAGAGGGCCGAAGCCCGGGCAAGCTCCAGGGCCTCCCGGAAGGAATACCCCTCGGCTACGAGCTCCCGGAGGCGCTCAAGGCCCAGGAAGGCCGAGTGCCCCTCGTTCATGTGGAAGAAGGCGGGGGCGAGGCCCAAGGCCCTGAGGAACCGCACCCCCCCGATGCCCAGGACGAGCTCCTGCTGGATGCGGGCCTCGAGGCCCGCGGCGTAGAGCCGGGCCGTGATCTGCCGGTCCTCGGGAGCGTTCTCCGGGAGGTCGGTGGTGAGAAGGTAGACGGGCACCGCCCCCACCTGCACCCGGTACCCCCCCACGTGGACCAGGCGGCCCGGGAACTCCACGGCCACCCGCACGGGCCTCCCCTCGGCGTCCTGGACCGGGACGAGGGGAAGCTCCTCGGGGCGGAGGGGCTCGTAGACCTCCACCTGCTCCCCTTCCGGGGAGAGGCGCTGGTGGAAATACCCCTCGTGGTAGAAGAGCCCCACCCCCACGAGGTTGAGGCCGAGGTCGCTCGCCGCCTTGACGTGGTCCCCGGCGAGGACCCCAAGCCCCCCGGCGTAGATGGGCAGGGAGCTGTGGAAGCCGTACTCCGCCGAGAAGTAGGCCACCAGAGGGCCTCGCTTCGTCCTGCGGGCCTCGAGGTAGGCCCTAAGCGCCTCCCGGGTGGCCTGGACCCGGGCGGCGTAGCCCGAGGTGCTCAGGGCCTCGAGGCGGGCGGGGTCCACTTCCAAAAGCAACTTGACCGGGTTGCCGCGGAAACGCTTCCAAAGCAAGGAATCGATCTCCTGGAAAAGCTCTGCCGCCTCCGGATTCCAACTCCACCAAAGGTTATAGGCCAGCTTCCTCAAACCCCTAAGGGCCTCGGGAAGCTCGGGCATGGCGGTAAGACGCCCAAGTACATTCATGGGGTGGATTATATACCCTCACCGAAGCCGCCGCCAGAGCTCCGGGCTGAAGAGGAGGACCACGGGAAGGATCTCTATCCGCCCCGCCCACATCTGGAAGATGAGGACCACCTTGGAAACAGGATGGAGTTCCGCAAAGGAACCCATGGGGCCCACCGTCCCCAGCCCCGGCCCGATGTTGCCGATGGCCTGGGCGCTTGCGGTAAAGGCCTCCACAAAACTCCCCTCCAAAAGGGCCAGGGTCAGGGTGCCGAAGCCAAAAAGAAGGGTGTAAAGGAAGATGAAGACGGAAACCTGCCGCAAGGCCTCCTCGGAAACCACCCGGTTGCCCAGGCGCAAGGGGAGGACCGCCCTGGGGTGGAGGGTGCGGGTGATCTCCCGCCTGAGAAGCCCGAAAAGCAAAAGCCAGCGCACCACCTTGATGCCCCCGCCCCCGAGCCCGCGCTTCCCCCCACGAACATGAGGAGCACCAGGATGGCCTGGGCCGGCACCACCCACTGAGCGAAGTCCACGCTGGCAAAACCCGTGGTGGTCACGATGGAGATCACCTGGAAGAAGGCATGGCGGAGGCTTTCCTCGAGGCCATAGAGGTGGTGGGTGTAGAGGTAAAGGGCCAGGAGAAGCCCGGCCAAAACCACCAGCACCGCATAGGCGCGAAACTCCGCATCCCGCCAAAGGGGCTTCACCTCCCGGCCGAAGAAGAGCCGGTACTGGAGGAGAAAGTTCACCCCGGCCAGGAACATGAAAAGGCTCCCCGCCCACTGGACGAGGGGGGCATAGGCAGCGAAGCTTTGGGGGTTAGGGCTGAAGCCCCCCGCCGGGGTGGTGGTGAGGGCATTGGCCAGGGCCTCAAAGAGGGGCACCCCCAGGGCCCAGTAGGCCAGAAAGGCTAGCCCCGTGAGGAGCACGTACACCCGGAGCACCGCCACGGCGGTGTGGCGGAGCCTGGGGGTGAGCTTTTCCTTTTCCACCCCGGTGCTCTCGGCAAAAAAGGCCTGGCGGCCCGCCACCTGGAGCTGGGGGAAGACCACCAAGAAGAGCACCACAATCCCAATCCCCCCCATCCACTGGGTCAGGCTCCGCCAAAGGAAAAGGCTTTGGCCGAACTGGCCGAAGTCCGCCAACACCGTGGCCCCGGTGGTGGTGAAGCCCGAAACCGCCTCAAAGAGGGCATCCAGATAACTGAGGCCCCCCGAGAGCCAGTAGGGCACCGCCCCCAGGGCAGGCACCAGGATCCAGAGGAGAGCCACGCTGGCGAAGACCTCCGCCCGCCGCGGCTGGGCCTGGGGGTGGCCAAGCCCCTGCAGCACCTTACCCAGCCCCACGCCAAGCCCCGCCCCTAGGGCAAAGCCCCGGGCATCCTCCCCCCATCCCAGGGCCAGGAGGGCGAAGAGGGCCATGAGGAGGCCAAAGCCCTGGTAGGTGAGGCCCAGGAGGTAGAGGCTGGAACGAAACCCCGGCCTAGCCGACGATGCGGGCCACGGTTTCATCCGCCACCTCCCGGGCCACCACCAGGAAAAGCCGGTCCCCGGGGAGGGCCTCGAGGTCCTCCCGGTAGAGCATCACCCGGTGGTCCCGCTCCAGGGCCACCGGGGCCACCTGGGAAGTGGCCAGGGCCCGGAGGGGCCTCGGCCGGAACCCCTCGGGAAGCTCCACCTCAAGCAGCTCAATGTTCTCGTCCATGGTGGACACGTGCTCCACGTTCTCCGGCCCCAAGAAGTCCAGCACGGCCCGAACCGCCGCCTGGCGGGGGGTAAGGGGCAGGTCAATCCCCACTTGCTCAAAAAGTCGGCGGGTCTCCGAGCGGGAAACCCGGGTGATCACCTTGCTCACCCCAAGCTGCTTGGCGAGCAAGGAGGCCAGGAGGTTCTTCTCGTCGTTGTCGGTCACCGCCACCACCGCATCCGCCTCCTGCATGCCCTCGGCCTCCAGAAGCTGCAGGTCCGTGCCGTCCCCCTGGATGATGAGGGCCCCGGGGAGCTCCTGGGAAAGCCACTCGCACCGCTCCCGGCTAGGCTCGATGATCACCACCTCCAGCCGGCGCCGGAGGAGTTCCTGGGCCACCATGAAGCCCACGTTCCCCCCGCCGATGACCATCACCCGGCGCACGCCACGCCCGGTGGCGAAGCAGGCCTCCAGCTCGGGGAAGGCCCGCAAGGAGGTGACGAAAAGGAGCTTGTCCCCGGGCTCCAGGACCAGCTCGGGGAATTCGGGGTGGGCGAAGCTCAAGAAGGCTCCGTCCCGCACCACCCCCACCACCAACGTCCCCTCGGGCCAGGAGAGCTCGGAGAGGAGGCGGTGGGCGTAGGCCCCCCCCTCCTTCACCCGGTACTCCACAAAGCGGAGCCGCCCCCCCGCCAGCACCTCGGTGTCCACCGCCCCGGGCACCAGGATCACCTCCACGATCTCCCGGGCCATGGCCCGCTGGGGCCAGAGGACCTTGTCGATGCGCGTGCCTAGGATCTCCGCCGTGCGGGGGTCGTCGAGCACCTCCACATACCCACCCTTGCCCACAAAGCACAGGGTTTCCTTGGCCCCCAGGCCCTTGGCCAGGAGGCTGGCCAGGAGGTTGATCTCGTCGGAGTCGGTGCTGGCGATGAAGAGGTCCGCCCGGTCCACCCCGGCTTCCCTCAAGGTGTCGGGGTCCGTGGCCCCCCCCACCACCACCTTCACGTCCAGGTGGGCCAGGCGTTCCTTGGCCTGGGGGTTGCGGTCGATGACCACCACCTCGTGGGCCTTCTCCAGGGTGCGGGCCAGCTCCCCGCCCACCTCTCCGCCCCCGGCGATGACGATGTACATACCGCCCCTATCCTAAACCTGGACCCCGTGGAGGTCGTAGGTGTCGGCCCGAATGATGCGCACGGGGATCCTCTCCCCTACCCGCACGGTGCCGTCCGTCTCCACGTAGACCACCCCGTCTATGCCCGGGGCGTCCCGGTAGGTGCGGCCTACGGCGAGGCCGGGCTCGGGAAGCTCGTCTACCAGGACCTCCAGGGTCTTGCCCACGAAACGCTGGTTCTTCCTGAGGCTCACCCGGGCCTGCAGCTCCAAAAGCCTCGCCTTGCGCTCCTCCTTCACCTCCTCGGGAACGTGGCCTTCCAGGCGGTTCGCCTCCGCCCCCTCCACGGGGGAGTAAGTGAACACCCCCACCCGGTCCAGCTCCGCCTCCTCCAGGAAGTCCAGGAGGATCTGGAAGTCCTCCTCCGTCTCCCCGGGGAAGCCCACGATGAAGGTGGAGCGGACCGCCAGGTGGGGCACCACCTCCCGCCAGGCCTTGAGGGTCTTGAGGTGGCTATGGTACCCCCCGGGGCGGCGCATGCGACGGAGGATCCTTTCGGAAGCGTGCTGGAGGGGCACGTCCAGGTAGGGCAGGACCTTCCCCTCGGCCATAAGGGGAAGGAGGTCCTTGACGTGGGGGTAGGGGTAGACGTAGTGGAGCCGGATCCAGGCCCCGAGCTCGGCCATGTGGGTGAGGAGGTCCTTAAGCTCCGCCCGCACCAGCCGATCGCCCCAAAAGCTTTCTCGGTGCCCCAGGTCCACCCCGTAGGCCGAGAGGTCCTGGGCCACGAGGAGGAGCTCCTTCGTCCCCGTGGCCACGAGCCTCGCCGCCTCGGCGAGGACGTCGGCGGCGTCGCGGGAGCGGAGCCTTCCCCGCAGCTTGGGGATGATGCAGAAGCTACAGCGGTGGTCGCACCCCTCGGAAAGCTTCACGTAGGCGTAGTGCCTCGGGGTGAGCTTGACCTGGGGAGGGATGAGGTCTAAGAAGGGGTCCCTGGGGGCGGGGAGCACCTCCTGCACCGCCTCCAGAACCCTTTCCACCTCCCCCGGACCCGTGACGGCGAGCACCTGGGGGTGGCGCTCCCGGATCTTCTCGGGGCGCGCCCCCAGGCAGCCCGTGACCACCACCTTGCCGTTTTCCTTGAGGGCCTCGCCGATGGCCTCGAGGCTCTCCTCCACCGCCTCGTTGATGAAGCCGCAGGTGTTGACGATGACGAGCTCCGCCTCCTCGTAGCTGGGGCTCGTCTCGTACCCCAGGGCCTTGAGCCGGGAAAGGATCTGCTCCGAGTCCACCAGGGCTTTGGGGCAGCCCAAGCTGACAAAACCGATCTTCGCCATACGCCTCCCGGGGGCTCGGCCCCAACAAACCCCAAGTATATCAGGGGTAGCGCCGGGTGACGGGGATGCCGGGCTCGCCCATGGGCCCCAGGTCCTTCCCCCCGAGGATGACCCGCACCGCCCCCGGGTTGCCCGAGCGCACCTCCACGGGGAGGTCAAAGACGAGCTCCGACCCCACCTCCGGGATCCCCTCGTAGAGGCGCTCCCCGCCCCGGGTGACCCTGAGCCAACTCCGCCCCTCCACCTTCAGGACGAGCTTGTCGGCGGGAGCCTCCTTGGATGCCTCTTCCTCAGGAGGCTTCTCGGGGGTGAGGGCGAGGCTTAGGCTCAGGTTCCGGTCCAGGAGGATCCTGCGCTCCAAGGGGACGTACCCGGGGCGTTCCAGGCGCAGGACCCGTTCTCCCCCTTCCAGGGGCGGGGTCTCCAGGGGCGTCTGTCCCAGATAGAACCCGTCCAGGTAAACCCGGGCCCCCGGGGGGTCGCTCTGGACCCGGAGGGTGTAGCGGCTAGGGGCCTCGGGCGGGGACGGCGGGGGAAGCTCCACCACCTTCTCCGGAGGCCTAGGCCAGAGGAAAAACCCCGCGTAGAAGAGGCCGCCGAGGAGGGCAAGGGCCAGGGCCCAAGGCCAAAGGGCCCGGCGGGGGCGGGGCGGGGCGGGGGGCGGGAGGGAGGGCGCGCTCGGGTAGAGGGCGAGGAGGGGCCCCGGGTCCAGGCCCAGAAGGAGGGCGTAGCGCCGGAGGTACCCCCGGGCCAGGGCCGGCTCGGGAAGCCGCTCAAAGCGGCACTCCTCCAAAGCCTCGAGGACCTCCGCCTTCAGGGCAAGCTGCCGCGCCGCCTCCCCCAGGGAAAGCCCCCGACGCTCCCGCGCCTCCCTCAGCTTCTCGCCGAGCTCGCACACATGCCTATTCTAGCCCTGCCAGGACCAAGGCGACCTGGGCCGCAAGGCGGGCGTTCTCCAGGAGGAGCCTCCGGTTGACCCGGTCCGTCTCCCCCGAGGAGAGCTCCGAGAGCTTCCTCAAGAGGTAGGGGGTGAGGGCCTTCCCGAAGACCCCCTCCCGGGCCGCCATCCGGCCCGCCTCCTCCACCCAAAGGGCCACCTGCTCGTAAGGGAGCCCCTGGGACACCGGGTTCACCAGGAGCACCCCTCCGAGGCCCAAGGCCCGGGCCCGGCGGTAGACGCGGGCCGCCTCCAAAGGGGTGTCCACCCGGGCGGGGACGGGGAAAGGGGAGTCCGGGGAAAAGAAGGCAGGGAGGCGGTCCGTCCGGTAGCCCACCAGGCTCACCCCCAAAGTCTCCAGGCGCTCCAGGGTGGCCTTTAGGTCCAGGATGGCCTTGGGGCCGCTAGAGACCACCAGAACTGGGGTCCGGGCCAAGGCCCAAAGGTCGGCGCTCTCGTCGTAGGGCTCGGGGTGTACCCCCCCGATCCCCCCGGTGGCGAAGACGGGGATGCCGTGGAGGTGGGCCAGGTGGACCGTGGCCGCCACCGTGGTCCCGGCGCTCTTTCCCTGGGCGAGGAGGGCCGCGAGGTTCCAAAGGCTCGCCTTCTCCGCCCCGCCCGCCGCCAAGGCCTCCATCTCCTCGCGCGGTAAGCCCACCCGCACCTCCCCCCGCACCAGGGCGATGGTCTTGGGGATGGCCCCCTCCTCCCGCACCGCCTCCTCCAGGGCCAGGGCCACCTCCAGGTTCAAGGGATAAGGCAGGCCGTGGGTCAGAACCGCGGACTCCAAAGCCACCCGGGCTTCGCGCATGGGGCCACTATACCTCGGGCCAGACCAGGACCTCTTCCCCCGCCTTCAGGCCGTGGAAGAGGAGCTCCGGGGAAAGGCTCAGCACCACCCCGAGGCCCTCCGCGCCCTCCACGGGTAGAACGGCCTCCCGCTCCCCGGCCCGGACACGGACCCGCAGGACCCGGCCGAAGTGCTCCCGCCAGGCCTTAAGGAGGAGGATGTCCACCTGGGCCCCCTTCCCCCCTAAGGCCACCCGGAGCCTGGCGGTGCGGGGCACCCGGGGGGAGACCTCCACGAGCCAGAGGCGGGCGAGCTGCCCAAGCCCCTTGAGCACCCGGCCCAGGGGAAGCCCCGTGGCCGCCGCGAGGTCCAAGGGGCTCTTCCCCCCGGAGGCCGCCTGGAGCAGGGCAAAGGCCTCGGGCTCGAGGGTGGCCTGGGCCTCGAGGCCCGCCGCCGTGGGCCGCACCAGGTCAAAAGGCCCCACCTCCACCCCCTCCCCCAGGCGCCGGACCGCCTCCAGGAGGTAGGCCTCCAGCGGGCCCTCGAGGGTCCGCCTGGGCGCGGCCTCCCCCGGGAAGAAGCGGAAGCGCCCCTCCTTGAGGGCGAGGACGGCGAGGAGGGCCTCCGCCCCTTCCGCCCCCCCATAAGCGGCGTGCACGGGGCGGCCCCGCTCCAGGTAGACCTCCCCACCCTCCACCCGGAACGCCCCCGTCTTCCCCCCTTGGGCGAGGAGCTGGAGGAGGTCTATGGGGCCTAAGAGGCGGAAATCGCCCTCCACAGCGCCCCCAAGTAGCCCCGGCCGAAGAAGTGGACGTGGGCCAAGAGGTAGTAGACCTGGTAGCGGGGAAGGGCCCTTTCCACCTCCTCGGGAATGGGGTAAAGCTCCCCGTAGACCTCCCAGAATCTTCGGGGAAACCCCCCGAAAAGGCGCATCATGGCCAGGTCCACCCCCCTTTCCCCCACGAAGAAGGAGGGGTCCAGGAGCGCCGGCCCCTCCGGGGCGAAGTAGACGTTCCCGTGCCAAAGGTCCCCGTGGAGGGGCGCAGGGCCCTCGGCGGGAAGGGGCCTTTGGTAAAGGGCCTCCACCTTGGGGCCGAGGCCCTGAAGCCGGTCCCAGGTGGCCTCGAGGAGGGGAAGGACGCACCGCTCGTAGAAGAAGGCGGTCCACGCCCCGCCCTCCCGCCCAGGAAGGGGGAAGGTGCCGAGGAAGCCAGGCTCGGCGCGGTAGGCCGCCTCCCGCCTCCGGTGGAGGGCCGCAAGCATCCGGGCCAGGCCCTCCCAGTCCTCGGGGCCGGGCTCTAGGTACTCCAGGACCAGGCCCTCCTCCCCCACCCAGTGGACCCGGGGCACCCGCACCCCGCGCTCGGCCAGGGCCTGAAGCCCCCGGGCCTCGGCCCGGAAGAGACCGGGCGGGGGGTCCTGGGCCGTTTTCACCACGAACCGCCCCACCCGCCACACCCGGGAGATGTCCCCCCCGTGGAGGGGGAGGGCCGGGCCTTCCGCCTCAAGCCCGGTCTTCCGAAGCAGGGCTAGGGGATCCATGCCGGTCCAAGAAGGCCTTCAAGGCCGCCTCCAGGGTCCAGTAGACCTCCCGGAAGTCCTCTAGATCCCCGTAGTAGGGGTCCTGGACCTCGCCCCCGCCAAGCTCCTCCAGGACCAGGCGCACCTTGCCCCGAGCCTCGGGGAAGCGCCTCAGGACCTCCTCCAGGTTCTCCCGGTCCATGACCAAGATGTGGTCGTAGGTGAGGACATCCTCCCGGCTTAGCCTCCGGGCCACGTGGGGGAAGTAGGCCCCCTCCTCCTCCAAGACCCGCCTCGCCCGGGGGTCCATGGGCTCGCCCACGTGCCAGGCCCCGGTGCCCGCCGAGTCCACCTCAAAGCGGTCCTCGAGGCCCCGCTCCTTCAGGAGCTTGCGGAAGATGCCCTCGGCCATGGGGCTACGGCAGATATTCCCCAGGCAGACGAAAAGAACGCGCACGGGCCGGTCCATGCCCCCATGATACCTTTCCCTTCCGTTCGCCTTGACGGTGGGAGGACCTTCTTTGGGGCCCCTACCGTGGCGAAAGCCACGGTGGGGTACCTAGTAAGGCACCTCCGCCCCCACCTCCGTCCCCCGCCCCGGCACCGAGACCACCCAGAACCGCCCGCCCCGGGCCTCCACCCTCTCGCGCATCTGGGTGAGGCCAAACCCGCCAAGACCCTGGGCCTTGGGAACGGCGAAGCCCTGGCCGTTGTCCCGCACGACGAGCCTCGCACCCCTTTCCCCCAAGGGCTCCAGCACCACCTCCACCCGGGTGGGCCTGGCGTGCTTGGCGGCGTTGGTGAGGGCCTCCTGGAGGACCCGGAAGAGGACGAGCTCGCTCGCCTGGGAGAGGCCCACGCTTTGGGGAAGGGAAAGCTGGACCCTAAAGCCCGCCTGCTCGGCGAAGGCCTGGGCGTAGCGGCGTAAGGACTCTAGAAAACCGTAGCGCTCCAGGTCAATGGGCCTTAGGGCGAAGATGCTCCGCCGCACCTCGCGGATCTGGGCCCTAAGGGTTTCCCGCACCTCGGCGAGGGCCCCCAGGGCCGCCTCTTTGTCCTTCTCCAAAAGCCGCTCCACTAGGTCCAGCTTCAGGGCCATGAAGGCGAGGCTTTGGGCGAGGCCGTCGTGGATCTCCCGGGCAATGCGGGTGCGCTCCTCGTTGATGGCGAGTTCCTCCGCCTTCAGGTAGGCCTGGGCGTTCCGCACCGCCAGGGCCACCTGGGAGGCGAGGAAGGAGAGGAAGGGGATGCGCCGGGAAAGGTCCTCGCCCTTGAGGACAAGCACCCCCACGGGCTCCCGCGCCTTTAAGGGGAGGGCCAGGACCCCCTTTTCCACGAAGACCGGGCCCTGGAGCGCCGCCTTCCAGGCCCCCTCGGGGAGGAAGGGGTGGGAGGGAAGGGCAAGCCCCTGGACCACCCGGGCCAGGAGAAAGCCCTCCTCGTCCAAGAGGAGGACCCCACCCCCCTCGGCCCCCGCCCAGGCGCGGATCCGGTCCAAAAGCCCCTCTAGAAGCCGATCCAGGTTGGCCTCGGCCTTCAGGGCCTGGTCCACCTCAAAAAGGGTGAGGAGGTCGCGGCTCCGGGCCACCACCGCCTGGAGCGCCCCCGCCACCTCGTGGGCCAGGACCTCCAGGAAGACCTGGTCCGTCCCGTCCCCGCAGGCCTCCAAGTACCCCTTAAGCCCGGGCAGGGCGACCCGCCGGCCCCCGCCGCACCCCTCCCCCGAGCGCACCCCCTCGGCCTCGAGGGCCACGGGGTACCCCAGGGTCTCCTCCAGGCCCCGGGCGATGCGTAGCACCGCCTCCTCCAGGTTTTCGCTCGCCAGGGCCTCGCGGAAAACCCGCTCCGAGGCGAGGAGCCTCCGGTTCGCCTCCTCCAGGGCCCGCTCGGCCCGGGCCTTCTCCAGGACCTCCTGGGCGATCCACTCCAGGACCGCGTAGGTGACCAGGGGCCCCACGAGGCCGTAGAAGCCCAGGCGGAGCCAGAAGAGGGCGCTGGTGTGGTCAAAGGGGGAAAGGGCGAGCTCAAAGGCCAGGACCACCAGGGCGATGGCGGGGGGAAAAAGCCTTTGGGCCAGGCGGACGAGGCGGTAGAGGCTATGCTCCGTCATCCTTTCTCCTCTGGGCGAAGCGGCTCTGGTGAAGGAGACCCCGGAGCATCTGGACCTCCCCCAGGGTGAGGCCGGCCTTGTGGAAGATCCGCCGGAGGCGGCGCATGGCGTAGGGGAAACGGCGCTCGTCGGTGAAGCCGATCTCCAGGATGTACCGCCCCAGGTCCTGGAAGAAGGCCTCGAGGGCCTCCACCGGGGCGGGCTCGCCCTCCTCCTTTAGGCCCACCCCCTTTCCCTGGCGCTTGAAGAGCTCATAGGCGAAGACCACCACCGCCTGGGCCAGGTTCAAGGAGGGCTGCTCCGGGGCCGTGGGGATGTAGCCGATGAGGTGGGCGAGCTCCAGCTCCTCGTTGGTGAGGCCGAAGGTCTCCCGCCCGAAAACCAAGGCCACCTCCCCGGGGAAGGCCGCCACCCGGTCCGCCACCTCCCAGGCCGGGGCGACGGGGGCGGGGTAGACCTCCCGGGGACGGCCCGTGGTGGCCACCACGAGCTGCGCCCCCCGAAGGGCCTCCAGGAGGCTCCCCGCCACCTGGGCCTTCTCCAGCACCTCCTCGGCGTGAACGGCAAGCCAGTAGGCCTCCTTGGCCCAGGGCGGACCCACCCGGGGCGGGGGGTTCACCACGTAAAGGCGGGAAAGCCCGAAGTTCCGCATGGCCCGGGCCACCGCCCCCAGGTTCATCGGCTCCTGGGGCTCCACCAAGACGACCCTTACCCGCTCCACACCGCCCTCCTAAAGCCCGCCCTCCGGGGGTGTGAGGAGGGGGAGGGGAAGGGGCAAGGCGGGGCTTTCCTCCGGGGGCCTCTCCGACGGCACCTTGCCCTCGGGCACGTAGACCACCACCCCCTTTTCGCTCGGCAGGCCGGTCTCCAGGTCCACCCGCACGGGCACAAGCCCCGAAGGGGGGGAAAGTCGCCCCCAGGGCGCCCCTTTAGGGCCTCGGCCACGAAGTCCCGCCAGATGGGGGGGTTGACCACGGAGCTACTGGGCTCCCTCCCCCCCATCCTGAGGGGCCGGTTGTCGTCCCGCCCCACCCAGACCACGGCGGAAAGCCCCCGGGTTACCCCGGCGAACCAAAGGTCCCGGGCCTCGTTGGTGGTGCCCGTCTTCCCCCCCACCACCCGTCCCGGGATCCGGGCCCCCTTGGCGAGGCCCCTCTCCCCCAGGTCGTAGACGTACCCCTTGAGGAGGTCCCAGCCCTGGTAGGCCACCTCCGGGCTGAAGAGCCGGGTCCTGTGGGGGGCGGCCTGGTACAGGACCCGGCCCGCCTGGTCCTCCACCCGCAGGACCAGGAGGGGAGCCACCCGGTAGCCGCCGTTGGTGAAGGCGGCGTAGGCCGCGGCCAGGTCCACGGGGGTGATGGAGGCCCCCCGATGGCGATGGCGGGGACGGCGTAGCGCACCGCGAACCCCGCCTGGGCGAGCTTCGCCGCCACCCGGTCCAGGCCCACCGCCTGGGCGGTGTAGACGGCGGGGAGGTTGAGGGAAAGGTCCAGGGCGTAGCGCACCGTAATCTCCCGGTTCAGGAAAGTGCCGGAGAAGTTCTTAGGCCTCCAGACACCCCCTGGCTGGCTCGGGTCCTTGAACTCCATGGGCCGGTCGGGCACCAGGGTCACCTGGGTCCAGCCCGCCTCCAGGGCGGTGGCGTAGACGAAGGGCTTGACCGCGCTCCCCGGGTTTCTCAGGGCCCGGGTCGCCCGGTTGTACTCGTCGTTCTCCCGGCGCACCCCCCCCACCATGGCCAAGACCTCCCCGTCTCCGGGTCCAGGCCCACGATGGCGAGGTCCGCCCCATCGGGAAGCCGCGCCCTCTGGGCCGCCTTCTCCGCGGCCTCCTGCATCCTGGGATCCAGGGTGGTGTAAACCCTAAGCCCCCCCTCCCCATAGACCTTCTCCTTGCCGAAGCGCTCCTCCAGGAAGCGCCGGACCTCGAGGACGAAGTGGGGAGCGAGGCGGTAGTCCACGGAGCGGAGGATGCGGGCCTCCGGGTCCACCAGGCGGGCCTCCAGAAGGTTGCCTTCCTCGTCGTAGCGCACCTCCCAGCCCCGGGGCTTAAGCGGCTCCTTCCAGGCCCGCTCCGCCAGGGCCTCGGTGATCCAGCCCTCCCGGACCATCTCGTTCAGGATCCGGCGCATGCGGCGGCGCACCCCCTCGAGGTCCTGGTAGCGGGCGTTGGGGGCGGGGATAAGGCTCGCCAAGTAAAGCCCCTCGGCGAGGGTCAGGGCCGCGGGGTCCTTGCCGAAGTAGGCCTCGGCGGCGGCGCGGATGCCCACGGCATTCCCCCCCAGGGGATCACGTTGAGGTACATCTCCAGGATCTCCGCCTTGGTGTAGCGCCTCTCCAGCTCCAGGGCCAGGACCCACTCCTTCACCTTGCGCTCCAGGGTGCGGGCCTGGGCGAGCTCCTTGAGGAGGGTGTTCTTGATGACCTGGGTGGTGATGGTGCTCCCCCCTGGAGATCCCCGGTGAGCACCGCGTACAGGGCCCCGAGAAGCCGCACGGGGTCCACGCCGTAGTGGCTGTAGAAGCGCCGGTCCTCGGAGAAGACGATGGCGGCAAGGGCCGCGGGCGAAACCTCGGAGAGGCGGACCAGGCTCCGGTTGATGGCCCGCCCGTCCTCCACGCTGGCGAGGAGGGCGAGGATGGAGCCGTCCCGGGCGTAGAGGGTGGTGGTGGCGGTGAGCCTTAACCGCTCAAAGGCGGAGAGGTCGGGCAGGTCCCGGGTGTAGGCGTAGGCCAAATAGCCCAACGCCGCCGCCCCGCCCAAAACCGCCCCCAAAAGGCCCCAGAGGAGTAGCCGCGCAAGCCGCACGAGCACCAGTTTACCCAAACCCCTACGCCAGGCCCAAAAAGCGGTAGAGCTTCTCGCGGGTCAGGGGCTTCTCCATGGCCTGGACCCGGACGACCTCCGCCGTGGTGCGGAGCTTTTCCGAAGGGGGGATGAGGACGGCGACGGGCACCTCCTTGAGCCTGCGCACGTGGCGGATGCGGCTTGCGACGGCGAAGGGGTCCACGTCCAAATCGGTGTCCAGGAGGATGGCCTTCGGGGTGTGGTCGCGCAACCAGAAGAGGGCCTCCTTGGCCGAGGCGAAGTAGCGGACGGGAAGCCCCTTGGGCTCCAGGGCAAGCTCCGCGTAGACCCAAAGGGGCTCGTGGGGGCTCACCAGGAGGAGGCCGTCAAAGGAGGCCGCCACGGGCGCATTTTATGGGGAACCTGCGAAAACCTTGTGAAAAACTTGGCTGGGGCGGGTGGACTCGAACCACCACCGGCGGATCCAAAGTCCGCTGTCCTGCCGTTAGACGACGCCCCAGCGAAGGGCCAAAGGCCCAGAGGGGATTTTAGCCCATGGGCAGGTCTAGGTCAAACCACCCGGACCTCGAGGTCCACACCCCCCCGCAGGGTGTTGGCCACGATGCAGGCCCGCTCCGCCATGGTCACGAGCTTCTCCAGAAGGGCCCTGTCCTCGGTCCTGGCCTGGACCTCCATGCGGATCTGGCGGTAGCGGGGCGGGGCCTCGGCCAAGGTGCCCTCCACCACCCGCACCTCCCCGATGGGGGCCTCCCGGGCCCGGATGGCGGCGAGGAGGTTGCTCAAGAAGCAGCCCCCCAAGGCCACGAGGAGGAGCTCGCCCCCATGGCCCCCGGTCCTCCCCGCCCTTCTCCACGGGACGGTCCACCAGGACGCGGTGCTTCCCCCGCACCACCCCCTCCGAGGTGGAGGGGCCGAGCTGCGAAAGCTCCACACGCACGGTCGCGGCCATGGGGAAAGGGTAAAGGAAAGCTAGGCGTTGAACA
Source organism: Thermus parvatiensis (assembly GCF_001535545.1). GTDB lineage: Bacteria > Deinococcota > Deinococci > Deinococcales > Thermaceae > Thermus > Thermus parvatiensis. The sequence continues at coordinate 861,710 of NZ_CP014141.1, read as the reverse complement.
GGACGTAGATCACATCCCCGTCCTGGACCTCGTAGTCCTTGCCCTCGAGGCGCACCCAGCCCCTTTCCTTGGCCCTCGCCCACCCCCCGGCCTCCACCAGTCTGTCCCAGGGGATGACCTCGGCCCGGATGAAGCCCCGCTCCATGTCCGAGTGGATCTCCCCCGCGGCCTCGGGGGCCTTGGTGCCCCGGCGCACGGTCCAGGCCCGCACCTCCTTTTCCCCGGCGGTGAAGAAGGTGATGAGCCCCAAGGCGGCGTAGCCCACCCGGGCCAGGCGCTGAAGCCCGCTTTCTTTCAAACCATAGGCGGCGAGGAGCTCCTGGGCCTCCTCGGGGGGAAGCTCGGCGAGCTCCGCCTCGAGGCGGGCCGAAACCACCACAAACCCCGCCCCCTCCGCCAAGGCCTTTTCCCGCACCGCCCGAACGTGGGGGTTTCCCTCCCCCTCGGGCAGGTCCTCCTCGGCCACGTTGGCCACGTAGATCACCGGCTTGGCGGTGAGGAGGGGGGTTTCCTTGAGGAAGCGGCCCAGCTCCTCGGAAGGGGGGAAGGTGCGGGCGGGCTTGCCTTCCTGGAGGTGGGCGTAGAGACTTTCCACCGCCTCCAAGAGGGGAAGCTTCTCCCGGTCGGCCCGGGCCTCCTTCCTAAGGCGCTCCAAGCGCCTTTCCAGGGTGGAAAGGTCGGCCAAAAGGAGCTCCGTCTCCACCACCTCGGCGTCCCCCAAGGGGTCCACCCGGCCCATGACGTGGACCACCTCGGGGTCGGGAAAGCAGCGGAGGACGTGGGCGATGGCCGCCACCTCGCGGATGTGGGCCAGGAACTGGTTGCCCAAGCCCTCCCCCTTGTGGGCCCCCTTGACGAGCCCGGCGATGTCCACGAACTCCACGTGGGTGGGCACCACGGGCGGAACCCTTTCCCCCTTGGCGAAGACCTTCTGCAAGGCGTAAAGCCGCTCGTCCTCCAGGGGCACCACCCCCACGTTCTTGTCTATGGTGGCGAAGGGGTAGTTGGCGGCTAGGGCGTTCGCCCGGGTCAGGGCGTTAAAAAGGGTGGACTTGCCCACGTTGGGTAGACCTACGATTCCTACGGCAAGCATCTTTGGACCTCAAAAAAAGCCCCAAGCGGGGCCTCTTTTCATCCTATCACGGGGCCTCGGTATGATGGCAGGGTATGGACCTCGCCCCCTACATTGACCACACCCTCCTCAAGCCCACGGCCACCCCCGAGGAGGTGGCGAAGGCGGCGGAGGAGGCGCTGGAATACGGCTTCTATGGCCTCTGCATCCCCCCTTCCTACGTGGCCTGGGTGCGGGCCCGCTACCCCCACGCGCCCTTCCGCCTGGTGACGGTGGTGGGCTTCCCCCTGGGCTACCAGGAGAAGGAGGTGAAGGCCCTGGAAGCGGCCCTCGCCTGCGCCCGGGGGGCGGACGAGGTGGACATGGTCCTCCACCTGGGCCGGGCCAAGGCGGGGGACCTGGACTACGTGGAGGCCGAGGTGCGGGCCGTGCGGGAGGCCGTCCCCAAGGCGGTGCTCAAGGTGATCCTGGAAACGGGGTACTTCTCCCCGGAGGAGACCGCCCGCCTGGCCGAGGCCGCCATCCGGGGCGGGGCGGACTTCCTCAAGACCTCCACGGGCTTCGGCCCCCGGGGGGCGAGCCTCGAGGACGTGGAGCTCCTCGTGCGGGTAGCCCAAGGCCGGGCCCAGGTGAAGGCGGCGGGGGGCATCCGGGACCGGGAAACCGCCTTGAGGATGCTAGAGGCCGGGGCGAGCCGCCTCGGGACCTCCAGCGGCGTGGCCCTGGTGACGGGGGAAGGAGGGGGCCTTGGGTACTAGGAGGCGCCGGGGCAGGAAGACCATCGCCGGGCTTCCCGGCTACCTCCTCCTTTTGGTCCTCTTCCTGGTCTGGCTCTTCCAGGAGCTCCGGCCCGGCCCCGCCCCGGCCCCCCCGGAGGTGGGCTCGGCTGAGGTCTACTTCATGCCGGAGGAAGGGCAACGGGCCAAGGCCCGCCTCCTCGCCCTCATGGACGGGGCCCGGGAAAGCCTGGAAGGGGCCTTCTACGAGTTCCGCGACCTGGAGATCGCCCAGGGCCTCCTCCGGGCCAAGGCGCGGGGGGTGAGGGTGCGGCTCTATGGGGAAAGCGACTACCGGGAGGACTTCCGCCGCTACCTGGTGGCGGCCTCTTTGGGCCAGGAAAAAGAACCCCCCCGCGTCCGGCTCGCCCAACTCCGGGAAAGGGTCAGACCCCTCTCCGTGGACTGCGAGGAAATCGTGGGCATCCCCATCTGCTACGACGAGGGAGAAGGGTTCATGCACCACAAGTTTCTGGTGGTGGACGGGAAGGCCGTCTGGACGGGAAGCACCAACATGACCTGGAACGCCTTCGCCCGTAACAACGAAAACAGCCTCCTCCTCCCCTCCCCCACCCTGGCCCAAGGGTACGCCCGGGAGTTCTCCGCCCTTTTTGGGGGCGAAAAGCGGGGCCTGGGCCAGCCTGTGGCCTTCGCCCTGGAAGGGGTGGAAGGGGTGGCCTACTTCAGCCCCAAAGGAGGGGAGCTTGCCCGGAAGGCCATCCTGGAACGCCTCGCCCAAGCCCGAAGGGAGGTCCTGGTGGCGGCCTTCGTCCTCACGGACCGGGAACTGGTGGAGGCCCTGAAGGAAGCCCACGGCCGGGGTCTTTCCGTCCGGATCCTTTTGGAAAGCCGCAACCTGGGGGACAGCCGGGAGGAGGACCTCCTTAGGGCGGGCGTCCCCGTGCGCCAGGACGCCAACCCCTACACCATGCACCACAAGGTCATGGTCCTGGACGGCACCTACGTGGTCACCGGGAGCTACAACTTCTCCGCCCGGGCCTACGGGGTGAACAACGAGAACCTCCTCGTGCTCAAAAGCCCGAGCCTGGCGGAGCGCTACCGGAAGGAGGTGCTAAGGCTTTGGGAAGCGGGAAGCCCCCTCTGATCCTGGCCTCGGGAAGCCCCAGGCGGAAAGCCCTCCTCGAGGCCCTCGGCTACCCCATCCGGGTCGCGGTCCCCGGGGTGGAGGAAGAGGACCTCCCCCTCCCCCCCAAGGCCCTGGCCCAGGCCCTGGCCCGGCGCAAGGGGGAGGCCGTGCAGGGGGAATGGGTCCTGGCCGCGGACACGGTGGTGGACCTGGACGGGGAGGTCCTGGGCAAGCCCAAGGACCCGGAGGAGAACCGCCTCTTCCTAAGGCGCCTCTCGGGCAGGCCCCACCTGGTGCACACCGCCTTTTACCTCCGCACCCCAAAGGAGGTGGTGGAGGAGGTGCACACGGCCAAGGTCTTCTTCCGGCCACTTTCCGAGGAGGAGATCGCCTGGTACGTGGGAAGCGGCGAGGGCCTGGACAAGGCGGGGGGCTACGGGGCCCAGGGGCTCGGCATGGCCCTTTTGGAGCGGGTGGAGGGGGACTTCTACACCGTGGTGGGCCTCCCTGTCTCCCGGGTCTTCGCCCTCCTCTGGGAACGGGGGTTCAGGCCGTGAGGGAAAGCCTCCTTTCCCGCCTCCTCTTCGCCCTCCTCCTCGCCCTGGGCCTCGCCCTCGCCGCCCTCACCCGCCCCCTGGCCCCGGGCTTCGCCCTCTCCTTCTCCCCCCTCACCGCCTTCCCCTCCACCTCGGCCACCGCCTGGGCCAGAACCTCCGGGCCGCCTGGAGCGCCCTCTCCGCGCGGCAGGACCTCCTGGCGGAGAACCAAAGGCTCAAGGAGGAGGTGGCCCGCCTCACCACGGAAAACGCCCGGCTCCGGCTGGAGGTGGCCCGGCTCGCCCGGGCCCTGGAGGTGAAGGCGGGCCAGGCCCCCGGGGTGGTGGCCGTGGCCCCCGTGGTGGCCGAGGACGCCTCCGGCCTCTACCGCAGGCTGGTCCTCGGCCTGGGGAGCCAGGACGGCCTCCGCCCCGGGATGCCCGTGACCGCCCCCCAGGGCCTCGTGGGCCTGGTGGTGGAGGTGGAGGCGCACCGCGCCCTGGTGCGCACCCTCCTGGACCCGGAAAGCCGGGTGGGGGTCCGGGTGGGGGAGAAGCCGGGCCGGGGCGTGGCCCGGGGCGCCCCCCCGGGGCTTCTCGTGGCCGAGTTTCCCCCCACGGTGGCGGTGGCGCCGGGGGACCTCCTCCTCACCGGGGCCACCTTGGGCCTCTTCCCGGACGGGATCCCCGTGGGCCGGGTGGAACGGGTGGAACGGGCCCAAGGCGGCCTCAAGGTGCGGGCCTGGGCCAGGCCCCTGGTGGACCTCTCCCTCCTGGAGGAGGTGGTGGTCCTGAGGCCCCTCTAGAGGTGGCGCCGTGGCCTTGGTCTACCTGGTCCTCCTCCTCTTCCTTTCGGGCCTCCTCCAGGCCCTCCTCCCCGAGGGCTGGCCCGCCCCGGACCTCTTCCTGGTCTACGCCCTTTGGCTTGCCGCCTCGAGGCCTCCTCTCCTCGGCCTCGCCCTAGCCTTCCTCGTGGGGCTCCTCCAAGACCTTCTGGGCTTCGGCCTCCTCGGCCTCCATGCCGTGGGCCTCCTCCTCGCCGTCTACGCCTACTACGGGGCGGCCCGCTACCTGGACCTGGGAAGCCCCGCCGGAGCCCTCGCCGCCTTCGCCCTGGCCTTCCTCGGGAAGTGGTTCGGCTACTTCCTCGTGGCCTACTGGCTCCGCCTGGACCTGCCCGCCCTCCTCCCCTGGCTTCCCCTCGGGGAGGGCCTCCTCTCCCTGGCCTTCTTCTGGCCCCTTAGGCCCAAGGCGCGGGAGGAACCGAAGGCATGACCGGGAGGATCCACGCCCTGGCCTTGTTCTTCGCCCTGGCCCTCTTCCTCCTCGGGCTTCGGGCGTGGCAGCTCCAGGTCCTGGAGTACGAGCGCTACGCCCTGCGAAGCCAGGGAAACTACCTGAAGACCGAGGACATCCCCGCCCCCCGGGGCAAGATCCTGGACCGGAAAGGGCGGGTCCTGGCCCAGGACCGGCTGGTGGTGGACCTCGTCTACACCGGGGGGAGGTGGCCTTCAAGGAGAGGCTCCTCCCCCTCCTGGGCCTAGAAGACCTCCCCCAGGTTGCGGAGCCCACGGTCCTGAAAGCCGGCGTCCCCGAGGCCCTAAGGCCCACCCTGGAGGAGCTCACCGCCGGGCAGAAGAACCTCTACCTCCGGGAAAGGATTGAGCGCTACTACCCGAACCCCATCTCCGGCCCCGTCATGGGGTACGTTCTCCGGGCGAACGCTGCCCAGGTAAAGCAGGGGTACAGCCCCGAGGAGGAGGTGGGGCAGGCGGGCCTCGAGGCCGCACTCGAGCCCTACCTCCGGGGCAAGCGGGGGGTTAGGGCGGTGGAGGTGAACGTCCGGGGGGAAAGGCTCCGGGAGACCGTCCTGGAGGAGCCCACCCCAGGGCAGGACGTGGTCCTCACCCTAGACCTCGCCCTCCAGCGGGCCGCAGAAAAGGCCCTGGAAGAGGCCCTCGCCGACATCAACGCCGGGAGAAGGCTGAACGGCCTGCCCGAGGAAAAGCAGGTGAAAGGGGCCATCGTGGCCCTGGACCCCACCACGGGGGAGGTCCTGGCCATGGCCAGCGCCCCTTCCTTTGACCCCAACCTCTTCGCCAAGCGCCCCGTCCCGGAGGAGGCGAAAGCCCTTCTTGAGGACAAGAACCTCCCCCTCCTCAACCGGGCGGTCCAGCCCTACACCCCAGGGTCCACCTTCAAGCTGGCCACGAGCTACGCCCTTCTCGAGGAGGGGTACGTGACCCCGGCGACCACCTACCGCTGCAGCCCCTACATCGTCTTCGGCGGGCAGGTGCGGCGCAACTGGGCAAGCTGGGACATGGGCCCCATGACGGTCCGGGAGGCCATCGCTTGGAGCTGCAACACCTGGTACTACCAGGCGGTGGCCCAGGACCCCCTGGGCTTCGTGGACCGCCTGGCGAGGCGGGCCCGGCTTTTGGGCCTGGGCGAGCCCACGGGGCTCGAGGTGGCGGAGAAGACGGGCCTCCTCCCCACCCGGACCTGGAAGCGGGAGGCCCTGGGCGAACCCTGGTACCCCGGGGAAACCCTCTCCGTGGCCATCGGCCAGGGAGCCGTCCTCGCCACCCCCGCCCAGATCGCCCGCATGCTCGCCACCATCGCCACCGGGGGAAACAAGCCCACCCTTCACCTGGTGAAGGCCATCGGGGGCGTTCCCGTCCAGCCCCGGTGGGAAAAGGTCCCCGGCCGGTACTGGAAGGTCCTCCAGGAGGGTTTGCGCAAGACGGTGAGCGAGGGAACCGCCCGCTTCGTCCTGGGGGAGTTCCCCGTGCCCACGGGGGGCAAAACGGGCACCGCCGAAACCCCGGGAAAGCGCCGCGGCCTGGAGCACGCCTGGTACATGGGCTACGGCCCCACCGATGGAGGCCCCTATCCGCCTTTGGTGGTCGTGGCTTTCTTTGAGAACGGCGGTGAAGGAAGCCGGGTCGCCTTGCCGGCAGTCCGCAAGGTGATGGCCGCCTACTGGGGGGTAAAATAGCGCCATGCGCCTACGCGCCACGCCCAAGGCCCTGGCCCTCCGCCTAGACGGTGGGGAGACGCCCGAGGAGGTGCGCCGCTTAAGCCTGCCCGAGGGACTTCCCCTGGAGGTGGAGGTGGCGGGGCCCGTTGCCCAGGAGACCCTGGAGGCCCTCCTCGCCCTGGGAAGGCCCCTCACCCTCGTCCCCCGCGGGGACGGGTGGTGGAGGGCACCTTGGTGGTGCCCCGGGGCCTCCGGGCCGGGCAGCGGGTGGAGTACCCCGGCACCGTGGTCATCCTCGGGGACGTGAACCCCGGGGCCGAGGTGATGGCGGGCGGGGACGTGATCGTGGTAGGCCGCCTCATGGGCCTGGCCCACGCCGGGGCCTTGGGGGACGAGGAGCGCTTCATCTTCGCCCTGGAGCTTCGGGCCAAACAGGTGCGCATTGGCCCCCACCTGGCCCAGGCCCCGGAGGAGGCCGAGGAAGGCCTAGGGCCCGAGGTGGTGCGGGCCCTCGAGGGCCGGATCGTCGTGGAGCCCTGGGGGAGGAAGCCCCTTCCCTAGCCCTGGCCGGGACGCTCCAGGAAGACCCAGGGGCAGGCGCTCAAGCCTCCGCGCCTCGGCTTCGCGGGGAGTGCGGGAAGACCCCTCCCCCGCGCTGGCCCAAGCCGGCACGGGGTGGGGTTAGAAGGCGATCCCTTCCTGCGCCACGCCGTAGCGCTTGAGCACCAGGTAGATGGCCCAGCCCGAGAGGGCGACGTAGAGCCAGACGGGAACGAGGATCCGGGCCCAACGCCTGTGGAGGGCGAACTCCCCCCGAAGGGCGCGCCAGATGACGTAGAGGGCCAGGGGGCCGTTCACGGCGGCGAGGAGGGTGTGGGTAAAGAGGAGGAGGTAGTAGGCCCCCGCCAGGCCTCCGGCCCCCCGTAGGCCGTGGTCCCGTAAAGCCCCCACTTGGCCAGGTAGAAGACGAGGAAGAGGGCGGCCAAAGCGGTGGCCAAAAGCATCACCCGGTGGTGCCAGACCCGCTCTCCCCGCCGGATGAGGGCCACGCCCACCACCACCCCCGCCCCCGAAAGGGCGATGCTCCACACCGCCAAGAGTCCAAGCAGCTCCTTCACCTTTCCTCCCAAAGCCGCTCCGCCAAGGCCCGGACCTCCTCCACCCGGGCCGTGCGGGCGTAGCTGTACCCGCGGAAAAGGTACTCCTGCCTTTTCACCACCTGGAAAAGCCGAAGGTAGGCCACGGCCAGAAGGCCGTCCCGCTCCCGCCCCGGGGGGAACCGCTCCAAAAGCTTCGCGATCTCCTGTAGCCGGGAGAGGTTCCGGGCCTCGGGGGGCGTGCCGCGGAGGGCCCGGGCCAGGTCCTCGAGGGAACCCGCGATCCCCATCGCCGGGGCAGTTTACCACCTAGGGCAGCCTCCGGCTAGCGCGGTTTTCCGCGGCGTCCACGGCGATGAGGACGCTCCCCGGCGAGGCCACCACGGCGAAGGGGACCGAGGTGCCCTTGGGCAAGGAAAGGGGCAGGTAGCGCCCCTTCTCCAAAAGCACCACCCGTTCCACCCCCACGTTGTCCTCCACCCGCCCGTAGACCCGGACGAGCCCCCCTTCCAGGCGCTCGGTGCGCTCCAGTTGGATCCTCGGGGGATCGTTGTCCAGGGTGAAGGCGACCCGCCGCGTCGCCCGGTTGCCCACCCCGTCCTCGGCCTCGAGGACGATCTCCGCCGTGCCCGAGGAGGGGGCCTCCAGGCGGAAGCGGAAGGCCACCAGGGGCTTGCCCCGGGAGGGGGCCTCGAGGACCTCCCGCCCGTTGACCCGGACGGAGACCACCCCGGAGGGGTCAAAGGCGTACCCCTCCGCACGGAGGCTCCGGCCAGGGGCCACGCCGCCCCCTTGGGGATAGACGAGGCCCACCTCGGGCGGCAGGGTGTCGGGCCGGGCGCAGGCGGAGAGGAGGAAAAGCAAAAGGAGGGGACGCCAGCGCATCCCCTCCATGCTACCCTGCTCTTTACTTCAGGTACACCCGAGGGCCAAAGGCCACGCCTAAGGAAAGCTGCTGGGCGTTGAACGAGTAGCTCAGGGTGGGCTCCACCCGTACGGCCAAGGCCCCCTGGAGAGGCACCTCGAGGCCCAAGAGCCCCCGGATGCTGAAGTCCGTGGCCGAGCTCCCCCCGCGGAGACCAAGGCCAACCCTAACCCCAGGCCAGCATCCACCTTCAGGTTTTGAGCAAGATCCAGAGGCAAGGGGTAGAGGGCGTCTACGGCCAGCGATAGCAAAGTGACCCCACTGCCCGCCACAACGCCAAGCTCACCGCGCAGGCCCAAGGGCCCCGCAACCTGTTCCGCTCCTGCCCTCAGACCCAGGGAAAGACCGAAGTTTGGGCTTACGGAAAGTCCACCGCTCAGGGCTTCCCCATACAAACGCCCCTGAGCAAAGGCTGCACCTAGAGCCAACAGCGCCGCTACAACCAAAGCTTTCAACCGACCCATACCTTCACCTCCCACCAGGAGAACCTGGTCTTTTGCAGTTTAGGTGAGATAGCCCCCATCTTTCAAGTGGTATAAAGGGCGTTGATGCGCACGTAGTCCTCGGTGAGGTCGCAGCCATAGGCCTCCCCTGCCCCTTGGCCCTCCCGGAGGTCCACCAGGACCACCACCTCCTCGGCCCGCATGGCCCGGCCCGCCTCCTCCCGGTCAAAGGGAAGAACCCCGCCCTCGTAGAGGGGAATCCCCTGGAGAACGATGCGCACCCGCAAGGGGTCAAACCGGGCCCCCGAGTTGCCGAGGGCGGCCAGGATCCTCCCCCAGTTGGGGTCGTTGCCGTAGAGGGCGCTCTTCCAGAGGGCGCTTCCCGCAATGGCCCTCGCCGCCCGCCGCGCCTCCTCCTCCGTGCCTGCCCCCACCACCCGCACGGTCATGAGCTTGGTGGCTCCCTCCCCATCCCGGGCGATCATGCGGGCAAGCTCTTGGGCCACGGCCTCCACCCCCTCAAAGAAGGCCCCTAAGGGCACCTCCCCGTAGGCCCCGTTGGCCATGAGGAGGGCGAGGTCGTTGGTGGAGGTGTCCCCGTCCACGGTGACCTGGTTGAAGGTGCGCTCCACCACCCGCCGCCACCCGGCCCTCAAGGCCTCCTGGGGGACCAGGGCGTCCGTGACCAGGAAGGCGAGCATGGTGGCCATGTTGGGGTGGATCATCCCGCTTCCCTTGGCGAGGCCCACGATCCTCGCCCCCGCCACCCCGGCCTCGGCCACCTTGGGGCGGGTGTCCGTGGTGAGGATGGCCTCGGCGAAGGCATCGGCGAAGGGACCGAGGTCAATCTGGGGCAGGCCTTTCTCTACCTTTTCCACGGGCAAGGGCACCCCGATCACCCCGGTGGAGGCGGTGAGGACCTCCTCCGGGGCGAGCCCAAGCCGCAAGGCGGCGAGCTCCGCCATGCGCCGGTCGTCCTCGTAGCCCCTTTCCCCGGTAGCGCAGTTGGCGTTGCCGGCGTTCACCACCACGGCCCTCAAGGGCTTCCCCGAGGCGTAAAGAGCTCTTCCCCGGTGGATGGAAGGCGCAGCCGCCCGGTTCTGCGTGGCAACGTAGGCCCAGACGGCAGGGAGGCCGGACACCAAAAGGGAGAGGTCGGGCCTTCCCGAAGGCTTGATCCCCGCCCGGGTGGCCCCCGCCCTAAAGCCCCTAGGAAGCCTCACGGCCATAGCCCCTCCTTGGGAAGCGCCGTCTCCTCGGGAAAGCCCAGCATCAGGTTGAGGTTCTGCACTGCCTGCCCCGCCATGCCCTTCACCAGGTTGTCCAAAGCGGCGAAGACCAAAACCCGCCCCGTCCTTTCCTCGTAGAGAGGCTTTACGTCCACCCGGTTGCTCCCCAGGGTGCCCTTGGTCTCGGGAAGCCCCTCCACCACCCGCACGAAAGGCTCCTCGGCGTAGAAGTCCCGGTAAAGGGCATTCAGGGCCTCCTGGTCCCAGCCCCCTTCCACCTCCGCCTCGGCGGTGATGAGGATCCCCCGGATCATGGGCACCAGGTGGGGGGTGAAGGAAAGCCGCACCGCCCTCGCCTCCCCGTGGGTGCGGACGCGCCGCCCCTGGGCCAAAATCCTCCCCAGGTTCCGCTCCATCTCGGGGATGTGCCGGTGGGTGCCCCCCACCTTGTAGGGCTTGAGGTTCTCGTTGACCTCGGCAAAGGCGGTGCCCTCGGCCTCCCGCCCCGCCCCCGAGACCCCGCTTAGGCCCACCACGAAAGCCCCCTTTAGGACCCCTTCCGCCGCCAAGGGGGCGAGGGCCAAGGTGGCGGCGGTCACGTAGCAGCCAGGGTTAGCCACAAGCCTCGCCCCCTTAAGCTCCTCCCGGTGGAGCTCGGGGAGGCCGTAGACCGCTTCGGCGTAAAGCTCCGGGCTCTTGTGGGGGATGCGGTACCAGGCCTCGTAGACCTCGGGGGGCAGGCGGAAGTCCCCGGAAAGGTCCACCACCCGCTTCCCCGCCTTAAGGGCCTCAGGAGCGATCTCCATGGAAAGCCCGTTGGGAAGGGCGAGGAAGACCACCTCCGCCCGCTCCAGGACCTCCTCTTGGGCGGCGAAGGGCCTCCCGTCCCAAAGCTGGGGCCAGGCGGCCTCCAGGGGTCTTCCCTCGTACTTGCGGCTGGAAAACCCCACGAGCTCCACCTCGGGGTGGGCCTTGAGGAGCCTAAGGAGCTCGGCCCCCCCGTACCCCGAGGCCCCCAGGATCCCCACCCTTACCACGGCACCTCCAAGAAGGTTTCGGGAAAGGCCAAAGGGGCCACCTTCTCGCCAGGCTTGACCCAGATCTGCTCCCGGTAGTGGTCTTCCTCTGGGGTGCGGAAGAGGAGGAGCTTTCCCCCTAGGAGGTCCTGGACCCAGACTTCCGGCACCCCGGCCTTGGCGTAGAGGGGGACCTTCTTGGTGAGGTCGTAGTCCAAGGACGCGTCCGCCACCTCCACCACAAGGAGAACGTCCTCCGGGCGGGGTAGGCGCTCGCGGTAGTCCCCCGGCCGAAGCAGGGCGAGGTCCGGTTCCAGGTAGGTGTCCAGGTGCAGGGCCAGGGGCCCCTGCACCTGGACGAGGACTTCGGGAAGACTGGAAAAAACCCGGTTCCAACGGTTTACGGCGTAGGCGTGCCGAGGACCTATAGGCGCCATCTGGTAGACCTCTCCCTCCAGAAGCTCCACCCCCCGCTCGGGAAGGGGAAGCTTCAGGAACTCCTCCAGGCTAAAGCGGTAGGGCCGGACCATACCCCTACTTTAGCAGGGTGAGGAGCACGGCCTTAGCGGTGTGGAGGCGGTTTTCCGCCTGGTCAAAGACCCGGCTCCTTCCCCCGTGAACCGCTTCCTCCGTGGCCTCTTCCCCGTAGTGGGCGGGGAGGCAGTGGAGGAAGATGCCCTCGGGGTGGAGGAGTTCAAGGAGCTCCCCGTTCACCTGGAAGCCCTGGAAGTCCCTTAGGCGCCTTTCCCGTTCCGCCTCCTGGCCCATGCTGGTCCAGACATCGGTATAGAGGGCGTGGGCGCCCAAGGCGGCCTCCCTGGGGTCGTGGGTGAAGTGAGCGTCCGCCCGCTTGAGAAGCTGAGGATCGGGCTCGTAGCCCCTAGGGGTGGCCACCCGGATGCGAAGGCCCACGAGGGGGGTCACCTCCAGGAGGGAGTTCAGGACGTTGTTCCCGTCCCCCACCCAGGCCACCTCGAGGCCTTCCCACCCCCCGAAGGCCTCCTTCAAGGTGAGGAGGTCGGCGAGGGCCTGAAGGGGATGAGCCCGGTCGGAAAGGGCGTTCACCACGGGGACCTTGGCGTGGCGGGCCAGGGCCTCCACCGTCTCGTGCTTGTAAACCCGGGCGGCGATCCCCTCCACGAAGCGCTCCAGATTCTTGGCGATGTCCCTAACGGGCTCCCTCTCCCCGATGCCCACCTGCTTCTGGTCCAGGTAAACGGCGTGCCCCCCCAGGTGGACCATGGCCACCTCGAGGGTCGTCCGGGTGCGCAAGGAGGGCTTCTCAAAGAGGAGGGCGAGGACCTTCCCTTTGAGGTCCTCCCCCCGGTAGCGCTCCCGCTTCAGCCGCTCCGCCAGGTCCAGAAGGGCCTGAAGCTCCTTGGGGCCGTAGCCGGAAAAGTCCAGAAGGTCCTTGGGCAGGGTCAGGGCCTCTCCCCCCATGAGGCCTTAAGCATACCCCGTGCCCGCAAACTTATGCAAGGGCTTAGGCCCGGGACCAGGGCACGTAGAGCACGGGAAGGGGGCTTACGAAAGGCTCGGCGTAGTCCACCCCCAAATAGTTCCCCCAGTAGCGGCGCATGGCCTTGCGGGCCTCCACCCCCTTGGGCCCCACGGTCTCGCTCGCCGCCTCCCCCGTAAACTGGCTCCTATAGGCCAAAACCGCGGCCTCCCACTGGTCTATGAAGGCGGAGATCTTGACCAGAAAGCTCGGGGCGAAGGGATGGTTCCCCGGGTAGAAGAAAAGCCTCTCCACCCGGAAAGGCTCCCCCTCCAAGGGGGCCTTCTTAAGCCCTGCCAGGTGGACCGCGGCCACGGCGAGGCGGCTTGCGGCGGTGTGGTCGGGATGGCGGTCGGCCTCGAGGGGGGCGAAGACCACCCGGGGCCGAAGCCACCTCAGGGCCTGGGCGAGCTTTAGCCGCTGCTCCGGGACGTCGGCAAGACCCCCGTCGGGAAACCCAAGGTTTCCCCTAAAGTCCAGCCCCAGGATCCGGCTCGCCTCGGCCACCTCCTTCTCCCGCTCCTCCGGGATGCCCTTGGAGCCCATTTCCCCCCGGGTGAGGTCCAGAATCCCCGTGGAAAGCCCCTCCGCCTTGGCCCGAGCCAGGGTCCCGCCACAGCCCAGCTCCCCGTCGTCGGGGTGGGGAGCGAGGACCAGAAGGTCAAGCATCTTCTTCCTCCAAGATCTGCCGAAGCGCCTCCGCGAGCGCGGGCACCTTCTGGGCCACGATATCCCAAAGGGTAGCCTCGTCCAAGGCAAAGTAGGCGTGGGCTAAAACGTCCCTCAAACCAGCGATCGCCCGCCACTCCACCGAGGGATAGCGGGCCCGGACCGGATCAGGCACCTTCTTGGCCGCCTCACCGAGGACTTCCAGATTGCGAAGCACGGCATCGTAAACCAGCTCGTTTCGGACGAAAGTGTCAAAATCAAGACCCTCGGTATAGCGCATGACCTTTTCACAGACCTCCAGCATGTCCCGAAGGAAAAGTCGATGACTACGCGACACGGACAGCCTCGCCCAACACCTCGGACACCGCCCAGGGCTTCAAGGCCCCCTTCATCACCAAGTCCACGGGCCGCCCCAGGAGGCTCTCCAAAAACTCTTTCACCCGCCAGTAGCCCTCAAAGCCCGGCGGAGTGGCAAAAACCACCAGAAGGTCCACGTCGCTCCCGGGTGCGGCCTCGTCCCGGGCCAAGGAGCCGAAGAGGTAAAGCTCCGTCACCCCCAGGGCGCGCAACTCGGGCCAGCGGGACCGGAGCAGGGCCAGGACCTCCTCCTTCCGCACACCTCCAGTCTAGCGTGCCTCCACCCGCTCCCCCAAACGCCTTTCCGTCCCTTCCTGGAGGCGCTTTAGGTTTTCCCGGTGGGTCCAAAAGATGAGGAGGGCCATGAGGAAGACCGTGGCCACCTCCCAAAGGGGCCTGCCCAAGGCCAGGGAGAGGACGAAGGCCGCCACCCCCCGGTCATGCTCCCCGCGGAGACGTAGCGGGTGAGGAGGATGACGCTTAGCCCTATGGGAAAGGTCCAGAGGGCCAAGACGGGGTCCAGGAAGAGGAGGGTGCCGAAGCTCGTGGCCACCCCCTTCCCCCGCGGAAGCGGAGGAAGACCGAGTAGTTGTGGCCCAAAACCGCCATCAGGGCCACCCCGCCCAGCATCCAGTCGGAAAGGCCAAAGGCCCGGGCCACAAGGACGGCGATCCCGCCCTTGAAGACGTCAAAGAAGGCCACCACCAAAGCCGGGCCCCAGCCCAGGGCGCGGAGGACGTTGGTGGCCCCGATGTTCCCTGAGCCCACCTTGCGCAGGTCCACCCCGTAGGTGCGGGCCACCAGCACCCCGGCGGGCACGGAGCCGAAGAGGTAGGCGAGAAAAAGGACCAGGAGCACGGATCCCATGCCATGCCATTCTACCCCCCCATTTGGGGGATAGGCATAATCCACTTAAGGGTTTAAGATGTCGCAAAATGCGGGAGCGCATAGGGTTCACCCTGCTTGAATTCCTCATTGTGCTAGGACTTCTTGGCCTCCTCCTTAGCATCGGCGCCCTTAGCACCTCGAGGCTTCTAAGAAGCGAGGAAAGGTCAAGCTTCCTCACCGCCCTGCAGACCTTCATCTGGCAGGGGGCCACGGAGGCGGCAAGCCGGGGGGAAGCTCTCCTTCTGGACTATGACGGAAGCCGCCTCAGGCTCCTTAGGGAAAGCAACAAAGCCCTCCTCCGTGCCCTTCCCTTGCCTCAAGGGGCAAGCTTAAGCCTAAACCAGGGCCCCATCCTCCGCTATAGCCCCCCAGGGAAGGTGGAAAACCCGGACGGAAGCCCCCTCAATGGGCCCCTTACCTTCACCCTAAGCCTAGGGGGCAAAACCACAGGTACACCGTCTCCTTAATCGGGGAGGTGAAGAAGGAATGAGAAAAGGGCTTACCCTGATAGAAGTTCTCGTAGCCCTGGTCATCCTCTCCGCGGTCCTCTTGGGCCTCTCAGCCCTCTTGGCGCAGAGCCTAAACCGCACCCAAGCAAGCGGGCAAAGGACCCAGGCGGTGCAGATCCTGAACTACCTGGGCCGGCGGATCATCGAGGGGGATACCCGCCTCCTTCCCCAGTCAGGGAGTCCCTTAACCATAGACTACGGTAACCTGAACACGGCCTTTCCCGAACTGCCCAGGGAAAGCCGCTGGCAAAACCCCGCCAACCTCAACCTCTACAAGGCGGTCATCCAGACCGAAACCCCGCCCCAGGCGGTGCAAAGCCTGGGCCTCCTCCAGTACCGCATCCGGGTGTGCTGGAGGGAAGGGCAAGCCGAAGCCTGCACCGCGGCCCTCACCTACGCGCCCCCTGGAGGCGGGGGTGGAGGGCTCGGGCCACTTCCGGGGGTGAACTGATGAAAGGGAAAGGCTTTACCCTGGTGGAGCTCCTCGTAGCCCTTCTGACCCTGGGCATCCTTTTCCTCGCCGCCTCGGAGGTCACAACGCGCTTTCTCCAAACACGGGCTCAGCTGGACACCAAGGCGGGGTTGCAGGGAAAGCTGAGAAGGATCGTAGAGGTCTTTACCCAGGATTTGAGGAGCGCGGCCTTTGGGGGTATCGGAAGCATCCCCTACCCCTCGGGGGCCCAAGGCATCTCCTTCGTCCTCATTGAGGGTGGGGCCGGTTATCCGGTAAGGCCCCATGACTCGGGAAACAACGAAAGCTTTAAACGGGCAGCCGAGGCCAAGATCGTAGCCTTAGTGGCAAACCGGGACCAGCTGGGTATCCAAGATGGGGACCAGGTCCTCTTGGTGAACGGGGCTGGGCAGGCCACGGTCCTGTCCGTAACCCAGGTGAACCCCGTGGGCCAAAACCTTTGGCACGTGGTCCATTCTGGCTGCGGCAACACCATAGACTACACCCCAAACACCCTCCTCTTCCGGGCACGAACCCTGGGCTTCCGCTTTGACCCGCAAGCGGGGACCCTTTTCGCCCGCTACGGGACGGGGGGTGAGGTCCCCGTGGCCTTTAACTTAACCAACTTCCAAATAGACTATGTCTACGAGGGAAGCGGTACCCTAAAGATCAATCCGCCCGTCTACGCCTGGAAAAACCCCCAAGGATCCCCCCCGGTGCAAACCGGTGGCCTGGTCCTCAGGCGGCTTGTCCTCAGCCTCGAGGCCGAAGGCCAAGGAAGGGGAAGGCCTCAAAGGATCAGCTACTCAAGCGCGGTGGAGCTTCCGAGGACGGGAAGCTACGACATCCAAGAGCTCCTGCCTTGCCAGTAAGGAGGTGACGACGTGGGACGCAAAGGCATGGCCCTGATGGTGGTGCTTACCACCCTGATCCTGGTCTCGGGGATCGGTACCCTCCTCTTCCTCCGCACCTTGAACGAGATGCGCCATAGCCAGTTGGACGAAAAGATCGTCCAGACCCTGATGCTCGCCCGGGCCGGGGCCCTTGTGGGCGGGGGGTTTCTTTCGGGCCCCTTACGGGATCAACTGGATGCCCTGGTCCAAGGGCAGGCGAGCACCACCTCCTGCTGGGCTTTGGGAGGAGGTGATTGCTCGGCCCAAGAGCCCGATCCTATATTGACAGCGCAAGCCCTAAACAACCTGGCCCGAGCCCTTCAGGATCGGGTGGATCAGCTGACCTGCAACCAAGACTTTAGCCCGGAGGCAGGGCTTTCCATCACCCTACGGGTTCACTTCACAGACTCGGCCTGTGGCCAAACCCTGCCAACGGGCATCCAACTCCCCCCGGGTCGCTTCGTGGAAGGCGCTCCTCGGAGCGCAAACCAGGCCGCCACCCAGACCTATGCCCTCCCCTTCGTCCTAGTGGCCCAAGGCGGGGCAGGGATATACCGGAGGAACGTGGTTGTGCAAGGGGAGTACCGCTTTACCTTAGGCCGGTCCAGCTTTGCCCGCTACGCCCTTTTCACCCACATCCACACACTTCCAAACGGCACGGACATATGGTTCACCGACGGCACCCTTTTTGACGGCCCGGTCCACACCAACACCTACTTCCGCTTCTACCGTAGGCCCTGGTTCGGTGGACCCGTGACCTCGGCAGGCTGTACGAACCCAAGCCAAGATGGCCAGGCCTGCGGTAGCCAGAGGGCAGGGGCTTACTTCTATGGCCAAGGCTTCCTAAGCCCAACCCAGATGCAGCCAAGCCCCAGTGCCCCGGTGGTGACCAACAGGTATGGCACCCACGCCCCCACCTTTGCCGGGGGATAGACTGGCAGGCTAGCTTCATCCCCCTACCCCAAAACGCCCAGGACCAAAAAGCCGCGGCCCAAAACGGGGGATTGTACTTTTCCCAAGGGGTAATGAGCCTCAAGCTCTCCTTCCAGTGCGAGAACGCAAACGGCGCCAAGGTGGCCTGCGACACCCCCCAGGCCATCAAATACCAATACATCGAGGCCCAGATTTGCCAAAACAGGGCCTGCAACCGGGTGCAAAGGGAGGTCTATCGGTATACCGAGGGTGGGCCCCTAGAAAAAGAGCAGAATAATGGCCGGTTCCAAACGGTACGGCCAAGCTTTAACGGGGTGATCTACGTAGATGGTGGGGTGGAAAGCCTAGAGGGCCCAGGGAGAAACGGGAACCAGCCCACCCCGGCCCTCGCCAGCTTTGCCCAGATCACCGTGGCCGCAAGCGGCACCATCCGGATACAGGGGGATCTCACCTATGAGATCCCTCCCTGCACGAGTCCGTCCAGGCGTAACCCGGACGGCACCATAACCCCTGCGAACTGCCCCAACTCCCAGGCCCAAAACATCCTTGGGATCTACAGCCAGGATGGGGATGTCCTGATTGGAGAAAATGCCCCGGATAACGTCCAGATCCACGCCACCTTGATGTCCTCCTCAGGGGTGGTGGCCGTGGAGAACTACAATCGAACCCGCGCCAGGGGCACGGCCTACCTCCTTGGGGGCATCATTGAGAAGTACTACGGGGCCTTTGGAACCTTTAATTCAACCACGGGCCAACAACAAACGGGCTATGGCCGGACCTTCGTATACGACCCACGCCTACGAAGGGGCCTTGCCCCGCCCTTCTTCCCCACCACGGGAAAGGACCAGGTCCTCGCCGTAACCCTCTTCGCCTACGGCCAGCGGGAACAGCTCTACTAGCTGCTCGCCGAGGTGTAGCTCCTAAGGGCCAGGCGGAAGAAGCCCCGGGCTAGGAGGAGGAGGAAGAGGGTGGGGAAGAGGGCATAGAGGGGGGTTTCCCTCCTCAGCGCTGCCTCCGCGGGCACGGTGGTGAGGAAGGCCACGGGCACCACGAAGGTGAAAAAGACCCGGTAAAGGGCGGGGTAGCTGGAGACGGGAAACCGCCCCGCCTCGAGAAGCCCCCGCAGCACCTCGGTCACGTTGTAGATCTTGACGAACCAGACGCTGGTGGTGGCGAGGAGGAACCAGAGGCTGTAAAGCATCAGGGCCCCGAGGAGGAAGTAGAGGCCGAAGAGGGCGTAGTCCCCAGCACCCAGGCCCAGGCGAACTCCCGCGTAGAGGAGGAGGCCGAGGCCCAAGAGGAAATCCCCCAGGCCCCAGGGGGAAAAGACCCGCAAGGAGAGCCAGAACTGGGGATCTATGGGCTTAAGGAGGACAAAGTCCAGGGTACCTTGTTGCACGTGTTCCACGATCTTGTTGAGGTTCGGGGCGAGGAGGGTGCTCGCCAGCCCCTGGAGCAGGGTAAAGGCGGCGAGGACCAAAAGCGCCTCCTCCCAGGCCCACCCTCCGGGCCGGTACCCTCCTTGGTAGAGGAGCACCAGACCGAACAGGGCCCCAAGAAGGGTCAGGGCCGAGGAGAGAAGGCCCAGGAGGAAGTTGAGCCGGTACTCCATCTCCGCCGCCAGGCTGAGGCGAAGGAAAAGCAGGAAAACCCTCAGGTACCGCACAGGGAACATTAGACCACAGGGTAGACTATAGGGGTGTCGGCGGAACCCATCATCCTTGCCCAGGACCTCACCAAGCACTACCGGGTGGCCCTGAAGGAGGAAAGCCTCCTCGCCACCCTGCGCCACTTTCTCCTGCGCCAGTACCGCACGGTGAAGGCGGTGGAAGGGGTGAGCTTTCAAATCGCAAGGGGCGAGGTGGTAGGCTTTCTGGGCCCCAACGGGGCGGGTAAGACCACCACCTTGAAGATGCTCACCGGCCTGATCCACCCCACCCGGGGTAAGGCGGTGGTGGCGGGACACATTCCCTGGCGGCGGGAAAAGGCCTTCTTGAAAAAGATCACCCTGGTGATGGGCAACAAGCAGCAGCTCATCTGGGACCTGCCCGCCCTGGACACCTTCCGCCTCAACGCCGCCATCTACGATATCCCCGAAGGGGAGTTCCGGAAGCGGGTTTCGGAGCTTTCGGAAATGCTTTCCCTAACGAATAAGCTCCACCAGCCCGTGCGCAAGCTCTCCCTGGGGGAAAGGATGAAGGCCGAGCTTCTGGCGGCCCTTCTCCACCGCCCGGAGGTGCTCTTTCTGGACGAGCCCACCCTGGGCCTGGACGTGAACGCCCAGGTGGCGGTGCGGGAGTTCATCCGGGAGTACAACCGGCGCTACGGGGCCACGGTTCTCCTCACCAGCCATTACATGGCGGACATCGCCGCCCTGGCGGAACGGGTCTTGGTGATCCACCAGGGAAGGCTCCTCTACGATGGACCCCTGGCAGGGCTTCTGGAACGCTTCGCCCCCTACCGGGAGGTGGGGCTCACCCTGGCCTACCCCCTGCCCAGGGAAGCCTTCCTGGCCTTCGGGGAGGTCAGGGACCTCGAGGGCCTAAAGGCCCGGCTTCTGGTGCCCCGGGAGAGGCTTACGGAAAGGGTGGCGGAGATCCTTAAAAGCCTTCCCGTGGAGGACCTAGAGGTGCGGGAGCCCCCTTTGGAAGAGGTCATCGCCCGGGTGTACAAGATCGCCCCTTCGGGGCTGAGCGAAACCCCCGCCCTGGAGGAGGCATGAGGAAAGCCAAAACCCTCCTCGCCGTCTACCTGGCCTACATGCTGGAGTACCGGGCGGAGCTCTTCCTCTGGGCCCTGGCCGGGGCCTTGCCCCTGATCCTCCTCGGGGTCTGGACCGAGGCAGCCAGGGGCGGGGAGTTTGCCCTGTCCCCGGGGGAGTTTGCCCGTTACTTCCTCATGGTCTTCCTGGTGCGCCAGGCCACGGTGGTCTGGGTGGTGTGGGAGTTTGAGCGGGATGTGGTGGAAGGGCGGCTTTCCTTCCGGCTCTTAAGGCCCCTGGACCCCTTTTTTGACCACCTGGCGGCCCACGTGGCCGAGCGCCTGGCCCGATTGCCCTTCGTGGTGCTCCTCACCCTCCTCTTCTTCTGGCTCTTCCCGAGGCCCGCTTTGTGCCTGAACCTGGCCCCTTCCTCCTGGGGTTCCTTTTCACCCTTTTGGCCTTTTTGCTCCGCTACCTGATGCAGTACACCACCGCCATGCTCACCTTCTTCACGGAGCGGGCGGTTTCGGTGGAAGAGGTCTTCTTCCTCCTCTACCTCTTCCTCTCCGGCACCATCGCCCCCCTCGAGGTCTTCCCCGAGCCCCTAAGGACCCTAGCCCTCCTCACCCCCTTCCCCTACCTGGTCTACCTGCCCGCAGCCCTCCTGGCCGGGCAAAAGGTGGATCTGTTCCCGGGGGTTTGGGTGATGCTCTTCTGGGGCGTAGCCTTTCTTCTCCTCTGGCGGCTTTTGTGGCGGCTTGGGCTTAGGCACTACTCGGGCCAAGGGGCATAATGGAGGCATGGCCACCCGCTACCGCTTCCGCGTGGAGGAGTTTGAGCGGGCCTTCCGGGATGTGCCCCGGGTGGAGCTCCTAAGGGGAGAGGTCTACCAGATGAGCCCGATTGGACCCAAGCACTTTCTTGCGGCGATGCGCCTTGATCACATGTTGAAGGAGGCCCTCCAAGGCAAGGCCTTGGTGGCGGTGCAGTCCCCCCTTCATCTTTCAGAGGATTCCGAGCCAGAACCCGATCTCCTGGTGCTTCAACCCCCCTTGGAACGCTACGAGGGCCGGCTCCCCCGCCCTGAGGATGTTCTTCTGCTCGTGGAGGTAGCCGACACTTCCTTGGAGTTTGACCGGGAGGTTAAGCTTCCCCTTTACGCCGAAGCAGGAATCCCCGAGGTATGGCTTGTGAACCTAAAGGAGAACCTCCTCGAGGTCTACCGGGAGCCCCGTGAGGGACGCTACCGGTCCATCCGCCTCCTCTCCCCCTCCGAGCCCGTAAGCCCCTTGGCCTTCCCCGAGATCAGCCTGCCCTGGGCGCCGTCTCCTTGAGGCTCGGGTAAAGGAGGGCGTAGGCGTAGCCGTCGGTAAGGGCCTTCAAGGAGGCCTCGAGGATGTTCTCGCTGGCCCCCACGGTGGCGAAGCGCTCCTCCCCCCGCTTCATCTCGATCATCACCCGCACCCCGGAGTTGGTCCCCGACTCCTGGCCGGAGAGGATGCGCACCTTGTAGTCGGTGAGCTCCACATCGGAAAGCTCGGGGTAAAACTGGAGCACGGCCTTGCGGAAGGCCCTGTCCAGGGCGGAAACCGGCCCCGAGGGGCTTTCCGCTGCGGTGTGCTGCAGGCTTTCCCCCACCCGAACCCGCACCGTGGCCTCGGCCCAGGCGGTATCCAGGCCGCTTCCGTGGACGAAGACGGAAAACCCCTCCACGCTGAAGGGCAGGCTCCCCCCCTTCAGGCGGTGGGCCAGGAGGTAGAAGCTGGCCTCCGCCCCCTCGAAGGCGTAGCCCTCGTACTCCAGGGCCTTGACCTCCTCCAGAAGGCGCCTGGCCTCCTCCTTGCTTAGGTCCACCCCGAGCTCCTGGAGCTTGGCGAGGAGGTTGGAGCGGCCCGAGACGTCCGAGACCAGAAAGCGCCGCTGGTTCCCCACCCACTCCGGGAGGATGTGCTCGTAGGTGCGGGGGTTCTTGAGGACGGCGGAGACGTGCACCCCGGCCTTGTGGGCGAAGGCCGCCTCCCCCACGTAGGGGGCGCGGCGGTTGGGGGTGAGGTTGGCCCTTTCGTCCACGAAGTGGGAAACCTCCCTGAGCTCCCTCAGCTTTTCCGGGGAGATGGCGGGGATCCCGTACTTGAAGACCAGGGTGGGGAGGAAGCTCGTGAGGTTGAGGTTGCCGCACCTTTCCCCGTAGCCGTTGATGGTCCCCTGGACGTGGGTGGCCCCGGCCCGCACCGCCGCGAGGGCGTTGGCCACGGCGAGGTCGGCGTCGTTGTGGGGGTGGATGCCCACCCGGACCCCCGGAAACCGCTCCACCACCGCCTTGGTGATGGCGTAGACCTCCTCGGGGAGGCTCCCCCCGTTGGTGTCGCAGAGGACCAGGGTGTCGGCCCCGCCCCTGAAGGCGGCCTCGAGGGTGGCGAGGGCGTAAGCGGGGTCCTCCTTGTAGCCGTCAAAGAAGTGCTCGGCGTCGTAGACCACCCGCCTGCCCCTCCGGGCGAAGAAGGCCACCGTCTCCTCAATCATGCGGAGGTTCTCCTCCAAGGTGGTCTCCAAAGCCTCCAGAACGTGGAGGGTCCAGCTTTTACCGAAGAGGACCACCACCGGGGTCTCCGCCTCCAAAAGGGCGAGGACCGAGGGGTCTTCCTCGGGGGCGAGGCCCTTTCGCCTCGTGGCGCCGAAGGCGGCAAGCCTCGCCGCCCCCAGGTCCACCCCCTTCATGCGCTGGAAAAACTCCGCATCCTTGGGGTTGGAGCCGGGCCAGCCCCCCTCGATCAGGTGGATGCCGAAGGCAGCCAGGCGCCTGGCGATGGCCACCTTGTCGTCTACGGAGAGGCTTACCCCCTCCCCTTGGGTGCCGTCCCTTAAGGTGGTGTCCAGGATCTCCACCATGCCTAGACCCCGCGGTGGACCTCCTCAATGGAGGGCGGGTGCCGGGTGGCCCGGCCCGAGGCGAGCTTCCCGGCGGCGTCCAGGAAGGCGAGGGCGCTGGCCTCAATGATGTCGGGGGAGACCCCCACCCCCACGGCCTGGAGCTCGCCAAGCCTAAGGCGCACCGTGACCTGGCCCAGGGCCTCGGTGCTCCCCGTGATGGCCTCCACCCGGTAGAGCTCAAGCTCCGGCCTCAGGCCGATGGCCTCCTGGATGGCCTTGTACACGGCGTCTACGGGACCGTCCCCGGTGTGGGTGGCGAGCCTCTCCCCGTCCGGGGTCTTCACCTTGACCGTGGCCGTGGGAAGGAGGCCCGAACCGGAGAAGAACTGGACGTGCTCCAGCTGGAAGAAGTGGGAGGTGGGCTCCCGCTCGCTTTCCACCAGGGCCTGAAGCTCATCGGCGGAAAGGGGCCCCTTCTTCTCGGCGATCTCCTTGAAGCGGGCGAAGAGCTTCTTCACCTCTTCCTCGGAGAGGTCCTTGTAGCCCAGGTCCTCGAGGGCCTTTTTAAAAGCCGCCCGGCCCGAGTGCTTGCCGAGGACCAAAACGGCGGGCCGCCTCCCGATGAGCTCGGCGTCCATGATCTCGTAGGTGGCCCGGTGCTTGATGACCCCGTCCTGGTGGATGCCGGACTCGTGCGCGAAGGCGTTGTCCCCCACGATGGCCTTGTTGGGGGGAACGGGCATCCCGGTGTAGCGCTCCACCAGGCGGCTCACCCGGTAGATCTCCCGGGTGTTGATCCGCGTGTAGGCCTTGTACCAGTCCCGGCGCACGTAGAGGGCCATGACCACCTCCTCCAGGGCGCAGTTCCCCGCCCGCTCCCCGATGCCGTTGATGGTGCACTCGATCTGGCCCGCCCCGTTCTCCACGCCCGCCAGGGCGTTGGCCGTGGCCATGCCCAGGTCGTCGTGGGTGTGGGTGGAGATGATCACGTCCCGCCCCCGCACCACCTCGTCCCGGATCCTGCGGATCAGGGCCCCGTACTCCTGGGGCGTGCCGTAGCCCGTGGTGTCGGGGATGTTGATGGTGGTGGCCCCGGCCTCAATGGCCACCTCGTAAAGCCGCTTCACGAACTCCCAGTCCGCCCGCATCACGTCCTGGGCGGAGAACTCCACGTCGTCCACGTACCTCCTGGCGTAGCGGACCATTCTATCCGCCATCTCCAGGACCTCCTCCTCCGTCTTCTTCAGCATGTACTGCAGGTGGACCTTGGAGGCGGAGGTGAAGACGTGGATCCTGGGCTTTTCCGCCTTCTCCAGGGCCTTGGCCGCCTGGTCAATGTCCAGGGTGTGGGTGCGGGCGAGGGCGGCGATGATGGGTCCCCGCACCTCGGAGGCGATGCGCCGCACCGCCTCAAACTCCAAAGGCCCCGATACGGGGAAGCCCG
This sequence comes from Thermus parvatiensis, assembly GCF_001535545.1. GTDB lineage: Bacteria > Deinococcota > Deinococci > Deinococcales > Thermaceae > Thermus > Thermus parvatiensis. The sequence continues at coordinate 837,336 of NZ_CP014141.1, read as the reverse complement.
CCTCAATGATGTCCACGTTGAGCTGGGCGAGGGCCTGGGCGATCTCCAGCTTCTGGTCCAGGGAGAGGGCCACCCCTGGGCTTTGCTCCCCGTCCCTGAGCGTGGTGTCAAAGATCCGGATGTGCCGTTCCTTCTCCATCTTCCTTCACCTCCCAAAAACGCACAGGGGCCCCCGAAGGGGCCCCGTCCAAGCCCTTAGCCTACCTCCTCCATTACCCTGGCCTTGAGGAAGGGCATCATGGCGCGAAGCCTCGAGCCCACCTCCTCAATGGGGTGGGCCGCCCAGCGCTTGCGGTTGGCCTCCAAGACGGGGCTTCCCACCTGGTTCTCCAGCATCCACTCCCGGGCGAACTCCCCGGACTGGATCTGGCGCAGGATCTCTCGCATGCGGCGCTTGGTCTCCTCCAGGGGCACGGCGAGGTCGCCCCGGGTGTAGTCCCCGTACTCGGCGGTGTTGGAGATGGAGTAGCGCATCCCCTTAAGCCCCGCCTCGTAGATGAGGTCCACGATGAGCTTCACCTCGTGGACCGTCTCAAAGTAGGCCATCTCCGGGGGGTAGCCCGCCTCCACCAGGGCCTCAAACCCCGCCCGGATGAGCCGGGTGAGCCCCCCGCAAAGCACCGCCTGCTCCCCGAAGAGGTCCGTCTCCGTCTCGTCCTTGAAGGTGGTGGCGATGACCCCGGCCCGGGCCGCCCCGATGGCCTTGGCGTAGGCGAGGGCGGTGGGGAAGGCGCTTCCCGAGGCGTCCTGGTGCACGGCCACGAGGGCCGGGACCCCGCTTCCCTTCTGATACTCCGAGCGCACCAGGTGGCCCGGGCCCTTGGGGGCCACCATCCAGACGTCCAGGTCCTTGCGGGGCTTGATCTGGCCGAAGTGGACGTTGAAGCCGTGGGCGAAGGCCAGGGCCCCGCCCTCCTTGAGGTTGGGCTCCACCTCCTCCCGGTAGACCTGGGCCTGCTTCTCGTCGGGGAGGAGGACCATGACGACATCGGCCTCCCGCACCGCCTCGGCCACGGGGAGGACCCTAAGCCCGGCGGCCTCCGCCTTCTCCCAGCTTTTAGACCCTTTGCGCAGGCCCACCCGCACGTCCACCCCCGAGTCCTTGAGGTTCAGGGCGTGGGCGTGCCCCTGGGAGCCGAAGCCCAAGACCGCCACCTTCTTGCCCAGGATGAAGCCAAGGTCCGCGTCGTGCTCGTAGTAGATCTTCATACCGCCTCCTTTTTCTCCCGCACCTTCAAGACCCGGTCTCCCCGGCTCATGGCCACCGCGCCGGTGCGCATGACCTCGAGGATCCCGTAGGGTCTCAAGGCCTCAATAAAGGAGTTGACCTTCTGGGTGTCCCCGGTGAGCTCCAGGATGAGGCTCTTCTGGGCCACGTCCACCACCCTCGCCCGGAAGGCCTCCTGGATGTCCTTGACGGCGAGGCGCTCCTCGAGGCCCGCCACGTGGACCTTCACCAGGCAGAGCTCCCGCTCCACGTGGGGCTCGGTGTGGTCCGTGACCTTGAGGACCTCAATGAGCCGGTTGAGCTGCTTCTCCACCTGCTCCAGGGTGCGGTCGTCCCCGGAGACCACGAGGCAGATCCGGGAAAGCCCCGGCTGGTGGGTGGTGCCCACGGCGAGGCTTTCCAGGTTGAAGCCGCGCCTTGCGAAAAGGCCCGTGATGCGGTTCAAGACCCTGGGGTGGTCCTGCACCAAAACGGAGATGACGTGCCTCACGCCCCCACCTCCTCCTTCTCCTCGGGAGGCTCGAGGATCATGTCCTCGGCCGCGCCCCCGGCGGGGATCATGGGGAAGACCCCCTCCTCGTGGTAGACCTTGAACTCGGCCACCACGGGGCCGTCGGCGTTCAGAACGGCCTCCACCCCCTTCATGAGGTCCTCCTTCCGCTCCACCCTCACCCCCTTGATCCCGTAGGCCTCGGCGAGGCGGGCGAAGTCGGGGTTGGAGTCCGCCAGGTAGACCTCGCTGTAGCGCTTGGCGTGGAAGAGGTCCTGCCACTGGCGCACCATGCCCAGGTAGCCGTTGTTGAGGATGACGATCTTCACATCCAGCTTGTACTTCACCACCGTGGCCAGCTCCTGCAGGGTCATCTGGAAGGAGCCGTCCCCGTCAAAGTCAATGACGAGCTCCTCGGGGCGGGCGATCTTGGCCCCGATGGCGAAGGGAAGCCCCACCCCCATGGTGCCGAGGCCTCCCGAGGTGAGGAAGCTCCTCGGGCGGGTCACGGGGAAGAACTGGGCGGCGAACATCTGGTGCTGCCCCACCCCCGTGGTGACGATGGCGTGTCCTCCCGTGGCCTCGTGGAAGGCCCGGATCACCTCCTGGCTTTGCAGGTGGGGCCTGGGCTTGTAGCGCAAGGGGTAGCGGGTGCGCCACTCCTCGAGCTCCCGCCACCAGGCGGCAAGCCTCAAGGCCTTCGCCCCCTTGAGGAGCTCCTTGAGGACGAGCCTCGAGTCCCCCACGATGGGGATGTGGGTGCGCACCAACTTGCCGATCTCCGCCGGGTCAATGTCCACGTGGATGATGGTGTGGGCGTGGGGCGCGAAACGGGAGACCTTGCCCGTGACCCGGTCGTCAAAGCGGAGGCCGATGGCGAGGATCACGTCCGCGTGGTGGATGGCCCGGTTGGCGGCCACGGTGCCGTGCATCCCCGGCATCCCGAGCCACAAGGGGTGGTTCCCGGGGAAGGCCCCGAGGCCCATGAGGGTGGTGATCACGGGAAGCCCCGTCTTCTCGGCGAAGGCGAGGAGCTCGGCGTGGGCGTGCTGCGCCCCACCCCCCACCATGAGGACGGGGCGCTCCGCCTTCTCCAGGGCGTCCAGGGCCCGTTCAATCTGCTTGGGGTGCCCCTTCAGGGTGGGCTTGTACCCGGGGAGGTCCAGCCTCACGTCAAAGCTCCCCGTGAACTCCGCAAGCTGCACGTCCTTGGGGATGTCAATGAGCACGGGGCCGGGGCGGCCGGTGGCAGCGATGTGGAAGGCCTCCTTCACCACCCGGGGGATCTCGTTCACGTCCTGGACCAGGTAGTTGTGCTTGGTGATGGGCATGGTGACCCCGGTGACGTCCGCCTCCTGGAAGGCGTCGGTGCCGATGAGGGCCCGGGGGACGTTCCCGGTGATGGCCACCACCGGGGTGGAGTCCATCATGGCGTCCGCGAGGCCCGTGACCAGGTTCAGGGCCCCGGGGCCCGAGGTGGCCATGACCACCCCCACCCGGCCCGAGGCGCGGGCGTAGGCGGTGGCCGCGTGGACCCCGCCCTGCTCGTGCCGCACCAGGATGTGGCGGATGGGGCTATCGTAGAGGGCGTCGTAGGTGGGCATGATCGCCCCGCCCGGGTGGCCGAAGATCACCTCCACCCCTTCCCGCTCCAGCGCCCTTAAAAGTGCCTCCGCTCCCTTCATGGACCCCTCCTTAAACTTGAAACCCCCCGGTTGGCCCGGGGGGTTATGGGATGCGCCCTAAAGCGCTACGCCCTACCCCCCGCTGGCCCTACGATTAGGACCAGGGCTAGGGATAGGGCGAGCCCGGAACGCATCTTGCCGCTAAGGATAGTCCCCTAAGGCCTCGGTGTCAAGCCCCGCACCCGGGCGGCGATGGCGGTGAGGGCGGCCCTAGCGTGCTCCCGGCCGTTCTCAATGAAGACGGAGCGGGTGTCGGGCCCGTAGGCGCAGGAGCCCACGGCGAAGAGGCCGGGAACGGAGGTCTCCCACTCCGGGGAAAGCCAGGGCCTCTCCCCCTCGTAGGCCACCCCCGCCTCCCTAAGGAGGCGGTCTTCCGCCCGGTAGCCGATGAGAACCAGCACGAAGTCGGCGGGCAGGAACTCCCGCCCTTCTGGGCGGCGAAGCCAAAGCCCCTCCGGGGTGATGGCCTCCACCCGGGCCTCCATGACCGCCCGGATGCTCCCTTCCTTGACCCGGTTCTCAAAGTCGGGGAGGAGCCAGTACTTCACCGAGGGCCGGACCCACTTTCCCCGGTGGACGAGGGTGACCTTCGCCCCGCCGCGGTAGAGGTCCAAGGCCGCCTCCACCGCCGAGTTGGACCCCCCCACCACCGCCACCTCCCGCCCGAAGAAGGGGGCGGCCTCCTCGTAGCGGTGGAAGACGTGGGGAAGTTCCTCCCCGGGAACCCCCAGGCGGTTCGGGTTCCCGAAGTAGCCCGTGGCCACCACCACGTACCGGGCCGAGAAGGCCCTTTCCCCCTTGCGGTCCCTGGCCAGGACCTGGAAGGCCCCCTCCCGGCCCCGGATGCTCAGGACCTCGGTGTAGGTGAGGACGCTTAGCCCCTCCCGCTCCGCCACCCGCTGGTAGTAGAGGAGGGCCTCCTTGCGGGTGGGCTTGGGGCCTTGGGCGACCAAGGGATGGCCCCCGATCTCAATGTTCTTGGCCTCGGAGAAGAAGACCATGTCCCGGGGAAAGCGAAAGACCGTCTCCGCCACCGTGCCCCGCTCCAGGACCAGGTGGGAGAGGCCGAGCCGCTTGGCCCAAAGGGCGGCGCAAAGCCCCACGGGACCCGCGCCCACCACGAGGACGTCCACCATGGCCCTGAGTTTACGGCAACGGGCAGGCCTCCCCCGTGGGGTGGCTCACAAGGGCCCAGGCGCTTGGGCCGCGTCCTCGGACCTCCTGGCCTGAAGCTTGAAAAACCTCAAACGCGCCTTCCGATTCTGGATTCCATTCGCTAAACTTAAACCGAAGATGACGCGGCGGGGCCTTACCCTTTTGGAGCTCCTGCTGGTCTTGGGCATCCTGGGGGTCCTCCTAGGGCTGGCCCTTCCACTTCTTTCCCCCAACCGCCTCGCCCTGGACCAGGCCGCCCGCTCCCTCGCCGCCCAGGTGACCCGGGCACGGCTGGAGGCCATCCGCCGGAACACCTTCGTGGGCCTTCAGGTGTTCACCGAAGGAGCGGGGGGTTACCTGCTCTTCGTGGACCAAAACGCCAACCGCCGCTACGACCCCGGGGAGGAGTTCGGCGCGACCCGCTTCGGCCAAGGGGACTGGGCCCGGGTGCGCCTGGACCCGGAGAAGAGCGCCCTCGGCAACATGCCTCTTCTCTTTGACCCCCGGGGCATCCCGGCCAAGCCCATCACCGCCACGCTCGTCCTCACCTCAGGGGGCGCCACCCGCAAGGTGGTCATCTCCCAGCAGGGCCGGGCCCGCCTGGAGTGACCCCCATTTGGGGGATGCGCACCCGAGGGCGAGCTCCTAAAGTGGTTTAGCGAAATGGCTCCTTGGGTGAGACACGGCCTCAGCTTGCTGGAACTTCTCGTGGTCCTGGCCGTCCTGGGCATCCTGGGCAGCCTTGCTTACACCAACTACAGCACCGCTTACCGCCTCCGGGCGGCGGGGGCCGAGCTCAGGACCTTCCTCCTCGCCGCCCGCACCGAGGCCATCCGCAGGGGAACGGGGGTGGCGGTGGTCCCGGAGGGCCGGGGGCTCCTAAGCTGCGTGGACGAAAACCGAAATCGGGCGTGCGATGCGAGGGAAGCTGTCCTGCGCCGGTTTGACCCGGGAGGGTACGGCGCGGCCCTGGACCTAAGGAGCGGCTTCTCCCCCGGCCTTCGCTTCAACGCCCTGGGGAGGCCCAACACGGGGGCGCGCCTGGCCCTGCGCCTGGGCGGGCGGACCCTCACCCTGTGCGTGGGCATGGGAGGAAGAGCGCGGGAGGTGAGCGGCGATGGGTGCCCGTAAAGGCTTTACCTTGCTGGAGGTGCTCCTGGCTTTGGGGCTCCTCGCCGTGGTGGTGCTGGCCTTCGCCTCTCTGCAGGTGACGAGCCTGCGCGGGGGCCGGCAAGGCCGGGAGCTCCAGGCCGTGGTCCGGGAGATGGAAAACTTCATGGAAAGACTGAGACAGGACCCCCAGGGCGTCCCCACCCTTTGCAACGGCGCCCTAACTCTCGGGGGCAGGCAGGGCACCTGCACCGCCGTCCCCTGTGGCGTGGCCCAGGACGGAGGCCTCACCTGCCCCACCTCGGGGGACGCGCGGGCCTTCCAGGTGGTCCTGGAAGTGGAAGGAAAACGGCTGGAAACGGTGGTGTATCGGCCATGAGAAGGCACGGGTTCTCGCTCCTAGAACTCCTGCTGGCCTCCGCCCTCCTGGGGAGCCTCTTCCTGGTGGTGCTGGCCCTGGAAAACTCCAGCGCCATCCTCAGGGAGCGGGAAAGGGCGAGGGGGCGGCTCGCCGACGAGCTTAGCCTCACCGCCCTTGCCCTGGCCCGGGAGCTTTACACCGTGGGCTACCGCCTCACGGGCCAGGCCCTGGTCCTAAGCCCAAGCCCCGAGGGGGACGGGCTTACGGGCTGGTTCCTCTGCGAGGCGGGGATGGAGGAGGTCTGTGGGGAAAGCCTGGGCCAGGTCAGGGGCACGGGCTACGGGGTGAGCCAGGGGGTCTTCCGCTGGGGCGCCTGCACCGGCGAGGGGTGCACGCCCTCGCCCACCAACCCCGTCTTGGGAGGGGACGAGATCCGGGTAGAGGCCTTCCGGGTGGCCTACCTGGAAGGGGGCACCTGGAGGCGCCAGGCGCAGGCCGTGAACCTGAGGGCCGAGGGCGCAACCCCGAAGGTGAGCGCCCTGGCCCTCTACCTCCTGGCCTCCATCCCCGTGCGGGGAGGCGCCCCCGCCTTCACCCCGGGGAGTACCTTGGACTACCCTCCTGGGCTTTCCCCTGGCCTCCTGGCTCTGCCCCCTGCGGCAGGCGACGGCCGCCTGCGTGCGGAGAAGCTGTGGCTCGTGCAGACGCCGAACCTGGCGCACTGAAAGGAGGTGTGGGATGAACGCAAAAGGCATAGCGCTGGTGGTGGCTCTCGTGGGAATGATGGCGGTCCTCGCCTTCTCCCTGGCCATGGTGCAAAGCGCCCTAGGCAACCTTAAGACCGGGGGTGACCTCCTAAACCGGGCCCAGGCCCGCCAGCGGGCGGAAGCGGGCGTGGACCACGCCCTGGCCTACCTCCACGGCAAAACGGCCTTAAGCGCACCCCAAACCCTCCCCGGCCAAGGCTACCAGGTTTCCCTGACCCCCCAGGGGGCCCAGGGGAACGAGATCCGGGTGGAAAGCCAGGGGCAGATGGGCCTCGCCCGGCACACCGCCGTGGCCGTGGTGCGCCTCCAGAGCGTTCCCACTCAGGCGCAAAACCCCCTGTTTGGCCAGGGATGGATTAGCGGCGGGCGCATCACTATCAACGGGGGGGTGGACCTCTGGGGAAGCCGGCTCCACGCCGACCAAGGCTACGCCAACCTCTCGGGCCAGATCCGGGTGTGCGACGAGGACGGAAGTAACTGCCGCGGGATTAACCAGGTCAACCCGCCGCCCATCACGGGGGGACAAGGGGTAACGGGCACCCAGTGCAATGCGAGCGGGAACAACAGGGTGGTCTGCAACGGCTCCACGCCCAGGTACCAGGTCTGCCCGGTGTACCAGACCCCCTCCGACCCCAACCTTACGTGCCTGGACGCCGTCACGGGCAGAGCCGTGCGCTGGGACCAGGCGACCCGCATCCAAAGACCCGACGTGGACGCGATCAGCCAAGGGAGCCTAGGGGTCCGCGTTACAAGCCCCTTTCAGGACGCCCAAACCAAAGGCTTTTGCCAGTACACCCTCACCTCTTTGGACCCCGGTCAGGCGGGCGAGCTGTTGGCCTTCCTCACCAGCAAGGGGATCACGCCCAACACCAGCAACGTCAACGCCCTTCTGGCCCAAGCCCTTCCCCTCTTCTCCGGAAGCAGGGTCTGCGTCCAGGGGAACGTCACCCTTCCCAACAACACCACGCTCCGCGACGTGACCTTCTACGTGGGGGGCACCTTCCAGGTGAACGGCGCCGCCACCCTGGAAAGGGTCAAGGTGGCGGCCCAGGGTGGGCTGAACCTGGGAAACGTGCAGGCCACGGACAGCAAGTTCTTCGCGAACGGCACCGTCAACCTCAACAACGACGCCACCTTCAAGGGGGACTCCACCCTCGCCTCCCGGCAGTCCCTCAACTTTAACGGCGGGGCCGACCTGCTGAACAACCGCGCCCTCCTAGTGGTGAGCGAGGGGGACATCACCTTCAACGGCCGGGCGGACACCCACGCCTTCATGTGGGCGGGGGGGACCATCACCTTCAACGGTACCGGAGCCTTTATCGGCGGAGCGGTGAGCCTCGGGGGCACCATCCGAAACGGCGGGGGGCAGTTCTACATCCAAAACTCCAACGCCCTCAACAGCGACCTGCCCAACACAGAGACTGGCACCCGGCCCCGGCCCGTGGTCCTGAGCCGGAGGTAATCCTTAGCCCAAGCCCGCTCCAGGCAGCGGGGTGGGTCCGGCTTTCACACCGCTTTCACACCCCTCCCCCATCCTGAAGTTGGCTCCCCCAAAAGGGGGAGTTGACAGCAGGGGGGCGAAGGGAAAGAATAGCCCTCGGAAGGAGGTGAGAAAGGGATAAGAAAGGCGCGGGAAGGCGGATAAGGCTAGGCGGAAAGAAGGCAAGTCGGCTTCAGGCACTCATGGCCGCGCGATACATATAGGCGCGGGAAACCTTAGGAGGAAAAGAAGTATGCGGAACGCGAAAGGCTTCACCCTGATTGAGCTTCTGATCGTCATCGTCATCATCGCCATCCTTGCGGCTGTGCTGATCCCCAACCTTCTTAACGCTAGGAAGCGGGCGAACGACACGGCTGCGGTGGCCTACACGCGCAACGTGGCTACTGAAATTGAGGCCACTCGGGACCCCGCTACGGGGCAAGTTACGGCCACAACGTGCCCTACCTCGGTTACCAAGCCTGCCGTAGTGCAAAACTGCACCGTAACGACTACTGACAACAACAACAATTTCCGAGTCACAGTCACCTACTCGGGTGGGTCAAAAACTACGGTGACTTACGACAGCTCCACCGGGCAACTAACCTTCGGCAGCGGCAGCGGCAGCTAGGCTAACCTCCTACGTGAAGGATTAGAAGGCCCCCGTCAAGCGGGGGCCTGAATTTCTCAGAGCATGTTGGGGTTCCTGGCTTTTCTCAGCTTGGCCCTCATCAACCCCCTCGGCACCCCCCGCGCGGGGATCTGGACCGAGCCTAAGACCTGGGCCCTGGTTCTCTGGACCGCCGCCACCTGGGTCTACCTCCTTCCTCTCCTCCCCCGGGCGCGCCCCCGCGTGCGCCCCCTTTGGCCCTTCCTTTTGGGGTTTGCGGTCTTCCTCGCCGCCGGGGCCCACGCCGCCCTCCGAAGCCCCTTCCCCTTTCGGGCCTGGTTCGGGCAGAGCACCATGGGGGACGGCTTCGCCTACTGGGTCACGGTGGGGGCCCTCGCCCTGGGCACGGCCCTCCTCCTCCACTTCCGCCCCGGCCTCTACCGTTCTCAGCTCTACGCAGTCCTCGCCGCCGGGGCCGTGCAGGCCCTCTCCGTGCTGCCCCAGGCCCTTTGGGACTGGCGCCTGGACTACACGGCCACCCTCGGCCAGACCTACCCCGGCGGCGACCCTCTCCTCTCCACCATCTGGCGCGGGCAGATGCCCATCGGCCTCACCTCGCACCGCGGGCACGTGGCGGCGGTCCTGGCCATGGCCGGGGTCCTCGCCGCGGCCACTTACCTCAGGCGAAGGTCAAAAGCCTTCCTCGGGCTCTTCGCCTTCCTCAGCTTCGCCCTCTGGTTCACCTACACCCGTGGCGCCTACTTGGCCCTCCTCGGCGGCCTCGCCGCCCTCTATCCCTGGCACCGGGACGGCCGGGCCTGGCTCGGGGTCTTCGCCGCCCTCTTGGCCAGCTACGGGGCCTTCCTCGGAGCGCGGACCCTGGACCTCGCCGCCGTGGACCGGGCCATGCCCGCCCTCACCCTGGAGGACCCGGACGCCTTCTCCTCGGGCCGCCTCCGCTTCTGGACCCTGAGCCTGGAGGCCATCGCCCGAAACCCCTGGGGCTACGGCTTTGACGGCTTCGGCCTCGCCTTTCCCTTCGTGGCCGATTTCTCCGGGAAAGAGAGGCGCTACCTTCAGGCGGACGCCCCTCCGCCCGTGGAGGTGGTGGAGGTCGGCGACTACGGCTTCCGCTACCGGGACCAGGAGGGGAAGGAGCACTGGGGCGCCCTCGCCAGCAACAAAGCCCACAACCTCCTCCTGGACCTCCTCCTCTCCGTGGGCCCCTTCGGGGCGCTCGGCTACCTCGCCGCCTTCCTCTCCCTCCTCTGGCTCGCCACAAAGGGGAGTGAACCCGGGCTCGCCGCCCTAGGGGTAGCGTACCTGGTCTACGGCCTCACCTGGTTTGAGTGCGCCCAGTTCAGCCACCTGGCCTGGTGGGCCCTGGCCGCAGGGGCGGGACTCTATCTACGCAAGGCGGCGGACGACCGCTGACCAAACCGGGGCCATGGCCCAGACGGAGTAGCCCCCGGGTCCGGCAGAACACCCGGCCCAGAAGCGGGAAGCCCAGGTAGAGCGCAGGCCGTGTGGGGGCCCCGGCCAGGGCGGGCGACCGGGCGGCGCTGAGCCTGGCCCCTCCGGGCCTCGGTGGGGTGCCCCCCTTCCCCACCCCCCGCCTCCAACCTGTGCTACCTTGAGGGCAATGACCACGGAGGAGCGCCTCTACAAGCTGGAGGGGATCGTGGAGGGGGTCATGGCCACCCTCCCGGGCCAGGTCACCTCCCTGGAGGGGCGGGTGGACCTCCTCCGCCAGGAGGTGAAGGCGGAGATTGGGGGCCTGCGCCGGGAGGTGGAGGAAAAGTTCAACGGCCTCCGCCAGGAAATCAAGGCAGAGATCCAAAGCCTGCGGCAGGAGATGAAGGCGGAGACCACCGAGCTGCGCGGGGAAATCCAAAGCCTGCGGCAGGAGATGGCGAGCCTCCGCCAGGAGGTGAAGGCGGAGATCAACACCGCCTTCAACAAGCTCATGCTCTACTTCACCGCCCTGGCGGCGGCCCTGGCCGTCCTCACCTTTCTCCGCTAAGCCACCGGGCGGCCCAGGGGGTGGCCGTCCCGCCATGAGGCGGCGTAGGCTTTCCGGCCTGCGCTACACTCTAGCCATGGGCGCGGCCAAACAGGTGCGGCCCCTGACCTTGGAAGAGTACCTCGCCTTGGAGCGGGAAGCCCCGGTGAAGCACGAGCTGGTGGAAGGCTTCCCCCACGCCATGGCCGGGGCCAGCGATCGGCACAACCGGGTGGTGGTGAACCTGGTCCTGGCCCTTGGCCCCCTGGCTCGGAAGCGGGGCTGCCGCCTCTATGCCAGCGGCATGCGGCTCAAGGTGGACGCGGCCACGGTCTACTACCCGGACCTCATGGTGGTCTGCCAGGAAGACCCCGGGGAATACTACAAGGAGAAGCCCTGCCTGGTGATAGAGGTGCTCTCGGACTCCACGGAGGCCACGGACCGGAGGGAAAAGCTCCGCAAGTACCTGAGCCTGCCCACCCTCCAAGCCTACCTCCTCCTGGACTCCCGTACCCCCCGGGCCTTCGGCTACTACCGAGAAGGAGAGGGCTGGGTGTACCGGGAGGCAGAGGCAGGCACGCTTCCCCTCCCCTGCCTAGGGGGGCACCTGGACCTCGCCGAGGTGTACCAGGGCCTCTAAGCCAGGCTAAAATGAAGGGGTCATGGCCTTGCCTACCCCCGTCTCCCCCCAAGCCCTGGCGGAGCTATGCCAGCGGTACGGGGTCCGGCGCCTCCTTCTCTTTGGTTCCTTCGCCCGGGGCGAGGCCGACGAGAAAAGCGACGTGGACCTCCTGGTGGAGTTCTTTCCCGGTCGCACCCCGGGCCTGGGCTTCGCCAGGCTTCAGGAGGAGCTGACCCGCCTCTTCGGGCGCAGGGTGGACCTCCATACCCTGGGGAGCCTGAGCCCTTACCTCCGGGAAGAGGTCCTAAGGGAGGCCCGCCCCATACATGAGGCGGCGTAGCCTTTCCGACCGCATCCGGCTCCTTCACATGCGGGACGCCTGTAGGCGCGCCCTAGAAATCGCGCGGGGCAAAGACCTAAGAAGTCTCGCCCCAGAAGAAGAAACGTCCCTCGCCCTCGTCCGCCTCTTGGAAATCCTCGGCGAAGCGGCCAGGGGCATTTCTGAGGACTTCAGGCGCCTTCACCCCGAAATCCCCTGGCGGGAAATCGTGGCCACCCGCAACCTCCTTATCCACGAGTACTTCGGTGTGGACATGGAGGTGGTGGCGACCATCCTGGAACAAGACCTCCCCCCACTGCTAGAGCGGTTAGAAGCCCTCTTGGCAACCCTGGACCAACCCGGGCGCTAGGCGGCACGCCCTTTGGGACCGGATATGTGTCCCTCAAATTCCCACCCCTTCGTAGATGGCCTCTAGAGGGAAACGGGCCTCCAGGCAAGGCACCTCCACCTCTCCCTCTCCCTCCCAAAGGCGGTAGAGCCAGCCCTCCCCTGGCGGAAGTAGCCCTCCACCCGCCTCTCCCGGGAGTCCACCAGGAGGTAAGCCTGTAGGCTCGGGATCTCCCGGTAGCGCCAGAACTTCTCCCTTCGGTCTATGGCCTCGGTGGCCTCGGACACCACCTCCACCACTAGGCAGGGGGCTTCCTCGTAGTGGGTGTGGGGCGGAACCCCCTGGCAGACCACCATGAGGTCGGGGTAGTAGAAGGTCCTGGCGGAGACCCGGAGCTTCACCGTCTCGGTGTAGATGCGGCACCCCTTGGCCAGGGCCTCGGGCCTGAGGAGGGCGTAGAGGTTGCCCACGATGCGGTTGTGGGCAAGGCTTGCCCCCGCCATGGCGTAGGGCACGCCCTCAAAGAGCTCGTGGCGCACGGGGGACTTCTCCTCCAGGGCCAAGTAGGCCTCGGCGTCCAGAAGCTCCAGAGGCCTCGCCGCTTCGCCCATATAAGGCATTGTACCCTCCCTAGGCGGTGCGCTCCAGGTCCCCCTCCAGGAGCCCTACAGGCTCCACGTAAAGGGGCGCGAAGGGGGCTTCCTGGAAGAGGCGCACCCGGCCCAGGCGGGCGGCCTCGAGGAGGGCGGCGAAGCCCACCGCCTTCTCGCCCCAGGTGGCAAGCGGCAGGCTCTGGAAGGCCACCCGGCCCCGGATCGCCCCCTTGAGCCGCTCCCAAGCCTCCCGCACCCCGAAGGCCTCCCGGGGAAGCCGGAGAACGGCCCTGCGGAACCCCTTCGCCGCCTCGGCCAAAGACTTTGGGGAAAGCCTCAGGGCGGGCCTGGGCAGGGGGGGCGGGGCCACGGGGAGAAGCCGCGCCCGCCGCTCCAAGCGGGCCTCGAGGAAGGCCACGGTCTCGGAGAGGTCCAAAAGGGCCTGGACCAAGGGCACCTCCTCCCCTTCCTCCTTTGGGGTAAGGGCCTTTTCCGGGGAAAGCTTCAGCACCAGAAGCTCGGCGAGAAGGGGGAGGAGCTCGCTTTTCGCCTGCAGGTCCTCGGGCACCTGGGCCAAGGCCTGCTCCACGATGAGGAGGACGGGAAGGGCCCTCGGGGAAAGCCTCCCCCGGCGCAAAGCCTCCCTAAGGGCCTCCGGCGGGCCGGAAAAACCGGGAAACTCTAGATGGATCACGAGAGCACCGGCCGCTTCTTGGGCAGGAGGAGGCCCACCTTCTCCCGCACCTCCTCCATGGTGGCCTGGGCCACGGCCCTGGCCCGCTTGGCACCCTCCAAAAGGGCGTCCATCACGTAGTCCGGGTCCTTCTTCAGGGCCTCGGCCCTTTCCCGGATGGGCCTAAGGGTCTCCATAAGGTAATCAAAGAGGATCCGCTTTACCACATACGTCCCCACCCCCGCCTTCCGGTACTCCTCCTTAAGGGCCTCCACCAGCTCCTTGGGGCGAAGTAGGAGAGGTAGGTGAAAACCACGGTGCGCTCGGGGTCCCCAGGGTCGGAGAGGCGGATCCTTTGGGGGTCGTCGGGGAGGTGCTGGATCTTCTGCCAGATGCGCTCCTCGGGCTCCAGGAGGCCAATGGTGTTCCCCAAGGACTTGCTCATCTTGGCCTTGCCGTCAATGCCGGGCACCCGGGGGGCCTCGGGGTTTAAGAGGGCCTGGGGTTCGGGGAAGGTCTCCCCGAAGAGGTGGTTGAAGCGGCGGGCGATCTCCCGGGTGAGCTCAATGTGCTGCACCTGGTCCTCCCCCACGGGGACGGTGTCCGCCTTGTAGATGAGGATGTCCGCCGCCTGGAGCACCGGGTACACGAGGAGGCCAGACCAGACGGTCTCCTGCTTGCTGGCCTTGTCCTTGAACTGGGTCATGCGGGTGAGGTCCCCCAGGGGGTTAAGGTGGTGAAGACCCAGGAGAGCTCGGTGTGCTCGGGCACGTGGGACTGGACGAAGAGGGTGACCTTCTCCGGGTCAAGCCCCGCGGCGATGTTGACCAGGGCGGCCTCAAAGGTGCGCTGGGCGAGGGTAGAGGGGTCGTAGGCGAGGGGGTTGGTGAGGGCGTGGTAGTCCACGATGCAGAAGAAGGCGTCCCGCCCCAGCTTCTCCCCGATGGCCACCCACTGCTTGATGGCCCCGAGGTAGTTGCCGATGTGGATCTCCCCCGAGGGCTGGATGCCGGAAAGCACCCGCTTCATGGCCTAAGTGTAGCAAAAGCTTAGGCCCCCTCTAGGGGGGCCTTCTGGTGCCGGGGGCGGGACTTGAACCCGCACGCCCTTGCGGGCACATGACCCTGAATCATGCGCGTCTACCAATTCCGCCACCCCGGCAGACGCAAGGGTCATTGTAGGGGAGGCGGCTTCGCTCGTCAAGCTTGACCCCGCAGGCCTCGAGGGCTTACCCTTAGGGGCAATGCGGCGGGCGGTGATCCTAGTCCTAGACCGGGCGGGCCCGGTCTAGGGATGGCCGTCGCGTATCCCCCGGGCCCCAAAGGACCCGGGGGTTTTGCGTAAGGGGGGTTTCATGGGAAAGACGCTCTACGAGAAGGTTTGGGAAGCCCACGAGGTGAGGAAGCTCCGAAACGGCCAGAGCCAGCTCTTCATAGACCTCCACCTCCTCCACGAGGTCACGAGCCCCCAGGCCTTCGGGATGCTCAAGGACCTTGGCCTTCGGGTACGCTACCCCCACCGCACCTTTGCCACCGTGGACCACATCGTCCCCACTCACGACCGCACGGAGCCCTTCCAGGACCCTCTGGCCCAGAGCATGCTGGAGGCCCTCAGGGCGAACACAAGGGAGCACGGGATCACCTTCTTTGACCTGGGAAGCGGCAACCAAGGCATCGTCCACGTCATCGGGCCCCAGCTCGGCCTCACCCAACCCGGGATGACCATCGCCTGCGGGGACTCCCACACCTCCACCCACGGGGCCTTCGGGGCCGTGGCCTTCGGCATCGGCACCAGCCAGGTGCGGGACGTCCTGGCCACCCAGACCCTGGCGGCCCAGAAGCTCAAGGTGCGGCGCATCAACATCCAAGGGAAGCTTGCCCCGGGGTCTACGCCAAGGACGTGATCCTGCACATCATCCGCCACCTGGGGGTGAAAGGGGGCTTGGGCTACGCCTACGAGTATGGCGGCAGCACGGTGGAGGCCATGGACATGGAAAGCCGCATGACCCTCTGCAACATGTCCATTGAGGGCGGGGCCCGCATCGGCTATGTGAACCCCGACGAGACCACCTTCGCCTACCTGGAGGGCCGCCCCTACGCCCCCAAGGGCGCCGAGTGGGAGGCGGCCAAGAAGAGGTGGCTCGCTTGGCGCTCCGACCCCGACGCCCATTACGACGACGTGGTCACCTTCCGCGCCGAGGAGATCGCCCCCACGGTCACCTGGGGCATCACCCCGGGGCAGGCCATCCCCATAGACGGCCGTATTCCCCTTCTGGAGGAGCTTCCCCCCGAGGAGCGCCCCGTGGCCGAGGAGGCCTTGGCCTACATGGGCTTCAGGCCGGGGCAGCCCATCAAGGGGGTGCCCATCCAGGTGGCCTTCATCGGAAGCTGCACCAACGCCAGGCTTTCCGACCTGCGGGAGGTGGCCCGCTACCTCCGGGGCCACCGGGTGAAGCGGGGGGTGAGGGCCCTGGTGGTGCCGGGCTCGGAGTGGGTGGCGAGGAAGGCCGAGGAGGAGGGGATCGCCGAGGTCTTCCGGGAGGCGGGGTTTGAGTGGCGGATGCCCGGCTGCTCCATGTGCCTCGCCATGAACCCGGACCGGCTGGAAGGGGACGAACTTTGCGCCAGCAGCTCCAACCGGAACTACAAGGGACGCATGGGAAGCCCCAGGGGGCGCACCGTCCTCATGAGCCCCCTCATGGTGGCGGCAGCGGCGGTGACGGGCGAGATCGCCGACGCCCGGGAAGTGTTTGGCATCGGGAGGTAAAGCATGCTGGAGAAGTTCACGGTAATCCGCGGCCGGGCAGTACCTTTGAGGGGCGAGGACATTGACACGGACCGGATCCTCCCCGCCCGCTTCATGAAGGTCCTCACCTTTGAGGGCCTGGGGCAGTACCTCTTCTACGACGAGCGCTTTGACGAGAAGGGGAACCCCAAGCCCCACCCCCTGAACGATCCCCGCTACCGGGGGGCCACGATCCTCTTGGTGGAGTCGGGCTTCGGCTCCGGCTCTAGCCGCGAGCACGCCCCCCAGGCCATCAAGCGGGCGGGGTTTAAGGCCATCATCGGGGAGAGCTTCGCCGAGATCTTCTTCGGGAACGCCACCGCCATCGGCCTCCCCTGCGTAAGCCTAGCCCCTGAGGACCTGGGCGTCCTCTTCCGCAGCGTGGAGGAGAACCCGGAGCTGGAGGTGGAGATTGACCTGGTGAACAAAGAGGTGCGCTTCGGGGACCGCACCGCCCCCCTCTCCATCCGGGAAGAAGCCCGGGAGGCCCTGGTGGAGGGGCTTTGGGACCCCATCGGAGAGCTTCTGGAGGCCGGGGCGCTTTTGGACGAGTTTGACCGGAAGCTCCCCTACCCCAGGAGGGCGGAATGAGGGTGGCGGTCCTCCCCGGGGACGGGATCGGCCCGGAGGTGACCGAGGCCGCCTTGAGGGTCCTCAAAGCCCTGGACGAGGCCCACGGCCTGGGCCTTGCCTACGAGGTCTACCCCTTCGGCGGGGCGGCCATAGACCAGTGGGGCGAGCCCTTTCCCGAAGTTACCCGCCAGGGGGTGGAGGCGGCAGAGGCCGTCCTCCTGGGCAGCGTGGGGGGCCCAAGTGGGACAACCTCCCCCGCAGGCTCCGCCCGGAAACCGGGCTTCTGGAACTCCGCAAGAGCCAGGACCTCTTCGCCAACCTCCGCCCGGCCAAGGTCTTCCCTGGGCTGGAAAGGCTTTCCCCCCTGAAGGAGGAGATCGCCCGGGGGGTGGACGTCCTCATCGTCCGGGAGCTCACCGGGGGGATCTACTTCGGGGAGCCCCGGGGGATGTCCGAGGCCGAGGCCTGGAACACGGAGCGCTACAGCAAGCCCGAGGTGGAGCGGGTGGCCCGGGTGGCCTTTGAGGCGGCAAGGAAGCGCAGGAAGCACGTGGTGAGCGTGGACAAGGCGAACGTCCTCGAGGTGGGGGAGTTCTGGCGCAAGACCGTGGAGGAGGTGGGGCGGGACTACCCCGACATCGCCCTGGAGCACCAGTACGTGGACGCCATGGCCATGCACCTGGTCCGCTCCCCCGCCCGCTTTGACGTGGTGGTCACGGGGAACATCTTCGGGGACATCCTCTCGGACCTGGCGAGCGTCCTCCCGGGCTCTCTAGGCCTCCTCCCCTCCGCCTCCTTGGGGCGGGGCACCCCGGTCTTTGAGCCGGTGCACGGCTCCGCCCCGGACATCGCCGGGAAGGGCGTGGCCAACCCCACGGCCGCCATCCTCTCCGCGGCCATGATGCTGGAGCACGCCTTCGGCCTGGTGGAGCTGGCGCGGAAGGTGGAAGACGCGGTGGCCAAGGCCCTCCTGGAGACCCCGCCCCCGGACCTCGGAGGAAGCGCGGGCACGGAGGCCTTCACGGCCACGGTCCTCCGCCACCTCGCCTAAGATGGGGATATGATCCGGCACCGCTTCAGCGCCGAGGACTTCCACCGCATGGCCGAGGCGGGGATCCTCGGGGAGGACGACCGGGTGGAGCTCATCCGGGGGGAGGTGGTGGAGCTGAGCCCCGTGGGCAAGCGGCATATGGCCGCTTTAAAGCGGCTTATGAACGCGCTTTTTCCCCTACAACAGGCGAAGAAGGCCCTCCTTCAGGTCCAGGACCCCTTGCGCCTTTTTCCCGACACCGAACCCCAACCGGACCTGGCCCTGCTGGCCTACCGGGACGACTTTTACCGGGAAAGGGTGCCCGAGGCCAAGGACGCCCTCTTGGTGGTGGAGGTGGCCGAAACCAGCCTGGACCACGACCTCCAGGTGAAGCTCCCCCTCTACGCCCAAGCCGGGATACCGGAGGTCTGGGTGGTGGACCTGGTGCGGGAGAAGGTGCACGTCTTCCGCAAGCCCCAAGGGGAGGGCTACGGGGAGGCCCAGGCCCTCGAGGACGGGGAGGTTTCGGTCCTCGGGCTAAAGGTGCCGGTCAAGGAGGTCCTGCCGTGACCCGCCACAAGATCTCCCTGGAGGAGTTCCACCGCATGGTGGAGGCCGGGGTCTTCCCGGAGGACTTGAGGCTGGAGCTCGTGGAAGGAGACCTGGTGGAGATGAGCCCCATCGGGAAGCGCCACGCCGCCAAGGTGGCCAAGCTCACCGCCCTCTTCGGCCCCCTTGTGCCCCAAAAGGCCATCCTCTTTGTGCAAAGCCCCCTGGTGGTAGGGGAGTCAGAGCTTTACCCCGACCTCGCCCTCCTTAAGCCACGGCCCGACTTTTACGAGGAGGAGCTGCCCCAGGGACGGGACGCCCTTTTGGTGGTGGAGGTGGCCGAGAGTTCCCTCCGCTACGACCTCCAGGTGAAGCTCCCCCTCTACGCCCAAGCCGGGGTGCCCGAGGTCTGGGTGGTGGACCTGGAGGGGAAGAGGGTCCTCGTCCACCGGAAGCCCGAAGGCGGGGGCTACCGGGAGGCGGAGGCCCTGGGCCCC
Source organism: Thermus parvatiensis (assembly GCF_001535545.1). Classification (GTDB taxonomy): domain Bacteria; phylum Deinococcota; class Deinococci; order Deinococcales; family Thermaceae; genus Thermus; species Thermus parvatiensis. The sequence continues at coordinate 818,462 of NZ_CP014141.1, read as the reverse complement.
GGGGCCAGGCTCTCCTTCCACGGCGTGGAGATCCCCGCGGAGGAACTCCTATGAGGAAGACCCTGATCCTCACCGGGGCGAGCCGGGGCATCGGGAAGGCCCTCGCCCTGGAGCTCGCCAAGGAAGGCTTTGACCTGGTGCTCAACGCCCGCAAGGAGGCCTCCTTGCGGGCGGTGGCCGAGGAGGTCCAGGCCCTGGGGGCGAGGGCGGTCTACGTGGCGGGGAGCGCGGGGAAGGCGGAGGTGGCCCACGCCCTGGTGGAAAGGGCCGAGGCCTTGGGGAACTTCGCGGGCTACATCCACAACGCCGGGGTCCTCCACCCGGGGCCCCTCCTCTTTGAACTCGCGGAGGAGCTCTTCCTGGAGGTCCTCGAGGCCAACCTCATCGCCGGCTACCAGCTCGCCCGCTTCGCCTACCCCGTCCTCAGGCGCAAAGGGGAAGGCCTCGCCGTGTACGTGGGCTCGGGGGCGGCGGAGAGCAACCTGCCGGGCATCGGGGCCTACGCCGTGGCCAAGGCGGCGGAGGAGCACCTGGCGAGGCAGCTCGCCGCCGAGGCCCCGGAGGTCGCCTGCTTCGTCTACCGCCCCGGGGTGGTGGAGACGGAGATGCAGCGCCAGGCCCGGGAGGCCCAGGGAAGCGCCGCGGCCGTGCTCCACCGGGTCTTCAGGAGCTACAAGGAGGAAGGCCTCCTCCTCACCCCGGAGGAGGCCGCGAGGGCCCTGGTGCGGCTTCTCCCCAAGGCCAGGGCCTTCCACGGAAAGATCGCCACCTGGAGGGACGCATGAGGTCGGACCAGATCAAGAAGGGACTCAAGCAGGCCCCCGCCCGCGCCATGCTCCGGGCGGTGGGGGTAGGGGACGAGGACTTCGGAAGGCCCTTCGTGGGGGTGGTGAACACCTTCACCGACGGGATGCCCTGCAACTTCCACCTGCGGGAGCTGGCCCAGCACCTCAAGGCCGGGCTCAGGGAGGCGGGGCTTTTCCCCTTTGAGTTCGGGGCTCCCGCCATCTCCGACGGGATCAGCATGGGCACCCCGGGCATGCGGGCGAGCCTCGTAAGCCGGGAGGTTATCGCCGACAGCGTGGAGCTCGTGGCCCAAGGCTACCTCTACGACGGCATGGTGGGGCTTTCCGCCTGCGACAAGACCATCCCCGGGACGGCCATGGGGGTGATCCGGAGCGGGGTCCCCGGCATGGTCCTCTACGGGGGAACGATCGCCCCCGGGGAGTGGCAAGGGCGGAAGCTCACCATCGTGGAGGTCTTTGAGGCGGTGGGGCAAAGGGCGGCGGGGAAGATCGGCGAGGAGGAGCTTTTGGAGATTGAGCGCCGCGCCATCCCCGGCCCCGGGGCCTGCGGCGGCCAGTACACCGCCAACACCATGGCCATGGCCCTCGAGGCCCTGGGCCTCTCCCCCGTGGGCTACAACGCCATCCCCGCCGTCCACCCCGAAAAGGAGCGGGCCACCAAGGAGGCGGGGAAAATCCTCGCCTGGGCCATAGCCCACGACTGGAAGCCCAAGGACTTCCTCACCCGGAAAAGCTTCCTCAACGCCGTCGCCGCCGTGGCCGCCACGGGGGGGAGCACCAACGCCGTCCTCCACCTCCTCGCCCTGGCCAAGGAAGCGGGGGTGGAGCTCAGCCTGGACGACTTTGACCAGATCTCCCGCAAGACCCCGGTGATCGCGGACCTCCGCCCTTGGGGCACCTACACCGCCTGGGAGCTGTATGAAGCCGGGGGACGGCCCTCGTCTTCAAGCGGCTTCTGGAGGCGGGGCTCCTCTACGGGGAGGAGAAGACCCTCACGGGCCGCACCCTGGCGGAGGAGGTGGAAAGGGCCTACCGGGAACAAGAGGGGCAGAAGGTGGTCTTCCCCGTGGAGAAGGCCCTCAAGCCCCACGGGGGGCTCGTGGTGCTCAAGGGGAACCTCGCCCCTAAAGGCGCCGTCCTCAAGCTCGCGGGGACGGAGCGCACCTACTTTGAGGGCCCGGCCCGGGTCTTTGACTCCGAGGAGGCGGCCATGGAGAAGGTCCTGAAGGGGGAGATCCGGCCCGGGGACGTGGTGGTCATCCGCTACGTGGGCCCCAAGGGGGCGCCAGGGATGCCCGAGATGCTCTCGGTGACGAGCGCCATCGTGGGGGAAGGCCTAGGGCCGGAGGTAGCCCTCCTCACCGACGGCCGCTTCTCCGGGGGCACCCGCGGCCTCATGATCGGCCACATCGCCCCCGAGGCCTTCGTGGGCGGGCCCATCGCCCTCCTGGAGGAGGGGGACCGCATCCGGATTGACGTGGAAGGCCGCCGCCTCGAGGTCCTCCTCCCCGAGGAGGAGCTGGAAAGGCGGAGGGCCCGCTGGCGGCCCCGACCCCCCGCCTTCACCCACGGCCTCTTCGCCCGCTACGCCGCCCTGGTGCGCCAGGCGGACGAGGGGGCGGTGCTGGAAGACCCGCTCTAGGGCCTCTGGATCCGGTCCGGGGCCAGGTTCTGGCCCCGCTCCCTTTTGATGTCCTCGGGATTGAAGGGCTCGGCCCGCACCTTGAGGAGGGCCATGAGGTGGTTGAGCAGGGCGGCGAGCTCCTCGTCGCCAAGCTGGGGGAAGCCCGGCATGAGGCCCGCCTCCCCCCGCTTTCCATAGAGGAGCACGAGGACGAGGTAGCGCCGGCCCTCAGGGGTCCTAAAGAGGGGGCCGCCGCCTCGAGGCCCGGGTAGGGCCGCGCCCCCTGGGCCCGCCCCCCGTGGCACTGGGCGCAGAGGCGCTTCCAAAGGGCTTCCCCTTGGACCGCCTGCCCCTGGGCGAAAAGGCCCAGGAGGAGGGCCAGGACCAGGGCCTTCTTCATGGGCCCAGTATACGCCCGGCCCCCCGGCCCCGGGTTTAGTGGGCCTTAACCTCGGTCCAAATCTGGTCGTAGAGGACGATGTCAGGGCCGAGGTCCTTGAGGTACTCAAGCCTAGAGCGCACCTCCTCCGGCGGGAAGACCACGGGGTCGTTCCGCATCTCCTCGGGCAGGAGGGGGATGGCCTTGGCCACGGGGGTGGCGTAGTGGGTGTACTCCGCCAAGGCCGCAGCGTTTTCCGGCTCCAGGAGGAAGTCCATGAAGCGGTAGGCCAGCTCCTGGGCCGGGCCCCGCTTCAGCACCACCATGGCGTCCGTCCAGAGCGTCCCCCCCTCCTTGGCCAGGGTGTAGCGGAGGCGCTGGTCCTCCTCCCGGGCCTGGAGGACGTCCCCCGAGTAGGCGAGGCTTAAGGCGGCGTCCCCCGCCAGGATGCGGTTCAGGGCCTCCACCCCCCCGGCGAAGCCCACGGAGCGCCTCTTGGCGGCGATGAGGAGCTCCTTGGCCTTCGCCAGGGCCTCGGGGTCGGTGGTGTTCACGGAGTAGCCCAGGTACTTCAAGGCGGCCCCGATGGTCTCCCGCATCTCGTCCAGAAGGAGGAAGGGGCCCACCTGTGCCTCGGGGTCAAAGAGCACGGCGTAGGAGTCCACGGGGCCCGTCACCAGGTCCTCCCGGTAAGCGATCCCCGTAGTGCCCCAGAGGTAGGGGATGGAGTACTGCAGACCGGGGTCGTAGGGCGGGTCCAGGAAGAAGGGGTCCAGGTTGCTGAGGTTCTTCAGCTTCCCCTTGTCCAGGGGAGCAATGAGGTCATCCCGGGCCATCTGCAGGACGTAGTAGTCGGGGGCCACCACCAGGGAGAACTCCTGGTCCGCCCCCGCCTTGAGTTTGGCCAACATGGCCTCGGGGGACTCAAAGGTGTCCAGGACCACCTTGGCCCCGGTCTCCGCCTCAAACTTCTGGATCAGCTCCTCGGGGATGAAGTCGGCCCAGTTGAGGAAGTAAAGGGTATCCGCCCCTTGGCCTTTGGGCCGGAAGAGGAACACGCCTAGAAGCACAAGCGCCACCAGAATGAAAAGGATCCCGATCCGCCTCATACCTTCCTCCGGGTAAGAGCATACCCCAAGGCCAGGAAGAAGGCGCTAAGCCCGATGATGAGGGTGGAGAGGGCATGAACCTTGGGGCTAACCCCGAGCTTCACGCTGGAGTAGATGTAAAGGGGCAGGGTGGTGGCCCCAGGCCCCGCGGTGAAGAAGGTGACCACGAAGTCGTCCAGGGAAAGGGTGAGGGCGAGGAGGGCCCCCGCCGCCACCCCGGGCCAGGCCAGGGGGAGGGTCACGTGGAAAAAGGTCTGGAACCCTCTCGCCCCCAGGTCCCGGGCGGCCTCCTCTAGGGCGGGGTCCAGAAGGAGAAGCCGGGAGCGCACCACCAGGGTCACGAAGGCCACCTGGAAGGTGATGTGCCCGAGGATCACCGTGAGGAGGGAAAGCCGGGGGAAGCCCAAAAGCTCACGGGAGAAGGCGAAAAGGAGCAAAAGGGAGATCCCCATGACCACGTCGGGCATCACCACGGGGACGTAGAGGAGGTAGCGCAAAAACCCCTTACCGGGGAAGCGGTAGCGCACAAGGCCCAGGGCGAGGAGGGTCCCGAGGACCGTGGAGACCAGGGTGGAGACCAGGGCCACCGTGAGGGTGTTCAGGAAGTACTCCAGGACCCTTGGGTCTTGGAAGAGGCCCTGGTACCACTTCAGGGTGAAGCCGGTGAAGTGGACTCCCCTCCGGCTCTCGTTGAAGGAGAGGGCCACGATAACGAGGATGGGCAGGTAGAGGAAGAGGTAGACCAAAAGGGCGTGGAAGGAGAGGAGCCGCCTCATACCAGGTCCTCAAGCCCCCTTTCCCCCTGGAGGCGGGCGTAGAGGTAAAGGCTGAGGAGAACAAACCCCATCAGGAACACGCTCAAAGCCGCCCCGAAGGCCCAGTCCCGACTGACGCCGAACTGCTGCTGGATGAGGTTGCCGATGAGGACCACCCGCCCCGCCCCCAGGAGGTCCGCCACCACGAAGGTGCCCATGGCGGGGATGAAGACGAGGACGCTCCCCGCGAAAAGCCCGGGGTAGGTCTGGGGAAGGACGGCGTGGAGAAAGGCCCTAAAGGGCCTCGCCCCAAGGTCGTAGGCCGCCTCCAGAAGCTGCCAGTCAATCCGCTCCACGCTGGCGTAGACGGGGAGGACGAAGAAGGGCAAGAAGGTGTAGACCGTGGCGAGGAGCACCGCGAGGAAAGAGGGGTAGAGGCTTAGGGGCCCGAGGCCAAAGGCCTGCAGGAAGGCGTTCACCAGGCCCTCCTTCTGCAAGAGGACGAGCCAGGCGTAGACCCGGATGAGGAAGTTGGTGAGGAAGGGGAGGAGGAGCAGGAAGAGGAGGAGGTCCCGCCGGGGGTGGCGGGCGATGTAAAAGGCCAAGGGGTAGCCCAGGAGGGCGGAGAGGAGGGTGGCCAGGGACCCCACCCAGAGGCTTTGGGCGAAGGCCTCGAGGTAAGGGGGCTCCAGGAGCCGCAGGTAGTTCTTCAGGGTGAGGGGCCCCTGGAGCTCCCCGTAAGGCCCCCGGCTCATGAAGGAGGCCAGGAGCACGAGGAGCGTGGGCAAGAGGACGAAGAGGAAGAGCCAAAGCGCCCCCGGGCCCACGGTGACCAGGACCCGGAAGAGGCGCTGCAGGGGGGTAGCCGCCTCATTCATGGAGCACCACCAGGTTCTCCGGGGGAAGGTAGCAGAGGACCTCCTCCCCGTACCCGAACTCCTCGGCCCCCGGCTCCTGCAGGTCCTGGTTCAGGGTGTAGGCCAGAAGCCGCACCTCCCCAGAGCGAAGGTAGTACTGGTTCTCCGCCCCCGTGTAGACGATCTCCTCCACCACCGCCCGCACCAGGTTTTCCCGGGCGGGAAGCCCGTTCCCCAGGGGGTAGAGGCGGATCTTCTCCGGGCGGATCGCCAAAAGGGCCTCCCGTGCCAAAGGGGCCCTGAGGCGCAAAGGCCCCAAAGGGGTCTCGGCCCCCAAGGGGTGGGGCCTTGCGGGGAGGAAGTTGGAGCGGCCGAGAAAGGCCGCCACGAAGCGGGTCTTGGGGCGCTCGTAGACCTCGTCGGGAAGCCCCACCTGCTCAATGCGGCCCGAGCGCATCACGGCGATGCGGTCGGACATGACCAAGGCCTCCTCCTGGTCGTGGGTGACGAAGATGAAGGTGGTGCCAAGCCGCCTCTGGAGCTGCATGAGCTCCACCCTGAGGTCCTGGCGGAGCCTCGCGTCCAGGGCGGAGAGGGGCTCGTCCAGGAGGAGGACCTGGGGCTCCAGGACCAAAGCCCGGGCCAGGGCCACCCGCTGCTTCTGCCCCCCGGAAAGCTCCCGGGGGTAGCGCTTCTCCAGGCCCAGGAGGTCCACGAGCTCCAACGCCCAGGCCACCTTCGCCCGGATGGCCTCCTGGGGAAGGCCTTTCATGCGGAGGCCGAAGGCGATGTTCGCCTCCACGGTCATGTGGGGGAAGAGGGCGTAGTTCTGGAAGACGGTGTTCACCGGGCGCTCGTAGGGGGGGACCCCGGCCATGTCCCGCCCGGCGATCTCTATGCGGCCCGCATCGGGGGTGTCAAACCCCGCCAGGAGGCGGAGCAACGTGGTCTTGCCGCAGCCCGAGGGCCCAAGGAGGCTGAAGAACTCGCCCCTATGGACCTCGAGGTCCACCCCATCCAGGGCCACGGTGGTTCCGTAGCGCTTCCGCACCCCCTGGAGACGCACCAGCACCTCGACCACGACGCCCAGTTTAGGTCGCGCCGCCCCGGGGGGCAACCCCAGGCCCGGCACCCCGAGAAAGCTCAGTCCTGGTAACGGTCCCGGTGCACGAGGAGGACGAGGCCCAAGCCCGCCAGGGTGGCGATGAGGCTGGAGCCGCCGTAGGAAAAGAGGGGGAGGGTGAGGCCGGTGACGGGCATCACCCCCAGGGCCACCCCCAGGTTCACCACCACCTGGAAGCCCAGCATCCCCGCGAACCCCGAGAGGAAAAGCCGGTCGGAAAGCCTCGGGCAGGCGAGGGCCAGGGCGAAGAGGCGGGCGAGAAGGAGGCCGTAAAGCCCCAGAAGCCCCACGACGCCCACGAACCCCCACTCCTCGGCCCACACGGAGAAGACGAAGTCCGTGTGCCGGAAGGGGATGAAGCCGAGCTGGGCCTGGGTGCCCTGGCCGTAGCCCTTGCCAAAAAGCCCCCCGAGCCGATGGCGACGGTGGACTGGATGACCTGGAAGCCCTGGCCCAAAGGGTCCCGGTAAGGGTCCAGGACGATGAGGACGCGCTCCCTCTGGTAGGGCTTGAGGTTGGGCCACACCGCCGTGGGCACGAGGAGGACGAGGGCAAGAAGGCCCACGAGGAGGTGGCGCCAGGGAAGCCCGCGGACGAAGACCACCACGAAGGCGCCGAAGAGCACCACCAGCGCCCCGCCCAGGTCCGGCTGGAGGAGGAGGAGGCCCACCACGGGGAGGATGAGGAGGGCGGGGAGGGCGTAGTCCCAGACCCGGGCGATGGGCCTGCCCTCGAGGGCCTTGGCCAGGGCGAGGAGGAGGCCGAGCTTGGCGAGCTCCAAGGGCTGGAACTGCAAGGGCCCCAGCACGAACCAGGCCCTGGCCCCGTTGATCTCCCGGCCCACCACGAGGACCAAGGCCAGGAGAAGGAGGGAGGCCCCGTAAAGGGGATAGGCCAGGCCGAAGAGGCGGCGGCGGGAGAGGAACTGCAAGAGGAAGGCGAGGAGAAGCCCAAGCCCCAGGGCCACGCTCTGGCGGTAGAGGAGGACCGGGTCGGGGCGGCGCTCCCCAGGTTGACGAAGCCCAAAGCGACGATGGCCGCGACCAGGAAGACGAGGCCCCAGTCGTAGGCCAGCCAGTTGGGCCGCGCGGGCGCCACGGCCTACCCCGCTAGCGCAAGGGGATGTCCGCCACCAGGACCATCTTCTCCCCCCGCTCCTCCAGGGCCACGGAAAGCCCCTCCTCCTGGGCGGGGAAGTAGCGGCGGAGGACCTCCAAGAGGTCCCGCTTGAGGCTTTCCACCATCCCCGGGGAAAGCCGCGCCCGGTCGTAGGCCAGCACGAGCTTGAGCCTTTCCTTGGCCTTCTCCTTGCTCCTCCTGCGCCACCACATCACCGACCCCCAAAGAGGCGCTTCAGCACCCCGAGAAGGCCCTGGGCGTCCTCGAGGGCGCGGAAGGGCACCTCCTCGCCCCGGAGGCGCCGCGCCGTGTCCATGTAGGCCTGGGCGGCGGGGCCCGTCCCCTTCAGGACCAAGGGCTCCCCCTGGTTGGTGGAGACGATCACCTGCTCGTCCTCTGGGATGATGCCGATGGGCTTCAGGCCCAGGATCTCCACCACGTCCTCCACGGAGAGCATGTCCCCCCGGGCCACCATCCTGGGGCGGAGGCGGTTGATGACGAGGAAGTTCTCCCGCACCTCCCGGGCCTCCAAAAGGCCGATGATCCGGTCGGCGTCGCGGACACTGGAAACCTCGGGGTTCACCACCACCAAGGCCCCTTCCGCCGGGGCGGCCGCCGTCTGGAAGCCCTTCTCGATGCCGGCCGGGGAGTCGATGAGCACCCGGTCAAACCCCTCCTCCTCCAAAAGGGCCCGCACCACCTCCTTGAAGCGCTCGGGGTCCAGGGCCTCCTTGTCCTTCGTCTGGGAGGCGGGAAGGAGGAAGAGGTTCTCCACCCGCTTGTCCCGGATGAGGGCCTGCCGGAGCCTGGCCCGGCCCTCGAGGACGTCCACCAGGTCAAAGACCACCCGGCCCTCGAGGCCCATGACCACGTCCAGGTTGCGGAGGCCCACGTCCACGTCCACCACGGCCACCTTTTCCCCGAGCTTGGCCAAGGCAGCGCCGAGGTTGGCGGTGGTGGTGGTCTTCCCCACCCCGCCCTTGCCGGAAGTCACCACGATGGCTCGCGCCTTCACCGTACCTCCTCCAGGGTTTCCACCACGCGGTCCAGCTCCATCAAAAACTCCAAGACCCGCTTTCCCCTAGGCGTGAGGCTATATTCTACCCGGGGCGGCACCTCCGCGTAGGCCCGTCGGTCCACGAACCCCATGAGGTGGAGCTCCCTGAGCCTCTCGGCCAGGGTCCGGGGGGAGAGGCGGAGGACGGCCTCGAGGTCGGAGAACCGCGCCGACCCCTTGCCCAGGGCCCAGAGCACCTCCGAGGCCCCCCTCCGGGCCAGGACCTTCAGCACCTTGCGCGCGCCCTTGGAAAGGCCCATGCCCCGATGGTACCAAAACGCTTCCCTCCCTGAAAGCCACGCCCTTGTCCCCCAAGGCCCTCCCGGTATAGCCTTGGGGGGATGCGGGGCGAACCCAAGCCCGACTGGAAGGACTTCCTGGCCCTGGTGCTGGCCGCCTACAGCCTCCTCCTCCCTCCCCTCCTCGCCGTCCTCGGGGCCCTCCTCCTCTTCACCCTCCTCCTCGGCCTCCTGCGGTAAAACTAAGGCATGGAAGGCCTCTTTGAGTCCCTCCCCGAGGGGTACCGGGAGAAGCTCGGCCGGCCCGGGGAGTACCCCTTCACCCGGGGGATCTACCCCCGGATGTACCTGGAAAGGCTCTGGACCATGCGCCAGTACGCGGGCTTCTCCACCGCCGAGGAGTCCAACGCCCGCTACCGCTACCTCCTCTCCCAGGGCCAGACGGGGCTATCCGTGGCCTTTGACCTCCCCACCCAGCTCGGCCTGGACCCCGACCACCCCATGAGCGTGGGGGAGGTGGGGCGGGTGGGGGTGTCCATCGCCACCCTGGAGGACATGCAGAAGCTCTTTGACGGCATCCCCCTGGACCAGGTCTCCACCAGCATGACCATCAACGCCCCCGCCATGATGCTCCTCGCCCTTTACCTCCTGGTGGCGGAGGCGCAAGGGGTCCCCTGGGACAAGGTCTCGGGCACGGTGCAAAACGACATCCTCAAGGAGTACTTCGCCCGCGGCACCTACATCTACCCGCCCGGCCCCTCCATGCGCCTCGTGACCGACATCTTTGAGTTCTGCGCCCAGCACGTGCCCAAGTGGAACACCATCAGCATCTCCGGCTACCACATCCGCGAGGCGGGGGCCACCGCCGCCCAGGAGATCGCCTTCACCTTGGCCGACGGCAAGGCCTACGTGCGGGCGGCCCTGGAGCGGGGCCTGGACGTGGACGCCTTCGCCCCCAGGCTTTCCTTCTTCTTTGCCGCCCACGGGGACATCCTGGAGGAAGCGGCCAAGTTCCGCGCCGCCCGGAGGCTTTGGGCCCGCATCATGCGGGAGGAGTTCGGGGCCAAGGACCCCAGGAGCTGGGCCCTGCGCTTCCACACCCAAACCGGGGGCTCCACCCTCACCGCCCAGGAGCCCCTGAACAACGTGGTGCGCACCGCCTACCAGGCCCTGGCGGCGGTGCTGGGGGGAACGCAGAGCCTCCACACCAACGCCTACGACGAGGCGCTGGGCCTGCCCACGGAGAAAAGCGCCCTCCTGGCCCTCCGCACCCAGCAGATCCTGGCCTACGAGAGCGGGGTCACCCGGGCCATAGACCCCCTAGGGGGGAGCTTCTACGTGGAGCACCTCACGGACACCCTGGAGAAGGAGGCGGAAAGGCTCATCGCCGAGATAGACGCCTTGGGCGGCGCGGTGGCCGCGGTGGAGGCGGGCTACTTCAGCCGGGCCATAGAGGAGTCCGCCTGGCAGTTCCAGAAGGAGGTGGAGGAGGGGAAGCGGGTCATCGTGGGCGTGAACCGCTTCTATGACCCCCATAGCCCCCTGAACGAGCCGGTGCCGGTGCAGCGCATTGACCCCGAGCTCCACGAGAGGCGCAAGCGGGAGCTGGCCGAGTTCAAGGCCAAGCGGGACGGCCAGAGCGTCCGGGTGGGCCTGGAAGCCCTACGCCAGGCGGCTAAGGGGAGCGAAAACCTCTTCCCCCACGTGCTGGAGGCTTTCCGCCGCCGGGCCACCCTGGGGGAGGTGGCCGGGGTGCTCCGGGAGGAGTGGGGGGAGTACCAGCCCGGGAGGTGAAGGATGGAGGGCGAAGCCGAGCTCTGGGATTTTCTGGAAAAGCACCTAAAGAGCATCTACGACGGGGACCCGGAGGGCTACCGGGCCACCACCCACGAGGAGCTCTCCCTCTACGAGTGGTTCGTCACCCCCCACCGCCTGGACGGCCTTCCCTTCCACCTCTACATGACCGAGCGGCGCTGGGCCACGGGGGAAGGCCCTACCGCCTGGACCTCCTGGAAAGGCGCCTCCAGCGCTACGGGGACGTGGCCATCTTCAGCTACACCCTCCTCCTCACGGTGGAGGCGGAGGAAGGGCTTAGGCACCGGGCGGTGAACGAAAGCCGGGTGGCGGTGCGTTTTCCCGAGGGCTGGAAGGTGGTCCACGTCCACAAAAGCCCGGCCGGAGGCTGAGCCCTCCCGCCGGGGGACCGCCTAGCCCCTCCCCGGGGCGGGCGATCGGTCGTGTAAGGATTTATGTGTAAGGGTCCGTGTTTAATAGGGGGGCACACCTTAGCACGAGGAGGTGCCCCGTGGACCAGGATACCTTGCGGATCTTGCTGAGGGAAGCGGTGCGGGAGACAGTAGCCGAGGTTCTGCAGACGGTTCTGGAGCTGGACCGGACGGCCTTCTTGCAGGTACACGGGGGGCGCAGGAACGGCTACTACCCCCGCAAGCTGGAGACCACCTTCGGCCAGGTGGACCTGAAGGTCCCTAGGGATCGGGAATCTCGGTATTACCCGGCTTTCCTTAAGCCCTACGCCCGCCGCCTGGTGGACGTGGGGGAAGTAGCTGTGGCCTTGTACGCCGCCGGGGTCAGTCAGCGCAAGGCGGCCGAGATACTGAGCCTGCTCTTAGGCCACCGCTACTCCCACGAGACCCTGAGCGCCCTGACGGACGAGGTCCTGGAGGCGGCAGGAGCCTTCCGCACCCGGCCTTTGCCCGAGGAGATGGCCTTCGTCTACCTGGACGGGCTTTCCCTAAAGGTCTTCAGGGAAGGAGAAGGGATCGTGCGGGAAAGCGTGTATGTGGCCCTGGGCATCGCCCCTGATGGGGAGAGACGGGTCCTGGGGTTCTGGCTTTTGCCCACGGAGAGCGCCCTGGGATGGGAGGGGGTCCTGGGGGAGCTTTGGCAGCGGGGCCTGCGGCGGGTATTGCTCTTCATCACCGACGGGCTGCCCGGGCTTCCCGCTGCTTCGCCGTCAGGCGAACACCGAAAGGCGATCCGCAGGGTCTACCCTCAGGCGGAGTGGCAGCGGTGCGTGGTGCACGGGGTGCGGTGGAGCCTGTCCCAGGTGCGGGCGCGGGACCGGGGCCTGCTGGCGGAGGACCTGAGGCGGGTGTACGGGGCGGAGAGCCGGGAAGAAGCTCTTGGGGCCTTGGAGGAGGTGAAGGCCGCCTGGGGTTCGCGGTACCCGGGGGTGGTGGGGCTTTGGGTGGAGGAGTCTGGAGCCTTCCTGCGCTTCTACGGGTACCCCAAGGTGCTTTGGCCGTACTTGCGGAGCACCAACCTGATGGAGCGGTTTATCCGGGAGCTACGGCGGGGGACGAAGGTGCGGGACCACAAGTTTCCTAAGGAAGAGGCGGTGTACAAGCTTCTTTACCTGGAGTCAGAGAGGCAGGCTGCTTCGCGAAGCGAACATCTTGCAGGGAGGTGGGCAGAACGGAAACTAAAGGGGTTCTCGGAGGTGAAGGAGGTGCTGGAGAAGATGCTTCAGGAGCGGTATGCCCCCCGTACACAGACTCTTACACATAACTCTTGACCCGACCGGGCGATCCCTTACAATGAGGCCAAGGAGGTGGGATTTATGGCCGAAGCGGAGTTCGGCAAGGAGTTGGACAGCCTGAAACGGGATCTGGCGAGCCTCAAGGAGGACCTGGCCAAGCTGGCGGACAGCCTCAAGGCGGAGCTCATGGAGCGCAAGGAGGGGGTAAAGGGGCGGATCAAGGCCGGGGCGGAGGCGGCGGAGGCCGAGGCCAAGGAGCTCTTGGGCCAGCTCCAGGAGAGCCTGAAGCGCCTCGAGGGCGGGCTCAAGGAGAGGCCCCTCCTCACCGGGGCCCTCCTCTTCGCGGCGGGCCTGCTCCTGGGCCGGCTGCTCAAGCGCTAGTGGCCCTTCTCCGCGCCCTTCTCGGCCTTCTCCTGGGCGGGGAGTTCCGCAAGAACCTCCTCGCCCTCCTGGAGGGGGTCCTCTTCCTCCTCCTGTCCTTCAGCCTGGCCCTCGGAGGGGTGGGGTTCCTCTTCGCCGCCTTTTACCTCCTCCTCGCCGCCTACCTCCCCCCTTGGGCGGCGAGCGCCCTCACGGGGCTCGCCGCCTTGGGTCTCGGGGGGTCCTCTTCGCCCTGGGGCGCCGGCGGTAGGGTCCGATCAGGCCTCCTGCTTCAGCCGCTCCACCACGGAGAGGTCCTCGAGGGTGGAGGTATCCCCCTTGATCTCCTTCTCCCCGGCGGCCACCTGGCGCAGGAGGCGGCGCATGATCTTGCCGGAGCGGGTCTTGGGCAGGGCCTCGGTGAAGCGGATCTCGTCCGGGCGGGCGATGGGGCCGATGACCTTGGCCACATGGGCCCTGAGCTCCTCCTTGAGGGCGTCCGAGGGGGTGTGCCCCTCCTTTAGGGTCACGAAGGCCACGATGGCCTCCCCCTTCACGGGATCGGGCCTGCCCACCACCGCCGCCTCGGCCACGGCGGGGTGGGAGACCAGGGCGGACTCGATCTCCATGGTGCCCAGGCGGTGCCCGGCCACGTTCAGAACGTCGTCCACCCGGCCCAGGATCATGTAGTACCCGTCCTTGTCCCGCTTGGCCCCGTCGCCGCTGAAGTAGACCCCGGGGTGCTGGCTGAAGTACTGCTGCAGGAAGCGCTCCGGGTCGCCCCAGACGGTGCGGAGCATGCTGGGCCAGGGACGGGTGATGCAGAGGTGGCCCCCCTCGTCGGGGTTCTCCACGGGGCGGTGCTCGCTGTCCAAAATCTCGGGCACCACGCCGAAGAAGGGCTTCCCCGCGTGCCCCGGCTTCATGGCGTGGGCCCCGGGGAGGGTGGTGATCATGATGCCGCCCGTCTCCGTCTGCCACCAGGTGTCCACGATGGGGCAGCGGCCCTTGCCGATCACGTGGTAGTACCAGAGCCAGGCCTCGGGGTTGATGGGCTCACCCACGGTGCCGAGGAGCCTCAAGGAGTCCAGGCGGTGCTTGCCCGGCCAGCCCTCGCCCCACTTCATGAAGCTGCGGATGGCGGTGGGGGCGGTGTAGAAGACGGTCACCCCGTACTTGTCCACGATCTGCCAGAAGCGGTCGGGCTCGGGCCAGTTGGGGGCCCCCTCGTACATCACCGTGGTGGCCCCGTTGAGGAGGGGCCCGTAGACCACATAGGAGTGCCCCGTGATCCAGCCCACGTCGGCGGTGCACCAGTAAACGTCCTCGTCCTTGAGGTCAAAGACCAGCTTGGTGGTGTAGTAGACGTAGGTCATGTAGCCGCCCGTGGTGTGCAACACCCCCTTGGGCTTCCCGGTGGAGCCGGAGGTGTAGAGGATGAAGAGGGGCTCCTCCGCCTCCACGGGTTCGGGATCGCACCGGTCGGGGGCGGCCTCCATGAGCTCGTGCCACCAGTGGTCCCGGCCCGGGGTCCAGGGCACCTCCTCCCCGGTGCGGCGCACCACCACCACGTGCTCCACGCTCGTGGCGTCCTTTAGGGCCTCGTCGGCGTTCTGCTTGAGGGGGACGATCCCGCCCCGGCGGAAGCCCCCGTCGGCGGTGATGAGGACCTTGGCCTCGGCGTCCTTGATCCGGTCCGCCAGCGCCCCGGCGGAGAAGCCGCCGAAGACCACGGAGTGGACGGCCCCGATCCGGGTGCAGGCGAGCATGGCGATGGCCGCCTCGGGGATCATGGGGAGGTAGATGGTGACCCTGTCGCCCTTCTTCACCCCCAGGCGCTTAAGGACGTTGGCGAACCTCTGCACCTCGCGCCAGAGGTCGTGGTAGGTGAGGACCCTCTCCTCCCCCGGCTCCCCCTCCCAAACGATGGCCGCCTTGTTGCGCCGCCAGGTCTTCACGTGCCGGTCCAGGGCGTTGTAGGAGAGGTTGGTCTTCCCCCCACGAACCACTTGGGGTGGGGCAGGTCCCCTTCCAGGACCTTCCGCCAGGGTTCAAACCAGTGGAGCTCCGAGGCCACCCGTCCCCAGAACCCCTCGGGGTCGCGGACGCTCTCCTCGTAGAGGCGCTGGTACTCCTCCTCGCTCTTGATGTGGGCCTGCTTGCGGAACTCCTCGCTGGGGTAAAAGACCCGCTCCTCCTTGAGCACCGACTCCAGCCTGTCCATGCCTCCCTCCTTTACCTTGAAGGGTAGGCGCAGGACGAGGCGCGGGTCAAGAAAGCGGGGTTTTCGCGCCATGCCCCAAAGAGGGCGTTTCTTGACCCAGCGTCCGAAGGGGTGGGAGGATAAGCTCAACCCATGGCGCGCAAGCGAGGGCTTTCCACCGTGCAGCAGGCCCTGCGCCTTCTGGCCTACCTGGCCGACCACCCGGAAGGGGTGGGGGCGAAGGAGGTGGCCCGCCTCCTGGGGAAGAGCCTCTCCTCCGCCTACGCCCTCCTCCACAGCCTGATGGAGGAGGGCTTCGTGGTGAAGGAGGAAGGGGGCTTCCGGCTCGCGCGGCAAAAGCCCGTCCCCTTGGAGCCCACGCCCTTGGAGGAGGCCTTGGAGGAACTCTACCTCCGCACCCGGGAGCGGTGCTACCTCGCCCTCCTCACCCCAGAGGGGGTGCGGCTCAAGACCCGGGGGCGGCAGGGCCAGCTCCACCCCCTGGGGGAGGCCCTGCCCCCGGAGTGGCACGCCCTCGCCCTGGGCAAGGTGCTCCTCGCCTTCGGGGACTTCCCCCTGCCCTCCCTCACCCCCAAGACCCCCTACACCCTCACCGACCCCCTGGCCCTCGAGGAGGAGCTGAAGCGCGTCCGGGCCTCGGGGCTTGCGGTGGAGATGGAAGAGTACGCCCTCGGGATCTCCGGGGTGGCCGTCCCCCTCCTGAGCCCGGAGGGGCGCCTCCTTGGGGCCTTAGGGGTCAAGGTGCCCTCGCGCCGCTTCCCCTTCGCCTTTGGCCGCCTGGCCCGGGCCCTGGCCGAGGTGGCCCGGGTCTCCGCCCAGGTCCTGCCCGAGGAAGAGGCCCCCACCCCCCCGCCCGCCCTCCCCGAGCCGGGAAGGGTGGAGCGGATAGACCCCCCCGAGGCCCTCCGCCGCGCCGCCAACCTCCCCGACCCCCGGGCCGCCCACCGGGCAAGCCTCGAGGACCCCGAAGCCTTCTGGGAAGGCTTCGCCCGGGGTTTCGCCTGGGAGAGGCCCTGGAAGGCGGTCTTCCGCCGGGAGGACCGGACCTGGTTCGCGGGCGGCCTCACCAACGTGGCCCTAAACGCCCTGGACCGGCACCTCCCCGAAAAGGCCCAGCAGGTCGCCCTCCTCACCCTGGACGGAGAAGGGCGGCTCGGCAAGTGGACCTACAAGGAGGTCCGGGAGCTTGCAAGCAGGCTCGCCGGGCTCTTCCGGGCCCTCGGGGTGGGGCGGGGGACAGGGTGGCCCTCTACCTGCCCACGGGTCTCGAGGCCGCCCTCGCCGCCCTGGCCTGCGCCCGGATCGGGGCGGTGCACGCGGCCCTGCCCCTGGGCCTGGGCCCGGAGGCCCTGAGGCGGCGCCTCGAGGACCTGAGGCCCCGGCTCCTCGTGGCGGCGGACGCCTACTTCTACCGGGGCCAGCCGGTGCGGGTGCGGGAGGTGGTGGAGGCTGCGGTCCAGGGCCTGGACCTTAAGGTCCTCTGGCACGTCCGGGGAAGCCACGAGTTTCTGGAGCGGCTTTACGAGGCCCGGCCCGCCGAGCCCGAGCCCGTGCCCGCGGCCCACCCCCTCTTCCTCCTTCCCACCTCGGGCTCCACGGGGAAGCCCAAGGGCGTGGTCCACGGCCACGGGGGGTACATGGTGGGGGTCGCCTGGGCCCTCCGACACGTCTTTGACCTGAAGCCGGGAGAGGTGTTCCACACCACCGCCGACCTCTTCTGGATCGTGGGCCACTCCTTCGGCCTCTACGCCCCCTTGCTCCTCGGCGGCACCTCCCTCCTCGTGGAGGACCGGCCCGACCACCCGAGCCCCGGGGCCTTCTACGAGCGCCTGGCCCACCTCGGGGTGGACGTCCTCCTCACCTCCCCCGCGGTGCTCCGGACCCTGAGGCGCCACGGGGAAGCCCGGCCCACAGGCCTCCGTCTGGCAGCGAGCGTGGGCGAGGTGCTGAGCCCCGAGATCTGGCGCTGGACCCGGGAGCACCTGGCCTGGCCCGTGGACAACTGGTGGCAGACGGAGCTCGGGGCCCCCGCCCTGGCCACGCCCCCCGCCCTCCCGGCCAAGCCCGGCCACGTGGGCCTCCCCCTCCCCGGGGTGGAGGCGAAGGTGGTGGACGAGGAGGGCAGGCCCCTTCCCCCTGGGGCAAAGGGGCATCTGGTCCTTTGCGCCACGGGGCCCGCCCACATGGTGGACCTCCAGGGGGGGCGCTCCCCCTGGCGGGGAGGCCTCTACTGGACGGGGGACCTCGCGGAGATGGACGAGGAAGGGTACTTCCGCATCCTGGGCCGCACCGAGGAGGTCATCAAGGTGGGCGAGGCCCGGATCGGCCCCGCGGAGGTGGAGGCCGTCCTCCTCACCCACCCCCAGGTGGCGGAGGCGGCCGCGGTGGGGGTGCCGGGGGAGGCGGGGGAAGAGATCGCCGTCTTCGTGGTACCGCAGGCCCGGGAGTTCCCCGAGGAGCTCAAGCCCCTCCTGGCGGAAAAGCTCCAGGCCCACGTCCTGCGGCACCTGGGCCCCGTCCCGCCGCCTAAGGTCTTCTTCCGGGAACGCCTTCCCCGGACCCGCTCGGGGAAGGTCCTGAGGCGGCTCCTCAAGGCGGAGCTTCTCGGCCTAGACCCGGGGGACACCTCGGGACTGGAGGAGGACTATGGCGCTGGAAAAGCTCTTTAAGGTTCAGGAAAGGCTTTGGGCACCAGAGGACTTGAGGAAGAAGGCCAACCTCCAGGACTACGCGGCGGAGTACCGGAAAAGCCTCGAGGACCCCGAGGGCTTCTGGGGCGCTTGGGCAGGGCGCTTCTACTGGGAAAAGCCCTTCACCAAGGTTCTTGAGTGGAACCTCCCGGAGCACCGCTGGTTCTTGGGGGCACCACCAACGCCGTCTACAACGCCCTGGAGCGGAATGTGGAAAGGGGCTTGAGGAACAAGGTGGCCCTCCTCTACCTTGCCGAGGACGGCCGGGAGGAGAAGCTCACCTACGGGGAGCTTCTGGACCGGGTGCGCCGCCTGGCCACGGGGCTTAGGCGCCTCGGGGTGGGAAAGGGGGACCGGGTGGTGATCTACATGCCCCTCACCCTGGAGGGCGTCATGGCCATGCTGGCCACGGCCTACCTCGGCGCCATCCACAGCGTGGTCTACGCCGGGCTTGGGGTCTCGGCCCTGAGGGAGCGCATCCTGGACGCCCAGGCCAAGCTCCTCATCGCCGGGGACGTAAGCTTCCGGCGGGGAAAAGGGGTGGACCTCAGGAGCATCGCCGAGGAGGCCATCCGGGACCTTCCCCTAAAAGTGGTCTGGTTCCAGCGGGCCTACAAGGCGGAGCTTCCCGAGGGGCATTACGACTTCCACGAGCTCCTTTGGGGTAACCCCCCGAGGCCCGGGCGGAGATGGTGGACGCCGAGCATCCCCTCTTCATCCTCTACACCTCGGGCTCCACGGGAAAGCCCAAGGGCGTGGTCCACGTCCACGGGGGGTACATGGTGGGCACCACCTACCACCTGCGCACCTTCTTTGACGTGAAGGACGACGACGTCTTCTGGGCCACGAGCGACATCGGTTGGATCGTGGGCCACTCCTACATCGTCTACGCCCCTCTTCTTGAGGGGATCACCTCCGTCCTCCGGGAAGGGGCCCCCGACCACCCCGACCCCGGGGCCCTCTGGCAGGCGGTGGAGCGGTACCGGGTGAACGTGATGTTCACCGCCCCCACGGCGGTGCGCATGTTCATGAGGTACGGCCCCGAGTGGCCCAGGAAGTACGACCTCAGCTCCTTGCGCCTTTTGGCCGTGGCCGGGGAGCCCTTGAACCCCGAGGCCATGAGGTGGGCCTACGAGCACCTGGTGGACGGGGGCAGGCGGGGCTTCGTGGCGGACAACTGGTGGCAGACGGAGCTCGGCGGTCCCACCCTGGGCACCCTCCTGGTCCTCCCCGCCAAGCCCGGCTTCGCCGGGGTGGCCCTCCCCGGGGTGGAGGCGGCGGTGGTGGACGAGGAGGGGAGGCCCGTGCCCCCGGGGCAGGGCGGCCTCCTCGTCCTCAAGCGGCCCTTCCCCCACATGATGCGCACCGTCTGGGGGAACCACGAGCGCTACCTCCGGTACTGGCGGGAGATCCCAGGCGGCGTCTACGCCAGCGGGGACGTGGCGAGCAAGGACGAGGAGGGGTACTTCAGCGTCTTGGGCCGGGCGGACGACGTGCTGAACGTCGCGGGGCACCGCATCGGTACCGCCGACGTGGAAAGCGCCCTGGTCTCCCACCCCGCCGTGGCCGAGGCCGCGGTCATCGGCGTCCCCGACCCCTTGAAGGGGGAGGCCATCAAGGCCTTCGTGGTCCTTAGGCTTGGGCAAACCCCCTCCGAGGAGCTGAAGGAGGCCCTCGTCCAGCACGTGCGCCGGGAGCTCGGCCCCATCGCCACGCCGAGCGAGGTGGTCTTCCTGGATAAGCTCCCCAAGACCCGCTCGGGGAAGATCCTGAGGCGGCTCCTCAAGGCCCAGGCCCTGGGCAAGGACCCCGGGGACCTCTCCACCCTCGAGGAGTAGGCTTCGCCCTGTTGGGCTGCCTTTCCGGGGCCCCAGGCTGGCCTGGGCCAGCCTGGGGTGGCCTCACTTCTTCCGCTTCTTCTCCTGGCGCATAAGCCGCCTCCGCTCCGCCCGGGAGAGGCCCGGCTGGGGCGGAGGGGTGGCGCGCTTCCTTTCCACCCCGAAGACCTCGGAAGGCTCCGGCTTGGCCTCGGGCACGGGCACGTAAGGCGCCTCCCGCACGGGCCGCACGGGCTCCGCCTCCACCTTGAGGCGGAAGAGGAACTTGGCCACCTCGCTCTTGATGAAGGCCACCATCTCGTTGAAGAGGCGGGTGGCCTCAATCTTGTACTCCTGGAAGGGGTCCTTCTGGCCGTAGCCCCGCAGGAAGATCCCCTGCCTGAGGACGTCCAGGTTGTGCAGGTGCTCCTTCCAGGCGTTGTCCACCACGTTGAGGATGACGAAGCGCTCCACGGCCCGCATCAGGGGCGGGGAAAGCTCGGCCTCGCGGGCCTGGTAGGCCTTGAGAGCGGCCTCCACGAGCCTCTCCACCGCCTCCTCGGCCTTCAAGGCCCTAAGCTCCGCAAAGGGGAAGTCCTGAAGCTGGGGCGCGGTGTCCAGGAGGGTGGCCTTGAGGCCCTCGAGGTCCCAGTCCTCGGGGTGGACCTCGGGGTTCAGGAAGTTCTCCGCCAAAGAAGCCACCGTCTCCTCCACCATGCCGATGGCGGCCTCCTTCACCTCCTCGTCCTTGCCGAGGAGGATCAGGCGGCGCTGGGCGTAGATGACCTCCCGCTGGCGGCTTAAGACGTCGTCAAACTGGAGAAGCTGCTTGCGGATGGCGAAGTTCCGGTCCTCCACCCGCTTCTGGGCCCGCTCGATGGACCGGGTCACCATGGGGTGCTCAATGGGCTCGGAGTCGTCAAAGCCCATCCGGTCCAGCATGGCGATGACCCGGTCGGAGGCGAAAAGGCGCATGAGATCGTCGTCAAAGCTCACGTAGAAGCGGCTTCCCCCGGGGTCCCCCTGGCGCCCGGCGCGGCCGCGGAGCTGGTTGTCTATGCGGCGGGACTCGTGCCGCTCGGTGCCGATGATGAAAAGCCCTCCCAGGGCCCGGACCCGCTCCTCGTCCTGCTTGCACTCCTCCCGGATCTCGCGGATCCTTTCCAGAAGCTCCTCCCGGATCCCGAGCTCCTGGGCGAGGGCCCTGGCCTCCTCCTCCTTCCCCGCCACCATCTTCTTGATGAAGAGCTCCACCTTCCACTCGTACCGGTCAAAGCCCTCCTTCTCCAAAAGGGCCGCCGCCAGGTACTCGGGGTTCCCCCGAGCTTGATGTCCGTGCCCCGCCCCGCCATGTTGGTGGCGATGGTGACCGTCTTGCTCCGCCCCGCCTGGGCCACGATCTCCGCTTCCCTGGCGTGGTGCTTGGCGTTTAGGACCTGGTGGGGGATCCCCTGGCGGAGGACGGCGAGGGTGTGCACCGCCCGCTTCAGGCCCTCCCAGGCCGTCCTCAGGTTCCCCTTCGGCGGGATGAGCCCCTCAAAGGGGGCGAGGTCCTCGTCCTTGAGCTGGGCGGGCCTTTCCAAAAGCTTCCTGAGCCTCTCCCACTCCGGGCCCTGCTGCTTCTGGCTCGCCTTCTTGAAGAGCTCCAGGCGCATCTCCAGCCGGGGGAGGTAAAGCCTGGGCTCCTTGAGCATCTGGGAAAGCCTTTCGGATTTCTCAATGCTGATGGTGCCCACCAAAACGGGCTGGCCCCGCTCGTACTTCTCGGCGATCTCCTCCACCACGGCGTAGAACTTCCCCTTCTCCGTGCGGTAGACCACGTCGGGGAAGTCCTTGCGGATCATGGGGCGGTTGGTGGGCACCACCACCACGTCCATCCCGTAGATCTCCTGGAACTCCTTCTCCTCGGTCTTGGCGGTGCCGGTCATGCCCGCCCGCTTCTCGTAAAGGCGGAAGAAGTTCTGGTAGGTGATGGTGGCCAGGGTCTGGTTTTCCCGCTCGATCTTGACCCCCTCCTTGGCCTCAATGGCCTGGTGGAGGCCCTCCCCGTAGCGGCGGCCCGGCATAAGGCGGCCCGTGAACTCGTCCACGATGATGACCTGGCCGTCTTGGACGATGTAGTCCCGGTCCCGGTGGTAGAGCTCCTTCGCCCGGATGGCCTGGATGAGCATGTGGGCGAGCTCCATGTTCTCCGGGCTGAAGAGGCCCTCAATGCCGAGGAGCTTCTCCGCCTTGGCGATGCCCTGGAGGGTGAGGTGGACGGAGCGGTTCTTCTCCTCAATGGTGTAGTCCCCCGTGGGCTCCTTCCGCACCCCGGGCTCGGCGGGAAGGCCCCTCTCCAGCTTCTTGGCGATCTCCGCCATCTTGTAGTAGAGGTCGGTGGCCTTCTCGGCGGGGCCGGAGATGATGAGGGGGGTGCGGGCCTCGTCAATGAGGATGGAGTCCACCTCGTCGATGATGGCGTAGTGCAAGGGGGTATCGTGGCGGAGGACCAGCTGGTCGGGGCTTATGGCCATGTTGTCCCGCAGGTAGTCAAAGCCGAGCTCGGCGTTGGTCACGTAGGTGACGTCGCAAAGGTAGGCCTTGCGGCGCTCCGCCGGGGTGGAGGCGTGCTGGATCACCCCCACGGAGAGGCCCAGGCCCCGGTAGACGGGCCCCATCCACTCGGCGTCGCGCCGGGCCAGGTAGTCGTTCACCGTGACCACGTGGACGCCCTTGCCCGTGAGGGCGTTCAGGGCCACGGCCAGGGTGGCCACCAGGGTCTTGCCCTCCCCCGTCTTCATCTCGGCGATCTTGCCCTCGTGGAGGACGGCCCCGCCGATGAGCTGGACGTCAAAGTGGCGCATGCCCAGGTAGCGCTTGGCGGACTCCCGGGTGAGGGCGAAGGCCATGGGGAGAAGCTCGTCCAGGGAGGCCCCCTTCTCGTACTTCTCCTTGAGCTCCCGGTAGGCGGCGGCGAGGTCGGGGAGCTTCTCCACTTCGGCCTCGAGGCGGTTCACCGGCTCCACCACCTGCTTGTAGTAGCGGGCGATCTCCCGCTCGTTGTTGTCAAAGAGCCTGCGCAAAAGACCTAGCATCCTAAAAGGGATTGTACCCCTTCGGGATGAGAAACCCCTTTATACCACCCCATGCTGGCTTGCGCCAGCATGGGGGCCCCGGTAAAGGGACCTCGTGCCCCAATCTCGGACCCTTCAGGGGGAAAACGGGGAGAAAGAGCCTCAGGCCTCCTCCAAGGGCCAGTAGGCCGTGGCCCCCAAGGAGAGGGGGCTTGGGGGAAAGCCTCCCTTGTAGCAGCGCCAGGCGGCGAGGGCGATCATGGCCCCGTTGTCCTGGGAAAGGCCCCGGGGAGGAAAATGCACCTCCAGGCCCGCCTCCTTGAAGCGCTCCTGGAGCGCCCGGTTCGCCGCCACCCCCCCGGCCACGAGGAGGACCCGGTGGCCCGTGTCCTTCGCCGCCTTCAGGACCACCTCGGCGAGGTGAGCGATGGCCGCCTCCTGAAAGCCCTTGGCGAGGGCGGCCTTGGGAAGGCCCTTCTCCACCAGGTGGAGGGCCTTGGTCTTGAGCCCGGAGAAGCTGAAGTCGTACCCCTCCTGTCCCCTTAAGGGCACGGGGAAGGGAATGGCTTCCTCCGCCTCCTCGGCCAGGCGCTCCACCTCGGGCCCCCCGGGAAAGCCGAGGCCGAGAAGCCTCGCCACCTTGTCAAAGGCCTCCCCGGCGGCGTCGTCCCGGGTGGCCCCGAGGAGGCGGTAGCGGCCGAGGTCTAAGACCTCGTAGAGGTGGGTGTGCCCCCCGAGGCCACCAGGGCGAGGAAGGGAGGGGTTAGCCCTTCGGGCCAGGCGGCGGCGATGTGGCCCTCCAGATGGTGGACGGCGTAAAAGGGCCGGTCCAGGGCGAAGGCCATCCCCTTGGCGAAGGTGTACCCCACGAGGAGGGCCCCGATGAGCCCGGGGCCCCGGGTGGCGGCCACGAGGTCTAAGTCCTTAGGCCTAAGGCCCGCCTCGGCCAGGGCCCTCTCCACGAGGAGGGGGAGGGCCTTTAAGTGCTCGCGGCTTGCGAGCTCCGGCACCACGCCGCCAAAGGCCTCGTGCAGGCGCACCTGGCTTGCCACCAGGTTCACCACCACCTTTCCGTCCCGCACGAGGCCCACCCCGGTGTCGTCGCAGGAGGTGTCAATCCCCAAGACCCACACCGCCCTCACTCTAGCAGGGGTAGCCTTAGGGCAGGGTGCTCTGGCTCCTCCTCCCGGTCCTCCTTTGGGTCTACCTCCTCTACCGGGCCCGAAGGCCCAAGGCCCGCCCCTGGGCCGGGGTGTGGCTTTGGAAGAGGGGGCGGGCGAGGCGCTTCCGGCCCCGGCTTGACCTAAGGCTTCTTTTCCTCCTCCTGGGGGCGGCCCTCATGGTCCTCGCCCTCGAGGACCCCCCCTCGCCCCAAGCCCTTTGGTCCTGGTGGTGGACGCCTCGGCCAGCATGGCCGCAAGGGAAGGAAAGGGAACCCGGCTGGACCTCGCCAAGGAGAGGGTCCTCCCCCTTTTGGAAAGGGCTCCGGAAGCGGTCTTGGTTCGGGCCGGGGAGAGGCCCGAGGCCTTCGGCCCCGCCCCCGGAATCGCCCTAAAGGAGAAGCTCCTCGCCCTGGAGGCCAAGGACCGGAAAGGGGACCTGGAGGCGGCCATCGCCTTGGGGAGGAGGCTCCTTAAGGCCCCGGTGGTGGTGGCCACGGACGGCCCCCCGCCCCCCGGGGTGGAGGGGTACGTGGGCGTGGGAAGCCCCCGGGAGAACCTGGGGATCGTGGCGGTGGCGGCGGGGTTCCTGGCCCTGGGGAACGGCGCAGGCCGCCCCCTTCCGGCCCAGGTGGAGGTGGGGGGGAAGACCTTCCGGGTAGAGGTCCCCCCCGGGGCTACGCCCGCCTTCAGGGCCTCCCCAAAGCCTTCTCTGCCCGGCTCCTAGGGGAAGACGCCCTTCCCCTGGACGACGAGGCCGCCTTCGGCCTAAGGCGCCTCGGGGTGGACTACCCGAGGCTTCCCGCTCTGGAGAGGCTTTTCCGCCTCCTGGACGCCCTCCCTGGAAGCGAGGTCCGGGTGCGCCTCGCCACCCCCCAAGGCACCCCCGAAGGCCCCACCCTCTACCTCGCCCCGAAGGGGGGAGCCCCCTCCCCGTCCTCCTCACCGCCCCCCACCCCCTCCTGGAGGGGGTGGCCCTCCTTGGGGAGAGGCTCCCCCCGCCCCCGCCCCCCAAAGGCCCCTGGCGGCCCCTGGCCGAGGGGGAAGGAGGGGTGGGGCTCCTCTACGCCGCCGAGGGGGGCCTCTACCTTCCGCCTCTCGTGGCCATCCAGGACCGCCCCTTCTTCCCCCTCCTCGTCTACAACTTCCTCAAGCCCTACCGGGAGGCGCGCACCGGCCTCCTCGCCCCCGAGGAGACCCTCCTCCCCACCCCCGAGGCGGGCTTCCTCCCCCGGGAACGGGGGGGCGGGGGACGGCTTTTCGCCCTCCTCGCCGCCCTGGTCCTCCTCCTCGAGGCCTTGCGCTTCGGCAGGAGGGCATAATGGGGCCATGCGCTTCCGCCCCTTCACCGAGGAAGACCTGGACCGGCTTAACCAGCTAGCGGGAAAAAGGCCCGTAAGCCTCGGCGCCCTCCGCTTCTTCGCCCGCACGGGCCACTCCTTTCTCGCCGAGGAGGGGGAGGAGCCCATGGGCTTCGCCCTGGCCCAGGCGGTGTGGCAAGGGGAGGCCACCACGGTCCTCGTCACCCGGATTGAGGGGAGGAGCGTGGAGGCCCTAAGGGGCCTCCTCCGGGCGGTGGTGAAGAGCGCCTACGACGCCGGGGTCTACGAGGTGGCCCTCCACCTGGACCCGGAGCGCAAGGAGCTGGAGGAGGCCCTGAAGGCGGAGGGCTTCGCCCTCGGCCCCCTGGTCCTCGCGGTCCGGGTCCTGGGAAGCCGAGGAGCGCGGGGCGAGACCCGGGGCGTCCTAGAATAGGAGGGGTATGAACCGAGTGCTCATCGGTATCCGGGGGGAGCCCACCCCCGAGGGGATGGAGCGGATCCTAAAGGCCCTGAAGCGCCTGGAGGGGGTGGCCGAGGTCCAGGCCACGGGGCCCGCCCAGGTCCTCGTGGCCTACGACCCCCAAAGCCTCACCGTCATGGACCTGATCCGCACCATCCGGGAAGAGGGCTTCCTGGCGGGGATGCTCTAGGGGGCGAGCTTCACGGCGGTGCCGCTCGCCGTCACCATGAGCATGGAGTTCCCCGAACCCAGGACCTCGTAGTCCAGGTCCACGCCCACCACCGCGTCCGCCCCCAGGCGGCGGGCGGCCTCGGCCATCTCGGCGAGGGCGGTCTCCCGCGCCCGGCGGAGCTCCGCCTCGTACGCCCCGCTGCGCCCTCCCACGATGTCCCGGATCTGGGCCAGGAGGTCCCTCAGGACGTTGGCCCCCACGATGGCCTCCCCAAAGACGATGCCCAGGTACCGCTCTATCCGCCTTCCCTGCACCTCGGGGGTCGTGGTGAGGATCATGCCCCCATAATAAGGGGGTGCTGCCCGAGCCGCTTCGGGGCTATTCCAGCTACCGGGAGTGGCTGGAGGCGGAGGAGGAGTTCAAGGGAAGGGTGGTCTTCGCCCGCCTCCTCCCCAAGGCCCCCCCAAGGCCCGCCCCCTACGAGGGGGCCTTCGCCGGGGTCCTCCGGGCCCTCGGCCTCACGCCCTACCTCCACCAGCAAAGGGCCCTAAAGCGGGTGGAAGCGGGGGCCAACGTGGTCCTCGCCTACCCCACCGCCGCCGGGAAAAGCCTGGTCTACCAGGCCCCGGTGCTCCAGGCCGCCCTCGAGGGGGCCACGAGCCTCCTCCTCTTCCCCACCAAGGCCTTGGCCCACGACCAGCTCCGCCGCCTCCGGGCCATGGCCCAGGTCCTGGGGGTGGAGGGCGTCTTCCCCTACGACGGGGACACCCCTTCCGCCACGCGGCGGCAGGCCCGGGAGCAGGGCCTCGTCCTCCTCTCCAACCCCGACATGCTCCACTACGGCCTCCTGCCCCGCCACCCGGACTGGGCCCCCTTCCTCGCCCGGCTCCGCTACGTGGTACTGGACGAGCTCCACGCCTACCGGGGGGTGTTCGGCACCCACGTGGCCCTGATCCTGAGGCGCCTCCTCCGCCTGGCCCGGCACTACGGGGCCTCCCCCCAGGTCCTCGCCGCAAGCGCCACCATCGCCAACGCCCGGGAGCACGCGGAAGCCCTCACGGGCCTCCCCTTTGAGGAGCTCAAAGCCCAGGTGGCCCGGACGGAGCGGGAGCTCCTCGTCCTTCTCCCCAAGCCCTTGGACCGGAGGGGGGAGCGCAGGCGGAGCCCCCTCCTCGAGGCGGCCTACCTGGCCCGGCGCCTGGCGGAAGCGGGGCTCAAGGGGCTCGTCTTCGCCGGGGCCCGCAGGTCGGCGGAGCTCATCGCCCGCTACGCCGCCCACCCCCTGGTGCGGCCTTACCGGGCGGGGTACACGGCCCGGGAGCGCCGCCGCCTGGAGGCGGACCTCAAGGAGGGGCGGGTGCGGGTCCTGGTCTCCACCAGCGCCCTGGAGCTCGGGGTGGACATCGGGGAGCTGGACGCCGTGGTCCTGGTGGGCTACCCGGGCTCCACCGCCGCTTTCTGGCAGCGGGCAGGCCGGGCGGGCCGGGGGGAGCGGCGGGCCCTCTTGGTCTATATCCCCCGGGAGGACCCTATGGACGAGTACTTCCTCCACCGCCCCGCCCTCCTCCTGGAAAGCCCCCCCGAGGAGGCGGTGGCGGACCCGCAAAACCCCGTCCTCTGCCCCCTGCACCTCCACGCAGCGGCCCGGGAGAAGCCCCTGTTGGCGGAGGAGCTCCTCTGCCCCGAGGCCCGGGCCACCTTAAAGGAGCGGAACGGGCGGTTCTTCACCCCAAAGCGAAACCCCCACCGGGAGATCACCCTGAGGGGCCTCGGGGCCACCTTCACCCTGCGGGGCCTGGACGGGGAGGTGCTGGGCTACCTGGACGAGCGGCAGGCCTACTGGGAGGCCCACCCCGGGGCCATCTACCTGCACCAGGGGGAGAGCTACCTGGTGCGGAACGTGGACCTGGCCCGGCGCGAGGTCTGGCTCCTTCCCGCCTTAGAGGACTACTACACCGAGCCCCGGGCGGAGACGGACCTCGAGGTCCTCTCCGGGGAGGAGGTGGGCCCCGGGGTGTGGGTGGGCCGGGTGGTCCTGAGGGAAAGGGTGGTGGGGTACGTGAAGAAGCGCTTCTACACGGGGAGCGTCCTGGAGGAGGTGCCCCTGGAGATGCCGGAGGTCTCCTTTCCCACGGAGGCGCTCTGGTTCCACCCCCCCGAGGCCGTCCCCGCCTTCCAGATCCCCGGCGGAATCCACGCCCTGGAGCACGCCATGATCGGCCTCTTGCCCCTCTTCGTCCTGGCGGAGCGGCAGGACGTGGGCGGGATCTCCTACCCCTTCTACCCCAGGCCCCTTCCCTCCCCGGGCGGGCCCACGGTCTTCATCTACGACGGCTACCCCGGGGGGGTGGGGTACGTCCGCCGGGCGGCCCGGCGCTTCCCCGAGTGGCTCAAGGCCACCCTGGACCTCCTCCGCTCCTGCCCATGCGAGGAAGGGTGTCCCCGGTGCGTCCTCTCCCCCAAGTGCGGCAACGGCAACCAGTACCTGGACAAAAAGGCGGCCCTGGCCCTCGCCCTGGCCTTGGCCCACCCCTTAGACTGAGAAGCATGAGCCCCGTGGAGGAAAGCCCGGAGGAGTTCCTGGCCCGCTTCGCCGCCTATCGGGTGGAGGTGCGGCTCTACCCCGAGCCCTGGGGGAGCCCGCTCCTCGAGGTCCAGACCCCGGCGGGGTTCGTCTACGCCATGGACCGGGGCGCACCCCCGGCCCCGGTGGGGGAAGCGCGGGTCCTCTTCCACGGCCTCGCCCGAAAGGTCGCCCGGGCCCAGGGGAAGGAGGGCGTCTTCCGGGAGGGGGCGGCCTACCGCCTCGTGGGCACGGCGCGCCCTCTGGAAGAGGGGTTTTACCTCCTTTTGGCCCGGGGGCTTCCCGTGGTGGTCCACTGGGAAGGCCCCATGCCCGAGGAGGCCGAGGTCCTCCTCTGGCCCCCCCTGATGCTCTTCCGGGAGTGAGCGTGCGCTGCGCCTGCGGCCAGAAGAACCCCCCCGAGGCCCGGTACTGCCTGGCCTGCGGCCAGCTCCTCGGGGCGAAGCTTCCCCGGGAGACCCGGTTCGTGAGCGTGGTCTTCTTTGACCTGGCGAACTCCACCGAGGCCTTCCGCCAGGGGCTTTCCCCGGCCTACCGGCGCCTAAGGGAGGCCCTCGAGGAGGCCGCAGGCCGGGCCCGGGCCCGGGGGGGGTTCGTCCACCGCTTCCTGGGGGACGGGGTCCTGGTCTTCTTCGGGGCCCCGAGGAGCCAGGGCCTCGAGCCCTGGCGGGCCCTGGCCGCCGCCTGGGACATGGTCCGGCACTCCCCCTTCCCCGCCCGGGCCGGGGTGGCGAGCGGGGAGGCCCTCTGGGGGCCCTTGGGCAGCGGGTACGCCGGGGAGCCCACCCTCCTCGGCCCCCCGGTGAACCTGGCCGAGCGCCTCTCCAAGCTCGCCGCCCCCGGGGAGGTCCTCACCGAGGCCACCACCCTGCGCCTCGCCCCCGGGGCGGAGGGGGCGCTTCTGGGAAGCCGGGAGGTCAAGGGGATGGGCCAGGTGCCCGTCTACCGCCTGGTCCGGCTCGCCCTGGACCTCCCGCCCCACCGCAGGCCCCTCCTCCAGACCCTGGAGGCGCGCCTTCTTACGGAAAGGCGCCTGGTGGTCCACGGGCCCGCGGGAAGCGGGAAGAGCTTCCTCCTCGAGGTCTTCCGCGAGAGGCGGGCCCGGGGCCTTCCCTTCCCCACGGTGCGGCTTCAGCGCATGGGGCCCGAGATGCCCCTCCGGGCCACCCTCTACCGGGCGGTGACCGAGGCCTTCGGCGCCCCGGAGGCCCTCCTCCGGAACCTCCCCGGGGGCCTGGCCCAGGCTTTGGCCTACAGCCTCGGCCTCGCCCCCAGGCCCCCGTGGGAGAAGCGCGCGCTGGACGAGGCCATCCTCGCCGCCTGGCGGGAGGCCCTATTGGGGCTCCAAACGCCCCTCCTCCTCATTCTCCAGGACCTCCACTATCCCGACCGCACCCTGGAGCGCTTCCTGGAAAGAATGCCGGAAAACCTCCTGGTGCTCGCGGAAAGCCGCAGGCCCCTCTTCCCCGCCCGCCTCGGGCTGGAGGGCCTCGAGGCCCCGCCCCTCCTCGCCCTCCAGCCCGCCTTAGATGCCCTCCCCGTCCCCGAGCGCACCGCCCTCCTCGCCATGGGGGTTTTGGGGGAGGTGCCCCCCGAGGTGGTGGAGGCCATCGCTGGGCCCTTCTCCCGGGAACGGCTCGTGGCGGAGGAACTTCTGGTCCACGGGCGCGTCCCGCCCCCCCTCGCCGAGGCCGCGCGGCGCCTCGTCCCCGAGGAGGAGCGAACCCGGTGGCACCGGCTCGCCGCCAGGCTCCTCGCCGCCCAAGGGCACCTGGAGGAGGCCGCCCACCACCTGGCCGAGGCGGGCGAGTCGCGGGAGGCCGCCCACCTCCTCCGGGTCCAGGCCCAGGCCCTGTGGCGGGAGGGCCACCCCGACCGGGCCCTCCCCCTCTACCAAAAGGCAGAGGGGCTCGCCCCGCCCGGCTGGCGGGCCTCCTTGGTGGCGGAGGCCCAGGACGCCCTCGCCTCCCTGGGCCGGGCAGAAGAAGCGGCCTCGGGGCCGAGGCGGGAGGATGCTGCGCTTGCCCGCTACCGCGACCTCCGCGCCCGCCCCGAGGCGGAGACCCTCCTCGCCCTCCTCCCCGCCCTCAGGCCTTACCCCCTGGAGCAGGCCGAGGCCCGGCTTCTCCTCGCAGGCCTCCTCTGGCGGGCCTTCCGGCCCCAGGAGGCCTTGGCGGTCCTCGCCGAGCCCCCTCACCCCGGGCTCCCCCCGGACCCCGTCCTGGAGCACCAAAGCCTTAAGGCGGGCCTCCTCATGGACCTGGGGCGGCACGCGGAGGCCGAGCCCCTCCTCGAGGGCCCCCTCCCCGAGGGCCTCGAGGCCCGGGCCCGCTTCGGCGCCACCCGCCTCCGCCTCCTCCTGGAGACGGGCAGGCTGGCCCAGGCCCTGGAGGAAGGGGAAAACCTCTACGCCAAGACCCCCCATCCCTGGATGGCCGCCGCCCTCCTCAGCGCCTGGACCCTAAAGAACCGCTTCCCCGAGGCCCTCTTCCGGGAGGCCCTGGCCCACCCGGACGGCCGGGGCCTCGCCCTCCTGGCCCTGGCCCACCGCCGCTGGCGGCGGGGGGAGGACCCGGTGCCCCTCTTCAAGGAGGTCCTTAAGGAGGCCCGGCGCCTGCCCAACCCTTACCTCCACCACCTCGCCCTCTCCTCCCTGGCCCTCTACCTCTGGCCCAAGGCGCCGCGGAAGGCCCAGGCCCTCTCCCAGCACCTCCTCTACCACACCCACAAAACGGGCTTCCTCGTCCACCTGGAGGTGGCCCGCCTCCTCCGGGCCCAGCTCCTTTTGGAGACGGGGGAACGGGTGGACCACCTTTTGGGCTTCACCCCCTCCCTCCCCCTCACCCGCGCCTGGAAGGCCGCCCTCCAGGGAGAGGAAGCGGCCGAGGGCCTGGAAGGGTACGGTATCCTGGGAAGGTGGGTCAGGAGGCTTTGGCGTAGGGGGGCGGCATGGATGCGGGCCAGGCAGTGGAGCTGATCAAGTCCCGCCTCTCCTTGCGGGAGGTGGTCTCCCGCTACGTGGCCCTAAAGCCGGCGGGCAGGGGCCGCTGGAAAGGCCTCTGCCCCTTCCACCAGGAGAAGACCCCCTCCTTCTACGTGGATGAGGAGAAAGGCCTCTTCTACTGCTTCGGCTGCAAGGCCGGGGGCGACCTCTTCGCCTTCGTCCAAAGGGCGGAGGGGCTGGACTTCCCCGAGGCCTTGGAACGGCTTGCGGAGGAGGCAGGGGTAGAGCTCCCCCGAAGGAAGGCCCCGGAAAGGCGCCGGGAACTCCTCGAGGTCCTGGCCCTGGCCCAGAGCTACTTCCTGGAAAACCTCCACGCCCACCCCGAGGCCCTGGACTACCTGAGGAAACGGGGCCTCACGGAGGAGAGCGTAGCCCGCTTCGGCCTGGGCTACGCCCCGCCCAAGGGGGACGGGCTTGTGGCCTTCCTCGCCCGGCATGGGGTGGCGCCGGAGGAGGGCGTGCGGGCCGGAGTGCTGGCGGAACGGCAGGGGCGCATCTTTGACCGCTTCCGCCACCGCATCACCTTCCCCATTAAGGACGCCTTCGGGCGCGTCGTGGCCTTTACCGGGAGGGCCCTGGGGGAGGAGGGGCCCAAGTACCTGAACACCCCCGAGACCCCCCTTTTCCGCAAGCAGGAGGTCCTCTTCGCCTACCCCGAGGCCCGGCCCGCTTTGAGGGAGGGCCGGGCCATCGTGGTGGAGGGGCTCTTTGACGCCATCGCCCTTCACCAGCTGGGCTTCCCGGAGACGGTGGCCGTGCTGGGCTCGGGCCTCTCCGAGGGGCAGGCCCTCCTCCTCAAGAAGGCGGGGGTCTTGGAAGTCTACCTGGCCTTTGACGCCGACGAGGCCGGGCAGAAGGCGACCTTGCAGAGCCTGAACCTGGCGCTTGCCCCCAGGTTCCTCTTCTACGCCGTCCGCCTCCCCGCCAAGGACCCGGGGGAGCTCCTCCTCCACCCCGAGGGAAGGGCTCTTTTCCAGAAGGCCCTGGAGGAAGCCCTCACCGAGGTGGCCTTCCGCTTTGAGGAGGCGAGCCGGGGCCTGGACCTTTCCCGGCCCGAGCACAAGCGGAAGGTCCTCGAGGCCCTCACCCCCAGGATGCTCACCCCGGAGCCTTTTGACCCCGTGGCCGAGCGGCTCAAGGCCCTGGTGGTGGAGCGCCTGGGCCTTTCCCCCAAGAGCCTGGAGGACTACCTGGCGAGCCTTAGGACCCGGGGGCGGCCCGCCCCTCCCCCACCGCCCCCACCCCCCACCCCTGGCAACAAGACCCTCCTTCTGGAGCTGGACGCCATCGCCCTCCTCCTCTCCGCCCCAGAAGAGCGCTTCCTGGAGCTTGTGGATCACGTGGAGACCCAGGTCTGGCCCCCGGAGGGCTCCTTCCTCGGGGAGTTCCTCGCCCTGGCCCGGAAGGAACCCCGGCGGGACTACCTCCGCCGCACCCTGAGCCAGCGGGAGGAAGGAGGAAGGCTCTTTGAGCGCCTGCTCCTCGCGCCCCAGGGGGAGGACCCCAGGCTCCAGGAGAAACTGGACCACACCCTGGCCCGCCTGCGGGAGGCCTATCTCCAGGAACGGCTTGCCAAGGTCAAGGCGGCCCTCGCCCAAAACCCCGACCCCCCCACCCTGGAGCGCCTTCTTAAGGAGTATCAGGAGATCCGCGCGGCCATAGAGGCGGAGCGCCGCCTCTACAAGCGGCGCCCCCCTCCTTCGGGCTGGTCCGCATAAGGAGAAGCGGGATGTTGGGGCCCCCACTGCGGCTTTCGCCGCAGTGGGGTTTAAAGCCGCCCCGTGGCCTCGGCCATGGCCCGAAGCCTCTTTCCGTGCTCGGCCCGCAGCTCCCCAGGCCGAAGCCGCCAGGTCCAGTTCCCGGAGGGCCTTCCCGGGTAGTTCATGCGGGCCTCGGAGCCCAGGGCCAAAACGTCCTGCACCGGGTAGACGGCAAGCCGGGCCACGGACTTCATCCCCAGGTGCATGAGGGCCCAGGGCACCTCCTCCTCTTCCCGGAAGGTGATGCCCCAGTCCGCCAGGTATCGGGCCATGAAGGCCTTCTCGTGGGGCGTGGCGGTGCGGTACCAGCCCAAGGTGGTGTCGTTGTCGTGGGTGCCGGTGTAGACCACCACCCGGCCGTGGGCGGGGTAGTTGTGGGGGAGGAAGGGGTTTTCCATTCCGTTGTCAAAGGCGAACTGCAGAACCTTCATCCCGGGAAGGCCGAACCGGTCCCGCAAGGCCTCCACCTCGGGGGTGATCACCCCCAGGTCCTCGGCAAGGACGGGGACCTCGCCAAAAACCTCCTGGATCTTTTGGAAGAGCTTCTCCCCGGGGGCCTTGACCCAGCGCCCCTCCACCGCCGTGGGGCAGCTTGCAGGGATCTCCCAGTAGGACTCAAAGCCGCGGAAGTGGTCTATGCGCACCAGGTGGAAGAGCTCCAGGGCCTTCTCCAGACGGCGGATCCAGAAGGAAAAGCCCTCCCGCTCCAAAACGTCCCAGCGGTAGAGGGGGTTCCCCCAGCGCTGGCCCGTCTCCGAGAAGTAGTCGGGGGGCACCCCCGCCACCACCGTGGGGCGGCCCTCCTCGTCCAGGTGAAACCACTCGGGGTGGGCCCAGACCTCGGCGGAGTCCTCGGCCACGAAGATGGGCATGTCCCCGATGATCCGGATGCCCAACGCCTCGGCCTCCGCCTTCAAGGCCCCCCACTGGCGGAAGAAGAGCCACTGGGTGAAGGCGTGGAAGGCCACCTCCTCGGCCAAGGCGCTTTTCGCCTCCCTAAGGGCCTTCTCTTCCCGCTTCCGCAGGGAAAGGGGCCACCGGTTCCAGGGAAGCCCCCCGTGGTGGGCCTTCAGGGCCATGAAGAGGGCGTAGTCCTCGAGCCACCAGGCCTCCCTCTCCCGGAAGGCGGCGAAGGCCTCCCGCTCCTCCGGGGAGGCCTTTTCCTTGAAGCCCCGGAAGGCCTCCTTCAGGGCGGGCCACTTCCAGGCGTAGAGGAGGCCGTAGTCCACCCGGCCTTGGGGGAAGCCGGGGTCCTCCAGGCGCAGGTAGCCCCGCTCCGCGAGGGGCCTCAGGTCTATGAGGTAGGGGTTTCCGGCGAAGGCGCTGAAGGACTGGTAGGGGGAGTCGCCATAGCCCGTGGGGCCCAAGGGGAGGACCTGCCAGTACCGCCCCCCCGCCTCCTTGAGGAAGCGGAGGAAGTCCCGGGCCTCCTGGCCCAGGACGCCGACGCCGTAGGGGCCGGGGAGACTCGTGGGGTGGAGAAGCAGACCGAAAGCGCGGGGAAGCTCCATGGCCCCAGTATACCCCGGGGCTTGGAAGAGTTTCCAGGGCGAAGCGGTTTCGGGGCCCCCGCGCGGGCTTGGGCCAGCGCGGGGCGCTCAGCCCACCTTGTTCCCCTTCTCGTCGTAAATGTAAAAGCCCCGGCCCACCTTGCGGCCCAAAAGCCCCGCTTGGACCATGCGGCGAAGGAGGGGCGAGGGCCGGTACTTGTCGTCCCCAAAGCCCCGGTGGAGGACCTCCATGATGGCGAGGCAGGTGTCCAAACCGATGAAGTCGGCAAGCTCCAGAGGCCCCATGGGGTGGTTCATCCCCAGGCGCATGATCCCGTCAATGGCCTCCTTGCTGGCCACCCCCTCCCGGAGGGCCTCAATGGCCTCGTTGATCATGGGCATGAGGAGGCGGTTGGAGATGAAGCCGGGGTAGTCCTGGACCTCGAGGGGGGTCTTCCCCATGCGCCTCGCCACCTCCACCACCACGTCCCGGGTTGCCTCGGAGGTGAGCTCCCCCCGGATCACCTCCACGAGCTGCATGAGGGGCACGGGGTTGAAGAAGTGCATGCCGATGAAGCGCTCCGGCCGCCCCGAGTAGCGGGCGAGGGCGGTGATGGGGATGGAGCTGGTGTTGCTCGCGAGGATGGCCTCGGGCTTGGCCAGGGCCCCCAGGCGCTCAAAGAGCCTTCGCTTCTCCCCCTCGTCCTCCACGATGGCCTCCACGATGAGGTCGGCGTCTTTGAGGTCCTCGAGGCTTAGGCTCGTCCGGATCCGCCCCAGGGCCTCATCGTGAGCCTCCTGGGTGATCTTTCCCTTCTCCAGGAACTTGCCCAAAGAGCGCCTTATGGCGGCGAGGCCCCTTTCCAGGAAGCTTTCCGCCACGTCCACGAGGACCACCTCGTAGCCTGCGCTTGCCGCCACCTGGGCGATGCCGCTTCCCATCTGCCCCGCGCCCACCACGCCGATCCGCTTGACCTCCATGGCGTTCACCCCGGCCCATTCTACGCCCTGAGGTTCACCAGGAGGACCCCGAGGAAGGCGAGTCCCCCGCCCAGGAGGGAGAGGGGGGAGGGCACCTCCCCCAGCCACAGGTAGGCGATGAGGACGGCCAAGGGGGGCGAGAGGTAGAGGAAGGAGGAGAGGCGGGAAGCCGGGGTACGGGAGAGGGCGTAGGTCCAGGTGAGGTAGGCCAAAGCCCCGGGGAAGATCCCGAGGTAAAACGCGGAGAGGAGGGCGGGCCTCGGCGCCGTCCTAATGGCCTCGGGAAGCCCCGGGAGGAAGACGAAAAGGGGCAGGGTGCCGAGAAGCAGGGTGTAGACGGTCATCTCCTCGCTTCCATAACGGCCGAAGAGGGGCTTTTGCAGGACGAAGTAGAAGGAGGTGGAGAGGGCGGAAAGGAGGATCAAAAAGGCCCCGGGGCTGAGGCGCACCCCCCCACCCTCCCCCAGGGCCAGAACCAAAGCCCCAAAGAAGGCCAGGGCGAAGCCAAAAACCCCAAGAGGCCTCAGCCTCTCCCCCAGGAGGAAGTAGGAAAGAAGGGCGGTGAATACGGGCCCCGTGGCGATGAGGAGGCTCGCCGCCCCCGCGCTCACCGTGAGCTCCCCGTAGACCAGGGCGGTGTGGTAGACGGTGATGCCCAAGAACCCGAGGAGGAAAAGGCGGGGAAGGTCCTCCCGCCTAGGGGGCCGGAGCCCCCGGAGGCGGGCGTAGAGGAGGAGAACGCCCCCCGCCACCAAAAAGCGGAGGAGGACCAAATGCCCCGGGGAAAGCCCCCAAGCCCCGCCCGGATGGCGGCGAAGGCGCTCGCCCAGAAGAGGATGGTGAGGAGGGCCGCCCCTAAGGCCCTAGGCTCCATGGGGAAGGACCAGGTAGTAAAGCCCCTTCTCCAGGAAGCCCCGCTCCAAAAGGGCGTTCACCTCCCGGGACGTGACCCTTTGGACCCTGGCCTTCACCTCCTCCAAGGAGAGGTAGCGCCCGGTGTAGAGGTACTCCATCCCCAGGTGGAAAAGCCGCTGCATGGGGGTTTCCCCGGCGAAGACGAGGCCCGTGGCGAGGGGGGTCTTGGCCCGTTCCACCTCCTCCTCTCCCACCCCCTCCCGCCCGAGGCGGTCAAGCTCCTCCTGGAGGACGGCCAGGACCTCCCCCTTCCGGGCGGGGTCCGCCTGGACGTAGGCGTGGAAGGTCCCGGCCCGGTCGGCCTCCTCGAGGCCGAAGGAGGCCACCTCGGCGAGGCCTTTGTCCACCAGGGCGAAGTGGAGCCGGCCCGAGCCCTCCTCCCCCAGGAGGTGGGCGAGGACCTGGCCGGGGAAGCGGGCCTCCTCCTGGTAGGCGACCCCCGGGAAGAGGGCCACCAGGTAGAGGGCCCGGGCCTTCTCGTAGGGGCGCTCCTCCACCCCGAAGGCGGGCTCTAAGGGCGGGTAGGCCCTTTCCGCCTCGCCCTCGGGCCAGGCCTCGGTGAGGCGCTCGGCCTCGGCGAGGAGGCGGTCAAAGTCCACCCGCCCTGTGGCGGCGAGGACCATGTTCTTGGGCAGGTAGCGCCTCCGGTGGTAGGCCGCCATCTGGTCCCGGGTGAGGGCGGTGATGCTCTCCCGCGTCCCCAGGACGCTATTCCCCAAGGGGTGCCCCTGGAAGAAGCGGGCGCGGGCCCACTCGTAGGCCATGAAGCCCGGGCGGTCCTGGTAGCGGGCGATCTCCTCCAGGATCACCAGCTTCTCCGTCTGGAAGTCCTCCTCCCGCAGGGCGGGGCGGAGGAGCTTGGCGAAGAGGCCGAGGAGGTCGTAGGCGAACTCGGGGAGGACCGCCCCGTAGTAGACGGTGGCCTCCTCGGAGGTGAAGGCGTTGTACTGGGCCCCCATCCGGTCAAAGGCCCGGTTCACCGCGAGGGCGTCCATGTCCTCGGGGCCCTTGAAGACCATGTGCTCCAGGAAGTGGCTCACCCCGCTCTCCTCCTTGGTCTCGTCCCGGGCCCCCGTTTTCACGAAGTAGCCCAGGGCCACGCTCCGCGCCCCCGGAACCACCTCGGCGATGACCCGAAGGCCGTTCCTCAGCTCGGCTTCCCTAAACATCCTCCACCTCCCCCAAAAGCCCCACCCAGGGATCCCGGTAGGGATGGGCCCTGAGGAAAGCGTTCACCGTCTGAAGGTCCGTCCCCTCAATGGCGGCCTCAATCTCGGAAAGGGGACGCACCCTTCCCAGGTAGAAGAGGTCCCGGGCCATGGAAGCGGCGCGGCTACGGATGGACTCGTCCGCCATCACCAGGGCGGTCTTCAGGCCCACCTTGGCCCGGGAAAGCTCCTCCTCCGTCACCCCTTCCTGCAGGCGCTCCATCTCCCTTAGCATCACCTCCAAGGTCTCCCCCGCCCTTTCCTTGGTGGTGCCGGCGTAGGCCATGAGGAGGCCCTGGCCCTTGACCCCGGCGGGGAAGGCGCTCACGGCGTAGACCAGGCCCCTTTTCTCCCGCACCTCGGTGAAGAGGCGGCTAGACATCCCCCCGGAGAGGACCTCCAGGGCGAGCCTCGCGGCGTAGAAGCCCGGGTTCTCGGGGCCCACGTCGGGGTAGGCGAGGCCGATCTGCACCTGGGCCGTGGGGCGCTTTAGGACGAAGCGGTGGGGCTCGGAAAGCTCCGGCCGTGGGTACAAAGCCTCCTCCCCCTCCCAGGCGAGGAAGGGCTCGAGGGCGGCCCGAAGCCGCTCCCAGGAAACCCCTCCCGCCACGGCGAGGATGGCCCCTTTGGGGGTGTAGCGCCTCCGGTAGTCCGCCTTCAGGGCCTCGGCGCCCGCCCCCTTAAGGCCCTCCTCCCGGCCCAAGGGCTCGCGCCCGTGGGGGGAGCGGAAGACCTGGCGGCGAAGCTCGGAGAAAAGCTTCCTTGCGGGCTGGTCCTCCAGGGAAAGGAGCGCCTGAAGGGCCACGGACCGGACCGCCTCCAGGCCCTCCTCGGGAAGGCGGGGTCTCGTGAGGAGGAGGGCGTAAAGGCGGAAGACCTCCTCCAGAACCTCGGGGAGGAAGGCGGCGGCGAAGGCGGTGTACTCCAGGCCCGCCCCGCTACTCCGCCGCACCCCGAGAGCGTCCAGGGCCTGGGCCAGAGCCTTGGCGTCCAGGTCCCCCGCCCCCTTCCAGAGCCACCCCTCCAAAAGGGTACTCGCCCCCTCCATCCCCTCAGGGTCGTTCACCGCCCCGGCGGGGACCAAAAGCTGGAAGGCCACCCCGGGAAAGTCCCTTTCCTCCAGGGCCACCACCAGGCCGTTGGGTAGGCGCTCCATGCGGCTCACAGGCCTAAGGGTATCATGGAAGGCGTGACGCAAGAGGAGCTCAAGGCCAGGCTCCTCAAGCCCCTTCTCCGGGAGCTCAAGGACGGGGCACAGGACCGGGTGGTGGTGGGGGGCCTCGAGGCCTTGGTGGAAAACCTGGCCCACCCCTTCCCCGAGATCCAAAGGCTCTTCCGGGGCTACGGGGAAAAGCCCCCGGAAGAGCGCAGGCGGGCCCTGGAGGCGGCCATCCGCCTGCTCCAAGGGGAGGAAGCTCCCGATCCCCCACCCCCCAAGCCCGCCTCGCCCCAGAGGACCCCGCCCACCGCCTCGCCCCCCCGCAAAGCCGGAAAAAACTTTCCGAGCTTGGCCTGCACACGGTGCGGGACGTCCTCCACCACTACCCCCGCCGTTACGAGGACCGGAGAACCCTCCCCGGGGTACGCTTCCTGGAGGACGGCAAGAAGGCCACCCTCCAGGTCAAGGTCCTGGCCAAGGAGCTCGTCAAGACCCCCAAGAAGGGGATGCAGCTCGTCCAGGTGAAGGCCCAGGACGCCTGGGGGTGGCGCCTCACCCTGGTCTGGTTCAACCAGCCCTGGGTCCTCTCCCAGATTGAGGAGGGGGCCACCCTCATCGTCACCGGGAGGGTGGGGCGGCGAAACGGCCTCCAGCTCTACGTGGAGCACTTTGAGGACGAGGGCACCGAGTCGCTTTCCACCGGGCGCATCGTCCCCATCTACCCCGCCAAGGAGGGGGTA
The DNA here is from genome assembly GCF_001535545.1 of Thermus parvatiensis. Lineage (GTDB taxonomy): Bacteria > Deinococcota > Deinococci > Deinococcales > Thermaceae > Thermus > Thermus parvatiensis. The sequence goes on along the minus strand of NZ_CP014141.1, from coordinate 778,793 downwards.
AGCCAGGCCTTCCTCCGCCGCACCGTCCACAGGGCCCTGGAGCTCGCCCTCCCCCTCCCCGACCCCCTGGAGGCCTACCGGGAGGACCTGGGCCTCATGCCCTACGCCGAGGCCCTGAAGGCCATCCACTTCCCCGAGGACGAGGAGGCCCTGAAGCGGGCCCTCCTCCGCCTCAAGTTTGACGAGTACCTCCTCCTGGAGCTCAAGGCCCTCCTGGAGGCGGGAGGAATGGTCCTCGGCCGGAGCTTCCGGGTGGAGGAGGCCTGGGTGGAGGCCTTCAGGAAGGCCCTCCCCTTCCCCCTCACCCGGGCCCAGCGAAGGGTCATGGAGGAGATCGCCAAGGACATGGCAAGCCCCCGCCAGATGGCCCGCCTCCTCCAAGGGGACGTGGGCTCGGGGAAGACGGTGGTGGCGGCCTTCGCCCTCTTCCTTGCCGCCAAGAACGGGGCCCAGGGGGCCCTCATGGCCCCCACAGAGATCCTGGCCCGGCAGCACTACCAGAACCTCACCCGCTACCTCTTCCCCTTGGGGATCAGGGTGGAGCTCCTCCTGGGCTCCATGACGGCCAAGGAGAAGGAGGCCGCCATGGCCCGGCTCCTCTCGGGGGAGGCCCAGGTGGCCGTGGGCACCCACGCCCTCATCCAGGAGGGGGTGGGCTTTAGGGACCTGGGCCTCGCCGTGGTGGACGAGGAGCACCGCTTCGGGGTCCTGCAGCGCCGGGCCCTCCTCAAGCTGGCCAAGGCGCCGCCGGACGTCCTCGTCATGTCCGCCACCCCCATCCCCCGCTCCCTGGCCTTAACCCTCTACGGGGACCTCGAGGTGAGCGTCCTGGACGAGATGCCCCCAGGACGCGTCCCGGTGAAGACCAAGGTCCTCCCCCACCGCCTCCGCCTCCAGGCCTACGCCTTCGCCCGGGAGGAGGTGAGAAAGGGCCACCAGGTCTATGTGGTGGCCCCGGCCATTGAGGAGAGCGAGGAGCTGGACCTAAAGGCGGCCACCACCCTCTACGAGGAGCTTAAAGGCCTCCTCCCTGGGGTGCGCCTGGCCCTCCTCCACGGGAGGATGCCCGCCCGGGAGAAGGACGAGGTGATGGAGGCCTTCCGGCGCGGGGACTACGACCTTTTGGTCTCCACCACGGTGGTGGAGGTGGGGGTGGACATCCCCAAGGCCACCCTCATCATCGTGGAGAACGCCGAGCGCTTCGGCCTCGCCCAGCTCCACCAGCTAAGGGGCCGGGTGGGTCGGGGGGGCTTCAGGGCTACGCCATCTTCATCGCGGGGGAGGCGGGCCAGAAGACCCTGAAGCGCCTCAAGATCCTGGAGGAGTCCACGGACGGCTTTTACATCGCCGAGATGGACCTGAAGCTCAGGGGCCCTGGGGAGCTTCGCGGCACGCGGCAGTCAGGCTACCCCGAGCTCAAGCTCGGCGACCTCGCCGAGGACACGGGGATCATTGAGAAGGCCCGGGCTTTGGCCAAGGCCATCGTGGACAAGGACCCCACCCTGGACCTCCCCGAGCACCGGGCCCTCAAGGAGGAGCTCAGGGCCCAGGCGGAGCGGGTGGGCTTCCGGGAAGTGATCTGATGCGAGCCCTTCCCCACCCCCATCTCCCCGCCTTCTTCTCCGAGGGCGGGGCCTTTAGGGCCAAGGCCCTCCGGGACTACCTCCTCGCCCTAAGGGAGGTCTACGTCCGCTACGCCCCTCTGCCCCCCGTGGCCCTTTACGTCCTCTCCGAGAAGGACTGGCGGGCCCGCCTCCCCTACCCTTACGGCCTTCCCTTCCAGCACGCGGGGCCCGAGGGCCTCGCCGTTTACGCCCCCCTCACCTACCCGGAAAGGCTCCTTTACCGCCTGAGGGAAGCCCTTCTCCCCCTCGGGCCGCCTCCTGGGGAGATCCCCGCCTTTTTGGACCTAAACCTGGGGCACGAGTACGCCCACGCCGTCCAGGTGGCCTGGCGGCTCCGCACGGGGGCCCGGTGGCTGGACGAGTTCTTCGCCAACTACCTCTTCCTCCTGGCCCTAAAGGAGGCCCGGCCGGACCTGGCCGAGGTCCTCCTAAGCTGGAGCCGGTACCTGGCGGGCCTAAACCCCAGGCGGAAGAGCCTTTCCGCCTACGAGAGGAAGCGGGGCGGCCTCGAGGGGGCCCTCTGGTTCCAGGCCCGCTTCACCCTGAAGGCGGAGGAGATCCAGGCGCAAGGAGGCGATCGGCTCCTAAAGGCCTTTCTGGAGGCAGCCCCCCTGGACCGCAGGAAGGGGCACCGCCTCCTCCTGGCCCTTTACCCGGACCTCAAGGACTGGTTCGCCTCCTTCAGGGCCGCACCCGGGGCGGCGTCTTCCCCTCCGCCAGCGCCCTAAGCCAGTCCAGGAAGGAAACCTCCCCCACCTTCAGGGTGTAGAGCTCGGGCCTCGGCAGGATGCAGTGCTGGCTTCCCGGGGCCAGGTAGAAGGTGTAGTTTTCCGCCTGGGCCGGCCGAAGCACCGCCTCCTGGGCCTTTATGGCCCACTCCTTTGCGGTGGCCTCGGAAGGGGAAGTCTCTCCTTTCATCAAGGCGTAGAAGAAGATCTGGGTCCCGTCTAGGACCGTGGTGTACTGGGCGATGACCGCCTTGGGGTAGGTCTTAGCCAGGGCCAGGTAGATCTCGTGGACCTCGGGGTTTGCGGAAAGCCCGGGAAGCTCGGGAAGCCTCGAGTTCCACCGGTTAAAGCCCGGGAAGCCCTCGGTGCGCACCCCCACGCCGGCGTCCCCGCAAACGGCGATCTGGGCGCTTTTGTAGGTGGAAAGCACCTTATCGGCCCAGAAAACCGCCCCGTAGGCCCCGGCGCTGCACCCGGTGACGAAGATCCGCTCGGGGTTGGTGTAGTTCCTAAAGACGTACTCCAGCACCGCCAGCACGTTCCTCGCCCCCTGGTGGTGGACCTTGAAGCCCCCGTAGTCCACCGTGGCCCGGCCCACGTGGAGGTCCCCGGTGCAGTAGGGGATGAAGACGTGGGTCCAGCCGTAGAAGGGGTTGGCCACGCTGATCCGGTTGTAAATGCCCTGGGCGAGCCCCAGTTCCTGGATGTCCACCCGCTTGCGGTAGGTGCGGCTTTCCGGGCCGCAGGTGGCTTGGTCCCAGCAGGCCCCGCCCCCCTGGAAGTCCAGGAGGAGTTTCTTGGGATCCCCGGGGCTCACGTAGAAGCGGTAAGGGGAGCCGTCCGCGCAGACCCCACCGGGCACCTCCACCGCCTTCCAGAAGGCCTCGAGGCCCTGGGCCAGGGCCAGGGCGAAAAGGAGAACCAGCGCGATAAGCCGCTTCATTTTGCCCTCCGGACCCAATCTACCGCAGGACCTTGCACCGGGTCAAGAAAAACCCGGGGGGCCTGAAGCCCCCGGGCCCCCTGGGGGGCTTAAAGGCCCGCCCCGACCTCCAGCTGAGGGTTGGGTCGGCCTCCTTCCTCCTCGGCCTCCCGGGCCTCAATCTTGCCCTTGATGCGCTTGAGGCGGAAGGTGTCCTCCCGCTCCCTTTGCTCCAGGACCTGCTGGATGAAGCGGATCTGGGCGCGGATCCCCGGGATCACCACCTGCTCCAGGGCGTTCACCCGGCGGGTGGTCTTCTTGATCTCCTCGCCGATCTTCTTGAGGCGGGTCTCGGTGTTGGCCACCCGGATCAGGGCCTCGGCGTAGCGGCGGAAGGCCCGGCTGGCCTCGAGGGTGTAGGCCGGGGTCCCCACCGGGGAAAGGAGGGCCCCGTCGGGGAAGGTAGCCTTGAGCCTCGGCACCTTGCTTCCCCAGACGTTCTCCACCTCCGCCTCCACCCCCTCGAGGGGCGGGACCCCAAGGGCCGCCCCCGCCACCACCTCCGGCCCGTCAAAGGCCTGGGCCAGGAGGAGGGCGGCGTAGGCCTCCTTGGCCGCCTGGTCCAGGGCCTTCCTGGCCTCCATGGCCTCCCGCACCAGGCCGAAGAACTCCGCCACCAGGGCGTCCCGCTTCTTCTTGAGGAGGTCCACCCCCTTCTGCGCCAGGCGGAGCTGCCCCCGCCTTTGCAGAAGGTTCATCCGGGTGGGGCTCACCTGGCTCATCTACCCTCCTTAGTCCAGGGCCTGGGTAGCGCCCCAGATCTCCTCCAGCTTCTGCCCGTAGTACTTGCCGATGTGGTCCTTGGAGATGCGCTTGAGCTCCCCCTGGGGCAGCATGGAAAGGAGCGCCCAGGCGATCTGCAGGCTCTCCTCGATGGAGCGGTTCTGCTGCCCCTGGTTGATGAAGTGCTTTTCGAAGGCGTCGGCGAACTGCAGGTAGCGGCGGTCGTTTTCCGTGAGGGCGTCCTCGCCGATGATGGCCACGAGCTTCCTTATGTCCACCCCGTTGGCGTAGGCGGAGTAGAGCTGGTCGGACACCTGCTTATGGTCCTCCCGGGTTTTGCCCTTGCCCACCCCGTTGTTCATGAGCCGGGAGAGGGAGGGCAGGGGGTCAATGGGCGGGTAGATGCCCTTGCGGTGAAGCTCCCGGGAGAGCTGGATCTGGCCCTCGGTGATGTAGCCCGTGAGGTCGGGGATGGGGTGGGTGCGGTCGTCGTCGGGCATGGAGAGGATGGGGATCTGGGTCACGCTCCCCTTCTTCCCCACCACCACCCCGGCGCGCTCGTAGATGGTGGCCAGGTCGGTGTACATGTAGCCGGGGTAGCCGCGGCGCCCCGGGATCTCCTCGCGGGCGGCCCCGATCTCCCGCAGGGCCTCGCAGTAGTTGGTCATGTCCGTGAGGATGACCAGCACGTGGTAGTCGTGCTCAAAGGCCAGGTACTCGGCCACGGTGAGGGCCATGCGGGGGGTGAGGATGCGCTCAATGGTGGGGTCGTCCGCCTTGTTAAGAAAGAGGACGGAGCGGCTTAGGGCCCCGGTGCGCTCAAACTCCTGGATGAAGTAGGAGAGCTCCCTTTGGGTGATGCCCATGGCGGCGAAGACCACGGCGAAGGGCTCCTCCTTTTCCCCTTCCCCGGAGAGGTCGGGGCGCACCGTGGCCTGGCGGGCGATCTGGGCGGCGATCTCGTTGGCGGGGAGGCCCGAGCCGGAGAAGATGGGAAGCTTCTGCCCCCGCACCAGGGTGTTCATCACGTCAATGGTGGAGATGCCCGTCTGGATGAACTGCTCCGGCTTCCTCCGGGCCACGGGGTTCAAGGGAAGGCCGGTGATGGGAAGCCGCTTCTCCGGGATGATGGGGGGCAGGCCGTCGATGGGCTTGCCGATGCCGTTGAAGCGGCGGCCCAGCATCTCCTTGGAAACCCCAAGCCGGGCCACGTCCTCCACCAGGCTCACGCTGGTGGTGGCCAGGTCCAGCCCCGTGGTCTCTTCGAACACCTGGATGACGGCGTACTCCTCGGAAACCTCGATGACCTGGCCGCCCCGCACCCGGCCCGAGCCGTCCTTGATGTCCACGATGGCCCCGTAGGCCAGGTCCTTGGCGTTCTCCACGAAGAGGAGAGGCCCCGAGATGTAGGTGATGCCCGTGTACTCCTTCTTCAAGAGGTCCATCCTTCCCTCCCTAGGCCAGGGCCTTGAAGGCCCCCTCGATCTCCTCCATGGCCTCCTCAAAGTAGCCGGGGAACGCCTCCTCGCTCACGTAGCGGGCCCGGCCGATGCGCTCGATGACCGGCAGGGCCAGGATCTCGTCGATGGAAACCCCGCGCCGGATGGCGGCCTCGGCCTCCTTGTAGAAGGTGAGGATCATCTTCATGATGCCGTAGGCCTTTTTCATGGAGCAGTAGGCGTCCACCTCGTGGTAGGCGTTCTGCTGCAGGAAGTCCTCGCGGATGATCCGCCCCACCTCAATCACCAAGCGCTCGGCGTCCTGCAGGGCGTCCGGCCCCACCAGCTGCACGATCTCCTGGAGGCCCGCCTCCCGCTGCAAAAGCTCGGAGATGGCGTCGCGGAGCTCGGGGTAGTCCTCGGCCACGTTCTCCCGGTACCAGGGGTCCAGGGCGGAGGTGAAAAGGCTGTAAGAACCGTTCCAGTTGATGGCGGGGAAGTGGCGGCGGAAGGCCAGGGAGGCGTCAAGCCGCCAGAAGGCCCCCACGATGCGCAGGGTGGACTGGGTCACGGGCTCGGACATGTCGCCGCCCGGCGGGGAGACGGCCCCCACGATGGTCACCGCCCCCTCCTCGCCCCCCAGGGTGACCACCTTGCCGGAGCGCTCGTAGAAGGCGGCGAGCCTGGCGGCGAGGTAGGGCGGGTAGCCCTCCTCGGCGGGCATCTCCTCGAGGCGGCTAGAGATCTCGCGCAGCGCCTCCGCCCAGCGGCTCGTGGAGTCGGCCATAAGGGCCACGGAGAAGCCCTGGTCGCGGAAGTACTCGGCGATGGTCACGCCCACGTAGATGCTGGCTTCGCGGGCGGCCACGGGCATGTTGGAGGTGTTGGCGATGAGCACCGTGCGGTGCATGAGGGGCCCCCCGGTCTTAGGGTCGGTGAGCTCGGGGAACTCCACGAGGACGTCCGTCATCTCGTTGCCCCGCTCCCCGCAACCCACGTAGACCACCACGTCGGCGTTGGACCACTTGGCCAGGGACTGCTGGGTCACGGTCTTCCCGCTCCCGAAGGGCCCGGGAATGGCGGCGGTACCCCCCATGGCCACGGGGAAGAGGACATCCAGGATGCGCATCCCCGTGAGGAAGGGGGTATTGGGGTCAAGCTTCCTTTGCACGGGGCGGGCCCGGCGCACGGGCCAGGTGTGGTACATCTTGAGCTCGGTGCCGTCCTCGAGGACCACCACCGGCTCCTCCACGGTGTACTCCCCGGCGGGCTTCACCTCCTTGACCCGGCCCCGCACGTCCGGGGGTACCAGGATCTTGTGGGTGAAGCCGAACTCGGGCACCGTGCCCAGGACCATGCCCCCTTTGACCTCGTCCCCGGGCTTGACCACGGGCGTCCAGGCCCACTTCTTCTCCCGGTCCAGGGCGTGGACCACCACGCCCCGGGTGATGTAGATCCCCGTCTTCTCCCGGATGCGCTCCAGGGGGCGCTGGATGCCGTCGTAGATGCCGTTCAGCATCCCGGGGCCGAGCTCCACCGCCAAGGGAAGCCCCGTGGAGACCACGGGCTCCCCCACCTTTAGGCCCGAGGTGTCCTCGTAGACCTGAACGAAGGCCGTGTCCCCGTCCAGGCGGATGATCTCGCCCACGAGGCCCTCTTCACCCACCTTGCAGATGTCGTACATGCGGGCCCCGAGCATGCCCTTGGCGATCACCGCCGGGCCCGCGATCTTCTGGATCGCCCCTTGGATCATCGTCCCTCCATTCTACAGCTTGATGTCAAAGCCGATGGTCTTCCTCACCAGCTCCCGCATGTAGCCTTCCACGTCGTGCCCTTGGAAGGCCTCCTTCAGCCCCGCGATGGGCAGGAGCACGGGGAGGTCCCTGCCCCGCATGAGGCGTTCCACGGCCCTCTCAGGCTCAGGCAGGAGGCTTTGGTCCACCGCCACCAGGGCGTACCCGCCCCGCTCCACCAGGGTTTCCAGGAGGCTCCGGGCCTCCTCCGGCGAGGAAGCCCCGTAGCCCTCGAGGCCCGCGAGCCGGAACCCCTGGGCGGTCTCGGGATCAGCGATCACCGCCATCCTCACGGACACACCACCTCCTCCTCCACCTGGGCGCGGGGGAGGCCAAAGTAGGCCCTACGGGCCAAGAGCCTAAGGCGCACGGCCTCCCACTCCCGCTCCTTCACGTAGGCGAGGACAAGCCCCACCCCCAAGGGGTCCTGCACCCCCTTCTTCGCCTCCTTGAGGAGGACGCACCGAAGCTCCCGCTCCAGGGCCCTCAGGTCCCGCACCCCGGAAAGCCCGGCAAAGGGCGTGCCGGAAAGCTCGTCCAATACGGCGTAGTCTCCCTCCATGAGCCGGGTGAACCGGACCCGGTCCACGAACCGCCCTCCCTTGAGGAAGAAGGCGTCGGGGGCCAGCCCCGAGCCCTGGAGCTTGAAGGCGGTACGCAGGTTCTCCGCGTCCACCTCCAGGGCCAGGTAGTCGCGCAATGCCGGCTGGTCCAGCCCCTTGGCCGCCTTGGCCACATCCTCAAAGAAGCGCTTGGCGAGAAGCGCCTCCACCCGGGCGAGGTCCTGCGTCTCCCGCAGGACCGCCCTCAAGGCGCGGGCCAGGGGGTGGCCGGGCACCGCGAGCACCTGGGCCATCCCCGCGGGGTCCTGGGCCTCGTAGGCCTGGCGCCAGACCTCCTCCCTCAGGGTCCCGGGGAGGAGGAGGACCTCCTCAAAGGGACGGCCCGTGGCCTTGGCCCGGAGAAGGGCCTGGAGGTTGTGGAGGTCGTTCCGCAGGAGGAGGAGCCGCACCGCCTCCCGCGCCTCCCCGGTGACGAGCCGCGGCAGGTCCCCGACCAGCTTGGCCTGGGTGCGGAGCACGGCCCGGTCCACGTCGGGAAGGCCCTGCCCCGCAAGCTCCCCGCCGTAGACCGTCTCCGAAAGAAGGCGGAGGAAGTCGGCGAAGGGAAGGTCCAGGGCCTCCTGGAAGAAGCTCTCCTTGAGGAGGGACCCCCTCCGCACCCGCACCCGGGCGTTGAGGTAGGCGAAGTCGTCCGCCATCTTCTAGCCCCAAAGCGCCTGGGCCACCTTGGAGGAAAGGGCGTCCCAGGCGCGGTCAAGCCGGGCGAGGAGGCTGTTTTCCACCTGGGTCTTGCCCTCGGCCCCCACGGCCCGGACCCCCAGGCGAAGGGCGGGATCGGGCTTGAGCTCCACCCCCCGCTCCTTGGCCAGGGCCTCGAGGTGGGGAAGGTCCTCCGGATTGGCCACCAGGGCCTTGGCCCCGGGGAGGGCCTCCAGGGCCTCCAGGGCCAGTTTCCTCACCACCTCGGGCCACTCCGGCTTCTTGGGAAGGGCCTCTAGAGCCTCCCGGACCCGGCGCCGGACCTCCTCCAGCACCTCCCCCCGGGCCTGGGTTCGGGCCGTGGCCACGAGGAGCTCCCCGGCGCTCTCCGCCCGGCGGAGGGCGGCCCGGTACTGGGCCTCGAGGGCCCGCTCCCGGGCCTGGAGGAGGGCCTTGGCCTTCTCCTCCGCCTCCCGTTTTATGGCCTCGGCCTTGGCCTCGGCCTCCTGGAGGAGGGCCTGGATCTCAGCCTCCACCTCCTGGCTCAAAATGGCTTCCAATTTGGACATTTCCTCTCCCTATCGGGAAGGGGCCCCACCCCTAAGGAGGGCGGGGCCCCTGGACCGCCTTAGAGCCTGCCGTTGAGGATGATGGCGATGAGGAAGCCGAAGATCACCAGGGTCTCGGGCAGGAGCAGGAAGATGAGGGCGGCACCGAAGTTGCTCCGGTCCTCGGCGATGGCCCCCACGCCCGCCGCCCCAATCCGGGCCTGGGCCACGCCCGAGCCAAGAGCAGCAAGTCCCACGGCCAAGCCCATGCCCACGGCGATGAGGCCGCGGTCCAGGCCGCCGGAGGCCGCCGCCTCCTCCGCCGCCAAAGCCAACGCGCCGAAAACCGCCATAAGAACCGTCACCAGTAGCTTCTTCATCCCACTTCCCTCCTTTACTGCGCCTCACGGACGCTTCTGAACGGCCGGTAGGGCCTGCCGTTCTCCTCGTAAAAACCGAACTTGGTGAAGAACTCCACCCAAAGCAAACGGATGGGCTGGAGCATGTGCCCCAGGGTGGTGAGGAGGAGGATCAAGAGGTGCAAAACCCCCGCCACCAGAAGGCCCAGGAGCACGCCCACAAGCCCAAGCCGCTCGGCGATGGCAAACCCCACGTCGGTGAGGAGGCCGGCGAGGATCCCGCCCGCCGCCCCCACGGCGTAGATACGGATGTGGGAAAGGATGTGCCCCGCCTGGGTGAAGATCTCCGGGATCATAAGCCAGATCCGGCTCATGAGGACCGCAAGCAGGAAGACGCTGAAGCCCAGGTACATAAGCCCCTGGAGCCAGCCCGCCTGGAGGTTGCCGAGGTAGGAGGCGGCGAGGGCTAAGACCCCCACGAGGCCGCCCAGGTACCCCACCCCCTCCCAGAAGTGGGCCATGTGGCGGTGCTTCAGGCCCAGGTAGGCCCGCAAGGCCAGGCCGAAGAACACCAAGACCACCCCAAAGGCCACGGAGAGGAGGATGAGGAGGTTAGCGGTCTTGGCAGTGTCTATGCGGTAGATGAGGATGGGGATAAGCCCCGGATGCTCCGGCGTGCCGAAGACCCCGAGGTGCTCCAGGAAGGTGCCGAAGAACTCCCCATAGATCACGCCCCAGACCACCGTCCAGAAGACCATCCAGTTCAGAATGTAGACCAGCTTGCCGATGACCTGGGGCTTGAGCTTGAGGGCAAAGAGGTCGATGACCAGGGGCTCGTTCCGCTTCACGTACCCGGAAAGCCACCGCCCCACCAGGTAGAAGAGGAGGGCGTAGCCGATGTCCCCCACGATCATCCCGAACCAGAAGGGGAAGAAGATGGGGACCACCGGCGTGGGGTCAAAGGTCCCGTACTTGGGGGTGTTCAGGAAGCTCACGAGTAGCTCAAAGGGCTTGGCCCAAGGAGGGTTGTCCAAGGCCACGGGGATCCGGTCCGCCTCGTGGTGCTCGTCCACGGGCTCAAAGGCGTAGACCACGTTCTCCTTGTGCCGGGCGAGGGCCTCCTCCACCTTGGGCTTGGCCTTCACGGGAACGTAGCCCAGGAGGGCGAAGCCAAAGCGGCCCGAGGCCAGTTCCTCCAGGGCCTTAAGCCGGGCCACCTCGTCTTGAGCCCGGGTCCAGAGGCTCTGGAGGGTGGAGGCGCTCTCCCGGGCAAGCTTGGCCAGGTGCTGGCGCACCTCGGAAAGCTCCCGCGGGGCCGCCTCGGCCCACTCCTTCAGCCTCTTCGCCACCTCGGAGAGGGAAAGCTCGCCCAAGGCCCCGGGAAGCCTCAGCTCCGCCACCCCCGCCCGGGAAAGGGCCGCCTTGGCCTGGTCCACCTCCTTGCGGTGGACCACCACCAAGGCCGCCACCCCGCCCCCATAGGCCTCGTGGACCAGGAGGTAACGGTCTTCTAAGGCCTTCTTCAGGGCCTCCTCCACCAGGGGAAGCTCCTTTTCAGTGAGAAGGAAGGGGATCACGCGGAGGAAGGGGCTTTTGTCCAGGCCGTGGGCCAGGGCGGCGAGCCGCTCCAGGGGCTCGAGGTAGGCCTGGGCCAGGGCGAGCTCCTCCTCCAGCTCCTGCTTTTGGCGGGTGAGGCCCTCGGCGTGGGCCTGGATGGGGGCAAGGGCCTTCTCGGCCGCCTCCAGCCCCTCGGGGAAGGGCCTTGTGGGCTCCGCCTCCAGGCCCAAAAGGCTTAGGGTGTGCTCGGCACCCGCCGAGACCGCCTCCCAACGCCTTAGCTCCGCCCGCTCCTCGGGGGAGAGCTGGTAGGCGGAAAGGGCCTCGGGGCGGAGCGTCTCCAGGTGGACCACCCCCGCCTGCTGGAGGCTTTGGAGAAGCTCCTTGGCCCGACCCTTGGGCCCGGCCAGGACCAGCTTCTCCATGGGGGCGATCACGGCAGAACCTCCTTCAGGACCAGGGCCACGGCCTCGTCCAGCCGGGCCATGGCCTTCTCCCGCACCGCCTTGGCCTCGGCCTCGGCCCGCTCCCGGTACCGGGCGAGGAGGGCCTCGGTCTCCGCCCGCTCCCGCTCCCGGTACTGGGCCTCCAAGGCCTTGGCCTTGGCCTCGGCCTCCTCCAGAAGGGCCTTGGCCTCGGCCTCGGCCCGCTTGACCCGCTCCTCGGCCTCCTTCTTGGCGGCCTCGAGGCGCTCCAGGAGCTGCCTTTCCTTCTCTGCCAGGCGCTTGATAAGTCCCAGGCCTCCCATTGCCCCTCCAGCTCGTGAAATGGCGCTCAAAACCAACCCGCCGGTTATGGTACCGGCTCTCTAGGCCCGCGTCAACCGACCCTGCCTAAGTATACTTAGGCGGTGAGGATTCAGGTCAACGCCAAGGGCGCAGCGCGGCTTCTTTCCCGCCACCTCTGGGTTTTTCGCCGGGACGTGGTCTCGGGACCGGAAATCCCGGGGCTCTACCCCGTCTACTGGGGGCGGCGCTTTCTCGCCCTCGCCCTCTACAACCCCCACACCGACCTCGCGGTGCGGGCTTACCGCTTCGGTCCGGCGGAGGACCCCGTGGCGGCCCTTTTGGAGAACCTGGCCCAGGCCCTCGCCCGGCGTGAGGCGGCCCTTCACCAGGATCCCGAAGGCGGCTACCGCCTGGTCCACGCGGAAGGGGACCTCCTGCCGGGCCTCGTGGTGGACTATTACGCCGGGCACGCCGTGGTCCAGGCCACGGCCCACGCCTGGGAAGGCCTCCTCCCCCAGGTGGCGGAGGCGCTAAGGCCCTACGTCCAGAGCGTCCTGGCCAAGAACGACGCCCGGGCACGGGAGCTGGAGGGCCTCCCCCTTTACGTCCGCCCCCTCCTCGGGGAGGTGCCGGAGCGGGTCCAGGTGCAAGAAGGGCGGGTACGCTACCTGGTGGACCTAAAGGCGGGGCAGAAAACGGGGGCCTACCTGGATCAGCGGGAAAACCGCCTCTACATGGAAAGATTCCGGGGCGAGCGGGCCCTGGACGTCTTCAGCTACGCAGGAGGGTTTGCCCTCCACCTCGCCTTGGGCTTCCGGGAGGTAGTCGCCGTGGACTCCTCGGCGGAGGCCCTGCGCCGGGCCGAGGAGAACGCCCGGCTCAACGGCCTCGGGAACCTCCGGGTCCTCGAGGCCAACGCCTTTGACCTCCTGCGCCGCCTGGAGAGGGAAGGGGAGCGGTTTGACCTCGTGGTCCTAGACCCCCCTGCTTTCGCCAAGGGGAAGAAGGACGTGGAACGGGCCTACCGGGCTTACAAGGAGGTCAACCTTAGGGCCATCAAGCTCCTCAAGGAGGGCGGGATCCTGGCCACGGCGAGCTGCAGCTACCACATGACCGAGCCTCTCTTCTACGCCATGGTGGCCGAGGCCGCCCAGGACGCCCACCGCCTCCTCCGGGTGGTGGAGAAACGGGGCCAGCCCTTTGACCACCCCGTCCTCCTCAACCATCCGGAGACCCACTACCTCAAGTTCGCCGTCTTCCAGGTCCTCTAAACTGGAGGCGTGGAGAAGGACCTTCTGGATAAGCTCGGGCAGCACCTCGTCTGGCGCATGGGCCGGGCCGAGGACGAGGACATTTTGGTGGTTCGGGTAGGGCTGGCCTCGGCCACGCCCAGGTTCCGGGAGCTCCCCAGGCTTCTTAACCTCCCCGAGGCTGAGATGCGCCGCCTGGTACAGGAAGGCCGGGTCCGGGTGGAGTGGGTGGAGGAATGAGGCTCGCCCTGTCCCTCCACCCTGAGGCCCTCGCTGCCCTTCCCTTCAAGCTCCGCCTGGAGGCGGAAAGGCTAGAGGGGACCTTCCGCCACGAGAACCCCGTCCTCGGCCCCCTGGACCTGCCCTTCGCCGCCCGGCTGGAAGGGGAGCGGGTCCGGCCCATCCCCCTGCCTCCCCCCTCCTTGGAGGTGGAAGGGTGGCTCCGGCCCTGGGGGCTGGAGCTGGAGGTCCGCCTCCGCCTCCCTCCAGGGCGGACCTGGGGGGAAAGGGCCTTCGCCAGAATCTTGGAGGCCCTCTTCGCCAAGGCCCTGGAGGGAAGCCTTCCCGCGGGGGCGCGGCTTCCGTTATAGTGGGCCTGAAGGAGCAGGAGGTGGCGTATGGTGGAGGTTCGGTATCTCGGCCACTCGGCGGTTCTCCTCACGGACGGCAAGACGCGGATCGTCATAGACCCCTTCCTCACCGGGAACCCCATGGCCGCCCTCGGGGTGGGGGAGGTCCAAGCGGACCTCATCCTGGTCACCCACGCCCACGGGGACCACTTCGGGGACAGCGTGGCCCTCTCCAAGAAGGGAGGCGTGGTGGTCTCCACCTTTGAGATCGCCACCTACGCCGAAAAGCACGGGGCGAAAAGCGTCCCCATGAACCTGGGTGGCACCTACCGCTTTGAGGGCGGCTGGCTCAAGTGGGTGCCCGCCTGGCACTCCAGTAGCTTCCCCGACGGCACCTACGGCGGCATGCCCATGGGCGTGGTGGTGGAGCTTGGGGGCAAGCGCATCTACCACGCCGGGGACACGGCCCTCTTCTCGGATATGCGCCTCATCGGCGAGTTGGGCCTGGACCTCGCCCTCCTCCCCATCGGCGACCACTTCACCATGGGCCCCGAGGACGCCCTGAAGGCCCTGGAGCTTCTCAAGCCCAAGAAGGTGGTGCCCATCCACTACAACACCTTCCCCCCCATCCGCCAAGACGGGGAGGCCTTCGCCCAGCGGGCCAAGGAGAAGGGCGTGGAGGGACACGCCCTGAAACCGGGAGAAGTGCTCCGCTTTGACTAGGAAAGACTTCCGGCTGGAGATGCTTTTAGGCCTGGGCCAGACGGCCCAGGTCCACCTGGCCCGGGCCCCCGACGGAATGCGGGTGGCCCTAAAGATCCCGAAGAAGGAAGTTCGCCAAGATCCTAAGCTCGCGGAGCGGTTCGCCCAGGAGGTGGCCTTCAGCCTCTCCCTCCGCCACCCCCACCTGGTCCAGGGCCTGGCGGGGATACCCTTCGGGGAGGGGGCCTTCCTCGCCCTGGAGTACTTTCCCGAAGGGACCCTGGAGGACCGCCTCCACCAAGGCCCCCTGCCCTGGGAGGAGGCGGTGAAGGCCCTCCTCCATGTGGGAGAGGCCCTGGGCTTTCTCCACAGCCGTGGGCTTCTCCACCAGGACGTCAAGCCCTCCAACGTCTTCGTAGGCCAAGGGGTTTACAAGCTCGGCGACCTCGGCACCCTGCGCCGGGTGGACGACCCAAGCGGGGAGTACGCCGGAAGCCCCCACTACCTCGCCCCCGAGCTCTTCCTGGGGGCGAAGCCAAGCCCGGCCTCGGACGCCTACGCCTTCGGGGTCTTGGCCTACGAGGTTCTCACCGGCAAGCGGCCCTTCCAGGGGGAGGACCTGGAGGCCCTGAGGATGGCCCACCTCCTCACCCCCCCGCCCCGGACCTCCCTCCCCCCTACCTTGGACCGGGCCCTGAGGCGGCTCCTCGCCAAGCGCCCCGAGGGCCGGCTCGGCCTTGAGGCGTTCCTCAACGTCCTCGCCGAGGCCTCGAGACCGAGCCCTTCACGGAGGTGACCCATGGAACCGGTCTGGTACCCTGACGCGCGCGCCCAAGAGACCTGGCTCGGCCGCTTCATGGCCGAGCTCGGCTTCCAGGACTACGAGGCCTTCTACCGCTACAGCGTGGAGGAGGCCGAAGCCTTCTACCACGCCTTCCTCACCCGGCTCGGCGTGCCCTGGCGGGCCCCGTACACCCGGGTGGTGGAAGGCCACTTCCCCTTTCCCCGCTTCTTCGTGGGGGAAGGCTTAACCTGGTGGAGGCCTGCCTGCGCCACGACCCCACCCGGCCCGCCCTCGTCCACGAGACGGAGGACGGCCATGTCCAAAGCCTCACCTACGGGGAGGTCCGCCGGGAGGTGGAAAAGCTCGCAGGGGGCCTACGGGCCCTGGGGGTGGGGCGGGGAGACCGGGTGGGGCTATGGCTTCCCATGGGCCTCGAGGCGGCCCTGGCCCTCCTCGCCGTGGCCCACCTCGGGGGGATCGCCGTCCCCATCTTCTCGGGCTACGGGGCGGAGGCCGCCGCCCTCCGCCTCAAGGACGCCGAGGCCAAGCTCCTCATCGTCCAAGACGGCTTCCTCCGCCGGGGACGCCGGGTGGAGCTCCTCCCAGAGGCCCGGAAGGCCAGGGCCATGGCGGGGACGGAGAAGATGGCCGTGGTCCGCCGCCTCGGCCTCCCCCTTGAGGAGGAGGTGGACCTCGCCGCCCTTTCCGGCCCCTCCTCGCCGCCGGAGGAGATGGAAAGCATGGACCCCTTCATGCTCATCTACACCTCCGGGACCACGGGCCGCCCCAAGGGCACGGTCCACTACCACGCGGGCTTTTCCTTAAAGGCCGCCCTGGACCTCGCCCTCCTCTTTGACCTAAGGGAGGAGGACCGCCTCTTCTGGTTCACCGACCTCGGCTGGATGATGGGGCCCTGGGCCATCCTGGGAGGCCTCATCCTCGGGGCCACCGTCTTCCTCTACGACGGGGCGCCGGACCATCCGGGCCCGGACCGCCTCTGGCGCATGGTGGCTACCCACCGCCTCACCCACTTAGGCCTTTCCCCCACCCTGGTGCGGGCCCTCATCCCCTTCGAGGAGGCCCCCGTGGAGGCCCACGACCTCTCCTCCCTCCGGGTCCTCGGCTCCACGGGGGAGCCCTGGAACCTCGAGCCCTACCTCTGGCTCTTCCGGGTGGTGGGCAAGGAACGGCTCCCCATCGTGAACTACTCGGGCGGCACCGAGGTCTCGGGGGGCATCCTGGGGAACGTCCTGGTGAGGCCCATCAAGCCCATGGGGTTCAACACCGCCGTGCCCGGCATGAAGGCCGCCGTCTTGGACGAGGAGGGAAGGCCCGTGGTGGGCAAGGTGGGGGAGCTGGCCGTCCTCGCCCCCTGGCCCGGGATGACCAAGGGCTTCTGGCGGGATGAGACCCGGTACCTGGAGACCTACTTCCAGAAGGTGCCCGGGGTCTGGGTCCACGGGGACTTCGCCCTCCTGGACGAAGAGGGGCACTTCTTCCTCCTCGGCCGCTCCGACGACACCCTGAAGGTGGCGGGGAAGAGGGTAGGCCCCGCCGAGGTGGAGACGGCGGCCATGGCCCATCCCGCCCTGCGGGAGTGCGCCGCCATCGGGGTGCCGCACCCGGTGAAGGGGGAGGCCATCGTCCTCTTCGCCGTGCTGAAGCCGGGCTTGGTCCCCTCGGAGGCCCTGGCCGAGGAGGTGGCGGAAAGGGTGGCCGAGGCCTTAGGGAAACCCCTCCGCCCCGAGCGGGTCCTCTTCGTCCCCGACCTACCTAAGACGCGCAACGCCAAGGTGATGCGCCGGGTGGTCCGGGCAGCCTACTTGGACCAGGACCCCGGGGACCTCTCCGCCTTGGAGAATCCGGAGGCGGTGGTGGCCATCCGGGAAGCGGCCCAGGGTGGTTAGGGCGATCCTTCCCGTCCCCTTGTGGTGTTGAGCCTCGCCGAAGTCCTTTCCCTCGCCCCCAGGCTCAAGCCCCTCTTCACCCTTTGGGGAGGAGGACTTTAAGGGGAAGGCCCAGGAGGTGGCCCGCAAGCAGGAAGGCCAAAAGCCCCCCCGCCCCGCCTAAAGCCAGGGGGAGGAGGGCCTCGAGGGGGGTGGCCGCCGGGAAGCGCCCGGCGAGGGCGAGGCCGGGAAGGGCCGCAAGAAGCCCCGCCCCGTAGGCCCGGAGGAGGTAGCCCACAAGGAAAGGAAGCCCCACCCCCTCTCGGGCAAGCCGCGTGCGGTAGAGGCCAAACCCCGCCCACCCCGCCAGGGCGGTGGCCAGGTTGAGGGCGAAAAGCCCGGCGTCCCGAAGGAGCCAGTAGCCCAAGGTGTTCAGGAGAAAGACCAGGGCGCTCGCCAAGACCGCCTCCCGCACCCGCCCCAGGGCGTAAAGCCCCCGGAGGAGGAGGGTGTTCACCCCCCAGGGCAGCACGGCAAGCCCCATGGCCGCCAGAACCTCGGCGCTATAGGCCCGGTTCTCCGGGGTCAAGGGGCCAAAGAGGCCGAAGAGAAGGACCACGAGGTAGGGGGCAAGCCCCAGAAAAAGCCCCCCGAGAAGGGCCAGAAGAAGGGCAAGCCGCCTGAGGGGACCTTCCAAAAAGCGGGCAAGATCCCCTCCCTTCAGGGCGCTCATCCTGGGGAAAAGGGCGATGGCGGGGCTCGTGGCGAAGAGGCCCAGGACCATCTGGAAGACCACCTCGGCGTTGTAGAACCCCGTGACCGCCGCAGGGGGGTAGCGGGTAAGGATGTTGGTGAGTACCAGGTTCAAAAACTGCCGCAAGGAGGTGGTGAAGGCGAAGGGCCCCATGCGGAGGAGGGCGGTTCCGAAGGCCGGGTGGAGGCGCCACTCCAGGCGGAACCCCCGGAGGAAGGGAAGCTGGACCAGGGCCTGGAGGAGCCCCCCAAGGGTCACGGAAAGCCCCAAAAAGGTGGGGTCCCCGGGGAAAAGGGCCATGAGGCTGATGGCCGCCAGGTTGAAGGCGATGGGCCCCAGGGCGTAGGGCAGAAAGCGCTCCTCCGCCTGGAGGAGAGCGGAAAAGAGAGCGGCCATGGAGATGCCGAGGAGGAAAGGGAGGAGGAGCCGGGTTAAGCCCACCACCTGCCGGAAAGCCTCCTCCTCCCGCAGGTGGCTCCCCTCGGCCACCAAGAGGCCCGCCACCTGGGGGGCCAGGAGGTAGCCAAGCCCCAGGACGAGGAGGTTCACCCCCAGGAGGAAGGCGGCGAAGCGGCGGGCGAAGGCCTTGGCCTCGGGCTCGGGGAGGCTTTTCAGGAGGGGGATGAGGGCGTTTTGCACCGCCCCTTCCGCCAGGAGTTCCCGAAGGAGGTTCGGCACCCGGTAAGCCACGTTGAAGGCGTCCTTGAGGGCGTCAGGGTAGAGGGCGTTGAAGACCGCCTGGCGGACGAGGCCCAGGACCCTCGAGACCAGGGTCCCCCCATGACCAGGAGGACCGCCCTAAGCATGGGCGCTCAAAACCTCCTGAAAAGCTTCCAAGAAGTTCGCCTGGTTCACCACGGTGAGGCCGTGAAGGGCGGAAAGCTCCTTGGTCCGGGCCCTGTCCATGCCCAAGAGGACGAGGAAGCTCTCCTTCTGGGAGAGGCCCAGGACCTTCCTCAGCCCGGCGTACTTGGCGATGTGGGCCTGGAACTCCCCGGTCTTGGCCTCAAACCAGTAGAACCGCTCCCCTACCCGCACCAAGACGTCCAGCTCCATGGCCTCCCCCCGGGCAGGGTCACCTGGTAGCCCACGGCCACCTCGTGGGGCAGGTTTTTGGAGCGCAGGTACTTCCTGAGCCGCTCGGCCACGTACCGCTCCAGCCAGCCCCCGGTGAGGAAGTTCTGGACCCAGCCCTCGGTGCTGGCCTTGGCCCGAAGGAGCCGATCCTCGCTCTTGTAGCGATAGCTGGTGAGGAGGGCGTACTGCTTGAGCAGGGTGCAGAACTGGGTGGAGTTGGCGATCTCTTCGGGGGAGGCCTCGGCCAAGGAGAGCTCAAACTGCCGCTTGGTGGAGAGGCTCTGCTTAAGCCTCTCGTAAAGCCTCTCCAGGCTCGGGTACCGGTCCCCGAGGAAGAGGGCGAGCCGGTTTAGGACCCGTTCCCGCTCCTCCTCCCCCTCCTCAGGCCTCCGCACCACTTGGACGCCAAGGCCCTTAAGCCACTCCTCCAGGCTCGGGGCCTTCTTTGGCCTAGGGAGTGGGGCCGGGGCCTCCCGGAGGAGGCGCCACATCTCCTGGGCCAGGGCGAAAAAGCGTTCCCGCAAGGGGTCGGGGGTGGCCTCGAGGCCCGGCGGGAGAAACCCCGAGCGCAAGGTCTCCAAGATGTGGAGCTCCAAAGCCTCCCTGAGGGCTCTTCGGGTGGCCTCCAGGTTCTCCCCTTCCACCCGCAGGCCGAACTCGGCGAGCTCCCCCACGTAGCGGCCCGGGGACACCAGGTCGTACCGGGCCTTGGCCATGGCCTCTTCCAGGTAGCGGGTGAGCACCCCCATGCCTCCAAGTCTACGCTACGCCCACTCCACCCGGCTTCCCCAGGGGTGCTTCCGGACCCTAAGCCGGGCGGGGAAGCGCTCGGCCAAAGCCTCCACGTGGGTCACCACGCCCACGAGCCGCCCCCGGGTGGGGAGGCTTTCCAGGATGCCCGCCACCAGCTCCAGGGCCTCGGGGTCCAGGGTGCCGAAGCCCTCGTCCAGGAAGAGGGCCTCCAGCTTGCCCGGGAAAGCTCTTCCGAGAGGGCAAGGGCCAGGGCGAGGCTCGCGAGAAAGCTCTCCCCGCCCGAGAGGGTCCGGACCTGGCGGGGGGTGGCCTCGGCCCAGAGGTCCACCACCAGGTATTCGTCCCCCTGGGCCGCAAAGCGGTACCGCCCCCGGAGAGGGTGTAGAGAAGCTCGCTCGCCCGCTCCACCAGGCTCCGCTGCTTGAGGCCGAGGAGGTAGGCGGGGAAGTTGTGGGCCTGGAGGTCCAGGGCAAGCTTCTCCCAAAGGGAAAGCTCGGCCACGAGGCGGGCGAGCGCCCCTTCCACCTCCCGGCGGCGGGCGAGGTCCTTCCGGAGCCTTTCCACCCGGTCTTCCAGGGCCCCTTCTTCCTTGCGCTTCTCCTCCAGGCGGCCTTCCAGCTCCGCGAGCGCCTTCCTCAGGGCCTCCACCCGCCCTTGGGCCTCCTCCAAGGTGGGGGCGGGCCCAGAAAGGGGGGGAAGGCTTTTCCAGGCGGCCTCGGCCTCCGCGAGGTCCTTGCGGAAGGCCTCGAGCTCCGCCCGGAGCGCCTTTTGCTCCTCTGGAGAGAGGGCGAGGCCTTGGGCCTCCGCCTCGGGCATGAGGCCCCGGGTGGCCGCCTCCGCCTCGGCCAGGGCCTTGGCCTGCTCCTCCTTGCGGGCCCTCAAGGCGGAAAGCTCCGCCCTGAGGGCCCCTGCCTCCTCCCTGAGGCGGGCGTCCTCGGCAGCAAGCCCCTTGAGCCGCTCCACCTCCTCCTTCAGGCGCCTCAGGTAAGGCCCCACCCCCAGGCCCCCCGTCTTGGCCTCCAGGTGGCGGCGAAGCCCAGCGGCGAGCCTCCCCGCCTCCTCCTTAAGGGCAAGGCGCCGGGCCTCGGCCGCCTCCAGCCTCGAGGCCAGGTCCTCCCGGCTGGCCCCGCCCCGGGCCTCGGCCTCCCGTGCCCGCAAGGCCGCCACCTCCCGCTCCAGGGCCCGGGCCTCCCCCGGAGGGCCTGGTACCGGTCCCGGAGGTCCTGAAGCCGGGCCTCGGCCGCCTCCAAGGCCCCTTTGAGCGCCTCGGGATCCCCGGGCCGGGGCTCCACCTCGAGGGCCCGGAGGCGGGCGGCAAGCTCCCCGGCCTCCGCCTCCAGGCGGGCGAGGCGCCGGGCGAGGGCCTGGGCCTCCTCCTCCAGGGCCCGGCGCGCCCCGGCGAGGTCGGGGACCTCGGGCAAGGGGGGGAGGGCGTGGACCACCCCCCCGCAGAGGGGGCAGGGCTTGCCCGGCTCCAAGAGGTCGTGGTAGGCGAGGAGGCCGAGCCTCCGCTCCTCCCGAAGAAGGGCCTCCCGCCTCCGGTCCAGGTCCTCTTGGACCTTCTCCAGAGCCTTCCGCTCGGCCTCCAGGGCCTTTAGGGCCTGGAAGAGGGCGTGGGCCTCCGCCTCTTTGAGCCTCAGGGCAAGGGCATCCCGGGCCTCCCGCGCCTCCTTTCCCTCCGCCTCCAGGCGGGCAAGGGCCTCCCCCACCTCCGCCAAAGCGGCCTCCTTCGCCCTCAGGGCCTCCCAGGCCTCCGCCCAGGCCCGCAGGCGAAGGACCTCGGCCTCCAAGGCCTCCAGCGCTCCCAGGACCTCCTCTAGGCGCGCCTGGGCCGTGGCGGGGTCGGGCTCCGAGGCGGGGGCCTTTCCCACAGGCGCCCGGGCGAGGAGGGCCTCGAGGGCCTTTAGGTCTAGGGCCAAGGCGTAGGCCGCCTGGGCTCGCTCCAGGGCCTCCGGAGAGAAGCCGAGGGCCTCGCGCCTCGCCTCCAGGGCCCGAAGCCTCCCCTCGGCCTCCTCCAGGGCCTTTTCCGTGGCCTGGAGGGCGGCCCGCTTCTTTTGGTAGTCCCGCCAAAGGGGCAAAACCCGCTCCGCCTCCTCCGCCCGGGAAAGCCGCTCCTCCACCCGGGCCATCTCCTCCGCCCGGGCCCTTAAGGCCTCGAGGCGGGCCGCCAAAGCCTGGCGCCGCCTCAGGTCCTCAAGCAGGGCCTCCGCCTCGGCCAGGGCCTTCCTCACCCCCCTGGCCTCCTCCTCCAGGCGGGCGGCCTCCGCGCGGGAGGCGGCGAGCGCCCGCTCCAGCTCCTCAAGCGCCTCCGGGGTGGCCGCGGAAAGCCCGTTGAGCTCCCCCTCGAGCCTCCCCTTCTCCTCCAGGAGGAGGCCCCGCCTCTCCGCCGCCTTCTGCCTGGCCCGCTCCAGGCGGGAGAGCTCAAAGAGCTCCAGAAGGAGCTGGCGCCTTTCCTTCGGCTCCCCCTTAAGGAAGCGGTCAAACTCCCCCTGGGGGAGGAGGAGGGCCCGGGTGAAGGCCTCGTAGTCCAGGCCCACGAGGTCGGCCAAGGCCCGGTTGACCGCCTCGAGGGTGGGCAGGTCCAGAAGCCGCTCCCCCCCTCCAGCAGGTAGACCCGGGCGTCCCCCCGCTTCTCGCTCCGGGACCGCTCCACCCGGTAGACCCGCTCCCCTACCCGGAAGGTGAGGGTCACCCAGGCCTTGGCCGCGGCGGGGTGCTTGAGGGTGCCCACCTGGCGCCCCACCCGGGGCACCTGGCCGTAGAGGGCAAAGGCGATGGCGTCCAAAAGGGTGCTCTTCCCGCTCCCCGTGGGGCCGGTGATGGCGAAGAGCTCCACGTCGGAGAAGTCCACCGCCTGGCGCTCCCGGTAGGGGCCGAATCCTTCCAGTTCAAGCCGTAAGGGCCTCACCCTCCACCTCCGCCAGCACCTCGGCGAAGCGCTCAAGAAGGGCCTCCTCCTTCTTCCCCCGCTCCTCCAGGTAGCGGGCGTAGCCCTCCACGAAGCCGAGGTCCTGCACCTCCTCCCGCCTCCCCTCTCCGGCCTGGGACGGGGTGCCCTCCACGGCGAGGAGGTGGGGGAGGGCCCGGAAGAGGTTCTCCTTGACCTGGGGGGAAAGCCTCCCCTCCACCACCAGGCGCAGGTAGCCGGGAAAGCGCTCCAGCTCGCCCATCCTTCCGTCCAGCTCCTCGGGCCGCAGGCGGTAGGTCCTTAGGGGCTTCCCCCACCGCCCCGGGATGGGGTGGACCCGGGGCGGCCCCGAGGGGGAAGCTCCACGAGGAGCGCCCCCCGCTCCGCCCCTCCCCCTCGCCGAAGTCCAGCTGCACCAGGCTTCCCGGGTACCAGGCCACGGGGGCCTCGCTCACCTGCTGCTGCCGGTGGACGTGGCCCAGGGCGAGGTAGCGGACCTCCAAAGGCAGGCTCGCCCGGGGGACGGCGTAGCTTCCCACCAGGTGGAAGACGAACTCCCCTCCCCGGGCCTCGCCCCCTCCACGGCGAAGTGGCCCAGGAGAAGAGGGCTTTTGAGGTTGTCCAGCACCCGGCGCATGGCCTCGGCGTAGGTGCGGTGCAGGACCTCGTCCTCCTGGAAGAGGCGCCGGACGAGGAGGCGCTCGGAAACGAAGGGCAGAAGCCCCGCCCGCACCCCGCCCACCTCCACCACCCCTCCCTCCTCGGCGAAGAGGAGGCGGCCCCGGACCCGGGCCCCCGCAAGCCCGAGAAGGGGGGCGAGGGCCTCGAGGCGCTCTTTGGGGTCGTGGTTGCCGGCGATGACCAAGGCCGGCACCCCGAGGGCCTTAAGCTCCATGAAGAACTCCACCGCGCAGGCCTCGGCCTCCGCCGAAACCTGGGGCCGGTCAAACAGGTCCCCGGAGACCACCACCAGGTCCACCCGCTCGGACCGGACCAGGCCCAGAAGGTCCCGGAGGGCGGCGGCGATCTCCGGGGTCCGGTCCACCCCCTTGAGGAGCTTGCCCAGGTGCCAGTCGGCGGTGTGGAGAAGGCGCATGGCCCCATCTTACGCGCCCTTAGTGGGGGTGGGCGTGATCCCCGCCCTCTCCCTTCCCCCCGGCGAGCAGAAAGGCGGCGAAGAGGGTGGAGAGGGGGACCGCGAGCACGAGCCCCAAGGACCCGAGGAGCATGCCCACGAGCTCGGCGGCGAAGGGCTCGGTGTTGAGGAGGAAGCGCAGGGGCGTGGGGTCCCGGGTGAGGAGGAGGAAGAGGGGAAGGCTTCCCGCGGCGTAGGCCAGGACCAGGGTGTTCACCAGGCTCCCCAGGTGGTCGTACCCCACCTCCATGGCCCGCCGGTAAAGGCGCCAGGGGGAGGCCTGGGGGTCGGCGTGGGCCAGGGCCTGGACCACGCTGGCCTGGGTCACGGTCACGTCGGCCAAGGCCCCGAGGGCCCCCACGGCGAGCCCCGCCAGATAGAGCCCCAAAAGGTCCACGCCCCCCCACTGGCGGAGGAGGAGGGCTTCCTCGGAGGCGAGCCCCGTGAAGCCCATGGCTTGGGCGAAGAACCGCCCCAAGAGGAGGACGAGGAGGACCGCGGCCAGGGTGGCCCCCAAGGCGGCGGTGGTCTTGCGGCCGAGGCCGTGGACGAAGTAGACGCTGAGGACGAGGACCCCGAGGCTTCCGAGGAAGGCGTAGAGCAGAGGGTCCCCCCCGGCGGCGATCCGGGGGACGACGACGTAGACCAGGAGGGCCAGGCCAAAGAGGGTCCCAAGCAGCCCCCTAAGCCCCTTGCCCCGGCCGAGCCCCACCGCCCCCAGGGCGAAGAGGAGGGCCAAGGCGGCAAGCCAAGGCATCCGGTCGGGCTCGGTGACGTAGGCCCGCTCCCCCTCCAGGTAGACCACCACCCGGTCCCCTGCCCGGAACCCCCCCCGCCCACCGGCAGGAGGGCCTCCAGGGTCCTGCCCTCCACCCTCACCTCCGCCAGGCCCGCCCCCGGGTCCAGGGCAAGGATCCTGCCCAAGGCGTAGCGGCCTTCCTGGGCCAAGGCGGGCAAGCCCAAAAGGAAAAGGAACAAGAGAAGCCGCACACCCTCACTCTACGGGTAGGAGATGAAAACGCGTTATCGCCTGGGGTAGGCTGAAGGCATGGAGCGGTCCACCCGCCAGCGCCGCGCCATCCGCAGGGTCCTCCTGGAGACCCGGCGCCCCCTCTCCCCCGGGAGATCCTGGAGCTCGCCCGCAGGCAGGTCCCCTCCCTGGGCCTGGCCACGGTCTACCGCAACCTGCGGGCCCTGGTGGAGGAGGGCGCCGTGGTGCCCGTGGCCCTGCCGGGGGAGCCCCTGCGGTACGAGGCGGCAGGCGCCGGGCACCACCACCACTTCCTCTGCCGGGGGTGCGGCCGGGCCTTTGAGCTCCCCGGCTGCCGCCTCGAGGCCGACCTGGACCTTCCCCCCGGGTTCTCGGCTGAGGACCACGAGGTGGTGGTCTACGGGCGCTGCCCCGACTGCGCCTGAGCCCCAAAGCCAACGCTTAGTCCCAGGGGGGGTAGAGGTGCTTGGGCCCGGTCCAGCGCACCTCTTCCAGGGCCCCATCAAAGCGCAGGAGAGCGGCGAGCCGGGCCCGGGAGTAGACTCGGTAGGGCTCCCGGGGGATGAAGGCCGTGACAATGTCCACGTGCCGCGGGGTGCTGTACTCCAGGACCACGTGCAAAGGCAGCCGTAACCGGGGAGGAAAGACCATGTACCCCAGAACGAGCATCCGCTCGTCCTCGGGGTAGATGGCGAGCTCCCGCCCCCAGAGGAGGGCGGAGAGGATATCCTGTTCCCGGAACCCCTCCTGGAGCATGTGCTTGGCGGCGTGGGGGCCCAGGCGGTAGCGCCCCTCCCGGATGTGGGGCAGAAGGTCCTCCAAGCGGCGGAGCCTGGGCATAAGACCTCCCCGGGGCCAGTCTACCGCCACCGGCCCCGGGGCGAAGGTGGCCTGGAGCTCAGGCGGGCTCTATGAGGCCGTAGTTGCCGTCCTTCCTCCGGTAGATGACGTTGATCTCGTCGGTCTTGGCGTTGCGGAAGACGAAAAAGCTGTGGCCCAAGGCCTCCATCTGGAAGGCGGCCTCCTCGGGGTCCATGGGCTTCATCTCAAAGCGCTTGACGCGTACGATCCTGGGGCCTTCCTCTTCCTCGGGCTTGCGCAGGGCCTCGAGGTCCCGCACCTCCGGGGGCGGGGGCCCCTGGTAGGAGTGGCGCTTGCCCACGTAGCGCCGCTCCCGGAAGCGCTTCACCTGGGTCTCCAGGCGGTCCACTGCCCGGTCTATGGCGGCGTAGAGGTCGGCGTCCTCCTCCTCCACGCGCACGAGGCCGCCCGGGAGGTCCACCTGGATCTCCGCCCGGGCCTTCTTCTCCACGTGGGGGCTTCCCGCCAGGGAAAGGACCACCTTGGCCATGAGCTCCCCGTCCTGGTAGCGGTCCAGGCGGGCAAGCTTCTTCTCCACGTAGTCCCGGATGGCGTCCGTGATCTCTAGGTTGCGCCCGATGAGCTTATAGATGTTCATCCTTCCTCCTTTCCGCCCCGGGGAGGGCCTTCCCGTACCCTTATGCTACCACCCTCCGCGGGACGCTCGTCCCGCACCACCTGGCCGGCCTTGAGGACCACCGTTCGGGCGGGGTAGGCCTCCAGAAGCTCCCGGCTGTGGGTGGCCACCACCACCGTGGCCCCCGCTGGTGGGCCTGCTTCAGGATCTCCAGCACGGCGAGGGCGTTGGCCGGGTCCAGGTTGCCCGTGGGCTCGTCGGCGAGGACCACGGGCGGGTCCAGGAGGAGGGCCCGGGCGATGGCCACCCGCTGGGCCTCCCCCACGGAAAGCTCCTCGGGAAAGGCCCGCTTCTTGTGGGAGAGCCCCACCCGGCGAAGGGCGGTGGTGATCCTCTCCGGCCACTCCCTGCGGGGGACCCCCTGGACCTGGAGGACGAAGGCCAGGTTCTCCTCCACGGTCATGTCGGAAAGGAGGCGGTGGTCCTGGAAGACCATGCCGATCCTGCGGCGGTGGTAGGCCACCTGGTCGCCCCGGAGGTGCTTCAGGTTCTGGCCGGCGAAGTAAACGGCCCCCTGAGTGGCCACGAGCCGCCTCAGGATCAGGGCGAGGAGGGTGGACTTCCCCGCCCCTGAGTGGCCCACCACGTAGACGAACTCGCCCTTCTTAATCTCCAGGTTCACGTTGTAGAGGGCCTTGGTCTTGGTGCGGGGGTACTCCAGGCCCACCCGGTGGAAGGCGATCATGCCCCCACTATACGCACCCTCCTCTCAGGAAAAGGCGCTATAGTGGGGCTCAGGTGAGGGAGAAGATGAAGCGACGCGCGTGGTTCATGGTGGGGCTCGGGGCGCTTCTCGCCCTGGTGTACGCCCAGCTTCCCCGGCCTCAGGCGGAGACCTTCCTGCAGAACCCCAACGGCCAGGCCCTCCTGGAGGTCTACCAGAGGATCCAGCAGGACTACCTGGAGCCCCTCTCCAAGGAGAAGCTGGATAAGCTCCTGGAAGGGGCCATCAGCGGGATGGTCCAGGCCCTCGAGGACCCCTTCACCAGCTACTCCCCGCCCCAGCGCTCCACCCTGCGCCAGGAGGACCTAAGGGGCGAGTTCTTCGGCATCGGGGCCACCCTCTCGGCCGCAAACCCCGACGGCACGGGGGCCAAGATTGAAGGGGTCATGAAGGGGCTTCCCGCCCAGCGGGCGGGCCTCAGGGCCGGGGACGTGATTTTGGAGGTGGACGGGGAGGACGTGACCAAGCTCCCCCTCCTGGACATCGTGGCGAAGATCCGGGGGCGGGAGGGAACCAAGGTTACCCTGAAGGTGCGGCGGGAAGGCGTGCCCGCCCCCCTGGTCTTTGAGCTCGTGCGCGAGCGGGTGGAGATCATCTCCGTGTCCACCGCCAAGGTGGGGGACGTGGGCTACGTGGCCCTGGAAACCTTCGCCAACTTCAAGGTGGAGGACCAGCTGAAGCGGGCCATAGAAGAGCTCAAGGCCCAGGGCGTGAAGAAGCTGATCTTTGACCTGAGGGACAACGGCGGAGGGCTCCTGGACCAGGGGTGCGCCGTGGCCAGCGCCTTCCTCAAGGAGGGCCCCATCGTCTACACCCGCACCAAGAACCTCACCCGCGTCTGGTGCGAGGCCACGGGCCGGACCCTTTGGGACGGGCCCATGGTGGTCCTGGTGAACGGCAACTCCGCTTCGGCGAGCGAGATCGTGGCCGGGGCCCTCCAGGACTACGGCCGGGCCAAGGTCATCGGGGAGAAGACCTTCGGCAAGGGCGTGGGCCAGACCCCCTACACCCTGGCGAACGGCGGGGAGCTCACCCTGGTCACCTTTGAGTGGCTCACCCCCAAGCGCCGCTCCATCAACAAGGAGGGGATCACCCCGGACATCGTGGTGAAGGACACCCGCTTTCCCACGCCCTTCTCCCTGCAAGGGGCGGGGGCGCCGCCGGGGGCGGAGATCGCCGTGACCCTGAACGGCAAGACCGTCAAGGTGAAGGCGGACGCGGAAGGCAAGTTCTCCTACGCCGAGCCGCAGCGGCAGAGGCCCCTCCCCGAGGACCGGGGCCAGGCGGTGCTGGACCTGGAGAACGACGCCATCCTCAAGCGGGCCCTGGAGGAGCTGAACCGCTAGGCGCTACACGATCCTGGGGGCCTGATTGTCAGGCCCCCCGGTTTTCCTCAGCCATGCGACCGGAGCCCTACTTTACCACCGCCCCGGGGGGGATCTCCCCCTCCACCGTCACCAGGGCCAAGGCTTCCCCCTCCTGGGCGGCGAGGATCATCCCCTGGCTCTCAATGCCCCGGAGCTTGGCGGGCTTGAGGTTCGCCACCAGGACCACCTTCTTGCCCACGAGCTCCTCGGGCCGGTACCACTTGGCAATCCCCGAGACCACGGTGCGCTCCTCGTTCCCCAGGGAGAGCCTGAGGACCAAAAGCCGGTCGGCGTTCGGGTGCTTCTCCGCCGCCAAAACTTCCGCCACCCTGAGCTCCACCTTGGCGAAGTCCTCTATGCCGATCCAGGCCTCTTCCTTGGGCTTGGCCTCCACCTTGGCCTCCTTTTTGGGGAAAAGGACGGGGGCTTCCTCGGGGATGGGACGGGGCTCGGCCAGGCCCCAGCGCTCGGCCTCCGCCAGGCCCACCTCCTCCTTGAGCCCCAAAGCCTGCCTCAGCTCTGCCATCTTGTCCGGCATGGCGGGGGTGAGGAGGATGGAGGCGATCCTCAGGCCCTCCACCACCCGGTAGAGCACGGCCCGGGCCTCCTCCGGCTCCTTCTTGAAAAGCTCCCAGGGCTTCTTCTCGTTGATGTAGCGGTTCAAGGCCTTGACGTAGGCCATGACCTCCTCGAGGGCCACGTGGAACTTGAGCTCCCGCACCAAAGGCCTGAGCCTCCCGGCAAGCCCCGTCCCCTCGGCAAGCTCCTCCCCCGCCACGGGCTCGGGGATGCGGCCCTCGGCGAAGCGGAAGAGCATGGCCCGGGTCCTTTGCACCAGGTTGCCCAGGTCGTCGGCGAGGTCGGCCTCGTACCGGGTCTTAAGGGCCTCCTCGCTCACGGGGGTGTCCTGGCCGTAGGGGATCTCCCTAAGGAGGTAGTAGCGCAGGGCGTCCCGGCCGTACTTTTCCAGGAGGGCGAAGGGGTCCACCACGTTCCCCAGGGTCTTGGACATCTTGCGCCCGTCCGGCCCCAGCAAAAACCCCCCCACGTTCAGGTGGCGGTACATGGGGATCCCCGCCGCCTTCAGCATGGTAGGCCAGAAGACGGCGTGGGGCTTGAGGATGTCCTTGCCGATGAGGTGCCAGGCGTGGGGCCAGAAGGTCCGGTAGGCCTCCCCCTCGGGGTAGCCCAGGGCGGAGACGTAGTTGAGGAGGGCGTCAAACCAGACGTAGGTCACGTGGTCCTGGTCCCAAGGGAGGGGGATGCCCCAGGGGACGCGGGATTTTGGCCTGGAGATGGAGAGGTCCCCGATGGGCTCGGCGAGCATGGCCAGGACCTCGTTCCGGTAGCCCTCGGGGCGGATGAGGTCGGGATTTTCCTGGATGTACTCCTGGAGCCAGGGGCGGTACTTCTCCATGCGGAAGAAGTAGTTCCCCTCCTTCCGCCTTTCCACGGGCCGCCCGTGGATGGGGCAAAGCCCCTCCACGAGCTCCTTCTCCGTGTAAAAGCGCTCGCAGGAGACGCAGTAAAGCCCCTCGTACTCCCCGTAGTAGATGTCCCCGGCCTCGTAGACCTTCTGCAGGACGAGCTGCACCACCTTCTTGTGCCTCTCCTCCGTGGTGCGGATGAAGTCATCGTAGGCGATGCCCAAAAGCTCCCAGGCCCGCTTGAAGCGCCCGGAAACCCGGTCCACGAAGGCCTTGGGGTCCTCCCCCGCCGCCTGGGCCGCCCGGTAGACCGTCTCCCCGTGCTCGTCGGTGCCGGTGAGGAAGAAGGTGCGGTAGCCGTCCAGGCGGTGCCAGCGGGCCAGGAAGTCGGCCACCACCGTGGTGTAAGCGTGGCCCAGGTGCGGCTCGGCGTTCACGTAGTAGATGGGGGTGGTGATGTAAAAGACCTTCTCCATGCGCCCTCCTCCAAGAAAAAACCGGGGCATGCGCCCCAGGCGGGATGGCCTCCCGCCCTAGGACCGGGGCATGCCCTTCACGGCCTCCATTCTACGGCAGAAGCTCCTCCACCCCAAAAGGCCCCGCCACCAGGGCCCGGGTGGCCATCCCCACGAAGATCCCCGTCTCCACCACCCCGGGGATCTCCAAGAGGGCCCGGTGCAAGCCCAAGGGGTCCCCGATGGGGCCGAAGCGGCAGTCGGCGATGAGGTGGCCGCCGTCGGTGAAGTAGAACTCGTCCCCGTCCATGCGGAGCTCGGGCTCCCCCCGAGGTCGGCGATGGCCTTGAGGGTCGCCCGGTAGCCGAAGGGGACGATCTCCACCGGCACCGGCCCCCGGCCCAGGACGGGCACCTTCTTGGTGTGGTCGGCGATGACGATGAACTCCTTGGCCACGCGCTCCACGATCTTCTCCCGGAGGAGGGCCCCGCCCATGCCCTTGATGAGGGCAAGGCCCGGGGCGATCTCGTCCGCCCCGTCTATGGCCAGGTCCACCCCCTCAGGGGGAAGGTCCACGAGGGGGATCCCCTCCCGCTTGGCGAGCTCCTCGGTGGCCCTCGAGGTGGGCACCCCCACCACGCCCTTCAGCTCCCCCTCCCTAAGGCGCCGGGCAAGCTCCAGGACGGCGTAGCGGGCCGTGGAGCCCGTGCCCAGGCCCACCACCATCCCGTCCTGCACGTAGGCGATGGCGGCGTGGGCCGCCTCCTTCTTGTAGCTCTCCAAGGGGCGCTCCATCAGGCCCCCCTGAGCGCCTTCAGGGCCTCGGCCACCTCGAGGGCGTGCCCCTCGGGGGAGACCTTGCGCCAGACCTTGGCGATGCGGCCCTCGGGGTCTATGAGGAAGGTCTGGCGGAGCACCCCCTCCACCTCCTTGCCGTAAAGGTTCTTCTTCCCCCAGGCCCCGTAGGCCCCGATGACCTTCCGCTCGGGGTCGGCGAGGAGGGGAAAGTTCAGGCCGTACTTCTCGGCGAAGCGCTTGTGGCTTTCCACGTGGTCCGCCGAGACCCCGAGGACCACCGCGTCCAGGGCCTTGAGGCTTCCCATCTGGTCCCGGAAGCCGCAGGCCTCCTTGGTGCACCCGGGGGTGTCGTCCTTGGGGTAGAAGTAAAGGACCACCCACCGCCCCCGGTAGTCGGAGAGGCGGTGGGTGCGGCCCTCCTGGTCAGGCAGGGCGAAGTCCGGCGCGAGCGTGCCCACCTCCATGGCGGGCATTATACCCCTTTCCCCGCGCCTTCCCCGCCCTTAGCGGGCCTACCGGGGCTCCCCCGGCCAGTCGCCCACCACGCCGGGGGCGGCCCACTCCATGGTGAGGAGCTCGTTAAGGGTCGCCTTGCGCCCGGCGGGGATGCGCACCACCCCCTTGCGGTCCTTGATGGGGCCGGTGAAGGGGTCAAAGGTGGGGTTCGGGCGCTTCATCGCCCCAAGAAGGGACATGATCCGGTCGTAGACCGGAACCTTCTTGCCCTCCACGCTCATCTGGGCGGCCTTCAGCAGGGGGACGTGCTTGGGGTTGATGGGGACGCCGTAGTCCGTCCCCATCTCCACAGCCCCGTGCTGGAGGAGCCAGAAATAGTCCACATTCTCCAGGTTCTTGGGGGTATAGACCCCTTCCTTCACCTTCTTGAGGAAGTCAATGTAGATGACCTCCCAGTGGACGATCTGGCCCGAGACCACGTGGTCGGGGGCGAACTTGAGCATGGGGGTGTAGTGGCCGAAGGAATAGGCCCCCTTGCGGGCGGCGGTCTGGATCACCGTGGGGGTGTCCTCGGTGAAGGCGAAGACGTCCGCCCCTTGGGCGAGGAGGGCCTCCGTGGCCTCCCGGGCCTTGGCCGGGTCGTACCAGGCGTTGATCCAGCGCACCAGCACCTGGGCGTCGGGCCGGACGGCCCGCACCCCGAGGGCGAAGGCGTTGATGTGCCGCTTCACCTCGGGGATGGGGAAGGCGGCCACGTACCCCACCTTGCCCGTCTTGGTGAGGGCCCCGGCGGCGAGGCCGTTCAGGTAGTAGACCTGGTAGAAGTCGGCCATGTAGGTGGCGACGTTGGGGGCCCGCTTGATGCCCGTGGCGTGGGCGAAGATGACGTCCGGGTACTTCTTGGCGGCCTCGAGGACCCCGTCCATGTACCCGAAGCTGGTCGCGAAGATGACCCGGCACCCCTCCCGCACGAACCGGTCAATGACCGGCACCACCTGGGCTTCGGGAACGCTCTCCACGTACCGGGTCTCAAGCCACGGGAGGGCCGCCTCCGCCTTCTTCCGGCCCACGTCGTGGGCGTAGGTCCAGCCCGCGTCCCCCACCGGGCCCACGTAGATGAAACAGGCCTTGAGCTTGTCCCCCTGCCCTAGGGCGAGGCCCAGGGCGGCGAGAACCCCGAGAACGAGTCGTCGCATGGCTACCTCCCCCGCTCAAAGGGCTGGCCCAGGGCCTTGGGGGCCCGGGACCGGCCCGAGAGCGCCAGGACCAGGATAACCAGAAGGTAGGGCATAGCGGCAAAGGCTTCGCTCGGTATAGGTACACTGCCCTGGAGGCGGAACTGCAGGAAGAAGAGAAGGCCGAAGAAATAGGCCCCAAGGAGGGCCCGAAGAGGATGCCAGGCGGCGAGGATCACCAAGGCGATGGCCACCCAGCCGAGCCCGGCGGTCATCCCGTCCGTCCAGCTCGGCCGGTAGGCCAAGGAGAGGTAGGCCCCCGCGAGGCCGATGAGCCCCCCTCCCAGGCCCAGGGCCAGGTACCGCACCCCGTCCACGCTTACCCCGAAGAGGTCCACCGCCTTGGGGTTCTCCCCGGCGCTTCTCAGGAAAAGCCCCGTCCGGGTGCGGGTGAGGAAGAGGTGGACGAGGAGGGCGAGGACCGCCCCTAAGAGGGCAAACCCCCCCTCGGGCAAGGGGTGGGCGAGGGGCAGCCCCTCGTAGCGCTTGCCCAGAAGCCCCGAGGCCCCAAGCCCCAAGGCGGCCACCGCGAGCCCCGCCACGAACTGGTTGGCCCGCAAGGTGACGGTGAAGAGGCCCAGGAAAAGCCCCGAGAGCGCCCCCACCCCGAAAGCGGCGAGGACCCCGGGCAGGGGGCCGTAGGCCTGGGCGGCGGCGAAGGCGGTGAGGGCGGCCAGGGCCATCATCCCCTCCACCCCGAGGTTCACCACCCCGCTCCGTTCAGCGAGAAGCGCCCCAAGCCCCGCAAGCAGGATAGGCGTTCCGAAAAGGACGGCACGCAACAAGGCCTCTTCCATCAGCGCCTCCAGACCAGGCGGTGGCGGCTTGCGGCCTCAGCCCCGATGAAGGCCAAAAGCAGGAGGCCGCTCGTCACGTCCACCACGCGAAAGGGCATGGAGAAGGCGAGCTTCAAGGCGTCCCCCCCGGCGAGGACCACCCCCAGGAGGGGCGCGGTGAGGAGGACGTAACCCGGCCCCCCCGGGCAAGCCAGGCCACGAGGATGGCCGTGAAGCCGTAGCCCAGGGAAACTTGGGCGGGCTCCAGGAGCTTGTGGTGGATCCCCGCCACCTCCCCCACGCCGGCAAACCCCGCCAAAGCACCCGAGATCAGGCCCACCCGGAGGAGGAGGCGGCCCGCGTCCAGGCCCAGGTACCAGGCGGCGAGGGGGTTCTCCCCCAGAACCCGCCACTCAAAGCCCCAGGGGGTCCGGAAGAGGAGGACGTGGAGGACCAGGGCGGCCACCGCCCCGAGGAGGAGGGTGGGCCAGTGGACCAGGGTGCCGGGAAGCACGGGAAGCCGCGCCGCCTCGGGAAAGGGGTCGGTGTAGAGGAAGCCGAAGGCCGTCCGCCCCTTCCAGGGACCCGCCACCAAATAGACCACCAGGTAGTAGGCGAGGTAGTTCTGCATGAGGGTGACGAGGATCTCGCTCGCCCCGAAGCGCGCCCGAAGCCAGGCGGCAAGGCCCGCCCACACCCCCCCCAAGGCCCCCCGAGGAGGAACATCAAAGGCAGGGTCCAGGGCCCGGGAGGGAGGAAGAGGGCGGCGTAGGTGGCCCCCACGGCCCCAAGGAGGAGCTGCCCCTCGGCCCCGATGTTGAAGAAGCCCACCCGGAAGGCCAAAGCCAACCCCGAGCCGATGAGGAGGAGGGGGATGGCCCTCCGGGCCACCTCGGCGAGGCCCAGGGGGTCCCCCAGGACCGAGAGGAAGACCCGGTAGGCCTCCAGGGGCGCCACCCCGTAGGCCCGGAAGAGGAACCCCAGGGCCACGAGGGCGAGCCCCACAAAGAGGGCATAGGCCCCCACGACCTTGAGGGGCCGGGGCGCGGGGTCCACCTCCACCCTCACGCCCGACCCCCCGTCATCATGGCCCCCAGGCGCTCCAGCCCCACCTCCTCCCGCGGCAAGGGCCCCACCATCCGCCCCTGGTAGAGGGCCGCCACCCGGTGGGAGAGGGCCAGGATCTCGTCCAGGTCCTCGCTCACAAGGAGGACGGCCGCCCCGCCCTTGGCCAGGTCCAGGAGGAGGCGGTGGACCTCCTCCGCCGCCCCCACGTCCACGCCGTAGGTGGGGTGCATGGCCAAAACCAGCCTGGCCCCCTCGCCGAGCTCCCGGGCCAGGATCACTTTCTGCACGTTCCCCCCGGAGAGGAAGCGGACGGGGGTTCTGGGGGAAGGCGCCCGGATCCCGAAGCGGCGGATGAGCTCCGAGGCCTTTTCCTCCATGGTCCTACGGGAGAGAAAACCCCGCCGGGCGAAGCGGGCGTAGCGGCGCAGGGCCAGGTTCTCCGCCACGCTCATCGTCCCCACCACCCCCATGGCCCGGTCCTCGGGGATGTGGGCCACCCCCAAGGCGTGGAGGCGGGCGGGGTCCCGGGGCAAGGGGGCGCCCAGGAACCGCACCTCCCCCCGGTAGGGCCTAAGCCCCGCCAAGGCCTCCACGAGCTCCTTCTGCCCGCTTCCCGCCACCCCGGCCACGCCGAGGATCTCCCCTTCCCAGAGCACGAAGCTCACCCCCTGGACCGGGATCCCCCGGCGGGGCACGAAGAGGTCCCGCACCTCCAGAAGGGGCCTCTTCCCCGGAGGGAAGCCGAGGCGGGGAGGCTCCACCTCCCGCCCCACCATGAGGCGCACGAGGAGGTCCCGGTCCGCCTCCTCCCTCGGCACCTCCCCCACCTTTCTCCCCCCCCGGAGGACGGCGATGCGGTCCGCCACCCGGAGCACCTCGTCCAGCTTGTGGCTGATGAAGATCACCGCGAGGCCCATGGCCTTGTAGCGGGCGATCTCCTGGAAAAGGCCCTCCGCTTCCTGGGGGGTGAGGACGCTGGTGGGCTCGTCCAGGATCAGGACCTTGGGCTTGGCGAGAAGGGCCCTGAGGATCTCCACCCGCTGCTTCTCCCCGGCGGAGAGGAGGTGGACGGGCGCCTCCAGGTCCACCCCCAGAGGGTGCCCCGCCAGCAGGGCCTTGAGCCTGCGGACGAGGGCCCTTCGGGGAAGCAGGAAGGGCAGGTCCAGCCCCAGGGCGAGGTTCTCGGCCACGGTGTGGGCCTCAATGAGCTCGGGGTGCTGGGGCACGAGGGCGATGCCCAGGGCCTGGGCCGCCTTGGGGGAAGGGATCTGAACGGGACGCCCCTCCAGGAGGATCCGCCCCTCGTCCGGCGCGTAAAGGCCGTAGAGGAGGCTCACCAGGGTGGTCTTCCCTGCCCCATTCTCCCCCAGGAGGGCGAGGACCTCCCCGGCCCGCACCTCGAGGCTGATGCGGTCGTTGGCCACAATGGGGCCAAAGCGTTTCGTGATGTTCTCCAGCCGCAGCATCCGCCCCCGGAGGAGGATACCACGCCTAGGGGAGGTCGGCCCTGCGGTTGGCGTTGAGGTAGACCTGCTCCCCAAACCGGGCCACCACCTCCTTAGCGGCCATATACGTGGCCCCAAGAACCTCCACCACCCGCCCCAGACGGAAGTCCCCCTCCCGGATCTGCTGCTCCACCTGGGGCAGGCAGTCCTTGTGGTAAAGGGCCATGAGGGGCTCGAGGTGGCCCTCGGGGTTGTAAACCGCCACCACGGGGTAGGGGGAGGCGCGGGCCTGCTCGTAGAGGAAGTCCCAAAAGCCCCGGGTGAGGAAGGGGAGGTCCGTGGCCGCCACGGCCACCCAGGGGAAGCGGGCGTGGGCGAGGGCGGAGTGGAGGCCGGAGAGGCTATCCGCCCCCGGGAGGAGGTCGGGGTAGACGGGGACACCGAAGCCCACGTAGGGGCGGTTCGCCACGATGAAGCGCTCCCCCGCCCCCCTAAGGCTCTCCAGGACCCAGAGGAGGAGGGGCTTTCCCCGGTAGACGAAAAGGGCCTTGTCCTCCCCGAAGCGCCTCGAGGCCCCTCCCGCGAGGACCGCTCCCGAGTACACGCCCTCAGTCTAAAGCCTTTCGGCAAGCCTCTCCGCGAGGAGAGGTACGTAGAGAAAGCCCGTGGAGCCGAATCCCGTGAGGGCGAACCCCCCCTCCACGGGGAAGAGAAAGGAGGAAAGCCTAAAGCGCACCCCCCGCCAAAGGGAGGCCACCCGGGGGCGGTAGCCCACAAGGGCCTCGGCCCCTTGGAGAAGCCACTCCACCTCCCCTTCCGTGGGCGGCGGGAGGCGGTAGCCCTCCTCCCCCGGGAGGTAGCTTCCCCCTAAGGCCGCCCCCGCCAGGTAGACCCGATAGCTTATGGCCCGGGGAAAGTAGTCCAAAAGGGTGAGGACGAGCCCGGGGATGTACCGCCCTTCAAGGGCCAAAAGGTGCGCCCCCCGCCCCCCTCCGGCGTAGACCAGCACCTCCCCCCTGACCCGCCCGCCACCCTGAAGGCGGAAGTACGGTGGCTCCCAGGCCAAAACCCGCCCCCGAACAAGGGGAAGACCCTCGGTAAGGCGCTCCAAAAGGGGCCTCGGCTCCAGCCAGAAGGCCTCCTCCAGAAGCACCCCCTCCTTCTCCCAGCGGTGCTTGAGCCGGGAAAGCCTCCCCGCCACCTTGGGCCGGTCCTTCTCGGGCACGGGGCGGAAGACCCCGAGGTGGAGGGGGACGAAGCGGCTATAGAAGTTAAGGGCTGCCTCCAAAGCCCTTTCCCCCTCCTCCGCCAGGGTGAAGCGCCTCCCCCTAAGGGGGTTCACCAGGGCCACGGGAGGGCGGCTCGCCTCCCCCAGGGCCTCGGCCACCACCAGGACCTTCCGGCCCCTTTCCCAAAGGAGGCGGGCCAGGGCAAGCCCCGCCACCCCGGCCCCCAGGACCACCACCTCGGCTTCCCGGAGCATGCCCTAAAACCGGTACCCCTCCCCCTCCTTCCGGCAAAGCCCCCGGGCAGCAAGCCCTTCCAAAAGCCTTTCCGCCTCCTCCTCAGGCAAAAAGGCCGAGAGGTCCCCCGGGCGCAAAACCCCGCCCCGCCGCCAGGCCTCCCGCATGGCCAGGCGCTCCAACGCCGCCAAGGAAGGCCCCCGGGAAAGAAGCCCCTCCTGCCAGCGGGCAAGGCCCAAGTAGCCCAGGGCCCCACCCCCCAGGGCCAGGAAGAACCCAAGCCCCGTGAAGCGGAAGGTGGCGAAGAGGAGGAGGAAGAGGGCCAAGGCCACGCCCAAAGGGAGGATGGACCGCATCCCTCACCCCCTAGGCCACGGGCAGGGGATGGGGGCCGGGGCCTTCGCCCCCACCACCTCCCCGAAGAGGAGGTGGGGCGTGGCCTGCTTGATCTCCACCTGGTAGAGGCCCGGCACCGGGGCCTGGGAAGCGGGGACGAGCACGGGGTGGTTCCCCCGGTCGTGCCCCTGGACGAAGCCCTCCTCCTTGGCCTCGCCCCGGACCAACACCTCCACCGTCTTCCCCACCCACTCCAGGTTCCTGCGGTAGCTCCACTCCTTCTGCTTCTCAATGAGGCGCATCAGGCGCTCCACCTTCACCTCCCGGGGCAGGTCCTGGAAGTGCTTGTAGGCGGGGGTGCCGGGGCGGGGCGAGTAGATGAACATGTAGGCCTGGTCGTACCCCACCTCGTCGTAGAGGGAAAGGGTCTCCTGGAAGTCCTCCTCCGTCTCCCCGGGGAAGCCCACGATGATGTCGGTGGAAAGCACGGCATCGGGGAGGGCCTCGCGGATCTTCCGGATTCTCTCCAAATAATGTGCCCGGCGGTACTCCCGGGCCATGCGGCGGAGCACCCGGTCGGAGCCCGACTGCACGGGCAGGTGGATGTAGCGGCAGATGGCGGGGGTTTCGGCGATGGCCTCAATGATGTCGTCGGTGAAGTTCACCGGGTGGCTGGTGAGGAAGCGCACCCGGGGGATGCCCATCCCGCCCACCATGCGGAGGAGCTCGGCGAAGGAGGGGAAGCCCGGCTGGTCCTTGCCGTAGGAGTTGACGTTCTGGCCGAGGAGGGTGACCTCCACCACCCCCGCCTGCTTCAGGAGCTCAATCTCCTTAAGGATGAGGTCGGGGTGGCGGGAAACCTCGGGGCCGCGGGTGGTGGGGACGATGCAGTAGGTGCAGTGGTGGTTGCACCCCCGGATGATGGTCACGTGGGCGGAAAGCGCCCCCTTGGGAGGCGGGGGAATGTAGTCCAGGACGTCCTCCCGGAAGGTGAGGTCCCAGAACCTCTCGTTCGCCTTCAGGGCCTCGGGCAAGGAGGTGAGGGCCCCGGGGCCCAAGAGGACGTCCACCCCGAACTTCTTCGCCATCTGCTGGCCCTCGTCCAGCTGGGCCAGGCACCCCATCATCCCGATGAGGAGGCCCCGACGCTCCTTCTCCTTGCGGAGCTGGCCCAGGAGGGAGCGCACCTTCTCCACGGGCTTGCCCCGCACGGCGCAGGTGTTCACCAGGACGAAGTCCGCCTCCTCCACCGAGTCCACGAGCTCCCACCCGAGGCTCACGAGCTCGCTCGCCACCAGGTGGGAGTCGTACTCGTTCATCTGGCAGCCGTAGGTGATGATGTGCGCACGCATAGCACCTCCCGGGCGACCGGGGGGATCCCGGGCCCATCCTTCCCAGGATAGCAGGAAGGGGTAGCATGGAGGCATGCGCCTCCGCTTTCGGGAGAACGGGCCCTACGTCCTGGACCTTCCGGAGGGGACCCCCTTCCGGTGGAACGGGGAGGAAAGGCGCCTAGAGCGGGCCAAGCTCGCCCTCTGCCGCTGCGGCCGGTCCCGGGAGAAACCCTTCTGCGACGGGAGCCACAAGGAGGCGGGCTTCCTTGCGGAGAAGGGGGAGTTGGAGGTTCAGTAGAGGAACTCCCGGATCTCGTACCGGGAGGCCCTGAGGCCGAGGCGGCGCACCGCCTGGGCCCACCTTTGGAGTTCCCCCTCGAGGTCTTCCAAGGGAGCAAGGCCGAGGGCGGCGTACGGGGTGCCGGGGTCCTCCCGGAAGGGGGAGAGGTAGACCACGTCCCCTCTCCCCAAGGGAAGCTCCGCGAGGAGGGCGAGGCTTTCCCGGAAGTGGGCCTCGGCGAAGGCCTTTCCCCCCGCCCCCACCATGAGGATCACCCCCACGGAAAGCCCCGCCGCCTTCAACGCCTGGACCAGGGGCAGGACCTCCTTGGGGTGGCCGGGCTTCCGGAGGAGGGCGAGGAGGGGGGCGTGCCCCGTCTCCAGGCCGATGTAGACCCGCCGGAGGCCCATACCCCCAAGCCTTTCCCACCAGG
Organism: Thermus parvatiensis; assembly: GCF_001535545.1. Lineage (GTDB taxonomy): Bacteria > Deinococcota > Deinococci > Deinococcales > Thermaceae > Thermus > Thermus parvatiensis. The sequence goes on along the minus strand of NZ_CP014141.1, from coordinate 739,145 downwards.
AGGGGGCTTTCTTCAGGCCGGTGAAGAGGTCCAGAAACCCCATCACGGGCTCCCCGGGGAAGTGGGCCCGCACGAGCTCCAGGAGGGGAAGAAGGGGCTCGGAGAGGGCGAGGGCGTTCCCGTCCGCGAGGAAGACCCCGCGCCTAAGAAGCCTGCCCCGCCCGAGCAGGGCCAAGACGGCCTGGATGTGCTCCCGGAAAGCCTCGGGGGTTCGCTTCTGGAAGGGGCGGTCCTGGTAGAAGCTGCAGAAGGCGCAGCGGTTCCAGGTGCATCCCGTGGTGGCCTGTAGGACCACGGAGAGGTAGGCGTCGGGGGGAAGGATGCTCACGGGCCAGGCGTAGGCCCTGCGGTAGGGCGTGGGGTCCAGGAGGCCCTCGGGGGTCCAGCGGAGCACCTCCTCCCGCCTCCTTTCGTCCCGCAGGTGGGCCTCGGCCAGGTCCAGGACCTCCTGGTAGACCCCAAGGGCCTCCTCGGGGGCAAGCCTTCTCCGCCTCCTCTCCCCTTCCCGGTAGCGGAGGTGGAGGCTCCCGTCCAGGGCGCGCTTGTAGGTCTTCCCCTCGCGGAAGTAGTGGTAGGGCCTTCCCTCCCGGTCAAAGGAAAGGACCCGCCTCCCCAGGGAAAGGACCGTGGCCTCGGGCCGGAGGAGCTCCATAGGGCTAGAATAAGCCCCGTGGCCGTCGCCGCCCTCAAGGCCCTCCTTCCCCCCGAACGCCTAAGGCGCCTCACCCCCCTGGGCGGGTTTGAGGCCCGGGTCTACACGGACGGCGAACGGGTTTACAAGGTCTACCGCAAGGAGGAGGCCCACCTGGCGGGCCTCGAGGCCCGCCGCATGGCCCGGGCGGGCTTCGGGAGCCTGGTCCTCGCCGTGATCCAGGGAGCGGAGGGGGGCGTCCTCGTCACCCGCCGCTTCCCCGGAAGGCCCTTCGCCCCCGAGGCCTTCACCTCCAAAACCCTCGCCGCCCTCTCCCACCTCTTCCTCGCCCTCCACCGCCTGCCCGAGCCGGGGAAGGTCACCCAAGAGGAACTCCTTTCCCGCCTGGAACGCTTCGCCGAGAGCCTCCACGACCAGCCGGAAGCCCTCTCCCTGGTCCAGGCCCTGAAGCGGGAGGTGGGCCTCGCCGCCGGGGTGGAACGCCGCTTCTGCCACCGGGACGCCTGGGCAGGAAACCTCCTCCTCAAAGCGCCGGAGGCGGAAGGCCCCGAGGTCTTCCTGGTGGACTGGGCCCGCGCCGGGGGGGACGACCCGGCGCGGGACCTCGCCCTCCTGAAGACGGGAAGCCTAGACCTCCTGGGGGAGGAGGCCGCCCGGGCCGCCCTCTTCCGCATGGCCCGCCTCTACCCCAAGGAGGTCCGGGAGCGCCTCGCCTTCTACGTCCCCCTCACTTACCTCCACGACCTCCACTGGTTCCGCACCAAGGAGCCCCAAGGCTTCCCGCAGGCCCTGGAGGAAAAGCTCCCCAAGGCCCTCGCCTTCTTCCGGGACTTCTTCCCCGAAGGGGGGCGTGGTAGGCTCTTGCCGATGAGGATCACCCTGGTGGACCACCCCCTGGTCCAGCACAAGCTGGCCCACCTCAGGGACAAGCGCACGGGCCCCAAGGACTTCCGCGAGCTCGCCGAAGAGGTCGCCATGCTCATGGCCTACGAGGCCATGCGGGACCTGGAGCTGGAGGAGACCACGGTGGAGACCCCCATCGCCCCCGCCCGGGTCAAGGTGCTCTCCGGGAAAAAGCTCGCCCTGGTAGCCATCCTGCGGGCGGGGCTCGTGATGGTGGAGGGGATTTTGAAGCTCGTCCCCCACGCCCGGGTGGGGCACATCGGCCTCTACCGGGACCCCGAGTCCTTAAACCCCGTGCAGTACTACATCAAGCTCCCCCCGGACATCGCCGAGCGCCGGGCCTTCCTCCTGGACCCCATGCTGGCCACGGGAGGAAGCGCAAGCCTCGCCCTCTCCCTCCTCAAGGAACGGGGGGCCACCGGGGTCAAGCTCATGGCCATCCTCGCCGCCCCCGAGGGCCTGGAGCGCATCGCCAAGGACCACCCCGACACCGAGGTGGTGGTGGCGGCCATAGACGAGCGCCTCAACGACCACGGCTACATCGTCCCCGGCCTCGGCGACGCCGGGGACCGGATCTATGGCACCAAGTGACCTGCTGGAGTTCCTCCACCGCCTGGGCGTGGCCAACCCCTACGGGCGGGGCTGGCTCACCGTCCTCCTCGTCTTTTTCCTGGCCCTCCTCTTCACCTGGCGCTTCCTGCCCCACGTGCGCCGCTTCGCCCTGAAGGTGGGCTGGGCCGACCTGCCCAACGAGCGCCGGCTCAACCGGGAACCCCTGCCCAACGCCGGGGGCCTGGCGGTCTACGCCGGGGTGGTGCTCGCCTTGGTGGTGGCGGCCTTCTTAAGGCCCATCCTGGTGGAAAGCGTCCTCATCCAGGTCCTCGCCATCCTCCTGGGCGGGGCCTGGCTTGTGCTGGTGGGCTTCATTGACGACCAGTTTGGCCTTCCTCCCCTCTTCCGCCTCTTCGTCCAGACCCTCGCCGCCCTCCTCCTCGTGGCCGTGGGGGTGCGGTTTGAGGCCGCCTTCGGCACCCCCTTGGACCCTCTCTTGGGGCTTTTCCTCACCTGGCTTTGGGTGGTGGGGATCACCAACGCCCTAAACCTCATGGATGGGCTGGACGGCCTCGCCGGGGGTATCGCCTACATCAGCGCCATAAGCCTCCTCTTCGTCTCCGCCCAGTTCCCCTACTGGGCGGCAGGGACGCTGGTGCTTTCCGCCCTGGCGGGGGCCTCCTTGGGCTTCCTCCGGCACAACCTCCACCCAAGCCGCATCATCCTGGGGGACGCGGGGGCCTACTTCCTGGGCTACACCTTGGCCGCCACCGCCCTCCTCGGCAACCTCAAGCTCACCACCTTCCTGGGCCTCCTCCCCCCGGCGCTCTTCCTCCTCCTCCCCATCCTGGACACCACCCAGGTGGTGGTGCGGAGGCTCCTCAGGGGGCAGAACCCCCTCTCCACCCCCGGCAAGGACCACATCCACCACCGCCTCCTGGCTCGGGGGCTTTCCCAAAGGCGGGTGGCCTTCCTCCTCTGGGGGGCGGCCCTCCTCTTCAACCTCCTCGCCATGGTCTACCTGGGAATGCCCTGGGAGGCCATCCTGACGAGCCTTCTCGCCACCTCCCTGGGCCTCGCCTGGGTCACCTACCGGAGGCTTAGGGCGCTATGGAGGGGGGAATGAAACGCGTGGTCCTCGCCTTCGGCACGCGGCCCGAGGCCACCAAGATGGCCCCCGTGTACCTGGCCCTCAGGGGGATCCCGGGCCTGAAGCCCCTCGTCCTCCTCACGGGCCAGCACCGGGAGCAACTGCGGCAGGCCTTAAGCCTCTTCGGGATCCAAGAGGACCGCAACCTGGACGTGATGCAGGAGCGCCAGGCCCTCCCCGACCTCGCGGCCCGCATCCTCCCCCAGGCGGCCCGGGCCCTCAAGGAGATGGGGGCGGACTACGTCCTCGTCCACGGGGACACCCTCACCACCTTCGCCGTGGCCTGGGCGGCCTTTCTGGAGGGAATCCCCGTGGGCCACGTGGAGGCGGGCCTAAGGAGCGGCAACCTCAAAGAGCCCTTCCCCGAGGAGGCGAACCGCCGCCTCACCGACGTCCTCACCGATCTGGACTTCGCCCCCACCCCCCTCGCCAAGGCGAACCTCCTTAAGGAGGGGAAGCGGGAGGAGGGGATCCTGGTCACGGGCCAGACCGGGGTGGACGCGGTGCTCCTCGCCGCGAAGCTCGGGCGGCTTCCCGAGGGGCTGCCCGAAGGGCCCTACGTGACCGTGACCATGCACCGCCGGGAGAACTGGCCCATCCTTTCCGACCTCGCCCAGGCCCTCAAAAGGGTGGCCGAGGCCTTCCCCCACCTCACCTTCGTCTACCCGGTGCACCTGAACCCCGTGGTGCGGGAGGCGGTCTTCCCGGTGCTCAAAGGGGTGAGGAACTTCGTGCTCCTGGACCCCCTGGAGTACGGCTCCATGGCCGCCCTCATGAGGGCGAGCCTCCTCCTCGTCACCGACTCCGGGGGGCTTCAGGAGGAGGGGGCGGCCCTGGGGGTGCCCGTGGTGGTCCTGAGGAACGTCACGGAGAGGCCCGAGGGGCTCGAGGCCGGAATCCTCAAGCTCGCGGGCACCGACCCCGAAGGGGTCTACCGCGTGGTGAAGGAGCTTTTGGAAAACCCGGAGGAGCTTTCCCGCATGCGGAAGGCCAAGAACCCCTACGGGGACGGGAAGGCGGGGCTCAGGGTGGCGCGAGGGGTGGCCTGGCGGCTCGGCCTCGGGCCTAGGCCTGAGGACTGGCGTCCCTAGGCCAGGGGCGGAGGAGCTGGAAGACCCCCACGGCGAGAAGGGCCAGCCCCAGGACGAGCGCCGCCCTCCGCCCCCCCAGGGCCTCAAAGAGGAAGCCCGTGAGGTAGGCGCCCAAGGGTCCCGTGCCCAGCATCACCAGGCTGTAGACCGCCATGACCCGGCCCCGAAGCCGGTCGGGCACGGAAAGCTGGACCAGGGTGTTGGCGTTGATGAGGACAGAGATCATCCCGAAGCCCCCCACGGCGAGGAAGAAGGGCACGAGTCCGGGAAGCTTCAGGGCGAGGCCCAGGTGGGCCAGGGCCAGGGCGAAGAGGCCGAGGACGAGGCGCCAGGGCCTGGGCCTGCCGGTGAAGGCCATGATCAAGGCAGCGAGGATCGCCCCCACGCCCACGCTGGAAAGGAGGAAGCCGTACCCCGTGGCGGAAAGGCCGAGGACGAGGCGGGCGTAGGCCGGCACCAGGGTCTGGAAGTTCATGCCCAAAAGGGTGGCGAAGAGGATCAAGCCCACCACCCGTCGCACCACGGGGTGCCCCAGGACGAACCGGATCCCCTCCAGGGCCTCGGTCCACCAGCGTCCCTGGACGACCCCGTTCCCCTCGCCTTTAGGCAGGCGGGAGAGCACCCAGAGGATGGGCAGGAAGGACAGGGCGTTGGCGAGGTAAGCGGCCCCCACGCCGTAGAAGGCGATGAGAAAGCCCGCGACGGCGGGCCCCACGAGGCGGCTCGTGTTGAAGCCGAAGGAGTTCAAAGCGATGGCCCCGGGGTAGCGCTCCTTCCCCGCGAGCTCCACGGTGAAGCTCTGGCGCACGGGCTGGTCCATGGCGTTCAGGGCCCCGTAGAGGAAGGCGAAGAGGAGGACGTGCCCGTACCGCACCCAGCCCGTGTAGACCAAGAAGGCCATGGCCAGAGCGAGGAGGGTCATCCCCCCTGGGTGAAGCGGAGGAGGTCCCGCTTGGGGTAGCGGTCCGCCAGGACCCCGGCGGGCAGGGAGAAGAGGAGGGAAGGCAGAAACTGGAAGGCTACCACGAGGCCGAGCCGCTCGGCGCTTCCCGTGAGGAGCAGGACGAGCCAGCCCTGGGCTGCGGCCTGCATCCAGGTGCCCATCTGGGAGGCGAAGAGGGAAAGCCAGTAGCTCCGGTACAGGGGGTCTTTGAGGAGGGCGAGCGCCAGCACCCTCCCATGCTAACCCTGACTGACCGGTCATGACACCCCGCCGGGCCCCGGGCGCCTATACTGAGACGTGTTCCAGCACGGGATCTACCTCCTGCGCCTAGCGGGCATCCCCCTTTACCTGGACCTCTCCTTCCTCCTCATCCTCCCCTTCTGGGCCTGGTTCATCGGGCAGAACCTGCCCCAGTACCTTCGGCTGTTCGGGCTCCCCCAGGACCCCGGCCTCTTGGAAGGGCCCTGGCCCTGGGTGCTCGGGCTTCTCGCAGCCCTAGGCCTCTTTCTCTCGGTCCTCCTCCACGAGCTGGGGCACGCCCTCGTCGCCCGGCGCTACGGCGTGAAGACCCGGCGCATCATCCTGTGGCTCCTGGGCGGGGTAGCCCAGCTGGAAAGAATCCCGCGGGAGCCCGCCAAGGAACTGGCCATCGCCTTGGCGGGGCCTGCGGTGAGCTTCGCCCTGGCCCTGGGGTTCCACCTGCTGAAGACCCCGCAAGGGGCCTGGGGGTTTTTGAGCCACTACCTCTTCCTGGTCAACCTGAGCCTGGGGCTTTTCAACCTCCTCCCCGCCTTGCCCCTGGACGGCGGGAGGGTGTACCGGGCCCTCCTCGCCTTAAGGAAGCCCTACCTCCAGGCCACCCGGCAGGCGGTGGCCCTGAGCGGGGCCTTGGCCTGGGCCCTGGGGCTTTTCGGGCTTTTGGTCCTCAACCCCCTTTTGGTCCTTATCGCCTTCTTCGTGTACATGGCCTCCCGCACGGAGGCGGAGGCCACCCTTCTCCTTCAGGTCCTGGAAGGGCTTAAGGTGCGGGACCTCATGACCCAAGACCCCATCACCCTTCCCCCCGAGACCCCCGTGGCGGAAGCCCTGCGTCTGGCCCTTCTCTACAAGGTCTCCGGCTTCCCAGTGGTCCAGGAGGGGAAGGTTTTAGGGGTGGTGGGCCTCGAGGGCCTGGAGGGGGCAAGCTCCCTTGACCCCGTGGCCCGCCACCTCCTTCCCCCTCTCCTCCTCTCCCCGAGGAGGATGCCCTTACCGCCTGGGAGCGGATGGCGGAACGGGGGTACACCCGGGCGCTGGTGGTGGAGGGGGACCGACTTATCGGCGTCCTCAGCAAGACCGACCTCCTCCGCGCCTTCCAGGTACGGCTTCTCGGACTTTCCAACCTTGACAGGCCCCAGGAGCCGGAATAACCTGGGGGCGCAAAACTATGCGGAGGTGAAGGATGAAGCGAGCCCTAGCCCTATTCGCCCTCCTGGCTTTAGGCGTGAGCGTGGCGCAGAAGCCCAAGGTGGCCATCGGCACCGGGAGCACCGGCGGGGTCTTCTTCTACTACGGCACCGCCCTGGCCGACATCCTCAACAAGGCGGGCGTGGTGGAGGCTCAGCCGGTGCAGACCGGCGGCTCCTACGACAACCTCCTCCTCCTCCGGGACCGGACCAACCCGCGGGCGAACATCTACTACTGCGCCCTCTCCACCTCGGACTCCGCCTACGTGGCCTACACCGGGGAGGAGCCCCGCTTCAGGCAAAAGCCCGCCAAGAGCGCCCGCGTCCTCTTCTACATGTATCCCTCCTTCATCCACATCGTGGCCACGGAGAAGACGGGGATCAAGGTGGTGCAGGACCTTAGGGGCAAGCGGGTCTCCACCGGCCAGCCTGGCTCCAGCACCGAGAACCTGGCCCTCCTCGTCCTCCAGGCGGCGGGGGTAAGCCCGGACAGCTTCAGCAAGCGGGAGCGCCTCCCCGTGGCGGAAAGCGCCAAGGCCCTGGCCGAGGGCACCCTGGACGCCTTCTTCTGGGTGGGGGGCGTGCCCACCAGCTCCATTGTGGAGCTATCCCAGACCCTGGCCCGCAAGGGGGACCGGGTGTACCTCGTCCCCGTGGACCCCAAGAGCACCACCGCCCAGGTGGCCATGAAGAAGTTCCCGGGCCTGGTGGACCCCTACACCGTGCCCAAGAGCGTGTACAACACCCGCACGGATGTGCCGGGTCTGGCCACGGGCAACATCGTGGTCTGCCCCGAAAGCCTCCCGGCGGAAGCGGGCTACGCCATGATGAAGGCGGTGTTTGAAAACCTGGGCACCCTGCGCACCGCCGTGGCCGCGGCCAAGGACACCAGCCTCGAGGCCACCGCTAAGCTCTACGGTAAGCTCCCCATCCCCTTCCACCCCGGGGCCGAGCGCTACCTGAAGGAGAAGGGCCTCATCAAGTAATCCTGAGCCGCGCCCGGGTGCCCTGGGCTTTCCCAGGCCCCAGGCGTTTTGGGAGGAAAGGATGGAAGTGGAACGCCCCGTAACCCCCCAAAGCCCCCTGGCCCAGGCCACCCGCTGGGTCCTGATCCTGGGGGCCCTTTACAGCCTGTACCTGGTCCTCCACCCCTTCACCCCCTTGGCCAGGGCGGAGATTCCCATCCTAGACATCGTCCAGCTACAAAGGAGCACCCACGTGCTCTTCCTGCTCCTAGGGGGCTACCTGGTTTCCTTCTACCTGCCCAGGAAGCGCACCCTGGGGGCCTGGGTCTATGCGCTTTTCACCCTGGTCCCCCTCTACAACTTCCTCTTCCCCAACGTCCCCGGGGTCAGCCTGCCCTGGGAGGCCAAGGCGGTGGGCCTCCTCTACTGGGCGGTGGCGGTCCTGCCCGCCCTTTTGCCCGGCCTCAAGCGCCCAGCGGACCTGCTGGCGGCCCTCCTGGCCCTCTTCCCCACCCTGTACCAGCTCCGCTACTTTGAGGAGCTGGTCTACCGGGCGGTGCTGCCCCAGCCCTGGGACATGGCCATGTCCTTCGGCCTCATCATGCTGGTCCTGGGGCTGGTGTACCGGTTTCTGGGCCCGGTGATGCCGGTCCTGGTCCTCTTCTTCTTCAGCTATAACCTCTACGCCAACCTCTTCCCCGGGGCCTTAAAGGGCACCCCCCAGGGGATTGACCTCCTCCTGGGCAAGACCTTCAACGAAACCGAGGCCGGCATCTACGGGCTCATCACCGGGGTTTCCGCCAAGTACCTGGTCTACTTCACCCTGCTTTCCGGGATGATCGGGGCCCTGGGCCTGGGCAAGGTGGTGGCCAACTACGCCCTGGCCCTGGTGGGCAAGCACCCCGCCACCCCGGGGCGGGTCACCGGGGTGGCCAGCGTCTTCATGGGCATGTTCTCGGGCAGCGGGGCGGCGGACACCCAGTTCGTCGCTGCCCTCACCAAACCCCTTTACGAGCGGGCGGGGTACGACCGCCTCATCGCCGCCGGCCTGGTGGCCACCGCCGGCACCATCGCCCTCATCACCCCTCCGGTGCTGGGTTCCATCGCCTTCATCATGGTGGAGATCCTCCAGATCCCCCTGCTGAAGGTGATGGTGATGACCATCGGCCCGGCCCTCCTCTACCTCACCACCGTCTTAGCCTTCAACGAGTTTTACGCCAGGAAGGCGGGGCTAAAGGCCGTGGCCTCAGAGCTCGGCATGAGCCGGAGGCGCTACCTCCTGCGCTACAGCTTCATCTTCCTCCCCATCCTCCTCATCGTGGTCATGCTCTACCTGGGGTACGAGGTGCGCACCGCCGCCAGCCTGGCCCTGGTCCTCTTCGTGGCCCTGGCCTACCTGGACCCCACCTTGAGGCCTAAAGGGATTGGGCCCATCCTCGAGGGCCTCGCCGAAGGCTTCCGCACCCTCCTTCCCATCGGCACCGCCGTCACCGCCGCCAACCTCATCTTCGCCAACATGGTCATCTCCGGCCTTCCCTCCAAGTTCAGCCAGCTTCTCCAGCAGGTCTCGGGGGAAAGCCTTCTCCTCGCCACCCTGATCACCGCGGTCTTCAGCCTGGTGCTGGGGATGGGCGTTCCCCCCACGGCCACCTACGTCCTCACCTCCGCCCTGACGGCGCCAGCCATCATCGGCCTGGCCGCCAAAAACTTCGCCGCCGAGGGGCTAGGCCAGGAAGCCGCCCAGCAGGCCGCCCTTCTCGCCACCCACATGTTCCTCTTCTACTACGCCGTCCTCGCCGACGTGACCCCGCCCGTGGCCCTCTCCGCCTACGCCGCCGCCAGCGTCTTCGGCACCAACCCCCTCCAGACCGGCATCTACGCCGCCCGGGTAGCCCTTTCCAAATACCTGGTGGGCTTCTTCTTCCTCCTCTCCTACTCCGGGACCGCCCTGCTCATCATCCCCGTCCTGGAGAACTCCCCACCGGCGGAAGCCTGGCGGATGATCCTGGAGCGCTTCCTCTTTGTGGCCGCAGGCATCGTCTACCTATCGGCCTCCGGAGTCGGGTACACCCGCAGGCCCCTAAGGCGGTGGGAGGCCTGGGTCCTGGGCCTGCTAGCGGTGATGCTCTTCGTCCCGTATGCGCCCTTGAACCTCCTCGCTTTCCTCCTCGGTCTCCCCTTCTTCCTCAAGGGCTTGACGCCGGCGGGAAAGGGGGCTTAGGGTAGGGGCGAAAGGAGGAAAGGCTATGAGAGGCGTGTTGCTTGCCCTTTTGGCCCTGTTGGGTATGGCTGCGGCCCAGAAGCCCCGGGTGGTCATCGCCACCGGGGGGGTAGGGGGGGTGTACTTCTACTACGGCACCGCCCTGGCGGAGATCTGGAACAAGGCCGGGGTGGCCGAGGCCCAGGCCATCCAGACCGCGGCCTCCATTGACAACCTCCTCCTCCTGGAAACCCGCACCGGCGGCGGGACCTTCTACTGCGGCACCGTGCTCCCTGACTCCGCCTACCTGGCCTTCACCGGGCAACACGAGCGCTTCCGGGAAAGGCCTGCCAAGAGCGCCCGCATCCTCTTCGCCATGTACCCCAACTTCCTGCACATCGTGGCCCGGGAGGGGTCGGGGATCCGGGTGATCCAGGACCTCAAGGGGAAGCGGGTCTCCACCGGGGCCCCGGGCTCGGGCACCGAGGTGGAGACCCTTCTGGTGCTCCAGGCGGCGGGGCTTTCCCCCAAGGACTTCGCCAAGCAGGAGCGCCTGGGGGTCCAGGAGAGCGCCAACGCCCTGGCGGAGGGCAACATTGACGCCTTCTTCTGGTCCGGGGGGCTACCCACCGGGGCCATCACCGAGCTCTCCGCCGCCCTGGCCCGCAAAGGGCAGCGCATCTACCTGGTACCCCTGGACCCCAAGAGCACCGTGGTCCAGACCTTCCAACGGCGCTTCCCCGGCCTGGCCGGGCCCGGGGTAATCCCCAAGGCTACCTACGGGGCCCGCACCGACACCCCCACCCTGGCCTTCTGGAACCTCTTCGTCTGCCCGGAAAGCCTGCCCGCTCAGGCCGCCTACGCCCTCACCAAGGCCACCTTTGAAAACCTGGCCACCCTGCGCCAGGCCGTGGCCGCCGCCCGGGACACCACCCTGGAGAACGCCGTCCGCTTCGTGGGGGGCACCATCCCCTACCACGAGGGGGCGTTGCGCTACTTCCGGGAGGCGGGCGCCCTCAAGTGAAGCGGGCCCTTTTCCCCTGGGGCCTTCTGGCCCTGGGGGTTTTGCTTCTTGTGCGGCTGGTCCTGGTGGAGACGGACCAGGGCCGGCGGCTTCTTCTCCTCCTTCCCTGGAGCCGAGGCGAGGTGGCCTTCGTCAACTCGGTCACGGGAAGGCCCGTGCGCCTCTCCTTCTACCCCCTTTGGGACTTCCGGGGCTTCCGCGCCCTCACGGACCCGGAGACCGAGGCCTACTACACCGGGGGAGAGTACCCCTGGAACGAGGCCCTGGCCCGGGAAAGGCGAAGGGACCTCCTTTACTGCTCGGAGGTAGGGCTTTCCCTCGCCTTGGGCCCGTGGCGCTTTCGGGCGGAGGGCGGCTGCCTTAGGGTGCGCCTCCTCTTTCCGCCTTGAAGCGGGCGAAGCGCCACCAGCGCACCTTAGGCACCCCCAGGATAAGGACCTGAAGCCATCCCACGGGGCGGAAGCCCAGGCCCTCGAGGCTCCGCCGGGCCGGGAGGTTTCCTGGCCGGACCTCGGCGTAGACCTCCTCCCACCCCCTCCCCAGGGCCACCAAAGCGCACCGGATGAGGCCCTGGCCCCGGTACTCCGGGCGCACGAAGGCCCCGTAGGCCCAGGGCAGGGGCTCCGGGAGGAAGCCCCAGGGGAGATGGGGCGGGGGCGGGGTGCCCGGAGGGCGGAGGAAGAGGTGGCCCGCGTACCGCCCCTCCACCCGGAGGACCACCCCGGGGTGGCCGAGGGCCAGGTAGCCCTCGAGGGTCCGGGCCACGGGGTAGACCCGGCCGTCGGCCGGGACCTCCTCGGGAAGCCCGGGGGGTAGGCCCTTTTCCAGCCACTCCACCGTTACGGAGGGACTCAAGACGAGGGGAGGCCACCCACCTTGGCGGCGGTAGACGAGGTAGCGCCTAAGCCTTAGCGGCGCCTTCTCCCAAACCCCCATCTACCGCAGGACCTGAGGCACCACCCGCACGGTGAGGGTACGCCCCTGACGCCAGACCTTGAGGGTCACCGCCTCCCCGGGCTTTTTGGCGTAGAGCACCTGGCGGAGCTGGGCGATGGAGGTGAGGGGGGTGCCGTCCGCCTCGAGGAGCACGTCCCCATCCACCCCCACCTGAAGCACCTCGCCCGTGGGCAGCTGGATGTAGGCAAAGCGGCTCGGCGCCCTGAGGCCCGCCTTCTGGGCGGGGCTATTCCGCTCCACCTCCTGGACCATGAGGCCGGTGTCGGGGAGGCCATACTGCTGGCGGAGCCTCTCCGGGTAGAAGGAGAGGGGGATGAGGGAAACCCCAAGCCGGGGCCGGCTCCGCACGATTTCCTCGGCGGTGAGGGTCTTCCCCGCCCGCATCTCGGGGAGGTACTGCTTCACCAGGTTGATGGGCAGGGCGAACCCCACCCCGGCGAACTGGGCCGCCCCGAACTGGCCCGTGGGGGTGAAGATGGCGGTGTTGATGCCGATGGCCTCGCCCCGGGAGTTGAGGAGGGGCCCCCCGGAGTTTCCGGGGTTGATGGCGGCGTCGGTCTGGATCACCTGGGGAACGAGGCCCGACTCGTCCCCGATGGCCCCAGGGTTCTCGCGGATGGCGGAGACGATCCCCTGGGTCACGGTGAACTCCAGGCCGAAGGGGTTCCCCATGGCGATGGCCTTCTGCCCCACGCGGATGCGGTCCGAGTCCCCCAGGACCAGGGGCACCAGGCGCTCCTTGGGGGCGTCCACCTTGAGGAGGGCCACGTCCAAAGGCGGGGCCGCCCCCACCAGGCGGGCTTGGTACTCCTTGGGGTCGTTGTGGAACTTCACCGTGATCTGGCTGGCCCCCTCTACCACGTGAAAGTTGGTGAGGATGTACCCCTCCTTGTCGATCACGAACCCTGAGCCCGTGCCCTCCTGGGGGGGCATCTGCAGGAAGGGGGCGAAGAACTCAAAGCCCGGGGGAAGCTGGACGTTCTGGGGACGGGTCACCACCCCCACGTAGACCACCCCGTCCCCATACTTCTCCACGATCTCCACCGTGTTGCGCTCGTACTCCAGGAGCCCGGCCTCGGCAGGGGCCGCCTGGGAAGCCTGGGAACGCTGGGTCTGCCCGTTGCTAAGCCCCCACCAAAGCACCGCTCCCGCCATCAGGGAAAGGACCAGAAAACCGAGGAAAGAACGCCCGAGGTTCATGCGCCACCTCCTGGCCTTACCCTAAGCCCCGGGGGTTAGGGGGCGATTAGACGAAGACCACGGTCTTGTTGCCGTGGACGATCACCCGGTCCTCCAGGTGCCAGCGCACCGCCCGGGCCAAAACGGTGCGCTCCAGCTCCCGCCCGAGGCGCTTCATCTCCCGCACCGAGTGGCGGTGGGAAACCCGCACCACGTCCTGCTCTATGATGGGCCCGGCGTCCAGCTCCTCGGTGACGTAGTGGGCCGTGGCCCCGATGAGCTTCACCCCCCGCTCGTAAGCCTGGCGGTAGGGGTCGGCCCCGGCGAAGGCGGGGAGGAAGGAGTGGTGGATGTTGATGATCCGCATGGGGTAGCGCGCCACGAAGCGAGGGGAGAGGATCTGCATGTAGCGGGCGAGGATCACGAGCTCCACCCCCTCCTCCTCCAAAAGGGCGAGGATTCTCTCCTCCGCCTCCTCCTTGCGGTCCTTCTCCACGGGCACGTGGTGGTAGGGAATGCCGAAGCGCTCCACCTCCTCCCGGTGGTCGGGGTGGTTGGAGATGACCAGGCGGAGCTCCATGGGAAGCTCCCCCATCCGGTAGCGCCAGAGGAGCTCCAAAAGGGCGTGGGCGGGCTTGGAGACGAGGATGGCCGTCCGCTTCCTCTCGGAGGCGTAGGCCAGGCGCCAGGCCATGGCGAAGCGCTCCGCCACCACCTCCTGGAAGGCCCTTTCCAGGGCGGGGCGGGCCAGGTCCAGGTGGGAGGCGGTGAAGGCCACCCGCATGAAGAAGGTCCCTCCCTCGGGGTCGGTGGAGTGCTGCTGCAAATCGGTGATGTTGGCCCCGTGGGCGTAGAGGAAACCGCTCACAGCGGCGACGATGCCGGGCCGGTCCGGACAGGTGACGAGAAGCCTCGCCTCCTCCATGCCCGCTACTATATCCCCATGGAGGCGCGCACCCCAGACCTTTCGGACCTTCACCCGGAGGGGGAAACCCTCCCCATGGTCTTCAAAAGCTTCGGCGGCAAAACCCGCTTTGCGGGCCGGGTCAGGACGCTAAAAGTCTTTGAGGACAACGCCCTGGTGCGCCGGGTGCTGGAGGAAGGGGGCGAGGGCCAGGTCCTCTTCGTGGACGGGGGCGGCTCTTTGCGCACCGCCCTCCTCGGGGGCAACCTGGCCCGCCTGGCCTGGGAAAGGGGGTGGGCCGGGGTGGTGGTCCATGGGGCGGTGCGGGACACGGAGGAGCTTAGGGGGGTGCCCATCGGCCTCCTCGCCCTCGCCGCCACCCCCAAAAAGAGCGCCAAGGAGGGCAAGGGGGAGGTGGACGTGCCCCTTAAGGTTCTCGGGGTAGAGGTGCTTCCGGGAAATTTTCTTCTTGCCGACGAAAACGGGCTTCTCCTCCTCCCCGAGCCCCCGAGCGGCGTCCAAAGCGGCGGATGAGGTCCTCCTCCTTGAGGGCGAGGAGGACGGGCCTTCCGTGGGGGCAGGCCCAGGGGGTCTCGCAGGCGAGGAGGGCGTCCAGGAGGGCCTGGCCTTGGGCCTCTCCCAGGGGGTGGCCCGCTTTGACGGCGGGGAGGCAGGCGAGGCGGGCGAGGAGGGCCTTGAGGCTTCTCCCCTCCCCGCGCAAGGCCTCCTTGAAGACCTCGGGGAGGAGCAGAGGATAGGGGTGGAGGAAGGAAGGGGCGGAAAGGAGCCGCACCCTCCCGGGGCCGAAGGGCTCCCAGCGGAAAAGCTCCGCCAAAGCCTCCTGCTCTGCCTCCAAAAGGACCTCCTCCTCGGGGGCCAAGAGGACGAGGAGGGGCCGGGGGAGGGGCCTCGGCCCCTCGGCAACCCGCTTGAGGAGGTCTTCATAGAGGATGCGCTCGTGGGCGGCGTGCTGGTCCACCACGTAGAGGGTGTCTCCTGCCTCGGCGAGGAGGTAGCTCTCCCGGAACTGGGCGAGGAAGCGGAGGCGGGGCAGGCCCGAGGCCGTGGGGGGGCTTAAGGGCTGGAGAGGCTTGGGCTCGGGGAGGGCCCGGGCCAGGTTCTCCCGCCGGAAGAGGGCGTGGAGGGCCTCCTCCACCAGGGCCTCCGCCTCCTCGGAAAGGACCACCTCCTCCTTCCTCGCGTCCAGGCGCAGGCGAAAGGCCTCCTGGGGGAGGAAAAGGTTCAGGACGCCCACGGGGTAGTGCCCCTCCGGCAGAAGCTCCCGGTAGGCGCGGCGCACCCGCCGGAGGAGCCCCTCGGGGAAGGCCACCGGCCTCCCGTTCACCGCGAGGAAGAGCCGGTCCGGCCGGGTGCGGCTCACCTCCGGCCGGGAAACGAGGCCCTGGACCTCGAGGCCCCCCGCCTCGTAGGCCAGGGGAAGAAGCCGCTTGGCCAGGAGGCGGCCGAAGGCGAGGCGGGCCGCCTCCTCAAGCCCCGCCCCCGGGAAGAGGAGCCGGGCCTCCCCTTCCGCGAAAAGGGCCAGGGCGAGGCGGGGGTGGTGGAGGAGGTAGCGCTTTAGGAGGTCCAAGACCCCCCGGACCTCCCCCTTCGGGTCCCGCCCCTCCCCGAGGAAAAGGCCCTCCACCTCCACCCGGGTCCCCGGAGGAGCGGGGACGGGGCGCACCTCCACCCACTCCCCTTCCGCGAGGAGGAGTCCGCCGCCGAGCTGCCCTCGAGGCCGGGAGCGGATCCTGAGCCTGGCCGCCTGCCTCAGGGCGTAGAGGGCCTGGCCGCGGAAGCCCAGGGTGCGGATGCCCTTAAGGTCCTGGAGCTTGCTCGTGGCGTAGGGCTCCACGGCGAGGGGGAGGTCTTCCAGGGGGATCCCCTCCCCGTCGTCCTCCACCACAAGCCTTTTCAGCCCCCCGCCCCAAAGCTCCACCCGCACCCTTCTGGCCCCAGCGTCCAGGGCGTTTTCCAGAAGCTCCCGCACGGCGTCCTTCACCGCAAGGAGCACCTCGCCCCGGGCGAGGAGGCCCCTAAGCTCCGGAGGGAGGGGGCGGATCACCCCTTCATGCTACCTAGGGGGAGGCCCAGGGCCAAGGCCTTGAGCTCGTGGAGGAACCTCAGGGCCTCGAGGGGGGTGAGGCGGTCGGGGTCTAAGGCGAGGAGGCGCTCCAAGACCTCCTCCAAGACCCCCTCCCGCCTTGCGGCCATGGCCCTGAGGAGCGCCTTGGCCCGCTCCACCACCTCCTTGGGCAGGCCCGCCATCTCCGCCACCTCCACCCCGTAGCTCTTGGAGGCGGGCCCGGGGAGGACCTGGTGGTAGAAGACGAGCCCCCCCTCCTCCTCCTTGGCGGCCACGTGCAGGTTCTTGAGCCGGGGAAGGGCGAGGGCGGTGAGCTCAAAGTAGTGGGTGGCGAAGAGGGTGTAGGCGCGCCTTTCGTGCAGGGCCTCGGCGAGGGCGGTGGCGATGGCCACCCCGTCCAGGCTGCTCGTGCCCCGGCCCACCTCGTCCAGGAGGACGAGGCTACGTTCGGTGGCCTCCTTGAGCACCAGGGCCACCTCCTCCATCTCCACCATGAAGGTGCTCTTCCCCCAGCGAGGTCGTCGGAGGCCCCGATCCGGGTGTAGATCCCGTCAAAGAGGGGAAGCTCCGCCTCCTCGGCGGGCACGAAGCTCCCGATCTGGGCGAGGAGGGCGATGAGGGCGGTCTGGCGGAGAAAGGTGGACTTCCCCGCCATGTTGGGCCCGGTGACGAGGACAAGCTCGTGGGCCATCTCCAGGTCGTTGGGGACGAAGGCGGTGCGGCGCTCCACCACCGGGTGGCGCCCGGCCCTGATCCGAAGCCTCTCCCCGAAGCGGGGCCTGGTGTAGCCATAGCGTACCGCCACCTCGGCGAGGGCGGCGTAGACGTCAAGCTCGGCGAGGACCCGCGCCGCTTCCCTTAGGGCCTCCGCCTCCTTCTTGGCGCTTTCCTTTAGGGAAAGAAAGACCTCCTCCTCGCGCCTTTTGATGAGGGCCTCGAGGCGGTAAAGCTCCCTTTCCCGCTCCTTCATCTCCGGCAGGGTGTAGCGCTGCCGGTCCTTGAGGGTCTGGACGGGGCGGTACTCCTGGGGCACCTTCTCGTAGTAGGGCCGGGTCACCTCCAGGTAGTAGCCGAAGACGGCGTTGTACCCCACCTTGAGGGTGGGGATGCCCGTCCTCTCCTTCTCCCGGGCCTCGAGGTCCAGGAAGTAGGCCACCCCCTCGGCGTGGGCCCGCCTCAAGGCGTCCAGGTCCGGGTCGTACCCCTCCCGGATGAGCCCCCCCTCGGAGACCTTGAGGGGCGGGTCCTCCACCAAAGCCGCCCTAAGCTCCTCCAAAAGGCCGGAGAGGTCGGGAAGCCCTACCTCCTCCCCCAGAAGGCCCTTAAGCTCGGGGAGGATCTCCAGGCTCCGCCTTAGGGCGGCAAGGTCTTTCGGGCTTGCCCGGGAAAGCTCCAGCCTCGTGGCCAGGCGCTCCAGGTCGGCGAGGCGGAAGAGAAGGCGCCTCACCCCCTCGCGTAGGGCCCCCTCCCGCACGAAGCGCTCCACCCGGTCAAGCCTCGCCTCCAAGGGCCCCCTTTCCAGAAGGGGGTGGCGGAGCCAGGCCTGGAGGAGCCTTCTTCCGGGGGCGGTCCGGGTCTCGTCCAGAACGCCGAAGAGGGTGTCCTGGCCCCTCAGGGGCTCAAAGACCTCGAGGGCCTTCAGGCTCGCCTCCGGCAGGCGCACGAAGGCCCCGGGGTCGTAGAGGCGGAAAGGGCGCACGCTCAAGGCCCCCCCCTGGGTGGCCCGGGCGTAGGCGAGGAGCGCCCCCTGGGCCCGCCTCAGGGCCAAAGGACCCTCCCCCTGGGGCTCAAAGGGGGCCTCGGAGAGCATCACGGGAAAGCGCTTCCGGAACTCGGCCACGAAGGCCTCGTTCTCCCGTAGCTCCGGGGCCAAAAGGACCTCGGCGGGCCTATGGCGGAAAAGCTCGTCGTACAGGGCGCTTTTGCTCTTGAGGAGGGTCCCCTTGAACTCTCCGGTGGAGACGTCCAAAAAGGCCAGGCCCCACCCGTCCCCGGTGGCGACGGCGGCCAGGTAGTTGGCCTCCCGGGGGAGGAGGGCCTCCTGGGTGAGGGTCCCCGGGGTGAGGAGCTGGGTCACCTCCCGACGCACCAGGCCTTCCGCCTCCTCGGCAGGCTCCACCTGGTCGGCCACCGCCAGGCGGAAGCCCATCTTGAGAAGCCTTTCGGCGTAGGCGTCAAAGGCCCTTATGGGGATCCCCGCCATGGGGGTGGTGAAGTCCTTGCTGGTCTTGTGGGTGAGGACGAGGCCAAGCGCGCGGGCGAGCCTCTCGGCATCCTCCCCGAAGCACTCGTAGAAGTCCCCCACCTGGAAGAGGAGGAGGTAGTCCGGGTAGCGGTCCCGGAGCTCCACGTACTGCTGCAGAAGGGGCGGGAGGGGACCTGGGCCTTCGCCCTTGAGCATGCCCTTCATCTTATACCCTACCCTTCGCCCCCGGAACCCGGGGAGGAGCCTCGCATACCCCCTAGGTTCCTTTCCCATTACCCCTTTCCGGAAGGGACTAAGGGCACGGGAAGGCCCCCCGGGGCTAGCCCCGGGGGGTTTAGCCTTGGGACCTAGGCCCCCACCAGGCCCGGCACTCGGTAGGCCCAGTAGGCGGGGCGCTCCCCCTTGGGCTCGTTCAGGATCTCGATCCGCCCCTCGAGGCCCGCCTCTACTACCTTAAGTTCCTTCAGGTAGTCCATGAAGCTTTCGGCGTCGCTGAAGCCCGTATCCACCCGGTAGCCCTGGGCTTCCTTGAGCACGGTGAAGCCGTCCCCGCCGGCGGCGATAAAGTTGTTCACCACCACCCGGTAGGTGGCCTCGAGGTCCAAGGGCTGGTAGCCCTTCTCCGTCTTCACCTCCACCCGCACCACCCGGCTTCCCGCGGGGCGGGAGAGGTCAAAGGCGTAGCGGAGGCCCGAAACCTGCAGGAAGCGCCCCGCGGTGTTTTCCCACTGGGAGACCCCGTTCTCCAGGGCGGCCAGGATCTCCTTGCCCTTCAGGTCCATGACCACCAGGGTGTTGCCGAAGGGCAGGACCTCGTAGACCTTACCCACGGTGATGGGCCCCTTGGGGATGGAGGCGCGGATGCCCCCGCCGTTTTGCAGGGCGATTCTTACCCCGGCGTTTCTCGTCTTCCAGAGCATCCCATCCGTGATGAGGTTTCCCAGGTTGCTCTCCCGCCTGCGCACCACAGCCCTTTCCCCCACCAGGTCCACCTTGGCCTCGGCGATCACCTGGCTCATGAGGGCCATCACCGGCTGGGCGTAGGCGAGGAGGGCCTCCTTGGCAAAGAAATCCTCGGAGGCAGCCTCGGGGGTCATGAGGAGGGCCTCCCCCTTGTAGGCCAAAAGCTCCCCCTTGGCGTCAAAGGTGACCTCCAAGAGGCCCACCACCTTCCCCCACTCCCAGGCCTGGACCACCAGGACGTCCTTCCCTTCGGGGTTCTTGACCACCGTGGGGTAGGGCCCCGCAGGGCTTAGCTCCTTGTGGGGGAAGCTCCCTAGGAGGGTATGGGAGTGCCCCCCCACAATCACCTGGGCCCCCACGAGCCTCCGGGCGAGCTTCAAGTCCTCACCGTAGCCCAGGTGGGAGAGGACCACGATCTTGTTGACCCCCTTGGCGAGGAGCTCGTACACCGCCTTCTGGGCGGCCTCGTAGGGGTCCAGGAAGGCCACGGTAGGCCCGGGGTTGGAGATCTCCCGGGTTTCGGGAGTGGTGAGGCCGATGATCCCCACCCGCTCCCCGCCCACCACGACCACGGCGTAGGGAGCGAAAAGCCCCTTAAGCCGGGGCTCTTGGCTTACGTCCACGTTGGCGGAGACCACCTTAAACCTCGCCCCCTTGAGGAAGTCCGCCAGGGGCCCAGGCCCCAGGTCAAACTCGTGGTTCCCCAGGGCCATGACCCGGTAGCGGAGCCGGTGCATGAAGTAGCGGTCCGCCAGGCCCCGGTACTGGTTGAAGTAGAGGGTGCCCTGGAAAACGTCCCCGGCGTCCAGGAAGAGGGGGTTTTTCGCCCGGGCCCAGACGCGGTCAAAAAGGGCCACGCGCCGGGCCACGCCCCCCACGGGGGTCTTCTTGCCGGAGAGGGTGAGCTCCACGGGCTCGAGGTGGGCGTGGGTGTCGTTGGTGTGGACCAGGGTCAGGGTGAACCCCCCCTGGGCCAGGGCCCGCCCGAGCCCCGCAAGCCCCCCTAGGGCCATACCCGCCTGCAACACTTCCCGCCGTTTCATGGCTTCACCTCCCGCTCCAGTCTACCGTCCCCCTCGTGTCCGTATAAACGGAGCGTAAAAGGTTTTTGGCGTTTTGACCTACCTAAGCTTGACATTTGACCGCATTTCCCAGTACACTCCGCAACAAGGTCCGGGCAAAACGGCGAAAGCCCGGGACCCAAACGGAAAGGGAGGCGAAGATGGGTTACACCAAGGCTGAGATTTTAAAAGCGCTTAAAGAGGAAAACGTCAAATTCTTGCGCCTGCAGATCACGGACATCCTGGGCGTGGTCAAGAACGTGGAGGTGCCGGCCTCCCAGTTTGAAAAGGCCCTGGACGGGGAGATCATGTTTGACGGCTCCTCCATTGAGGGCTTCACCCGGATTGAGGAGTCGGACATGCTCCTCAAGCCCGACTACAACACCTTCGTCATCCTGCCCGACCTGGTGGAGGACCCCACGCGGGGGCGGGTGGCCCGGCTCATCTGCGACGTCACCTACCCCGATGGCCGTCCCTTTGAGGGGGACCCCCGGTACGTGCTGAAGCGCCAGGTGGAGCGCCTGCAGAAGCTGGGGTTTGACAACATGTACGCCGGCCCCGAGCCCGAGTTCTTCCTCTTCCTGCGCACCCCCGAGGGCCTGCCCACGGTGGAGACCCACGACAAGGCGGGCTACTTTGACCTGGCTCCCATAGACAAGGGGGAGGAGGCCCGCCGGGACATGGTGAACGCCCTGGTGGCCATGGGCTTTGAGATTGAGGCCTCCCACCACGAGGTGGCCCCGGGCCAGCACGAGATTGACTTCAAGTACGCCGACGCCCTCACCACCGCCGACAACATCGCCACCTTCAAGTGGGTGGTGAAGCGGATCGCCCTGAACCACGGCCTCCACGCCACCTTCTTGCCCAAGCCCATCCGGGGCATCAACGGCAGCGGCATGCACACCCACCTCTCCCTCTTCAAGGACGGGGAGAACGCCTTCTATGACCCCAACGCCGAATACCAGCTCTCCCAGACCGCCCTCCACTTCATCGCCGGGCTTCTGGAGCATGCCGAGGGCATGGTGGCCATCACCAATCCCCTGGTGAACTCCTATAAGCGCCTCACCCCCGGGTACGAGGCCCCCACCAACATCGCCTGGTCCGCCTCCAACCGCTCCGCCATGATCCGGATCCCGGCCCGCCGGGGCGTGGGCACCCGGGCGGAGCTCAGGATGCCCGACCCCTCCTGCAACCCCTACCTGGCCCTGGCGGTCATGGCCGCCGCCGCCGCGGACGGGATTGAGCGGAAGCTCCTCCCGCCCCCGCCCATCCAGCGGAACATCTACCAGATGACCGTGCGGGAAAGGCGCAAGCACAAGATCCGGGAGCTTCCCGGCACCCTTAGGGAGGCCCTCGAGGCCCTCAAGAAAGACCCCGTGATCCGGGAGGCCCTGGGCGAACACGTCTACACCCACTTCCTCCAGGCCAAGCAGATGGAGTGGGACGACTACCGGGTCACGGTCCACCAGTGGGAGCTGGACCGGTACCTGGCCACCTACTAAGCCGCCTGGGGTCAGGGCGCTTATCCTTGCGCCCTGACCCGCCGGTCACGCATAAACCTCAAGGAAAGGCGTTGACAAGACGCCCAACCCCCCCTATAGAATGGGGCCGCAACGCACGCAGCGTTCGGAGGTGAGCCATGAGGAAAATCGGCTTTCTGGTAGCGGGTGTAGCGGCCTTGGGCTTGGCCTTGGCCCAGTCCAACGTCATCAAGATCGCCACCATGTCCCCCCTCTCCGGGCCCCAGGCCGCCCTGGGGGAGCAGATCAAGCTGGGGGCGGAACTGGCCATTGAGGAGGCCAAGCCCCGCTTCCGCCAGCTCGGCTTTGAACTCCAGCTGGTCCCCTACGACGACCAGGCCAACCCCGACGTGGGCGTGGCCAACGCCAACCGGATGATCAACGACCCCGACATCCTCGGCCTGGTGGGCACCCTGAACTCCGGCGTGGCCATCCCCGCCAGCGAGGTGTTGGCCCGGGTGAACCTGGTCATGGTCTCTCCCGCCAACACCAACCCCGTGGTCACGGACCGGAAGCTGCCCAACGTGAACCGGATCGTGGGCCGGGACGACGTCCAGGGCCCCGCCGCCGCGGAGTTCGTCTACAACGACCTGAAGCTCCGCCGCGTCTTCGTCATCCACGACAAGACCGCCTACGGCCAGGGCCTGGCCGAGGAGTTCCGCAAGCGCTTTGAGGCCCTGGGCGGCCGGGCGGTGGCCTTCATCGGCACCGAGGAGCAGTCCAACTTCGTGCCCATCATCAACCAGATCCGGGCCCAAAACCCGCAGCTCATCTACTTCGGCGGCATCTACAGCCAGATCGGCCCCTTCACCAAGCAGCTCCGGGAGCGGGGCCTGCGCATGCCCCTCATGAGCGGCGACGGGCTGGACTCCAGCGAGTTTGAGCGCCTGGCGGGCTCCCAGAACGCCAAGGGGGCCTACTACACCACGGTGGCCGGCCCCGTCTCCGCCTTCCCCCAGGCCAAGGCCCTGGCGGAACGCTTCAAGGCCAAGTACGGGAAGGACATTGAGGGCTTTGGCATCTACGCCTACGACGCCGCCCGCGTGATCCTCGCCGCCCTGGAGAACGCCATCAAGGCCAACGGGGGCAAGAAGCCCACCCGGGCCCAGGTGGCCCAGGAGGTGCGCAAGGTGAAGCTCAAGGGCATCACCGGCACCATTGAGTTTGACGACAAAGGCGACATCAAGAAGGCCAAGTACTTTGTGATGCAGGTGGCCGGCACCGGCAACTGGGCCGACAACAAACTCATCAAGGTCATCGAGGTGGCGGCGCCGCAGAAGTAGGCCCCTAAGGGCCTAAGCCTAAAGGGGGTGGCTCCTTTTGGAGCCACCCCCTTGGCGGGAAAAAGGAGGCGGCCTTGCTAGAGCAGATCCTGGTCCTGCTACCCCAGGTGCTCTTTGACGGATTCATCCTGGGCTTCATCTACGCCATGATCGCCCTGGGGTACACCATGGTCTACGGCGTCTTGGAGCTTATCAACTTCGCCCACTCCGAGATCTTCATGATCGGGGCGGTGGCCGGGGTAGAGGTCTTCCGCTACCTGGCGCCCCTGATCCCTAACGGCTACCTTCTTCTGGCGGTGGCCGTGGTGGTGGGCGCCGCGGTGGCAGGCCTCACCGCCATTTTGGTGGAGCGCATGGCCTACCGGCCCCTCCGCCGCCGGGGCACCACCAACCGCCTCGTACCCCTGGTGACGGCCATCGGGGTGAGCTTCTTCCTCCAGGACCTGGTGCGGCTCATTGAGGGCCTCTGGCACAACGAGTTCTTCCTGCGTATGCGCACCATAGAGGACCTCGAGGGCGCCTTCACCCTCTTCGGTGGCGCCATCTTTATCCAGACCAAGTCGGTGATCGTCATCGTGGTCTCCGTGCTCATGCTCTGGGGGCTCACCTACCTGGTGAACCGCACCAAGCTGGGGATGGCCATCCGGGCCGTGGCCCAAGACCTTTCCACGGCAAGCCTCATGGGCATCAACCCCGACCAGATCATCTCCCGCACCTTCCTCATCGGCGGCGCCTTGGGCGGGGTGGCCGGGGTCCTCTTCGCCCTCATCTACACCACGATCAACCCCTACGTGGGCTTCCTCCCCGGCATCAAGGCCTTCACCGCAGCGGTCCTGGGCGGGATCGGCAACATCCCCGGGGCCATGCTCGGGGGGCTCGTCCTGGGGCAGCTGGAGAACTTCTTCGGCACCTACCTGCCCATCCTCACCGCGGGGAACTTTGGCACCGAGTACAAGGACGTGGTGGCCTTCCTCATCCTCATCTTCATCCTCCTCTTCCGGCCCCAAGGCCTCCTGGGCCAGATGGTTAAGGAGAAGGTATGAGCCTGCTCTCCCTCGCCCTAAGCCTCGTCTTCCTCGTCCTCTCCTTCCTCGCCCCCAACACCCTTGCCGCCTTCCTGGGCCTGGGGGCCCTGGGGGCGGCCGCCTTTGCCCGGCTCGAGCCCCGGGTACGGACGCTTAACCTCACCCTCCTCACCCTGGCCTTCACCCTCTTCCTGCGGAACTCCGGCAACACCCTGGGGCTCATCGGCCTTGTGGGGATTCTCGTGGCCCTCACCACCCTCCCCCGGATCCCGCGCTGGATCCGGGTGGTCCTGGGCCTCGCCATCCTCCTCCTCTCCGTACCCATCGCCGGGTTCGCCAATACCTTTATCTTCGAGCTCGGCATCCAGATCGGCATCTACGCCGCCATGGCCCTGGGCCTCAACGTGGTGGTGGGAATGGCGGGGCTTCTGGACCTGGGTTACGCCGCCTTCTTCGCCGTGGGCGCCTACACCTGGGCCATCTTCGGCTCTCCCCAGGCGGGGAAGTTCCTCCAGGGCAACTTTCCCCTGCCCGGCGAGTACATGTACCTCTTCATGTTCATCGCCGTGGTCACCACGGCCATCACCGGCCTGCTCATCGGCCTTCCCGCCCTAAGGCTCCGGGGGGACTACCTGGCCATCGTCACCCTGGGCCTCGGCGAGGTGGTGCGCATCCTGGCCAACAACCTGGACCACCCCATCAACATCACCAACGGGCCCCAGGGGATCACCCCCGTGGGCCGTCCCCCCATTGACTGGTTCCGCAGCCTCATGGGGACCCTGGGGGTGCGGCTGGACGAGACCACGGACTACCAGCTCTTCTTCTACCTCCTTGTTCTGGTGATGATCGGCCTTGTGGTCCTGGCCAACGTCAACCTGGCCAACTCCCGCTTCGGCCGCGCCTGGGTGGCCATCCGCGAGGATGAGATCGCCGCCCAGGCCATGGGCATCCCCCTCCTGCCCACCAAGCTCATCGCCTTCATGACCGGGGCGGCCTTCTCGGGGGTGATGGGGGTGATCTACGCGGCCCAGCGCACCTTCGTCTCCCCGAGTCCTTCACCCTCTTGGCCTCCATCACCATCCTGGCCATGGTGATCCTGGGCGGGATGGGCTCCATCCCCGGGGCCATCCTGGGGGCGGCCGCCCTCACCATCCTCAACCTGGACATCCTCAAGACCTTTAGCGAGTTCGTCCGCACCAGCCTCCCCTGGATCCCGAGCCAGGTGGACCCCGCGAAGTACGAGAGGCTGGTCTTCGGGCTTATCCTCGTCTTGATGATGATCTACCGGCCCCAAGGCCTGATCCCCGAGGCCCGCCACCGGGCCGAGCTGGAGGAGGAGGCATGAGGGTCCTCGAGGTCCAAAGCGTCACCAAGCGCTTCGGCGGGCTCGTGGCCGTGAACCAGGTGAGCCTGGAGGTGAACGAGGGGGAGATCTTCTCCGTCATCGGCCCGAACGGGGCGGGCAAGACCACCTTCTTCAACCTCCTCACGGGGATCTACACCCCGGACGAAGGCCGGATCCTCTTCCTCGGCCGGGACATCACGGGCACCACACCCGACAAGGCGGCCAAACTCGGCATCGGGCGCACCTTCCAGAACATCCGCCTCTTCGGGGCCATGACCGTCCTGGAGAACATCCTGGTGGGGCGGCACATCCACACCCGCGTCCCCTACCTGCACGCCCTCCTCCGCACCCCCCTCGCCCGAAAGGAGGAGAAGAAGGCCCTGGAGGAGGCCTTGAGCCTCCTGGAATACGTGGGCCTCCTCCACCGCAAGGACGAGCTTGCCCGCAACCTCCCCTACGGCGAGCAGAGGAAGCTGGAGATCGCCCGCGCCCTCGCCCTCAAGCCCAAGCTCCTCCTCCTGGACGAGCCCGCCGCGGGCATGAACCCCAAAGAGACGGAGGCCCTGCAGGAGTTCATCCTGAAAATCCGCAGCGAGATGGGGCTCACCATCCTCCTCATTGAGCACGACATGCGCCTCGTGATGCGCATCTCCGATCGGATCGCCGTGCTGGACTACGGCTCCAAGATCGCCGAAGGCAAGCCCGAGGAGGTGCGCAAAAACCCCCGGGTCATCGAGGCCTACCTGGGCCGGGGGGCCGCGGGAGGTGCCGCATGAGCCTCCTGGAGCTCAGAAACGTCCACACCTACTACGGGCACATCCATGCCCTGAAGGGCATCTCCCTCACGGTGGAGGAGGGGGAGATCGTGACCCTCATCGGCTCCAACGGGGCCGGAAAGACCACCACCCTGCGCACCATCAGCGGCCTGGTGAAGCCGAGGCAGGGGGAGGTCCTCTTCCAGGGCAGGCCCATCCACCGCCTCCCCGCCCACGAGATCGTGGCCCTCGGGGTGGGGCACGTCCCCGAGGGGCGGCGGATCTTCCCCCGGCTCACGGTGGAGGAGAACCTGGAGATCGGGGCCTACCTGGAAAACGACCGCAAGGTGATCCAGGAGCGGAAAGAGCAGGTCTACCAGCTCTTTCCCCGGCTCTACGAGCGCCGCCAGCAGAAGGGGGGGACGCTTTCGGGCGGGGAGCAGCAGATGCTCGCCATCGGCCGGGCCCTAATGCAAAACCCGAGGATCCTCCTCATGGACGAGCCCTCCATGGGCCTGGCCCCGGTGTTGGTGGACTTCATCTTCGAGATCATCCAAAAGCTTAACCGGGAGGGGCGCACCATCCTCCTGGTGGAGCAGAACGCCCGCCTGGCCCTGCAGATCGCCCACCGGGGCTACGTGCTGGCCACGGGGGAGATCATCCTCTTTGGCCCGGCCAAGGAGCTTGCGGAAAACCCCGAGGTGCAGAAGGCCTACCTGGGGGAGGGGTAGCTCCCTATCCCAGGCTTGCGCCCCCGGGAGGGGGCGCTTTATACTTCGCCTGTACACGTGACGACTCCCCGCTCTGAAGAGCGGGGCTACAAGATACGGGCTACGCCCGTGACCGCGGTTCTCATGGGACAGCCCACGCCGTCCCTGTCCCCGCAGGCTCCGGCAAGATAGCCCCTTCGGGGCTGACCCGAGCCCAGAAAAAACCTTGACTCCGTATCTGGGAGGTGGCGTTTCAGCACAGACTCTCCCACGGAGAATTATACCACAAAATGACCGCTCACCATGCTTTGCCGCCAAAACCGGGCGGCGGGGGGGAGTCCATGTATCCCCGGTTTGGTCACGGGCAGAGCCCGTATCTTGCAAACCGGGGGATTATAGCTCCCCCACACCCCCTCTTTCCTCTAAAACGGCTTTTGGGCCTCATCCCCGTCCTGCTGGGGATCACCCTTTTGGTTTTCCTCTTTCTCCAGCTCATCCCCGGGGACCCCGCCGAGGCCCTCCTCGGCGAGCGGGCCTCGGCGGAGGAGATCGCCAAGCTCCGGGAAAAGCTGGGACTCAACAAGCCCCTTTACGTCCAGTACCTCACCTTCCTGGGCAACGTCCTCCGGGGCGACCTGGGCACGAGCGCCGTCTCCACCATCCCCGTGGCCGAGGAGCTGAAGCGGCGCTGGCCCGCCACCTTTGAACTGGCCCTGGCCGCTACCGCCCTCGCCGTCCTCCTGGGGATCCCCATCGGCATCCTTGCCGCCGTGCGGCGAAACACCTTGTGGGACACCCTCTCCATGTCCTTCTCCCTGGTGGGGGTGTCCATGCCCGTCTTCTGGCTGGGGCTCCTCCTCGTTTACCTCTTCGCCGTGAACCTCCACTGGCTGCCCACGGGGGGCCGGCTCTCCACCGACCTCTCCATAGACTTCCAGCCCCTCACGGGCTTCCTCCTCCTGGACGGCTTCCTCGCAGGGAAGCCCCACGTGACCTGGGACGCCCTGCGGCACCTCGTCCTCCCCGCCGTCACCCTGGGCACCATCCCCCTGGCCATCATCACCCGCATCACCCGGAGCGCCATGTTGGAGGTTCTCTCCCAGGACTACGTGCGCACCGCCCGGGCCAAGGGGCTGGCGGAGCGGCAGGTGATCCTGAAGCACGCCCTCAAAAACGCCCTGCTTCCCGTGGTGACCATCGTGGGCCTCCAGTTCGGCACCCTCCTCGGCGGGGCCATCCTTACCGAGACCATCTTCTCCTGGCCCGGCATCGGCTCCTATATCTACGAGGGGATCCTGAACCGGGATTACCCCGTGGTCCAGGCCGGGGTGCTGGTGGTGGCCACGAGCTTCGTCCTCATCAACCTGATCGTGGACCTGTCCTACGCCCTCCTGGACCCCCGCATCCAGTACAGGTGAGCCATGGAAAGCCCTACCCGTCAAGCCTTTAAGCGGTTCCTCAAATCGCCTTCGGGCAAGGTGGGCCTGGCCCTCACCCTGGCCCTGGTCCTCCTCGCCCTCTTCATCCCGGTGCTCAAGCCCTACGACCCCACCACGGACCGCGACTACCTCAACCGCCTCAAGCCCCCCTCCCTGGAGCATCCCTTCGGCACAGACCACCTGGGGCGGGACATCTTCACCCGGGTCCTCCACGGTAGCCGCATCTCCCTCCAGGTGGGGGTCCTCTCCGTGGGGATCGGCCTCGTGGCGGGCACCCTTTTGGGCCTCATCACCGGTTTCTTCCGGGGGCGGACGGAGGTGGTCATCGGATGGCTCGCCGACCTCCTCCTCGCCTTTCCCGGCACCCTCCTCGCCATCGCCATCGTGGCCGTGGCGGGGCCGAGCCTGCAAAACGCCATGATCGCCATCGGCGTGGTGCAGATTCCCGTCTACATTCGCCTCGCCCGGTCCATGGTTCTCTCCTTAAGGGAGCAGGACTTCGTCCAGGCGGCCATCGCCCTGGGGGCGGGAAATGGTCGGATCCTCTTCAAGCACATCCTCCCGGGCACCCTGCCTCCCCTCGTGGTCCAGGCCACCCTGTCCATCGGGACGGCCACCCTCGAGGCCGCCGCCCTCGGCTTCCTGGGCCTCGGCGCCCAGCCTCCTGCCCCGGAGTGGGGCGCGATGATCGCCGACAGCTTCAAGGGCGGCCACGCCATGAACGCCCCCTGGACCATGATCTTCCCCGGGCTTTTTATCATGCTCACCGTCCTCGCCTTCAATCTCCTGGGAGACGGCCTCCGGGACGCCCTGGACCCCAGGGGCCGCTAAAGGGAACCTCAACGGAAGGCGAGGGGCGAAGGGGTATCATGGGGCCATGAGGAAAGGCCTTCTCGCGGCGCTCCTCCTTTCCGCCTGCCAGGTGCTGGAAGGCTCGGGCTACCGGGTGACCGAGGTGCAGTTCCTCTTCCCCGAGGCCACGGAGCGCTGGACCTACTTCTACGGCGAGCCCCGGGTGGTGGAGCTGGACGGGCGTCCCCTCCGCCTCGAGGCCCCCCAGGGGGAGAACCTCTGGGCCTTCCCCGGGGCGCTTTGGGTGGAAGGGAGCCCGGTGTTGCGGGCCACCTACCCCTCGAGGCCCCCGATGGCCGAGGCGGTCCGCGGGATCTCGGGAAGCCTCCTCCAGGTGCGTACCCAAGCCCCCCTCCTCGCCACCTGGCTTTACGACGGGGTGGGCTGGGTGCGGCTCACGGGAAGCTTGGGGGAGGGAGAGGAACGGACCCTGGTGCAGCCAGCGAACTACCAGACCCCAAGGCTCTACCCCCTCACGGAGGAGGAGTCCGCCGTGGTCCTGCGCGAGGTCCTGGCCCGAAGGGGGGGGAAGTCCGTGGTGGTCTTTGAGCTCCAGGAACCCCCCCTGCCCCCCCTCCGCCTAAGCCCCGCCCCCGACGCCTACCGCATCGCCCGCCTCCAGGTCCAGTACGGGCTTAAGCTGGAGCTGGTCATGCCCCCGGCCCCCATCTTCCGCATCCTCGGCCAAGGCACCCAGGCGGCCTACCAGGAGGAGGCCCCCCTCGCCCTCCTCGCCAACGACCCCACGAGCTTCAGCCGCCTCTGGGCCCTGGCGGTGGGCAACCAGCTCCCCCGTCCCGCCGCCCCTGCGGTGGACTTCCGCAACCGGAGCGTGGCCGCCTTTTTCTGGGGGCTTAAGCCCACAGGGGGATACGGCCTCAAGGTCGTGGGGGTTACCTACGCCGGGGAGACGGCCCGGGTGGTCCTGAGCCTCAGCACCCCCAGGCCCGGGACCATCACCACCCAGGCCCTCACCAGCCCCTACGTGGTTTTGGAGCTGCAGAAGGTGCGCCGCGTGGTCTTCGCCGACACCTCAGGGAAGGTCCTCGCCGAGGCCCGGGACTAACCGCTCCCTGAGCCTCCCCACCAGGTACAGGGAGCCCGTGGCGAGGACCGGAAGCCCGTCCGCCTTCGCCCACCCTAAAGCGTCCTCCAGGGCCTCCCAGGGGTCCGCAAAGAAGGGGGTCCCGAGCTCTCCGCCCAAGGCCCCTTCCCCCGCCCGGGTGTAGCGGACGCTTTGCGCCTTGGGGAGAAGGTGGGCGAGGACAGCCCTCACGTCCTTCCGGGGAAAGGCGCCAAAGACGAGGTGGTAGGCCACGAACTCCCGGGCCAGGGCCTCCGCCGCCGGGGGATTGTGGGCCCCGTCCAGGTAAACCTCCATTCCCTCGATGAGGAAGCGCTCCATGCGCCCCGGGTGCCGCGCCTCCCGAAGCCCCCGGGCAATGGCCGCTTCGGGAAGGCCCAAAAGCCTCAGGGCAGCGGCGGCCAGGCGGGCGTTTTCCTCCTGGTAGGCCCCCCTGAGGCCGGGCGGGGCGGGAAGGGCGAAGAGGGGGTCTTGGGGGTCCAGGACGTAAAGGGGCGCCCCCCGTTCTTCCGCCACCTTGCGGGCCACCTCCAGCCCCACCCCCCTGGCCCCCGTGACCACCGGGACCCCGGCGCGAAAGGCCCCCGCCTTCTCCCGGGCCACGGCCTCGAGGGTACCCCCCAGGGCCTCGAGGTGGTCCTCCCCCACGTTGGTGAGCACGGTGAGGGCCACGCGGGAAAGGGCGTTCGTCGCGTCCTTCTCCCCCCCTACCCCCGCCTCCACCGCGGCCAGCGCCACCCCCCTCTCCCGGAAATGGAGGAAGGCGAGGGCGGTGGCCAGGTCAAAGAAGCCCGGGGGCTCCTCCCAGGCCTCCTCCCTCGCCCAGGCCACGAACCGGACCACCGCCTCCTCGGGGATAAGGCCCCGGTGAGTACGGATCCTCTCGCGGAAATCCACGAGGTGGGGGCTGGTGTAGGCCCCGTAGGCGAAGCCCGCGGCGCGGAAGGCGGCCTCGAGGTAGGCCACCACGCTCCCCTTCCCGTTGGTCCCCAGGACGTGGACCGCAAGGAAACCCTCCTCCGGGTGGCCGAGCCGATCGAGGAGGGCCCGCACCCTATGGGTCCCCCGCTCCCCCGTGCGCCGCCTCGCGTAGAGCCAGGCCAAAGCCTCCTCGTAAGTCACTCACGCCTCCTGGAACTGGAGCCGGTACAAGGCGGCGTAGTAGCCGCCCTTGGCCAGAAGCTCCTCGTGGCTCCCCTCCTCCACGAGCCTCCCCTTGCGGAAAACGAGGATGCGGTCCACGTGGCGGATGGTGGAAAGGCGGTGGGCGATGATGAGGGAGGTCCTCCCCTCCATGGCCTTGTAGAGGGCCTCCTGGAGGCGCTTCTCCGTCTCCGAGTCCACGCTGGCCGTGGCCTCGTCCAGGATGAGGAGGATGTCGGGGCTCGCGAGAAGGGCCCGCACCAGGGCGAGGAGCTGCTTCTCCCCCGTAGAAAGCCCCGCCCCCCGCTCCCCGAGGACCGTCTGGTAACCCTTGGGCAGGCGCAGGATGAACTCGTGGGCCCCGAGGAAGCGGGCCACCTCCTCCACCCGCTCCGGGGGAACGCTGGGGTCAAAGAGGCGCAGGTTGTCCAAGACGGTCCCCGAGAAAAGGAAAGGCTCCTGTAGGACGATGCCCACGTGGCGGCGCAACTCCTCTTGCCGGTACCGCCGCACGTCCACCCCGTCCAAGAAGACGCACCCCCTCTGAGGGTCGTAGAAGCGGGCGATGAGGCTCACCACGCTGGTCTTCCCCGCCCCCGTGGCCCCCACCAGGGCCACCTTCTCCCCAGGGGCGATGCGGAAGGAAACGCCCCTAAGCACCCAGTCCTTCTCCGTGGGCTCCACCCCCTTGGGGGTGTAGGCGAGCCAGACGTCCTTGAACTCCACCTCCCCCCGGAAGCCCCGGATGGGCTTAGGGTCCTCGGGGTCTTTTAGCTCCTCCTCCGTGTCCAAGACGCCGAAGATCCTTTCGGCGCTCGCCATGGCCCCCTGGAAGAGGTTGAACTTGTCCGAGAGGTCCTGGAGAGGTTGGAAAAGCTGGCGGGTGTAGTCCACGAAGGCCACGAGAAGCCCCAGGGAAACGGCGCCCCGCACCACCTCCCCACCCCCGTAGTAGATCAGGCTGGCCACGGCGAAGTCCCCCAGGAAGCCCACCACGGGGAAGAAGAGGGCGAACCAGCGGATGATCTCCACCCAAGCCCGGAAGAGGTCGCGGTTGAGCCGGTCAAACTTCTCCTCCCGCTCCCTTTCCTTGACGAAAAGCTGGATCGTCTCCACCCCGGAGAGGTTTTCTTGCAGCGCCGCATTTACCCGGGCAAGCCTCAGGCGCATCTCCCGATAAGCGGAGCGCATCCCGAGCCGCACCCAGGTGGTGACGGCGAGGAGGACCGGGGCCACCAGGAGGACCACCAGGGTGAGCTTGGGGCTCAAAAACAGCATGAAGCCGAGGAGGCCCACCAGGGTGAAGAGGTCGGCGATCACCCCCACGAGCCCGCCGGTGATGAACTGGTTGATGGCGTCCACGTCGGAGGTGACCCGGGTCATGAGCCGGCCCACGGGGTTTCGGTCGTAGAAGCCCGGGTGGAGGCGCATGAGCTTGGCGAAGAGGTCGCTCCTAAGGTCAAAGAGAACCCGCTGTCCTACCCACTGGATGAGGTAGGTTTCGCCGTAGGTGGCGGCGAAGTGGACCGCCCGCACGGCGAGGAAGCCCAGGCTTATCCAGAGGAGGAGGTGGAAACGCTCGGCGAGAGGCCTGGGCTCCGTGGGCACCAAGGCCAGGTCGATGGCCCACTTAAAGAAGAGGGGGGTGGCGGCGGCGGCCAGGGTCACCGCCAGGAGGAAGAAGAGGGCGAGAACGACCTGGAGACGGTAGGGCCAGACGTAGCGCAGGATCCGGGCGAAGAGGGCCCGGTCAAAGGCCTTGCTGTAGGTGTCCTCCGTCACGCCTCCACCTCCTTCTGCAAACGGTCCATCTCGGCGTAGAGGCCCCCGGCCTGAAGGAGGCTCTCGTGGGTCCCCTCCTCCACGATCCTTCCCCCGTCCAAGACGATGATCCAATCGGCGTGGCGGAGGGCCGCGGTGCGGTGGGAGATGAGGAGGGTGGTCTGCTTGCCGAGCACCGTTTTCAGCCCCTGGAGGATCCTGGCCTCCGTTTCGGCGTCCACGGCGCTTAAGGCGTCGTCCAGGATGAGGATCTTGGGCCTTTTGGCCAGGGCCCGGGCCAGGGCCACCCGCTGCCGCTGGCCGCCGGAGAGGGTGATGCCCCGCTCCCCGAGAACCGTCTCGTACCCCTTGGGAAAGGCGAGGATCTCCTCGTGGATCCCGGCAAGCCGGGCCGCCCACTCCACCCGCCCGCGGTCCACCTCGTCCAGGCCGAAGGCGATGTTCTCCAAAATCGTCTCGCTGAAGAGGAAGGGCTCCTGGGGAGCGACCCCCACGGCCTTGCGGAGGACGGCCAAGGGTATGCGCTTCGCCTCGTGCCCGCCCACATAAACCCGGCCCTCGCTCGGGTCCAAAAGCCTGGGGACGAGGGCGGCGAGGAGGCTCTTGCCCGAGCCCGTGCGCCCGGTGATGCCCAGGGTCATCCCTTCGGGGATCGTGAGGGTGAGGCCCTTAAGGAGCCAGCGCCCCTCCCGCTTCAGGCCCACCCCCTCAAAGCGCACCTCCCCGGAGAGGTCCTCCA
The DNA here is from genome assembly GCF_001535545.1 of Thermus parvatiensis. Classification (GTDB taxonomy): domain Bacteria; phylum Deinococcota; class Deinococci; order Deinococcales; family Thermaceae; genus Thermus; species Thermus parvatiensis. The sequence continues at coordinate 705,187 of NZ_CP014141.1, read as the reverse complement.
AGGCGAGGGGCAGGGGGTCTTCGTCCCGGATGGCGGGCTTCTCGTCCAGAAGCTCAAAGAGGCGCTTTAGGCTCGTGAGCCCCCGCTGGTACAGGGCCATGACCCAGCCGAGGCCCAGAATGGGCCAGGTAAGCTGGGCCAGGTAGGCGTTGAACTGGACGAGCTCCCCCACGCTCAGCTCCCCCGGACCACCATGGCGCCCCCGGCCCAGAGGACGGTGAGGAAGGCGAAGCCCATCAAGAAGCCGAGAAGGGCGTGGAGGGGGCCCTCCACCCGGGCCAGAGCCAGGCTCTTCTCCACGTAGAGGCGGTTCAGGTCCTGGAACCAAGCCACCATCCGCCGCTCCAAGGCGTACCCCTTGACCACCCGGATGCCGCTGAAGGCCTCCTGGGCCAGGGTGCTGATCCGGTCAAAGACCTCCTGGGCCTCCCGGTAGCGGTGGTCAATAAGCCGCAGGAGAAAGCGCATGGCGAGGAAGATCCCGGGGAGGATGAGGGTGAGGTAGAAGGCGAGGCGGGCGTTCACGGCGTACATGGAGAGGAAGGCAAGGAGGACCAAAAAGGAGAGACGGCCTCCCATGAGGATCCCCGGGCCCACCATCTCCCTCACGGCGGAGAGGTCGGTGTTCAGGCGGTTCATCAGGTCCCCCACCCGGTGCTTGTGGTAGAAGTCCCGGTCCAGGGTGAGGAGGTGGTGGAAAAGGTCTCGCCTCAGGTCGTACTCCACCTGGCGGCTCGCCACCACGGCGAGCCGCCGCATCACGTAGGAGAGGAGGCCGGAAAGGGCGGCGGAGGCCACGATGGCGAGGGCGTAGACCCCGAAGCCCTCCCCCGCCTGGACCGCGTCCACGGCCAGGCGAAGGAAGTAGGGGGTGAGGACGAAGAAAAAGATGGAGACGAGGCCTGCGAGCACCGCCCACAGGTACCTCCAGCGGTACCGGCCCACGTAGGGCCAGAGGCGGCGGAGAAGGGGTGCCGCTGACCGACCGGTCATGCCCTCTAGTGTACAAGAAGGGGCCGCCTCCTGCGGCCCCTTTCCCTAGGCCCTGAGGCGGCTACTCCCGGGCCTCGAGGGGGACGTAGGGCACGTCCAGCTCCCCGATGTACTTGGCGTCGGGGCGGAGGAGGCGGTTGTCCAGCTCCTGGTATTCCAGGATGTGCCCCACCCAGCCGACGATGCGGGCCACGGCGAAGATGGGGGTGAAGAACTCTAGGCTAAAGCCCAGGTCGGAGTAGACCACCCCGGAGTAGAAGTCCACGTTGGGGTAGATGCCCTTGGGGTTTAAGACCTTTCCCGCCTCCTCCTCCACGATCTTCAGGATCTGGTACTCCTTGGAGTGGCCGTGCTTCTCCGCCACCAAGCGGGCAAGCCTTTCCAGGACCCCGGCCCTGGGGTCAACGGTCTTGTAGACCCGGTGGCCCATGCCCATGATGCGCTCCTTCTTGGCCAGCTTCTCCCGCACCCACTCCCGGGCCCTTTCCGGGGAGCCGATCTCCTGGATCATCTTCATGACCGCCTCGTTGGCCCCGCCGTGGCGCGGCCCCTTGAGGGAGGCCACGGCGGCGGTGATGGCGGAGTAGAGGTCGGTCTGGGTGGAAAAGGCAGCGATGGCGGTGAAGGTGCTGGCGTTAAAGCCGTGCTCGGCGTGGAGGATGAGGGCCGCGTCCATGAGGCGGGCCTGCTCGGGGGAGGGCTCCACCCCGTTCGCCATGTAAAGGAAGTTGGCGGCGTGGGAGAGGTCCTCCCTGGGCGGGATGGGCTCCTTGCCCTCCTTTAGGCGCTTGTTGGCGGCCACGATGGTGGCGAACTTAGCGATGAGGTCAAGCCCCTTCTCGTAGAGGGCCTCCCGGGAAATATCCCCCTCGGTGGGGTCCAGCATCCCGAGCTCGGAGACCGCCGTGCGCAGGAAGCTCATGGGGTGGGCGGAGAGGGGGTAGCGCTTGAAGGACTCCAGAAGGTGGGCGGGCAGGGCGCGGCGCCGGGCGAGGGCGGCCGAGAACTCCTCCAGCTCCTGCCTTCGCGGCAGTCTCCCGTGGAGGAGGAGGAAGGTGGTTTCCTCAAAGCTGCTTTTCTCCGCCAACTCCTGGATGGGGATGCCGTAGTAGTAGAGCTTGCCCGTCTCCCCGTCGATGAAGCACATGCGGGTTTCCGTAAACAGGACGCCTTCCAAACCCCGTGCTACTTCCATACTTGCCTCCTTTGCCGCACCCCAGGGGTGCACCGAGTGCATCATACCCCTTCGCCCGCAAGGAAGCGTAGCCTTTAACGCAGGCCACAGAAGGCCTCGTAGTCCACGAGCTCTCTCTGGGTGGGCTCGTCCCCGCAAACGGGGCATTGGGGGTTGCGCCGCACCGCAAGCTTGCGGAAGCTCGCCTCGAGGGCGTCGTAAAGTAGAAGGTGCCCCGCCAGGGGTTTGCCGATCCCCAGAAGGACCTTGAGAGCCTCGGCGGCCATCAGGCTCCCCACCACCGCCGGCAGGACGCCGAAGACCCCGGCCTCGGCGCAGGAGGGCACCGCCCCGGGCGGGGGCGGCTTGGGGAAGAGGCAGCGGTAGCAGGGGCCCATCTCCCCATGGGGGGTGGGGTGGTGGAAGACGGCCACCTGGCCGTCAAACTGGTAGATGGCCCCAAAGACCAGGGGCTTGCCGAGGAGGACGGCGGCGTCGTTCACCAGGTAGCGGGTGGGGAAGTTGTCCGAGGCATCCACCACCAGGTCGTAGGGCCTGAGAATTTCCAGGGCGTTTTCCGAGGTGAGGCGCACCGGGTAGGTCTCCACCCGGACCAGGGGGTTCAGGGCCTGGAGCCGCTTCTGGGCCACCAGGGCCTTGGGCTCGCCCACGTCCTCGGTGGCGTAGAGGACCTGGCGGTGGAGGTTGGAAACCTCCACCCGGTCCATCTCCACCACCCCTACCCGCCCCACACCGGCCGCCACCAAGTACTGGAGGACGGGAACCCCAAGCCCCCCGGCCCCCACCACCACCACCGAGGCCCGCTTCAGCCGCTCCTGCCCCTCAGGGCCCACCTGGGGCAGGATCATCTGCCGGTGGTACCGGTCAAGCTCCTCCTTCGTCCAGCGCATACCCTCTCTTGCCCTTCTGGCCTGGGAAGCCTTCCTTCGGGACCCCCATGCGGCCTCATACCCTTTCTTCCGGTTTCCTTCGCCCGACTGGCCCAGGGAAGCTCCCTAGGGACCTTTTGCCGGGGCCCCCATGCTGGCGCAAGCCAGCATGCAGGGCTTTACCCAAAACTCCTTCCTCGCCCTCCCTTAGCCTGCTTCAAGAGTTCTTGGGTGACTTCATAGTTGAGCAGGCGAACCAGGCCCCTCAGGAGCAGGTACGGACCATCCCTCTCGCTGGGCAGCCCCAGCTTGCCCCCGAGCTGCAAAAGAAACCCCTTGAACGGATCCCCCAACCGCTCAACTTCCCAAAGGAACACCGCCAGCCCCAGCAAAACCGCCACCACCTTCCGGATCCGGGCAAGCCCCCGCACCTGGAAGGTCTCAAGCCCCAGCCCCGTCTTCAAAAGCCGGAAGAACCGCTCCACCTCCCACCGCCTGCGGTACGCCTCCACCACCCGCGCCGCCTCCTCCCTCCCCCTCACCGGCAAGCTGGTCAGTAGCCACCACTCCCCACGCCGCCCCAGGGCTGGCACCCGGCAGACCACCAGGTGGAGCCGCCTCCCCTCCACCTCCACCTCCCTCCATCCGAAGTGGAGCCGCACCCGCTGGTACCTGCCCCCTACCCTCAGCTCCACCTCCTCCCCACAGGGAAGGGCCAGGGAAGAAGCCACCTTCGCCAGAGAACCCCCCTCCCCAAGCTTCCGGTCCCGGTAGACCCGCACCACGAACTCCTCCCCCAGGGCCAGCACCTGCCCAAACACCTTCCGGTCGTCAAACCCCCGGTCCGCCACATACACCAGCCTCCTGCCCACGCCCCCCAATCGCTCCCGGGCCGCCTCAATGGCTCCCTCCACCTCCTTGGGCAGGCTGGCAAACCCCCTCTCCCCGTAGGCCACCAGGTGGGCGTACCCCAGGGCCAGCCGCCCCGCGGGGTCCAACCCCAGGGCGGTGAGGAGCTCGTACCCGGGCCGCCTATCCTTCCCCACCCGGGCTATCCCCTCCAGGGCCCGGGCATAGGGCTTGACCACCGGGCTCAGGTCCAGGAGGACCAGAACCTCCTCACCCTCCAGGGCAGTCGCGCTCTCCTGATAGACCCGGTCAAGGAGGGCTTCTGCCTCCACCCGTGGGTTGGACAGGAAGCGGTAAAGGGCTTTGGCCTGGTGGAAGCGGTTCTGGAGGGGAGAAGGGAGCGAGGCCACCATCTCGCTCACCCGGGCTGAGCCTGCGGCCAAGGCGCCCCGCACCACCTCTTCAAACCGTCGGTGGAGGCGCTTATCGGGGGAAAACGCTCGCAAAACGGCCCGTGAACTCCTGGAGCCTGGCCTCGGCCACCTTGAGCATGTCCATGGATCACCCCCGGTACCAGATACGGGCTGCGCCCGCAAGGGGAGATTTACCACGAAACGGAGATGTGGGTAAAGTCCTGAGCATGGGGTGGTATCACGCCCCCTCCTTGGCCAGGGCGGCCAGCCAAAGCCCCTCGCCCCGGAAGACCGCCTCCTCACCGGGCTCCAAAAGGAAAGTGGCGGGCGGCCGCAAGACCTCCTCCCCGAGCCGAGCCTCCCCTCAAGGAGGGTGAGGAGGGTAGGGCCCTCTGCCCGCACCCTAAGCTCCCCCGCCAAGGGGTAGCGCAAAAGGTCAAAGAAGGGGGTGGAAAGGAGCCTCTCCCCGCCCAAGACCGGCTCGGGCGGGGGCAGGGTGAGGGGGGTGGGCTCCAGGATGGCCACGTCCAGGGCCTTCTCCAGGTGGAGCTCCCGCGGCCTACCGTAGTCGTAGAGGCGGTAGGTGAGGTCCGAGGGGGTCTGGACCTCGTAGACCCGGACCCCCGGGCCTAGGGCGTGGATCGTTCCCGCGGGCAGGTAGAGGACCTGACCCGGCTCCACCCGGACGCGGCGCAGCACCTCCTCCAGCGTCCCGGCCAAGGCCCTTTCCCGAAGCTCCTCCCGGCTTAAGGGGCGGGCCAGGCCGTAGACCAGCTCCCCCGGGGAAAGGACGTACCAGGCCTCGTACTTCCCCGGCTTCCCCTCCACCCGGAGGGCGTACTCGTGGGGCGGGTGGACCTGGACGGAAAGCCAGTCCGCGGGGTCAAGGAGCTTCACGAGCAAGGGGGCCTCGGCAAGCCAGACCTCCCCGATCCCGGGGCCGAAGCCAAGGCCGCTTCCCCCCCAGATCCGCGCCACGGGTTTGGGCTCCAACCGCCTCACGGGCTTAGCATAAGGGGTATGCGCGACCTGGACCGCGAGGAGACCTACCTTGTAGACCGCACGGGGCTCGCCCTGGAGCTTAGGGACCTGGTGGGCACGGGCCCCGTCCCCAAGGAGGCCTACCCGGGGCCCCACGCCGCCTTGGGCTACGGGGAGGGGCAGTTCGCCGCGCTTCTCTCCGGCCTCCCCGACTGGGGGGAGGAGGGAACCCTCTTCCTCCTCGAGGGGGGGTACGACCTGGGAGAGGCGGCGGGAATGGCCCTCCTGGCGGAGACGGGGCGGGCCAGGGTGGTGCGGGTGGGCTTCCGGCCCGGGGTGGAGGTCCACATCCCCCCAAGCCCCCTCGCCCCCTACCGCTACCTCCGCTTCCTCCTCCTGGCCACAGACCGGGAGGAGGTGCTCCGCTCCGTGGACGAGGCCCTCCTCGAGGAAAGGCGCCGCTTGGGCCCCGAGGTCCCTGTGGAGGAAAACCCGGCCAAGTTCCTGGCCTACACCCTCTTAGAGCGCCTTCCCCTCTTCTATAGCCCCCTCTTCCGGCCCCTGGAAGGGGCGGTGCAGACCCTCTTCGCCCGCATAGCCAAAAGCCTCTCCCTAACCCCGCCCCCGAGCGCCTTGGAGTTCTTCCTCGTGGGCCTCGAGGCCCGCCACGAGCAAGGGGACCCCCTGGCGGCGGTCCTCCTGGGCCCGGGGGAGGAGGCGGCCTTGGCCAAGGAGATCCTGGAGTCCCGCGTGGACGCCTTGGCCGAGGTCCCCGCCACGGGGGCCAACCGCCTCGCCCAGGTCATGGCCCTCTGGTACCGGATGGCCTGGACCGCCTACTACCTCGCCCTCCTCTACGGAGTGGACCCCGGGGACCACGGGCTTTTAGAGCGCCTCCGGGAGGTCACCTAGGCCGTGCGCCCGCCCCCCTTCCCCAAGCCCGCCCACCCCGAGGAGGCCCTGGTCCTGCAGCGGGCCTTGGCGGGGAAGGTGCGGCTTGTGGGGAGCCTAGAAGGGGTGCGGCGCATCGCCGCCCTGGACGCCTCCCACAAGCAGGGCCGGCCCCTCGTGGCCGTGGCCCTCCTCTACGACCTGGAAAAAGGCCCCCTCCACGTGGCCACCGCGTTCCTCCCCGAGGAGGCCCTCTTCCCCTACGTCCCCGGCCTCCTCTCCTTCCGCGAGGCCCCGGCCTACCTGGAGGCCCTCGCCGCCCTTCCCGAGGCCCCGGAGGCCCTCCTGGTGGACGGCCAGGGGGTGGCCCACCCCCGGGGCCTGGGGATCGCGAGCCACCTGGGGGTCCACCTGGACCTTCCCAGCGTGGGCGTGGCCAAGCGGCTCCTCTACGGCAGGCCCGAAGCCCCCTTGCCCGAGGAAAAGGGGGCGGCGGTGCGCCTCCTCGCCCCGGACGGCCGCCCGCTGGGCTACGTCTACCGGAGCCGCACGGGGGTAAAACCCCTTTACGTCTCCCCGGGGCACCGGGTGGGCCTCGAGGAGGCCCTCCGCTTCGTACGCCGCCTGCCCACCCGCTTCCGCCTCCCCGAGCCCCTCCGCCTCGCCCACCTGGAGGCGGGCCGGGCCCTCAAGGCCTTAGACTAGGCCCCGTGAGCGCAGCCCAGCCCAACCCCGTCTACCGGGCCTCCTGGCACCTGGCCCGCTTCCTTCTCCGCCTTCTCTTCCACTACCGGGTGGAAGGCGCGGAGAAGGTCCCGGCCGAAGGCCCCGTGATCCTGGCGGCGAACCACCTCTCCATCCTGGACCCCATCGTCGTCGGGGCGGGGATCAAGCGCCCCGTGAGCTTCATGGCCCGGGCGGACGTCTTCCGCCTGCCCCTCCTCTCCTGGCTCCTTCCCCGGCTCTACGCCATCCCCGTGGAGCGGGGAAGCGGGGACTTGAGCGCCGTGAAGGGCGCCATCCGCGCCCTGGAGCGGGGCATGGCCTTCGGCATCTTCCCGGAAGGCACCCGAAGCCGCACCGGCAAGCTCCAGCCCTTCAAGACCGGGGTGGCGGCCATCGCCCTGCGCACGGGAAGCCCCGTGGTCCCCGTGGCCGTGGTGGGCACGGAGGAAGCCTGGCCCGTGGGGAAGAAGCTCTTCCGCCCCTGCCGCCCCGTACGGGTGGTCTATGGGGATCCCATACCGGTTCCTAGGAAGTCCAAGGTTTCCCACCGGGAGCTGGAAGCGCTCACCCGGGAGATTGAGGCCCGGGTACGGGATCTTCTGCCCCCTCGCTACTGGGAAAGCCAATGCTTCCGTTAAAGTGCCTAGCTGCTGATTTTTATAGAAAAGGGACTAGACCTTGAGAAACACTTCTAAGCGTGATATATTCCGCCCGGAAGGGCAAAGAAGCAAGGAGGTGAGAGATGGCTGCGAAGAAGACGGTGACCAAAGCGGATCTGGTGGATCAGGTGGCCCAGGCCACTGGGCTCAAGAAGAAGGACGTGAAGGCCGTGGTGGACGCCCTACTGGCCAAGGTGGAGGAGGCCTTGGCCAACGGGAGCAAGGTCCAGCTCACGGGCTTCGGCACCTTTGAGGTGCGCAAGCGCAAGGCCCGCACCGGGGTGAAGCCGGGCACCAAGGAGAAGATCAAGATCCCCGCCACCCAGTATCCCGCCTTCAAGCCCGGTAAGGCCCTGAAGGAGAAGGTCAAGAAGTAAACGGCCCTTCCGCCGGGGGGGCGCTAGCCCCCCGGTCGCCCCTTTCCATCTCCGCCTTGAGGGCGGCGAGGGGCTCCTGCCAGTCCTCCCCCAGGGTGAGGAGGCGGTAGGGCTTGCCCAGACGCCGGGCCGCCTTGCGCATAAGGCCCGGGATGGGGGGCAGGCGTAGGAGACCACGAGGGCGAGGCCCTTGACCCGGCCGAGCCGCCCCAGGTAGTGGATCGCCCCCACGAGCTCCCGGTCCGTGGGCAGGTCCACGGGGAGAAGCCGGTCCGCCTCCTCCCTGAGCCGCTCGGGGGGTAGGTCGGGGAAGTAGGCCTCGAGGCCGTGGGCCCTTAGGGCCGCCTCCACCTCCCGGCGGAAGGCGGGCTCCTCCAGGAGGTAGGGCTGGGCCACGACCCCCACGCTCCCCTGAGGCGTGGGGAGGGGCGGGGGAGGCTTGAGGAGCCTCCGGGTACGGTCCAGGGCCCGGCCCACGAGCATGGGGTTGCGGACAAGAAGCTGGCCCACCTCCCCCGCCCGGCCCAAAACCCGCTCGGAGAGCTCCGCCGGGACCTTGAGCACCGGGGGCAGGCCCGGGAAGTAGCGGAGGAGGGTGGCCTCCAGGTCCAAAAGCCAAGGGCACTGCCCCCCGCCCCGCTCCGACTCCACCCCGCCCTGCAGGTCGGGAAGGAGAAGGTAGTCCACCCCCGCTTCCTTGAGGGCCTCCACCTGGGCAAGGAGGCGCTGCACGGGAAGGCAGAAGGGGAGGTCGGAGGGAGGAGGCGCGGCCTCCACCACCTCCACGCCCAGGGCCTCGAGGTAGGCCCGCCAGAAGTCCAGGTAGCGGCGGGAGAGGAAGCCGTGGACCAAGCCGACGCGCATACCGCCTTATCCTACGCCAAGCCCGCGGAGGAGGGCGAGGAGGGCCCGCTGGCCCTCCAGGAGGCTATTCGGCAGGACCCACTCCTCCGGAGTGTGGGCCCCCCCACCCCGGTACACCCCGAAGCCCAAGGCGGGGATGCCCCGCTCAATGGCAGCGCTGGCGTCGGTGGAGCCAGGAAGCCACTGGGGCCTCTCCCCCACCTCCGCCAAAGCCCTTTCCGCCGCCTGAAGGAGGCGGGGCGTGGCGGTCCGGCCCGCAGGCCGCCTTCCCAAGACCTCGAGGGCGAGCCTGACCCGGTGGGCCCGTGCGGCCTCGGCGAAGGCCGCCTCCACCCCTTGGAGCAGGGCGGCCAAGGCCGCCTCCTCCAAGGCCCGGACCTCCAAGAGGCAGGCCGCCTCCTGGGGGAGGGCGTTCACCGCCTGGCCACCCTCGAGGCCGCTTGCGTTGACGCTCGCGTCCTCCCGCCCCTCCACCAGGGCGCGAACGCGGCAAAGCCCCTCCGCCAGGGCAAACACGGGGTGGGGAAGCCGCCGGTCCCCCCAGGCGTGGCCCCCGGGCCCCTGGAGCCGGACCCTAAGGCGCACGGAGCCCAGGGCCCGGTCCACCACCCCTGGCAGGTACCCGTCCACGGCCACCACCATCTCAGGGGAGAGGGCCTCCACCAAAGCCCGCGCCCCCTTGAGGTTGCCGAGGCCCTCCTCCCCCACGGTGAAGCCCCGCACCACCCCGGGAAGCTCGGGGAGGGAAAGGAGGACGGCCACCCCGCTCGTGTTGTCCCCCACCCCAGGGGCATAGAGCCGCTCGCCCACCCGCCTCGGGGGCTTTGGGGAGAGGACGGTGTCCAGGTGGGCCAGGAGAAGGACCTTCCCCTCCCCGGCCCAAACGTTGCCGAGGCCGTCCCTCCGGGCCCCGGGGAGCCTCGAGGCCACGTACTCCCCCCTCGCCTCCTCCCCCGCAAGGGGGGCGAGCTCCAGGAGGTAGCGCCGCGGGTCCTCCACCTTCACTCTTCGGGCCTCGCCAACCCCTCCCGGATGGCGTAAAGGGCCGCCTGGGTCCGGTTGTTGAGGTGAAGCTTCTGGAAAATCTCCGAAAGGCGGTTGCGCACCGTCTTCTCGGAAAGCTGAAGCTCGGCGGCGATCTCCTGGTTGGTGTACCCCTGGGCCACCAGCCTCAGGATCTGGACCTCGCGCTCGGAAAGCTCGGCGTGGAGGGGCTGGCTGGCCTCCTTCTTGGCGCGGAAGTCCTGGATGATGTGCCCGGCAAGCTCCGCGTCCAGAAGCACCTCCCCTGCGTGGACGCGGCGGATGGCGTCCACCAGCTCCCTCGCGTCCACGTCCTTGAGGAGGTAGCCCCGGGCCCCCGCCTTCACCGCCTCAAAGACGTAGGCGTCCTGGCGGTACATGGTGAGCATGATGACCTTGGCCTGGGGCCACTCCTTGAGGATGGCCTGGGTGGCCTGCACCCCGTCCAGGCCCGGCATCTGGATGTCCATGAGGATCACGTCGGGCTTGGTCTCCAGGGCGTGGCGCATGGCCTCCCATCCGTCCTTGGCCTCCCCCACCACCCGGAAGTCCCCCTCGGCCTCCAGAAGGCTTTTCAGCCCCTGGCGGAAGAGGGCGTGGTCGTCCGCCAGAAGAACCCGGATCACCCTTCCATCATAGCCCCAAAGGGGCTAGGGTAGAGGCGTGCTGACCTTTCGCGTGGAGAAACTGGTGCCCGGGGGGTACGGTCTGGCCCGCACCGAAAGGGGGGTGGTCCTGGTGAAGGGGGCCCTCCCCGGGGAGCTGGTGCGGGGGGAGCCCAAGTGGAAAAAGGGCACCCTCTTCCTGGAGGCCCCCGAGATCCTAGAGCCCCACCCTGCCCGCTACCCCGAGCCCCTTCCCCCTTCCGCCGACCTCCCTCTGGCCTACGAGGCCCAGCTCCCCCTGAAGGAAGCCCTGGTGAGTGACGCCCTGGAACGGGTCGCCAAGCTGGAGGCCCCCCTAGCCCCCATCCACCCCTCCCCCAGGCCTCTCGCCTACCGCACCGCCGCCCAGTACGCCCGCCACCCCTTGGGGGGCTTGGCCTACCGCCTGCCGGAAAGCCGCGAGCTCCACCGCCTGGAAGAAGACCCCCTTCTCGCCGAGCCCCTGGCCTGGGCTTTTGATGTCCTAAAGCTCTGGCCCCTCCCCGTGGAGGAGGTGGCCCTTAGGGGAAGCCTTCTAGAGGGCAAGGTCCTCCTCGGTCTCGTCGGGGGGGTTCCCGAGGCCCTAAAGCGCCCCGCCAAGGCCCTGGTGAAGGAGGGCTTCGCCGGGGTGGTCTGGGCCGAGCCCTCCCCCAAGGGGCGCTTCCGGGGCCGGGTCACGCCCCTCGCCGGAGAGCGCACCCTCCTCGAGGCCTTCGGCCCTCTAAAGGCCACGGTAAGCGTGGAAAGCTTCAGCCAGGTGAACCCTTTGGCGGCGGGGGACCTCCTGGAGGAGGCCCGCACGCTGGTCTTGGGGGGAAGGCGGGCGCTGGAGCTTTACGCCGGATCGGGCCTTTTTTCCCTCCTCCTCTCACCCCGCTACGAGGAGGTGGTGGCGGTGGAGATCAGCAAGGAGGCGGTGCGCCGGGGGGAGATGGACCGGAAGCGCCTCGGGGCAGAAAACGTCCGCTTCCTCCGCATGGACGCCCGCAAGGCCGAGGCCCTGGGCGCCTTTGACCTCGTGGTGGTGGACCCGCCCCGGGCGGGGCTTTCCCCCGAGGTGCGGGCCTACCTCAAGGAGACCCGCCCCCGGGAGATCCTCTACGTGTCCTGCGACCCCGCCACCTGGGCGCGGGACGTGGGGGCCCTGGTCCAGGGGGGCTACCGCCTCGCCTTCGCCCGCCCCTACGACTTCTTCCCCTTCACCCACCACGTGGAGGTCCTCTCCCTCCTCCGCCTTTAGCCGGCCCGGGGTATCCTGGAAGGCAAAGGAGCCCCCATGGTCCTCATCCTGAACGGCCCCAACCTGAACCTTCTGGGCAGGCGGGAACCCGAGGTCTACGGGCGCACCACCCTGGAGGAGCTCGAGGCCCTCTGCGAGGCCTGGGGGGCGGAGCTCGGCCTCGGGGTGGTCTTCCGGCAGACGAACTACGAAGGCCAGCTCATTGAGTGGGTGCAGCAGGCCCACCAGGAGGGGTTCTTGGCCATCGTCCTCAACCCCGGGGCGCTCACCCACTATTCCTACGCCCTCCTGGACGCCATCCGTGCCCAACCCCTCCCCGTGGTGGAGGTCCACCTCACCAACCTCCACGCCCGGGAGGAGTTCCGCCGCCACTCCGTGACCGCTCCGGCCTGCCGGGGGATCGTCTCCGGCTTCGGGCCCCTCTCCTACAAGCTCGCCCTGGTCTACCTGGCGGAAACCCTGGAGGTAGGGGGCAAAGGTTTCTGAATTTCTTCCCGTTTATTCGCAAAGCCCCCCGGTGCTATAATGGAAGGTGGCGTCTAAACGCCTTCTAGGAGCGCTATGGCCCAGGTACTGCCTGTAGAAATCACCGAGGAACTCAAGCAGAGCTTCATCAACTACGCCATGTCCGTCATCGTGGACCGGGCCCTGCCCGACGTGCGGGACGGGCTCAAGCCGGTCCAGAGGCGGATCCTCTTCGGCGCCTACCAGGAAGGGGTCCTGCCGGGACGCAAGCACGTGAAGAGCGCCAAGATCGTGGGCGAGGTCATGGGCAAGTACCACCCCCACGGGGACGCCGCCATCTACGACGCCCTGGTGCGCATGGCCCAGCCCTGGAACCTCCGCTACCCCCTCATTGACGGCCAGGGGAACTTCGGCTCCATAGACGGCGACCCCCCGGCGGCACAGCGCTACACCGAGGCCAGGCTTTCCCCCATCGGGGCGGAGATGCTTTTGGACATTGACAAGGACACGGTGGACTTCCGCCCCAACTACGACGGCTCCCTCAAGGAGCCCGAGGTCCTGCCCGCCGCCATCCCCAACCTCCTGGTGAACGGCTCAAGCGGCATCGCCGTGGGCATGGCCACGAGCCTCCCGCCCCACAACCTCTCCGAGGTGGTGGACGCCCTGGTGGCCATGATCGAAAACCCCGCCATCACCCTGGAAGAGGTCATGCGCCACCTCCCCGGCCCCGACTTCCCCACCGGGGGGAAGCTCTCCAAGAAGGGCATCAAGGAGGCCTACGCCACCGGGCGGGGAAGCCTCAAGGTGCGGGCCAAGGTGCGGGTGGAGGAGAAGGGGCAGAGGCCCGTCCTGGTGGTGACGGAGATCCCCTACCAGGTGAACAAGGCGAGCCTCATCGCCCAGATCGCCGCCCTGGTCAAGGCCAAGAAAATTGAGGACATCGTGGGCCTCCGGGACGAGTCCGACCGGCAGGGCCTGAGGATCGCCATTGAGCTCAAGCGGGGCGCCAACCCCCAGGTGGTCCTGAACCAGCTCTACAAGCACACCGCCCTCCAGACCTCCTTCACGGTGAACCTCCTCGCCATCGTGGACGGGGAGCCCAAGGTCCTCTCCCTCCTGGACCTGATGCGCCACTACCTGGACCACCGCAAGGAGGTGGTGCGCCGCCGGAGCCTCTTTGAGCTCAGGAAGGCGGAGGAGCGGGCCCACGTCCTGGAAGGGCTCCTCATCGCCCTGGACCACATTGACGAGGTCATCGCCCTGATCCGCGGCTCCGAGGACGCCCCCAAGGCCCGCATCGCCCTCATGGAACGCTTCGGCCTCTCCGAGGCCCAGGCCCAGGCCATCCTGGACATGCGCCTCCAGCGCCTCGTGGCCCTGGAACGGGAGAAGCTTTTGGAGGAGTACCGGGGGCTCATGGAGGAGATCGCCCGCCTGAAGGCGATCCTCGAGGACGAGGCCCGCCTCCTCGCCGAGGTCAAGGCCGACCTCCTCCGGGTCAAGGAGAAGTACGGGGACGCGCGGCGCACCCTCATCACCGAGTTTGAGGAGACCTTCAACCCCGAGGACCTGATTGAGGACGAGCCCATGGTCATCACCCTCACGGCCCAGGGCTTCCTCAAGCGCCTCCCTCTGGAGAGCTACCGGGCCCAGGGCCGGGGGGGAAGGGCCTTTTGGCGGGCAGGACCAAGGAGGAGGACGAGGCCACCCAGGTCTTCGTGGCCGACGCCCACGACGACCTCCTCCTCTTCACGAACCGGGGCCGGGTCTACCGCCTCAAGGTCTACGAGCTTCCCGAGATGGGCCGCCAGGCCCGGGGGGTCCACGTGAAAAGCCTCCTCCCCCTCGCCGAGGACGAGGAGGTGGCCGCCCTCCTCTCCGTGCGGGGCCTGGACCAGGAAGGCCACCTGGTCTTCGCCACGGAGCAGGGCCTCGTCAAGCGCACCGCCCTCAAGGAGTACCAGAACCTGGGCCAGGCGGGCCTCATCGCCATAAGGCTCCAGGAGGGGGACCGCCTGGTGGGGGTCGCCCTCTCCGACCCCGAGGACGAGGCCATCCTGGCCACCCAAGAGGGCCAGGCCATCCGCTTCCCCCTGGAGGAGGTGCGGGCCACGGGGCGGGACACCCAAGGGGTGATCGGCGTCCGCTTCAAGAAGCCCGAGGACCGCGTGGTCTCCCTGGTGGTGGTGAAGCCCGGGGAGATGGTGGACCTCCTCTCCGTGAGCACCCGGGGCTACGGCAAGCGCACCCCCCTTTCCGAGTACCCCCTCCAGGGCCGGGGCGGGATGGGGGTCATCACCTACGCCGTCTCCACCAAGGTGGGGAGGCTCGCCGCCCTGCTCAAGGTCCGGGGCGGGGAGGACCTCTTGGTCCTCTCCCGTAAGGGCCTCGCCATCCGCACCCCCGTGGCCGAGATCCGGCAGTACTCCCGGGCCACCGCCGGCGTCAAGGTGATGAACCTCCCGGAGGACGACGAGGTGGCGAGCGCCTTCGTGGTGGAGGAGGAAAAGTGATGGAAGAGGTCGTGCTCATCACGGTGCCGAGCGAGGAGGTGGCGAGGACCATCGCCAAGGCCCTGGTGGAGGAGCGCTTGGCCGCCTGCGTGAACATCGTCCCCGGCCTCACCTCCATCTACCGCTGGCAGGGGGAGGTGGTGGAAGACCAGGAGCTTCTCCTCCTCGTCAAGACCACCACCCACGCCTTCCCTAAGCTCAAGGAAAGGGTCAAGGCCCTCCACCCCTACACCGTGCCCGAGATCGTGGCCCTGCCCATCGCCGAGGGGAACCGGGAGTACCTGGACTGGCTTCGGGAGAACACGGGATGACCCCGGACATGCTGGACTTCCTCCGGGCCCTCCACCAAGAGGGAGCCCGGTTCTTGGTCATCGGGGGGTACGCCCTGGCCTTCTTCGGAAGGCCTCGCTTCACCAAGGACCTGGACCTCTGGGTGGACGCGGAGGAAGCCCCCAGGGTCCTCGCCGCCATCCGCCGCTTCTTCGGGGGGATGACCTGGGCCTCACCGTGGAGGACCTGGCAAGCCCCGGCGTGGTCCAGCTGGGCTACGCCCCCAACCGCATAGACCTGGTGATCCTGGAAACGCCCCCCTTTGACGAGGCCTTCGTCCGGGCCCTGAAGCACGAGGTGGAAGGGGTCCAAGTCTACGTGGTCCACCCCGAAGACTTCAAGGCCCTCAAGCGAGCCTTTGGGCGGCCCGTGGACCTCAGGGACTTGGAGGAGCTGGAATGAGGGAGATCCGGCCCGTGGCCCGCAGGTTCCCCCTGGACGCGCCCCCGACGACCGGGCGGAGTGGCGGGAGGTGCCCCTAGAGGAAAGGCTTCGCGCCGTTTGGGAGATGGCCCTTTTTTGGGCGAGGCTTAGGCTCGCCGAGGCGGAAGGGCGGGGGGAGAGGGCGAAGATCGCCATCCACCGCCTCCTCCCCGTGGCGAAGAAGCGCCCTCTGGGGAAGGGGTAGCCCGGCGCGATTTTTGCAACCCTAAGGTTTACAAAATCCCCGCCCCCGTGCTAGCCTGGGGGCAAGGAGGTTCGGCATGACCCAGGTGCGCGAGACCGTGAGCTTCAAGGCGGGGGACGTCATCCTCTACCCCGGGGTGCCGGGGCCGAGGGACCGGGCCTACCGGGTCCTCGAGGGCCTGGTGCGCCTGGAAGCGGTGGACGAGGAGGGGAACGCCCTCACCCTCCGCCTCGTCCGCCCTGGAGGCTTTTTCGGCGAGGAGGCCCTCTTCGGCCAGGAGCGCATCTACTTCGCCGAGGCCGCCACGGACGTCCGCCTCGAGCCCCTGCCGGAAAACCCCGATCCCGATCTCCTCAAGGACCTCGCCCAGCACCTCTCCCAGGGCCTGGCCGAGGCCTACCGCCGGATTGAGCGCCTCGCCACCCAGCGCCTCAAGAACCGCATGGCCGCGGCCCTTTTGGAGCTTTCGGAGACCCCCTTGGCCCACGAGGAGGAGGGCAAGGTGGTGCTCAAGGCCACCCACGACGAGCTGGCGGCCGCGGTGGGGAGCGTCCGGGAAACGGTGACCAAGGTCATCGGGGAGCTCGCCCGGGAAGGGTACATCCGCTCCGGGTACGGGAAGATCCAGCTTCTGGACCTCAAGGGGCTCAAGGCGCTCGCCGAAAGCCGGGGCCAGGGGCGCTAGGCCTTTTATAGACTGGAGGGGATGCGGCTCCGCCAGCGCCTCATCACCGGTCTCGTCACGCTGCTTCCCCTCATTGTCACCCTCTACCTCTTAGGGTGGGTCTACACCTATTCCGGCGCCTACATCCAGGCCTTCCTGCGGCTCTTCGGCCTCGAGGTGCCCCGGGCCTACCAGCCCGTTCTTCCCTTCGTGGGGCTTTTCCTCGCCGGGGTCCTGGTCTACTTGGTGGGAAGCCTGGCGGAAAACTACCTGGGGAAGCGGCTCATCGTCTCGCTGGAGCGCTCCCTTCTCCTCCTCCCCATCGTCCGGGACATCTATAAGGCCGTCCAGCAGATCGCCCATACCCTCTTCGGCCACCAGGAGGTGAAGTTCAGCCGGGCGGCGGTGATCGAGTACCCGAGGCGGGGGGTTTACGCCCTCTGTTTCGTGGTGCAAAGCGTCGGAGGGAGGCTTCCCCCCCTGCCCGAGGGCTACACCGCCGTCCTCGTGCCCACAAGCCCGGTGCCCGCAAGCGGCATGGTGGTCCTGGTCCCCTCGGAGGAGGTCCTCCCCCTGGAGATCAGCGTGGAGGAGGCCCTCAAGTACGTGGTCTCCGCCGGCTTCCTCCTCCCGGAAAAACCCCAAAGCCCCTTAACCTCCCTCCCACAAAGGGCGGAGCGGCCGTCCTAGAATGAGGGCGTGAAGCGCCACCTTCTCCTCCTTCTGGGGCTTTGCGGCCTGGCCTTCGCGGCCTTGCCGCCCCTCCTCGGCCAAGCCCTGCCCCCGGGGACGGAGCTCAGGCTCCTCTCCCCCGACCTGAAGACCCTCTTCGCCGCCTGGCGCCTCGAGAACAGCCGCCTCCTTCCCCTCTCCCCGCCCCTCGCCCCCCGCCCGGGGACGGAGGTGCGCCTTCTCCTTTCCGTACCCGGGAAGAAGCCCCAGGTCCTCCCCGGCGTGGCGGCGGAGGGGGACGTACTCCTCCTTTTGGAGAAGGAACGGGTAAGTTTGGTTCGGCTCCTGCAAGAGGCCTACGGCGTGGCCCTTCCGGGGAGGCTTTGGCCATGAAGCGGATCCTCCTCATCGAGGACGACCCTGAGGTGGCCCGGCTCGTGGAGGCCGAGCTCAATGAGGCCGGGTTCCAGGTGGACTGGGCCAAAACGGGGATGGAAGGGCTGATCCGGCACCGGGAAGGCAAGCCCGACCTCGTGGTCCTGGACCTCGGCCTCCCCGACCTGGACGGGGCGGAGGTGGCGCGAAGGATCCGGGCCACGGACGACACCCCCATCCTCGTCCTCACGGCCCAGGACGCGGTGGACCGCAAGGTGAGCCTCCTCACAGGCGGGGCCGATGACTACCTGGTAAAGCCCTTCCACCCTGCCGAGCTTTTGGCCCGGATTCAGGTGCAGCTCCGGCACAAGGAGGGGAGCGAGGTCCTCGCCGTGGGCCAGCTGGAGCTCTACCCCAGGAAGCGCCAGGTCTTCTTCCGCGAGCGGGAGGTCCGCCTCTCCCCCAAGGAGTTTGACCTCCTCCACCTCCTTATGAGCCGGCCCGGGCGGGTCTTTCCCCGCCCCGAGATCGAGGAAAGGGTCTGGGGCAGGCCCTTGGACAAGGACTCCAACGTCCTGGACGTTCACATGGCCAACCTCCGGGCCAAGCTCCGGGAGGCGGGGGCCTATGGATACCTGCGCACGGTCCGGGGCGTGGGCTACGCCGTGCGGCCGGGAAGGAGGGAGGAGGAGGGCTAGGTGCTCTCCTTCCGCACCCGGCTCTTCCTGGCCTTCGCCCTTTTGTGGCTCCTTTTCCTGGGCGGGGCCTGGTACCTGGCGGGACGCAGCGTGGACCAGGCCCTGAAAAGGCGCCTCGAGGCCACCCTCGTTCAGGACGTCCTCCGGGCGGCCGAGGCCTACCAGAAGGGCCAGGCGGGCGCCCTCCTCACCACGGGCGGGGTCTACCTGCACCTCTACGCTCAAGACGGCACCCCCATCGCCCTCACCCGGCCCGACCACCGCCTCCCCCCGAGAGGCTCCGCCGGGCAGGGTCCACCCCGGAGGTCCTCTGGGAAGAGGGCTTCGCCGCCGCCCTCGTGGCCACGCCCCTGGGCCTCCTCGTCCTCACCGCGGAGACAAGCCCCATTGAGGCCGCCCTCGAGGCCCTCCGGGAGGCCCTCCTCCGCGCCTTCCTCCTCCTCTTCCCCCTGGGCCTGGCCTTGGTCTACCTCACGGCCCGCCTCGCCGCCCGGCCCCTGGAGGCCGTGGCCCGGGAGATCACGCGCCGAAGCCCCGACCGCCTGGACCCCGTGCCCCACCGCCTGCCGAAGGACGAGTTCGGGCGCATGGTGGAGGCGGTGAACGCCCTGCTCCAGGCCCTGAAGGAGGCCAAGGAGCGGGAGCGGGCCTTCCTCGCCGAGGCCAGCCACGAGCTCAGGACCCCCCTCACCGTCCTCCTGGGCCACCTGGACCGCCTGGCCCGCAACCCCATGGACCTCGAGGCCCTCCGCACCGCCCGGGCCACCGCCGAGCGGATGCGCCGCCTGGTGGAGGACCTGCTGGCCCTGGCCCGGGGGGAGGTGGAGCGGAACCTCAACCTCCACATCGTGGACCTGGGGGAGGTGGCCCGGGAGGCGGCCCTGGAGTACGGGGTGGCGGCCGAGGCGGAAAGCGCCGAGGTCCTCGGGGACCCCGACCGCCTCCTCCAGCTCCTTCGCAACCTCGTCGCCAACGCCGTCCGGGCGGCGGGGAAGGAGGGCGTGCGGGTGCGGGTGCGCCGGGAAGCCGACCACGCCCTCCTGGAGGTGGAGGACTCGGGGCCCGGGATCCCCGAGGACCTCCTCCCCCGCCTCTTCCAGCGCTTCGCCCGGGGGCCCGGAGGGGGCACGGGGCTTGGGCTTGCCATCGCCCACGCCATCGCCAAGGCCCACGGCGGGGAGATCGCCGTGGAAAGCCGCCCCGGGCGCACGGTCTTCAGGGTGCGGTTGCCCCTTTTGGAGGAGGAGGCCTAAGGAGGGCCCGGAGGGATGTCCAGAAAGAAGCTGCGTTTCAGAGCCTTCACCAAGAAAGCGTCACCCTTCTTCCTCACCAGGTAGCAGGATCCAAATGCGCTTGAGGGGTATTTCCGCCTGAATATCGTCGGGAAGCCTTTCGTAGTTGGCGAGTAGGGCCTGAATGAGGTCGTTGGCGTCCCAAAGCCTTATCTCAAAGAAGGACTGCGCCTTCTCCTTCTCGGCGGCCCCCTTAAATCCATCCCAGGAAACAAAAAGCCCCACGCGGGCGTTCAGCTTGCCCATGGCGCCGCGAAGCTGGTTGAGCTCGGGGCCACCCACGGGAGCATCCCCCGACTTCACCTGTACGGCGAGCCTAGGCTCGTCAAACCCCAGGGGACCCCGCCCCGCCAGAATGTCCACACCCCCATCGGGTCCCTCGGGAGAACGGTAAGTGAAGTACCCCTCGGCTTGAAGAATCGCCTCCACGAGATAAGCCAAGCGGTGCCCTTTAAACTTGCGCGCAATGTGTTGCCGGATCAAATCCAGGGCGTACTCCTCCAAGTCCGCTGGATAGACTTCTCCCTCTTTCTTTTCTTCATTCTTGATTTTTTCGGGGGACTTGCCCTCGAGGAGGCGCACGACGCGTTCCTCGGCGTTGTTGCGCTGAATGCGGCACACGGTCATAAACGCCCCCAGGGAGTAGAGGATGTCCCTGTCAATCCTGTCCCGAGGTATTTCCTTGAACCACTCCACGGGGCGGGTGTGTTTGGCCCCTTCAGGGTTATTAGGGTTGTAAACGTAAGGACCCTTTACGCGCCCAAAATAAACGACAGGCCGCCGCTTGGAGGGCAGGGCAACCAAATCGCCCTGCTGCATCTCGCGGACAAAAGGCCAGATTTGACTGAGCCAGCTGAGAAGGGCTTTACGTTGAATCTCGGGATAGGTCTCCTCCAAGAGATTGTAAAGTTCCTCCCGAGTTTGCACCTGAGAGAGGTCGGGCAAGTCGTCCCATCCAATGACCGCAACCCTGTTATTCAGGGCAAACTCTTCCTGCTCACCGCGTTTCCCCGCCCGCACCAACCAAAGCGCCATGCCTCTCACCTCCCCCCAAGATATTCCTTCGTGTGCTACCTCATAGCTCCACCCCGGCCATCTTCAGGAGCACCCGGCTGCGGATGAGGTTGTGAACCAGCAGGATGAGGTTCACCCGGGCCACCAGACCCCAGTAGGACCGCGCCTCTATCCGATGAAGCCCTAAAGACCGCACCATCACACTGAAGCGGGTCTCTATCCAGTTCCTGACCCTCCCCATCCACTCTCTCCACCCCGTCTCCACCACCTTCCCTCCCCTGACCCGATAGGGCGGGGTCTTGACCCCCTGGACCCAGCGGAAGCCCCGGTCCCCCAAGACCGCGGGCAGACCGTCCAGCAGGTCCCTCCCCCAGGTCTCCCGGGCATTACCGGGGAGAATGGCCCAACGAAAGAAGAGACCCCGCTCGTTCATCACTGGCATGATGCTTTCCCGTCAGGGAAACAGCTTGTGGACGTAGCCCGCGAAAGCCCCCAGAGGTCCTACCCCCATCGCGGCCTCGGGAAGAGAGAGGCCGTGGATGCGGTGGCCGTGGGCCAGGGGGATAGGCTTGAGGTCCACCACCTGCAGGAGGCCTTGTCCCCCAGAGAGCCTCATGGCCAGGTGAGCCAACAACCCCTGGGCCTTCTGAAGGACCCGGTAGAAGCGGGAGAGGTGGGGGAGGGAGGGGAAGTAGGCCTTGAGGGTGGTCTTGGCGGCCAAGTAGCCTTTGGCGAGGTCTTGGCCTTGCAAAAGGAGAAAGATGGCGAGGGTTAGGAGCTCGGCCAGGGTAGCCTTCTGGTGCTTTTGCTTTGGGGGGAGCTTGAGGCCTTGGGCCTGCAAGGCCTTGAGCTCGTCATCCACCCAGATGTAGGTAGCCACCAGAAGGGTTTCTGCGTCAAGATGGTAAAGGGGGTGCTCACGATCTTGCCGCATGGCACCCCCCTTTTTTCACACCCCAGGGGTCGGGGTCAAGTAGCACACGAAGGTATTCTCTTCGCCGGGAAGCGAAGCCTCCCGAGGCAAACCGGGTCCTATGGAAGTATATTGAGCGCAAATGCGCGTGGCCCTCTTCATCACCTGCCTGGCGGACCAGTTCTATGCGGAGGCCGGAGTGGCGGCGGTGAAGCTCCTCAGGGCCTTGGGGGTGGAGGTGGACTTCCCCCAGGGCCAGACCTGCTGCGGCCAGCCCGCCTTCAACGCCGGGTACTGGGACGAGGCGAGGCCCCTCGCCAAAAGGACCCTCGAGGTCTTTGAGGAGGCGGAGTACGTGGTCCTGCCCTCGGGAAGCTGCACCAGCATGGTGAAGAACCACTACCCTGAGCTCCTTCCCGGAAACCGGGAGGCTTTGGCGATGGCGGAGAAGACCTACGAGCTCTCCCAGTTTCTGGTGCGGGTTCTCGGGGTGGAGAAGCTCGGGGAGGGGCTTAAAGGGAGGAAGGTGGCCTACCACCACGGCTGCCACGCCTTAAGGGAGCTCGGCGTGCGGGAGGAGCCCCTTCTCCTCCTGCAAAACGCCGGGGCCGAGGTCCTCCCCTGGGAGGCCGGGGAGGAGTGCTGCGGCTTCGGGGGGCTTTTCTCGGTGAAGCTCCCCGAGGTCTCCTTGGCCATGGCGGACCGGAAGCTCGCCACCTTGCCCAAGGCCGAGGTCCTCACCTCCACGGACGCGGGCTGCCTCCTCCACCTCGCGGGGCGCCTGGGCAAGAAGGGCGAGAACCTCAGGGTGGCCCCCCTCGCCACCCTGCTCTGGGAGGCGTATGCGGGCTAAGGCGAAGCTCTACCCCAAGGAAGCGGCAAGGCTTTTAAGGGAAAAGCCCGGGGTACGGGAAGCAGTCACCGGGGCCACGCTCCACTTTGAGCGAAACCGCCTCAAGGCCTACGCCGAGGTCCCCATCGAGGCGTGGCGGGAAAGGGCCAAGGCGGTGAAGGACCACGTTTTAAGCCACCTGGACCGCTACCTGGAGCTTGCGGAAAGGCGCCTTCGGGAAAACGGCGTCCAGGTGCACTGGGCCGAGACCCCGGAGGACGCCCACCGGGTCTTAAGGGAGGTGGTCCAAAGGCACGGGGTGAAGCGGGCGGTGAAGGCCAAGAGCATGCTCACCGAGGAGCTCGGGGTGAACCCCCTCCTCGAGGCCCTGGGGGTGGAGGTCTACGAGACGGACCTCGGGGAGTACCTGATCCAGCTTCTGGGCGAGCCCCCGAGCCACATCGTGGGCCCCGCCATCCACCTCTCCTTGGAGGAGATCCAGAGGCTCTTCCACCAGCGCTTCGGCACCCCTCTGGACGCCCCCCCTGAGGCCCTGGCCCAGGTGGCCCGTAACGTCCTAAGGGAGGCCTTCCTCACAGCGGAGCTTGGCATCAGCGGGGCCAACTTCCTGGTGGCGGAGACCGGCACCCTGGCCCTGATGGAAAACGAGGGGAATATCCGCCTTTCCACCTCACTCCCCAGAGTGCACGTGGCCTTCGTGGGGATAGAAAAGCTCCTCCCCCGCTTTTCTGACCTCGCCCTCTTCCTCCCCCTCACCGCCCGGGCGGCCACGGGGCAGCGCCTTGCCACCTTCGTCTCCCTGATCCAAGGCCCCGCCAAGGAAGGGGAGGAGGGCCCCGAGGAGGTCCACGTGGTCCTGGTGGACAACGGGCGGACCACCCTCCTCGCTGACCCCGAAGCCTGGGAGACCCTGAGGTGCCTCCGCTGCGGGGCCTGCCTCAACGCCTGCCCCGTTTACCGCCAGACGGGAGGGCACCCCTACGGCTACGTCTACTCCGGGCCCATCGGGGCCGTTTTGGACCCCGGGCTTCTCTCCTTGGAGGAGGCCTACCCCCTGCCCTACGCCTCCACCCTCTGCGGGGCCTGCCTGGAGGCCTGCCCGGTGAAGATCCCCATCCCCAAGCTCCTCCTCACCTGGCGGCACCGGGCGGTAGCGGAGGGCCTCACCCCCTCCTGGGAAAAAGGGGCCATGCGGGCCTTCCGCAAGGTCATGGAAAGCCCCGCCCTCTACCGCCTCTTCTCCAAAGGCCTGAGGGGGCTTCCCCTGCCCCAGGACCTCCTCCCCCTCCTCAGGGCCTGGACGGAGGGAAGGGGGCCCTTAAAGCCAAGCCCCAAGCCCTTTCACGAGCTCTGGAAGGAGGTGGAGCGTGGAGGCTAGGACCAGGATCCTCGCCCGGGTGCAGCGGGCCCTCAAGGAGCGCCCCAAGGCCCTCCTCCCCGAGCACCCCCACCTCCCTCCCCCGGAGGACCCCGTGGACCTCCTCCTGAGGCGCCTTCAGGAAAACGGGGCCGAGGCCATGAGGCTTCCCCGGGAAGAGGCCAAAGCCTTCGCCCAACGCCTCGCCGAGGGGCTTCCTGGGGCCGCCTTCGGCAAGACCCTCCCCAGGACCTCAGGCCCCCCCTCCCCGAGCTGCCCCCGAGGAGGCCCCCTTGGGGGTCTCCTGGGCCCTTTTTGCCGTGGCGGAAACGGGGAGCGTGGCCCTTTCCAGCGAGGAGGGCCGAAGGGTCCACCTCCTCCCCCCCACCCACCTGGTCTTCGTGGAGGCGAACCGGGTCTACGGCACCCTCCTCGAGGCCCTCCAGGACCTCCAAACCCTCCCCAGGGCCCTGGGCCTCCACTCCGGCCCCTCCAAGAGCGCCGACATCGGCCAGGTGATGGTCAAAGGGGTGCACGGGCCCGGGAGGCTCGTGGTGGTCGTCCTGGAGTGACATCACTCCAGGCGGTAGGCGGGGGGGATGGCGAGGGCGCGGAGGTTGAGCCTAAAGCCCCCCTCCTCCCGCACCACCAGGGGCCACCAGACAAAGCTCGCCCGCCCGGCGATCCTTTCCACGGGGACAGGACCGAAGGTGCGGGAGTCCTCCGAGCCCCCTAGGGTGCGGTTATCCCCCATGACAAAGTAGTACCCCGGCTTTAACTTGATCCGCCCTACCTCGCACACCTCCCCCAAAGCGCTTCGGGCCAGGGTCTCCTGCGAGGGGGGAAGGAGCATCTCCTTAAGGGGCCGGAGGTAGGCGGGAAGGAGGTCCACCGGGAAATCCCCCTGCTGGGTGACGATCCGGGTGAGGCGCCCCCCCTCGTAGCACACCCCGGGGAAGGAATCGGGCCAGGGGGTGATCCGGTCCGTGATGTGGGTCTCCGCCAAAGGCTTCCCGTTCACGTACACCACCCCCCGGTCCACGTAGACCTCGTCCCCGGGGACGGCCACGATGCGCTTGATGAAGAAGGCCCGGAAGGAGAAGCCCAAAACGGGGAAGCGGGCCGTGGAGAAGGGGGTGCCCTCCGGGGGCTTGAGGATGGCGATCTCCCCCCGCCGCCACTCCATGAACCCCAGGCGGACGAGCCAGGTCTCCCACTTGGGCACCAGGACCCGCTCGCCGTTCCTCAAGGTGGGGTACATGCTCTGCCCCACCACCCCCACGGTGGTGAAGACGAAGGTGGTGACCAAAAAGGCCACGAGGAGGGCCTCCCCCACCTGCCGAAACCATTCTTTAAAAAGATAATCCCAAAAGGCCTTCATACCCCTCCCACTTTACCCTCTAGGGCCTGCCTTGCGGCCTCACGCCCAGCTTGCACAATCTCCTCCAAGCGCCGGAAGTCCTCTATGCCCACTCCCGGCAGGCTGGGCTTCACGTACACCTCGGGGGCATAGAGGGTGAGGCGCACCGCGGTGAGGTGGAGCTGCATCAGGTCCACCGCCCGCCGGGCCAGGGCCAAAAGCCCCCGGGGGGCCTCGTCCGCCATGCGCTCCGGGGTGACGTCCACGGCGTAGACCTCTGTGGCCCCCAAGAGGCGGGCGGCGTCCACGGGCAGGTTGTCCAACACGCCCCCGTCAAAAAGAAGCCTCCCCTCCCGCTCCACCGGGGTCAGGAGGCCCGGAAAGGCGGCGGAGGCCAAAACGGCGCTCACCAGGTCCCCTTGGGTGAGGAAGAGGAGGCGCCCCGAGACCACGTCCACGGCGGTGACCACCAGGGGTCGCCTCAGCTCGGCGAAGCTTGGGGGCAGGTGCTCAGCCAGGAAATCCTTCAGCTTTTTGCGGGAGAAAATCCCCTCGCGCGGGGAGAGGCCCAGAAGCCCAAGCCAAGGGGTTCTGCGGGCGATGTGGAGCATCTCCTCCGGGGTTTTCCCGGCGGCAAAGAGGGCCCCCACGATGGCCCCCATGCTGGTGCCCGCCACCACCTGGAAGTCTAGGCCCGCCTCCAAGAAGGCCTCCAAGGCCCCGATATGGGCGAGCCCTCTGGCCCCCCCTCCGGAAAGCGCCAGCCCGCGCACGGGACAATCCTAACGGCTTGAGGGTGAAAGGAATGAGGGGCGGGTATAGTGGAGGCAGTGGAGCTGGCGGGGAAGACCCTTTTGGACAGGTACCGGGTGGTGCGCCCCTTAGGGCAGGGAGCCTTGGCCACCGTCTACCTGGCCTTTGACCCCTTCGGCACCCCCTACGCCCTCAAGCTTTTCCCCCCAAAGGCCCGTCCCCGCCGGGACCGGGAGCTTTGGGTGGGGCGAAGGCTCGCCCACCCCAACCTCAACCCCGTCCTCGAGGCCCTGGACCCGGAGGAAGGCCCTGCCCTCCTCCTGGCCTACGCCCCGGGGGAGGAGCTCGGCCGCTGGATGGGAAAAAACCCTGCGTTTTTCCAGGCGATGCGGGTCTTCCACCAGCTCCTCCTCGCCCTCGCCCACATGCGCGAAAAGGGCCTGGTCCACCGGGACGTGAAGCCCGAGAACATCCTGGTAAACGCCGGGGAGGCCCGCCTCCTGGACTTTGACCTCTCGGGCCCCGCCCAGGAGCGCTTCCAAAAGCCCCTACTCCTGGGCACCCCCGCCTACCTCGCCCCCGAGCTCCTCCGGGGCCTGCCCTCGGGCCCTGAGGCCGACGTCTACGCCGCCGGAATCATCCTCTACTGGATGCTCACCGGGGAGCACCCCTTCGCCGACCCCTCGGGCCGGGTTTCCCTGGACCCCAACAGAGGACCCCATCCGCCCGTGGCGGGGCTCGGCGAGGAGGCCGCCCTTTACCTGGCACGCCTCCTCGCCCCCGACCCTAAGGCGCGCTTCCCCACGGCCCAGGAGGCCCTGAAGGCCTTCCCCTTTTAGCGCCATGCCTTCCTGCCTGCTCCTTTCCACCCTCCTCGGCTCGGCCCTTTTCGCAGGCCTGGGCGAGGTGGCGGTGGGGCGCCTGGAGGTGGAAGGGGACTCGGAGGGCCTAGTTCTGGACTGGCCCGGCCTTCTTCAGGGGCAAGCCCGCCTCCTGCGCCGCCCCGGCTTTGACTACCTCAGGGCCTGGCAGGGGGCGTACCTGGTGGGGGAAGCGGAGGTGGCGGGCGTCCTCCAGGGCCTCTGGTTCGGGCCCCGGGGGGCCAGCTACGGGGGAGGCCCCTGGGCCTCCCTTCGGGCCTTGGATCCCCCTGGGCGTACGGGTACTCCTACCGGGCCCTTTTTCAAGGGGAGGGGCTTTTCCTGAACCTCGAGGCCGAAGCGGGAAAGCCGCTCGCTTACCGCTCGGAGTCCCTCACTTTTCCCAAAAGGCCTTGGACCCTAAGGGCCTTGCCCCTTCCTTTCGCCTGGTACCCTGCACACTTCCGAGAGATTTCCCCGCCCAGCAAGAGGCCCTGCCCCAGGCCTTAACGGGCGAAGGCCCCCTGAGCGAGGAAGGCGAGGATCCCCTCCGCCAGGCCCTGGGCCACCCGTTCCCGGTAGGCCGGGTCAGCAAGCCTCCGCCCCTCGGCAGGGTGGTCCCCGAAGCCAATCTCCACCAGAACCGCCGGCACCTTGGCGTAGCGGAGGACGAAGAAGTCGCCGGGGAAGCTCCCCCGGTAAGGGCTTCCCGTGGCCTGGGAGAGCTTACGGCCTAGGGTCTCCGCCAGGCGCTGGCTATAGCGCTGGTTGGCCTGGGCCACGATGTCCGTGAGGATCCGTTCCGCCACGCTCTTGGCCTCCTCCGTGAGGCGCCGGCCCAGCTCCCCACCGCCGTTTTCCCGGATCACCTGGGCCACGATCCTCGGATCCTGGGCCCGGCCGAAGTAGAAGGCCTCCACCCCCTGGGCGGTGTGGGTGGGGGTGGCGTTCACGTGGATGGAGATGAAGAGGTTCACCCGGGAGCTATCCGCCATGGCCGCCCGCCGGGAGAGGTCCTCCCGCTTGTCGGGGGAAAGGTGGGCGTCCTTGTCCCGGGTGAGGCGGACCTCTATGCCTTCCCGCTCTAGGAGCCGCTTTAAGCGGAGGGCCACGTCCAACACCACCTCCTTCTCCACCACGTAGCCCACCATCCCCGGGTCCACTCCCCCGTGCCCCGGGTCCAGGAGGACCACCGGCCTAGGGGGTTTGGGGGCCCGGTTCTGGGAGGGTGGGGGGGCTGGCCTCTCGGAAGCGGCCTCCTTCTTCAGGGAGAGGTCCACCACCAGGCGCTCGGGATCGGAAAAGCGGCGCACCGAAACCTCCACCGGGGCTTTCAGGCGCACCTGGACCCGCACCCGTCTCCCCTCCGGCACCGTCTGCACGGAAACGACCTCGGGGGAGTTCACCACCTGGTCCAAGGCCCCCGCCTTCACCCCCACCAGGATCAGGGTCAGGAGGCCGTTTTCCTGGGAAAGCGTGTGGGCCACCTCCCGGGAGGGCAGGTCAAAGACCAGGCGGGTGAAGCCCTCATGCACCCCCACCCGAGGAAAGGCCCAGGCCAGGTTCCATACCAGGAGAAGAAGCCAGGGGAATACCCGCATCTACGGCCATTCTAGCGGCCCAGATGAAGACTTGGTAAAATCCGGCTCATGACGAAGAAGGTCGTGGTTCACCAGATCGTGGGGCACCGCTTCCTGGGCGTAAACGAGCAGGGAGACAAGGTGATGATTGACGGGGACCAGCCCGCCACCGGCCCCCGCCCTATGGAACTCCTCCTCATGGCCCTGGGGGCCTGCACCGCCTACGACGTGGTGGACATCATGCGCAAGAAAAAGCAACCCCTCGCCCGCTACCGGGTGGAGGTGGAAGGGGAAAGGGCCGAGACCCACCCCAAGCGCTACACCCGCATCACCGTGACCCACATCGCCTCGGGGCCGGGCGTGACCCTCGAGGCCCTGGAGAGGGCCGTCCACCTTTCCCACACCAAGTACTGCTCCGTTTCCGCCAGCCTCAACGCCGAGATCACCACCCGGGTTGTCCTGGAGCCCTGGGAGGGGGAGGAAGGGGAAGGCTAGATGCTTCTTGCGGTGGACATCGGCAACACCTCCACCGCCCTGGGGGTTTTCTCCGGGGAAAGGCTCGTGGCCCACTTCCGCATCCACACCGACCGGATGCGGATGGAAAGCGAGTACCGGGTCATCCTCAAGAATCTCTTCGCCCTCGAGGGCCTTCCCCCGCCCACGGCCGCCCTCCTTTCCAGCGTGGTCCCCCCGGTGGAACGGGAGATGAAGCGGGCCATAGAGAAGCTCTTCGGGGTGAAGGCCCAGGTGGTGGACGCCGAGAGCACGGGGCTCGAGGTCCTCATAGAAAACCCCAAGGAGGCGGGGGCCGACCGCCTGGTGAACGCCGTGGGGGCCCTTAGCTACAAAAGCCCCACGGGGCGCTACATCGTGGTGGACTTCGGCACCGCCACCACCTTTGATCTGGTGGAGGCGCCTAACCGCTACCTGGGCGGGGCCATCACCATCGGCCCCCAGACCGCCGTGGACGCCCTCGCCGCCCGCACCGCCAAGCTTCCCCGCATAGACCTGGTACCCCCCAAGGGGGTGGTGGGCAAGAGCACCCTCGAGGCCCTCCGCTCCGGCCTCGTCCTGGGGTACGCCGCCCTGGTGGAGGGGATGGTGCGCCGCTTCAAGGAGGAGGCCGGGGAGGCCCTGGTGATCGCCACGGGGGGGTTCGCCGAGACCCTCAAGGACCTCTGCCCCTCCTTTGACGTGGTGGACGAGGACCTCACCCTCAAGGGGCTTCTCCGCATCCACCTGGGGCGAGGGTGAACCAGTAAACCCACCTCCCCTCCTCCTCCAAGAGGGCGTACCGCCACCCCTCCACCCGGTAGCACCCCAGGTCGCGCCAGACCCCGGGCCTCTCCCGGAGGAAGACCCTTAGGGGCGTACCCTCCCGGTGGGCGAGGAGAAGGCGCAGGTTCCCCCCCACGGGCTCCTGGTCCCCCCGTTTGCCCTCGCCCATATAGAGGATGCGGCCGTCCGGGAGGAAGCGGTTGCGGTACCCCGACTCCCCTCGGTCCACCAAAAGGCTTCGCGCCCCGATTCCCTTACGGGTACGGTGGAAGGCGAAGACCTCGCTCCAGGCCCACCTTGACACTTCTCCTTCCCCCGGCTATTATCCTAAATGCCCGGTCGGACGCCCCCGACCCGGCAACAACCCAAGGCCCCGTGGTGTAGTTGGTTAACACACCCGCCTGTCACGTGGGAGATCGCGGGTTCGAGTCCCGTCGGGGCCGCCACGCCGAGGTAGCTCAGTTGGTAGAGCATGCGACTGAAAATCGCAGTGTCGGCGGTTCGATTCCGCCCCTCGGCACCAAGGACGAGCCTGGCGCCCGCTCCACAGTGAGCGGGCGTTTTGCTTTGGTGGGTTGCTAAACTGGGCGAGAAGGGGGCGACGCGCGTCACGCCTACGCTTCCCTCCCCCCTTGGAGGCGAGGGTATGAGGCGGTAGGGGTTCGCCGGGGCCTGGACGTCCGCAAGGACCCCAGGCCCTACCCCCGGGTTTACCCACCAAGCCTAGCGGCGCCGGTCTGTGCTAGGCTAAAGCAAGATACTAACCATTCCAGGATTATGTGAGGAGCAAAGCAATCTATTACGTGCTGATACCTATTCTTCCCCTCTTGACAGTATTGACGACCCCCCCTAAAGTGAAAGCCAAGCAAACGGGGCCGACCCCCCGAAGCCAAGAAAGGAGGTGAAGGAGAATGAAGAAGCTGATCGCTCGCGTGATGGCACTGCTCGGCTCTCTGATCGCTCTCGGACTTGCGGCTGGGGCTAGCTTTCACTGGAGGTAAAAGAGTCTGGCCAGGTTGCTGGCCAGCTTTTTCATTTTCAAAGGGTGTGCTATCTTTACAACGTGGAGTCCCAAAACACCAAGGGGCCGGGTCATTCCAGATCCCTAGAAGTACCCCCTGTTCGGGTACTTCTGTTTATCTTGGCTACCTTCCTTGGCTTTGTCCTCCTGGAGCTCTGGCTGTACTGGCAGTCCAAAGACAAGCCTCTTCAACTTGGGCTCTGGGACCTGATTTTTTGGGGTTTGCTGATTTTCTGGAGCGTGAGGGTAGAGGTCCGCCTACCCCTCAACGCTGGCATGAGCCAGCTTTTTCTCTTCGCTCTGGCTCTCGTAGTCTTAACTCCCCCTTGGGTAGCCCCTCTTGCGGCCTTCCTGGCCCAATGGGGTGGAAGCGCCTGGTACAAAGAGTTCTTCAACCGTTCCCAGGACGGACTAGCAACCGCTATAGCCGCCTTAGTGTGGATCCTAGCTCAAGAAAATCCCCTTTACTTAGGCAGGTGGGATTTAAGCGACGGGGTGGGCATAGCAGCCGCCGCTTTTTCCTTTTTCGCCGTGAATAGCAGCCTGGTTGCCTTTGTCATCCACCTGGACAGCCAAACTCCCCTCCGGGAAATATGGCGCCGGAACATGGGGTGGGTAGCCCTCAGCTACATCCTCCTCTCCCCCCTCGCCCTCCTCCTCGCCCGGGCCTACGAGACGCCGCTTCTCGGAGGCTGGGGCGGCTGGACGGTGCTCTTCTTCCTCATCCCCCTCTACTACAGCCGCTTTTACTGGGACGAGAAGGTGCGCCTGGAGGAGGCCTTTGACACCACCCTGGAGCTCTTGATGAATGCCCTCGAGGCCAAGGACCCCATGACCCGCCTCCACTCCGAACGGGTGGCGGACATCGCCCGCGACCTGGCCCGCAAGGTCAAGGACGGGGACGAGGCCTACGCCCAGGCCATCTACCGGGCGGCCAGGCTCCACGACATCGGCAAGATCGCCATCCCCGAGGCCGTCCTCCTCAAGCCCGGAACCCTCACCCCCGAGGAGTTCGCCCTCATCCAAAGCCACACCACCAAGGGGGCCGAGCTCCTCTCTCCGGCGCGGAAGGTGGCCTTTGACCAGCTCGTCTACAACGTCATCCTGCACCACCACGAGCGCTGGGACGGTCGGGGCTACCCAAAGCGGCTCGCCGGGCACGAAATCCCCGAGGAGGCCCGCATCGTGGGCCTGGCGGACGCTTACGAGGCCATGACCGCGGGGCGGCCCTACCGCAAGGCCAAGACCCCCGAGGAAGCGCTGAGGGAGGTCCAGGAGCTTTCCGGCCACCAGTTTGACCCCCGGTTGGTGGAAGCCTTCACCGAGCTTTGGGAGCAGAACCCCATCTGGCGCGACCGCCACGCCTATCTGGCGGCAAAGGAGGGATCGGTATCACGCTCTACCTCGCCGCAGCGCTCTTCGGCCTCGGCCTCGCCCTCGCCCTCGGAGCCCGGCCCAAGGACCTCGGAGGAATAGAGCTCAGGGCGGCCTGGGCCTTCTTTCTGGCCGCCCTCTTGGAAGGGGGGTTGGCCTACGGGACCTACCGGGGCCTCTTCGCCCCGGAGGTGGCCGGCCCCTTGGCCAAGCTTCTGGTCCTCCTCCTGGTGGGCTACGGCCTTTACCAGAACCGCCACCTCAAAAGCCTCTACCTGGTCCTTCTCGGCCTCCTCCTCAACGCCCTCGTCATCTTCGCCAACGGGGGGCACATGCCCGTGAGCCCCACCGCCCTCCACCGGGCGGGCATAGGGGAGTTCGCGGACCTCCTCCGGGACAAAGGGGACGCGGTCCACGCGCTTCTGGACGAGAAGACCCGCCTCCCCTTCCTGGGGGACGTCATCCCCCTGCCTCCCCTGAGGAAGGTCGTGAGCCCGGGGGACCTCTTCATCCTCTTGGGGATCGCCGGCATGGTGGTGGAGGGAGCCCTCAAGGGCGGGATTCGCCTGCGGCGGAGGGCCCTCGCCCTCCGCCTCCTCTTCTACCTCGCCTTCGTCCTCGCCCTCCTCGCCCTGCGCGGGTAAGGCGGGGTGTAGTGTATATTCCCCAAGGGGCTATACCCCTGACCGGGAGGGAAGATGGCGTACCGGATCTGCTTAATTGAGGGCGACGGCATCGGGCACGAGGTCATCCCCGCGGCGCGGAGGGTGCTGGAGGCCACCGGCCTCCCCCTGGAGTTCGTGGAGGCGGAGGCGGGTTGGGAAACCTTTGAGAGAAGAGGGACCTCCGTCCCCGAGGAAACGGTGGAGAAAATCCTCTCCTGCCACGCCACCCTCTTCGGGGCCGCCACCAGCCCCACCCGAAAGGTCCCCGGCTTCTTCGGGGCCATCCGCTACCTAAGGCGCAGGCTGGACCTCTACGCCAACGTCCGCCCTGCCAAAAGCCGCCCCATCCCGGGAAGCCGCCCCGGGGTGGACCTCATCATCGTCCGGGAAAACACCGAGGGGCTTTACGTGGAGCAGGAAAGGCGCTACCTGGACGTGGCCATCGCCGACGCCGTCATCTCCAAAAAGGCCAGCGAGCGTATCGGCCGGGCCGCCTTAAGGATCGCCGAGGGCAGGCCCCGCAAAACCCTCCACATCGCCCACAAGGCCAACGTCCTTCCCCTCACCCAGGGGCTCTTCCTGGACACGGTCAAGGAAGTGGCCAAAGACTTCCCCCTGGTGAACGTCCAGGACATCATCGTGGACAACTGCGCCATGCAGCTCGTGATGCGCCCGGAGCGCTTTGACGTCATCGTCACCACCAACCTCCTGGGGGACATCCTCTCCGACCTCGCCGCGGGGCTCGTGGGGGGCCTGGGCCTCGCCCCCTCGGGGAACATCGGGGACACCACCGCGGTCTTTGAGCCCGTCCACGGCTCCGCCCCCGACATCGCCGGCAAGGGCATCGCCAACCCCACGGCAGCCATCCTCTCCGCGGCCATGATGCTGGACTACCTGGGGGAGAAGGAGGCGGCCACGCGGGTGGAGCAGGCGGTGGACCTGGTGCTGGAGCGGGGGCCCAGGACCCCCGACCTGGGCGGGGACGCCACCACGGAAGCCTTCACCGAGGCCGTGGTGGAGGCGCTCAAGAACCTGTAGGCGGAAAAGCTTCCTGGCCCCCTTCGGGGGCCAGGCCTTCCTTTTTGGGGGTTGTCACGTGAAGAAAAAGCGTTATCCTACCTTCAGGGATTCGCAGTTGGCCTAGAGACGCAGGTATAAGGAGGGGGGTGTGTTCAAAAGCCTTAGCCAGCTCTTCCGACCCAGGGTTGAGGCCCTGGGGTTGGAGATCGGGGCCTCCGCCCTGAAGCTCGTGGAGGTGTCCGGGAACCCCCCTGCCCTCAAGGCCCTGGCCTCCCGCCCCACCCCGCCCGGCCTCCTGGTGGAAGGGATGGTGGCCGAGCCCGCCGCGTTGGCCCAGGAGATCAAGGAGCTTCTCCTCGAGGCCCGCACCCGCAAGCGCTACGTGGTCACCGCCCTCTCCAACCTGGCGGTCATCCTCCGCCCCATCCAGGTTCCCAAGATGCCCCTCAAGGAGATGGAGGAGGCGGTGCGCTGGGAGGCGGAGCGCTACATCCCCTTCCCCATTGACGAGGTGGTCCTGGACTTCGCCCCCCTGACCCCCCTCTCCGAGGTGCAGGAGGGGGAGCAGGTCCAGGTGATGGTGGCGGCGGCGCGGCAGGAGGCGGTGGCGGGGGTCCTCGAGGCCTTGAGGGGGGCGGGGCTCGTCCCCGTGGTGCTGGACGTGAAGCCCTTCGCCGGGCTCTACCCTCTGGAGGCCAGGCTTGCGGAGGAGCCCGACCGGGTCTTCCTCGTCCTGGACATCGGGGCCGAGAGCACGAGCCTCGTCCTGCTCCGGGGGGACAAGCCCCTGGCGGTGCGCGTCCTCACCCTCTCGGGCAAGGACTTCACCGAGGCCATCGCCCGAAGCTTCAACCTGGACCTCCTCGCCGCCGAGGAGGTGAAGCGGACCTACGGGATGGCCACCCTCCCCACCGAGGACGAGGAGCTCCTCCTGGACTTTGACGCCGAGTGGGAGCGCTACAGCCCGGGGCGCATCTATGACGCCATCCGCCCGGTGCTGGTGGAGCTCACCCAGGAGCTCCGCCGTAGCCTGGAGTTCTTCCGCATCCAGCTGGAAGAAGCCCCGCCCGAGGTGGGCTACCTCCTGGGCGGGGGAAGCAAGTTGAGGGGGCTTGCCTCCCTCCTCACCGACACCCTGGGGGTGAACTTTGAGCCCGTCAATCCCTGGGAGGCGGTAACGGTGGACCCCAAGCGCTTTGAGGCGGAGAAGCTCCAGGAGATGGGGCCCGAGTTCGCCGTAGCCCTGGGCCTGGCCCTGAGGGGGGTGGAGCCCTTTGATTAGGCTGAACCTTCTTCCCAAGAACCTCCGGCGCCGGGTGGAGCCGGGCTGGTGGCGCCTCCTCGCCCTCCTCTTCGCCCTCGTGGTCCTCGGGGTCTTGGGGCTCGTCCACTACACCGCCTACACCGAGCTTTCCCTGGCCAAGGCGGAACGGGACCAGCTCCAGGCGGAGGTGGAGGCCTTGAGGCCCTTCATCGCCGAGCTCGGCCGCCTCCAGGAGGAGCGCAAGGCCCTCGAGGCCCTCCTCGCCATCCGGGAAGGCCTGGAGAAAAACGCCGTGCCCTGGTCCCAGTACCTGGCCGCCTTCATCAACCAGATCCCCAAGGCGGGGGGGCGCCTCGAGGTGGCCCTCCGCTCGGTGAGCGCCCGCGCCCTCTCGGAAGAGGAGGCCGCCCGCCTGGCCCAGGAAGGCACCTACGACGGCAAACGGGTTCGGGTGGAGTTCGCCCTCCAGGGGGAGGCCCTGAGCCGGGAGGCCCTGGTCCGGTTCATCCGGGCCTTTGAGACCTCCCCCCGGTTCGGCATTGAGTTCCAGGGCGCCTCCCTGGACGAGGGCCGGGGGCTTTACACCTTCAGCGCCCGCGTGGGCGTGACGGGGGGTGAAAGCGGTGCTCGCTAGGCTGGGACAGCGGGAGTGGGCCCTCCTGGCCATGGTCCTCACCGCCCTCCTGGGGCTCCTCTGGTACTACCTATTCATCGTGCCCACGAGGCAGGAGATCGCCACCGTCCGGCAGGAGATTGACCGCCTCACCATAGAGCGCAACCGCGGGCTCCAGGCCCGCCGGGCCCTTCCCGAGCTCCGCGCCACCATCGCCGCCCTTCAGGCCCAAAGGCTCGCCTTCCTCCGGGCCCTGCCCCGGGAGGAAAGGCTCGCCGAGGTCCTCTCCGAGGTGCTCCAGGACGCGGAGGCGAGCGGGGTGGTGGTCCGAAGCTTCACCCGAAGCCGCACCTCGGCCCCGGTGCCCGAGGTGCGGGCCGTGAACCTGGCCCTGGCCCTCGAGGCCCCCTTTCCCGAAATCTACGCCTATCTGCGGCGCCTGGAGGACCTCTCCCGCTTCAGCACCCTTTCCGGCCTCAACCTGAGCGTCCAGAGCCAGGAAGCGAACCCCACCCTCGCCACCGGCCTCACCTTGACCGTCTACGTGCTGGCCCAGGGGGTGGAGGAGGAAACGGGAGGGAGCACCCCATGAAGAACGCCTGGCAACGCCTGAAGGAAGCCTGGGCCAACCTGCCCAGGTCCACCAAGCTCCTCCTGGCGGCCCTCCTTCTCGTGGGGGGCGTGGCCCTTTGGTACGTGGGCCTCTACCTCCCGGCCCAGGTGGCGGAAGCGCCCACCCCGGCCCCCTCCACGCAGGTCATCGAGGCCCCCCCGATCCCGCCCCTCGCCTCCCAGGAAGAGGCCAAGCCACAGGCCGAAGCCCCGGCCCAAGAGGAGGCCCAGGCGCCCCCGCCCGCCCCCGTGGCCCGGGCCGAGCCCCCGCCCCCGAACCCCTTCGTCCCCCTGGTGGTGGAAACCCCACCCCCACCTCCGGCCTCCGCCTCCCGCCCCACGCCCGTCCCCGAGGGGCCCGCCGTCCGGGTCCAGACCCCCGCCCCGGCCCCCAGGCGGCCCCCGCCACCCAGCCCATCCCCGGGACCTCCGGCGCCCTCCCGGCACCCAAGGTCCTCTCCCCCGCCCTGGCTGCCCCCCTGCCCCAGGAGGCCAGGGAGACGCCGCCTAAGGTCGCCGTGCCCACGGCGCTCGTGGAGACCCCCCTTTCCGGGCCCGAGGCAGAAGGGGTGAAAGAAGCCCCCGCCCCGGCCTCGCCGCTGGAGCGCCTGGTGGCGGAAAAGGGCCTCCGCCTCTCGGGGACCCTGCTCGGCCCCGTGAGCGTGGCCATCCTGGAGAGCAAGGAGGGCTACCTCGTCGTCCCGACGGGAAGCCCCATCCCCGGCACGGAGGCCGTGGTGCGCCAGGTGGAGGAAGGAAGCGTGACCCTGGCACTGAAGGAGGAAACCCTGAACCTCTCCCTCGCCCAAGCTGGAGGTGGCCAATGAAGAGCGCGTGGATCCGTGCGGCCGTGATCGCCCTCGCAGGGCTAGGGGCTTTTGCCCTTGCGGGGAGCTTTCCCGAGGAGCCCCGCTTCCAGGCCCCGGTGAACCTCAAGGTCTCGGAATCCCAGGTCAAGGCAGGCCAGACCCTGCCCCTGGACGTGGTCCTCGAGGCCCTGGCAAGGAGCGTGGGGCTCCAGCCCCTCATCTACCGGGCCTACGATACAAGCGGGGACCCCGCCAAGGCAGAGCCCCCCCTCCCCAACGTCAAGCTGGACTTCCAGGGCAAGCCCTTCCGGGAGGTCTGGGACCTCCTCTTCGCCACCTACGGCACCCAATTCAACCTGGACTACCTCTTCCTGCCCCCCGACGTGGTGGTGGTGGCCCCCACCCAGGTGATCACCGCCTTGGTGGACGCCCCGAGCCGCACGGGGGCCATGGAGCGGAGGCCCTACATCGTGGGCGTCCCCGAGATCGCCTACAAGCGCACGGAGACGGACGCCCAGGGCCAGACCCGCACGGTCGTCAACATTGAGGGCGCCAAGGCCTGGGTCCAGAACGACCTCCTCCCCTTCCTCTCCCGGGAGGCCGCGGGGCTCAACGTGAACTGGATTGTGGTGGAGGAGGGCGGGAGGCTCAAGGCCGTTCTCTCCGTTCTCGCCACCCCCGAGCAACACGCCCGCTTCTCCGACATCCTGCAACGGGCCGGGATTGACTTCCGCCCCCTCCCCGCCCTGGCCCAGCCCAAGCCCCGGGTGGAGAAGACCTACACCCTCACCTACGCCACCTTCCCCGAACTCCTCGCCTTCCTCCAGTCCCGCCTCCCCGAAGCCCAGATCAGCGTGGTTCCCACCAACCCCCAAAGGGCCATCGTCCTCGCCACCGAGGAGGACCACGCCCGCCTCGCTGAGCTTCTGAAGACGGCCGACGTCCCCAAGACCGTCCGCCGGGTCTACGCCCTGCAGAACCTCACCTTCAGGGAGGCCCAGGAGCGCCTAAAGCCCCTCCTGGAGAAGGACCTCAAGGGGGCCCGCCTGGAGAGCCTCCCCGGCAATCCCAAGGCCCTCCTCCTCGAGGCTCCCGAGGCGGAGCACGCCCTCTTCGCCGAGATCCTAAAAGCCCTGGACGTCCCTCCCCAGGCCCCTCAGGCTCCCCAGGAGGCCACCTTGCGCCGCCTTTACCCCTTGCGCTACGCCAACGCCGAGCAGGTGGCCCCCTTCCTCGCCCGGGAGGTGCCGGGGATCGTGGTCCAGACCGTTCCCGGCCAGCCCGTCCTCTCGGTGCGGGGCACGGAGAAGCAGCTCGCCGAGGTGGAAAGCCTCCTCGCCCAGATTGACCGGGCCCCCGAGCAAGGCCCTCCCGTGTTCCAGCGGGCCTACCAGCTCTCCAACGCCAAGGCGGTGGAGCTCGCCCAGGTGCTCCAGGAAGCGCTCAAAGCCCGGCAGGCCCAGAACCAGGGCCAGCAGAACCAGGCCCCCCCCACCCGGGAGGCCACGGTGGTGGCCGACCCCAGGACCAACACCCTCATCGTCACCGGCACCCAGGAGGACCTCGCCCTGGTGGAGGGCCTCATTCCCAAGCTGGACCAGCCCGTTCCCCAGGTTTCCTTGCGGGTGCGCATCCAGGAGGTCCAGTCCAACCTGACCCGTAGTCTCGGCCTCAAGTGGAACAGCATCGCTGGCGGCAATGCGGCGGCCAGCATCCTGGACTCGGGGCTTTCCCTCATCTTTGACTCCACGCGAAGCCTCGCCGCCCTCAACATCATGGCCACCCTGGATGCCCTGCAGCAACAGGGGCTTTCCCGGGCCCTCCGGGATGTGAACCAGACCGTCCTCAACAACCAGACCGCCCGCCTGCAATCGGGGGAAACCTTCTTCATCCGGCGGGTGGTAAACGACCAGGTGGAACGGGTCCCCTTTGATGTGGGTCTTATCGTGGAGGTCACGCCCCAGATCACCGCCGACGGCCAGATCCTCCTCAACATCAAGGCCGAGGTCTCGGGGAACGTCCAGCGCAACCCCGTGGACGGGGATGTGGACCGCTTCACCAAGCAGGTGGTGACCACCACCCTCAGGGTAAGGGACGGGGAGACCGTGGTCCTTGGGGGCCTCACCTCCCAGGAGTCCAACCAGAGCCAGCAGGGGGTGCCCCTCCTCATGGACATCCCCCTGATCGGGGAACTTTTCAAGCAGCGGACGAACGAGCGCACCGACAAGGAGCTTTTGGTGGTGATCACCGCCGACATCCTCGAGGAGACGGCCTCGGCGAACCCCTAAGAGGCCGGGCGTTCCGCAAGGGGGGCCTGCGGGCCCCCCTTTGGCCTACAATGTCCCCATGCGGTTTCTCACGGCAGGCGAGTCCCACGGGCCCGAGCTTCTCGCCATCATTGAAGGGCTTCCCGCCGGGCTTCCCCTCAGCGAGGAGGACATCAACCCTTGGCTGGAGAAGCGGCAGAAGGGCTACGGCCGGGGCCGGCGCATGGTGATTGAGACCGACCGGGTGGAGTTCCGCGCTGGGGTGAGGGGCGGGCGCACCACGGGCGCTCCCGTGGCCCTGGCCATCAAGAACGCCGACTTTAAGAACTGGGCCGAGATCATGGACCCCGCCCCGGGGAACTGGCCCAGGAAACGGGCCCTGACCGCGGCCAGGCCGGGCCACGCCGACCTCGCCGGGGGCATGAAGTACGGGCACAAGGACCTGAGGGACGTGCTAGAAAGGGCGAGCGCCCGGGAAACGGCCATGCGGGTGGCCGTGGGGGCCGTGGCCCTAAAGCTCCTCTCCCTCCTCGGGGTGGAGGGGGTGGGGTACGTGCCGGGGATGGCGGGGGTGTGGGCCAAGGTGCCCTTCTCTTGGGACCTGGTGCCCCGCATTGAGGAAAGCCCCCTGCGCATGACCGACCCCGAGGCCGAGGCCGAGGCGATCCGCCGCATTGACCAGGCCAAGGCGGAGGGGGACACCCTGGGCGGGGTCATTGAGGCCCGCTTCCGGGGGCTCGTGCCGGGGCTTGGGAGCCACGTCCACTGGGACCGGAAGCTGGACGGAAGGCTGGCCCAGATGGCCCTTTCCATCCCGGCGGTGAAGGGGGTGGAGATCGGCCCCGCCTTTGAGAACGCCATGAAGCGGGGCTCCGAGGTCCACGACGCCATCTACTGGAGCCCGGAGCGGGGCTTCTATCGGAAGACCAACCGGGCAGGGGGGCTGGAAGGGGGCATGACCACGGGGGAGGAGCTCGTGGTCCGGGCCGCCCTCAAGCCCATCGCCACCCTGATGAGGCCCCTTCCCACCGTGGACGTGGTGACCCACGAGCCCAAGGACGCCGCCAGGGAGAGAAGCGACACCACGGCGGTGCCCGCGGCGAGCGTCATCCTCTGCGCCCTCTCGGCCATCGTCCTGGCCCAGGCCTACCTGGAGAAGTTCGGGGGGGACACCATGGAGGAGATCCAGGAGCGGGTGGAGCGCTACAGGGAGCGGGTGCGGGCCTACTGAGCCCGGCCCGGGTAGGATGGGAGGATGGCCCGCCTCGAGGTTCCCCGTCCCGCCACCTTCGTCACCCTCACCGGGTTCATGGGGGTGGGGAAAAGCCGCATCGGGCGGGAGCTCGCCCGGGCGCTCATGCTCCACTTCATTGACCTGGACCGCTACATTGAAAGGCGCACCGGGATCTCCATCCCCGACATCTTCCGCCACCTCGGGGAGGAGGCCTTCCGCAGGATGGAGAAGGAAGCGGTGCGGGAGCTCGTGGGAAAGGACTACCTGGTCCTCTCCCTGGGCGGGGGAACCTTCATGGACCCGGAAAGCCAAAAGGCCCTCCTCGGCCGCGGGCCCGTGGTGGCCCTATGGGCAAGCCCCGAGACCATCCTGAAAAGGGCCATGCGCAAGCCCGGGGAAAGGCCCCTCCTCCAGGTGGAAAACCCCCTGGAGAGGATCCGGACCCTCCTCGAGGCCCGGGCCCCCGTCTACCGCAAGGCCCACATCCACGTCTCCACCGACGGGCGTCGCGTGGAGGAAGTGGTGGAAGAGATCGTGGAGAAGCTCTGGCGCCATGCAGAGGCTAGAGGTGCGTGAACCCGTCCCCTACCCCATCCTCGTGGGGGAAGGGGTCCTGAAGGAGGTCCCCCCGCTTGCGGGCCCCGCCGCCCTCCTCTTTGACCGGAGGGTGGAGGGCTTCGCCCAGGAGGTGGCGAAGGCCCTGGGCGTGCGCCACCTCCTGGGGCTCCCCGGGGGAGAGGCGGCGAAGTCCTTGGAGGTCTACGGGAAGGTCCTGTCCTGGCTTGCGGAAAAGGGGCTTCCCCGGAACGCCACCCTTCTCGTGGTGGGGGGCGGGACCCTCACGGACCTGGGCGGCTTCGTGGCCGCCACCTACCTCCGGGGGGTGGCCTACCTCGCCTTCCCCACCACCACCTTGGCCATCGTGGACGCGAGCGTGGGGGGGAAGACCGGGATCAACCTGCCCGAGGGGAAGAACCTGGTGGGGGCCTTCCACTTCCCCCAAGGGGTCTACGCCGAGCTTAGGGCGCTTAAGACCCTTCCCCTCCCCACCTTCAAGGAGGGCCTGGTGGAGGCCTTCAAGCACGGGCTCATCGCCGGGGACGAGGCCCTTCTCAAGGTGGAGGACCTCACGCCGCAAAGCCCCCGCCTCGAGGCCTTCTTGGCCAGGGCGGTGGCGGTGAAGGTGCGGGTCACCGAGGAAGACCCCCTGGAGAAGGGAAAAAGGCGCCTTTTAAACCTCGGCCACACCCTGGGCCACGCCCTGGAGGCCCAAACCCGCCACGCCCTCCCCCACGGGATGGCCGTGGCCTACGGCCTCCTCTACGCCGCCCTTCTGGGAAGGGCCCTCGGGGGCGAGGACCTTTTGCCCCCCGTGCGCCGCCTCCTCCTCTGGCTCTCCCCCCCTCCCCTGCCGCCTTTGGCCTTTGAGGACCTCCTCCCCTACCTCCTCCGGGACAAGAAGAAGGTCTCGGAAAGCCTCCACTGGGTGGTGCCCCTGGCCCCGGGGAGGCTTGTGGTGCGCCCCTTGCCCGAAGGCCTCCTCCGGGAGGCCTTCGCCGCCTGGCGGGAGGAGCTTAAAGGGCTTGGCCTCCTCCGCTAGGCGCCCGCAACCCGGAACCCCGGCGCAAGCCGGCACGGGGTGGCCTCAAAGCCCCACCCCCACGGGCCTCAGCACCCCGCGCTTGGCCTTGCCGAAGTCCAGGGGGAACTCCCCCGCCGCCGTCTTCAGGACCACGAGGGCCAGGGGGTGGTCCTCCCCCTCCCAGGCCACCCCCTCCCCCGTGGCGAAGGCCAGGGCCCTGGGGTCTTCCGGGGTAAGGGCGAGGCGGGGAAGCCCCTCGGGCCAAGGGAGGGTGGCCCCGAAGGCGAGGGCGAGGGCCTTCGCGGGGAGGAAGCGGCCCTTCTGCACCTTGCCCAGGTAGAGGCCCGGGGCAGGGGCCTTGAGGCCCAAGAGGGTGGGAAGCCCCTCGGGGAGGAGGTAGAGGTGGCCCGCCCGGTCAAGGACGGGGCCTTCCAGGGAAAGCCCCCCCTCCTCCAAAAAGCCCCTAAAGGCCCGCAGGGCCTCCTGGGAGAGGGGGGAAGGACGTTCCAGGCGCGGCGTGCTCCAGGCCCCCCCCTCCTTGCGGAAGCGGGCGAGGAAGTGGCCCTCCCCCTCGAGGCGGTGGGGCCAAAGCCTCGCGGTCTTAAGGAGCTCCGGGTTCCCCTCCCCCCACTCCGGCACCCCCGGGGCGAAGAGGGGGTGGAGGCGGGCGTCCTCGAGGCGGAACTCCGGGTGCGCCTTGAGGAAGTGGGCCACCACCCCCTCGTTCTCCTCGGGGGCGAAGGTGCAGGTGGAGTAGACCAACACCCCCCCGGGCCCCACGAGCCTCGAGGCCTGGGCCAGGAGGGCCTTCTGCACCTCCGCCATCCTCTTGGGCGCCGAGGGCCCCCAGTGGCGCACCGCCTCCCTGTCCTTGCGGAACATCCCCTCCCCCGAGCAGGGGGCGTCCAGGAGGACCCGGTGGAAGTAGGTCCCGAAGGCCTCGGCCAGGGCCCTGGGAAGGGCCTGGGTCACGGCGAGGGGGCCCCCCAGCGCTCCACGTTCTCCAGAAGGCCCCGCACCCGTTTGCCGTCCACCTCGTTGGCCAAAAGAAGCCCCTTCCCCCTCATGCGGGCGGCGAGGTGGGTGGTCTTGCCCCCCGGGGCCGCCGCGAGGTCCAAGACCCTTTCCCCGGGCTTCGGGTCCAGGAGAACCCCCACCGCCTGGGCGCTCGGCTCCTGGATGTAGTAAAGCCCGGCGTAGAAGAAGGGGTGGGGCCCGGGCCGGGCCTCCTCGGGGTAGTAAAAGCCCTCCGGGCACCAGGGGATGGGCTCAAGTGGCCATGGGGAAATTCTCTGAAAGGCCTCGGGGGAAAGCTTCAGGGTGTTCACCCGGAGACCGTAGGTGCGCTTCCCCTCCGTGAGGGCCTTGAGGAAGGCGGGAAACTCCTCGCCCAGAAGCTCAGCCATGCGGGAGAGGAAGGCCTTGGGCAGCACCCGTGTACCCTAGCACGGGAGGCCCAGGGGCCTCAAGGGATACCATGGGCCCATGATCGTCGCCCTGGGGGCCGACCTGGTGGAGATCGCCCGCGTGGAAAGGCTCCTTTCCCGCCACGGGGAGAGGGCCTTGAGGCGGCTTTTTCACGAGGAGGAGGTGGCCTACGCCCTCGCCCGCCAAAACCCCTTCCCGAGCCTCGCCGCCCGCCTTGCGGCCAAGGAGGCCTTCCAGAAGTGCTGGCCGGAAAGCCTCCCCTGGAAGGCGGTCTGGGTAGGGATGGAGGGGAGAAGGCCCGTCCTCCGCTTCGCCCCCTTCCTGGCCCAGGCCCTGGAAAGGGAAGGCCTTCGGGCCCACCTCACCCTAAGCCACGAGCGGGGGATGGCCCTGGCGGTAGTGGTCCTCGAGGCTAGGGCACCAGCCGGAGGATAAGGACGTAGCGGTACACCTCGCCCCGCCCCGCCGCCAAGGCCCCCTGGACCATGTTCCAAAGGACCAAAACCAAGAGGGCAAGGCCCAAGGGCAAGGCCAAAACGATCCCCACCACGGTCAAGGCCAGCAGGAAAAGCCCAAGCCCGTAGAGGGTGTAGGTGA
This sequence comes from Thermus parvatiensis, assembly GCF_001535545.1. Lineage (GTDB taxonomy): Bacteria > Deinococcota > Deinococci > Deinococcales > Thermaceae > Thermus > Thermus parvatiensis. The sequence continues at coordinate 661,372 of NZ_CP014141.1, read as the reverse complement.
TCTGGCCGTTCAAGGACTCCTTGGCGTGGGCCTGGACGAAGGGGGTCTTGGGCCCAAAGAGGAGGATGGCCAGGGGCACCAGGATCTGGCCGATCAGGACGAAATACCCCACGAGGGGGGCCAGGTGGGCCAAAGCCGCCCAGGTCCGCTCTTGGTCGGAAGGGGTGGGTTGTTCCACAAAAACATCCTACCAGGCCCTTCCCAGTCAAGCCCGGAAAAGGCCGCACGCCCCTAATCCGAGGCCACTTCCTCCACCTCTTCCCGGATGCGGATGGGTCCCTGTTTTTCCGGCCTAAGCCCCACCTTGTCCTGGTAGAAGGCCCGGATGGCGGCGAAGTCCCGGCGGATGTCCCCGGTCGGGTAGAGGTAGCCCCCGATGCCCACCTCCTTCCGCCGGAAGTCGGCGTACCCCAAGGCGATGGGCACCCCTGCCTTCAGGGCCATGTAGTAAAACCCGGTGCGCCAATAGGGGGCCTTGCCCCGGGTCCCCTCCGGGGTGATGAGGATGGCGATCTCCTCCTCCCGGCGGAAGATCTCCGCCACCTGGTCCACGAGGCCCTCCCGCCGGGAACGGTCCACGGGGATGCCCCCTAAGGCCCGCATGAGGTGGCCGAGGGGGGGCTTGAAGAGCTCCTTCTTGCCCAGCCAGCGGGCGCGGATGCGGGCCCCCCAAAGGGCCAAAAGGCCCACCACGAAGTCCCAGTTGGAGGTGTGGGGGGCGCCGATAAGGACGTACTTCCGCGAAGGAGGAGGCGCGACCTTAAGCTCCCAGCCGAAAAGCCTCAGGAGAAAGCGGGCGAGCTTCTGCATGCCTCCTAGGAGTATACCGCGTGTGGTACACTAAAGGGTAACGCCGGGTGGGGCCTTCCCCACCCCTTTTCGTGGAGGGCGCATGCACAAGGTGGTCATCGTGGGTAGGCCCAACGTGGGCAAATCCAGCCTCTTCAACCGCCTCCTAAAGAAGCGGAGCGCGGTGGTGGCGGACGTGCCCGGGGTCACCCGCGACCTCAAAGAGGGCGTGGTGGAAAGCGAACAGGGCCGCTTCCTCCTGGTGGACACGGGGGGGCTTTGGTCCGGGGACAAGTGGGAGAAGAAGATCCAGGAGAAGGTGGACCGGGCCCTGGAGGACGCCGAGGTGGTGCTCTTCGCCGTGGACGGGCGGGCCGAGCTCACCCAGGCGGACTACGAGGTGGCCGAGTACCTGCGCAAGAAGGGGAAGCCCGTGATCCTCGTGGCCACCAAGGTGGACGACCCCAAGCACGAGCTCTACCTGGGCCCCCTCTACGGCCTCGGCTTCGGCGACCCCATCCCCACCTCCAGCGAGCACGCGAGGGGGCTGGAGGAGCTGTTGGAGGCCATCTGGCAGCGCCTACCCGTCAAGCAGATTGACACCGAGCCCGAGGTGGCGGCCATCCGCCTGGCCATCGTGGGCCGGCCCAACGCCGGGAAGTCTAGCCTCCTCAACGCCATCCTGGGGGAGGAGCGGGTCATCGTCTCCGAGGAGCCGGGCACCACCCGGGACGCCATTGACGTGGAGTTCTTCTTCGGCGGCCAGCGCTTCGTCCTCGTGGACACCGCCGGGATCCGCAAGCGGCCCGAAAGCCTCGTGGAGGAGCTCGCCATCCGGCGGAGCCTTAGGGCCATGGACGAGGCGGACGTGGTCCTCCTCGTGGTGGACCCCTTCCAGGTAGGGGACCGGGAGCTCAAGCTCGCCAACGAGGCCCTGGACCGGGGCAAGCCCGTCCTTTTGGTCATCACCAAGTGGGACCTGGTGGACAAGGAGGACGCCCCCAAGATGCGGCGCCTCCTCCGGGAAAAGCTCGCCCACCTGGACCACCTCCCCCGGGTCTTCACCTCCGCCCTGACGCGGCAGAACCTGGACCGGATCTTCCGGGAGGCGGTGCGCCTTCACGAACTCAACCAGACCCGCGTCCCCACCGCCGAGCTCAACCGCTGGGTGGCGGTCTGGACGAGCCGCGTGCAGATGCCGAATTTCAAGGGCAAGCCCCTCAAGATCCTCTACGCCACCCAGCCCGAGGTGGCCCCGCCCACCTTCGTCTTCTTCGTGAACCACCCGGAGTTCGTCACCCGGGCCTTTGAGAACTACCTGAAAAACCGCATCGGCGAGGACCTGGGCCTAAGAGAGGTACCCTTCCGCCTGGTCTTCCGGGGGAGGAGGGAGGAGTAGCGCCATCCCCTCCACCGCCCCCGTCCGCAAGGAGAGGTGGGCGAGGGGGGTAAGGGGGGTGGGCTCGGGGTTCACCTCCACCAGGTAGGCCCCCGAGGCGAAGGCGATCCGGCCCAAGGAGGCCGCGGGCTCCACCTCGGCGCTGGTGCCCACCACCAAGGCGAAGTCGGCCTCGGCGAAGGCCCTTTCCGCCCTCTCCCAAGCCCCTTCCGGCAGAAGCTCCCCGAACCAGACCACGTCGGGCCGGGCCCGGTGGCCGCAGGCCGGGCAGAAGGGGGGCGGGGCGAAGGCCTCCGGCAAGGGAAACCGCTTCCCGCAGGCCTCGCACCGGGCCCTGAGGAGGTTGCCGTGGAGCTCCACCAGGTTCTGGCTTCCCGCGAGGGCGTGAAGGCCGTCCACGTTCTGGGTGACGAGGAGGAAGCTTCCCCCCGGGAGAGGATGCGCCTCTCCAGCTCCACGAGGGCGTAGTGGGCCGGGTTGGGCTTGGCCTCCCGCACCTTCTGGATGCGCCAGGCGTACCAGGCCCAGACCTTCTCCGGGTCCCGGGCGTAGGCCTCGGGGGTGGCGTAGTCCAGGGGGTTGAAGTTTTTCCAAAGCCCTTCGGCGTCCCGGAAGGTGGGGATGCCGGAGGGCTTGGAGATGCCCGCCCCCGTGAGGACCGCCACCCGCCTCGCCTCCTCCAGGCGCTTCCGGGCTTCCTCCAACCGCTCCATGGCCCCATCGTATCCTTAACCCATGAGGCTCTTCACCCCCGAGGCCATGCGGGAGGCGGACCGGAAGGCCGTGAAGCGGGGCTACCCGAGCCTCCTTCTCATGGAGTGGGCGGGGATGAAGGCGGCGAGGGTCTACCTGGAGCTCTTCGGCAAGGCCCCCGCCCTCGTCCTCGCGGGCAAAGGAAATAACGGCGGGGACGGCCTCGTCCTCGCCCGCCACCTCCTCCTGGAGGGGGTAGGGGTGCGGGTCTATGCCGCAGGGGGCCAAACCGGGGACGCCCTCCTCGCCCTCCAGGCCCTCCTCGCCCACGGGGTGGAGGTAAGGCCCCTGGAGGAAGCTTCCTTCCGGGAGGGGGAGGTGGTGGTGGACGCCCTCTTCGGCACCGGTCTTAAAGGGCCCCTCACGGACTTTTACGCCGAACTCGTGGAGCGGGTGAACCGGGCAGGCCTCCCCGTCCTCGCCCTGGACCTCCCCTCGGGCCTCCCCTTTAGCCCCCACGTGCGGGCCACGGCCACCGTGGCCTTCGCCGCCCTCAAGACCCCTCACCTTTTCCAGAGGGAGGCCTGTGGGAAACTTTACCTGGCGGAGATCGGCCTGCCCAAGCCCCTCCTGGAAAGGGAGGACCTTCCCGAGGTGGCAAGTCCCGAGGCCCTAAGGCCCCTCCTCCCCAGGCGCCCCCTCACCGCCCACAAGGGGAGCGTGGGCCGGGTGGGGGTCCTGGGGGGGTATAAGGGGGAGGGCCTCCGCTACGCCGGGGCGCCCCTCCTCGCCGCCCTTGGGGCCTACCGCATGGGGGCGGGGCTCGTGCACCTGGTGGCGCCGGAGGGCACGCCTCTAGAGCCCCTCGAGGCCGTCTTCCACCCCGTCCCCTCCCCAACCCTTCCCCCCTCAAGGCGGAGGCCCTGGCCGTGGGGATGGGCGGGGGGCCCTGGGGGAGGGCGTGGGCCCTAAAGGCCCTGGAGGCCCGCCTTCCCACCGTCTTGGACGCGGACGCCCTCCACCCGGAGGTGGCCGAGGCCTACCGGAAGGCGGGCGTCCCCGCCGTCCTTACCCCCCACGCGGGGGAGGCGGGGAGGCTCCTTGGGGCTTCCCCCGAGGAAGTGGCCAAAGACCCTCTAACGGCGGCCCGGGCCCTCGCCGAGCGGACGGGCCTCGCCGTAGTCCTCAAGGGGAACCCCACGGTGGTGGCGGAAGGGGAAAGGCTTTCCGTGAACCCCACGGGAAACCCCGCCCTGGCCACGGGGGGGACGGGGGACGTGCTTTCAGGAGCCATCGCCGCCCTCTTGGCCGCGGGGCTTAGGCCTTTTGACGCGGCCAGGCTTGGGGTCTATCTCCACGGCCTCGCCGGGGACCTCCTGGCCGAGGAGAAGGGGGTGGGGCTCCTCGCCCGGGAGGTGGCGGAGGCCCTCCCCCGGGCAAGGAGGCTCCTCCAGGAGGGAAGGGTGTCCCCGGCCTTCTTCCCGCGGTAGCCTGGTATATTCGGGTGGGGTTTTGCCCGGCGCCATGGACCTCCCCCGCCTCTACGTTCCCGCCACCCTGGCCAACCTGGGCTCGGGCTTTGACGCCTTGGGGGTGGCCCTGGACCTCTACCTCGAGGTGGAGGCCCACCCCGCCCCGGAGGACGCCTTCCTCTACGAGGGGGAAGGCCACGTGGAAGGCACGGACAACCTGATCCACGAGGGGTACCGGGCCGGGATGCGGGCCCTGGGGCTGGAACCCCTCCCCTTGCGGGTGCGGGCCTTCAACCCCATCCCCCTGGCCCGGGGGATGGGGAGCTCCTCGGCCGCCCTGGTGGCGGGGGTGGCCCTGGCGGACCGCCTTTCCGGGGGGAGGCTTGGGCGGGAGGGGGTCTTCCGGGTGGCGGCGGGGCTGGAAGGCCATCCCGACAACGTGGCCCCGGCGGTCTACGGGGGGTTCGTGGCCGCCCTGAGCGAACCCCCCTTGGCCATCCCCCTGCCGAGGCCCGAAGGGGTGCGCTTCGTCCTGGCCGTCCCCCCCTACGAGGTCCCCACCCCCTTGGCCCGGGAGGCCTTGCCCCGGGAGGTGCCCCTGGAGGACGCCATCTACAACCTGGCAAGAAGCGCCCTCTGGCCCGCGGCGCTTTCCTCGGGGAGGCTCGAGGCCCTGAGGGAGGCCTGCCGCGACCGGCTCCACCAGCCCCACCGGGCCTGCCTCATGCCCGGGGTCCTGGAGGCGATAGAAGGCGCGCTAGAGGCCGGGGCCTTGGCGGCCTTCGTGGGCGGGGCGGGGCCCACCCTGGCCGCCCTGGCGCGCGCCGGGGAGGAAGCCCCCGTGATCCGGGCCCTCTCCGCCTACCGGGGCCCGGAAGGGCGCACGCTAGTATTGGGCATAGGGGAGGGATACTTTTGGAAGGAGAGCTGAAGGCCATCTCCCTGACCGAGGTCCTGGAGCTGGTCCACGCCCACAGGCGCTCCGGGGTCCTGGAAGTGCGCACGGGGCCCCTTCCCCTCACCCTCCGCTTCGCCCTGGGGGAGGTGGTGGGGGCGAGCATCCTGGACTGGGAAGGGCTGGACGCCCTCTTCGCCTTCCCCCTCCACCCGGAGGAGGGGGTCTTCCGCTTCGTGCCCACGAGGTCCCCGGAGGCGACCCAGGCCCTGATGCCCTTTTCCGTCCTCCTCGGGGAGTGGGCCCGGGTGAACGACGAGTGGGACCGGTTCCGCACCCTCATTGACTCCCCGAGCCGGGTCCTCGAGGCCATCCGCCCCGGGGAGCCCTACGGCGCCTTCCTCGGAGGAAAAAGCGTGCGGGCCGCGGCCAAGGCCTGGGGCGTTCCCCTCATCATCGCCATGGAGCGGGCCTACATGGGGGTGCGGGAAGGCGACCTCTACCCCCTCCGCCGCTACAGCTGGTTTGCCCTCCGCATCCGGCACGTGGGGAGGAAGACCAAGACCCTGGAGGAGTTCGGCCACCTCGCCGCCCTCCTGGACGGCTCCCGCAACCTGGGGGAGATCGTGGCCGAAGGGGTCCCCCTCGGCCTGGTGCGCCGCTACCTCATCCGGGCCCTGGCCAAGGAAGAGCTAACCCCCCCGGGACGGGGGTGGCTCCTCAGGGACCTGCTTTGGGAAGCCGAAAAGGAAGCCAAATAGCCTACTTCTTCTTCCGGGGCCGATACTTGCCGTAGGTGCCGCGCCAGATCTTGCCGCGCCGGGTCCTGCGGTCGCCCTTGCCCATACGCCCTCCTTAGGCGCTGAGGCCGCCGCCAATGAGGGGCGCCCCCGCGGCCTCGAGCAGCTGACGGACCTTGCGCATCAGCCGGGACTTCCTGCGGGCGGCGGCGTTCTTGTGCAGGGTGGAGCCCTTCGCCGCCTTGTCAATCAGGCTTTCGGCCTTGCGCATGATCTTCAGGGCCTCTTCCGCCTTGCCCTCCTGGGCCAGCTGGACGGCCTTCTTGCTGAGGGTCTTGATGGCCGACTTCTTGGCCTTGTTGCGGAGCCGGCGCTTCAGGGACTGCCGGTGCCGCTTAAGGGCGGAAAGGTTCCTCTTGGGCTTCTTCTGCGCCATCGTTCTCCCCTTTGGCCCCCCTCGGGGGCAAACCAGGGCCCAGTGTAGCACACCCTGCGCCTAAGGGGCAAACTTGGTGGTCACCCAGTCGTAGCGCACCTGGCCCTTAGCCCCCTGGAGCTCAAAGCGGAGAAGGTACGCCCCAGGGCTCACGCCGAAGCGCACCTCGTCCTGGAAAGCGCCGCCGTAGCTCCTCTCGCCCACCTTGCGGCCGTCCCGCAACAGGACGACCCTGAGCCTCCCCTCCTCCAGCCTCCCCGAGACCTTCACCTTCAAGGCGTCGTAGAGGCCCGTGACCCGGACGGGGTACTCCGCCTCCCCCGTGTACTTCCAGTAGAAGACGGGGAGGAAGGGGGGGTAGCCCACGGCCAGGCCGTACCGCTCGGCGTACCAGTAGAGGCCCAGGGCCGCCAGGGCCAAAAAGAGCAGGGTCCGCATTGGCCTAAGTATACTTGGCCACATGGCGGGCACCGGCCACACCCCGGAAGAGGCCCTGGCCCTCCTCAAGCGGGGGGCCGAGGAGATCATCCCCGAGGAAGAGCTTCTCGCCAAGCTCAAGGAGGGGCGGCCCCTCACGGTCAAGCTCGGAGCCGACCCCACGAGGCCCGACCTGCACCTGGGGCACGCGGTGGTCCTGAGAAAGATGCGCCAGTTCCAGGAGCTCGGCCACAAGGTGGTCCTCATCATCGGCGACTTCACCGGGATGATCGGGGACCCCTCGGGAAGAAGCAAGACCCGGCCCCCCCTCACCCTCGAGGAGACCCGGGAGAACGCCAAGACCTACGTGGAGCAGGCGGGGAAGATCCTCAGGCAGGAGCCCCACCTCTTTGAGCTCCGCTACAACTCCGAGTGGCTGGAGGGCCTCACCTTCAAGGAGGTGGTGCGCCTCACCTCCCTCATGACCGTGGCCCAGATGCTGGAAAGGGAGGACTTTAAAAAGCGGTACGAGGCGGGGATTCCCATCTCCCTGCACGAGCTTTTGTACCCCTTCGCCCAGGCCTACGACTCCGTGGCCATAAGGGCCGACGTGGAGATGGGGGGCACAGACCAGCGCTTCAACCTCCTGGTGGGCCGGGAAGTGCAACGGGCCTACGGGCAAAGCCCCCAGGTCTGCTTCCTCATGCCCCTTCTCGTGGGCCTTGACGGGCGGGAGAAGATGAGCAAGAGCCTGGACAACTACATCGGCCTCACCGAGCCCCCGGAGGCGATGTTCAAGAAGCTCATGCGGGTGCCGGACCCTCTCCTCCCGAGCTACTTCCGCCTCCTCACGGACCTGGAGGAGGAGGAGATAGAGGCCCTCCTGAAGGCGGGCCCCGTCCCCGCCCACCGGGTCCTCGCCCGCCTCCTCACCGCGGCCTACGCCCTGCCCCAGATCCCCCCCGGATAGACCGGGCCTTTTACGAAAGCCTCGGCTACGCCTGGGAGGCCTTCGGGCGGGACAAGGAGGCGGGCCCCGAGGAGGTGAGGAGGGCGGAAGCCCGCTACGACGAGGTGGCCAAAGGGGGAATCCCCGAGGAGATCCCCGAGGTCACCATCCCCGCCTCGGAGCTGAAGGAAGGCCGGATCTGGGTGGCGAGGCTTTTTACCTTAGCGGGCCTCACCCCCTCCAACGCCGAGGCGAGGAGGCTCATCCAGAACCGGGGCCTGAGGCTGGACGGGGAGGTCCTCACCGACCCCTTGCTCCAGGTGGACCTCTCCCGGCCCCGCATCCTGCAGCGGGGCAAGGACCGCTTCGTGCGGGTGCGGCTTTCGGACTGAAGCCACCCCTTCTTGGGGCCCCCGCCGAGGCGAAAGCCCCGGCGGGGTATTTAGCCCCCCTCCATGGGCCTTAGGGGCACCTCGTGCCCGGTGGCGTAGAGGGTCTCCCCTTCCGCCTCGAGGCGAAGCCTCGGCAGGGGAAAGCGGGGCGGGCCGTACACCGCCTTTCCCCCAAGCAAGGGGTCAAAGGCCCCGAAGTGGCAGGGACAGCCCAAAAAAGGCCTCTCGTAGCGGAAGTTGTAGAGGAGGGAGGCCGCCTCGGGGTCGGGGACGAAGTTCACCGTGCACCCCTGGTGGGTGCAGATGCGGCTTAAGGCCAGGTAGTGCTCCTCCCCCAGGGAAAGCCCCCCAGGGGCGGGCTCGGGAAGGCGGAGGAGGAAGGCCTTGAGCTCCCCCAGGGGAAGGGGGTAGGCGAAGGGTTTCGCCTCCCAGACCCCAAGCTCCCCAAGGTGGGCCACGGCCACCTTGGGGCCCTCCTTCCAGGTGGGCTTTCCCGCCTCGGGCCGGGGGCGGAAGCGGAGGTTGTAGGTGCGCACCCCGAACCAGGCGAAAAACCCCCGGCCACCGCCACGGGCAGGTAGAAGAAGAGGTCGCGCCGCTTCATGGCTAGAGGCTTCCCAGGTAGTCCAGGAGGGCCTTAAGCTCCTCCTCGGAAAGGGGAACGGCGGGCATCGTCCCCCGACCCTGGAGGACGATCTCCCGCACCGCTTCTGAAGCCTTGAGGATGGGGTTTCCCTTAAGCCTTGGGCCCACGCCCCCTTCCCCCTCGAGGCCGTGGCAGGCGGCGCAGCGAGCCTCGTAGACGCTCCTCCCGTCCTTCCCCCCTTGGGCTTGGGCTTTGGCCATGGCGATGAGGGCCTCCACCCGCTCCCTGGCCTCGCCCCCGGCCTCCAGGTACTTCTCCCAGGCGGCGACGGCCTCCGGCATCTGGCCCTTTTGGAAGTAGAGGTTCCCCAGGAAGAGCCAGCCCTCGGCGGCCTGGGGGTCAGCGTGCTGGGCGATCTCCAAGAACATCTGGGCCTCCTCCAGGCGTCCCCCCATGAAGAGGAGAATCCCCACCCGCCGCACCGCCTCCACGTTCCTGGGGTCCTTCTTGAGGACCTCCAGATAGGCCTCGGCGGCCTGGTCAAAGGCCTGGAGCTCGTAGGCCTTCCGCCCCCAGGCGAGGAGGTCCTCCACCGCCCCCGTGCGCCTGGCCTTCTCGGAAAGGGCCTTGAGCTCCCGGGCCTCCTGGCGCTGGGTCACCGTGGTCTCCCCGGGAAGGCGGGGCAGGGTGTAGCGCCAAAGGCCCACCCCGAGGAGGACCACCGCCCCCAGGACCAGGGCCACGGGGAGGGGGTTAAAGGCCCTGGGCTCGGGGGGCGCCAGCCCTCCAGGGCCCGCTCCAGCTCCACCATGCGGGCCAAGGCCAGCTTCTTCTCCTCCCCCTCGAGGGCCCCCACCTCCTCCCGGAGGACGGTCAGCTCCCGCAACAGCTCCTCCCGCCGAGGCGGCTCGGGGAAGGGGTCTTTTGGCCCGAAGAGGGGCCTTAAGGCCAGGTAGAGGCCAAGGAGGAGGAAGAGCAGGAAAAAGAGGGTCGCCATCATGCCGGAGGCTCCTTCAGGCGGCGCTCTGCCTCCTCCAGAAGCTCAGGGGGCAGGGCGCGCCGCGGACGGAAGTAGGCAAAGAGGCCCAAGGCCAAAAGCAAAAGCCCGGCCACGGGCAGGAGCCAGACCCCAAGGGTAAGGCCCTGCCGGGGGGCTCGTAGAGGATCCACTCCCCGTAGCGCTCCACGAAGAAGGCCTTGATCTCCGCCTCCGTCTTGCCTTCCTGAAGCATCTCTGCGATGATGCGGCGCATCTCCACCGCCACCCCCGAGTTGCTCTCCGCCGCCGACTCCCCCTGGCAGACGGGGCAGCGGAGCTCCCGGGCGATGCGGAAGACCTCCGGGGGAAGGTCTGGAGGCGGTGCTTCCTGGGCCAAGGCGGGAAGAAGAAAGGCCATAAGCAGAACAACCCACCTCATCGCAAGGCCTCCTCTAGGTAACGGGAAAGGGTGGCCTCGTCAATAGCCCCGGCGTGCCGGGCGAGGACCCGGCCCTCCCGGTCAATGAAAAAGGTCTCGGGCACCCCGTACATCCCGTAGTCCACCCCCACCCGGCCCCGGGGATCGTAAACCTGGGGGAAGGTGAGGCCGAACTGGGCGATGAACCTCAGGGCTTCGGGCTCCTTGTCCTGGGTATTCACCCCCACAAAGAGCACCCGGTCCTGGTAGCGGCGCCAGAAGGCCTCGAGGACCGGGGCCTCCTCGTAGCAGGCGGGGTAGCACCAGCTGGCCCAGAAGTTGAGCACGATGGGCCGCTTCCCCAAGTACTCCGAAAGGCGCAAGGTCTCCCCCCAGGCCTCCCGGTAAGGGGGAAGGAGGGGCAGGGTGAAGTCGGGGGCTGGACGGCGCTCCTTGGCCAGCACCGAGGGGAGCTCCCGGGGGTTGCGCTGCATCCCCCACCAGAAAAGGCCCCCAAGGGCCAGGACCAGGAGGAGCCAGAGCCACCCCCTCACGCCGGGCTCACCCCCCTAGCCTCCTCGGCCCGCGCTGCAGGCCAGAGGATGTAAAGGGTGCCCAGGGCCATAAGCCCCCCCGCCACCCACATCCAGAAGACCAAGGGGGTGACGATGAGCCTTAAGGAGGCCCACTCCCCCTTTTCCCGGTCAAAGTCCATGAGGAGGAAGTAGTAGTCGTTCCCCGGGGTGTAAATGACCTTGGGGGCGGGGAGGGGGCTATTCATCTGGGGGTAGAAGTGGAGCCTGGGCCGCACCTCCCCGAAGCGGTCCGTGCGCAAAAGGGCCTCCACGGCGAAACGGCGCCCCTCGTCCAGGGCCCGCACCCCCTGGAAGGTCATGCGCACCCCCCCCACCTCCCAGGTCTGACCTTGGTAAAGGGTCTTCTCGCTCTCCAAGCGGTAGGTCTGGCTAAAGGCGATGCCCAGGCCCATGAGGGCTACCCCAAGGTGCACCACCAGGCTCCCCACCCGCCGGCGGTTCTGCAAAAAGCCCCAGGGGGAAAGCCCCGCCGCCTTCCGCCCCAGCACCCCCTCCCGCACCAGAAGAAGGATGGCCGCCAGGTTGTAGAGGAAAAGGCCCACCGCCAGGGAAGCCCCCAGGGTGTACCCCAGGAGGAGGCCCAGAAGGGTCCCCCCGGCCAGGACCGCCAGAAGGAGGTAGAGGTTGCGGAACACCTCCGCCCGGGGCCGCCGCCAGGGGAGGATAGGCCCCACCCCCATGAGGAACAGGATCCCCGCCCCGATGGGGGCGGAGATCTGGTTGAAGAAAGGGGCCCCCACGCTCACCTTGGCCCCGGCGAAGGCCTCCACCAACAGGGGGTAGAAGGTGCCCAGCAGGACCACCAGGGCCCAGCCCGCGAAAAAGAAGGCCCCCAGGAGCAAGGCCCCCTCCCGGGAAAGGGGCCGGAAGACGGCGGCGTCCCGCACCTCCCGGCTCACCCGGGAGAGGAGGCCCAGGCCCAAGGCGGTGGAGAGGAGGAAGAAGCCCAGGAAGGCCGGCCCCACCGGCCCCTCGGCGAAGGCGTGGACCGACTGGATCACCCCGCTTCGGGTGAGGAAGGTGCCGAGGACCGTGGCGGCGAAGGCCAGGGTGACGAAGGCGAAGTTCCAGGCCTTAAAGGCCCCCCGGGTCTGCTGCACGACGGCGGTGTGCAAAAAGGCGGTGGCCAGGAGCCAAGGGATGAAGCTGGCGTTCTCCACCGGGTCCCAGGCCCAGTACCCGCCCCAGCCCAGCACCTCGTAGCTCCACCACATGCCCGCCACCTTGCCCGCGGTGAGGAAGCCCCAGGCGATGAGGGCCCACCACCTGGTCTCCTCCACCCAGGTCTGGTAGCGCCGCACGGCCATGGCCGCCACGGCATAGGCGTAGGGCACGCTCAGGCCCACGAAGCCCAGGTACATGAGGACCGGGTGGACGGCCATCATCCAGTGGTTCTGGAGAAGGGGGTTCGGGCCCACGCCGTCGGGAGGCGGGTCGGGCAGGGTCTCAAAGGGGCTTGCGATGGTGGCCATGACCCCGAAGAAGAAGACCTGGATGCCAAAAAGCACCGCCAACACCAAGGAGGCCCGCCAGGGGTCCAAGGGCTTGCGGACGGCCAGGAAGGTGTAGAGGGTCTGGAGCAGGCCCCAAAGGAGGATGCTCCCCTCGAGGGCCGCCCAAGGCGTCACCAGGGTCACCCAGAGGGGGTCCTTGGTGGAGTGGTTCCTCGCCACATAGGCCAAGGAGAAGTCGTGGGTGAGGAGGGCCCACTCCAAGGCGAGGAAGGCAGCCGAGGCGGCGAGGAAAGCGGGCAGGACCAAGCTTTTTGCCCCCTTGAGGAAGCGCCCGTCCCCCTGGAGGTAGGCGAGGAGGGCGAGGCCCAGGCCCAGGAGGCTAAAGGCCAGGGTGAGGCTTACGCCTAGATTGCCGAGAAGGGCCGGGGTCATTGGGCCTCCTCAATGAGCTTGCGCACCTCCTCGGGGGTCCAGCCTTCCTTGGGGGGCTGGTAGGTCTCCGAGTGCTTCACCAAGAGGTTGGTGCCCTGGAAGACCCCCTCCTGGAAGCGGCCCTCCACCACCACCCCTTGCCCCTCCTTGAACATCCCTGGCGGGGTGCCCTTGTGGAGGACGGGCACCTCCGCCACCCCGTCCGTGAGGACGAAGCGGAGCTCCAGGCGGTCCTTGTCGTACTGGACGGTTCCGGGCTTCACCAGCCCCCCGAGGCGCACGGGGCGGTTCTGGTACCTGGCCTGGTCCTGGAGGTACTCCGAAGGGGTGAGGAAGTAGACCAGGTTCCGCCCAAGCCCCCCGAAGACCATGTACCCCAAAGCGCCCAGGATGACCAGAATACCGAGGAGGTACTTCCCCTTCACCGCGCCCTCCCGTACCGCCAGAAGAGGTAGGCCAGGTAGCCGAAGACGGCGAGGTAGGTGAGGACGTAGACCCAGGTGACGAAGACCCCCATCACGCCTCCTCCTTCGCTTCCTCCAGGACCGCCACCAGGCCGCGGAAGCGGACGAAGCCCAGGTACAGAAGCGTGAAGACGGCCAGGTGGAAGAGGAGGACCTGGAGCATCTCCGGGGCCATGTGGATCTTGCCCGTGGTGAGGTCAATGGACTGGGTCTGGTGCAGGCTCCGCCACCACTTGACCGACATGTAGCTTATGGGCACGTTGAGGAAGCCCAAAACGCCCACGGCCGCCGCCGCCTTGCGGCGAAGCTCGGGGTCCTCAATGGCCCCCCGCAGGAGGAAGTAGCCCACGTAAACGGCGAAGAGGATGGCCGTGGTGGTGAGCCTAGGCTCCCAGGTCCAGTAGACCCCCCAGGTGGGCCTGGCCCAGAGCATCCCCGTCACCAGGGCGAGGCCCATGAAGACGAGGCCGATCTCGGCGCTGGCGGCGGCGACCCGGTCGTGCCGCGGGTCCTGGCGGAAGAGGTAGAGGAGGGAGTAGAGGAAGGTGACAAAAAAGGCCAGGTACCCCACCCAGGCGGTGGGAACGTGCAGGTACATGATCCGGACCAAATACCCCTGGTTGGCGTCCGGGGGCGCGGCGAGGGCGAGGTAGAGCCCCAGGGGTAGGAGCAACACCCCAAACCCCAGGAAGGCCCAGGTGAGGCCGTCGGGGCGGGAAAGAGGCGCGGTCTTCTGCATCGGTCAAACCTCCTTCAGCACCTAGGATAGCCGAGGGAAAGTGAAGTTTCTGTAAACCCCCCTACCCCTCCATGACCAGGGGGAAGAGGAGGGCGCTCGCGGTGACGTAGACCAGGTCAAAGACGAGGAGCAGCTGCCACCAAGGGGCCACCTCCCCCAAGGGAAGCCCCTCGGCGACCCCCGCCGTGGCCCGCACCGAGGCCAGGACCACGGGGACCACCAGGGAGAAGAGGAGAAGGGGAAGCAGGACCTCCCGCCCCCTCAGGCGGCTCAAAAGCCCGGCGTAGAAGGTGGCCACGCTGGCGTAGCCCAGGCTTCCCAGGGCGAGGGTGAGGAAGAGGGCCCCCCGCGTTCCAAGGGCACGTGGAAGAACCCCGCGGCCCCAAAGAGGGCGAGGAGGGCCAAGGGCAAAAGGACGAGGAGCTGGAAGAGGAGCTTGCCGAAGTAGACCCACTCCTTGCTCCCCGGAACGAGAAGGAGGTCGTCTAGCGTCCCCTCCTCCGTCTCCCGGCCGAAGGCCCGGGTGGCGAGGAGGGTGGAGAGGAAGGCCAGGGCCACCCAGAGGACCCCGGGGGCCGCCCGGCGGAGCGCCCCCTCCTCCGGGCCCAGGGCCAGGGCCATGACGAAGAGGTTGACGAAGAGAAAGGCCAGGGCCGAGAGGACCCCGAGGCGGTCCCGGACCTCGAGGCGGAGGTCCCTAAGGGCCAAAAGCCAGACCCGCCTCACGCCGCCCCCAGCCACACCGCCCGGTCGGCCACCGCCTCGGCCAGGGCCCGGTCGTGGGTGGCGAGGACCACCCCGGCGCCCTTCCGGGCCTCCTCCAAGACCTCCAGAAGGAGCCTCCGTCCCTCCTGGTCCAAGGCCGTTTCCGGCTCGTCCAAAAGCCAGAGGTCGGGCCTCAGGAGGAGGAGGCGGGCGAGGGCGAGGCGCTTCTTCATCCCGCTGGAGAAGGCGGCGAGGGGAAGGTCTGGGGGGAGGGCGAAGCGGGCCAAGGCCGCCTCCCAGTCCCCTTGCGCCCCGTGGAAGCCCAGGTCAAAGAGGAGGTGCTCCCGGGCGGTGAGGTGGCGGTGGAAGGCCGGGGGGTTGGGGAGGAAGAGGGGCCTTCCCCTTCGCTCCACCCGGCCCCGGGTGGGCCTTACAAGCCCCGCCATGAGGCGGAGGAGGGTGGTCTTGCCCGAGCCGTTCGGGCCCAAGAGGGCCACCACCTCTCCCCGCTTTAGGGCAAGGCTCAGATCGCGGAGGACCCAGTCGCGGCCAAAGCGCTTGGAAACGGCCTCGAGGCGCAAGAGCATGCCTTCACCAGTCTAGGCGAAGCCTCCGGGGACAAAGGTCCTAGAGGTACCTCTGGAGCCACTCGGGAGTGATCCGCAGGAAGAAGGTGTTGAGGGCCGTGAAGGTGCCGGTGAAGAGCAGAACCCCCACGAGGACCAGGACCACGCCCGCAAGGACCTCCACGTAGTGGGAGATCCGGCCGGCGCGCCTAAGCCACCCCTTGATCCGGTCGGCGAAGAGGGCCACCACGAAGAAGGGCACGGCGAGGCCCAGGATGTAGGCCAGGAGGAACCCCACCCCGCCCCCCACGGCGGTGAGGGTCAGGATGGCCCCGAGGATCGGGCCGATGCACGGGGTCCAGCCTAGGGCCAGGGTGGCCCCAAGGAGGAAGGCCCCCAAGGGGCGGGAGGTCTCCCCCTCGTACCGGAGGGAAACCCCCCACCTGGGCCTCAGGCCCAGCAGGTAGAGGCCGAAGAGGACGAGGACCACCCCCCCGATGCGCGCCAGGGTCTGGCGGTGTTCAAAGAGGAGCCCCCCGAGGAGGGTGAAGGGTAGGCCGAGGAGGAAGAAGACCGCCCCAAAGCCCAGGATGAAGAAGAGGGCGTTGAAGAGGGGGCGCCCTCGCTCTCCCCCCAGGTAGAAGAGGTAGGTGGGAACGAGGGGGAGCACGCAAGGGGAGAGAAAGGAGAGCACCCCCGCCAAAAAGGCCGCCGTCAGGGAAAGGGTCATACCTCCATCCTAGGGCAGGGTGAGCCAGTGGAAGCGGCGCCGGGTTTCGGGGTCCAACTCCAAAAGCTCCCGGGCGGGCATCCGGATCTGGGGGAGGGTCTTCTGGTTCACGGGGGTGCCGGCGTCAATGATCCCGTTCATGTAGAGGAGGAAGGCCATAAGGTGGTAGACTTCCTCGTCCGTAAGCGTCCCCCCCTGGCCGAAGGGCATGGCCCGGCGGATGTAGTCAAAAAGCGTGGTGGCGTAGGGCCAGTAGTTGCCGATGGCCTTCTCCACGGGCTCCGTGTCCGGGGTGGTGGAGAGGCCAAGGCCCAGGGTAAGGCCCTTAAGGCCAGGTTAACCCTTTTCCCTTGACGCCACTCCGCAGGGGCCTCTACCCTATACCCTGGAGGGTAAAGATGAAGCGGATGCTTATGACTCTCTGCCTGCTCGGCGGCCTAGCCCTGGCCCAGACGGACGGCGCCAAGCTCTACCAGCAGTGCGCGGGGTGCCACCAGGCGAACGGGCAGGGCATCCCCGGGGCCTTCCCGCCCCTGGCCGGGCATGTGGCGGAGATCCTCGCCAAGGAAGGCGGTAGGGAGTACCTCATCCTGGTCCTTCTCTACGGCCTCCAGGGCCAGATTGAGGTCAAGGGCGTGAAGTACAACGGCGTCATGCCCTCCTTCGCCCAGCTCAAGGACGAGGAGATCGCCGCCGTCCTCAACCACATCGCCACCGCCTGGGGCGACGCCAAGAAGGTCAAGGGCTTCAAGCCCTTCACCGCCAAGGAGGTGAAGAAGCTCCGGGCCAAGAAGCTCACCCCCCAGCAGGTTCTGGAAGAGCGGAAGAAGCTCGGCCTGAATTAACCCCACCCCATGCTGGCCCAGGCCGGCGTGGGGACCCCGGTAAAGGGGCCTGGGCGCTTCCCCGGGCCCTTCCGGTTTAATGGGAGGGTGCTGGAGCTTTCCCTGGAAAAGGCCTTCCCCGGGTTCCGCCTCTCCGTGGCCCTCTCCGTGGCCGAGGGCGAGACCCTGGCCCTCCTCGGACCCTCGGGAAGCGGGAAGAGCACCCTGCTCAGGCTCGTGGCCGGGCTCCTTAAGCCCGATAGGGGCTTCGTGCGCTTCCTGGGCGAGGACCTCACCCCCCTTCCCCCGGAAAGGCGGAAGGTGGGCTTCCTCTTCCAGGACTACGCCCTCTTCCCCCACCTCACCGTGGAGGAAAACGTCGCCTTCGGCCTTGTGGAGGCCCGCTGGCCAAGGGAGGCGAGAGAGGGGCGGGTGCGGGAGCTCCTCAAGCGCATGGAGCTCACCCCTCTCGCCAGGAAGCGCCCCCAGGAGCTTTCCGGGGGCGAGCAACAGAGGGTGGCCCTGGCCCGGGCCCTGGCCCCTAGGCCCAGGCTCCTCCTCCTGGACGAGCCCTTAGGGGCCCTGGACCTGAGGCTTCGGGAAGAGCTCCTCTTCTTCCTGCGCCGCACGCTCAAGGAGGAAGGGGTCACCACCCTCCTCGTGACCCACGACCAGGGGGAGGCCTTCCTCCTCGCCCACCGGGTGGCCCTTCTGCGGGAGGGGCGCCTGGTCCAGGTGGGCCGGCCCGAGGAGGTCTACGCCCGCCCCAAGGACACCTGGACCGCCCGCTTCCTGGGGCACAAGAACCTTCTCTCCCCCAAAGAAAGCGAGGCCCTAGGGCTTCCCCCAAAAGCCCACCTCCTTCCCCCAAGGCCCTCGCCCTCGGAGGGAGCCTGGAAGGGGTGGTGGAGGAGCGGCTTTTCTTCGGGCCCCGGGTGGGGCTATGGGTGCGGGTAGGGGGGGTCAGGCTCTACCTCGAGGCCCCCGAGGGCCCGGAAGAAGGCGCCCCCCTAGCCCTCCGCCTGGACCCCGCCCAGGCGGTACCCTTGGAGGGATGAGGCGCTTCGCCCTCCTCCTGGGCGGCCCCCTCCTGGCCACGGAGGCCTTGAAGGAAAGGCTTAAGGGCTACCGCCTCCTGGCAGCGGACTCTGGGGGGCGGCACGCCCTCGCCTTGGGGCTTACCCCGGAGCTTTGGCTCGGGGACTTTGACTCAAGCCCCCCCTGGCTCCAGGAGGCCCTCCCCGCGCCCAAGGAGGTCCTTCCCCGGGAAAAGGACCTCACGGACGGGGAGGCCCTCCTGCGGAAGGCCCTGGAGATGGGTGCGGAAGAGGTGCTCCTTTTGGGCGCCTTGGGAGGGCGGCTGGACCACACCCTGGTCCACCTGGAACTCGCCTTCCTCCTTGTGGCGAAGGGGGTGCGGGCGGAGCTCACGGACGGGCTCGCCCGGGCCTTCCCCCTCCTTCCCGGCCTCCACGCCTTTCCCCTAAAACCCGGCACCCCCTTCAGCCTCCTCCCCTTCCCCGAGGCCACCCTAGGGGTGGAGGGGGCCCGGTGGGACCTTCCCCCCACGGCCCTAAAAGCCACCAGCCGCACCCTGGAAAACGAGGCCCTGGGGCCCATACAGGTGCGGATAGAAGCGGGGCGGGCCCTCTTCTACCTCTTCTAGGCGCTCCCTAGCCCAAGGGGGTGTGCCCCAGGCCCTCGAGGACGGCCCAGACCCGCTGGGCCCAGAGGTCCTCCGGTCCGAGGAAGAGCTGGACCCGCTCGGCCACGGCCTGGGCCCCGGGGACGAGGGCCAAGGCGGCGTGGTAGGGCTGGGCCAGGTCCAGGGGAGGGCGGGGCGTGTTGAGAAGAAGGAGGTCCACCCGGAGGACCAAGGCCCGCACCTCCTCAGGGCGGAGGGCCACCCGGCCCCGGAGGGGAGGGGAGAGGCGGGCGAGGAAAGCATCCCCCTCGGCGTAGCTCGGGGCGGCCACGTGGACCTCGCCGAGGCCCCGGAGGAAGGGGGCGAGGTCAAAGCGGAGGGCCCCAAGCCACAAGGCCCGGGCCCCGGGAAACCGCTGGGCGAGGAGCCTTTCCAGGGCGACGCCCTCGGTGTACTGGCCGAGAAGCTCCCCGCCCGTGGGGACGAGGAGGTCCACCCGCCCGGCCAGGCCGGCCTCGGCCTCGAGGCGGACCCCCTCGGGCACGGAAGCGGCCTCTTCCAGAACCGCCCCGGCGAAGCCGAGCCCCTTGAGGCAGGGGAGGAAGGCCTCCCACCCCTCCTCCATGGCCACGGGGTGAAGGAAGAGGGGCAGCCGGGCCGCGGCCACCTGGGCGAGGAGGAGGTCAAAAAAGCCGCCCCCGCCCCGGTGCAGGTAGAGGACCGGGCGGGGGGTGGAGGCGAGCGCCCTCATGCCGGCCTAAGCTCCGCGTACTTAAGGGAAAGGCGCTTGAGCCCGAACCCTTCAAAGTGGACCGTGACCTCGTCCCCCTGGGCCGCCACCACGGTGCCGGGGCCGAACCGGGGGTGGACCACCCGCTCCCCGCCCCGGAAGGCCCCGGGCCTTGGGCGGTGGGGCGGAGGGGCGGGTTTGGGGACGCGGTAGGGGTCGTACACCTCATATAGCCCCTCCTCCACCTCCTCCAGAAAGCGGCTCGGCCGGGCGGGCTCCCGCCTGCCGTAGACCTCCCGCTCCTCGGCGTGGGAGAGGTAGAGCCTTTCCTGGGCCCGGGTGATGCCCACGTAGAAGAGGCGGCGCTCCTCCTCCAGGCCCTCAAGGGTGCTTACGGAGTTGCGGTGGGGCAGAAGCCCCTCCTCCACCCCCACGAGGAAGACCACGGGGAACTCCAGCCCCTTGGCGTTGTGCAGGGTCATGAGGGCGACCTTTCCTTCCGCCTCGGCGGGCTCCTCCGCCTTGGCGGTGAGGGCCACCTTGTCCAGGAAGTCCTGCAGGTCCTCCGCCTCCTTGGCCGCCCTTAGGAGCTCCTCCACGTTTTCCAGGCGGTCCTCGGCGTCCTCGGGGTAGGCCTCCCGGAGGTAGGTGGGGTAGTCGGTGGCCTCGAGGAGGTGGCGGAAGAAGGCCTCGGCGGGGCCGAAGACCAGGTCCTGGAGCTCCTCCACCAAGGCGACGAAATGCCTAAGGGGCTCGGCGCGGGAAGAGGTCCTCGCCGCCTCCTTCAGGGCCTCCCAGGGAGGAAGCCCCTTCTCCTGGGCGAGGAGCTGCACCCTGGCCCAGGTGGCCGGGCCGATGCCCCGAGGGGGGGTGTTCAGGACCCGCTTCAGGCTCACGGCGTCCAGGGGGTTGAGGGCGAGGCGGGCGTAGGCCAGGAGGTCCTTGACCTCGGCCCTTTCAAAGAAGCCCACACCCCCCACCACCCGCGCCGGGATCCCCCGCCCCGCCAAGGCCTGCTCCAGAAGGCGGCTTTGGGCGTTGGTGCGGTAAAGAACGGCGTACCGGTCCCAAGGGGGGCCGAGCCGGGCGATCTCCTCGGCCACGAAGCGGGCCTCCTCCCGGGCGTCCTCCGCCCGGTAAAGGCGCACGGGCTCCCCGCCCCGCTTCACCGGGCGCAGGGCCTTTTCCAGGCGGAGGGCGTTCTTCACGATCACGGCGTTGGCGAGGCGGAGAATGGCCTCGGTGGAGCGGTAGTTCTCCTCCAGGCGGTAGACCCGGGCCTCGGGGTAGTCCCGGGTGAAGTCCAGGATGTTCTTGATGTCCGCCGCCCGGAAGGAGTAGATCCCCTGGTCGGGGTCGCCCACGGCCATGAGGTTGGCCTCCTCTCCAGCGAGAAGCCGGGTGAAGCGGTACTGGACGGGGCTCGTGTCCTGGTACTCGTCCACGTGGATGAAGCGGGCCCGCTTGCGCACAAGCCTGAGGACCTCCTCGTCCTCCTCTAAAAGCCTCAGGGCGTAGAGGAGGATGTCCCCGAAGTCCAAGGCCCCCTGGGCCTTAAGGGCCTCCTGGTAGCGCACCAGGACGTCCCCAAGCCTTCCCCGGGAAAGCCCGGCGTAGTACTCGGGAAGCTCGCCGAGGAGGGCCTTAAGGCCCACGCCCCGGTTCTTCGCCCGGTCCAAAAGGGCCTTGATGGGGCCGGGCCGGGCCGAGAGGGCGAGCTCCTTCAGGACCTCCTTGAGGAGGGCGGTCTGGTCGTCCTCGTCGTAGACCACGAAACCGGGTCTTAAGCCCACCCGCTCCCCGTAGACGCGGAGGATCCTTAGCGCGGCGGCGTGGAAGGTGGAGACCCAGACCTCCCCCGCCCCCGGGACCAGCCCCCGGAGGCGCTCCCGCATCTCCTCCGCGGCCTTGTTGGTGAAGGTGACGGCCAGGATCTCCGAGGGAAAGACCCCCCGGCGGGCAACGAGGTAGGCCACCCGGTGGACCACGGTGCGGGTTTTTCCGCTCCCCGCCCCGGCCACCACCAGGGCAGGCCCCTCAAAGTGAAGGACCGCCTGGCGTTGGGCCTCGTTGAGGGAGGCTAGGAGGGCGTCGCTCACGGGGAGAGTCTACCACGCGCAGGGTAGACTTTAGGGCATGGAGCTTGTGGCCACGCAAGACGGCTTCGTAGGGGAGATGGCCCGGGGCTTCACCTTCCAGGCCCTGGGGGAGGTGGCGGCGGGCTTCGGGAAACGCCTCCAGGCGGAAGGAATCCTTCGGGTGGTGGTGGGGCACGACGCCCGTTTCCTCGCCCGGGAGATGGCGGAGCACGCCGCCGGGGTGCTCGCGGGGCTCGGCCTCGAGGTGCACCTCCTCGAGGGCCCCGCACCCCTCCCCTTCTTCGGCTTCGCCCTAAAGGCCAAGGAGGCGGCGGGCTTCTACCTCACGGGAAGCCGCCGGCCCCCCGCCTTCCAAGGGGTGAAGCTCCGCCTAGCCCCGGGGAAGCCCCTCCCCGGGAAGGAGGTGGTCCCCCTAAGCCCCCCTCCCCCGGGGCCCTTCGCCCCGCTGGAAGTGCGCCGGGGCTACCTGGACCACCTTCGGAAGAGCGCCCAGGGCCTCGCCTTCAAGCGGGGCGTGGTCTACCTGGACGCCATGGGCGGGGCGGGCGGCGGGGTTTTGGGCCAGGTCCTGAAGCGCCTCGAGGCCCCCGTGGAGCTCCGGGAGCTCCACCCCCTCCCCCACCCCCTCTTCTACGGGGTGGCACCGGACCCGAGGCCGGAACACCTGAAGACCCTCCGCCTCCTCCTCCGCGAGGCCAAACCCCCCGCCTTGGGCCTCGCCCTGGACGGGGACGCCGACCGGCTTGCCGTCTACCTCCCGGGGGGGGAGGCCCTCCCGAGGACCAGGCCCTGGCCCGCCTCCGGGAGGCGGCCCAGGGCCGGGAGGTGGAGGCCCTGGGGGAGGGGGCCTACCGCTTCCCTTGGCACCTGGAGGAGCCCGACCCCTTCTTGGCAGCCCTCCTCCTCATGGGGGTGCTCCTGTGAGGGAACTCCTCCCCGGCCTCTACCTCCTTCCCGTCCCCATCCCCTACCCCTTGAAGACGGTGAACCTCTACCTCCTCCAAGGGGACGGGGAGGTGGCCCTCGTGGACACCGCCCTCGGCACCCGGGCTGCCCGGGGGGCTTTGGAACTTTTCTTGGCGGAGCTTGGCCTTTGCTTCCAGGACGTGAAAACCGTCCTCCTCACCCACCACCACCCGGACCACTATGGCCTCTCCGGCTTCTTTGAGGGCCTGGGGGCCAAGGTCTACCTCCACGAGGAGGAGTTTCCCCGGGGCCACCGCTTCTGGCGGGAGCCCGAGGCCTTCGCCAAAGCCTCCATCCGGCTCTTCCTGGACCACGGCACCCCGGAAAGCGCCCTCCAGGGCATCCGGGAGACGGTGGAGAAGACGAGGGAGCGGGTCTACCCGCCGCAAAACCCCCTCCCCCTGAGGGACGGGGAGGCGCTGGAGGTGGCGGGGAAGCGGCTTAGGGTCCTCTGGACCCCGGGGCATGCGGACGGGCACGCGGCCTTCTACCTGGAGGAGGAGGGGGTGCTCCTCGCGGGGGACGCCCTCCTGGAAAAGGTCTCCCCCAACGTGGGGCTTTGGGCCTACACCCGGGAAAACCCCCTCAAGGACTTCCTCCGCTCCCTGGACCGCCTGGCGGGCCTGGGGGCCAGGGTGGCCTACGCCGGGCACTTCGGCCCCATTGGGAACGTGCGGCAAAGGGCGGAGGAGCTCAAAGCCCACCATAAGGCCCGCCTCGAGGCCCTCCTTGCCCTCCTGGACGGACCCAAAACCGCCTGGGAGCTCTCCCTCCACCTCTTTCCCCAGGAGCTGGACCTGGCGGGCCGGCGCTTCGCCTTCGCCGAGACCCTGGCCCACCTGGAGTACCTCCGGGAGGAGGGGGCGGTGGGGCGGGAGGGCCCGCCCTACCGGTACTTCCGGCGCTAAGGCCCCTAGCCCTGGCCGGGCTTGCCCCGGGGCGGAGTCCGGGGGTAAGCTTTGACCCGGTTCAAGGAGGTGCCATGAAGCCCTGGTACGCCCACTACGATCCCGGGGTCCCCAAGGAGGCCCCCGCGCCCCGGCTCCTTCCCGAGGCCCTGGCGGAGACGGCCCGCCGCTTCCCCAAGAAGGTGGCCCTGGAGTTCTTGGGGCGAAGTCTCACCTACGAGGCCCTCTGGCGCGAGGTGGAGGCCTTCGCCAAGGGCCTAGAGGAAGCGGGGCTAAGGCCCGGGGATCGGGTGGCCCTCATGCTCCCGAACTCTCCCCAGTTCGTCATCGCCTTCTACGGCACCCTCCTCGCCGGGGGCGTGGGGGTGAACACCAACCCCATGTACACCCCACGGGAGCTACGGCACCAGCTAAAAGACGCCGGGGCCCGCTTCCTGGTGATCCTGGACCAGCTCCTCCCCCGCTACCTGGAGGTGAAGGGGGAGGTGCCCGTGGAGAAGGTGGTGCGCACGGGGATTCAGGACTACCTCCCCTTCCCCAAGAACCTCCTCTACCCCCTCCTTCTCAGGCGGAAAGGGGAAGCCCCCAAGGCCCTCGAGGGCATCCCCTGGCGGGCCTTCCTCAGGCCCGGAACGCCCCGCCCCGTGCCCCTGGACCTGGACGACCTCGCCCTCCTCCAGTACACCGGGGGCACCACGGGCCTCGCCAAGGGGGCGATGCTCACCCACAAAAACCTCTCCGCCAACGCCCTCCAGGTGCGGGCCTGGATCCCCGACTTTAAGGAGGGGGAGGAGGTGGTCCTCGGGGCCATCCCCTTCTTCCACGTCTACGGGATGACCGTGGCCATGAACCTGGCCCTCCTGGGCGGGGCGAAGCTCGTCCTCCTCCCCAGGCCCGAGATCAAGGCCATCGTGGAGGCCATTGAGAAGCACCGGGTCACCCTCTTCCCCGGGGTGCCCACCCTCTACGTGGCCTTCAACAACTTCCCCGGCATTGAGAAGCGGAACCTGAAAAGCGTGCGGGCCTGCATCTCCGGCTCGGCGCCCCTGCCTTTGGAGGTGGCCGAGCGCTTCATGGCCCTCACCGGGGCCAAGCTGGTGGAGGGGTACGGCCTCACCGAGGCCAGCCCCGTGACCCACTGCAACCCCCTCTACGGGACCCGCAAGCTGGGGAGCGTGGGCCTCCCCTTCCCCGGCGTGGAGGCCAAGGTGGTGGACGAGGAAGGGAAGGAGGTCCCCATAGGCGAGGTGGGCGAGCTCGTCGTCAAGGGCCCCAACGTCATGAAAGGCTACTGGAACCGCCCCGAAGAAACAGAGAAGGCCCTCAAAGACGGCTGGCTCTACACCGGCGACATGGCCAAAATGGACGAGGACGGCTACTTCTACATCGTGGACCGCAAAAAAGACATGATCATCGCCGGCGGCTACAACATCTACCCCCGCGAGGTGGAAGAAGTCCTCTACCAGCACGAGGCCGTCCAGGAAGCCGCCGTGGTGGGCGTCCCCGACCCCTACCGGGGAGAAACCGTGGCCGCCTTCCTCGTCCTCAAGGAGGAGTACCGCGGCAAGGTCACAGAAAAGGACATCGAGGCCTTCTGCCGGCAGAACCTTGCCGCCTACAAGGTCCCCCGCATCATCCAGTTCCGCGAAAGCCTCCCCAAGTCCAGCGTGGGGAAGATCCTCAAGCGGGAGCTGCAAAAGGAAGTGGCGGCGAAGCGGTAAAATGCCCCCATGGGCAAGGTCTACAAGAAGGTGGAGCTCGTGGGCACGAGCGAGGAAGGCCTCGAGGCCGCCATCCAGGCCGCCTTGGCACGGGCGCAAAAAATCCTGCGCCACCTGGACTGGTTTGAGGTGAAGGAGATCCGGGGCACCGTAGGCGAGGGTGGAGTGAAGGAGTACCAGGTGGTCCTGGAGGTGGGGTTCCGCTTGGAAGAGTAGGCAAACTTAATCAAGAATAAGCAATGGACTTGACAACAATGGACTCACCCTCTTACCCTGAAGGTGGGAGGTGAGGCCTATGAGCGCCACCGGACTAGAGGTCTTTGACCGGACCCTCCACAAGACCCATGCCTTGCTCAAGGCGATCATGGAGGAGCTCGGCACCGAGGACCGCCACAAGGCCTACCTGGCCCTGAGGGCGGTGCTCCACGCCCTTAGGGACCGGCTCACCGTGGAGGAGGTGGCCCAGCTCGCCGCCCAGCTTCCCATGCTGGTGCGGGGCCTGTACTACGAGGGCTGGGACCCCACGGGCAAACCTCTTAAGGAGCGGCACAAGGAAGCCTTCCTGGCCCACGTGGCCGAGGAGCTCAAGACCCCTTCCGGCCCCGCCGTGGACCCGGAGGCCGCGGTACGAGCCGTCTTCAAGGTCCTTTCCCGGGAGATCTCCCAAGGGGAGCTAGAGGACATCCTGAGCCTCCTGCCCAAGGAGATTCGGGAGCTCTGGCCCGAGGGCTAGGGTTTGGGGCCCCACCCCGGCCCGCACCGGGGTGGGGTTTTCAGTCCAGGACGAAGCGGTCCTCCGTCTCGTGGAGGCGGACCCGGTGGACGATGCGCTGATCCTGGCCCCCTTCCCCGTCCGTCATGGCCACCACGGTGACGTAAGGCCTCAAGGGGCTTTTCAGCACCTTCTTGGTGAGGGTCTCCTCCACCTGGAAGATCCCAGCGGAGTTGTTCATGGTCACCTGGATCTCCACCGGCACCTTCTCCCCCTTGAGGATCCGCACCTCGTCCACCGCCAAGGCGCTGATGGAGTGGATGTCTATGCTCCCGAGCTGGAAGGCCTTCCTACCCCGGCCCTTGGTGATATCGGTCCCGTCCGCCACGGCGGTGATCCCGGCCTCAATGGTCAAGGGCTCCGGGGAGAGGTCGTGGCTGTAAATGCCGTGGAGAATCAGGGCCCGGATGGCGGTGCGTTGCTCGGGGTCGGGGTAGAGCCTGTCCAGGATGCGGTTCAAGATGGGGAGGGCAAGGACCACCCCAAAGGCCTCGTGCCCAAAGCGGTGGACCTGGTTACCCAGGTCGTGGAGCATGGTGGAGAGGAGCACGACCACGTAGGCGTCCTCGAGCTCCCCGGCCCCCGACTCCACGGTGTCCAGGCGGACCCCCGCCTCCGAGAGGAGGGCAAGGATGGCCACGCTGGCCGCCCCGGTGAGGAGGGCGTGGACCCGGCCGTGGTCGTTGTAGCCCAGCTTGCGCATGGTGAGGTAGTTGGCCATGTTCCAGCCTGCCCGGGCCTCCGGGTCCTGGACAAGCATCTCGTAGGCCTTAAGGGCCTTGGGAAAGTCCTTGAGGCGCTCTCGGATGGCCTGGTCGGCCTCCGAGTAAAGCTTGGCCTTGGGGCTCGCTACATGGAATACGCGCTCCTGCATCCTCCGCCCACCTTACCCCATCCGGGAGGAAAGGGCTTCGGCCCTACTCGCCCTTGAAGCTCGGGGGACGCTTCTCCAGGAAGGCCCGCACCCCCTCCTTCATGTCCTCCGTGGCGGCGGCGTAGCCGAAAAGGTCGGCCTCGATTTCCAGGGCCTCGGCCAGGTCCAGGCCCTCGCCCCGGACCACGCTCTCCTTGGCCAGGGCCAAGGCGATGGGGGCGTTCTTCAAGATCTTTTGGGCAAGCTTCTTGGCCTCCTCCAGGGCGTCTTCTGCTACCCGGTTCACCAGGCCCAGCATGAGGGCCTCCTCGGCGTCCACGTGCCGCCCGGTGAAGATGAGGTCCAAGGCCCGCCCCCGGCCGATGAGGCGGGGCAGGCGCTGGGTGCCCCCGAAGCCGGGGATGAGGCCGAGGCCCACCTCGGGAAGGCCCAGCTTGGCCCCCTTGGCCGCCACCCTGAGGTCGCAGGCCAGGGCGAGCTCCAGGCCCCCGCCCAGGGCATAGCCGTTGATGGCGGCGATGGTGGGGACGGGGAGGGCGGCGATCTCGGCGAAGACCCGCTGGCCAAAGAGGGCGTACTCCCGGCCCATGAAGGGGTCCTTGATGGCCGCGATCTCCTTCAGGTCAGCCCCCGCGGCGAAGGCCTTCCCCTCCCCGGTGAAGATGACCGCCCGGACCTCAGGGTCCTGCTGGACGAGCTCAGGAATTTCGGCAAGCTCCTCCAGGAGGCTCTGGGAGAGGGCGTTTAGGGCCTCGGGCCGCTTCAGGGTCACCAGGGCGATGCCCTCCTCCACCTCGTAAGCCAGGTGCTCAAACTCCGGGATCTCCAGGACGAACTCGTGTTCGTGCTCGTGCTCCATGGTTCAAACCTCCAGGACGGCCTCGAGGGCTACCTCCACCATACGCCGAACGCCCTCTTGAAGCACCTCAGGGGGAGCGAGCTCCGGGTCGCCGATGCGGTTGGAGACGGCCAGGATGGCCCCCGTCCGCACCCCCCGCATCCTTCCGAGGAGGAAGAGGGCGCTGGCCTCCATCTCAAAGGCGAGGACGCCGTAGCGGGCCCAGGCCCGGGCCTCCTCGGGGGTGGTGGCGTAGAAGGCGTCCTCGCTGGCGACGAGCCCCACCCGGTGGGGGTAGCCCAAGGCCTCCGCCCGGCGCCAGAGGGCCCGGAAGACCTCGGGGTCGGGCACCGGGGCGTAGGGGCGCCCCTCCAGGTACTGCCGGGTGGTGCCGTCCAGGGGCACGGCCCCCTGGGCCACGATGAGCTCCCCCGGGGCGAGGTCCGAAGAAGCGGCCCCCGCCGTCCCCACCCGGACGAGGACCCGGGCGCCAAGCCGGACCAGCTCCTCCACCACGATGGCCGCCGAGGGGGTGCCCATCCCCGTGGTTTGGACGGAGACGGGCACGCCCTTGTAAAGGCCCGTGTACCCCCAAAGCCCCCGGTGGTCGTTGTACCGCCTGGGGTTTTGCAAAAAGGTCTTGGCGATCCACTCGGCCCGGCCCGGATCCCCGGGGAGAAGGACGCGCTCCGCCACGTCCCCGGGGTGGGCGCGCACGTGGATGGGGCTCATACCGCCAACATACTACAGCCTGAGGGCGGGAAGCCCTTCCAACAGGGCCTCGTCGTGGGTGGCGAGGAGAAGGGCCGCCCCCTCCTCCCGGGCCAGGGCCCGGAGGAGGGCCAACACCTCCCGGGCCTGGCGGCGGTCCAGGCTCGCCGTGGGCTCGTCGGCGAGGAGGAGCCGGGGCCTCAGGTAGAGGGCCCGGGCCACGGCCACCCGCTGCCTCTCCCCCCCGGAAAGACGCTGGGGCAGGAGGTGGGCCTTCTCCTTAAGGCCGAGGGCCTCCAGGAGGGCCAAAGCCCGCCCCCGGTCCACCCGCCCCGCCAGGTACCCGGGCACGAGGACGTTCTCCAGGGCGGTGAGCTCGGGGAGGAGGAAGTGGTGCTGGAAGACGAGGCCCAGAAAGGAAAGCCGCCTCCGGGCGAGGCGCGCCTCGGGGACCCCCGGATCGCCTCCCCCTCCCAGTAGACCTCCCCCTCCTGGAAGGGGAGGAGGCCCGCCACCAGGTGGAGGAGGGTGGTCTTGCCGCTCCCCGAAGGTCCGAGAAGGGCGAGAGCCTCCCCCGGGCCTAGGGCGAAGGAGAGGCCGCGGAAAAGGGGGCCGTTGCCGTAGCTGTAGCCGAGGCCTCGGGCCTCGAGGACCGGGCGCACCCTCTCATCCTCTAGGCAGAAGATGAAGTTTCCGTTAGACTCTTGGCGGTGAAGGGAAGCCCCCTGTTCCACGGCCTGGCCCCGGAGGAGGTGGACCTGGCCCTGAGCTACTTCCAGCGGCGCCTTTACCCCCAGGGGAAGCCCATCTTTTACCAGGGGGACCTGGGGCAGGCCCTCTACCTGGTGGCCTCGGGGAAGGTCCGCCTCTTCCGCACCCACCTCGGGGGCCAGGAAAGGACCCTGGCCCTTCTGGGGCCGGGGGAGCTTTTCGGGGAGATGAGCCTCCTGGACGAGGGGGAGAGGAGCGCCAGCGCCGTGGCCGTGGAGGACACCGAGCTCCTCGCCCTCTTCCGCGAGGACTACCTGGCCCTGATCCGGCGCCTCCCCCTGGTGGCCCACAACCTGGCCGCCCTCCTCGCCCGGCGCCTCCGGGAGGCCGACTTGGAGCTTGACCTCCTCTCCTTTGAGGAGGCCCGGAACCGGGTGGCCTACGCCCTCCTCAAGCTCCTCCGCCAGGGGCTCGGCCCCCTCTTCCGGATCCGCCACCACGAGCTCGCCGCCCTGGCGGGGACCAGCCGGGAAACCGTCTCCCGGGTCCTCCACGCCCTGGCCGCGGAGGGGGTGGTCAGGCTCGGCCCCGGGACGGTGGAGGTGCGGGAAGCGGCGCTTCTTGAGGAGATCGCCTTCGGGCTTGCCTAGGAGGAAGCGGTGCGCCTGCGCGTGGACGTGATCCCAGGGGAACACCTCGCCTACCCGGACGTGGTGCTGGTGGTGGACGTGATCCGGGCGACCACCACGGCGGCGGCCTTCCTGGAGGCGGGGGCCGAGGCCTTGTACTGGACGCCTAGCCTAGAGAGCGCCCTCGCCTTCAAGGACGAGGACGTGGTCCTGGCCGGGGAGACGGGGGGGCTGAAGCCGCCCCGGTTTGACCTGGGCAACAGCCCCCGGGAGGCCCTCTCGGCCCAGGTGGCGGGGCGGGTGGTGGTCATGAGCACCACCAACGGCACCAAGGCGGCCCACACCGCCGCCCGCACGGCCAAGCACGTCCTCCTGGCCTCCCTGTACAACGCCCACGCGGCGGCCCGCCTGGCGAGGGAGCTCGCCACGGAGGAGGTGGCCATCCTCTGCGCCGGAAAGGAAGGGCGGGCGGGCCTGGACGACCTCTACACCGCCGGGGTCCTGGCCGAGTACCTGGGGTTCCTGGGGGAGGTGGAGCCGGAGGACGGCGCCCGGGTCGCCCTCGCGGTGAAGCGGGCCTACCCCGACCCCCTGGAGGCCCTAAGCCTTTCCGCCGCCGCCCTCGCCCTCAAGCAGGTGGGCCTCGAGGCCGACGTCCCCTTCTGCGCCCAGGTGGCCAAAAGCGCCGCCGTCCCCGTCCTCCGGGGCCGGGTGGGCGAGGCCCTCATCTTCAAGCGGGCCTGAGCCTCCAGGCTCCACAAAAGCTGCCCACGGGGGGAAGCCCTTTTGGTGGGCTTAGCGGGCGGCGAGGCGGGCGTGGAAGCCTAGGCCGAGGAGGATAGGGTCCAGCTCCGGCGCCAGGGCCACAGGGAGAGGCAGGGGGAGGTCGGCGAGGGCCAGAACCTCGGGCTCGGGGGAGAGGACGAAGAGGGGCACCCCCTTGGCCTTAAGGCCCTCCAGGGCGGGGATGAGGCCGGCCAAGACCCCGTCCCGCCCCACCAGGACCAGGAGGGGGAGGCCGGCGGGGAAAAGCTCCTCGAGGGCGGCCACCCCCTCGGCGCGGAGGCCCGCCTCCTTGAGGCGCAAGGCGGCCTCCAGGGCCACGGGATAGGCGAAGCCCGGCCCCAGAACGAAGAGGCCCTCCCCCACCTCCAGGCCCTCCTCCCCCTCCAGGGCCCGCGCCATGGCCTCCGGCAGGGCAGGAAGGGCCTCCCGCAGGAGGGGCTCCTCCAGGAGGTGGGCGGCAAGCTGGGCCGTGGCCGCAAGCCCGGCAAGGAAGCCCGCGCCCTCCGCCCCGCCCAGGTGGAGGGGGAGGACCGCCTCGGCCGCCCCGGCCAAGGGGCTCTCCTCCCGACCCACGAAGGCCAGGGTCAGGAGGCCCTCCCCCCGGTAGGCCCGCACCAGTTCCGCCGCGCCCGCCCCCTCCCCGGCGAGGTCGTAGGCGAGGAGGAGGCTCGGAAAAGGCGCCTTGGGCCTCGCCCCGTAGAGGGCGAAGAGGGGGAGGGCCAAGGGAAGGACGGGCCAGAGGAGGCGGGCCTCGAGGAGGTGCTTGGCGTAGAGGGCGGCGAGGCCTCCCCGCCCCCGGGCCGCGGCCAGGACGAGGGCCGGGTTCCTGCGGCGGAGGAAGCGGGCGAGGCTTCGCACCTCGGGCGCGTTCTCCTTGAGGAGGCGTTCCACCACCCCCGGGGCTTCCGCGGTCCAGGAGGCCATGGGGCCATGATAGCAAGGCCCATCCCCGCCCTAGGCCCTACCCCCATCCCCCGAGGGGGTGGTATACTTCCACGGATGGACCGCATCGTCATCCGGGGCGCTCGGGAGCACAACCTGAAGAACATCAGCCTGGAGCTTCCCCGGGGCAAGTTCATCGTCATCACCGGGGTTTCCGGTTCGGGGAAAAGCACCTTGGCCTTTGACACCATCTACGCCGAGGGGCAGAGGCGCTACGTGGAAAGCCTCTCCAGCTACGCCCGGCAGTTTCTGGGCGTGATGGACAAGCCCGAGGTGGAGAGCATTGAGGGGCTTTCCCCGGCCATCTCCATCGACCAGAAGACCACGAGCCACAACCCCCGCTCCACCGTGGGCACCGTCACGGAGATCCACGACTACCTCCGCCTCCTCTTCGCCCGCGTGGGGCAGGCCTTCTGCCCCGAGTGCGGCCGTCCCATTGAGAAGCAGTCGGCGAGCGAGATCACCGACCGCCTCCTCAGGCGCCCTCCCGGCACCCGGGCCATCCTCATGGCCCCCCTGGTCCGGGGGAGAAAGGGGGAGTACAGGAAGCTCTTTCAGCAGCTCCTGAAGGAAGGCTACGCCCGGGTGCGGGTGGACGGGGTCATCTACCTCCTGGAGGAGGCCCAAGGCCTCAGCCTGGAGAAGTACGAGAAGCACGACATTGACCTGGTGATTGACCGGGTGGTCCTGAAGGAGGAGGAGCGCCCCCGCATCGCCGAGGCGGTGGAGCTCGCCCTGCTTCGGGGGGAAGGGCTTCTTAGGGTCCTCTACCCGGACACCGGGGAAGAGGAGCTCTTCTCGGAGAAGTTCGCCTGCCCCGAGCACGGCTCGGTCCTGGAGGAGCTGGAGCCCCGCATCTTCTCCTTCAACAGCCCCTACGGGGCCTGCCCCGCCTGCTCCGGCCTCGGCTACCGCCAGGAGTTTGACCCCGAGCTCGTGGTGAACCCCGAGCTCTCCCTGGCCGAGGGGGCCATCCTCCCCTGGTCCCGGGGGCGGGACACGGGGAGGAGCTACCTCTGGGACCGCCTTAGGGCCCTGGCCGAGCACCTGGGCTTTGACCTCAAGACCCCCTTCAAGGACCTGCCGGAGGAGGCGAAGCGCGCCGTCCTCTACGGCCTTCCCGAGCCCTTTGAGGTGGTCTTCCGCCGGGGCGGCAAGGAAACCTTCCGGGTGGAGGTGCGGTACGAGGGGGTGATCCCCTGGCTGGAGAAGCGCTACCAGGAGTCCGACTCCGAGGGGGTGCGCGAGGCCTTGGAGGGCTTCATGTCCTTAAGGCCCTGCCCCGCCTGCGGGGGCACCCGGTACAAGCGGGAGGTCCTCTCGGTCAAGGTGGCGGGGAGAAACATCGCCGAGGTCTCGGCCCTACCGGTGCGGGAGGCCTTGGCCTTCTTCCAAGACCTGGAGGCGAAGCTTTCCCCCTTTCAGGCCAAGATCGCCAAGCCCATCCTCAGGGAGATCGTGGAGCGGCTCGGCTTCCTGGTGGACGTGGGCCTGGACTACCTCACCCTGGACCGGGCGGCCAACACCCTCTCCGGGGGCGAGGCCCAGAGGATCCGGCTCGCAACCCAGGTAGGCTCGGGCCTCACCGGGGTCCTCTACGTGCTGGACGAGCCCTCCATCGGCCTCCACCCCCGGGACAACCAGCGCCTCATCCGCACCCTCAAAAGGCTCCGCGACCTGGGCAACACCCTCATCGTGGTGGAACACGACGAGGAGACCATGCGGGCCGCCGACTGGATCGTGGACATGGGTCCGGGGGCGGGGATCCACGGGGGGAGGTGGTGGCCCAGGGCACCCTGGAGGACATCCTCAAAAGCCCGCAAAGCCTCACCGGGGCCTACCTCAGGGGGGAGAAGAGGATCCCCGTGCCCGAGGCGAGGCGCAAGGGGAACGGCAAGTGGCTCGTCCTCAAGGGCGCGCGGGCGCACAACCTGAAGAACGTCACCCTAAGGATCCCCCTGGGCCGCTTTGTGGCCATCACCGGCCCCTCGGGGTCGGGAAAGAGCACCCTTGTCCACGACGTCCTCTACGCTGCCCTGGCCCAGAGGCTCATGCGGGCCAAGACGACCCCCGGCCCCTACGAGGCCCTGGAGGGGGTGGAACACCTGGACAAGGTCATCGAGATTGACCAGTCCCCCATCGGCCGCACCCCCCGGTCCAATCCCGCCACCTACACCGGGGTCTTTGACGAGATCCGCGACCTCTTCGCCAAGACCCCGGAGGCCAGGAAGCGGGGGTATGGTCCAGGCCGCTTCTCCTTCAACGTCAAGGGCGGGCGGTGCGAGGCCTGCGCTGGGGACGGGACGGTGAAGATTGAGATGCTCTTCCTCCCCGACCTCTATGTCCCCTGCGAGGTCTGCAAGGGGAAGCGTTACAACAAGGAGACCCTGGAGGTCAAGCTCAGGGGGAAGAGCATCGCCGACGTCCTGGACATGACCGTGGAGGAGGCCCTGGACTTCTTCCAGAACGTTCCCTCCATCGCCCGGAAACTCCAGCTCATGGTGGATGTGGGCCTCGGATACATGAAGCTGGGCCAGCCCTCCCCCACCCTCTCCGGGGGCGAGGCCCAGCGGATCAAGCTCGCCACGGAGCTCGGCCGCAAGGCCACGGGCCGCACCCTCTACATCCTGGACGAGCCCACCACGGGCCTGCACTTTGACGATGTGGCGAAGCTCCTCTCCGTACTCCACCGTCTGGTGGACGCGGGCAACACCGTGGTGGTCATTGAGCACAACCTGGACGTGGTGAAGACCGCGGACTGGGTGATTGACCTCGGCCCCGAGGGCGGGGACCGGGGCGGGGAGATCGTGGCCGAGGGCACCCCCGAGGAGGTGGCCCTCACGGGGAGCCCCACCGGGGGCTTTCTCGCCCGGATCCCCGAGATCGCCGCCCGGATCGGAGTGGCGGCGGACTAGAGGACCGCACCCCGGCCCAGGGCCCCGCCTCCGCCAGGAGGGCGGCCACCGCCTCCTCGTCCTTCTCGGGCACGGCGAAGAGGAGAACGTGGAGGGGCATCTCAGACGAGGGCCGCCTAGGGGCGGGGAAGGGACGGGTTCAGGCCGGAAAGCCAGGCGGAGAAGGCCTCGAGGCCCCTCCGGTACATGGCCTGCCGCTTCTCCTTCTTGCCCATCCGCCCCTCCACCGCAGGCACCAGGCCCCAGTTGGCGTACATGGGCTGGAAGCCCTCGGGGTTGGCCGTGGCCAGGTAGCGCACAAGCCCCCCCAGCATGCTCTCCTCGGGGGGCGCCACAGGGGGAAGGCCCAAGGCCCGCCGGGCGGCGTTGAGCCCGGCCAAAAAGCCCGTGGCGGCGCTTTCCAAATACCCCTCCACCCCGGCCAAGACCCCGGCGGCGAAAAGCCCTTCCGCCTCCCTAAACTCCAGGGTCTCGCCAAGGAGCCTCGGGGCGTTTAGGTAGGTGTTCCGGTGCATCACTCCGTAGCGGACGATCTCGGCGTTTTCCAGACCGGGGATCATCTGAATGAGGCGCTTTTGCTCCGGCCACTTGAGCCCCGTCTGGAAGCCCACCAGGCTCCACATCCGCCCCGCCTTGTCCTCCTGGCGAAGTTGCACCACGGCATAAGGCTCCTTCCCCGTGCGGGGGTCCACGAGGCCCACGGGCTTCATGGGGCCGAAGAGGAGGGTCTGGTAGCCCCTCCGGGCGAGCTCCTCCACAGGGACGCAGGCTTCAAAGAACTGAAGGTTTTCCCAGTCATGGGGCACGTGCTTTTCTGCCTGCACGAGGGCCTCGTAGAAGCGCCGGTACTCCTTCTCGGTCATGGGGCAGTTGAGGTAGTCGGCGCTCTGACCGTAGCGCCCGGCGCGGAAGCACTTCGTGAGGTCAATGCTCTCGTAGAGGACGATGGGGCTTGCGGCGTCGTAGTAGGCGAGGAAGTGGTCGCCGAAACGCCTTTTCAAGGCCTCGGCCAAGGCCTCGGAGGTCAAAGGCCCCGTGGCCAAGATGGTGATCCCCTCCGGGATCTCCCCCACCTCCTCCCGCACCACCTCTATTAGGGGGTGCCGGGAAAGCCTTTCCGTGATGTAGCCGCTGAACTCCTCCCGGTCCACGGCCAAGGCCCCCCGGCGGGAACCCGGGCCCTTTCCGCCGCTTCCATGACGAGGCCTCCCGCCTGGCGCATCTCCGCCTGCAGAAGCCCCTTGGCGTTCGTCTCCCCTTCCCCGCCCAGGGAGTTGGAGCAGACGATCTCGGCGAAGCGGTCCGTGGCGTGGGCCGGGGTCATGCGCTTGGGGCGCATCTCAAAAAGGCGCACGGGAACGCCCAGGCGCAAGAGGGTCCAGGCGGCCTCGCTCCCCGCGAGGCCACCGCCCACCACGTTCACCCGTTCCATCCTTTAGATGGTAGCACCGGAAAGGCTTTTGGAAAAGTATAATGGGCTCCATGGTGCGGCACCGGTTCCGGGTGGAGGAGGTGGAGGCCTTGGGGGCGCTCCACCCCGAACTCCGCCTGGAACTCCTAGACGGCGAGGTCTACGAGATGGCCCCCCCTTCCAGCGAGCACGCGGGGCTTCTGGACTGGCTCCTCTTCGTCCTGGGCCCCAGGGTGGCGGGGCTTGCCCAACTCCGGGTGCAAAGCCCCTTGCGCCTCTCCGAGGAAAGCCTCCTCCTCCCCGACCTCCTCCTCCTCAAGCCCCGGGAGGACTTCTACACCCAGGCCCATCCCGGCCCGGAGGACGTGCTCCTCCTGGTGGAGGTTAGCCTCTCCACCGAGGCCTGGGACCGGGAGAAGAAGCTTCCCCTCTACGCGCGGGCAGGCCTTCCCGAGGTCTGGCTCCTCACCCGGGAGGGCCTCGAGGTCCACCGGGAACCCAGGGAGGACCGCTTCCACCGCCGCTTCCGGATCGCCAAAGGGGAAAAGATCGCTCCCCTCCTCCTGCCCCAGGCGGCGTTCCTCTTCCAGCCCCCCCTATGAGCCTCGCCAAGCGCATCGTCCCTTGCTTGGACGTCCACGCGGGCCGCGTGGTCAAGGGCGTGAACTTCGTGAACCTAAGGGACGCCGGTGACCCCGTGGAGGCGGCCCGGGCCTACGACGAGGCGGGGGCCGACGAGCTCGTCTTCCTGGACATCTCCGCCACCCACGAGGAACGGGCCATCCTCCTGGACGTGGTGGCGAGGGTGGCGGAGAGGGTCTTCATCCCCCTCACCGTGGGCGGGGGGGTGCGCTCCTTGGAGGACGCGAGGAAGCTCCTCCTTTCGGGGGCCGACAAGGTGAGCGTGAACTCCGCCGCGGTGAGGCGGCCCGAGCTCATCCGGGAGCTTTCCGACCACTTCGGCGCCCAGGCGGTGGTCCTGGCCATAGACGCCCGGTGGCGGGGGGACTTCCCCGAGGTCTACGTGGCGGGGGGGCGCGTGCCCACGGGCCTCCACGCCGTGGAGTGGGCGGTGAAGGGGGTGGAGCTTGGGGCCGGGGAGATCCTCCTCACCAGCATGGACCGGGACGGGACCAAGGAGGGGTACGACCTCAGGCTCACCCGGATGGTGGCCGAGGCGGTGGGGGTTCCGGTGATCGCAAGCGGGGGGGCCGGGCGGATGGAGCATTTCCTCGAGGCCTTCCAGGCGGGGGCCGAGGCCGCCTTGGCGGCCAGCGTCTTCCACTTCGGGGAGATCCCCATCCCCCTACTCAAGCGCTACCTGGCGGAAAAAGGCGTGCACGTCCGGCTAGACTAGGGGCATGGACCTTTCCGCCGTCCGTTTTGACGAAAAGGGCCTCGTCCCCGTGGTGGTCCAGGACGCCCGCACCGGGGAGGTCCTCACCCTGGCCTACGCCAACCGGGAGGCCCTGGAGGAAACCCTAAGGACGAGGCGGAGCACCTTCTATAGCCGAAGCCGCCAGGCCCTTTGGCGCAAGGGGGAAACCTCCGGGAACGTCCAGGAGGTGGTGGAGGTCCTTCTGGACTGTGACGGGGACGCCGTGGTCTACCGGGTGGTCCCCCAAGGCCCCGCCTGCCACACGGGGGAGAGGACCTGCTTCCACCGGGCCCTCCTTGAAGGGGAGAAGGACCTCGGCTTCGTGGTGGGCCAGGTCTACGCCACCATCAAGGAGCGCCTAAGGACCCTCCCCGAGGGAAGCTACGTGGCCCGGATGCACCAAGCGGGCCTGGACCGGATCCTAAAGAAGATCGGGGAGGAAGCGGGGGAGGTGATCCTCGCCGCCAAGAACCAAAACCCCGAGGAGCTTCGCCACGAGGCGGCGGACCTCCTCTTCCACCTCCTCCTCACCCTGGCGGAGCTCGGCCTCACCCCCGAGGACCTGGCGAAGACCCTCTGGGAGCGGCACCGGCCGCGAAGCCCTTATGATGGAAGCCATGGAAATTGAACGCCGGCTGGTCCTCGAGGTCGTCCGGGTCACGGAGCAAGCGGCCCTGGCCGCGAGCCGCTTCGCGGGCAAGGGGGACAAGGAGGCGGTGGACGAGGCGGGCACCCAGGCCATGCGCCGGGTGCTGAACGAACTCCCCATAAGGGGCACCGTGGTCATCGGCGAGGGGGAGATGGACGAGGCCCCCATGCTCTACATCGGGGAGGTCCTGGGCCAGGGGGGGCTGGAGGTGGACATCGCCGTGGACCCCGTGGAGGGCACCACCACCGCCGCCAAGGGCCTGCCCAACGCCGTGACCGTGATCGCCCTGAGCGAAAAGGGCGGGCTCTTCCACGCCCCCGACATGTACATGGAAAAGCTCATCGTCCCCCGCCCGCCGCCGGCCTCGTGGACCTCACCTGGCCCGTCTCCGCCAACCTCAAGGCCCTGGCCCTCGCCCTCCAGCGCTCCGTGGAGGACCTGGTGGTGGTGGTCCTGGACCGCCCCCGGCACGAAAGGCTCATCCGGGAGATCCGGGAAGCGGGGGCCCGGGTCAAGCTCATCTCCGACGGGGACGTGATCGCCGCCCTGGCCGCCGCCATCCGCGGCACCGGGGTCCACGCGGTGATGGGCATCGGCGGAGCCCCAGAAGGGGTCTTAGCCGCCGCCGCCCTAAAATGCCTGGGCGGGGAGATCCAGGCCCGCTTCGTCCCCCAAAGCGAGGAGGAGCGGGAACGGTTAAAAGCCATGGGCGGGGACGAGCACCGCATCTACAAGACCGAGGACCTGGCCCCGGGCAAGGAGATCGTCTTCGCCGCCACCGGGATCACCGACGGGGACATCCTGGAGGGCGTGCGCTTCTTCGGGGGCGGGGCCAGGACCCACTCCATCGTCATGGGCCACGCCACACGGGTGGTGCGCTTCATAGACTCCATCCACCTCTTTGAGACGGGCGCCCGGGTCACCATCCGGGTCTAAACGGGGAGGCCCCTGGGGGCGCTTGGGCCGTAAGAACGCAGGGGGCGAAACGCCCAAGCGCCCCGGCGGCCGCCACGTGGGGGCCTCTTCCCCAAGGACATCCGCCCCGGGGCTTTCGGCGTAGGCTTGGGGCATGGAGTTCGGCGTGCCCAAAGAACGGTCGGGCGGGGAGATCCCGGAAAGGCGGGTGCCCCTCACGCCCCAGGGGGTGCGGGAGCTCGTCGCCTCGGGGCACCGGGTCTACGTGGAGCGGGGCGCGGGGGAAGGGGCGGGCTTTCCCGACGAGGCCTACGAGGAGGCGGGGGCCAGGCTCGTGGGCCGGGAGGAGGCCTTCGGCCGCCCCCAGGTGGTGCTCAAGGTGGCCCGCCCCACCCTCGAGGAGGTGGGGCTCATGCGCAAAAACGCCGTCCTCATGGCCTTCCTCCACCTGGCGGTGGCGGAAAGCCCCCTCGTGGAGGCCATGGCCCAAAAGGGCCTCACCGCCATCGGCTACGAGCTGGTGGGCGAGGAGGGCCGCCGCCCCGTCCTAAGGGCCATGAGCGAGATCGCCGGGCGCATGGCCCCCCAGCTCGCCGAGCGGCTCCTCGAGGCCCCCCAGGGCCCGGGCATCCTCCTCTCCGGCCTGGTGGGCATCCCCCCGGCCGACGTGGTCGTCCTGGGGGCGGGGGTCCTGGGCCGGGCGGCGGCGCGGGCCTTTCTGGGCGCGGGGGCCTCGGTCCACCTCCTGGACCGGGCCCTTCCCCCGCTGGAGGAGGCCGCCCGGGAGGCCCCGGGGGCCATCACCGCCCTCGTCACCCAGGACCGCCTGGAGCGGTACGTGGCCTTCGCCGACGTCCTGGTGGGGGCGGTGGCCGTCCCTGGGGAGCGCACCCCCCTTCTCCTCACCCGCGGCCTCCTCGCCCGCATGCGCCCCGGAAGCGTCCTCCTGGACTTCTCCATAGACCAGGGGGGCGTCTCGGAAACCAGCCGCCCTGGGGTCTACCAGGAGATGGGCGTCACCCACTTCTGCCTCCCCAACGTTCCCGCCCTGGTACCCCGCACCGCAAGCCACGCCCTCACCGCTACCCTCTTGCCCTTTTTGCTCCAGGTGGAAGACGACCCCCTAAAGGTCCCCGGGCTCCGCCAGGGGGCCTACCTTCTTTTCGGCGAGAAAGGAGGCCACCTAGAATGAGCTACCGCAAGAAGCTCACCTCCCCCGAGGACGCCGTGGGCCTGATCCGCTCGGGGATGCGGGTCTTCGTCTCCGGCAACGCCGCCACCCCCACGCCCCTCCTCAAGGCCCTCGCCGCCCGCAAGGACGAGCTGGAAAACGTGGAGCTCGTCCACCTCCTGCAGATGGGGGAAGACCCCTTCGCCTCTTTGGAGATGGAGGGGCACTTCCGAAGGCGCTCCCTCTTCGTGGGCCCCGCCGACCGGGAGGCGGTGAACCAGGGCCGGGCCGACTACGTGCCCGTCATGCTCCACCAGGTGCCCTGGCTCTTCAAGCGGGGCATCCTCCCCTTGGACGCCGCCATCGTCCAGGTCTCCCCGCCCGACGAGCACGGTTTTTGCTCCTTGGGGGTGGAGGTCATCGCCACCAAGGCGGCGATGGAGGCCGCCCCCATCGTCATCGCCATGGTGAACCCCAGGATGCCGAGGACCCTGGGGGACACTTTCGTCCACGTTTCCCGCTTCACCGCCATCGTGGAGCTGGACTGGCCCCTGCCCGAGCTCAAGCGAGAGGGGTTTGGCGAGGTGGAGCGGAGGATCGGGGAGCACGTGGCGGGCCTCATCGAGGACGGGGCCACCCTGCAGATGGGCATCGGGGCCATCCCCGACGCGGTCTTGGCAAGCCTAGAAGGCCGGCGGGGCCTTGGCATCCACACGGAGATGATCTCAGACGGGGTCCTCGAGGCTTGGGAAAAGGGCCTCATCACCGGGGCCAAAAAGACCCTGCACCCCGGCAAGATCATCGGCACCTTCGTCCTGGGCTCGGAAAGGCTCTACCGCTTCGTCCACGACAACCCCCTCTTTGAACTCCACCCCGCCGACTACGTGAACGACCCCTTCGTCATCGCCCAAAACCGCAAGATGGTGGCCATCAACTCGGCCATTGAGGTGGACCTCACGGGCCAGGTGGTGGCGGACTCCATCGGCACCCGCATCTACTCTGGCTTCGGGGGCCAGCTGGACTTCATCCGGGGGGCGGCGCGGAGCGAGGGAGGCAGGCCCATCATCGCCCTGCCCTCCACCGCCAAGGGCCATAGCCGCATCGTCCCCTACCTACGCCCGGGGGCGGGGGTGGTCACCACCCGGGCCGACGTGCACTACGTGGTGACCGAGTGGGGCATCGCCGAGCTCTTCGGCCGCTCCCTAAGGGAAAGGGCCAAGGCCCTCATCGCCATCGCCCACCCGGACTTCCGCGAGGCCCTCCTCCAGGGCGCCTGGGAGCGGGGCCTCCTCCCCCGGAGCTACCCCGGCGTGGACCTGAAGGGGCCGGAGGAAAAGCGCGGGAGGCCGTAATCCCACCCCACGCTGGCGCAAGCCAGCGTGGGGGCCCCGGCAAAAGGTCCCTAGGAAGCTTCCCCGGGCCAGTCGGACGGAGGAACCCGGAAGGGTATAAAGTGGTCCCGTGACCGACACCCACGCCCACCTGGACT
Source organism: Thermus parvatiensis (assembly GCF_001535545.1). Lineage (GTDB taxonomy): Bacteria > Deinococcota > Deinococci > Deinococcales > Thermaceae > Thermus > Thermus parvatiensis. The sequence continues at coordinate 620,437 of NZ_CP014141.1, read as the reverse complement.
TCCTGGAACCGGAGGAGCTCGCCGAGGCCACAGCCCACCTCCCCGAGCTTCGGGCCGTGCTCACCCTGGGGGTGGACCCGGGCCGCTGGGAGAAGACCCTAAGCCTGGCCCAGGGAAACGTCTACGCCGCAGTGGGCCTCCACCCCACGAGCGCCCACCTCCTCTCCCCCGAGGTGGAGGAGGCCCTCCGCCACTACGCCCGAAGCGAGCGGGTGCGGGCCATCGGGGAGACGGGCCTGGACTACCACTGGACCCCGGAGACAAAGGCCGCCCAGCTCAAGGCCCTGGACTTCCAGGCGGCCCTGGCGGAGGAACTCGGACTTCCCTTGGTCCTCCACGTGCGGAGCAAGGACGGCAAGGCCGAGGAGGACCTCGCCGCCTGGCTCCTTCTCCATAGGCCCAAGCGGGCGGTGCTCCACGCCTTCTCCGGCCACCCCGCCCTGGAGGCGGCGGGCCTGGAGGTGGGGGCCTACTTCAGCTTCGCCGGGCCCCTCACCTACAGGAAAAACGCCGCCCTGCGCGAGGCCGCGGCCCGGCTCCCCGAGGACAGGCTTCTGGTGGAGACCGACACCCCCTTCCTTCCCCCGGAGCCCTTCCGGGGCAAGCGGAACCGCCCCCACTACGTGCGCTTTACCCTGGAGAAACTCGCGGAAGCGCGGGGCCTTCCCTTCGCCGAGGCGGAGGCCCTCACCGACCGGAACGCCCGGGTATGCTTTGGCTGGCCATGAGGCGTTTCCTCGTTCTGCTCTGGCTCCTCTCCCTGGCCCTGGCGGCGCCCCGCCTCGTGGTGGAGCCCGAGGACGGGGTCAAGCCCCTCCTGGACCTCATCGCCTCCGCCCGGGAGGAGATCCTGGTCAAGATGTACCTCTGGACCCCAAGCCGCATGGACGTGGTGGAGGCCCTGGGGGAGGCGGCGAGGCGAGGGGTGCGGGTGCGGGTCCTCCTGGAGCGGGAGCCCTCGGGGGGCGGGTGGACCTCTCGGTCTACCAAGCCCTCAAGGACCAGGGGGTGGAGGTCCGGCTTACCACCCCCTTCCGCTTCGTCTTCGTGCACGAGAAGAGCGTGGTAGTGGACCGCAAGCGGGCCTGGGTGGGCACCATGAACCTCACGGGAAGCTCCTTCGCCGCCAACCGCGAGTACGCCCTCATCCTGGACGACCCCGCGCAGGTGGCCGAGATCGCCAAGGTCTTTGAGGCCGACTGGGAGGGGGAAAAGCTGGACCTCTCCCAAGCCCTGCTCGTCTGGGCACCAAGCCGCGTCCTGGGCGGGGTGAAGGAGGGGAACGCCCGGGAAACCCTCCTCGCCCTCATCCGGGGGGCCCAAAGGGAGCTTTTCCTGGAGCACCAGGCCATGGCTGACCCCGAGGTGGAGGCCGCCCTGAAGGAGGCCCTGGGCCGGGGGGTGCGGGTGCGCCTTCTGGGGAGCCCTAAGGAACCCGGGGACACCTACTTCCTCGCGGGGGCCCTGAGGCTCAAGGAGGCGGGAGCCCTGGTGCGCTTCCTCCCCGACCCCTACGTCCACGCCAAGGTCCTGGTGCGGGACGGCGAAGAGGCCCTTCTGGGAAGCCTCAACCTGAGCGCCAACTCCATCCAGGCCAACCGGGAGCTTGCCGTGCGCTTCACCGCCCGGGAGGCCCCCGAGGCCTTTAGAAGGCTCCTTTCCGTGATGGAGGGGGACTGGGAAAAGGCCCTTCCGGAAAACCCCTTCGCCCTCCCCCCGGTGGAGGGGGTAATCCCCTGGCAGGAGGCCCCCCGGTACTTCGGCCGCGTGGCCACGGTGGAGGGGGTGATCCAGGCGGTGGAGGACCGGGGCACGGTGGCCTTCCTCAAGTTCGGCCCGGGGGAAAGCGACCTCCGGCTGGTGGTTTTCCCGAGAAGCTACGGCCTCTTCGCCCAGCCTTTCCCCCAGAGTTACCTGGGCAAGAAGGTGCGAGCCAGGGGGCGGATCGTCCTCTACGCCGGCTACTACGAGATCGTCCTGGAAGGCCCGGAGAACCTGGAGGTGCTGGATGGAGGCCCTTAAGGCCCTGGGCTACGAGGTGAGCCCCATAGAGGGGGGCGTCTACGGGGAGAAGCGGCGGGGCGGGGTGGTCTACCAGGTCTTCTACGCGGAAAAGGGCGACCTCCGCCTGAGGCGCAAGCGCTTCCTCAAGGAGGAGGCGAGGCCCCTCGCCCTCGCCGGGGTGGCGGGGCAGTGGGCCGCCCGGTGGGAGGTGGAGGAGAACTTCTTCGCCGTGGCAAGCCCCGAGGAGCTCCCCCATTTGGTCCTCGCCTTTGAGCGGCTTGACCCTCCGGGAGAAAACCCCTAAACTTAGGCCCAACATGTGCCCGCGTCTTCTCAACAACGGCTAGCTGGGGGGCGGTGCACCTGGCCCCCCCGGTCCCCCATGGCCGGGGGGCTAACGCTTAGGAGGGAAGGATGCGCGTACTGGTGAAGGACCTAAAGCGGCACGTGGGCGAGGAAGTAGAGCTTTTAGGCTTTCTCCACTGGCGGAGGGATTTAGGCAAGGTGCAGTTCCTCCTCCTCCGGGACCGAAGCGGCGTGGTCCAGGTGGTGACTGGGGGGCAGAGGCTACCCCTTCCGGAGTCCAGCCTGCGGGTGCGGGGGGTGGTGGTGGCAAACGCCAAGGCCCCGGGGGGCCTCGAGGTCCAGGCCCGGGAGATAGAGGTCCTCTCCCCAGCCCTCGAGCCCACCCCGGTGGAAATCCCCAAAGAAGAGTGGCGGGCGAACCCCGACACCCTCCTGGAGTACCGCTACGTCACCCTAAGGGGGGAGAAGGCCCGCGCCCCCCTCAAGGTCCAGGCCGCCCTAGTGCGGGGCTTCCGCCGTTATTTAGACCGGCAGGACTTCACCGAGATCTTCACCCCCAAGGTGGTCCGGGCGGGGGCCGAAGGGGGAAGCGGGCTTTTCGGGGTGGACTACTTTGAAAAAAGGGCCTACCTCGCCCAGTCCCCCCAACTTTACAAGCAAATCATGGTGGGGGTCTTTGAACGGGTCTACGAGGTGGCCCCGGTGTGGCGCATGGAGGAGCACCACACGAGCCGCCACCTGAACGAGTACCTCTCCCTGGACGTGGAGATGGGCTTCATCGCGGACGAGGAGGACCTGATGCGGCTGGAGGAAGCCCTCCTCGCCGAGATGCTGGAGGAGGCCCTGAACACGGCCGGGAACGAGATCCGCCTCCTGGGGGCCACGTGGCCCTCCTTCCCCCAGGACATCCCCCGCCTCACCCACGCCGAGGCCAAAAGGATCCTCAAAGAGGAGCTCGGCTACCCCGTGGGCCAGGACCTCTCCGAGGAGGCGGAACGCCTCCTCGGAGAGTACGCCAAGGAACGCTGGGGCTCGGACTGGCTCTTCGTCACCCGCTACCCCCGTTCCGTCCGCCCCTTCTACACCTACCCCGAGGAGGACGGCACCACGAGGAGCTTTGACCTGCTCTTCCGCGGACTGGAGATCACCTCGGGGGGGCAGCGCATCCACCGCTACGAGGAGCTCTTGGAAAGCCTAAAGGCCAAGGGCATGGACCCCGAGGCCTTCCAGGGGTACTTGGAGGTCTTCAAGTACGGCATGCCTCCCCACGGGGGGTTCGCCATCGGGGCCGAGCGCCTCACCCAGAAGCTTTTGGGCCTCCCCAACGTGCGCTACGCCCGGGCCTTCCCCCGGGACCGGCACCGGCTCACGCCCTGAGGCAAGGTAATCGCGACCCCAATAGGTGGGCCCGGGAAAAGCTAAGATAAAAGCAGGCTCTGAAGAGCCGGAAGGAGGTAGGCATGAAGATCCTGATCCTCGCTGGAGACGCCGCAGAAGCCTTAGAAACCTTCTACCCCCTCCAAAGGCTTCAAGAAGAGGGGTTCACCGTCCACGTGGCCGCGCCCCGGAAGAAGGTCATTCAAACGGTGGTCCATGACTTTGAACCCTTTATGGAAACCTACACAGAAAAGCTGGGCTACCGCCTGCAAGCAGACCTCAGCTTTGCAGAGGTAGACCCCGAGGCCTACCAAGGCCTCTACATCCCGGGCGGACGCGCTCCGGAGTGGATCCGCACGGAGCCCAAAGCCCTGGAAATCGTCCGTCACTTCTTCCAAGCCAACAAACCCGTGGGTACCCTCTGCCACGGCCCTTTGGTTCTCACCGCCGCCGGGGTGGTGAAGGGGCGCCGCCTGGCGGCCTACGGCGTGCTCAAACCCGACGTAGAAATCGCGGGCGGCACCTTTGTGGACGACGCCCCTGTGGTGGACGGCAACCTGGTCACGGGCCGGGCATGGCCCGACAACCCCGCCGTCCTCAAGGCCTTTATCCGCCTCTTAAAGGAAGGCGTAGCCTAGATCCCAGGACCAAAACGCGCCCCGGGGAACCCCGGGGCGCGCCCTTTATCGCCTTTAGAAGCTGTCAAAGAGGATGGCCCGCTTGACCTCCTCGATGAGCTGGGTCACGGGGATCTCCCGAGGGCAGGCCTCGGTGCAGTTGTAGGCGGTGCGGCACCGCCATACCCCGCTCCCCGAGCCCAGGGCCTTGAAGCGCTCCCTTTTGCCCCGGTCGCGGGAGTCAAAGATGAAGCGGTGGGCCTGGACGATGGCGGCGGGGCCGATGTAGGTGCCGTTCACCCAGAAGACGGGGCAGCTCGTGGTGCAGCTGGCGCAGAGGATGCACTTGGTTCCCTGGTCAAACCGGGCCCGCTCCTCAGGGGACTGGAGCCTTTCCCGTTGGGGCGGGGGCTCGTCGTTGATGAGGTAGGGCTTCACCGCCCGGTAGGCGGCGAAGAAGGGCTCCATGTCCACGATGAGGTCCTTCTCCACCGGGAGGCCCCGGATGGGCTCCACGGTGATGACGCTCCCCAGGTCCTTCACCAGGGTTTTGCAGGCCAGGCGGTTCTTGCCGTTGATGAGCATGGCGTCGGAGCCGCAGATGCCGTGGCCGCAGCTCCTTCGGAAGGCCAGGGAGCCGTCCTGGTACCACTTGACCTTGTGGAGGAGGTCCAGAACCCGGTCGGTAGGCTCGGCCTCCACCTGGTAGGTCTCCCAGCGGGGCTTCTTGTCCTTGGCGGGGTCAAAGCGGAGGATCTTGAGCGTGACCTGCATGGAGCCTCCTAGTAGGTGCGGGCCTTGGGCTCAAAACGGCCCAGGACCACGGGCTTGTAGCGGAAAGCCACCTTGCCGTCCTCCACCTTGTAGGCCAGGGTGTGCTTAAGCCAGTTCTCGTCGTCCCGCTCGGGGTAGTCCTCCCGGGCGTGGGCCCCGCGGGACTCCGTGCGGTTTAGGGCGGAGTGGACCAGAGCCTCGGAGACCTCGAGGAGGTAACCGAGCTCCAAAGCCTCCACGAGCTCGGTGTTGTAGGCGTCCCCCTTGTCGTCAATGGAGATCCGCTTGTAACGGTCCATGAGCTCCTTGAGGATCTCCACCTGCTTTTGCAAAAGCTCCCCGGTGCGGAAGACGGAGGCGTTGTCCATCATGGACTGCTGGAGCTCGGCCCTCAAGGCCGCCACCTTCTCCTTGCCCGTGGAGTTCTTGATGCGCTCAATGCGCTCCCGGCTCTCCCCCAGGTGCTCCTCGGTGAGCTCGTGGTAGTCGGCGTCCCGGGCGAAGCGGGCGGCGTGGATCCCGGCCCGGCGTCCGAAGACCACGAGGTCCCCCAAGGAGTTCGTCCCCAGGCGGTTCGCCCCGTGGAGGCTCACGCAGGCGGCCTCCCCGGCGGCGTAAAGCCCGGGGACCACGGTGTTCTTCTCGTCCTTGATCACCTGGCCCCAGAGGGTGGTGGGGATCCCCCCCATGGCGTAGTGGGCCGTGGGCATCACCGGCACGGGCTCCTTCAGGGGGTCCACCCCCAGGTAGATGCGGCTGAACTCGGTGATGTCCGGGAGCTTCTTCTCAATGACCTCGGGGGCAGGTGGGTGAGGTCCAAGAGAACGTGGTCCTTCTTGGGGCCCACCCCGCGGCCCTCCCGCACCTCCAGGTACATGGCCCGGGAGACGAGGTCCCTTGGGGCGAGGTCCTTGATGGTGGGGGCGTAGCGCTCCATGAACCGCTCCCCGAGGGCGTTCCGGAGGATCCCCCCCTCGCCCCGGGCCCCCTCGGTGAGGAGGATGCCCAGGGGGTAAAGGCCCGTGGGGTGGAACTGGTAGAACTCCATGTCCTCCAAAGGAAGCCCCTTGCGGTAGAGGATGGCCTGCAGGTCCCCGGTGAGGGTGTAGGCGTTAGAGGTCACCTTGTAGATCCGCCCGAACCCCCCGGAGGCGATGACGATGGCCTTGGCCTCAAAGAGGTGGAGCTCCCCGGTGGCGAGCTCCAGGGCCACCAGGCCCTTGGCCACCCCGTCCTCAATGATGACGTCGGTCACGTGGAACTCGTTGTAGAAGGTGATGTTGTGCTTGACGCACTGCTGGTAGAGGGTCTGGAGGATCATGTGCCCGGTGCGGTCGGCGGCGTGGGCCGCCCGGTGCACCGGGGCCTTGCCCCACTCCTTGGTGTGCCCCCCGAAGCGGCGCTGGGCGATCTTGCCGTTCGGGAGCCGGTCAAAGGGGAGGCCCATGTGCTCCAGCTCAATCACCGCCTCAATCACTTCCTTGGCGAAGACCTCGGCGGCGTCCTGGTCCGTGAGGTAGTCCCCCCCCTTGACCGTGTCAAACATGTGCCATTCCCAGTGGTCCTCCTCCACGTTGCCGAGGGCGGCCCCTATGCCCCCCTGGGCCGCCCCGGTGTGGCTCCGCGTGGGGTAGAGCTTGGAGACCACCGCCACGTCCGCGCCTTCCTTGGCCGCGTAGAGGGCGGCCGTGAGGCCCGCCCCGCCCGCACCCACCACGATGACCTCGTGCCTGTGCGCCATACTAGTTCACCCCGTAGTCGTAGTTGAACAGGGAAAGGCTTCCCAGGAAGAAGAGGAAGGCCAGCAAGGAGTAGATCACCACCTTGGTCCAAAAGCGCTTGGCCGGGTCCCGAACCCAGTCGTCCAGCACGTAGCGCAGCCCGTTCCCCCCGTGGAGGAGCGCCAGGGCCAGGATCAGCCAGTCGTAGACCTTCCAGGTGGTCTGGGAAAGTCTCTTGGCCACGTAGTCGTAGTCAATGGAGTTGAGGTCCACGAGAACGGCGTTCATCCACATGTGGCCGATGAGCAAGAAGACGAGCACCACCCCGGAGACGCGCATGAAGACCCACCAGTAGAGCTCCAGGTTGGTGCTGGCCTCGAGCCTCGCCTCCTGGTAGCGCTTGGACTTAATCGCCATGGCTCCCCCCCAGGATGCCCCCGCCAATCTTCACCAAAAAGGGCAGGTAGAAGACCACGAAAAGGACCCAGACCCCGTACCAGAGCTGCCTCTGGTAGCGCACCCCCCAGGTGGTGAAGTCCATGAGGATGATTCTAAGGCCGTTAAACCCGTGGTAAAGCACCCCGGCGATCAGGACGAGGAGACCGAGCTGGAACACGGGTTGGTGGTAGAACTTCATGAAGGCGTTGGACACCTCGGGCCCCCACATGGCGCTAGCGATGTTGAGGACGTGAAGGACGAGGAAGACCAGGATCCCGATCCCCGAGATGCGGTGCAAGTAGAACGCCCACTGCCCTTCGCTTCCCCTGTACATGCTTCCCTCCAGCCGGAGGCCATCATATCACTTTTTCCTCATCCCCCTCGGTATCCTCCGGCACACCCGCCCCCTGTTACAGGAGGGGGGTATAAAGCGCCGATCCCATGCGAAGAAACGTCTACCGCCCCTTCCCCAGGCGCCCCCGGGCAAACCCCCCGCAAAGCCCCCCACGTCCCACGCGGGCTTTCCCGCTCTCCGACGGGGTCTTGACAGGGGGGGGAGGGGGGGGCATAATGGGGGGCGTGCCGTAGGGGGGATACCCCGGGGGGCACGGAAAGGAGGTGGTCTTGGTGGAACTCTTCGGCTTCGGTCCTCACCTGATGGTGGACGGCTACGAGGCGAACCCCGATCGCCTGCGGGACGCGGAGCTCATCCGCCGGGTTCTCAACGAGCTTCCTGAGGAGATGGAGATGACCAAGGTCCTTCCACCCTTCGTCTACAGCTACGGGCCCGGGGGCGAGGACGGGGTGACCGGCGTGGTCATCATCGCCGAAAGCCACATCGCCATCCACACCTTCCCCAAGAAGCGCTTCCTTTCCGTGGACATCTTCTCCTGCAAGGCCTTTGACATGGCGAAGGCCCTGAAGAAGCTCGCCGAGGTCTTTGAGATCCGGCGCTACGAGACCTACATGATCAACCGGGGCAAGGAGTTCCCCAAGGACCCCGAGCTCGCCCGCCAGATCGTCCTGGGCGAGCGGGAGTACCTGGAAGCCCGGGTGGGCTGAGGCCGCCCTCCTCTGGTCCCGGGAGCCCCCCGGGGCCTTTCATGTTTCCTTCATGCGCCTTCCCTAGCTTGAGGAGTGGAGGCGCCTATGATGCGGAACCTTCTGGCCCTTCTCGCGGTGCTTTGGAGCCTAGCGCTGGCGCAGCAGTACCGGGGTCTGGCCCTGGGCACCGCCTACCCCGAGATCGGGGTCCAGCCCGGGGAGAGCGTGAGCCTCACCCTCACCCTGAAAAGCTACGGCCTCCCTCCCGGGGTGGTGCGCCTCTCCGTGCCCGAGGTCCCGGCGGGGTGGCAGGCGGTGCTCACCGGGGGCGGCCGCCTGGTGCGGGCCGTCTACCTGAACCCCGACCAGGAAGCAAGCCTCACCCTCCGCCTCCAGCCGCCCAAGGAGGTCAAGGAGGGCACCTACCGCTTCCTCGTCCGCGCCGAGGGCCTCGGCCAGACGGCGAGCCTGCCCATCACCCTCATGGTGGGGCAGGGGCTCCCCAAACGGCTTTCCCTCGAGGCGGAGCTCCCCGTCCTCAAAGGCCCCCCCACGAGCTCCTTCCGCTACCGGGTGACCCTGAGGAACGAGTCCGACCAGGATCTCCTGGTCTCCCTGGAGTACCAGGCGCCCCAGGGCTTCCAGGTGACCTTCACCCCCGCTTTCTCCAGCCAGCAGGTGACGAGCCTCCCCGTCAAGGCCGGGGAGAGCCGGGACCTGGACGTGGAGGTCTCCCTGCCCAAGGACACGCCCGCCGGGGCCTACGGCGTGACCCTCCGGGCGGTGGCGGGGGACGCCCGGGCGGATCTGGCCTTGACCCTGGAGGTCACCGGCCGCCCCGAGGTGCGCCTCAGCACCAAGGAGGGCCGGCTTTCCGGCTCGGTCACCGCCGGGCGGGAAAACGCCGTGAAGCTCGTGGTGAAGAACGAGGGGAGCGCCCCCGCCAAGAATCTCTCCTTCAGCGCCTTTGAGCCCTCGGGCTGGGAAGTAAAGTTTGAGCCGGAAAAGCTGGAGGTCCTGGAACCGGGGCAGGAGGCGGAGGTCACCGCCCGCATCAAGCCCTCCCCCAAGGCGGTGGCGGGGGACTACATGGTGACCCTCAGGGTCTCGGGGGACGAGGGGGTGAGCGAGAGCCTGGACTACCGGGCCACCGTGGTCACCTCCACCCTCTGGGGCCTCGTGGGTGTGGCCCTCGTGGCGGTGGCCGTCCTCGTCCTGGGCTTCGCCGTGAACCGCTTCGGCCGGAGGTAGGATGACGGTCATCCAGACCCATGGCCTCACCAAGCGGTACGGCCGGGTGGTGGCTGTGGAGGACCTGAACCTGGAGGTAAAAGAGGGGAGGTTTACGGCCTTCTGGGCCCCAACGGCTCGGGGAAGACCACCACCATCCTCATGCTCCTCGGGCTCACCGAGCCCACCTCGGGGGAGGCCCGGGTCCTGGGGTTTGACCCCATGCGGGAGCCCCTCAAGGTCAAGGCCCGGGTGGGCTACCTCCCTGACCAGGTGGGCTTTTACGGGGAGCTTTCCGCCTGGGAAAACCTCCGCTACACCACCCGCCTCTTGGGCCTTCCCGACCGGGAAGCTGAGGAGCGCATTGAGGAGGTCCTGAAGCGCATGGGGCTTTGGGAGGTGAAAGACCGCAAGGTGGCGGCCTTCAGCCGGGGGATGCGCCAGCGCCTGGGCCTCGCCGAGGTCCTCCTCAAAAAGCCGAAGGTGGCCATCCTGGACGAGCCCACCCTGGGCCTGGACCCCGAGGCCGCCCGGGAGTTTTTGGAGCTCATCAAGGGCCTCAAGGCGGAGGGGATCACCGTCCTCCTCTCCAGCCACCTCCTCCACCAGGTGCAGGAGGTCTGCGACCGGGTGGGCCTCTTCCACAAGGGACGGCTCGCCCTCGAGGGCACGGTGGCCGAGCTCGCCCACCGGGTCCTGGGGGGCAGTACGAGATCCTCCTGGAGGGCGCCCCCGGCCTGGAGGGGGCCCTCGAGGCCGTGGAGGGCGTGAGCCGGGTGGAAGCCGATGGGGGCCGCTACCGGGTCCTCGCCACCCGGGACCTCCGCCCCGAGCTCGCCCGGCTGGCGGTGGAACGGGGCCCCCTCTACGCCCTAAGCCTGCGCCAGCCCAGCTTGGACGAGATCTACGCCCACTACTTCAAGGAGGTGGCCCATGCGGCGTGAAGGCTCGCCTTGGACCGGGCTATGGGCCGTCTTCTTCAAGGAGATGGCCGACCACCTCACCGGCCTCAGGATGCGGATCCTGGAGGTCCTCATCCTCCTCTCCGCCCTGGGGGCCCTCTACACAGGAAGCCAGGCCCTGCGCCAGACGGTGGGAGAGGACCCCTTCCTCTACCTCAAGCTCCTCACCACGGCCCAGGACCCCCTGCCCTCCTTCGTGGGCTTCCTCTCCTTCTTCATCCCCCTGGCCGCCATCGCCTTGGCCTTTGACGCGGTGAACGGGGAGTACGCCCGGGGGACGCTCTCCCGGGTTCTCTCCCAACCCATCTACCGGGACGCCCTCCTCTTCGGCAAGTTCCTTGCAGGCCTCGGCACCCTGGCCCTCCTCCTCTTCGCCCTCTTCCTCATGGTGGTGGGCCTGGGCCTCCTCAGGCTCGGGGTGCCGCCGGGAAGCGAGGAGGTGGGGCGGGCCTTCTTCTTCCTCCTCGCCACCTTGGGCTACGCCGGGGTCTGGCTCGCCTTGGGCCTCCTCTTCTCCGTCCTCTTCCGCCAGCCCGCCACCGCCGCCCTGGCCGCCTTAGGGGTCTGGCTCTTCTTCGCCGTCTTCTACCCCATCCTCACCGACCTTGCGGCCACGGCCCTCCTCCTCCGGGCCGACCCCTTTGACCCGGAAAGCCAGCTCAGGCAGGCCCAGCTCGCCCTCTGGATCTCCCGCCTCTCCCCCAACACCCTTTACGCCGAAGCCCTCACCGCCCTCCTCAACCCGGCGGTCCGCTCCTTGGGCCCCATCCTCATCACGCAGCTGGAGGGCGCCGTCTTGGGCACGCCCCTTCCCCTCTCCCAGAGCGTCCTTCTGGTCTGGCCCCAGATCACGGGGCTCCTCGCCCTCACCCTCCTTCTCTTCACCGGGGCCTACGTGGCCTTCCAGCGGCAGGAGGTGCGGGCGTGAGGCCGTGGCGTGTCCCCTACCCCTCCAGCCACTCCGTGGCGTAGCCGCTCGTCTTGGGGATGATGCAGAGGAACTCCACCGGCTCCTCCCCCTCGTTCACGTAGGCGTGGGGGGTGCCGGCGGGGATGAAGACGGCCTGCCCCGCCGCCACCTCCCGCACCTCGTCCCCCAAGGTCACCTTCATCCGCCCGGAGAGGACGTACTGCTCGTGCTCCAGGGTGGGGTGGCGGTGCTTGGGAATGCGCCCGCCGGGCAGGAGGGTGAACTTGCGGAGGATGAAGTGGGGGGCCCCGTCCTCCGGACCGATGAGCACCTGGATGAAGGCCTTCTCCCCCCGCTCCACGGGGCGGGCCTCCACGCTTGCGGCCTGCTTCACCACGGGCTTCATCCCGCCCATTTTAGCAGGATGGCCTCCACGTCCTCGTCGGTCACCTCGCCGAAGTCTAGGTAGTACGCCCCCACGGCGGCGAAGTCCTGGGGGACGGAAAGGGCCACTACCTCCGCCCAGGCCTTAAGCCGTTCCACCGCCTCCGGGCTCGCCACGGGCACGGCCACCACCACCCGCCTCGGTTCCTCCTGAAGGACCACGGAGAGGGCCGCCTCCATGCTCGCCCCTGTGGCCATCCCGTCGTCCACCAGCACCACGTCCCGGCCCTTGAGGGCCACCTTGGGCCGCACCCTCCGGTAACGCTCCGCGCGCTTGCGGAGGACGTCCCGCTGCCGGGCCGCCTCCCGCTCCAGGTAGCTTTGGTCGGCGTACCGCAGGGCGTAGGGCATGAGGACAAGCTCCCCTCCCTCCCCCACGGCCCCCAGGGCGAACTCCGGGTTTCCCGGGGCGCCCACCTTGCGCACCAGGACCACGTCCAGCTCCCCGCCCAGACGCCTCGCCACCTCGTCGGCCACCACCACCCCGCCCCGGGGCAGGCCCAGGACCACGGGCGCCTCGAGGCCCAAGGGGGCCAAGGCCTCGGCGAGGAGCGCCCCGGCGTGCCTGCGGTCGCGAAAGCGCATACCCCCATGGTACACCCGGGAGGTCTTGAACCCGGTACAAAGCCTCTGGTAGCCTAAAGGCAAAGGAGGCAAGAGATGGACCGGGTACGCGAGAAGCCGTGGCTGGCCCACTACGACCCCGGTGTTCCGCCGGAGATCGAGGTCCCCGCCATTCCCCTTTGGCGGTTCCTGGAGGAAAGCGCCCGCCGCTTCCCCCAAAACGTCGCCCTGGAGTTTCTGGGGAAGACCCTCAGCTACCAGGAGCTATGGGGCCTCGCCCGCCGCTTCGCCCAGGGGCTTAAGGACCTGGGGGTGCGGCCCGGGGACCGGGTGGCCATCATGCTCCCCAACTCCCCCCAGTTCGTCGTCGCCTTCTACGGCACCCTCCTCGCCGGGGGCGTGGGGGTGAACGTGAACCCCCTCTACACCCCGAGGGAGCTACGGCACCAACTCAAAGACGCCGGGGCGGAAACCCTGGTGATCCTGGACCACCTCCTCCCCCGCTTTTTGGAGGTGGAAAAGGAGGTCCCGGTGAAGCGGGTGGTGGTCACGGGGATCAAGGACTTCCTCCCCTTCCCCAAGAACCTCCTCTACCCCCTGAAGGCCAAGCGGGACGGCCTTCCCCTGGGCTTCCCCAAGCGGGAGGGCTTCCACGCCTTCGCCGAACTCCTCAAGCGCCCCCCGCCGAGCCCCACGTCCCCGGCCCCGAGGACCTCGCCCTCCTCCAGTACACCGGGGGCACCACGGGCCTCTCCAAGGGGGCGATGCTCACCCACAAAAACCTCGTGGCCAACGTCCTCCAGATTGACGCCTGGGACCCCACCTCCAAGGACCTCGTGGGCAAAGGGGTCATGCTCGGGGCCCTGCCTTTTTTCCACGTCTACGGGATGACCGTGGCCATGAACTACGGCCTCTTCTCGGGCTACAAGATCGTCCTCCTCCCGAGGCCCGAGATCAAGGCCATCGTGGAGGCCATTGAAAAACACCAGGTCACCCACTTCCCCGGCGTCCCCACCCTCTACGTGGCCTTCAACAACTTCCCCGGCATAGAAAAACGGAACGTCAAGAGCATCCGCATCTGCCTCTCCGGAGCGGCCCCCCTGCCCGTGGAGGTGGCCAAGCGCTTTGAAGAGCTCACCGGGGCGAGGCTCATTGAGGGGTACGGCCTCTCCGAAGCGAGCCCCGTGACCCACTCCAACCCCGTCCTCGGCCTCATCAAGAAGGGCTCCATCGGCATGCCCCTGCCCAGCGTGGAGGCCAAGGTGGTGGACGAGGAAGGGAAGGAGGTCCCCATGGGCGAGGTGGGCGAGCTCATCGTCAAGGGCCCCAACGTCATGAAAGGCTACTGGAACCGCCCCGAAGAAACAGAGAAGACCCTCAAAGACGGCTGGCTCTACACCGGCGACATGGCCAAAATGGACGAGGACGGCTACTTCTACATCGTAGACCGCAAAAAAGACATGATCATCGCCGGCGGCTACAACATCTACCCCCGCGAAGTAGAAGAAGTCCTCTACCAGCACGAGGCCGTCCAGGAAGCCGCCGTGGTGGGCGTCCCCGACCCCTACCGGGGAGAAACCGTGGCCGCCTTCCTCGTCCTCAAGGAGGAGTACCGCGGCAAGGTCACAGAAAAGGACATCGAGGCCTTCTGCCGGCAGAACCTTGCCGCCTACAAGGTCCCCCGCATCATCCAGTTCCGCGAAAGCCTCCCCAAGTCCAGCGTGGGGAAGATCCTGAGGAGGGAGCTCAGGGAGGAGTTCGCCAAAAAGCAGGGCTAGGTCCAAGGGAAAAGCGCCCCGGGAAGTTCCCGGGGTGCTTCCTGCGCCAGGGCTTAACGCTTGGAGTACTGGGGCGCGCGGCGGGCCTTGTGCTTGCCGTACTTCTTCCGCTCCACCACGCGGGCGTCCCGGGTGAGGAAGCCCAGGGGCTTGAGCTTCGCCCGGTAGTCGGGGTTGTACTGGACGAGGGCGCGGGCGATGCCCAGCTTGATGGCGTCAATCTGGCCGCTCTTCCCCCCGCCCCGCACGGTGATGTAGGCGTCAAAGCGGCCCAGGGCGTCCACCGCCCGCAAGGGCTCCAGGGCGGCCACCGCGCGCACCAGGCCCTGGAAGTACTCGTTGAAGTCCTGGCCGTTCACGGTGACCTTGCCGTTACCGGGCCTGAGAAAGACCCTGGCCACCGCCTCCTTGCGCCTTCCGGTGCCGTAATACTGCTCCATCGCTAAACCTCCAGCTTCTCCGGCTTCTGGGCCTGGTGGGGATGGGTGGGCCCGGCGTAGACCTTGAGCCGCTTGAAGAGCCTGCGGCCCAAAGGCCCCTTGGGCAGCATCCCCTTCACGGCGTGCTCCAGCACCCGCTCGGGGTGGGTGGCCAGCATCTTCTCCAAGGGGATTTTCTTAAGCCCCCCGGGGTAGCCGCTATAGCGGGTGTAGATTTTCTGCTTCAGCTTCTTCCCGGTGACGCGGATCTTGTCGGCGTTGACCACCACCACGAAGTCCCCCATGGCCACGTTGGGGGTCCAGTCGGGGCGGTGCTTGCCCCGAAGGAGGGTGGCGATCTTCGTGGCAAGCCGCCCCAAGGTCTTGCCCTCCGCGTCAATGAGAACCCAGCGGGGTTCCACTTGTTTCGGCACGTACGTCTTCACCAGGGCCCTCCTTTGTTCTTGACGGGGGATCGGGGGACCCCGCAAGAACGCCAAAGAAGACTTTACCACATCCCCCTGGCCCCGCGCCAGATGTGGTAGGCTGAAGACCCGTGAACGGGAGCGCCGACGCGGGTCCCAAGCCCAGAAAGTACGTCTTTATCACGGGCGGCGTGGTTTCCAGCCTAGGCAAGGGGATCCTCACCTCCTCCCTCGGGGCCCTCCTCCGGGCCCGGGGGTACCGGGTGACGGCCATCAAGATAGACCCCTACGTCAACGTGGACGCGGGGACGATGCGCCCCTACGAACACGGGGAGGTCTTCGTCACCGCAGACGGGGCCGAAACCGACCTGGACATCGGCCACTACGAGCGCTTCTTGGACATGGACCTCTCCAGGGGGAACAACCTCACCACGGGGCAGGTCTACCTCTCGGTGATCCAGAAGGAGCGCCGGGGAGAGTACCTCTCCCAGACGGTCCAGGTCATCCCCCACATCACCGACGAGATCAAGGAGCGGATCCGCAAGGTGGCCGAGGAGCAGAAGGCGGAGATCGTGGTGGTGGAGGTGGGGGGGACAGTGGGGGACATTGAGAGCCTCCCCTTCCTCGAGGCCATCCGCCAGTTCCGCTTTGACGAGGGGGAAGAAAATACCCTCTACCTGCACCTCACCCTGGTCCCCTACCTGGAGACCAGCGAGGAGTTCAAGACCAAGCCCACCCAGCACTCCGTGGCCACCCTACGGGGCGTGGGGATCCAGCCCGACATCCTGGTCCTCCGCTCCGCCCGGCCCGTGCCCGAGGAGGTGCGGAGGAAGGTCGCCCTCTTCACCAACGTCCGCCCGGGCCACGTCTTCAGTAGCCCCACCGTGGAGCACCTCTACGAGGTCCCCCTGCTCCTGGAGGAGCAGGGCCTGGGCCGCGCGGTGGAGCGGGCCTTGGGCCTCGAGGCGGTGATCCCCAACCTCTCCTTCTGGCAGGAGGCGGTCCGGGTCCTCAAACACCCCGAGCGCACCGTCAGGATCGCCATCGCCGGGAAGTACGTGAAGATGCCGGACGCCTACCTCTCCCTCCTGGAGGCCTTGCGCCACGCGGGAATCAAGAACCGGGCCCGGGTGGAGGTGAAGTGGGTGGACGCGGAAAGCCTCGAGGCGGCGGACCTGGACGAGGCCTTCCGGGACGTCTCCGGCATCCTGGTCCCGGGAGGGTTTGGCGTACGGGGCATTGAGGGCAAGGTGCGGGCGGCCCAGTACGCCAGGGAGCGGAAAATCCCTTACCTCGGGATCTGCCTCGGCCTCCAGATCGCCGTGATCGAGTTTGCCCGCAACGTGGCGGGCCTCAAGGGGGCGAACTCCACCGAGTTTGACCCCTACACCCCCCACCCGGTGATTGACCTCATGCCCGAGCAACTGGAGGTGGAAGGCCTTGGGGGGACCATGCGCCTTGGGGACTGGCCCATGCGCATCAAGCCCGGCACCCTCCTCCACCGCCTTTACGGCAAGGAGGAGGTGCTGGAGCGCCACCGCCACCGCTACGAGGTGAACCCCCTCTACGTGGACGGGCTGGAGCGGGCGGGCCTCGTGGTCTCCGCCACCACCCCGGGGATGCGGGGCCGGGGGGCGGGGCTCGTGGAGGCCATTGAGCTCAAGGACCACCCCTTCTTCCTCGGCCTCCAGAGCCACCCCGAGTTCAAGAGCCGCCCCATGCGCCCTTCCCCGCCCTTCGTGGGCTTCGTGGAGGCGGCGCTGGCCTACCAGGAAAGGGCCTAGAGCAGGGTCTGGGCGAACTGGCGGGCCACCCGGCCGGAGAAGCCCCGCTCCAGGGCGAAGCGCAGGGCCCTCCCCTCCTCCTCGGGGGTCAGGGACCGCCCCAGGTGGTGGGCCACGGCCTTCAGGTAGAGGGCCTTGTCCAGGGGCGGGAAGGTGAGGACGAGGCCGAAGCGCTCGGAAAGGGCCAGGGTGTCCTGGAGGACGTCCCAGGCCTCGGGGGCCTCCCCGGGCAAGGGGTTTTCCCCGAGGCGGCGCACCAGGTGGCGGCGGTTGGAGGTGGCGAGGAGGAGGACATTCTCGGGAGGGCCCTCGAGGCTCCCCTCCAGGAGGGCCTTGAGGTGGTGGAAGGCCTCGTCCTCGGGGTCCAAGGAGAGGTCGTCCAAAAAGAGGAGGTAGCGGTGGGGCAAGGAGGCGAGCTGCTCCAAAAGCGCTCCCAGGCGGGGCAAGGCCCCCTTTTCCACCTCCACCATGCGGGCCCCTTCCAGGTGGAGGAGGCTCTTGGCGGCGGTGCTCTTTCCCGTGCCCCGGGCCCCGTAGAGGAGGGTGTGGAGGGCGGGCTTGCCGGAGAGGAAGCGCCGGGCGTTGGCCTCGAGGGCTTCCCGCTGGGCCTCGTAGCCCACGAGCTCGTCCCTCCGGGGCAGGCGCAGGGTGCGCAGGGGGTGGACCTCCCCGTCAAATCGGAAGGCCCGGTAGAGGGCGAAGGGCCAGGGCCCGTGGGCCCGTAAGGCCTCCACCACGCCCTCGGGGTCCCGGCGAAGAAGCGCCTGGAGAAGGGCTTCCTCCGCGGGGTGGGGGGACCTCAGCCCCAAGGCGCCCAAGGGCCAGGTCCGGCGCCTGGCCTCCAGCTCCCGGTGAAGCCTCTCCAGATCCCAGCGGATGAGGTCCAGAAGGCCCGGCGTGGGCTTTAAGGCCCGGAAGGCCCAGGGGGCCCGGAGAAGGGCCTGGGCGAAGGCGTACCCCCAGGGCTCCCCTTCGGGCAGGTCCAGCTCCAAGAGGGCCTCGGGGCTTTCGGGCACCCGCACCATGCCGCCCATGATACCCCCGATAAGGAAAACCCCCGGTTTCCCGGGGGGCGCGTTGGTGGGCCGCACAGGACTCGAACCTGTAACCCACCGATTAAGAGTCGGTTGCTCTACCAGTTGAGCTAGCGGCCCAAACGCCAAAGAAGAGTCTAGCCCCTCCCCTTGAAGTTGTCAAGGCGAAGGCCCCGCTTTGGGAAGGTTTTCCCCAGACTTGACCGCTATACCGCATAGAGCCCCAGGAAGCGCAGGGCGGAGAGGGGGTTGAAGGAGAAGGCCTCCAAGGCCGCCTTCTTCTCCCTGACCCCTTGGCGGTGAAGCATGGAGACCAGAAAGGCCCGGAGGGCCGCCAAGACCTGTGCCCCCACCCCCCGCACCTGGCAGGCATCCTCGTGGAGGAGAACGTCCCGTACCCAAAAGGACCGGTTCTCTACCTCCCACCGGTAAAGGAGAAGCTCCCCAAGCCGCCTCGCCTCCGCCACCTCCGGCCCCAAGCTGGTGAGGGCGTAGCTCACCGTCCGCCGCACCTCCCCCGTCCCCTTGTGCCTCACCTCCCGCTCCATCCGCACCACCTGCCGGCACCCGGGAAAGGCCCGCACCTCTTCCGGCAGGTAGGGGGAAGCCCAAACCCGGTAGGTCCACACCTCCCCATCCCGCACCAGATTCCACACCGCCTCGGTCTCGCCAGGAAGCCGCCTCTCCTCCATGCCCTTGAACACCTCCAAGGCCCACTCCAAAAGTTCCCCCTGGTTAGCCTTCAGGACAAAGAGGTACGCCCCCCTTTTTGCACCACCTTCCCCGCTAACTCCGGGTACAGGTACCCCGCGTCCCCCACCACCACCTTCCCCTTGAGCCCCTCCGCCCCCAGGCGGTCCAGGAGCTCCAAAAGGGCTTGGTCCTCCCTCCCCTCCGCCCGGGCCTGGGCCAGGGTGGTATGGAGGTGCAGGGCCAGGACCTCCACCAGCTTGACCTGGGCGCTTTTCCCCTTGCCGCTTCCCCGCAGGTGCTTCCCGTCTACCACCAGGACTTCCCCAAGGTCGGCTTCGGGGAAGACCTGGAGGAGGGCCGCTTGGAGCTTTTCAGGATCCAGGCGGTGAAGGAGAAGGGTGATGGCGGTGTGGCCTGGGGCCTTGCGCAGGCCCAGGTGGGGCAAGAGGTGGGGGTTGGTGCGGGCGAAGCGTTCCACGCCCCTCAGGGAGTCCACGCGGGAAAGAAAAGCCACCAGGATGAGGGCCAGGAGGCTCCACAGGGGGTACTGCCGGTTGCGGGCCCGGGGGTCGGGGATCTGGGACAGGGCTTCGCGCAGGGTCATGCCCCCTCTTTACTCCAGGAGCCGCATATAGGTCAAGTCTGGGTTTTCCCGAGGTGGCTGGGCTTGCCTTGCAAAGGTCAGGAGGACGGGTGTATATCTCTCTCCTGATGGGCAAGCGAGGCTTCCTTCGCAGGGAGGCAAGCCCCAAGGAGGTCCTGGAACACTGCCTGCGCCTGGCCCGGGAGGTGGCCCCTCCCACCCCCAAAGGCAAGCGGGGCCGCCCCTGGCGCTACAGCCACGCCCTTTACCTGGCCCTCCTTCTCTTCCGCGCCTTCTTCCACCTCACCTACCGCGAGACGGAGGCCTCACTCCAGGACCTGATGGAAGGCCCCTTCCCTTCCCACCAGTCCCTGGCCCGCTACGCCCTCAAGCACCTGGACCCCAAACTCCTTGAGGCCCTCCTGGAGAGGCTTTCCCGGGAACTGGAGGCCCATCTCGCCCCGGAGTCCTCGCCGGAAGGCGAAGCGGCTTCGGACGAGGCGCCGGCACACCTGGCGGCGCTTTCCCCCCCTCTACCTCATGGACACCACGGGGCTGGCCTACCGGAGCAAGGACCGGCTTCTCCGCTTTCGTCGGGGGAAGGAGGTGCGGCGGGTGCGGGGGCACGCGCGGCTTCTGGCCCTGATGCGGTGGGATAGGGAGAGGCGGCTCTTGTGGCCCTGGGGTGGAGTGGTGGGGGAGGGCTACGCCCCGGACCCCCGGCTTGGGGGGGAGGTGCTAAAGCGGTTTCCTCCTTCCCGGGGGTGGCTTTTGGCGGACGCGGGGTTTGACGGGAAGGAGGTGTGGGGGGTTTTGGGGGAGGCGGGGGTGCGGCCGGTGATCCGGCTTCGGGGCGGGGGCGAGGCCAGGGAGGAGGCGCGGGTGCGGGCGCGGGAGGGGTGGGACCCCGAGGTGTACCGGTTTCGCGGGGTGGTGGAGGGGGTGTTTGGGGGGATGAAGACGCGGCTGGGTGGGGGGTACCTTTGGGAGCGGAAGCCTTGGACGGCCATGGCGCGGGCGCTTTTGGAGCTCATCGCCTACGGCCTTAGGGTTCTTCTCTCCCTTCTCCCGCCCCCTCCGGGGTACAAGGCAATTTACTAGGCAAGCCCGAGGTGGCTTGACCGGGCCGGGCGCGGCCTGTATAATCCCAGGAACAACGTGCATTCTTTTACCCCCACCCACCCCCAAGCAAAAGGAGCCCGAAGATGAGCTGGAAGGACGCCTACCCGGACATCCCCCTAGGTCGGGACGCCTGCGGCATCATCGCCATGGCGGAAAAGAGCGGCAAGCCCTCCCACCGCGTGGTGCGGAGGACCCTGGAGAGCCTCTACCGCATGGCCCACCGCGCGGGGGCCATCCGGGGCGAGGGGGACGGCACGGGAATCCAAACCGACATCCCCCGGGAGCTATGGGCGCTCTTCCTGGAACAGGCGGGCCTGGACCCGGGCCTGGCCCATAACCCCCGCTTCTTCGTGGGCCACTTCTTCGTGCCCAAGAAGGAGGCGGGCAGGCTCCAGGAGTTTGAGGACCTCCTGCGGCGGGAAGGGCAGCGGCTCGGCGTCCGCCCCGTCCTCTTCCGACGGGGAGAGGTGGTGAGCGAGGTCCTCGGCCCCGTGGGGCGGCGCACGGAGCCCCTCTTCCTCCAGGTGGCGGGGCTCTCCCCGGACGGGGACGCCCCCCTGTGGGAGCTGGGCCTGAGGCTCGAGGCCAGCTTCCCCGTGCACGTGGTCTCCCTGTCCACCCACAGCGTGGTCTACAAGGTGCGGGGGGCGGCGGAGCTTCTCAAGCGCTACTACCCCGAGCTCTCCCGCCCCGAGTTCAAAAGCCGCATCGCCTTGGGCCACAACCGCTACTCCACCAACACCCTCTCCAACTTTGAGCAGGTCCAGCCCTTCGGCCTCATCGGCCACAACGGCGAGATCAACACCATTGAGCGCCTGAGGCGGGAGATGGACTTCCTGGGCATCCCCCGGACCGGGGGCTCGGACTCCCAGGACCTGAACCGCATGCTGGAGGGGCTCATCTACCGCTACGGCCTCACCCTCCCCGAGGCCATGGACCTGGTCTTCCCCCCCGTCTTGGGGGAGATCAAGGCCCTGCCCGAGGACCTTCAGGACCTTTACATGGCCCTGCGCCAGCGCTTCGGGCCCCTGGCCCAGGGCCCCGCGGCCATCGTGAGCCGCCACGGGGACGAGGCCGTCTTCGCCACCGACGCCATGGGCTTGAGGCCCCTCTGGCAGTTTGAAACCCCCTACGAGCTCGTCTTCTCCTCCGAGCGCGGGGTCTTCAGCGCCGAGGAGTTCGTCTCCGAGCCCAAGCCTTTAGCCCCAGGGGAGAAGGTCTACCTCCGCCTCACCCCCGAAGGGGCCAAGGTGCTCCCCTTTGACCGCCACCAGCGGCAGGTTCTGGAGAGGATCGCCGCCCGCACGCCCGTGGAGGGGTACCGGGTCCACCTGACGGGCCCCCTCCGCCAGGCCCCGCCTCCTTTGGCGGGGGGAAGCGGGGTGGAGGTGGAGGAGAAGCCCGCCCCGCCCCCCTTGGGCCTGGAGCGGGCCTTCGGCTGGGACCGCTGGGACCAGGCCTACCTCGAGGCCCTGGCCAAGACGGGGAACGAGCCCATCGGCTCCCTGGGCTACGACGGGCCCCTCGCCGCCCTCAACCCGGAAAAGCCCAACCTCTCCGAGTTCTTCAAGGAGACGGTGGCGGTGGTGACCAACCCCGCCATTGACCGGGAGCGGGAGGTGGAGCACTTCTCCACCCGCACCCTCCTGGGCCGCCGCCCCCTGCCCGACGGCCGGGGCGGGGGAAGGGTGGAGGAACTCCTCCTCCCCATCGTCCTGGAGGAGGACCAGGCCCTGGCGGAGGCCTTCGGCACCCTGACCCTAGAGGAGGTGCGGGCCCGCTTTAAGACCAAGACCCTTATCCCCCAGTTCACCGTGGAGGAGGGGCTTTTGGCCGGGCTCAAGCGCCTGGAGGAGGAAGCGGTGAAGGCCGTGGAGGAAGGGGCCGAGGTCCTCATCCTCTCCGACCGGGAGGCCTTCCAGGGAGGCGTGTGGATTGACGTGGGCCTCGCCGTGGCCGCGGTGAACCGGGCCCTCATGAAGCAGGACGCCGAGGGGGTGGCCTTGAGGCGGCGCACCTCGCTCCTCGTCCACTCCGGGGGCGTGCGGAACCTCCACGACGTGGCCTTCCTCCTGGGCCTCGGCGCCGAGGCCGTGGCCCCCTGGCTCATGGAGGAGAAGGCCCGGGCCCTGGAGGGGAGGAAGGGGCTCGCCGGGGTCCTCGAGGCCCTGAAGAAGGGGCTGGAGAAGGTCATCTCCACCATGGGGATCCACGAGCTAAGGGGCTACGGCCGGATCTTCAGCGCCATCGGCCTCAAGCCCGAGCTCGCCGAGTACTTCGGCACCCGCAACTTCCTGGGCTCGGAGAAGGCGGGGTACGGCTTTTTGGAGCTGGAGCGGACCCTCTTGGAGCGGGAGGGGTTCCTCCGGGCGGAAAAGGTCATGCCCGCCAAGGACTTCCGCTTCAACCCCAGGATCTACAAGGCGGCCCAGGAGGTGGCCTCGGGGAAGGCCCCCTACGCCCACTTCCAGGAGAAAGTGCGCGCCTTAGAGCGGGAAAACCCCGTGGCGGCCAGGCAGCTATTGGAGGTGCGCTTCCCCGAAAGGAGCGACGTGGCCCCGGAGGAGGTGGACCTCTCCGTGGGGGCCCACTCCCTGCCCTTCGTCATCAGCGCCATGAGCTTCGGCTCCCAGGGGGAGGCCTCCTTCCGCGCCTACGCCGAAGCCGCCAAGCGCCTCAACATGCTCTGCATCAACGGGGAGGGCGGGGAGATCCCCGACATGCTGGGCAAGTACACCCCCTGGCGGGGTCAGCAGGTGGCCTCGGGCCGCTTCGGGGTCCACGCCTACATGCTGAACTCGGCGAGCGTCATCGAGATCAAGATCGGCCAGGGGGCGAAGCCCGGGGAAGGGGGGCACCTCCCCGGCAAGAAGGTCTCCCCCAAGGTGGCGGCCGCCCGGAACGCCGTCCCCGGGGTGGACCTCATCAGCCCCTCCAACAACCACGACCTCTACTCCATTGAGGACCTGGCCCAGCTCATTGAGGAGCTGAAAACGGTGAACCCCAAGGCCCTCGTCTCGGTGAAGGTGCCGGTGATCCCCGGCATCGGCACCATCGCCGTGGGCATCGCCAAGGCGGGGGCGGACGTCATCACCCTCTCCGGGTTTGAGGGGGGGACGGGGGCGGCCAGGCTCCACGCCCTGAAGTACGCGGGGCTTCCCGTGGAGCTCGGCGTGCGCCGGGTCCACCGCGCCCTGGTGCGGGCGGGGCTTAGGGACAAGGTGGAGATCTGGGCGGACGGGGGCCTCAAGACCGCCTACGACGTGCTGCGCATGGTCCTCCTGGGGGCCGACCGGGTGGGCATGGCCACCATGGCCATGGTGGCCATCGGCTGCACCATCTGCCGGGGCTGCCAGCTGGACACCTGCCACGTGGGCATCACCACCCAGATAGAGACGGTGGAGGAGGCCATGGCCCACGGGCTTAAGCGCTTCGTCCCCCAGGACCTGGACCGGGCGGTGGAGCAGCTCACCCGTTTCTTCGGGGCCATGGGGGAGGCCTTGAGGGAACTCGTGGCCGCCCTGGGGGCCCGCTCCTTGCAGGAGCTTCGCGGCCGCTCGGACCTCCTCTACCAGAGGGACCACCTGGAGGAGCTAGACCTCAGCTACTTCTTCGCCCCCGTGGAAGAGCCCGAGTGGCTCAAGGACACCTCCGCCCACGTCCTCAGGAAGCCCCTGAACCAGCTCAC
The DNA here is from genome assembly GCF_001535545.1 of Thermus parvatiensis. Lineage (GTDB taxonomy): Bacteria > Deinococcota > Deinococci > Deinococcales > Thermaceae > Thermus > Thermus parvatiensis. The sequence continues at coordinate 596,520 of NZ_CP014141.1, read as the reverse complement.
CCGCACCATCACCGAGGTGGTCATGGCCGCCTACGCCGAGGGCAGCAAGCGCCTCGTCTTCCAGGAAGGCCCCGTGGACTCCACGGACCGGGCGCTTGGGGCCCACCTCGCCGGGGAGATCGCCAGGCGGCGCCTCTACGGCAAGGGCTTTGACGCGGAGGTGGAGCTCCGCTTTGACGCGGGGAGCGTCGCCGGCAATGGCCTTGCCGCCTTCAACGTGGAGGGGATGAAGGTGGTGGTGGAAGGCGGGGCCCAAGACGGGGTGGCCAAGAGCGCCTTCGGCGGCACCGTGGCCGTCCTTAAGGGCAAGAACCCCTTCGGCGCCTACGTGGACGGCTCGGTGGGCAAGAGCTTCGCCTACGGGGCCATCGGGGGGCTTCTCATCGTGGAGGGGGTGGCGGACAGCCGCTTCTGCATCCGGCTTTCCGGGGCCGACGTGATCCTGGGTGGGGAGCCCGAACGCCCCTTGCGGGACGACCTCGGCAACCTCGCCGCCCGGGCCCAGGCCAAGGGCTTCGCCTTTGAGTACATGACGCGGGGGCGGGCCCTGGTCCTCGGGGACCCCGGGCCCTGGATCTGCTCGGGCATGACCGGGGGACGGGTCTACCTGCGCTACTGGCCGGAGATGGGCCTCACGGAGGAGGCCATGAAGCGCCGGCTGGCCAAGGGGGCCAAGGTGGCGGTGAAGCCCCTGGACGCCAGGGGCGTGGAGGACGTGCGGGAGCTCCTTTCCGCCTACATCCGGGTGCTCCGGGAGGCCAAGCGGGAGGAGAAGGCGAAGCGGCTGGAAAAGCTCCTGGAGAACCCGGCGGAGCACTTCCGCATGGTGGAACCCGTGAGCCAGCAGGTGGACCAGGGGGTGAGCACGGAGTAATACCACCCCATGCTGGCTTGCGCCAGCATGGGGGCCCCGGCAAAGGGTTCTCAAGGGGCTCCCTTGGGCTAGCTCACAGCAGGGTGGGGCTTTTGGGGTCCTCACACGAGCTTTTCCTCTACCGCCCAGCGGACCAGCTCGGCCCGGCTTCTTAGGCCGGGCTTTTCCATCGCCTCCTTGAGGGGGCCCGCGTCCCCTGCCTGGACGGGAAGGGTCCGGGACAGGTACATTTGTCCCGTGGACCCCGGGGAGCTTCTGGACCTCCTCAAGCGCCGTACGGGCTTCACCGAGGCCCACGCCGCCCTCCTTAGGGAGCTCGGCGAGGTCATGGTCCCCATCGCCCACGAGGTGGCCCTGGCCTTTTACGACTACCTGGGGCGGGACCCGGAGCTCGGCGCCATCCTTCACGCCGAGCCGGGGCGGGTGGAGAGGCTCTACCGGACCTTCGCCCGCTGGTACGGCGAACTCTTCTCGGGGGTCTATGACCGGGCCTACGCCGAAAGGAGGCGGCGCATCGGCCTGGTGCACGCCCGGCTCGGCATCGGCCCCCGGGCCATGATCCCCGCCATGGGCCTCGTCCAGGAGCTTTCCCTAGAGCACATGCGCATGGCCCTCAGGGGGCACGAGGTCTACAGCGCCGTGGAGGCCTTTGAGAAGCTCGTGGCCATGGAGGTGGCCCTGATTGAGGAGAGCTACCTCGAGGCCCTCTCCTTAGGCCTTTCCCTGGGGCACCGGGACCTCGCCCAAGCCCTCAAGGAGGGGGCCTCGGCCCTCCTCTCCCGGGCCTAGGTCTCCTTAGCCAGGTCGTTGAAGCGCACGTGCTGGGCGTGGAACTGGAGCTCCACGGTCCCCGTGGGGCCGTTGCGCTGCTTGCCCACGATGATCTCGGCGATCCCCGCCTTCTCCGAGTGGGGGTTGTAGTACTCGTCCCGGTAGATGAACATCACCAGGTCGGCGTCCTGCTCTATGGAGTTGTGCACGATGATGTTGTTGGCCACGAAGTTGTGGGGACCGGGAACCGTGAGGTCAAAGACCTCCTCCTCCCCGGCCGCCTCAATGGAGACCACCTTGTCCCAGTAGATGTCGCTTGTGGCCAGATATTCCAGGGCTTGTGCGTCCAGGGCCTTGGCCACCTGGAGGGCACGTTCACGACCGAGGTTCTGCCGGAAGAGGGTTGCCCCGAGTAGGCGGTGCCTATGGCCCGGTACAGTTCCCGGTGGGAAAGGTCTGAGACGGCCAGGCCGGCGAGGGCCAGGGGCAACCATGCCTCGCGGGGAATCACGTCCCGGTTGGTGTTTTCTGGGTGAGCTTCCAGGTAAGCCTTTACTTGGGCCAAAACCTGGCGCCTGCGGCTCCCTACGGCGCCAATCTCGCGAACAAAACGCAGCAGGTCGGAGCGGCCGCTGACGATGACGTGGAACTGGTCGCGCCCCTTGCCCTTTTGCGGAAGGCGTTTGATCCTGGCGTTGATGCCCAGATACAGCAAAAGGGTCTGCACGTCTAGGGCCAGTTGCTGGCTACTGGTGGCGAAATAGACCCGAGGGTAGGAGGCACCGCCTTGCTGTAGGTGGACGCAACCATCTGTGGACCAAAGATGCCGTAGAAAGCGGGCGATGGCAGGGGCAGGTTGGGTAAATACTTTTTCAGGAACCCGCTTCTCGTGGGAGCGCAGACCCCATATACCCAGGGCCTCGAGCCATGCCGCTACCGGATTGCGCCTACCCGGCCCAAGCCTTTCCCTAGCGCTCAGGTAGACCTGGAACCAACCTCGCTCGGGCTTGATCCTGGGGGTGATGGCCTCACCGAACACCGCTTGCGCTAAGCTGACCACGGTTTGCGCCAGGTCAGGCTCCCGGGTGGTGTACTGCAGGGCGTGGCGGGGCAGGAGGCAACCGTCCCCGATCAGGTGGCCCAACAGGGCCAACTCTTCTTCCCCGAGCGTCTGCTGCTGCGAGGGGATTAGTTTCCGCGGCAGGGCCAGGTAGTCGCCTATGGTGAGCTCGTCCAGCCGCTTCCAACCCCGTGCGGTGAGGAATTTGTGGTTGGCCGTTGCCCGAATGTGGCGTCCTAGCCTGGTGGTGAGGGCGAAGACGGGTTTTACGCCGGTGGAGAAGGCCCGGCTTACCCGAGCCAGCACCAGCTTCTGGGTGGCCTCGTCGAGGGCCAGCACCTCAAAGCCGCTTTTTCCCACGAGGTTGCGGATGGGCTGCCGGGAGCCATCCCCCAGTTGCACCAGGGTGTCCCCGGTGAGGCAGCCCGATTCCCTCAGGTCCGAGAGCATGGGGCGCTTGTTGGGCCGCGCCTCCACCGCCCGGGAGAGCTGGCTTAAGGCGATCACCGGCACGCCGAGCTCCCGGGCCAAGGCCTTGAGCCCCCTGGAGATGGCGGCGATCTCCTGCTGCCGGTTCTCCCCCTTCTGCCCCCTCCGGGCCCCGACATGAGCTGGAGGTAGTCTATGATGATCAGGCCCACGTTGTGCTGGCTCCTGAGCCTCCGGGCCCGGGCGCGGAGTTCCATAAGGGTGAGGTCCGGAGTGTCGTCGATGAAGATGGGGGCCTCGGAAAGCCGGCCCGCCACGTCCACGAGGCGGGAGAAGTCCCGGTCGGAAAGCTGGCCGAGCCGGACCCGGTTCATGTCGATGCGGGCCTCGGAGCACATCATCCGGAGGACGAGCTGGGCCGCGGGCATCTCCAGGGAGTAGATCCCCACCCCCACCCCCTCCTTGAGGGCGGCGTGCTGGGCGATGGTGAGGGCGAAGGCGGTCTTCCCCATGGCGGGGCGGGCGGCGATGATGTTCAGGGAGCCGGGGGCGAGGGTGCCGATGAGCTGGTCCAGCTCCTTGAAGCCCGTGCGCACCCCGGCGGTCTCCCCCTTGTTCTGGAAGAGGGCCTCAATGTGCTCAAAGGTCTCGTGGACGAGCTCCCGCATGGAGCGGGCCTCCACCTCCGTCTGGGCCAGGGCCACCTCCAGGATCCGCTTCCCCGCCTGGTCCAGGATCTCGTCCAGGCTTCCCGCCTCCTCGTAGGCGAGGCGCATGGCCTCCCCGGCCGCCTGGATGAGCCTGCGCAGGGTCCACTTCTCCGCCACGATGCGGGCGTAGTGCTCGGCGTAAGCGGCGGTGGGGGTGGCCTCGGAAAGCTGCATCAGGTAGCTGATCCCCCCCACCCCGTCCAGCTCCCCCCGGCGGGAAAGCTCCTCGGCGAGGGTCACCAGGTCCACGGGGGCCCCCTCGGCCCGCAGGCTTTGCATGGCGGCGTAGATCTTGCGGTGGGCCTCGGCGTAGAAGGCCTCGGGGGTGGGGAGCAGGCCCTCAATCTCGTCCAGGACTTGATAGTCCAGGAGGATCGCCCCCAGGACGCTCTGCTCCGCCTCGAGGCTGTGGGGGGGGATACGGCCTTCCATAAGCCTCCCCAGGTTAAGCCCGCCTCCCTCCCTTCCGCCAGAGGCCTTTCCTTGTGGGAAGGATTGGCTCTTTTCCGCTTCTCAGGGGAGGGGCCTAAGCTCTAAGGCGTGCGCTGGCTCCTTCTCCTCCTCCTCCTTGCCGCCTGCCGGGCCCAGGGTCTGCCCGAGCCCTACGCCACCCTGGAAAGGGGCGGGAAGGAGGACCTCCGCCAGGTGGCCCTCGAGGCCCAGGGGTACGCGGGCCTCCTCGCGGGCTGGCTCCTTATAGACGAGGAAGACCTCCCCCTCGCCGAACGGGCGGAGTACGCCTGGCGCTACGCCCTCTTCCTGGAAGAGGCCCGGGCCTTTGAGCCGGGCTGGGAGGCGGAGGCGGCCTGGCGGGTGGCGGCGCCCCTCCTGGAGGCGGCGGAAGACGCGAGGGCCTTCTCCGCCTGGGCGAGGCTTCTCCCCAAGGAGGAGGCCGTCCAGGCCCTTCTGCGCCTCGGCCAGGGGGAAAGGCTCTGGGAGGCCCTCTTCCGCGGCCGGGCCTACGAGCCCCTCCTCAAGGCCCTCCCCGAGGGGGAAAGGCCCGACCTCCGCGCCCAGGCCCTCTACCGCCTGGGGCGCTACGAGGAGGCCCTTCCCCACTACCGGGCCTGGGCGGAAGCGGACCCGAGGGGCTACCTGGGCCTGGGCTACGCCCTCTGGCGGCTCGGGAGGCGGGAGGAGGCCCTTCAGGCCTTCGCCCGCTACGACCACCCGGAAAGCCGCCTGGCCCAAGGCCGCCTCCTGGAGGGGATGGGGCGGGTGGAGGAGGCCCTTGCCCGCTACCTGGCGAGCACCCCGGAGGGGCTTTGGCGGGCCACGGCCCTGCTTGAGCGCCTGGGGCGGAAGGAGGAGGCCCTAGGGGTCTACCTCCGCCTCGCCCAAGGGGAAAGCCCCTACGCCGACGACGCCGCCCTTCGCGCCTACCTCCTCGCCGGGGAGCTCGGGAATGGAGAGGCGCGGCAAGAGGCCTACGCCCGCCTCGAGGGGGGCCTGGGCCTCCTCGTGGGCAAGAGGCCAAGCCCGCCCCCCCAGGCCCTCGAGGCCCCCCCGGCCCCGCTTACCCCCCTGGTGGAGGCCCTGGTCCGGGGGGGCAAGGCGGCCTGGGCCCGGGGGGAGGTGCGCTACGCCCTCTGGCGGCGCCCAAAGGACTGGCCCGCCCTCGTCCCTCTCCTCTACCGCCTGGGGGCCTATAGGGAGGGGATCCGGGCCGCCTGGCCCACGGCCCTCGCCTACCCGCGGGCCTACCGGGAGTGGGTGGAGGGCTACGCGGGGAAGGAGGGGCTGGACCCCGACCTCCTCTTCGCCCTCCTCCACGTGGAAAGCCGCTTTGACCCTAAGGCGGTGAGCCCCACGGGGGCCTTGGGCCTCGCCCAGTTCCTACGGAGCACCTGGGCGGACGTGGCGAGGATGCTGGGGGAGCCCCCCGCCGACCCCTTTGACCCCCAAAGCGCCATCCGCTACGCCGCCCGCTACCTCCACTGGCTTTTGGAGCGGTGTGCCGCCTTTTCCGGCGTGGAGAGGCTCGCCTGCGCCGTCACCGCCTACAACGGGGGCATCGGCTACACCCTAAGGGGCATCGCCCGGGAGGGGGGTCTCTACGCCTTCCTCCGCTTCCAGGAGCGGGACGAGCCCCGGGAGTACCTCGCCAAGGTGCTCTCCGCCTACGCCGCCTACAAGGCTATTCCTTAGCGGCGCGCTCCCTTTCCGTCCAGGCGATGAGGGGCTTCAGGGCGAAGGGGGCGAAGAGGGTCGTGAAGACCACCATGAAGAGGACGATGGCGTACTCCTCCTCGTTCACCGCCCCCGCCTTGAGGCCCAAGGCGGCCACGATGAGGCCCACCTCCCCCCGGGGGGCCATGCCCACCCCCACGGTGAGGGCGCTCCGCACCCCTTGGGTGAGGGCGCCGAGGAAGCCGCCCAGGACCTTGCCCAGGATGGCGATGACCGTGACCACCGTCCCCGCCACCAGCACCACGGGGTTCGCCAAGGCGGAAAGCTCCAGCCTCACCCCCACCATGGCGAAGAAGATGGGGGCGAGGAAGCTCTCTATGGCGAAGATGGGCTCCTCCAGACGGTACTTTTCCCGCACCTCGGAGAGAAGCATTCCCCGAGGAAGGCCCCCACAATGGGGGCGAGGCCGATGCTGGCCGCCAGGGCCGCCATCCCCACGCCCAGGGTGAGGGCGAAGCCCAGGGGGCTTCCCACGGGGAGCCGCTCCACGGGCAGGCGGGCGATGAGGGTGGAGAGGAAGACGGCAAGCCCCACAAAGACCACGGAGAGGACGATGAGCCGGGTGATGGCCCCCACCTCCACCTGGCCCGTTTCCGCCACGCCGTTCACCACCGCGAGGACGATGAGGCCCAGGACGTCGTCAATCACCGCCGCCCCCAGGATGATCCTGGAGTAGGGGCGGGAAAGGACCCCAAGCTCCTGGAGGACCCTCGCAGTGATGCCCACGCTGGTGGCTACCAAGGCGGTGCCCAGGAAGAGAGCGGGAAGGGTTTCAAACCCGATCTGCAGGCCGTAGAGGTACCCCCCCAGAAAAGGGAGGACTACCCCCAAAACGGCCACCAAAAAGGCCTCCTTCCCCACGGCCAGGATGTCCCGAAGCCGGGTCTCCAGGCCCACCATGAAGAGGAGGAAGACGGCCCCCAGTTCGGCCAAAAACTCCAGAACCTCCCCCTCGTGCACCAGGCCGAGGAGGGCGGGCCCCACCAGCACGCCCGCGAGCACCTCCCCGATGACCACGGGCTGGTTCAGGCGCTTGAAGACAAAGGCCATCAACTGGGCCGCGAGAAGGAGATAGAAGATCTCCAACAGGTGTTCCGCGCCGTGCATCAACTCCTCCCTAGGATGAGCTTCAGGAAGTCGCTCCGGGTGAGGATGCCCACCACCTTGCCCTTCTCGTCCACCACCGGGAGGTGGTGCAGGTCGATCGTGAGGACCACCTTAAGGGCCTTGCCCAGGGGGTCATCGGGGTGGACTTTGGGGATCTCGGTGCGCATCACCGCCTTCACGGGAGTGCGCTGGTAGCGGCGGTAGATCTCCGCCAGGACGTCCTCATCCACCCACTCCCCGAAAAGCTGCAAGGCCTCCACGTCGGAGAAAGGGACGTTCTCCGGGTGGGGCAGGAGCTCCTCCACCTGGACCACGCCGAGCAGCTTCCCCTCCCCGTCCACCACGGGGAAGCCCCCGTAGCGGGTCTCCAGGATCCTGCGGGCGGCTTCCTCCAAGGTAGCCTCCGGCCCTAGGACCACAGGGTCTTGGGTCATCAGGTCCCTGACCTTCATGGGCCCCAGTCTACCAGAGCCGCCTTCGGGGAAGGAACGCCCGCACCGCCGCCACGCCGAAGACGAACCCGCCGAGGTGGGCCCAAAAGGCGATGCCCGGCACGCCCAAAAGCCCCTGCACCAGCTGGAGGAAGGCCCAGTACCCCAGGTAAAAGCCCGCGGGCAGGGCCAGGGTGAAGGGCAGGACGAACCAGACCAGGGTGATCACGTACGCCCGGGGGAAGAGAACGTAATAGGCTCCAAGGACGGCGGAGACCGCCCCGCTCGCCCCGATCATGGGCACGGTGGAGGCGGGCATGAACAGGGCCTGGGCCAGGGCCGCCGCCACCCCGCCCAGGAGGTAGAAGAGGAGGAAACGCTCCCCTCCCATCCGGTCCTCCACGTTGTCCCCGAACACCCACAGGAACCACATGTTGGAGAGGAGGTGGAAAAGCCCCCCGTGGAGGAACATGCTGGTGAGGATCCGGTAACCCTCGCCCAGGGGGTCTTGGAAGAAGAGGGCGGGGACGAAGCCCATCTTGGCCACCACCTGGGAAGGCCCAAGAAGGAGCTCCAGGAGGAAGGCAGCCACGTTGAGGGCCACCAGGGACCGGACCACTAGGGCAGGGCGGCGCGCGGGGTTGATGTCGTGCAGGGGGATCATCGCGGCGGACCCTGGCGGTAGGGCAGGGGCACGTACTGGACGCTGGGCCGCTGGCCCTGGGCTTGAGGGTAGAGCTCCATGAGCTCGTAGACCTCTATAGGCATCTCCGTGGATACGGGAAGCCCCAGGCTCCGGGCCTGCTCCACGTCAATGGGGTAGTCGTGGGTCCAGGTGCCCTGGGAGAGAAGGGTGGCCACCTCCTCCGCCTTCTCCTCGGGCATGTGCTTCCGGAGGAGGTTCTTCACGGTGGCCTTCACCTGCCTAAGGGCCTTCTCCGCCACGTCGGCGAGGATCAGGGTCTGGTCGTCGATCTCGGAAAGGGGCTTCTTCTCCAGGACCTTGACGATGCTCGCCGCCGGGTACTGGCCAAGCTGGGGGTCCACGGGACCCAAGACGGCGTTCTCGTCCATGACGATCTCGTCGGCGGCGAGGGCGATGAGCGTCCCCCCGGACATGGCGTAGTGGGGCACGAAGACCGTCACCTTGGCGGGGTGGCGGAGGAGGGCCTCGGCGATCTGCTCCGCCGCGAGCACCAGGCCGCCTGGGGTGTGGAGGATGAGGTCTATGGGCACGTTTTTGTCCGTGAGGCGGATGGCCCTCAGGACCTGCTCCGAGTCGTCAATGTTGATGTAGCGGGAGATGGGGATCCCCAGAAAGCTCACCGCCTCCTGGCGGTGGATGAGGGTGATGACCCGGCTTTTCCGCCGCCTCTCCAGCTCGGCGATCTTGCGGGTCCTGGCCCCGAGGAGCCACTGCTGCTGGAAGTAAGGGGAGAGGGCGGAGAGGATGAAGAAGAGCCAAAAAAGCTGGAAAAAGATGTCCATACGCCACCTCCGGCAAACGTTATTCTACGGGGCTTTCCTCAGCCCGCTTGGCCCTCTTCTTGGGGTGCTCCTCCGGGTAGAGGGCCTGGGCGATCTCGGGGGCGAAGCGGATGAGGAGGGCCCCAAGAGGGATGGAGACCAGAACCAGAAGCACGGCCACCTGGGCCACCAGGGGGTAGCCCTGGCCTAAGGCCAAGGCCCCAAGCACCAAGTTGAACTCGCCCCGGGGCACGAGGTAGAGGGCGCTGTAGAGCCGCCGCTTCCGGCCGAGGCCCGCCCTCGCCCCGCCCAGGTGGTTCAGGGGGAGCTTGAGAAGGAGGCCCAGGAGGACAAGCCCCACCGCCCAAGGGGTAAGCCCCCGAAGGAGGCCTAAGGCCTCCGCCCCCACCACGAGGAAGAAGAGGGCCACCCCCAGGTCCCGCACTGGCCCGAAGAGGTGCTCAAGCCTCTCCCTGAGGCCAAGCCCCGCGGCGATGACCCCGGAGAGGAAGGCCCCCACCCCCTCCGAGGCCCCCACGGCGTGGAAGAGGAGGGCGGTGCCCGCGGTGAAGGCGGCCCCGAGGAGGAGGACCAGCTCGTCGGAAAGCCCCTCCATGAAGCGGACGAGCCTCGGGCCCAGGAAGCGGGCGAAGAGGAAGTAGGCGAGGACCAGGGCCACCCCCCCGAGGAAGCCCACGGGCCCCTGAACGCCCAGGAGGGCAAGGAGGAGGGCGATGACCAGGTCCTCCAGGACCAAGACCCCGAGGACCACCTCGCTTTCGGGGTTGGCGGCGCGGCGCAGGTCAATGATGAGCTTGACGATGACGGCGCTGGAGCTGATGTAGATCACCCCGGCGAGGAGGAGGGCCCCCCTCAGGTCCAGCCCGGCGAGGAGGCCGAGGAGGAAACCCAGGGGGAGGGCCAGGGCGTCAAAAAACCCCGCCCGCAGGGCCTTCCCCGAAAGCTCCCGAAGCCGGTCCGGGCCGAACTCCAGCCCCACGGAGAAGAGGAGGAGCAAAAGCCCCAAGGAGGGGAGGGGCTCCAGGTCCTCCACGTGAAGCCTCTCCCCCACCACAAGCCCCGTGAGGAGGTAGACGGGGAGGGGAGGGAAACCGAAGCGGTGCACCAGGGCCGCCCCCAGGGCCAAAAGCCCTGCGGCCAGGGCGAAGGCCTCGAGGGAAGGGTGCATCAGAAACTCCTCTTCAGGGCCTCCACCGCCTCTCGGCTCCCCGCCACCACCAGGGTGTCCCCCACCTCTAAGACCACGTCCGGGCCGGGGTGGGGGATGAGGGGGGCCCCGGGCCGGTCCACCGCGAGGAGGTGGGCCCCCGGGGGCAGGGCGAGGTCCCCGACCCTCTTCCCCACGAGCTTAGAACCGGGGAGGATCTTGACCCACTCGATCACCTTAGCCCCCAGCTTGCTCCGGGTATCCCCCACCGCCTCGGGATGGAAGAGAACCCCGGCCAGGATGGCCCCAAGCTCCCGGGCCTCCTCATCGGTGAGGTCCAGGGCCACGGTGGGCTCGTCCTCCTCGCCCGCCTCAAAGTACTGGAGTTCCCGCTTGCCGGAGTGATGGACGACGATGACGATCCGGTCCCCACTCTTGACCGTGACCGTGTACTTGCGCCCCACGCCGGGAAGGACCACTTCCTCTACCTTCATCCTGCCCTCCTTGGGGAGAACTGGACCGCCAGGGTGCGCCCGGCCACCAGGGCCAGGATCCCCAGGCCCCAGAAGAAGACGTCCATACCGGAAAGCCGGGCCTCATACAGGAGAAGCAAAAACTCCCGCAGGGCCAGGGCGATCCCGATCTCCAGGAGGATCTCCAGGCGCACCCGTTCCAGCTCAAAGTACTCCACGAAGGCCCGGACCAGCTCCAGGAGAACCACAAGGGAAAGGACGTTGGTCACGAGCTCCTTGAGCCCCAGGCGCACCGTGGGCTCCGTGAAGGTGAAGCCGAGTTCCAAGAAGGTGCGCCAGGCCCCCACGAAAAGGCCCACGAGGAGGGCCACCACCACCAGGTTGAACACGAGGCGGATGGCCCTCCGGTAGGCTTGGAGCAAAAGGGCCTGGCTCACGCTAGAGGAGGAGGTTAAAGACCCGTTCCGCCCGTTCATGGTGCTCCGTCTGGGGGTTCTTGAGGGCGGGGTCCAGCTCCTTGAGCACCCGGGCGTAGGCCACCACCAGGGCCCCGGCAAGCTCGGGAAGGAGGTTCCGCACGTCCTCGGCGACCTCGAGGTCCAAAGGCGGCAGGGCCGCCAGGGCGTCCAGCACGGGCTTGAGTTCCAGGGTGGTGTCCATGCGGCGGAACTCCTGCAACGTCTCCTGAAGCCCTTTGGTGATGGGCAGGTCGGGCTCAAAGATCAGGTCGCGCCCGTTATACTTGGCGTTCCGCTCCGCCACCACCAGGAGGTCGTAGAGCTTGTTGCGCAGGAAGTCGGAAACCCGCTTGAGGTCGCTCTTGTCCACGTCCAGGCCCGCGGCCTGGCGGAAGAGCTTTTCAAACTCGGCCACCTTCATCAGCATGGGCATACCTCCCTATAGAACACTCTACATTATTGAGTGCTTCTCTGTCAATTTACCGAGGCCTAAGCCCCCGCCAGGCGCGGCTAGGCTCAGGCCTCCTCCACAGGGATGCGCACCGGGGGCTCGGGGGGGTGCTTCTCCCGGGGGATCTTCACCTCCAGCACCCCCTTGGCCAGGCGGGCGGTGATCCCCTCCTTCTTGGCGTCCTTGGGCAGGAGGTAGGCCCGGTAGACCCTCCCGTAGACGATCTCGGAGAGGTGCTTGGTGCGCTTCTCCTCCCGCTTCTCCCCCTCAATCACCAGCTGGTCCCCCTCCAGGCGCACCTCCAGGTTCTCCGGGCCAAGCCCCGGGACCTCCACCCGCAGGAGGTAGTGGTCCTCGTGCTCAGAGAGCTCCGAGAGGGGTTCCAAAACCTCCACATCCTTGAAGGCCTTTTCCAGCGCTTCTTCAAAGGCCTTGCGCACCCGGTTGCGTCCAAAGGGCCAAAGTTTCTCCAACATGCTTCACCTCCTCAACCCAGGTAGGGCCTGAGCCGCTCCTCCAGCACCCGCTTGGGGCTTGCCCCCACCCAGGTGGCCACGGGGTTTCCCCGCTGGAAAAGGACCAGGGTGGGGATGCTCCTCACCCCGTATTGGGCCGCCAGAGAGGGGTTTTGGTCGGTGTTCACCTTCACCACCTTGAGCCTGCCCGCGTACTCCTGGGCCAGGGCCTCGAGGACCGGGGCCACCATGCGGCAGGGACCGCACCAGGGGGCCCAGAAGTCCACCAGCACCAGAGGCGCCCCCGCCACCTCCTGGGCGAAGCTCTCCTCGTCCGCCTCCACCACCCAGGGCAGGGGGGCCTTGCAGGCCCCGCACACCGGCACCTGCCCGGGCGGAGGGGTGCCCAGGCGGTTCTTGGCCCCGCACTTGGGGCAGGTCACCACCACAGGTATCCCCTCCGCCAAAGGGCCCGTTCCAGCTCGGCGGGCGTGGGCTCCACCAGAACTTCCCCGCCCACGTAGACCACGGGGTGGGAAAGCCTTCCCCCGGTGAGGAAGCGGAGAGTGGGGTGGACCTCGGGGTGGGTCTCCAGGTCCACGTACCGGTAGGGCACGCCCAGCCGATCCAGCAGGCGCCTCAAAAGCTGGGTCTGGGCACACCAGGAGGTGCCGTAGAGGACCACAGGCTCCATGGTCTACCCCCTTCTTAGGGCGTCCAGGGCCTGGAAGAGCTCCTCAATGGGGGGAATGTGGTGGAGATAGGGGGAGACGTGAGCGTAGCGAATAATCCCCTCGGGGTCCACCACGAAGAGGGCCCGCTCGCTAAAGCCGTCCTCCTCCCGCCATACCCGGTAGCGCCGGGCCACTTCCCCCTTGGGGTGGAAATCGGCGAGGAGGGGGAAGGTGAGCCCCCGGGCGAAGGCGAAGGCCCCGTGGCAGTAGATGGAGTCCACGGAGATCCCCAGGAGGACGGCGTCTCGGCGCTCAAACTCCGGAAGCTCGGCCTGGTAGAGGTCCAGCTGTTGGCTGCACCCCGGGCTCCAGTCCAGGGGGTAGAAGACCAGGACCACGGGCCGGCCCCGGAAATCGGAGAGGCGCACGGGGTTGCCCTGGGCATCCGGCAGGGCAAAGTCCGGGGCCCTTTCCCCCACGCTGAGGCCCGGGGCCACGCGGGGGGCCTCCATCTTGGGGGCCCTCTTGTAGAGGTTGCGGAGCGCCTCGAGGCCCTCCCGCTCACCGGGCCTTGCCCCCACTTCCCGCCAGAGCTCCTGGAGCATGGCGTGGAGGAGGGAAAGGGCTTCCTTCTCCGGGCCCTCGGCCAGCTTGGGCTCCAGTTCCAGGAAGCGACGGGCAAGCTCCGGGAAGCGCATGGCCTGCCTCCTTATTCCTGCCAGGTTCCCTTCAAAAGTTTCTCCGTTTCTTCCTTGTGCCTCGTTTCCTCGGAGATGATCTCCTGGAGGTCGTTGGCGAGGCCGTAGTCCCCGAAGGCCTCGGCCTGCTTCATCCTTTCCACGTAGCGGGCGATGGTCTCCTTCTCCGCCTGGAGCACCGCCTCCAGCATGGCCCGGGGCGTGGCGGCCTCGGGCACGGGGGCGGGCTGCGTGGTGGGCTTCCCGCCCAGGGCGGCGATCTTGTCCGCCAGGAACTGGGCGTGGCGGAGCTCGTCCTGGATCTCCGCCAGGAAGAACTCCTTGAGCTCGCCCCGGTGGATGCCCGAGACCGTGGCGGCGTAGGTCACGTACTGGATGATGGCCTGGTACTCGTGGGCCAGGTCCTGGTTAAGGCCTTGGATGAGGGTTTCCTTGTCCATGCTCACCTCCCGCAAGCTAGGCTTGCCTTTCCATTTTACCCAAAAGCTTTTTAAAGGCCCCGCCCCAGGGAAGCCCGGGGCGGGGCTTCCCCTAGCGAACGTTCCCGGTTTCCAGCTTCCTCGCCTTCAGGTCCAGGAGGCTGTACTCGCCCTCCGAGAGGTCGCCGGGCACCACCACCCAGCTCGCCCCGAGGATCTCGTGCTTCTGGCCCTTACCGGCCACGAGGACGAGAAGGGGGTTGTGGGTCTTGACGAGGTGGGCCACCTCGTGGGAGCCCCGCTCGTTCAGGCCCTTGTGGTAGGGCATGGTGTGGAAGAGGAAAATCTTAGGGTAGTCCTTGAGCTCCCAAAGGGCCTTGAGGTGGTACTCGGCGACCCAGGCGGGGTAGCGAAGCGCCTCCTCCTCCTCGGGCTCGCCCTCGTCGGTGATCTCCCCGCCCACGCCCGCCACCAGGTAGGGCCCCCGCCAGAAAGTGAAGGTTTCGTGGACGTTGCGCATCTCGGGCCGCACCAGCTCAATGTTGGCCGCCTCCCGCAGGTACTCCCAGATGGGAGCGTCCTGGGGCCCGGGGATGTAGGCGGTGGGCAGGTGGGCCTCGGAAAGGATGCGGAAGAAGGCGGCGTAGTCCCGGCTCTTGGCGGTCTTGGGCATCAGGTTGCCGATGAGGGCGATGGCGTCCGCCCCGGTGTCGGGGGCGATGCGCACGAACTTCTCCAGGGCCTCGAGGTCGCCCATGGGGTTGGAAGTGGCGAGGATGTACCTTACCGTGCGCCGCATAGGCTCACCTCCTCACTCCACCTGCACCTGGATCCTCTTGGGCTTCGTGGCCTCGGCCCGCGGCACCAGGAGGTGAAGCACCCCGTGGCGGAAGCGGGCCTGGACCTTGGAGAGGTCGTAGGTGCTGGGCACGTTGAAGCTCCGGGCGAAGGTGCCGTAGGGGCCTTCCAGGCGGTGGTAGGCCACCCCTTCTTGCTTCTCTAGAGGCCGCTCCGCCTTCACGGAGAGCACGCCTTCCTCCGCCACCACCTCCACCTTCTCGGGGTCCACCCCGGGGAGGTAAACGAGGAGGTGGAGCCCCTCGGCGTCCTCCATCACGTCCACGGGCGGGGCGTAGACCCTAGGCCCCTGCCCTTGGGGCGCAAAGGCCCGGGCCAACCGCTCCTGAAGCTCCTCAAGTTCCCGGAAAGGATCAAACCGCAACATACCCATCACCTCCTTCACCACCTCAAGAGCGCGGCCATCCCGCCACGCTCAAGAAGCCTCTTTTCGGCCTCGCCGCGTACGAACTCCAGCTTGGTGGCGTAGCCCACGGCCAAGGGCGCGAGCACCGCGGCGAGGGGTTTCTTCTCGGGGCTTTCGCAGTAGGCCAAGGCCTGGGCCTCGTCGGCGAAGGCGAAGTCCTGGCAGAGGTAGACCTCCTGCTCCAGGTGCCAGGGCAGGACCCAGACCTCCACCCGGCCCTCCTGGACCCGGGCGAGGACCTCGGGACCGAAGGCGACCCTGGGGTAGGCCTCCTCCAGCCGCTCCAGGAGCCTGACCTCCTCCTGGCGCTCCACCTCTTCCAGGACCGGCTCCAGGCGCTTCAGCACCTCGCCGGGGCTCGCCCCGGGGTGGGGCAGGGAGGGAAGCTCCGCCACCACCCGCTCCCTCAGGCGCTTGGGCAGGTGGCCCAGAAAGAGCTTGGTGTGCTCCTCGGGGCCCATGAGGACGAGGCGGGTGAAGCCCCGGGCCTCGGCGAGCTTCTCCAGCTCGTGGGCGAGTGCCTTATAGAAGCGCTCTTCCCAGGCCTCGAGGCGCTTGGCGAAGTGGTCCTGGTCTGCCCCGCCCCGGGAGATCCCGCCCAGGTTGAAGCGGCGCCCAGGGGCGTCCAGGGAGAGGCGGCGCCAGGCCTCGGTGTCCAGGGCCAGGAAGGCGTCGTGGACCTCCTCAATCTCCCCCAGGAAGACCTCAAAGACCCGCCACTTCTCCTGGTCCACGTACACCACGCCGTAGCGCTCGTACTCGTCCAGGGCGTAGACCAGGGGGAGGAGGAAGGGCTCGCCAAAGTAGGCCAGGACCCCGTCCACCAGGTACCGCCCCGCCTTCTCGTCCAGAAAGGCGGTTTTGACGCTATTCACTAAGGGAAGCTCCACCTGGAGGAGGAGGACCTCAAAGAGGTCTTCCCCAGCGAAGAAGACAGCGGTCCTGGCCTCGAGGACCTGGTTTTTCAAGACCTCGAGGACCCTTTCCGAAAGGTCCTCGGGAACGTTAAGGGCCTTCATGGCGTCCTTGGCCCGGAGAGCGTAGGCCTTCCCGGCGTTTTCCGGCTTGGCCGGGTTGACGTCCACGTAGAGGGAGAGGATGGGCCCCTCCTTGGCGCCGATGAGTTCGCGGATACGACGGATCTCCTCTTTTCCGATCATAGACCACCTCCTATAAGCATCACCGCTTTGCGCACGGCCTCCTGGTTGAGCCTTTCCTCCTGGCCGAGCCGGGTGAACAGGGCCTCGAGCTCGGGGTCAGGGAAGGTGCTCTCCAGGTAGTAGGCCCGGTCCAGCCCCTCCTCGGAGAGGAGGCGGAGGAGGGTCTCCCACCCCCCCTCCTCGGGCTTCGGGGTGGGGGGCAGGGAAGCCCCCCGCCGCCTCAGGGCCTCCGCCAAGGCCTCGGCGTGGGCCCGTTCCCTCCTCGCCACCTCCAGGAGGAGGGCCCGCACGTGGGGGTAGGGCACCCCCTCCGCCGCCCCTTCCGCCCTAAGGGCGTCCAGAAGCTCATCCTGGTAGGCCTTCTGCAGCACCTTCACCGGGTCCATACCTCCTCCTCAGGCCTCTATCCGGGCGGGGACGGTAAACACGAGGCCCGCGGGCCCCACGTCCACCTGCAGGCGGTCCCCCTCCTTGACCTCCCCGGCCAAGATCTTCTGGGCGAGGGGCGTCTCCAGCTCCCGCTGGATGACCCGCTTGAGGGGCCTTGCCCCGAAGACGGGGTCGTAGCCCCTTTCCGCCAGGAAGTCCTTGGCGGCCTCGGTGAGCTCCAGGGAGATGCGCTTCTCGGCGAGGCGGGCCCGGAGGTAGGAGAGCTGGATCTCCACGATCTGGCGGATCTGCTCCTTGGTGAGGGGCCGGAAGACCACGATCTCGTCCAGACGGTTCAGGAACTCGGGGCGGAAGTGCTGCTGCAAGACCTTAAAGACCTCGTCCCGGATCCTCTCGTAGGGCCAGCCCTTCTGGATGCCTTCCAGGATGAGCGGGCTTCCTAGGTTGGAGGTGAGGATGATGACGGTGTTGCGGAAGTCCACGGTGCGCCCGTGGCTGTCGGTGAGGCGGCCGTCGTCCAGGATCTGGAGGAGGATGTTGAAGACGTCGGGGTGGGCCTTCTCAATCTCGTCAAAGAGGATGACCGAGTAAGGCCTCCTCCGCACCGCCTCGGTGAGCTGCCCCCCCTCCTCGTAGCCCACGTAGCCGGGCGGGGCCCCGATGAGGCGGGAGACGGCGTGCTTCTCCATGTACTCCGTCATGTCAATGCGGATCATGGCCTCCTCGGTGTCAAAGAGGGTGGCGGCCAGGGTCTTGGCGAGCTCCGTCTTCCCCACCCCCGTGGGCCCGAGGAAGAGGAAGCTCCCGATGGGCCGGTTCGGGTCCTTTAGGCCGGCCCTCGCCCGGCGGATGGCGTCGGCCACCGCCCTTATGGCCTCGTCCTGCCCCACCACCCGCTTGTGAAGCTCCTCCTCAAGCCTTAGGAGCTTCTCCCTTTCCCCTTCCAAAAGCTTGGATACGGGGATCCCGGTCCAGCGGGAGACGATCTCGGCGATGTCCTCCTCGGTGACCTCGAGGCGGACGAAGCGGGCGCCCCGGAGCTTTTCCGAAAGGGCCTCCACCTCGGCCTCCAGCTTGGGAAGCTCCCCGTAGCGGAGCTCGGCGGCCCGGTTCAGGTCGTACTGGCGCTCGGCAAGCTCAATCTCCCGCCGGACCTCGTCCAGGCGGTGCTGGGCCTCGCGGAGCTTCCTCAGGATCTCCCTTTCCTTCTCCCACTCGGCCCGGAGCTTGGCGATCTCCTCACTGAGCTTCTGGATCTCCGCCTCTATGGCCTTGAGCCGTTCTTGGGAGTCTGGGTCTTTCTCCTTTTTCAGCGCCTCCCGCTCAATCTCCAGCTGGAGCTTCTTCCGCTCCAAAGCGTCAATCTCTTCGGGGGCGCTTTCCAAGGCCATGCGCAGGCGGGCCGCCGCCTCGTCAATGAGGTCAATGGCCTTGTCGGGGAGGCGCCTTTCCGTGATGTACCGATGGGAGAGGGTGGCGGCGGCGATGATGGCGCTGTCGGAGATGCGCACCCCGTGGTGGACCTCGTACTTCTCCTTGAGGCCCCGGAGGATGGAGATGGTCTCCTCCACCGTGGGCTCGTCCACGTAGACGGGCTGGAAGCGCCGTTCTAGGGCGGGGTCTTTTTCAATCTCCCGGTACTCGTCCAGGGTGGTGGCCCCGATGAGCCTTAGCTCCCCCGGGCTAAGGCGGGCTTCAGCATGTTGCCGGCGTCCACGGCGCCTTCGGCCTTGCCCGCCCCCACCACGGTGTGGAGCTCGTCAATGAAGAGGATAACCTCCCCTTGGGACTGGATCACCTCCTGGATCACCGCCTTCAGGCGCTCCTCAAACTCGCCCCGGTACTTGGCCCCGGCGAGGAGGGAGCCCATCTGCAAGGAGATGATCCGCTTGCCCTTGAGGCCTTCGGGCACATCCCCCTTGACGATGCGCTGGGCCAGGCCTTCCACGATGGCCGTCTTCCCCACCCCGGGCTCGCCGATGAGGACCGGGTTGTTCTTGGTGCGCCTTAGGAGGATCTGGATGACGCGCCGGATCTCCTCGTCCCGGCCGATCACCGGGTCCAGCTTCCCCTCGGCGGCCAGCTTGGTCAGATCAATGCCGTACTGTTCCAAAGCGTTGTAGGTGCTTTCCGCGTGTTCCGTTTGCACGGTCTTCCCTCCCCTTAGTTCCTGTAGGGCTTTTTTCAGGGTCTCGAGGCCCGGAAGCCCCGGGGTGGCCTCGCTCAGGGCCAGGACCAGGGTGTCCACCGCTACGTAGCGGTCCTTAAGCTCTTCCATCAGGGCCTCAGCCCGGTTCAAGGCCCCGGAGAGGCGGCTTGTGAGGTACTGGCCCACCTCGGCCCCCTCCACCTTGGGCAGGCGGGCGAGCTCCTGGGCCTGGAGTTCCTTGAGGCGTTTGGGGTCTGCCCCAGCCTTTTCCAGAAGGCGCCAAGCCAAGCCGCCCGGATCTTTGAGGAGCACCGTCCAGAGGTGGGCCACGTCTATGGCCTGGTGCTTCATCTTTTGGGCCAGGACCTGGGCTTGGGCCAGGGCTTCGCGGGCGGCTTGCGTCCAGCGTTCTAGGTTCATACCCCTCGCCTCCCTGCTACGATTAGCATAGCGGTTGCTATAAATGTTGTCAAGTACCCTAAAACGGTTTAGTTAAGTTTGGGAGCGAAGACCCAAGGCGGAGAAGGGAACGGAAAGGGACCTCAGCCTGATTATAGGGGAAACGGAAGAGGAGGAATGTCCCGGCCTAGCGACGTTCCAGGATCTCCACCACCAGGGCCGCCCCGATGAGGTTGGCTCCGAGGTCCTTGCGGATGCGTTCGGCCTTGGCCATGCGAAGAAGGTCGGCCTCGCGGAAGTACCAGCTCCCCCCTACCTCCAAGGGCTCCACGAAGCCGATCTCCACGTAGGCCCGCACCGCCCCTAGGGAAAGGCCGTAGGCCTCCAAGGCCTCGAGGGAAACCCACTCGCTACGCGCGAGCATGGTGCACCTCCGCAAGCTTCTTCCAAAGGGCCTCCTCCTCGGGGGTTAAGTGCTCGGGGATGGTGATGCGCACCTCCAGGTAGAGGTCCCCCCGGCCCGCGGGCCCAGGAAAGCCCTTGCCCCTAAGCCTTAGCTTCCTCCCCGCCTGGGTCCTGGGGGGGATGGTGACCTCCACGGGGCCTTCCAGGGTCATGGCCCGCACCTTACCCCCCACCACGGCAATGGGGGCGGGGACGTCCAGGGTGGCGTAGAGGTCGTTCCCCTCGAGGCGGAAGACGGGGTGGGGCAGGAGGCGCACCACGAGGAGGAGGTCCCCCGGGGGGTTCCCCTGGCCCCCCAGGCCCGGCACCCGGATCACGCTCCCCTCCCGCACCCCGGGGGAATGTGCACCGTGATTCGCCTGCCGTTCACCTCCACCACCTTCTCCCCGCCACGGAAGGCCTCCTCGAGGGTGAGGGGAAGCTCGGCCCTCAGGTCCCGCCCCCTGCGGCTCCGCCGCCCGAAGCCGCCGAAGAGGCCAGGGCCGAAAAGCTCCTGGAAGAAGTCGGAGAAGTCCTCCACGTCAAACCCGGAGAAATCGTACCCCCCAGGAGGCGGCGGGGGCGGGGCCTCGGTGGTGCCATAGGTGTCGTAGATCCTTCGCTTTTCCGGATCGGAAAGGACGGCGTAGGCTTCGTTGATCTCCTTGAATTTTTCCTCCGCCTCGGGGCTTTTGTTCACGTCGGGGTGGTACTGGCGGGCCAGGCGCTTGTAGGCCCTTTTGATCTCCTCCTGGGTGGCGTTCCGGGGCACCCCGAGGATGGCGTAGTAGTCCTTTTTGGCCGCCATAGGCTACTCCAGGTCCGCCTCTTCCTGCTTCTCCTCGCCCACGGCCACCCGGGCCGGGCGCACCAGGGCCTCGCCCATGCGAAAGCCCCGCTGGAAAACCTTGGCCACCTTCCCCGGCTCGCCCGGGAGGAGGCCGATGGCCTCGTGGTAGCGGGGGTCAAAGGCCTCCCCTTCCCCGGGCACCTCCTCCACCCCCATCCCGGCCAAGATGCGGAAAAACCCTTCCCGCACCGCCCTAACCCCCTGGAGGATGCTCTCGGGGTTGGCGTGGGCGAACTCCAGGGCGCGCTCCAGGTCGTCAAGGACGGGAAGGAGCGCCCTCAGGGCCTTGAGCACGCCCTCCCGCTCCCGCGCCTTAAGCTCCTCCTCCATGCGCTTACGGTAATTGTCAAAGTCGGCGAGGAGGCGGAGGTACTTGTCCTTTAGGGCCTTAAGCTCCCCCTCCACCGCCTTCAGGCGCTCCTCCAGGGCCTGGGCCTCCTGGCCCACGGCCTCGAGGTCCTTCTCCAGGGTGTTCTCGTGGTTCCGCTCCTCCATGGGCCCTCCCTAAAAGGGCCCCACCCTAAGGGGCGGGGCCCCGGCCTTGCGCCTCACTCCGCGGGCTTGTAGTCGGCGTCAATCACGTCGTCCGGTCCCTTGCCCGAGGCCGCTTGGGCGCCCTTCTCGTACTCCTCCACCGCCCTAAGGAGCTCCTCCGTGGCCGCCTTGAGCTCGGGGTCGGGGGCGTCCCGCTCCACAAGCTCCTTGGCCTTTTGGATGGCGGCCTCGAGGCGGGCCCTGGCCTCCGGGGCCCCCTGCTTCTCCTGGAGGACCCTTTCCGCCTGGACGCGGGCCGAGTCCAGGGCGTTCTTGAGTTCGGCGTGCTCCCTGCGGCGGCGGTCCTCCTCGGCGTGGCGCTTCGCCTCCTCAATGATCCGCTGGATCTCCTCCTCGGAGAGGGTAGTGGTGTTCTGGATGGTGATGGAGGCCTCGCGCCCGGTGGACAACTCCTTGGCGGTCACGTGGAGGATGCCGTTGGCGTCGATGTCAAAGCAGACCTCAATCTGCGGCACCCCGGCGGGCATGGGGGGATGCCCTCGAGGCGGAAGCGGCCCAGGCTCTTGTTGTCTTGGGCCATGGGGCGCTCCCCCTGGAGGACATGGATCTCCACGGCGGTCTGGTTGTGCTCGGCGGTGGTGAAGATCTCGCACTTGCGGGTGGGGATGGTGGTGTTCCGGGGGATGAGCACGGTCATCACCCCGCCCTTGGTCTCCACGCCCAGGGAGAGGGGAGTGACGTCCAGGAGGACCACGTCCCGCACCTCCCCCATGAGCACCCCGGCCTGGATGGCGGCCCCCATGGCCACCACCTCGTCGGGGTTCACGGAGCGGTTGGGCTCCTTGCCCAAAAGCTCCTTCACCACCCGCTGGACGGCGGGTACCCGGGTGGCCCCGCCCACGAGAATCACCTCGTCAATCTGGGCGGGGGTGAGGCCGGCGTCCTTCAGGGCCTGCTCCACGGGGCCCCGGAGGCGCTTGAGGAGGGGCTGGATCAGTTCCTCAAACTTGGCCCGGGTGAGCTTCTTCTCCAGGTGGAGGGGGGTCTTGCTGGCGGGGTCCAGGGCGATGAAGGGGAGGCTGATGGTGGTCTCCAGGGTGCTGGAGAGCTCAATCTTGGCCTTCTCCGCCGCCTCAATGAGCCGTTGCAGGGCCTGGCGGTCGGCCTTGAGGTCCACGCCGTGCTCCTTCTTGAACTCCTCGGCGAGCCAGTTGACGATGGCGTGGTCCATGTCGCTGCCGCCCAGGTGGGTGTCCCCGGAGGTGGCCTTCACCTCAAAGACCCCTTCACCGATCTCCAGGATGGTGACGTCAAAGGTGCCGCCCCCCAGGTCAAAGACCAAAACGGTCTCGTTGCCCTTCTTGTCCAGGCCGTAGGCCAGGGCGGCAGCGGTGGGCTCGTTGATGATGCGCAGGACCTCGAGGCCCGCGATCCTGCCAGCGTTGGCCGTGGCCTCCCGCTGGGCGTTGTTGAAGTAGGCGGGCACGGTGATCACCGCCTTGGTGATCTTTTCCCCGAGCTTCTTGGAGGCGTCCTCCACCAGCTTGCGGAGGATCATGGCGCTGATCTCCTCGGGGGTGTAGAGCTTCCCCTTGACCTCCACCCTAACGCCCCCATCGGGCCCGGGGACCACCTTGTAGGGGACCCGCTTGGCCTCCTCCTGGACCTCCTCAAAGCGGCGCCCGATGAAGCGCTTGATCTCAAAGATCGTCCCCTCGGGGTTCAGGACCGCCTGGCGCTTGGCCATACGGCCCACCAGGATTTCCCCGTCGCGAAAAGCCACCACGCTGGGGGTTACCCGTTCGCCTTCGGCGTTTTCCAGGACTACGGGCTTGCCGCCCTCCAGAACGGCGATCACGCTGTTGGTGGTGCCCAGGTCAATGCCCACTGCCTTGGCCATAGGTCTTCACCTCGCCTCCCAGGCTAACGGAGATGCCGCGTTTTTGTCAAGGGAGTTGAGTATAATTTTGTCATGGTCGGTTGGTGAGGCGGCCTACCCTTTTTTCCTCCCCCGGTGTACCTTGAAGGAAGACATGCCTCGAGCCCCCTTTAGCCTTCTCGCCCTGGTCCTGGGCCTCGCCTTCCTGGCCTGGGCCTTCAGCCTCGCGGGCACCGTGGGCGCCCCAAGCGGGACGGTGAACTACACGACCTTCCTGGAGGACCTCAAGGCGGGCCGGGTCAAGGAGGTGGTGGTGCGCGCCGGGGACACCCGGATCCAGGGGGTCTTGGAGGACGGCTCCACCTTCACCACCTACGCCGCAAGCCCTCCCGACAACGAGACCCTCGAGGCCTGGACGGCCCGGGGGGTGAGCGTCCGGGTGGAGCCCCCCCAGGGCCAAAACGCTCTCGGCTTCCTCTGGCCCCTCCTCCTCGTGGGCCTCCTCATCGGCGCCCTCTACTACTTCTCCCGCAACGGCCGGGCCGGGCCCTCGGACTCCGCCTTCAGCTTCACCAAAAGCCGGGCCCGGGTCCTCACCGAAGCCCCCAAGGTCACCTTCAAGGACGTGGCCGGGGCGGAGGAGGCCAAGGAGGAACTCAAGGAGATCGTGGAGTTCCTCAAAAACCCCAGCCGCTTCCACGAGATGGGGGCCCGCATCCCCAAGGGGGTCCTCCTGGTGGGGCCCCCGGGGGTGGGCAAGACCCACCTGGCCCGGGCCGTGGCCGGGGAGGCCCGGGTGCCCTTCATCACCGCCTCGGGCTCCGACTTCGTGGAGATGTTCGTGGGGGTGGGGGCGGCGAGGGTGCGAGACCTCTTTGAGACCGCCAAGCGCCACGCCCCCTGCATCGTCTTCATTGACGAGATTGACGCCGTGGGGAGGAGGCGGGGAAGCGGGGTGGGGGGCGGGAACGACGAGCGGGAGCAGACCCTGAACCAGCTCCTCGTGGAGATGGACGGCTTTGAGAAGGACACGGCCATCGTGGTCATGGCCGCCACCAACCGGCCGGACATCCTGGACCCCGCCCTGCTCCGCCCCGGGCGCTTTGACCGGCAGATCGCCATAGATGCCCCCGACGTCAAGGGCCGGGAGCAGATCCTGAGGATCCACGCCCGGGGGAAGCCCCTGGCGGAGGACGTGGACCTGGCCCTCCTCGCCAAGCGCACCCCGGGCTTCGTGGGGGCGGACCTGGAGAACCTCCTGAACGAAGCCGCCCTCCTCGCCGCCCGGGAGGGGCGGAGGAAGATCACCATGAAGGACCTGGAGGAGGCCGCCGACCGGGTGATGATGGGCCCGGCCAAGAAAAGCCTCGTCCTCTCCCCCCGCGACCGCCGGATCACCGCCTACCACGAGGCGGGCCACGCCCTGGCCGCCCACTTCCTGGAGCACGCCGACGGGGTGCACAAGGTGACCATCGTGCCCCGGGGAAGGGCCTTGGGCTTCATGATGCCCAGGCGGGAGGACATGCTCCACTGGTCCAGGAAGCGCCTTTTGGACCAGATCGCCGTGGCCCTGGCGGGGCGGGCGGCGGAGGAGATCGTCTTTGACGACGTGACCACGGGGGCGGAGAACGACTTCCGCCAGGCCACGGAGCTCGCCCGGCGCATGATCACCGAGTGGGGGATGCACCCCGAGTTCGGCCCCGTGGCCTATGCGGTGCGGGAAGACACCTACCTGGGGGGCTACGACGTCCGCCAGTACTCGGAGGAGACCGCCAAGCGCATTGACGAGGCGGTGCGCCGCCTCATTGAGGAGCAGTACCAGAGGGTGAAGGCCCTTCTCCTGGAAAAGCGGGAGGTCCTGGAGCGGGTGGCGGAGACCCTCCTGGAACGGGAGACCCTCACCGCCGAGGAGTTCCAGCGGGTGGTGGAGGGGCTCCCCTTGGAGGCCCCCGAGGAGGCCCGGGAGGAGCGGGA
The DNA here is from genome assembly GCF_001535545.1 of Thermus parvatiensis. Taxonomy (GTDB): domain Bacteria; phylum Deinococcota; class Deinococci; order Deinococcales; family Thermaceae; genus Thermus; species Thermus parvatiensis. Next base: position 571,681 of record NZ_CP014141.1, on the reverse strand, counting down.
GCCCCCCCGGGTGGTGCCCAAGGTGAAGCCGGGGGGCGCCCTGGGCGGGGCCTGACGCCGACCTTTTGATTGCACAACGGGAGGACGCCCTGCCGAGGGCCACAGGAACGCCCTTTGGAACCCTCATGCTGGGGCAAGCCAGCGTGAGGGGGTATCAGAGAGGGTCGTCCTGGAGGACGAGGGTCTTGAGGTAGAGGCTTTCGGGGATGTGGAGGCTCCAGGGGTGGTCCTCGGGCTGGTAGGTCACCCGGTGGACCCGGAGCCTGCGGCCGAGGTCGGCGGCGGCCCGGCGGGCCACCTCCAAGAGGTCCTCCAGGCGGAGGTGGTAGCTGCAGGAGGAAAGCCACAAAAACCCCTCCTCCGCGAGGAGCCGCAAGGCTTCCCGGACGAGGTCCACCAGGTGGCGCTTCATGGCGGGAAGCTCCTCTGGGCGCTTCACCAGGGTGGGGGGGTCCAGGAGGACGTGGTGGAAGGGCCCCTCCAGGCCCCGGAGGGTGGGGAGGGCCTCCCCGTGGCGGATGTCCACCCGGAGGCCCAGGCGCAGGGCCGCCTGGTCCAAGACGCCCAAGGCCTCGAGGTCCTTGTCCACCGCGAGGGCGTACGCCCCCTTGCGGGCCGCCCTCAGGGCGAACCCCCCCACGTAGCTGTACACGTCCAGGACCCGCTCCCCGGGACGCACCATGGCCTCAAAGAGGCGGCGGTTCTCCCGCTGGTCCAGGTAGTACCCCGTCTTCTGGGCGAGGGCGAGGGGGATGGGGAAGCGGAGGCCGTCCTCCTCCACCTCGAGGACCTCCGGCACCTCCCCGTAGACCACCCCCACCCTTTCGGGAAGGCCCTCCTGCCGCCTGGCCTCCACGTCGCTCCGCTCGTAGACCCCTTTGGGGGCCACCACCTCCAAGAGGGCGGGAAGCCACACCTCCCGCAGGGCCTCCATGCCCCGGGAGCGGACCTGGAGGACCAGGACCTCCCCGAAGCGGTCCACCACGAGGCCGGGAAGCCCGTCTGCCTCCCCGTGGACGAGGCGGTAGCTCTCCCCTAGGCCTTGCCTGCGCCGGAGCGCCCGGGCGAACCGCCCCTGGAAGAAGGCGCGGTTCAGGGGCCCCGGGTCAAAGCGGAAGGCCCGAAAGGGCACCCGGCTCCGAGGGTCGTAGTAGCCCACGGCCAAAAAGCGCCCCTCCACGTCCACGGCCTCCGCCACCCCCACCCCCTCGGGCGGGGCGGCGATCTCGTCCCGGTAGAGGTTCGGGTAGAAGTTGCGGAGCTTCCGCTCCTTGCCCGCCTTGACCACAAGCCTCAGCACAGGCCCCAGCATACGCCTGGTATGGTGGAGGCATGAACCGGAAGCGGTGGCTCGCCCTCGCCCTCTTCCTCGCCGTGGCCCTTCTGGTGGTGGGCCTGGGCCGGCTCACGGCGAGGCCCCCCGCCCAAGGCCCCTGGCGGGAGACGGTCCTCTACGGCCAAGGGGAGAAGGTCCTGCTTCTGGAGCTTCTCGGCGAGATCCCCTCGGGCAAGGCCCTGGAGCGCTTCCTCTCCCAGGTGCGCCAGGCCCGGGAGGACGAGGGGGTGCGGGCCGTGGTCCTCTACGTGGAAAGCCCCGGGGGCGGGGTCACGGAGACCGAGGCCCTGCACCGCGCCCTCCGCGCCCTGGCCCAGGAGAAGCCCCTGGTGGCCAGCCTCGGAAGGGTGGCGGCGAGCGGCGGCTACTACGTGGCCACCGCCGCCCGGGAGATCCTCGTCCCCCCCACGGCGGTGACCGGCTCCATCGGGGTGGTCGGCTACCTGCCCCAGGTGGGGGAGCTTTTGGCCAAGGTGGGCGTCCGGGTGGAGGTGCTCAAGGAGGGGCGGTTCAAGGACATGGCCTCGCCCCTCCGTCCCCTCACCCCGGAGGAGCGGGAGGTGGTCCAGGGCCTTCTGCGCGAGGCCTACGAGCTTTTCGTCCAGCGGGTGGCGGAGGGGCGGGGGATGCCCCGGGAGAAGGTCCTCGCCCTCGCCGACGGGCGCATCTACTCGGGGAAGCAGGCCGTGGCCCTGGGCCTCGCCGACAGGGAGGGCTACCTGGAGGACGCCGCCCGAAGGGCCGCGGAGCTTGCGGGCCTTAAGGCCTTCCGCCTCGTGCGCTACACCAGGCCCAAAGGCCTCCTGGAGGGGCTTTGGGGCGAGGAGGTTCCCTGGGCCCAGGCCCTTCTCCAGGCGCGCTTTCGCGTAGAATACCGCTACCTTGGAGGTGGCCTGTGGTGATCGCAAGCCCTTGGCGAAGGCTCGTGGCCTCCCTGGTGGACAGCCTCGTCCTCCTCCCCCTAAGCCTCCTCCTCATGGCCCTGGCAGGGGTGGACCCCCTGGGCCCCACCACCTGGGTCCAGGACCTCCTCTTCCAGTGGATCCCCGGCTGGACCTACTACACCGCCTTCACCGCCCTCTACGGGGCCACCCCGGGCAAGATGGCCTTGGGCCTCAAGGTGGTGCGAACGGACGAGCGGCCCGTGGACTGGCTCACCGCCTTCATGCGGGAGGTGGTGGGCAAGACCCTCTCCACCCTTCCCCTGGGGCTCGGCTACCTCTGGGCCTTCTTCCACCCCAGGCGCCAGGCCTGGCACGACCTCATCGCCGACACCCTGGTGGTGCGGGCCTCGAGGCCGGGCTAACTACCCCGCCGCGGCGAAAGGGCCTTCCTTCGGCCGTCCTAGCGAAACCAAAGAGGGCAGGCGGGCCTGGGGTGGCCTAAAAGATCCGCTTGCCCAAGAGGCTTAGCGCCAGGCCCACCAGCATCTCGGCGGTGCGGTTGCGCTCGTCCAGGATGGGGTTCACCTCCACTAGGTCCAGGCTCTGCACCCGGCCCGACTCGGCCAGGATCTCCATGAGGAGGTGCGCCTCCCGGTAGGTGAGCCCCCCGGGCACCGGGGTCCCCACCCCGGGGGCGAGGGTGGGGTCCAGGACATCGGCGTCCAGGGAGACGTGGAGGGGGAGACCCTGGAGGTGCTTTAGGACCTCCTCGGCGATCCGGGCCACGCCGAGGCGGTCCACCTCGTGCATGGTGTAGACCCGGACCCCCGCCTCCTTAAGGAGCCGCTTCTCCCCGGGGTCCAGGCTCCGCACCCCCACCAGGACCACGTCCTTGGGGTCCACGGCCCGGAAGACCTCCGTGAGCCGGGGATGGCCCAGGCCCGAGAGGACGGCGAGGGGCATGCCGTGAACGTTGCCGCTCGGCGAGGTCTCGGGGGTGTTGAAGTCGGCGTGGGCGTCCACCCAGACCACGCCCACCCGCCGGCCCCGGGCGGCTCCCGCCACCGAGCCCATGCTCAAGGAGTGGTCCCCACCCAAGACGATGGGGAAAACCCCCTCGGGCAAGGCCGCCAGGCGCTCCTTTAGGGCGAGGGCCGCGGCCCGGATCTCCTCCAGGTAGGCGAGGCCCCGCCCCCTTCGCCTCGAGGCCCGGGCCAAGGAGACGGGCACGTCCCCCAGGTCCTCCACGGTGTAGCCCAGATCCTCCAGCTGCTCCAAAAGCCGGGCGTACCGCAGGGCGGACGGCCCCATGTCCACGCCCCGCCGGTTCGCCCCCAGGTCCATGGGCACGCCCACCACGGCCACGCGTTCCATGGGGGGCATGGTAGCAGAAACGTCCATGCGGGGCTTGGGAAGTTTATGCGCCCTAGAGCACCACCAGGGCCACCTCCTGCCCCTCGGGGAGGAGGAAGGCCCGGACCCCGTCCGTGCCGAAGATGACGTAGGGCACCCGCCAGCGGGCCTCCTTGATGTCCCTCGGGCTCGGGAGGGCGGGGCCTTTGGGGTGGGAGTGGTAGATGGCGAGGAGGGAAAGCCCCTCCCGCTCAAGCGCCTTGAGGGCCTTGAGGAGGGCCAGGGGGTCCGCCAGGTAGGCGGTAAGGGGGCTCGGGTGGACGTTGGGCAAGGGGATGACCCGCTCCACCTCGCGCCTGCCCGCCCAGAGGCCCACCCCCTCCTTGGGGGCCTCCCTCAGGAGGTGGGCCCGGGTCTCCTCCAGAAGGCCTCGAGGCACGTAGAGCACAAGGCCATGATACCCGCCGGGACAACCGCCCCGCCCCCGGCGTATACTATGGGCACCGAAGGAGGCGCCATGATCCGAACCGTCGCCCTGGTGGGGCACGCGGGAAGCGGGAAAACCACCCTCACGGAGGCCCTGCTTTACAAGACCGGGGCCAAGGAACGCCGGGGCCGGGTGGAGGAGGGCACCACCACCACGGACTACACCCCCGAGGCCAAGCTCCACCGCACCACGGTGCGCACCGGGGTCGCCCCCCTCCTCTTTCGGGGCCACCGCGTCTTCCTCCTGGACGCCCCGGGCTCCGGGGACTTCGTGGGGGAGATCCGGGGGGCCCTGGAGGCTGCGGACGCCGCCTTGGTGGCCGTGTCCGCGGAGGCCGGGGTGCAGGTGGGCACGGAAAGGGCCTGGACCGTGGCGGAAAGGCTCGGCCTTCCCCGGATGGTGGTGGTCACCAAGCTGGACAAGGGCGGGGACTACTACGCCCTCCTGGAGGACCTGAGGAGCACCCTGGGCCCCATCCTCCCCATAGACCTGCCCCTCTACGAAGGAGGGGAGTGGGTGGGCCTCATAGACGTCTTCCACGGCAAGGCCTACCGCTACGAGAACGGGGAGGAAAGGGAGGCGGAGGTCCCCCCGGAGGAAAGGGAGAGGGTCCAGCGCTTCCGCCAGGAAGTCCTCGAGGCCATCGTGGAGACGGACGAGGGCCTCTTGGAGAAGTACCTGGAAGGGGAGGAGGTCACGGGCGAGGCCCTGGAGAAGGCCTTTCACGAGGCGGTGCGGCGGGGCCTCCTCTACCCCGTGGCCCTGGCCTCCGGGGAGAGGGAGATCGGGGTCCTGCCCCTTCTGGAACTGATCCTGGAGGCCCTCCCCTCCCCCGTGGAACGCTTCGGGGATGGCCCCCCCTTGGCCAAGGTCTTCAAGGTCCAGGTGGACCCCTTCATGGGCCAGGTGGCCTACCTGCGCCTCTACCGGGGAAGGCTTAGGCCCGGGGACAGCCTCCAAAGCGAGGCCGGCCCGGTGCGCCTCCCCCACCTCTACGTGCCCATGGGGAAGGACCTCCTGGAGGTGGAGGAGGCGGAGGCGGGGTTCGTCCTGGGCGTCCCCAAGGCGGAGGGCCTCCACCGGGGCATGGTCCTCTGGCAAGGGGAGAAGCCGGAAAGCGAGGCGGTGCCCTTCGCCCGCCTGCCCGACCCCAACGTCCCCGTGGCCCTCCACCCCAAGGGGCGCACGGACGAGGCCAGGCTGGGCGAGGCCCTGAGGAAGCTCCTCGAGGAGGACCCGAGCCTGAAGATAGAGCGCCAGGAGGAGACGGGGGAGCTCCTCCTTTGGGGCCACGGGGAGCTCCACCTCACCACCGCCAAGGAACGCCTCCAGGATTACGGGGTGGAGGTGGAGTTCTCCGTGCCCAAGGTGCCCTACCGGGAGACCATCAAGAAGGTGGCCGAGGGTCAGGGCAAGTACAAGAAGCAGACCGGGGGGCACGGCCAGTACGGGGATGTGTGGCTTAGGCTGGAGCCCGCTTCCGAGTACAGCTTCGAGTGGCGCATCACCGGCGGGGTCATCCCCAGCAAGTACCAGGAAGCCATAGAGGAGGGGATCAAGGAGGCGGCCAAGAAGGGGGTGCTGGCGGGCTTTCCGGTGATGGGCTTCAAGGCCATCGTCTACAACGGCTCCTACCACGAGGTGGACTCCTCGGACCTCGCCTTTCAGATCGCCGCAAGCCTCGCCTTTAAGAAGGTGATGGCCGAGGCGCACCCCGTGCTTCTAGAGCCCATCTACCGCCTCAAGGTCCTCGTCCCTCAGGAGCGGGTGGGGGACGTTCTCTCCGACCTCCAGGCCCGGCGGGGGCGGATTTTGGGCATGGAGCAGGAGGGGGCCTTGAGCATGGTCCACGCCGAGGTGCCCCTCGCCGAGGTCCTGGAGTACTACAAGGCCCTCCCCGGCCTCACCGGGGGGGCGGGGGCCTACACCCTGGAGTTCAGCCACTACGCCGAGGTCCCCCGCACCTCGCCCAGAGGATCGTCCAGGAGAGGGCCCAGGAGGGCTAGGTGGCCTTGGACCGGCTTCGGAAAGCCCTGGGGGAAGCCCTCTTCGGCCAAGAGGAGGTCATAGAGGCCCTCCTCGCCGTCCTCCTCGCCCGGGGGCACGCCCTCTTGGAAGGGATGCCGGGCCTGGGCAAGACCCTCCTCGCGGAGAGCCTGGCCCGGGCGATCGGCCTCGCCTACAAGCGCATCCAGTTCACCCCGGACCTCCTCCCCCAGGACCTCACGGGAAGCGAGGTCTACCGGGAGGGGCGCTTCGTCTTCGTCCCGGGCCCCATCTTCGCCCAGGTGGTCCTGGCGGACGAGATCAACCGGGCGCCCCCTAAGGTGCAGTCGGCCCTCCTCGAGGCCATGCAGGAAAGGGCGGTGACCGCAGGGGGCGTGCGCCACCCCTTGCCCGAGCCCTTCTTCGTGGTGGCCACGCAAAACCCTTTAGAACTTGAGGGCACCTACCCTCTCCCAGAGGCCCAGCTGGACCGCTTCACCGCCCAAATCCCCTTCCGCCCCCCCAGGCGGGAGGTGTGGCTTAGGATCCTCACGGAGGAACCCCGGATTCCTGAACCCCTGGGGGTGGACTTCCCTAAGGCCCAGGAGGAGGTGCGGGGGGTCAGGGTGGCCAGGGAGGCCCTCGAGGCCATCACCCACGTGGCTTTTCTCACGCAGGAGGACCGGCGCCTGCGCATGGGCCTCTCCCCCCGCGGGGCCAAGGCCTGGCTGGCGTTGGCCCGGGCCCTGGCCTACCTCAGGGCCAAGCCCCTGGTGGACTGGAAGGAGCTTAGGGACGCAGCCTTCCTGGCCCTTCCCCACCGGCTTTTCCTCACGGAGGAAGCCCTTTACGAAGGGGAGAGGCCTAAGGAAATCCTAAAGCAGCTGCTCAAGAAGGGGGGTATCCCCTAGAAGGGAGGAAGGACATGCGCTGGATCCGGTTTTTCCACGAGGTGGGCCTCGAGGACGTGCCCCTGGTGGGCGGCAAAAACGCCTCCTTGGGGGAGATGATCCGGGAGCTCTCCCCCTTAGGGGTCAAGGTGCCCGGGGGGTTCGCCACCACCAGCGAGGCCTACTGGTACTTTCTGGAGCACAACGGCCTGAAGGAGGCCATCGCCCAGGAGCTAGAAGGGCTGGACGTGGAGAACCCCACTGCCCTGCAAAGGGCAAGCCGCCGCCTGCGGAACCTGATCCTGAAAGGGGAATACCCTAAGGACCTCCGGGAGGAAATCCTCCTGGCCTACCGCAGGCTTTCTGAGGAAGCGGGGGAGGAGGAGATCCCCGTGGCCGTGCGGAGTAGCGCCACCGCCGAGGACCTCCCCACGGCGAGCTTCGCCGGGCAGCAGGAAAGCTACCTCTACGTGCAAGGGGAAGAGGACCTCCTCCTCCACGTGAAGCGGGCCATGGCGAGCCTCTTCACCGCCCGGGCCATCAGCTACCGAGCCCACATGGGCTTTGACCACCTCAAGGTGGCCCTCTCCGTGGGGGTCCAGCGCATGGTGCGGGCGGACGACGCCGCAAGCGGGGTCATCTTCACCTTGGACCCCGACACCGGCCACCGGGGCTTCGTCTACCTCACGGCCATCTACGGCCTGGGCGAGAACATCGTCCAGGGCCGGGTGATTCCGGACGGCTACTACGTGCACAAGGAGACCTTCCGTGAGGGCTTCCGGGCCGTGGTCTACAGAAGGCTCGGCGCCAAGGAGCTCACCCTGGCCTTTGACCCCAGGGAGGGAAGGCTCAAGAACCGCCCCACGCCCCTCTACCTGCGAAACCGCTTCGCCCTAAGGGACGAGGAGGTCCTCCTCCTTGCCGACTGGGCCCTGAAGATTGAGGACCACTACTCCAAGAAGCGGGGTAGCCCCACCCCCATGGACATTGAGTGGGCCAAGGACGGCCCCACAGGGGAGCTCTTCGTCCTCCAGGCCCGGCCCGAGACGGTCCACTCGCAAAAAAGCCCCGTGCTCCGGGTCTTCCGCCTCCTCAAGCGGGGCGAGGTCCTGGCCGAGGGCCTGGCGGTGGGGGAAGCCATCGCCACGGGCAAAGCCCGCATCCTCAAGGACCCCAAGGAGATGGACCGCTTCCAGGAGGGGGAGGTCCTGGTCACCGAGACCACCAACCCCGACTGGGAGCCCATCATGAAGAAGGCGGCGGCCATCGTCACCGAAAGGGGCGGGCGCACCTCCCACGCGGCCATCGTGGCCCGGGAGCTGGGGGTGCCCGCGGTGGTGGGGGCGGTGGGGGCCACGCGGAGCGTCCCCGAGGGGGAGGAGGTCACGGTCTCTTGCGCCGAGGGGGAGCGGGGCGTGGTCTACCGGGGCAGGCTCCCCTTTGAGGTGGAGGAGATCCGCCCCGAAACCCTGCCCAGGACCCGGACCCGGATCCTGGTGAACGTGGGCACCCCGGAGGAGGCCCTGAGGACGAGCCTCCTCCCCACGGACGGGGTGGGGCTTGCCCGGATGGAGTTCATCTTCGCAAGCCACGTCCGGGTCCACCCCCTGGCCCTCACCCGGTTTGAAGCCCTTCCCCCCGAGGTGAAGCGCCAGGTGGAGGAAATCACCGAGGCCTACCGCGACAAGCGGGCCTACTTCGTGGAGACCTTAAGCCAGGGCATCGCCCTCATCGCCGCCGCCTTCTATCCGAGGCCCGTTCTCCTCCGCTTCTCCGACTTCAAGACCAACGAGTACGCCCGCCTCCTCGGGGGCACCTCTTTGAGCCCAAGGAGGAAAACCCCATGCTGGGGTGGCGGGGGGCGAGCCGCTACTACCACCCGGACTACAAGGAGGGCTTTCTCCTGGAGGTGGCCGCGGTGAAGCGGGTGCGGGAGGAGATGGGCCTCAAGAACCTCATGGTCATGGTCCCCTTCTGCCGCACCCCGGAGGAGGGGGAGAAGGTCTTGGAGGTGATGGCCGAGGGGGGGCTTAGGCGGGGAGAGGGGGGCCTCGAGGTCCACGTGATGGCGGAGATCCCCTCCAACGTCCTCGAGGCCGAGGCCTTCGCCGAGCTCTTTGACGGCTTCTCCATCGGCTCCAACGACCTCACCCAGCTCGCCTTGGGCCTGGACCGGGACTCGGAAAGGGTGGCCCACCTCTTTGACGAGCGGCGGGAGACGGTGAAGGCCCTCTGCGCCTTCCTCATAGAGAAGGCCCACGCCCGGGGCAAAACGGTGAGCATCTGCGGCCAGGCCCCTTCCGACTACCCGGAGTTCGCCGCCTTCCTGGTGGAAAGGGGCATTGACTCCCTAAGCCTCAACCCCGATGCCCTCCTGCGCACGGTTCGGGAGGTAGCGGAGGTGGAAAGGCGGCTCGGGATCGGGTAGCCTGGGGCATGGTCCGCGAGCCCTTCAACGCTCTAAGCCACGCCCTGGGGGTCCCCCTGGCCCTTCTGGGAAGCTTTTTCCTCTTCCTCCTGGCCCCCAAGGAGGCCTGGCCGGCCCTTTTGGTCTTCGGCCTCACCATGGCCCTCATGTTCGGGGCCAGCGCCCTCTACCACGCCCTAAGGGTGGAGGATAGGACCCTGGCCTGGCTCCGTCGGCTGGACCACGCCGCCATCTTCCTCTTCATCGCCGGAAGCTACACCCCCTTCCTGGTGGAGGGGCTAAAGGAGGGCCTCAGGCCCTTTGCCCTGGGGCTGGTGTGGGGCCTGGCCCTTTTGGGGGTGGGCTTCCGCCTCCTCTTCCTGAGGGCTCCCCGGTGGCTCTACACCCTGGCCTACCTGGGCTTGGGCTGGCTTTCCGTACTCTTCCTGCCCAAGCTGGCCCTTCCCCTACCCACTTTCGCCCTCATGGCCACCGCCGGGCTCTTCTATACCCTAGGGGCCTGGGTGTACGGGCGGAAATGGCCAGACCCCTGGCCCGAACGGGTGGGCTTCCACGGCCTCTGGCACCTCCTCGTCCTCCTGGGAAGCCTCTTTATGTACCTGGCGGTCTTGAGCCTCTACACCTAGCTTTCTCATGAGAAAGTAAGTACCATGGGAGGCATGGAGCCGCCCCTGATCCTCATCGTGGAGGACGAGAAGGACATCGCCCGCTTCATTGAACTGGAGCTCCAGGCCGAGGGCTACCGCACCGAGGTGGCCCACGACGGGATCACCGGGCTTTCCAAGTTCCGGGAGGTGAGCCCCAACCTGGTGATTCTGGACCTGATGCTCCCCGTGATGGACGGGATTGAGGTGGCCAAGCGCATCCGCAAGACCTCCAACGTCCCCATCCTCATCCTCACCGCCAAGGACCGCGTGGAGGACAAGGTGGAGGGGCTGGACGCGGGGGCCGACGACTACCTGGTGAAGCCCTTCTCCATAGAAGAGCTCCTCGCCCGGGTGCGGGCCCACCTCCGCCGCGTGACCCCGGCCATCACCGGGGAGATCCGGGTGGCGGACCTCATCATCAACCTCGAGGGCCGGGAGGTCTTCCGGGGGAACCGCCGCATTGAACTCTCCAACAAGGAGTTTGAGCTTCTGGAGCTCCTCGCCAAAAACCCCGGCAAGGTCTTCAGCCGCTACGAAATAGAGGAGAAGGTCTGGCCGGGCTACCAAGGGGGAAGCAACGTGGTGGACGTCTACATCGGCTACCTGCGCAAGAAGCTGGAGGCAGGCGGGGAGCGCCGCCTCATCCACACGGTGCGGGGGGTGGGGTATGTCCTCAGGGAGGACTGAGCCCAAGCCTAGCCTCCCGGCATGACCCTTAGGACCCGGATCACCCTCCTCACGGCGGGGCTTCTCCTCGTGGCCTTTTTGGTCCTCGGCTTCGCCCTGGAGGGGCTCCTTCGCAACTTCCTCTACGGGAGCCTGCGCACCGACCTGAAGGAGGCAGCCAACCAGGTGGTGCGCCTCCTCAACCTGGGGGGGCAGGCCCTCCTCGAGGCCGGCCTCCCCCGAGCCTCTACGCCGAGGTCCAGCTCCTCCCCGAGGAGGACCCGGCCCTCCTCGCCCGGGAGGGCGGGATCAGCCTGCAGAAAAGCCCCGCCCTGGGAAGCCAGCGCCTCCTCCTAAAGGAGGAGGATTACCGGGAGCTCCTCAAGCGGGGAGAGGTGTGGGCCTACGCGGAGCTCCCCCGTGAGGGCCACCCCCTGCGACTTCTCGTCTACGCCCGGAAGGTGGAGGTCAACCTCTCGGGCTCGGTGTGGAAGGGCGCCCTCCTCGTGGGCCGGCCCACGGAGGACCTGGAGGCCACCCTAAGCCAGTTCGCCCGCATCTACGCGGGCACGGCCCTCTTCGTCCTCCTCCTCTCCCTCTTCCTCGCCCGCAGCCTCGTGGCCCGGGCCCTGGAGCCCTTGGAGTGGGCGGCGCGCAAGGCCGAGGCCATGAGCGCCCGCCCCGAGCCCTTACCGGAGCCGGAAACCCGGGACGAGGTGGCCGCCCTGGTCAAGGCCCTGAACGGGATGCTCACCCGCCTGCAGGAGGCCTTTGAGGCCCAGACCCGCTTCCTCCAGGACGCCTCCCACGAGCTCAGGACCCCCATCACCGCCATCCTGGGGCACGTGGGCTACCTGCTCCGGCGCACCCCCCTCACCGAGGCCCAGCGGGAGAGCCTCGAGGTGGTGAAGCGGGAGGCGGAGCGCATGGGCAAGCTCGTCTCCGACCTCCTGGACCTCTCGCAAAGCGGCGCCTGGAGGATCCGCCCCGTGCCTGTGCGGGTCTTGGACCTCCTGGAAGAGGTGCGGGAGGAGTTTGCCAAAAGCTTTGACGGGGAGATCCTGGTGGAGGCCCCCGAGGACCTTTACGTCCTGGGGGATCCCGACCGGCTCCACCAGGTCATGGCCAACCTGGTCTCCAACGCCCTCAAGGCAGGGGCCCGGCACGTGTGGCTTAGGGCCTTTGACCTAGGGGACAAGGCGGTGGTCCGGGTGGAGGACGACGGGGAGGGGATCCCCGAGGAGCACCTTCCCCACCTCTTTGAGCGCTTCTACCGGGTGGACAAGGCCCGGGACCGGGAACGGGGCGGGTCAGGCCTCGGCCTCGCCATCGTGAAGGCCATCCTCGAGGCCCACGGGGGGGAGGTCTGGGTGGAGAGCCAGGTGGGCAAGGGGACGGCCTTCAGCTTTTCCCTTCCCGCAAGCGGGCCACCGCCTCCTCCACGCTGATCTCCCCCTGCCTTAGGGCCTCCAGGACCTCGAGGCGGTCCTTCCCCTCGTCCTCCTCGTACCCCAGGGCCTTCAGGAGAGCGTCCAGCCGGGCCCGCACCGTGGGGTAGGAGACCCCCAGGATGCGCTCCACCTCCTTCAGGTTCCCCCGGGTCTTCACGAAAAGCCGCAGGAAGTCCAGGTGCTCCTTGGGGAGGAGGGCGAACTCGTTCAAGGCGAAGCGCCCGTGCACCTCGGTGCCGCAAGCGGGGCAGAAGAGGGCCTTCACCGCCAAGGGCCCCTCGCAGGCCGGACACCGCGTGGGAAGAGGCCGGATCACCATACGCCCACCTTTACCCCTATCCTCTCCACCTCCAGCTCCAAAAGCACCAAAGGAGGAAGCCGCCTAAGGGCGAAGACCGCCCCCAGGGGCGTCCTCAAGGCCTTCCCCGAAGGAGGGCCCGGGTCTTGTGGAGGAAGAGGACGAGGAGAAGGCCCCACTCCAAAGCCAAGAGGGGAAGCGCCAGGAAAAGGGGGATGGGGAAAGGCCCCCGCACCCGGAGGTAGAGGAACCGGGGGTGCAAGGGGATCACGCCACCTCCACCAGAATCTGCACCGGGTGGCCTTCCTCCTCCGCCTCAATCTCCACGAGCTTCCCCTCGGGCACCCCCTCCCGCACCAGGCACAGGAGATCCCCGAGGTGCACCCCCTTCCCCGCCAGGGTGGCCTTGGCCTCCTGCGGCAAGAAGGCCTCCACAAGCTCCGCCAAGGCCAGGGGCAGGTTGACGTTCACCCGCACGGGCTTGCCCTCGTCGTAGGCGTGGATGCGCACCCTCAGAACCTGGAGAGGCCCCTTGGCCCTAGACCGCGCCTCCACCGCCTCGAGGAGGGCCAAGGCCTCCTCCACCCCGACCTCCCCGAACGCACCATCTCCAGTATGCGCCGTTTCTCCTCCACGCCTAACCTCCTTGTGGAGGATTTTAAACCCAAGCTTTACATTTTATCAACCTTACCCTTGCATAGTCTAAAACCCCAGCCCCGAGGGGTGCCGGGAACCCAGGAAGGGGGCCCCCAAAAGGGCGAACAGGAAGAGGGCGTAGGCCCCGAGGAGGAGGCCCGCCCGAAGAAGGCCCCGCAGCCGCTCGTCCAGAAGGAAGTAGAGGGTGAGGAGAAGCCAGCCCAGGACCACCGAAACCTCCTTGGGGTCCGGGCTCAAAGGGCTCCCGAAGTAGCCGAAGGCCCAGGCCATGCCGCTCGCAAGCCCCAGGGTGGCCGCCACGTACCCCACCCGGAGGTAACCCCGCTCAAGCCGCCTCAGGCTCCAAAGGGGGGCGGCGGCCACGGCCCGCTCGGGGGCCAGGCGGAGCCTCAGGTCCTGGAGGGCGCACATCGCCCCCGCCCCCACCCCCACGCTCAGGGCGAGGTAGGCCACGAGGAAGGCCCCGGCGTGGAAGAGGGTGAGGAGGAGGGGCAGGTCTCCCCCGGGGTGGGGTAGGGACCGGAGGGCGAAGAGGCCGAGGAGGAGGGCCAAAAAGGCCAGGTACCGGCCCAGGGGCCTAAGCCGGGGCCGGTCCCAAAGGGTCTTTCCCCGGAGGGCGAGGAGCCCCCCCAGGACCAAGGCCACCTGGGCGGGCCCGGCGAAGGGCCCTTCGGCCAAGGCGTGGAAGAGGGCCCCAAGGAGCAGGAAGGCCCCGCCCCAGGAAAGCCCCGCGGGGAGAAAGACCCCAAAGGCCACCCCCACCACCCCGAGAAAGGCCAGGGCCAGGGTCATGTCCGGGAAAGCCGGTAGAGGAGGCAGTCCTCCGGGCAGGGAGGCCCCCCCACCCGGTCCAGGGCGCGGCGCTTCAGCCCCAGGATGAAGGGGTGGGCCAGACGCCCCGCCGCCTTTTCCAGCTCCACGGGCCCGGCCTCCGGCTGGGCCTTGGCCGCCTGGACCCGGGCCCAGGCCTCGAGGGCCCGGATGGCCTCCCGCACCCGGTGGCCCGCGTACCACTCCATGTAGTCCCCTAAGGCCTTCTCAATGAGGGCTTCCACCTTGGGGATCTCCCCCGCGCGGGCCCTTAGGTTCCGGTCCACCACCCGCTTGAGGTCGTCCAGGTTGTAGAGGTAGGCGTGGGGGAGATCCCCCACCCGGGGGTCAATGTTCCGGGGAAGGGCGATGTCTATGAGGAAAAGGGGCTTGGCCCGCTTGGGCAGGTCCTCGGGGCCCACCAGGTAGTGGGGGGCGGCGGCCGAGGCCACCACCAGGTCCGCCTGGCGCAAGACCTGGGGAAGGGCGGGAAGGCCAAAGGCCTCGCCGCCAAAGCGCTCCGCCAGGGCCTGGGCCTTTTCCTCCGTCCGGTTCACGACCAGGATCCGCCCCACCCCGTGGGCCTTCAGGTGGGTGAGGAAAAGCTCCGCCATCTCCCCCGCCCCCAGCACGGCCACGGAAAGCCCGGAAAGGTCCCCGTAGACGGCGAGGGCCAGGTCCAAAGCGGCGTAGGCCACGCTCACCGCCCCCATGCCGATGCCCGTCTCGCTCCGGGCCCGCTTGCCCAAGGCGATGGCCGACTGAAATGCCTTCTCCAGAAGGCTTTCCGTGGCGCCCTGCCTCCTGGCCAGGAAGAGGGCCTCCCGCACCTGGCCCAGGATCTGGGCCTCCCCCACCACCAGGGAGTCCAGCCCGGCGGCCACCCGGTAGAGGTGGCGCAGGGCCTCCACCCCCTCCTTCACGTAGAGGTGCCGGGGGGCCACCCCCCTTGAGAGGAGGAGGGCCCTGGCCTTCTCGGGGCTTCCCACCCCGTAGAGCTCCGTGCGGTTGCAGGTGGAGAGGACCACCCCCTTCCCCAGGGCGGAAAGGGCGGCGGGGAGGGCCACCACGGGGTCCAAGGCGGCCTTCTCCCGCACCTCCAGGGGGGCGGTCTTGTGGGAGAGGCCCACCAGGTAGAGGGGCAAGGCCATACGCTCCCCTGAGTATACGCCACCGGGGTAGGGACGTTTGCCCTACCGCCCGAGGGCCCGGAGAAGGGCGGCAAAAAGCCCTTCTAGCCCTGGGCTTTCCGCCTCCACCACGGGAAAGCCAAGCCTCCGGGCCTCCTCCCCGGTGCTCGGGCCGATGGCGGCCGCCTTGGGGCGCTTAGCGGTCCAGCGGGCGAAGGCCCGCACCCCGCTCGGGCTGAAGAAGGCCACCACCTCCGCCCGCTCCAAAAGGGCCACCTCCTCGGGGGCGAGGGCCCTTTCCCGGGTGGCGTAGACCGGAAGGCGCACCACCTCCACCCCCCGCGCCCTAAGCCCCTCCTCCAGGTCCTTTCCCGCCAGGTCCCCGGCCACAAAGAGGACCCTTTGCGCCTGGGGAAAGCTTTGGGCCAGGTCCTTGGCCGTGGCCCGTGGGGGCAGGAAGGCCGGGGGAAGCCCCCCTGCCCTCAGGACCCCCGCCGTGCCCTCCCCCACGGCCGCCACCCTCAGAAAGGGGCGGCCCGCCTCCTCCCAGGCAAGGAGGAGGCGCTTTGCCCCCTCCTTGGAGGTCACGGCCACGTAGTCCCACCCCTCCTTGAGCTTTTCGGGGAGGAGGGCGCGGGCGGGAAGGTCCACCTGCTCCAAAAGGGCCACCTCCGCCGCCTCTATCCCGAGGGCGGCGAGCCTCGCAAGAAGCGCCCTATCCTTCCCCCTCGTGAGGAGCACCACGATCTTTAAGCACCTTCTGGAAAAGCTTCATGGCGGCCAGGGCCCGGGGAAAGCCGAGGAAGAGGGCGGACTGCAGGATGGTCTCCCGCACCTCCCGTTCCGTGGCCCCCACCCTCAAGGCCCCCTCCAGGTGGGTGGCGAGCTCCTTGGGGCTCCCCAGGGCGATGAGGGCGGTGATGGCGAGAAGCTCCCGGGTCTTCAGGTCCAGGCCCGGCCTCGCCAGGACCTCCTCGTAGGCGAAGTCCCGGATGTAGCAGAAGAGGTCCTCGTCCACCGCCTTGAGGCTCTCCTCAATGGCCTCCTGCTTCTCCCCCCAGATGGCGGCCCGGACGCTCATGGGAGGTAGTCTAGCACCCTTTCCAGCCGGGGAAGGGCCTTGGGGTTCTCCCCAAGGGGGTCAAAGAGGAGGGCCCGCATCCCCACGGCCTCCGCCCCCAAAAGGTCCGCCTCCGCGTCCCCCACGTGCACCGCCTCCTCCGGGGAAACCCCGAGGGCCTCCAGGGCCTCCCGGAAGAGCCTCGGGTCGGGCTTGGCGTAGCCGGAGAGGGCGCTCACCGAGAGGTGGTCAAAGTAGCGCCTCAGGCCCACCACCTCCAGGATCTCCGGCAGGGTGGCGTCCCAGTTGGAGACCACGGCCAGGGGGTACCCCTTCGCCTTCAGGGCCTTCAGGGTGGCCTCCGCCCCGGGGACGAGGGGCCAGGTGGCGGGGTCCTTCCAGCGGGCCACAAGCTCTCGGGAAAGGGCCTCGGCGTGGTCCTCGAGGCCCATCCCCACGAGGAGCCTCCGGTGGAACTCCCGCCAAAGGCCTAAGGCGGTCTCCAGGTCCCGGGCCTTCAGGTGGTTTTCCTCGTAGAAGCGGAAGGCCTCGAGGGCCGCCTTGCGCACATCCCCCGCGGCCTCAGGCCCCGCGCCTCCAAAAGGGGCAGGAGCCAGAAGCGGGGGCTCGCCAGGATCAGGGTGTTCCCCACGTCAAAGGTCAGGGCCCGGACCATGGCCTCAGTCTATACCGCTTCTAACCCAAGCCTCTATGTACACGTCAAAACCTCCATAGGGCATAACCCCAAGGGACTTCCGCGCCTTCCTCCCCCTGCACCCCAGAGGGCAAGCGCCCAAAGGGTGAGCAGGTCCAGCCCCGCCCGGAAGAGGCTCTGTCCCAGCCTCCCGTGCTTCTTGGGCCTCACCGGACGCACCCGGTGCAGCACAAGCCGGTCGTGTCAAGATTTATGCCTTCGTGTGCTACCTCATAGCTCCACCCCGGCCATCCTGAGAAGCACCCGGCTACGTATGAGGTTGTGAACAAGCAGGATGAGGTTCACCCGGGCCACCAGCCCCCAGTAGGACCGGGCCTCTATCCGATGAAGCCCCAAAGACCGCACCATCACGCTGAAGCGGGTCTCTATCCAGTTCCGTACCCTTCCCATCCACCCTCTCCACCCCGTCTCCACCACCCTTCCTCCCCTGACCCGATAGGGTGGTGTCTTGACTCCCTGGACCCAACGAAAGCCCCGGTCCCCGAGGACCGCGGGCAGACCGTCCAGCAGGTCCCTCCCCCAGGTCTCCCGGGCATTACCGGGGAGAATGGCCCAACGAAAAAAGAGGCCCCGCTCGTTCATCACTGGCATGATGCTTTCCCGTCAGGGAAACAGCTTGTGGACGTAGCCCGCGAAAGCCCCCAGAGGTCCTACCCCATCGCGGCCTCGGGAAGAGAGAGGCCGTGGATGCGGTGGCCGTGGGCCAGGGGGATAGGCTTGAGGTCCACCACCTGCAGGAGGCCTTGTCCCCCAGAGAGCCTCATGGCCAGGTGAGCCAACAACCCCTGGGCCTTCTGAAGGACCCGGTAGAAGCGGGAGAGGTGGGGGAGGGAGGGGAAGTAGGCCTTGAGGGTGGTCTTGGCGGCCAAGTAGCCTTTGGCGAGGTCTTGGCCTTGCAAAAGGAGAAAGATGGCGAGGGTTAGGAGCTCGGCCAGGGTAGCCTTCTGGTGCTTTTGCTTTGGGGGGAGCTTGAAGTCCTGAGCTTGCAAGGCCTTGAGTTCGTCATCCACCCAAATGTAGGTAGCCACCAGAAGGGTTTCCGCGTCAAGATAGTAAAGGGGGTGCTCACGATCTTGCTGCATAGCACCCCCTCTTTTTTCACACCCCAGGGGTTGGGGTCAAGTAGCACACGAAGGCATGTCTTGGAGAAGAAGGCGCGCATCCCGCTTAGACATGGACCAGGTCCTCTCGCACCGCTTGCCACAGGTGCGGCTTACGCCGCAAGGCCCCTGCGGTCAGCAGGTCCACCGGAAGCCCCAGTAGAGCTTCTAAGTAATCGCGCAGGTCCACGATCTCCCACCCTAGGGGGCGTTCTAGCGCTACCAGGATATCCACGTCGCTTACGGGGGTGGCCTCCCCCGGGCGTAGGAACCGAAGATGGCCAGCTCCCGCACGCCGAAGCGGGCCCGAAGCTCCGGCTTGTGCCGGGCCAGGATGCTCAGGATCTCGCCCAGGGTCCTCATGGTCCGCCACCCCGAAAGGGGCCGAAGCGCCTCCGTGCCTCCAGTATACCCCCTTCCTTCGCCTCCCCTGCCCCTTCCCTGGTACCCTTAAGGGCATGATCGCCCGCTACCAGACGTCGGAGATGGCCCGCCTCTGGTCGGAGGAAAGCCGCTACCGGATGTGGGCCCGGGTGGAGGCCTACGCCCTCGAGGCCTGGGAGGCCTTAGGGGAGGTGCCCAAGGGCCTTTCGGCGAGGCTTCTCGCCAAGCTGGAGGAAAAGCCCCTGGACGGGGCCTTCGCCCGGAGGGTAGCGGAGCTGGAGGCGGTAACCCGCCACGACCTCGTGGCCTTCACCCGGGCCCTCGCCGAGTGGACGGGGGACGAGGAGGTGGGGCGCTACCTCCACCTGGGCCTTACCAGCTCCGACATCGTGGACACGGCGCAAAACGCCCTCCTGGTGGAGGCCCTAAGCCTCGTCCTGGAGGAGCTTAAGGGGGTGGAGGAGGCCTTAAAGGCCCTCGCCCTCCGCCACAAGCACACCCCCGCCATCGCCCGCACCCACGGGGTCCACGCCGAGCCCACGAGCTTCGGCCTCCGCTTCCTCTCCTTCCTCGCCGCCTTCCAAAGGGACGAGGAAAGGCTTAAGCGGGCGAGGGAGACCATCGGGGTCGCCATGCTCTCGGGCTCCGTGGGCAACTACGCCCACGTCCCCCCGAGGTGGAGGCCCACGTGGCCCGGCGCCTGGGCCTCCGCCCCGAGCCCATTTCCACCCAGGTCGTCCCCCGGGACCGGCACGCCGAGGCCATGGCGGCCCTCGCCATCCTGGGGGGGAACATAGAGCGGGTGGCCGTGGAGCTACGCCACCTCCAGCGCACGGAGGTCCTCGAGGCCCAGGAGCCCTTCCACGAAGGGCAGACGGGGAGCTCCTCCATGCCCCACAAGAAGAACCCCGTGGGCCTGGAGAACCTCACCGGGGTGGCGAGGCTCCTTAGGGGTTACCTCCAGCCCACCCTGGAGGACATCGCCCTCTGGCACGAGCGGGACATCTCCCACTCCTCCGTAGAAAGGGTCATCCTCCCCGACGCCACCACCCTGGCCCACTACGCCCTGAGGCGCCTCAAAGGGATCCTCGAGGGCCTCGAGGTCTTTGAAGAGAACCTGGCCAGGAACCTGGACCTCACCCGGGGCCTCGTCTACTCCCAGCAGGTCCTGAACGCCCTCATCGCGCGGGGCCTTTCCCGGGATAAGGCCTACGCCCTCGTCCAGCGGAACGCCTTGAGGAGCTGGAAAGAGGGGAAGAGCTTCCTGGAGCTCCTGGAGGCCGACCCCGAAAACCCCCTCAAGAGGGAGGAGCTAAGGGCCCTCTTTGATCCCAAGCCCTTCCTCCGGCACGTGGACGCCATCTACGCCCGCTTCGGGCTCTAGGCGCTCGCACCTTGCAACATGGGGTCCCCTGGCCAGAAGCCTTCTTGGGGCCCACGCTCTGGCGCAAGCCGGAGCTTAGAATGAGGGCATGCCCCGGTTTAGCCGGATCACCCACGACCCTCGCCTCTTCGGCGGTAAAGCCACCATCCGGGGGCTGCGCCTCACGGTGGCGGCCCTGCTCCGGCGGCTGGCCCACGGAGAACGCCCCGAGGACCTCCTCCGGGACTACCCGGAGCTTACCCTCGAGGACATCCGGGAAGCCTTAGCCTACGCCGCTTGGAGGCTGGAGGAGGAAGAGCACGCCCTAAGCCCGTGAAGATCCTGGTGGACATGAACCTCTCGCCGCGCTGGCGGGAAGCGCTCGAGGCCTCGGGGTACGAAGCCGTATGGTGGCGCGACGTGGGCCCGGCTAACGCCCCCGACGAGGCCCTACCCCCAGTGCTGGAGGTCTTAAGGCGTTTCTCCGAGGCTCTGGAACGGGGAGCCCTGGCGGTGATCGGACCCGAGAAAACGCGGCTTCGCCTCCTGCCGCTACAATGAAGGTAACGGGCCTCAGGCCCACAGGGAGAGGCATGGAGAAGCTCTACGAGGGCAAGGCCAAGGTGCTCTACCGGGAAGGCCCGGACACCTTAAGGGTCTACTTCAAGGACGAGGCCACCGCGTTCAACGCGCAAAAACGGGGGGTGATCCCGGGCAAGGGCGTGGTGAACAACAAGGTCTCGGCGGCCCTCTTCCGCTACCTCGAGGCCCACGGGGTCAAGACCCACTTCCTGGAGGAGGTCTCCGACCGGGAGATGCGGGTGAGGCGGGTGGAGATCCTTCCCCTGGAGGTGATCCTCCGCTTTAGGGCCGCGGGAAGCTTCGCCCGGCGCTACGGCCTAAAGGAGGGGACCCCGCTGAAGATGCCCCTTCTGGAGTTCTCCCTCAAAAACGACGCCCTGGGGGACCCCTTGATCTGCGAAAACGCCGTCCTGGCCCTGGGACTCACCACAGAGGGGGAGCTGGAAGGGGTGAAGGCCGCCACGCTCCGGGTGGGGGAGCTCCTCAAGGCCTTCTTCGCCGAGCGGGGCCTAGAGCTCGTGGACTTCAAGCTGGAGTTCGGGAAGGTGGGCGGGGAGATCCTCCTCGCCGACGAGATCAGCCCCGACACCATGCGCCTTTGGGACGAGAAGGGGGAGCCTTTGGACAAGGACCGCTTCCGCAAGGACCTAGGCGGCGTGGAGGAGGCCTACCGGGAGGTGCTCCGGCGGGTCCTGGGGTAGACTTGGGCCATATGCCGCGCTACC
This sequence comes from Thermus parvatiensis, assembly GCF_001535545.1. GTDB lineage: Bacteria > Deinococcota > Deinococci > Deinococcales > Thermaceae > Thermus > Thermus parvatiensis. The sequence goes on along the minus strand of NZ_CP014141.1, from coordinate 550,729 downwards.
AGGCCACCCTGCTCATTGAGCTGAAGAAGGGCATCCTGGACCCCCAGGGCCGGGCGGTGGAGGGGGTGCTGAAGGACCTCGGCCACCCGGTGGAGGAGGTGCGGGTGGGGAAGGTGCTGGAGATCGTCTTCCCGGCGGAAAACCTCCTGGAGGCCGAGGAGAAGGCCAAGGCCATGGGCGCCCTCCTCGCCAACCCGGTGATGGAGGTCTACGCCCTGGAAGCCCTAAAGGAACTCCCATGAGGTGGGCCATCGTTCGCTTCCCCGGCGCCAACTGCGACGAGGACGCCCGCTTCGCCCTGGAGAAGGCAGGGATCCGGGCGGAGTTCGTCTGGCACACGGAAAGGGACCTCCGGGGCTTTGACGGGGTCTTTCTGCCCGGGGGGTTCAGCTACGGGGACTACCTGAGGGCGGGAGCCCTCGCCGCCAAGAGCCCGGTGATGGAAGCGGTGCGGCGCTTCGCCGAGGAAGGGCGGTACGTGGTGGGGGTCTGCAACGGCTTCCAGATCCTCACCGAGGCGGGCCTCCTGCCGGGGGCGCTTCTTGCCAACCTCAACCTCCACTTCACCTGCAAGGAGGTGGGGGTGCGGGTGGAGCGGAACGACCTCCCCTTCACCCGGCTCTACCCAAGGGGACAGGTCCTGAGGCTTCCCATCGCCCACGGCGAGGGCCGCTACTACGCCGATCCCGAAACCCTCGCCCGGCTCGAGGGGGAGGGCCTCGTGGTCTTCCGCTACGCCCCCCTGAAGGACGAGGCGGACTACAACCCCAACGGGAGCCTCCACGACATCGCGGGCATCGTGAGCGAGAAGGGCAACGTCCTCGGCATGATGCCCCATCCCGAAAGGGCCGTGGACGAGGTCTTGGGCAACACCGACGGGCTTCCCTTCTTCCTGGGGCTCGTCAAGGAGGTGGCACGATGAAACCCAAAGCCATCACCTTTGACTTCTGGGGCACCCTCTTCACCGAGGGGGAGGCGTTTTTGGAAAAGGTCATGCCCGCCCGGTACGAGATCCTTCTGGACGCCCTCTCCGAGGCGGGGCATCCCGTGGACGAGGCCGAGGTGCGGGAGGCCTACCGCCAGGCCTCCTTGGCCTTTGAGGAGGCCTGGAAGGCGGGGGAGCACATGCCCGTCTACGAACGGGTGGCCCGGATCTTCGCCCTCCTCGGCGCCCCCCACGACCCCGGGCTCATCGCCCTCACCGCAAGGCGCCTGGAGGAAAGCTCCCTCCTCGCCCCCCTCAAGCCCCTCCCCGGGGTGGAGGTCCTGAAGGACCTCGCCAAGAAGTACCCCCTGGCCATCGTCTCCGACACCGGCATGACCCCGGGCCGCCTCCTCAGGGAGCACCTGAAGCGGCAGGGCCTGGACGTCTTCCAGGCCTTTAGCTTCTCCGACGAGACGGGTTTCGTGAAGCCTAAGCCCGAGGCCTTTCGCGTGGCCCTCGAGGCCCTGGGCGTGGCCCCGGAGGAGGCCCTGCACGTGGGGGACCTGCCCCAGACGGACATCAAGGGGGCCTTCGGGACGGGCTACCCCTGGGCGGTCCAGTACGTGGGCCTGAGGGAGGTGAACGGGGAGGTGAAGCCCACGGCCAAGGTGAAGGACCACCGGGAGCTCCTCTCCCTCCTCACGTGATGGAGGCCCTCGCCAAGGAGATCGGGATCCCGGAAGGGGAGTACCGGGAGATCGTCCAGAGGCTCGGGCGGGAGCCGAACCGGGTGGAGCTCCTCCTCTTCAAGGTGATGTGGAGCGAGCACTGCGCCTACAAGAACTCCCGCCCCCTCCTCAAGGCCCTCCCCAAGGAGGGGGAGGCCGTCCTCCAGGGCCCCGGGGAGAACGCCGGCGTGGTGCGGGTGGGCGAGGGTTGGGCCGTGGCCTTCAAGATAGAGAGCCACAACCACCCCTCGGCGGTGGAGCCCTTCCAAGGGGCGGCCACGGGGGTCGGGGGGATCCTCCGGGACATCATGAGCATGGGAGCCCGCCCCATCGCCCTCCTGGACTCCCTCCGCTTCGGGCCGCCCGAGGAGGCGAGAAGCCGCTACCTCCTCAAGGGGGTGGTCTCGGGCATCGCCTTTTACGGCAACGCCATCGGGGTGCCCACGGTGGGCGGGGACCTTTACTTCCACGAGGGCTACCGGGAAAACCCCCTGGTGAACGCCATGTGCCTCGGCCTCCTAAGGGAGGAGCACCTGAAGCGAAGCCGGGCCTCTTTGGGCCGCCCCATCTACTACGCCGGGGCCAAGACGGGCCGGGACGGGATCGGCGGGGCGGCCTTCGCGAGCCGGGAGCTCAAGGAGGAGAAGGCCGAGGACCGGCCCGCGGTCCAGGTGGGGGACCCCTTCCTGGGCAAGCTCCTCATGGAGGCCACCCTCGAGGCCATAGAACTGGACCTGGTGGAAGGCGTCCAGGACATGGGGGCGGCGGGGCTCACCAGTAGCCTCTCGGAGCTCGCCCACAAGTCGGGCCTCGGGGTGGAGCTCCACCTGGACCTCGTCCCCACCCGGGAGGAGGGGATGACCCCGGAGGAGCTCCTTCTCTCGGAAAGCCAGGAGCGGATGGTCCTCGTTCCCAAGGAGGGGAAGGAAAAGGCCCTGGAGGAGGTCTTCGGAAGGTGGGGCCTAGACTGCGTACCCGTGGCCAGGACCATCCCGGAAAGGGTCTTCCGGGTCCTCTTTAGGGGCGAGGTGGTGGCGGAGGTGCCCACGGAGGCCTTGGCCGAAGCCCCCACCTACGTGCGGGTGGGGCGGGAGGACCCCGAGGTGCGGAGGCTTAGGGAAACCCCCATCCCCCCCTTAGAGGCCGACCCCCAGGAGGTCCTAAGGAGGCTCCTCGCCTCCCCCAACCTGGCGAGCCGCGAGGCGGTCTACGAGCGGTACGACCACCAGGTGGGGACCCGCACCGCCCTCCTCCCCGGCAAAGGGGACGCCGCGGTCCTCTGGATCAAGGGCACCCGCCTCGGCGTCGCCGCCAAGGTGGACCAAAACCCCCGGTATAGCCGCCTCCACCCCCGCCTTGGGGCCATGCACGCCTTGGCGGAGGCCTGCCGGAACGTCAGCGTGGTGGGGGCGAAGCCCCTCGCCTACACCGACGGCCTCAACCTGGGAAGCCCGGAGACCCCGGAGGGCTACCACGAGCTCGCCGAGACCATCGCCGGGCTCAAGGAGGCGAGCGAGGCCTTGGGCGTCCCCGTGGTCTCGGGGAACGTCTCCCTCTACAACGAAAGCGGGGGCAAGCGCATCCCCCCCACGGCCATGGTGGGGGTGGTGGGGGTCCTGGAGGTGGACAAGCGGGCGGAGATGGGCTTTAGGCGCCCGGGGGAGGTCCTCCTCCTCATCGGGGAGGAGAAGGGGGAGCTCGGGGCGAGCGAGGTCCTCCACCTCCTCACGGGAAAGGAGTTCGGCCACCCCCCAAGGCTTGACCTCGGGCGGGAAAAGGCGGTGCAGGAGGCGATCCGGGACCTCATCCAAAGGGGCCTCACCCGAACGGCCCACGACGTGGCGGAAGGGGGGCTTCTTGTGGCCCTCGCCGAGATGACCTTCCCCTACGGGGTGGGGGCCACGGTGGAGGTGCGGGAGGGGGGCCTCGAGGCCCTCTTCGGCGAGGCCCCAAGCCGCGTCCTCTTCACCGTGGAGAAGACCCGCCTCCAGGAGGCCACCCTCCTCCTGGAGGAGCGGGGCCTCCCCTACCGGGTCCTGGGGGAGACGGGGGGAAGAGCCTCACGGTCCTCACCCCGGGGGGTGTCCTAGAGTGGAGCCTGGAGGAACTGCTTTCCGCCTGGAAAGCGCCCCTCAGGGAGGTGCTGGATGGATAAGCCCCAGGAGGAGTGCGGCATCCTCGGGCTTTGGAGCGAAGGCCCCGTGGACGTGGCGGGGCTTCTCCACCTCGGCCTCCTCGCCCTGCAGCACAGGGGCCAGGAGGCGGCGGGGATGGCGGTCACGGACGGCAAAGCGTTCCTGGTGGAAAAGGACCTGGGCCTCGTGAACCAGGTCTTCACCGAGGAGCGCCTGGGGAAGCTCCGCCTTCCGGAGGCCCGCCTGGGCATCGCCCACACCCGCTACTCCACCACGGGCTCCAACCTGCGCTTCAACGCCCAGCCCCTCACCGCCCGCACCGCCCACGGGGTGCTGGCCATCGTTCACAACGGCAACTTCACCAACGCCAAGCCCCTGCGGGACCGCCTCCTCCTGGAGGGGGCCACCTTCCAGAGCACCACGGACACCGAGGTGATGCTCCTCCTCCTGGCCCGCCTCTCCCACCTGCCCCTGCCCCAGGCGGCCGCCGAGGCCATGAAGGCCCTCGAGGGGGGGTACTCCATCCTCCTCATGGACCGGAAGACCCTGGTGGCCCTGCGCGACCCCCACGGGGTCCGGCCCCTGGCCCTGGGCACGGCCCCCTGGGGGTACGCCTTCGCCTCCGAACCCCCGCCCTGGAGCTTATGGGGGCCACCTACCTGCGGGATGTGCGCCCGGGGGAACTGGTCTGGGTGGAGGAGGGGGAGCTCAAAAGCCTCCAGGTCCTCCCCCCCAACCCCACCCCTTGCGCCTTTGAGTGGATCTACTTCGCCCGGCCCGATAGCCTCCTGGACGGCACCGAGGCCTACGAGGCCCGGGTGCGGATGGGAATGGAACTCTTCCGGGAAGCCCCGGCGGAGGCGGACATCGTGGTCCCGGTGCCCGACTCCGGCATCGGGGCCGCGGTGGGCTACGCCCGGGCCTCGGGGCTTCCCCTGGAGTACGGCCTTTACAAGAACCCCTACGCGGGGCGCACCTTCATCCAGCCCACCCAGGAGCTTCGCGACCTGAAGACAAGGCTCAAGCTCTCCCCCACCTCGGCGGTGCGGGGCCGGCGGGTGGTCCTCATCGACGACTCCATCGTGCGGGGCACCACCAGCAAGCGCATCGTACGCATGCTCAAGGAGGCGGGGGCCAAGGAGGTGCACTTCCGGGTAAGCAGCCCCCCCATCCGCTTCCCCTGCTACTACGGCATAGACACCGCCGCCCGCAAGGAGCTCATCGCCGCGGAGAAGAGCGTGGAGGAGATCCGGGCCTACATCGGGGCCGAGTCGTTGGCCTTCCTCTCGGAGGAGGGGGTGCGGCGGGCCATCGGGGGCCTGTCTGCCTCGCCTGCTTCAACGGCCGCTACCCCGCCGGGGTCCCGGAGGAGGGGGAAAAGCTCTCCCTGGAGCTCCTATGACCGGGGAACCCCCGCCTGAGGAAGAACCCAGCCCCCAGGCCCAGAAGGAAGCCCAGGAGGAGGAAGGCGAAGGCGAAGGAGCCGGTGGAAGCCAGGTGCCAGCCGAAGAACCAGTAGCTGCACACGGCGTAGCGCTCCACCTGGACCCGGACCAGCTCGGGCAGGTCGCGGCTGCTGGTGAAGTTAATGAGGATGATGGCCAGGATGAGGACCACCAGGGTGAGGATGACGCCCCACTTCAAAATGGCGAAGGCATTCCCCTTCATAGCCCAAGCTTAACAGCCCGGCAGGGCCTATAATCGGCCTATGGTCAGGACCACGTTGCGGGACGAGGCCCTCTTCCGCCTCATCGCCCTGGAGGAGAAGCGGCAAAGGGAAGGACTGGAGCTCATCGCCAGCGAGAACTTCGTCTCGGCGCAGGTGCGGGAAGCGGTGGGAAGCGTCCTCACCAACAAGTACGCCGAGGGCTACCCCAACGCCCGGTACTACGGGGGTGCGAGGTCGTTGACCAGGTGGAGTCTTTGGCCATAGAACGGGCCAAACAGCTCTTCGGGGCGGCCTGGGCCAACGTCCAGCCCCACTCCGGCTCCCAGGCCAACATGGCGGTCTACATGGCCCTGATGGAGCCGGGGGACACCCTCATGGGCATGGACCTCGCGGCCGGCGGCCACCTCACCCACGGCTCCCGCGTGAACTTCTCCGGGAAGCTTTACAAGGTGGTCTCCTACGGGGTCCGTCCCGACACGGAGCTCATAGACCTGGAGGAGGTCCGCCGCCTCGCCCTGGAGCACCGCCCCAAGGTGATCGTGGCCGGGGCCAGCGCCTACCCCCGCTTCTGGGACTTTAAGGCCTTTCGGGAGATCGCCGACGAGGTGGGGGCCTACCTCGTGGTGGACATGGCCCACTTCGCCGGGCTCGTGGCCGCGGGCCTCCACCCGAACCCCCTGCCTTACGCCCACGTGGTGACGAGCACCACCCACAAAACCCTCCGGGGCCCGAGGGGCGGCCTCATCCTCTCCAACGACCCCGAGCTCGGCAAGAGGATTGACAAGCTCATCTTCCCCGGGATCCAGGGGGGCCCTTGGAGCACGTGATCGCCGGGAAGGCCGTGGCCTTCTTTGAGGCCCTACAGCCCGAGTTCAAGGAGTACAGCCGCCTGGTGGTGGAAAACGCCAAGCGCCTGGCGGAGGAGCTTGCCCGCCGGGGCTACCGCATCGTCACCGGGGGGACGGACAACCACCTCTTCCTCGTGGACCTGCGCCCCAAGGGCCTCACCGGGAAGGAGGCGGAGGAGAGGCTGGACGCCGTGGGGATCACGGTGAACAAGAACGCCATCCCCTTTGACCCGAAGCCCCCCGGGTCACCTCGGGGATCCGCGTCGGCACCCCGGCCATCACCACCCGGGGCTTCACCCCCGAGGAGATGCCCCTCGTCGCCGAGCTCATAGACCGGGCCCTTCTGGAGGGCCCCTCGGAGGCCCTGCGGGAAGAGGTGCGCAGGCTCGCCCTGGCCCACCCCATGCCCTGAAGGCCCCCGCGGGGCCCCCTTAAAATGGGGGGGATGCTCCGCCGCCTCGAGGTCCAGAACCTCGCCGTCATCCGCGAGGCCGCCTTGGACTTCGCCCCCGGCCTCAACGTCCTCACCGGGGAGACGGGCGCGGGGAAAAGCCTCCTCGTGGACGCCCTCGCCCTCCTCCTCGGGGGGCGGGCGGAGGGGCTTATCGGGCCCTACGGGGAAAGCCTCCTCGTGACCACCTTCTTTGAGGGCCCCCCCGGGGAGGCGGTCCTCTCCCGCCGCGTGGGGGCCCGCTCCACCCCCAGGGTGGACGGGGAGGTGGTCACCCTGAAGGAGCTCCAGGCGGAAGCGGAAAGGCGCCTCTCCCTCCACGCCCAGCACACCGCCTTGGCCCTCCTCTCCCCCAGGCGCCAGCGGGAGGCCCTGGACGCCCTCCTCCCGAGGGCCTCCTCGCCGCCTACCAGGAGGCCTACGCCCGGCGCGAGGCCCTCCTGAAGGAGAAGGCGGCCCTGGAGGAAAGCCTAAAGGCCCGGGCGGAGCGGGAGGACCTCCTCCGCTACCAGATCCGGGAGATTGAGGAGGCCCGGGTGCGGCCCGGGGAGGAGGAGGAGCTTTTGGCCCTGGCGGAGCGCCTCCGCCACCTGGAGACCATCCGGGAAAGGCTCGCCCGGGCCCTCGCCCTCCTCACGGAGCGGGAAGCCCAGGACCTCCTGGCCCTGGCGGCGAAGGAGGTGCGGGCGGCGGCCCGGCACGACCCGGCCCTCGAGGCCCTGGCCGAGGAGCTTTCGGGGGCGGCCGAAGCGGTCCGGGCCGTGGCCCGGGAGCTGGAGGACCACCTGGAGGGCCTGGACCTGGACCCCGAGGAGCTGGACCGGGTGGAGGCCCGCCTCAGCCTCCTGGAGCGCCTGAAGCGGAAGTACGGCCCCACCCTGGAGGACGTCCTGGCCCACGCCAGGAAGGCCCGGGAGGAGCTCGCCCGGATGGAAGGGGGGAGGAGCGGCTTTCGGAGGTGGAGCGCCTCCTCAAGGCCCTCCACGAGGAGGTAGAGGCCCGGGGGCAGGCCCTGAGGCGGGCCCGGGAGGAGGCGGCGCGAAGGCTTACGGAGGGGATGGTGCAGGAGCTTCCCGCCCTGGGCCTCGCCGGGGCCCGCTTCGCGGTGGTCCTGGAGCCCCTCCCCGAGCCCGGCCCCCAGGGCCTCGAGGCGGTGGCCTTCCGGGTGGCCCCGAACCCCAACCTGCCCCCGGCCCCCCTCGAGGCCCTAAGCGGCGGGGAGCTCTCCCGCGTGGCCCTGGCCCTCGCCCTCCTCACGGGGACCGAGGCGCCCACCGTGGTCTTTGACGAGGTGGACGCCGGGGTGGGCGGGGAGACCGCCTGGCGGCTCGCCGAAAGGCTCCGGCGCCTCGCCGAGAAGCGGCAGGTCCTGGTGGTGACCCACCTACCCCAGGTGGCCGCCGTGGCCCAGCGCCACTTCCGGGTGAGCAAGGCCCCGGAGGGCGTGCGGGTGGAGCCCTTGGCGGGCGAGGCCCGGGTGCAGGAGATTGCCCGCCTCCTCTCCGGGGCCTACACCCAGGCGGCTTTGGCCCATGCCCAGGAGCTTCTGGAGGCCCAGGGCGCCCTTTAGGGGGTGGAAGCGTGAAGGCGAGCGTGCGGTGGGTGGAGTGTCCCAGGGACGCCTGGCAGGGGTTTTCCCGCTTTATTCTCACCCAGGAGAAGGTAGCCTTCCTGAAAAGGCTTTTAGAAGCGGGCTTCGCCCACCTGGACCTCACCAGCTTCGTCTCCCCCAAGTGGGTACCCCAGATGGCGGACGCCGAGGAGGTGCTAAAGGCCCTCCCGCCCCCCGAGGGCAGGACCTACCTGGCCATCGTGGCCAACGAGAAGGGCCTGGAAAGGGCCCTCGCCGCCCCCAACCTCACCCACGTGGGCTACCCCTTCTCCCTCTCCGAGACCTTCCAGCGGAGGAACACCAACCGCTCCATAGAGGCCTCCTGGCCCCTGGTGGCGGCCATGGTGGAGAGGACAGAGGGGCGGCTTGGCCTTGTGGTCTACCTCTCCATGGCCTTCGGCAACCCCTACGGGGACCCCTGGAGCGTGGAGGGGGTTTTGGAGGCCATCGCCCGCCTGCGGGAAATGGGTGTGCGGGAGATCGCCCTCGCCGACACCTACGGGGTGGCGGACCCCAAGCGGATTCATGAGGTCTTGAAGGCCGCCGTGGCCCGCTTTGGCCCGGAAGGCCTCGGGGCCCACCTCCACGCCCGGCCCGAGGAGGCCTTGGCCAAGGTGGAGGCGGTCCTTGCGACGGGGGTCACCTGGCTCGAGGGGGCCCTGGCAGGGGTGGGGGGTGCCCCTTCGCCGGAGACGAGCTCGTGGGCAACCTCCCCACGGAGGTCGTCCTCCCCCACCTGGAGAAGCGGGGCCTCGCCACGGGAGTAGACCTAAGCCGCCTCCCCCTTCTCGCGGAGGAGGCGGCGCGGCTTAAGGCCCTTTACGCCTGAAAGGTGAGGACGATCTTCCCCCGCCCGTGCCCGGAGTCCATGCGGGCGTGGGCCTTCCTCAGGTTCTCCAGGCTGAAGGGGAGGACCTCGGCGATGAGGGGCCTCGCCAGGCCCCGCTCAAAGAGGGGGCGCATCTCCAGAAGGCGCTTCCTCTCCCGCGTGAGGAAGACGCCGTAGAGGGTCTGGTTCTTGGTGTAAAGCCCGGCCAGGTTCCCCTGGGGAGGCAGGATGGTGGCGATGCGGCCGAAGGGGCGCACCACGGGGATGACCCGCTCCACCAGGCTCTCCCCGGCGGTCTCCAAGGCGGCGTCCACCCCCTGACCCTCCGTGGCCTTGAGGACCTCCTCCGGCCAGGGGCCCCGGTAGTCCAAGGCGAGGTCGGCCCCGAGCTCCTTGAGCACCGAGAGGTTTTCCGCGCTCGCCGTGGCGATCACGTAGGCCCCCGCCGCCTTGGCGAACTGGACGGCGAAGGAGCCCACACCCCCCGCCCCGCCCATCACCAGCACCGTCTCCCCCGGGCGCACGGCCAGGCGGCGCACCACCGCCTCCCAGGCGGTGCCCCCCGCCAGGGGGATGGCGGCGGCCTCGGCAAAGGAGAGGTTCTTGGGCTTCCTGGCCACGATTTCCGCCGGCACGGGGGTGTACTCGGCGTAGGTGCCGTGGGGGTTCCCGAAGATCTCGGGGGTGTAGTAGACCTCGTCCCCCTCCTTAAGGTCCCTCACCCCGGGGCCCACCTTGGCCACGACACCGGCGGCGTCGTAGCCCAAGACGAAGGGGGGCTCCACCCCCGCCCAGCGCCCCGCCGCCCGGATCTTGGCGTCCACGGGGTTCACGGCGATGGCCAGGTTCTTCACCAGGACTTCCCCGGGCCCGGGCTCGGGCACCGGGAGGTCCCGCTCCTCCAGCATCTCCAACCCGCCGAAGCCCTTGAGCACCACCGCGCGCATCGGCTCACCCCCCTCAAAAACCTTAAAGGGGGGTCTAGGCCCCCTTTTGTGAAGAAGCTTCCTAAGCCGCCCGCTTGAGGTAGATCCCGGGATCCGTGGGGTTGGCGATGGCCATGACCCGCTTGAGGAGCTCCTCCGGGGGCAGGTCCAAGAGGGCCGTCATCTCCCCGGGGGAGACCACGGCCTCGTAGAACCTCCTCGCCCCCTGGGCGAGGAGGAGCCCCACAAGCTCGGAGAGGGCCTCCTCTCCCCCGGGAAAGGCGGGGCCGAAGGCGTCGGGGACGAGGAGGTCCTTCTTGCCCGTGTGGAGGAGGAGGGCGTAACGGGCCTGGTCCCTTTTGTCCTGCCAGTCGGTGATGAGGTAAACCTTGGCCTCGGAAAGCTTCAGGCCGCCCAGGGCCGCCTTCAGGGCCTCGAGGCTCACCCGGGGCGCGGCGCGCATGCCCACGCGTACCATGGCCTCATCTTACGCGCTAAAGGAGCTTCCGGGCGTAGATCACCTGGCCGGCGTGGTGCTGGGCGTGCTCCACCAGGTGGTGGAGGACGTGGGCCCGGGGCGCCTCGGCGCCCAGGTGCCCTACGCGCACCACCTCCGCCAAGGCGGCCTCCTCCACCCGGCGGAAGGCGGCGAGGAGGACCTCCCAGGCCTCCCGGAAGCGGGCCTCCACCGCCTCCTTGGGCTCGGGCGCGCCCGAAAGCTCCCACTCCCTCCCCTTCCTCGCCCACTCGGGAAGTTCCACGCCCAGGGCGTAGTGGGCGAGGCGCAAGGAGCTTCCCGCGATGTGCCGCACCAGGCCGCCGATGGGGTTCGCCCCCTCCTTGGGCCGCCGCCAGAAGGGCTCCTCGGGGAGGTCAAAGGCCCACTTGTCCAGGTGCAGGGCCACCTCCTTCAGGCCCTTGATCCAGGCGGACACCGCCGGGGAGACCCCGGGCTCCAGGGGTTCTAGAAAGGGCGCGGGCATAGGCGTATTCTACGGGGCGTGGAGGCGGTGGAGCGGGCCTTCCGGGCGCTGGACGAGGGGATCGCCGACTACCTCGCCCGAAAAGGGATCCGTCCCTCCTGCGGCCCGGGGTGCTTCGCCTGCTGCTACGGCTGGGTAACGGCGAGCCGCCTCGAGGCCCAGGCCCTCCTCCCCCACCTCACCGAGACACAGAAGGCCCGCGTTCTGGAGAAGGGCCCGAGGCGCCTCGCCCTTCTCGCCCGCGAAAAGGACGACCCCACCTTTCCCCGCCGCTTCTTCTTACGCCGCAGCCCCTGCCCCCTCCTGGAGGAGGGGCTTTGCGGGGTCTACGCCCACCGCCCCCTGGCCTGCCGGGGGGTCCTGACCGACGAGGACCCCGCCTACTGCGACCCCGAAAACCCCCACCCCGCCCCCAAGTCCCACCACGGGCCCGGGCACTTCCTCCGGGTGCCCCACCGCATGGCCCGCAGGCGGATGGAGGAGCTTTGGGAGGAGGAGCGGGCCCAGACGGGTTTTCTGGTCCTCGGGGAGCTTTCCGGCCTCCTCTACCTCCTCCTCACAGGCCTTCCTGAAGACCGGGAAGAGGTGGAGGCCCGGCTAGAGGCCCTCGGCGTCCTCGGGGGCTGGTTCGGCTTCCAGGTGGTCTAGGGCTTCCACCTTCATCACCTCCCGAAGAAGGCTCGTGGCGTAGCTCCCCTTGGGCAGGAAGAAGGAAAGCCAAAGCCCCTCCGGGGCCTCCTCCACCTTCCACTCCGAGAGGGGGACCCGGATGGGCCTCCGGGCGCCCCGCCTCGCCCTGAACTCCTCCCGCTTGAGGCCGTAGCGGGCGAGGACCTCGTCCTCTATGGCCCTCGCTTCCCCTTGGGCCTCGGGGTACTTCTTGCCGAAGAGGGGGCCCGTGGCGCTGATCTCAAGCCTTAGGGCGCGCTCGGCCTCCTTCGGGTCTTCCACCAGGAACTCCCCTCCCGTGGCGTGCTTTTTGGCCCAGTCCCCGGGGACCACCCGGTCGTAGAGGCCCAGGGCCATCCTCAGGGCCACCCAGTCGTTGAAGAGGAGGCTCTGGAGGCTTCCGATGAGGAAGCGCTTGAGCCACGGGCTTCCCCGGCCCTTTCCCTCCTTCACCAGCTTGTAGCCCCTAACCGGGTTTAGCCCCCCAAGGCCGAAGCGCTGGGGACCGTAGTAGTTGGGGACGCCCTTCTCCGCGAGGCGCTTTAGGACCGCCTCCGCCTCCGCCACCCCCCCTTTGGGGCGGCGGATGAGGATATGGAAGCGGTTCCCCTTGAGGTGCCCCGTCCTGAGCTTGTTGGTGTGGAGGTCGGCGGCAAGGAGCCTCACGCCCTGGAGGTTCTCCAGAAGGCAGAGGGCGTCCTCGTACCTCCTTGGGATGGAGAACCACTGGCGGGTGCGGGCGTGCTTGTCCTTAAGGCCCGCCACCCCGATTTCCTTTTCGGGCACCCCCACCTCGTCCCGCAGGAACTCCAAGACCTCCCGGGTGGTGCGGCCCTCCTTCTCCAGAAGGAGGTAGAGGTGCTCCCCTTCCCCCTTGGGGAGGTAGGCGGGCACCTCCTCCACCTGGAAGTCCTGGGGCTCCACCCGGATCTCCCCGCCCACCCCGGGGAGGTCTTGGGTGAGGAAGGGGTAGCGCTCGGGGCGAAAGACCAGGTCCATCCCCCTATTCTCGCCTAAGGAAGGGCCTTTAGCCAAGACTCCAGGACGCCGAAGCCGTAGCGGAAGAAGGCCTCGGAGCCAAGCTCCACCCCGGCCTCGGCCAGGATCTCCTTGGGGCTAGCGCTCTCCCCGGCCTCCAAAATCCGCAGGTACTTGGGCACGAAGGCCTCCCCCTCCTCCCGGTACTTGCCGTAGAGGGCCAGGACCACCAGGTAGCCCAGGGCGTAGCTGTAGGTGTAGAAGCGGTAGTGGACGAAGTGGGGGATGCCCGCCCAGGCGGCGCGGTCAAGCTCCGTCCAGGCCACGGCCTCCCCGTAGAGCCTCCTCTGCTCCTCGTCCCAGAGGGCGTGGAAGGCCTCGGGGGAGAGGGCAGCTTCCTTGCGGGCCTCGAGGCTTCGCCTTTCAAAGAAGGTGTACATCACCTGGCGGAAGAGGGTGTTTATGGCGTCCTCCACCCTCTCCGCGAGGAGGAGGGTCTTTTCCTCCCCGGAAAGCCTCTCCAGGAGGAGGTCGTCCAGGAGGATCTCGGCGAAGACGCTGGCGGTCTCGGCGAGGGGCGTGGAGGCCCCGAAGTTGAGGAGGCGCTGCTTGCGGGCGAGGTAGAAGTGCACCCCGTGCCCGAGCTCGTGGGCGAGGGTGTGGGCGCTGTCCAGGTCGTCCGTGTGGTTGAGGAGGATGTAGGGGTGGGTGGAGGGAAGCCCCCCAGAGCAGAAGGCCCCGCCCCGTTTGCCGGGCCTCGGGTAGACGTCTATCCAGCACTTCTCAAAGAACTCCCGGGCGATTTCCGCAAGCTCGGGGGAGAAACGGCGGAAGGCCTCCAGCACCAGGGCCCGCGCCTCGGCAAAGGGCACCTTGGGCTTCTCCCCCAGGGGGGCGAGGAGGTCCTCGCTTGGGGTCTTCTCCCGGCCGAGCCTCCCCGCCTTCCAGCAGTAGTAGCGCTCCACCAGGGGGTAGTGGGCCTTTGTGGCCTCCAGGAGGGCCTCAATCTCCCTCACCTCCACCTCGTCGCGGAGGGCCACGGGCTCCAAGGGGTGGCGGTAGCCCCTAAGGCGGAGGTCCTGGAGGTAGTCCAGGTAAACCGCGTTGAAGACGGCGCTCAGCGTGGGGGCCTCGGCGAGGAGCTTCCCGTAAAGCGCCCGGTGGGCCTCGCGGCGCACCTCGGGGTCCGGGTCACGGCGGAGGGCCCGGACCTCCATCTCCGTGAGCTCCCTTTCCCCCACCCGGAAGCGGAACCGGCCCGTGTACTCCGTGTAGAACTGGCTCCAGGCGCTCCTTCCCACCAGGGCCTTGAGGTTCAGAAGCTCCTCCTCCCTTTCCGAGAGGGTGTGGGGAGCGTAGGCCCTTTGCCTTTTCAGGAAGTGGCCGAGGTCGGCGAGGCCCGGGTGGGCGAGGAGCCTCTGGAAGGCCTCATCGGGAAGCTTCCTTAAGGCCACCTCCAGGGGCACGAGGCGGTTTTTCACCTCGGTGAAGCGGCCCCGCACCCGGTCCAAAAGGGCCTTCGCCTCGGGGTCTTGGGTGCGGGTGGCGAAGTAGAGGCTTGCGTAGTTCAGGGGCTTGTAGGCAAGCTCCAGGGCCTTCTCGTACCGCTCCAAGAGGTCCTGGGCCCCTTCCGGGTCCAAAAGCCCCTGGGGGTCAAGGCCCTGGGCCAGGGCGAGGGCGGCCTCGAGGTCCTGGAGGATCCTCGGGTCTTGGGGGCCTGAATAGAGGTCGGAGAGGTCCCATTCCATGGGAGCCAGTATAATGGCGGGGCGGATAATGCTTCTTTGCTTTGTGGACGAGTCTGGAGATCACGTCCTAGACAGAATGGATCCATACTACCCCATCTTCGTCCTGGTGGGGCTACTCGTGGACGAGGAGCACTATGAGACCGTCATCGTTCCGGAGATGGCCCAAATCAAGAGAAAGCTATTCGGCCATGACGGGGTCGTCTTCCACACCGCCGACATAACGCGTAACCGCAACGGCTTTGAGCGTCTAAAAGATCCACGGTTCCGCCTGGAGTTCTACGAAACGCTTAACGAGGCCATGGCAAGGTGGGAGTACACTGTGGCGGCTGTGGTGGTGGATAAGCGGCGCCACAAGGAGGTTTACGGAGAAGCCGCCCTGGACCCTTACGAGCTTTCCCTGAAGGTGTTGGTGGAAAGGCTGGTCTTTGAGGTGGAGGAGCGCGGAAGCCAGGCCAAGGTCACTGCGGAAAGCCGCGCCCCCCACCTGGATGGGAGCCTCAAGCGCGCTTGGGAAGACCTCCTACAAAGGGGAACCCGTTACCTGTCAGCCAAGAGGCTCCGAAGGGCTCTGCATCGCTCGGAGTTAGAGTTCCGCAAAAAGCGGGAAAACATAGCGGGGCTCCAGTTGGCAGACCTGGTGGCCACACCCATTGGGCGCTGGTACCTCAAGAAACCCCTAAAAGAAGACTGGCGGATCATAGAGCAAAAGCTCCGCCGGGGTCCCCAAGGGTACATGGGATACGGGCTTGTCGTCCTGCCTAAGCCCCAACAAAAGGATTGAGGCCGGGGACCCGCTACGCAGTTCCCGGCCACCCAAGCTTCATTATAAGGAGGACACCCATGGCCGTCAAGCAAGCCCTTGTCGTCTACAAAGGCAAACCCGCCCTCGCCGAGGAGAAGGGGGGCCGCTTGGAACTCACGCTGGAAGGAGGCGCAAAGCTGAGGGTGCGTCCCAAGGACGTCCTCTTCCTCCACCCGGGGCCCGCCTCCTTAGGCCTGAAGGTGCCCGAGGGGGAGGAGGAGGCCGCCTGGGAACTCCTGGAGGGGCAGACGGTGAGCCTTAGGGAGCTCGCCGAGCTGGTCTACGGGGCCTACACCCCGGAGGCCGCCTACGGGGCCTTTCTCCTCGCCCAAAAGGGGGAGCGCTTCGTTTTGGAGGGGGAAAGGGTCCGGGCGCGGACCCGGGAGGAGCTTGCTGCCCTCCTCGAGGCCCAAAGGCAGAAGGAGGCCCGGGAAAGGACCTTCCGGGAAGGGGTGGAGCGGCTTAGGAGGGGGACCCCAGAGGAGGAAGACCGCCCCCTCCTCGCCGAGGTGGAGGCCCTGGCCCGGGGGGAGAGGAAGGAAAGCCCCGTCCTCCGGGCCCTGGGCCTCCCCGAAACCCCCGAGGCGGCCCACGCCTTCCTCCTCCGCCTGGGGCTTTGGCAGAGGGAAAACCCCCACCCAAGGAGGCTCGGCCTTCCCCTCCAGCCCCCGGACCTCCCCGTCCCCCCCCTCCCCGAGGAGGACCGGGTGGACCTCACCCACCTCCCCGCCTTCGCCATAGACGACGAGGGAAGCCAAGACCCCGACGACGCCGTCTTCGCCGAGCGGGTGGAGGGGGGCTTCCGCCTCTTCGTCCACGTGGCCGACGTGGCCGCCCTCGTCCCCCCCGGAAGCCCCCTGGACCAGGAGGCTTTGCGCCGGGGGGCGAACCTCTACCTCCCGAGGGCACGGTGTCCATGCTCCCCCCTGGGGTCACGGAGGCACTCGGCCTCGGCCTGAACGAGGTCTCTCCGGCCCTCACCTTTGAACTAGTGGTCTCGGAGGAGGGGGACCTCCTGGAGGAACGGGTCTACCCGAGCTGGGTCCGGGTCCAGCGCCTCACCTACAAGGAGGCTCTGGACCGGCCCGAGCTCGGCCCTTTGCGGCGGTTGGCGGAGGCCTTCCACCGGAAGCGCCTGGCCCAAGGGGCCCTGGACCTCTTTCTGCCCGAGGTCAAGGTGCGGGTGGAGGGGGAGGAGATCCGCATCACGCCCCTTCCTCCCTACCCAAGCCGCCTTTGGGTGCGGGAGGCCATGCTCCTCGCGGGCTACGCCGCCGCCCACCTGGCCCTTAGGGAAGGGCTTCCCTTCCCCTTCGCCACCCAAGAGGCCCCAAGCCGGAGGGTGGAGGGGGAGGGGCTTGCCGCCATGTGGGAGCAAAGGAAAGCCCTCAAACGGGCCCAGCTCAAGGCGGTCCCCGCCCCCCACAAGGGCCTGGGCCTCCCCTTCTACGCCCAGGTGACGAGCCCCTTAAGGCGCTACCTGGACCTGGTGGCCCACCAGCAGCTAAGGGCCTGGCTCAAGGGGGGAAGGCCCCTTTCCCAGAAGGAGCTCCTGGAGCGGGTAGGGGCGGCGGAGGCGGTGGCCGATGCTGTGCGGGAGGCGGAGCGCAAGAGCAAGCTCCACTGGACCCTCCTTTACCTCCAGGAAAAGGGCTACGAGGGGCCTGGGGTCCTGGTGGAGCGAAGGGGGGCGCACGGGGTCTTCCTCCTCCCCGAGCTCGGGCTTTCCGCCCAGGTGGCCCTCTCCCAGGCCCTTCCCCTGAACGCCGAGGCCCGCCTCCGCTTCCTGGAGGCGGACCTTCCGGCCCTCGAGGCCCGCTTCGCCCTCGTTTAGCTACATGTGCTCAATCAGGGCCCGGCCGAACTCGCTGGTCTTGAGGAGGGTGGCGGGCTTCCCCTCCGCCTGTAGGAGGCGGTAGAAGTCATAGGTGACGAGGCCCTTGGAGATGGTGCGTTCCATGGCGGCAAGGATTAGCTCCGCCGCCTCATTCCAACCCAGGTAGCGGAGCATCATCTCCCCGGAGAGGATGACGCTAGAGGGGTTCACCTTGTCCTGGCCCGCGTACTTGGGCGCGGTGCCGTGGGTGGCCTCAAAGACGGCGTGGCCGGTCTTGTAGTTGATGTTGGCCCCGGGGGCGATGCCGATCCCCCCCACCTGGGCGGCGAGGGCGTCGGAGATGTAGTCCCCGTTGAGGTTCAGGGTGGCGATCACCGAGTACTCGTCGGGGCGGAGGAGGATCTGCTGCAGGAAGTTGTCGGCGATGACGTCCTTGATGACGATGTCCCGGCCCGTCCTGGGGTTCTTCATCACGTGCCAAGGGCCGCCATCCAGGGGCACGGCGCCGTACTTCTCCCTGGCCAGGGCGTAGCCCCACTCCCGGAAGGCCCCCTCGGTGAACTTCATGATGTTGCCCTTGTGGACCAAGGTGACGCTGGGGAGGTCCTCCTTGATGGCGTACTCGATGGCCGCCTCCACCAGGCGCTCCGTGCCCTCTTTGGAGACGGGCTTGATCCCGAGGCCACTGGTCTCGGGGAAGCGGATCTTGGCGTAGGCCTTGGGGAACTCCCGCTTGAGGAAGTCCAGGACCTTCCTCACCTCCTCGCTCCCCGCGGGCCACTCGATCCCGGCGTAGATGTCCTCGGTGTTCTCCCGGAAGACCACCATGTTGACGAGCTCCGGGTGCTTCACCGGGCTCGGCACCCCCTGGAACCAACGCACCGGCCGCACGCAGGCGTAGAGGTCCAGCTCCTGCCGGAGGGCCACGTTGATGGAGCGGATCCCGCCCCCCACGGGGGTGGTCAGGGGACCCTTGATGGCCACCAGGTGCTCCCGGATGAACTCCAGGGTCTCCTCGGGAAGCCAGATGGGCTCGCCGTAGACCTGATTGGCCTTCTCTCCCGCGTAGATCTCCACCCAGACGATTTTCCGCTTGCCCCCGTAGGCCTTCTCTACGGCGGCATCTAAGACGGGCTTGGCCGCTCTCCAGATATCGGGGCCGGTGCCGTCGCCCACGATGAAGCCGATGAGGGGCCGGTCGGGTACCTGAAGGACCCCGTCCTTGATGGTGATCCGCTCGCCCTCCTCCGGGATACGAATGTGCTTGTAGGCCATGGCCTAATCCTCCCGGGGATAGCATACCCTCTCCTCGGGGGAAAAGTGTCCTAGACTCTTCCTATGCCGGATGCCGTGGTGGTGGGGGCAGGAATCGTGGGGGCGGCCTCGGCCTACCGCCTGGCAGAGAAGGGGCTTAAGGTCTTGATCCTGGAGAAGGAGGCCACCTACGCCCAAGGGTCCACCGGTAAAAGCGCCGCCGGGGTGCGGGTGCAGTTCTCCGAGCCCTTGAACGTCCTCCTCTCCTACCGTTCCATCCTGGAGTACCGGGAGATCCCCGAGGCCGCCTACCGGCCCATCGGCTACCTCTTCCTGGTGCCCGAGGCCCAGGCCGAGGCCCAGGAAGAAGCCCTAAGGGTGCAGAAGGCCCTAGGGGTCCCCGTGGAAAGGCTTTCCCTGGAGGAGGCCAAGACGAAGGTGCCCTTCCGGGAGGAAGGCCTGGCCTACGCCACTTTCGGCCCCATGGATGGGGTCATAGACCCCCACGGAGCCACGGCCTTCTACCTCCGGGAGGCGAGGCGGCTTGGGGCGGAGGTGCGCTTTTCCGAGCCCCTCCTTAGGGCCGAACGCCGGGAAGGCGTGTGGCGGGTGGAGACCCTGAAAGGGCGGTACGAGGCCCCCTACCTCCTCCTCTGCACCGGGGCCTGGACGGGAGAGGTGGGAAAGGCCCTGGGCCTGGAGATCCCCATCTATCCGGTACGCCGCATGGTCTTCGCCACCGCCCCGACGCCATTTCCCCACGCTTTTCCCCTCACCGTGGACCTCGGCACGGGCTTCTACTTCCGCTCCGAGGGAAGCCGCCTCCTCTTCGGCCGCTCCAACCCCGAGGAGCCCCCGGGCTTCCGGGAGGGGATGGACTGGCGTTGGCTTGGCCCCACCCTCGAGGCGGGCCTCGCCCGCTTCCCCTTCCTGGAGGGGCTTTTCCTGGACCGGAAGGCCAGCTGGTGGGGCTACTACGAGGTCACCCCGGACCACAACCCCATCCTGGGTTTCGTGGAGGAGGGGCTTCTGGTGGCCGCGGGCTTCTCGGGGCACGGGGTACAGCAGGCGGCCATGGTGGGCCGCCTCATGGCGGAGGAGGTGGCCTTTGGGCAGGCCCGAAGCCAGGACATCACCCCCTTCCGCCTAAGGCGTTTCCGAGAAGGAAGGCCCTTGCAGGAGCGGGGCATCGTATAACTCCACCCTATGCGGGCTTGCATGAGCGTCAGGGTCCCGGTACAAGCAGCGCCCGGGGCCAATAAAGCAAAGCAGGACAGGAAACGAGGGCACGAACCCGGATTGACCGAAGGCCCGGCCTCCCCTATGATGGGGGTTGCCTGGCGCCTGGCGGCGTAGCTCAGGTGGTTAGAGCACACGACTCATAATCGTGGTGTCGTGGGTTCGAGTCCCACCGCCGCCACCAGGAGGCCCCCCGGGAAACCGGGGGGCCGTGGCATCATGGAAGGCGCATGGACGTCCCGGCCTTCCGCGAGCGTCTTTCTCGCCTTGCCCCTAAAGACCCCCTCGTCCTCGCCGTCTCCGGGGGCGGGGACTCCGTGGCCCTGGCCCACCTGGTGAAGGAGGCGGGGCGTCAGGCGGTGGTGGCCCACCTGGACCACGGCCTGCGCCCGGAGAGCCCCTTGGACCAGGCCTTCGTCCAGGCCCTGGCGGAAAGGCTGGGCTTTCCCTTTTTCACCGAGCGGGTGGAGGTGGCCCGGATCGCCCAGGCCCGGGGCGAGAACCTGGAGGCGGTGGCCCGGGAGGTGCGCTACGCCTTCCTTCACCGGGTGGCCCGGGAGGTAAGGGCCCGGGCCATCCTCACCGCCCACACCCTAGACGACCAGGCGGAGACCGTGCTCCTCCAGCTCCTCCAGGGGACCGCCCGGGCCACGGGCATCCGGGAGCGGGAAGGGCTCGTGGTCCGTCCCCTCCTGGTCCACACCCGAGAGGAGCTTCGGGCTTACCTCCGGGCCCGGGGGGAGACCTGGCGCGAGGACCCCACGAACCAGGATCCCGCCCTGGACCGGAACTTCCTCCGGCTCTTTGTCTTTCCCCTCCTGGAGGAGCGCTTTCCCGCGGCCAAGCGCGCCCTGGCCCGCTTTGCCGAGGCCCGGACCGAGGAGGAAGGGGTCCTGGAGCGCCAGGCCGAGGCTCGGCTCCTCCCCGACCCCCGCTTCTTCGTCCCCGCCTTCCGGGCGGCGCCCCTCCTCGAGGCCCCCCTGGCGGTGCGCCGCCGGGCCCTCCGGCGCCTTTTGGAAAAGCTCGGCCTTAGGCCGGAGGCCCGCCTCGTCCTCCTCCTGGAGGAGGCCCTTCGCGGCCGGCCCCAGACCCTCCCGGGGGGCGTCCTCGCCCGGCGCAAGGGGGGCACCCTTTTCCTTCTCCCCCCGAAGCCCCGTCTGCCCCTGCCCCCGGGGTTCCGCCGCCCCGCGCCCGGGGACTACCTGGAGCGGTCTTCCGGGAGGAAGCGCCTTGTGGACTTCCTAGCGGAAAAAGGGGTCCCCCGGGAGCTAAAACCCCTTTGGCCCGTGCGCGCCGAGGGTAGCCGGGTGGTGGAGGTCCTGGGCCTTTACCCGCCCCCCCCGAGGAGGCCCACATGGCGGAGGCCTTGGCGGAGGCGGCCTCGGCCTTCCGGGAAGGGGAGGTGCCGGTGGGGGCGGTCCTCGTGCTCCCGGACCGCGTCCTCCGGGCCCACAACCGGGTGGAGGGGCTAAGGGACCCCACGGCCCACGCGGAGATGCTTCTCCTCAGGGAGGCGGGGCCCGAGGCCCGGGGCGGGCGGCTTTATGTGACCCTCGAGCCCTGCCTCATGTGCCACCACGCCCTGGCCCAGGCGGGGGTGGAGGTGGTCTACGGGGCGGAAAACCTCAAGGAAGGGGCCCTCACCCGCTTCGGCCTCCCCACTCGGGCCCGGGGTGGTGTGCGGGAAAGGGAGTGTGCTAAGCTCTTAAGGGATTTCTTCGCCCGGCTCAGGGAGGGGTGCCGGAGCGGTTGAACGGGCCGGTCTCGAAAACCGGTAGGCCCTTCGCGGGGCCTCGCGGGTTCGAATCCCGCCCCCTCCGCCAAAAGGAGGGAGGCGGCTTTGGGCCGCCTCCCTCCTTCCTTCCCCTCTCGTCCCGTCCTAAGGGTGGACCTTGCTTGGGCTTTCGCCGCGGTGCGGTACTCAGAAGCGGTAGCCCACCTTGAACTGGGCGGCGAGCGTCCCGCCCGCAAGGCCCAGGTCGGCACCCACGAAGGCGGGCGCGTTCAGGAACTGGGCCAGGTCGTACTCGGCGTCGGCCCGGAAGTAGAGACCCAGGTTGGCGAAGTCGAAGCCGGGGAGCGCCACCCCGAGGCCGACTCCCGCCCTAAGCCCCTCGGCCACCGGGTAGAGGTAGCGGAAGAGGAAGGCCCCATTGAGCTGCCCACCCACGGTATAGGCCAGATCCAAAGCGGGCCGGATCTCCCCCACGGGGGGCTGGAAGAGGAGGCAGTGCCAAGAAAGCTCCACGCCAAACCCCTGGGTGCCCCCCACCGCCGCCAGGGAGGGCTTCAAGTGCCCCACGGAAAACTGGGCCGAAGCCAGGCCAAAGGCCACCAGCAAAACGCCCAAAAGCTTCCTCATAACCCCACCTCCGCCATCCAGCGTATCACGTGCTAAACCCCTTTGACAAGGCTTCCCTCAAGCTACCCCCCGGGAGCACCCGGTAGCCCCGCTCCGCCAACACTGCCCCCACCGCTTCCCCCAAACCTAAGGTGAAGATAGGGGGCGAGCCCAGGTTGAGGAGAACCATAAAGCCCGCCACGTACTCGGCCAGCTCCTCGGGGGTCATCCTGGGGCCCCCCGTGCGGCCGAAGCCGGGGAGGTCCAGGAGGTAGAAGGTGTGCCCCACAGGCAGGGCCTCGGGCCAGCGGGAAGCCTCCTCGGCCAGAAGGATCACCGGGGGGCCCTTCCCCACCCGGTCAAAGACCAGGTTCAGGCCGTAGAGGTGGAGGTAGCCCGTGCGCCTCATAGGGCGAGCCCCCCAGGCAAGGGCCTGAACCCCTCCCCCAGAAGGAAGTCCGCCACCAGATCCCGGACCTCCCCCTGGGCCTCCCAGGGCACGAGGTGCCCGGCCTCGTCCACCACGAAGCGGAGGGCCTCCCCCTTGGCGAAGTCGGCCACCTTGGCCCCGTGAAGGGGCGGGGTGAAGGCGTCCAGGGCTCCCTGGACCACGAGGACCCGGGCCTCGGTGCCCCTAAGCCAGCGCCTCTCGTCGGCGAGGGCCTCGAGGCGCCCGAGCCACCGCCAAAGCCCCGCCTCACTCAGGCCCTCCTTCCAGGCCTCGTAGATCTCCTCGCTTCCCACGCTCAAGGCCCCAAAGAAGAGGGCCCGGCCCACCCGGGCAAACCCCTCCACCCCGCCCCGCTCCAGGCCAAAGCGCAAGGCGCCGAGCCGCGCCGAAAGCAATGCGTCCTGGAAGAGGACCGGAGAGAGGAGGACGAGGCTTCTTGCCCCCTCCCGGAAGGCCACTTGCAGCGCGTCCAAGGCCCCCTCGGCGAAGGCCACGAGGTGGAGCCCTTCCTCCGAGGGGAGGTCCAAGAGAAAGTCCAGCCCCGCCGGGGGGCGAGGAGGCCGGGAAAGAGCCGGATCTCGCCCACGGCCCCTTTATACTCCAGGGCATGGAGGTCAAGGCCTTCCTGGAACGGGAAACCCTGGACCGGACCCTGGGGGTCCGCTACCTCAAGGCGGAGAAGGACGAGGTGGTGGCGGAGCTTGAGGTAACGCCCAAGGTCCACCAGCCCTTCGGCTTCCTCCACGGGGGGGCCACGGTGGCCCTGGCGGAAAGCGTGGCCAGCGTGGGGGGCTTTCTGAACTGCCCCCCGGGGCACGCCGCCTTCGGGCTGGAGATCAACTGCAACCACCTCCGCAAGAAGCGGGAAGGGACGATCCGGGCCGTGGGCCGTCCCCTCCACGTGGGCCGCACCACCCAGGTCTGGGAGGTGAAGGTCTACGACGAGGAGGGGCGCCTCGTGGCCGCAAGCCGCTGCACCCTGGCCGTGGTCCCCCTAGAACCAGCCAAGGAGCCAGCGTAGCCAGTTCCCGCCCAAGAACCCCTCGTCCCCTAAGGCGCGGAGGTCCCGGTGCCGGTCCAGGCCCTGGGGCACGGCCTCGAGGCCGAACCCCCCGTCCCAGTCCGTGCCCAGGCCCACCCGCCCCCCGCCCATGAGGGCCTCGGCGTGGGCCTTGTGCCGGAAAAAGGCCTCCAGGGGAAGCCGCGCCATCCCCCGCTTCCAGGCGGGGTCTAAAAAGGCGTTAAAGGGCACGAGGCCCAAAACCCCCTCCCGCCCGGCCAGGGCCCGCAAGAGCCCGTCGGAGAGGTGCCTCTCGGAGGGCACCAGGGCGCGGCAGTTGGCGTGGGTGGCGCACACGGGGCCCCGATAAGCCTTCAGGGCCTCCCAGGCCGCCTCCTCCGCCAGGTGGGAAAGGTCCAGGGCCACCCCCAGGGCCTCCATCTCCTTTAGGAGGGCCCGGCCCCTTTCCGTGAGGGGGCCCTCCTCGGCGTTCCCCCCGGCGTAGGGGTTTTGGGTGGCCCAGGTGAGGGAAAGAAGCCTCAGGCCCCGCGCCCTTAGGGCCCTCAGATCCTCGGGGAAGGCCAAGGGATGGGCCCCTTCCAGGAGGAGGACGAGGCCCAAAGTCCGGTCCTCGGGATAGCGGCTTAGGTGGGCCTTTAGGTCCTGCCCCTCCCTCAGGATGCGGACAAGGCCCTTCGCCTCCCAGGCCTCGTAGAGGGCAAGCTGGGCGTAAACCTCCTCCTCCCAGTCCTCCTGCCCCCTTCCCGGGGGTCGGCGAAGAGGGTGGCGAAGGCCACCGCCACCCCCGCCTCCTTAAGGCTTTCCAGGGTGACCAGGGGGGTGTCGGGGTGGGGGTCTAGGGCCCTTAGGTCCTCCAGGGGCAGGGTGAGGTCCCGGCCCAGGGCCCGGGCGTTATAGGCCAGGTCCAGGTGAGCGTCCACCATGACGGGTTCCATAAAGGCACTCTACAATGGGGCTTGTGCGGCTTGAGGACCTTCCTCCCCTTCCCGAAGCCCCCGGGGTCTACCTCTGGAAGCGGGGGGAGGAGGTGCTTTATGTGGGCAAGGCCAAGAACCTCCGCGCCCGGGTGAGGAGCTACTTCCACGCCGAGGGCAAGGCCAGGCGCATCGCCGAGGAGGCCACGGGCCTGGACTTCATCGCCACCCGGGACGAGGTGGAGGCCCTTCTCCTCGAGGCCAACCTCATCAAGGCCCACCGCCCCCCTACAACGTCCTCCTCAAGGACGACAAGCACTACCCCTTCCTCAAGCTTACCCAAGAGCCCTTCCCCACCCTCCTCGTGGTGCGCCGGGTAGAGGAGGACGGGGCCAAGTACTATGGGCCCTTTCCCGAGGCGGGGGCCCTAAGGCGCATCAAGACCCTCATTGACCGCTACTTCCCTTTGCGCAAGAACTCAGGCTACCCCATGAAGAAAAGGCGCTACCCCTGCCTGAACTACAGCATGGGGCGGTGCCTCGCCCCTTGCGTGGGGAAGGCGGACCCCGAGGCCTACCAGGAGGTGGTGCGCCAGGTGGAGGCGGTCCTGGAGGGGAAGGTGGACGGGCTTTTGGCGGAGCTGGAGGGGAAGATGCGGGAAGCCGCCCGAAGGCTAGAGTTTGAGCGGGCGGCGGAGATCCGCGACCAGATAGAGGCCCTACGGGCCTTCTTCGGCACGAGCCAGCAGGCCTTTGACCCGGAGCTTGGGGACCTGGACTTCTTGGGCCTCGCCCGCTCCGGGGCCCTCGCCGTGGTGCAGCTCTACCAGGTGCGCTCCGGGCGGATCCTCGGCCGCATCAGCCGCGTGGTGGAGAAGGAGGAGGCCACGGACGAGGAGATCCTCTGGGCCTTCCTCCGGGACCACTACCTGGAGGCCTCCCCCCTCCCCCCCCTCGTCCTCCTCCCCTTCCCCTTGGAGGACCTCGAGGGCCTGCGTGAACTCCTCAGGCGCCGCGCCGGGCACAAGGTGGAGCTAAGGGTGCCCCAGAGGGGGGAGAAGGCGCGGCTCTTGGAACTCGCCGAAAGAAACGCCCGCCTCGCCCTGGAAACCGAGCTCAAGGCCCGGGAGCGCCGGGGGGACCATCCGGGCCTTAAGGCCCTTCAAGACCTTTTGGGGCTTTCCGCAAGGCCTTTCCGCCTCGAGGGCTACGACGTAAGCCACCTCCAGGGCGAGGCGCGGGTCTTCTCCGTGGCGGTCTTGGAGGGGGAAGGCCCAAAAAGGCCGAATACCGCAGGATGCGCCTCAAGGCGGGAAACGACGACTACGCCGCCATGGAGGAGGGGGTCTACAGGCGCTTCACGGGAAGCCTAAGGGAGATGCCCCTTCCCGACCTCCTCCTCATCGACGGGGGCCTGGGCCAGGTGCGGGCGGCCCAGCGGGCCCTGGAACGGGCCGGGCTCAAGATCCCCCTGGTGGGCCTCGCCAAGGGGGAGGAGGTCCTGATCACGCCGGAAGGGCGGGAGCTCCGCCTCCCCCTCACCCACCCGGCCTTAAGACTCCTCATCCACCTGCGGGACGAGGCTCACCAAAACGGCCTCCGTTACCACCAGAAGAAGCGCACCGAGGAGGCCCTAAAGGTCCTTTCCGGCATCCCGGGGATCGGGGAGAAGAGGAGGCGGCTTCTTTTGGAGCGCTACGGGGGGCTAAGGGCCCTTAAGGAAGCCCCCCTGGAGGAGCTCGCCCGCCTGCCGGGGATGAGCCTAAAGGCGGCCCAGGCCCTCAAGGAGGCTCTGGCCGGGGAAGAGCCCACCTAAGGACCCCACCGCAGCTTTCACCGCGGTGGGGGCCACAAAAGGAGCTCCCCAAGCCTTGGTTCGGGTGCCCTCTGGGGCGGTGCGGACACACCTTAGATGAGGGCGCTCACCGACTGGTTGGTGTGGACGTGGCGGATGGCCTGCGCCAGAAGCTCTGCCGTGGAAAGCACCGTGTAGCCCCCGTCCTTTAGGGGGATGGTGTCGGTGAAAACCACCTCCTTGATGCCAGAGTGGGAAAGGTTTTCCCGAGCGTCTCCCGCCAAGACAGCGTGGGTGGCCAGGACCACCGCTTCAGGCAAGGCTCCCGCCTGGAGAAGGGCTTCCACTCCTCGCCGTATGGTCCCCCCGGTAGAAACGATATCGTCTATGATCAGGGGCCTTTTCCCCTCCACGTCCCCAATCACGTAGGTGACCGAGGTTTCCCAGGGTCCGTGGCGCCTTTTGGCCAGCATGGCGAAGGGAAGGCCAAGGCGTTCGGAAAGCCTCCTCGCCTCCTCGGCCCGTCCAGCATCCGGGGATACCACCACGGCGTTTTCCGTATACCCCTTCTCTTTGAGGTAGCGGGCAAAGAGGCGCACGGCGGAGAGGTGGTCCACAGGGATGTCAAAGAAGCCCTGGATCTGGGGGGCGTGGAGGTCAATGGCGATGACCCGCTCCACCCCCACCTTCTCCAAAAGCCCCGCCACCAGCTTGGCGCTGATGGGCTCGCGGCCCTCGGTCTGCTTGTCCTGCCGGGCGTAGCCAAAGTAGGGGATGACCGCGTTGATGCGCCCGGCGGAGCTTCGCCTGGCGGCGTCGGCCAGGAGGAGGAGTTCCATCAGGTGGTCGTTCACCGGGGGGCAGGTGGGCTGGATGAGGTAGACGTCCTCCCCGCGGACGCTCTCCAGAAGCCTGACCCGGATCTCGCCGTCAGGAAACCGGTCCACCAGGGCCTTGCCCAAGGGCACCCCCAGGGCCTCGGCGATCCTTTGGGCCAGGAGGGGGTGGGCGCTCCCCGTGAAAAGCCGGATTTCCATGGGTAGCCTCCCCCTTTACTCTACCAGGGCCCGGGCCAAGAGGCCGAGCCGCCTCGAGGCCGCCTTTAAAAAGGCCTGGAAGTCCCCCGTAGCCCCTTCGCCTGCCCCGTCGGTCACGGCCCGCACCAGGGCCATAGGGTGGCGGAAGCGCCAGGCCACCATGAGGGCCGCGGCCCCCTCCATCTCCACCGCGTCCGCCCCGTGGAGGGCGCGAAGCCTTTCCGCCTCTTTCGGGTCCGCCAAAAAGCGGTCCCCGGTGGCCACCACCCCCCGCCTCGCCGGAAAACCCAGGGCCTCGGCCGCCCTTTCCGCTCGCTTTAGGAGGCCCGGGTCGGAAGGGAAGAAGCGCACCCCCAAGGCGGTCTCCCCGGGAGCGCGACCGAAAGGGGTGAGGTCCACGTCCCATTGGACCGCCTGCTCAGCCAAAAGGAGGTCCAAAGCCCGTAAAGAGGGGTCCAAGGCCCCCGCCACCCCCAGGAAGAAGCTCTCCGAGGGGCGGAAGCGGGTGAGGACGTGGGCCACGGCCATGGCCGCCGCCACCTTGCCCACGCCCGTTTCCGCCACCAGGAGCCCTTCCCCCTGGTAAAGGGGAAAGGGGGCTTCTAAAGTCTCTTGGGCGGCCAGGGCTTCCCTTAAGGCTTCCGCCTCCTCGGGCTCGGCGGCGAAGAAGGCGGTCATGCCCCCTCCAGGGGCACCGTGGCCTGCACCCTAAGCCCTTGGCGCAGGAGCCGCTCCGCCCAGGCCTTGGCCCCAGGGAGGTCGTGGTCCCGGTAGTTGCCGCACTCCCGGAAGCTGGCCCCCGGGACCGGTCCCTCGTGCAAGAGAACGTCCCTTAAGGCCCGCTCAAAGGCCACCAATACCTTTTCCTCGCCCAAGGGGCCTTCCACCACCAGGTAAAACCCCGTGCGGCAGCCCATGGGGGAGAGGTCAATAACCCCTTCCAGGTGGTCCCGCAGGTAGCCTGCCAGGAGGTGTTCCAGGGTATGCAGGGCCCCCGTGGGCAGGGCTTCCCGGTTGGGTTGGGCGAGCCTCAGGTCGTACTTCTCCACCACGCCCCCGCGAGGGTCTTCCTCCCCGCCAGGCGCACGTAGGGAGCCCTTACCTTGGTGTGGTCCAGGCTGAAGCTCTCCACCTCGGCCATGCCCCTATTACACCAAAGCCCTGGGGCAAAATAGGAGTATGGACCGGCCTAGGCTGCAAAGCGCCATGGAGCTTTCCGCCAAGGCCCCGCCCCTGGAAGGGGTGCCCACGGGGGTGAAGGGCCTGGACGAGCTCTTCTTCACCCTGGACCCCAAGACCCTGAAGCCCAAACCCCTGGGAGGCTTCCCCCGGGGGGCGGCCGTCCACGTGACCGGGGTGTCGGACACGGGGAAAAGCCTCCTCGCCGAGCAGTTTGCCCTAAAGCAGGCAGAGCGGGGCGAAGGGGTGCTCTTCGTCACCACCGAGGCCCCGGCCCCCCTCCTGGTCCAGGGGCTGAAGCTTCGGGCCCGGGCCATGGGCCTTAAGGAGAGGGTGCTGGAACGGATCCTCATCGCGGACGCCGCCACCCACGCCGTGCTTCGGGAGGACCTCCCCACCCTCTTCGCCACCCTCGAGGAGGGGCTCCAAAGCGGGGCCCGGCACCTGGTGGTGGACTCCCTCACGGGCCTCTACGAGGCCAAGGAGATCGCCGCCCGCCAGGTGGTGCGCCAGGTCTACGCCTTCAGCAAGCGCTTCGGCCTCACTGCCCTCATGGTGAGCCAGAAGCGCTCCGGCCACGAGGAGCTCTCCGCCGAGGCGGCGGGCGGCTACGCCGTGAGCCACATCCTGGACGCCACCTTAGTCCTCGCCAAGGTCCTGGTGATGAGCCCCGCCTTGGCCAAGCTCTACCGGGTGGGCCTGGGGGAATTGGTCCGCCTCCTCCGCATAGACGGCTGCCGCCTCAGTGGGCACGACACCCGCACCCACCTCCTCTACATCCGGCCCGAGGGGCTTTTAGAAGTGGGCCCGCCCTTGGGTGAGCATTAGGAAGGCAAATTTCATGCTAATATAGGCCTATGGGAGGTGAGCGTATGGTGCTAACCCCTAGGCCCTTGGAGGAGCGGGACCTCGAGGCCACCGTCCTCCGCGTCTTCCTCAAGGTGATTGACCTGGTGGGCGGGCCCAAGGCCCTGGCGGAGAAGAAGCGCCTCACCTGGGCGGGAAGCCTCATGACCGCCGCCTACGCCGTGGTCCTCGCCCAGGAGGGGATGAAGGGGGAGGAGGCCATCGCCAAGGAGCTCGGCCTTTCCAGCGCCGCCGTGCGCCAGATCCTCCGGGCCGACCCCGAGGCGGCCCTGAAGCGAATCCAGGAGCTTGAGGAAGGGGAAAGGCTCAGGACGCACGTGGCCGGGGGGCTCGCCAAGGCGGCCTACCGGGCCATCCGCCAAGGGCAGGAGGAACCCCGGGTCCTGGGCTACTTCTTGGAGCGCTTTGTGGAGATGATGGGCATCCCCTGGGCCGTCCTGGTCCTCAAGGCGGTGAAGGGCCTAGACTTCCCCGCGGACAAGGAGGCCCTCCTGGCCAGGCTCAAGGGCTTGCGCCTTTTGGACCAGCCCGCCGAGGCCCTCCTGGAGCGCCTGGAGTACCCGGTACGCAGCCCCGCCGACCTCCTGCACCAGCTCAGGCTCCACCTGGAGGCGTAGTAGACTCTTGGCGTGGTCCTGGTCCTGGATTTCGGCTCCCAGTACACGCGGCTCATCGCAAGGAGGCTCCGCGAGCTTCGGGTCTTTTCCCTGATCCTGCCGGGGCGGGCGAGCCTGG
This sequence comes from Thermus parvatiensis, assembly GCF_001535545.1. Classification (GTDB taxonomy): domain Bacteria; phylum Deinococcota; class Deinococci; order Deinococcales; family Thermaceae; genus Thermus; species Thermus parvatiensis. Next base: position 520,757 of record NZ_CP014141.1, on the reverse strand, counting down.
AGGAAATCCTTAAGCACAAGCCCCAAGCCCTAATCCTCTCCGGCGGACCCAATAGCGTCTTTGACCCCGATGCCCCCCGCCCCGACCCCAGGCTTTTCTCCCTGGGGCTTCCCATCCTGGGGATCTGCTACGGGATGCAGCTCCTCGCCCAGGAGCTTGGGGGGAGAGTGGAGCGCTCCGGTAGGGCCGAGTACGGCAAGGCCCTCCTCACCCGCCACGAGGGCTCCCTCTTCCGGGGATTGGAGGGGGAGGTCCAGGTCTGGATGAGCCACCAGGACGCGGTGACCGAGCTTCCCCCGGGGTGGCGGGTGGTGGCGGAAACCGAGGAAAACCCCGTGGCGGCCATGGAAGCCCCCGACGGAAAGACCTTCGCCGTCCAGTTCCACCCCGAGGTGGCCCATACCCCCAAGGGGATGCAGATCCTGGAAAACTTCCTGGAGATCGCTGGGGTAAAACGGGACTGGACTCCGGAGCACGTGCTGGAAAGCCTGGTTAAGGAAGTGCGGGAAAGGGTGGGCGAGGACCGGGTGCTCCTGGCGGTTTCCGGCGGGGTGGACTCCAGCACCCTGGCCCTCCTCTTGGCCAAGGCCCGGGTGAACCACCTGGCGGTCTTCGTGGACCACGGCCTCCTGCGCCTGGGGGAACGGGAGGAGGTGGAAGGAGCCCTTAAAGCCCTCGGGGTAAACCTCCGGGTGGTGGACGCCAGGGAGCGCTTCCTTAAAGCTCTCAAGGGGGTGGAAGATCCCGAGGAAAAGCGCCGGATCATCGGGCGGGAGTTCGTGGAGGTCTTCTCCCTGGTGGCCCGGGAAGCAGGCCCTTTCCGGTTCCTCGCCCAGGGGACCCTCTACCCCGACGTGATCGAGTCCGCCGGGGAACCGGGAGCGGCCAAGATCAAAAGCCACCACAACGTGGGCGGTATTCCTGAAGATTTGAAGTTCGAGCTCCTCGAGCCCTTCCGCCTTCTCTTCAAGGATGAGGTGCGGGAACTCGCCCTGCTTCTCGGCCTTCCCGACCCTATCCGCCTGCGCCACCCTTTCCCGGGGCCGGGCCTGGCGGTGCGCATCCTGGGGGAGGTCACGGAGGAAAAACTGGACATCCTCCGGCGGGCCGACGATATCTTCATAAGCCTTCTAAGGGAGTGGGGGCTTTATTCCCAGGTGGCCCAGGCCCTGGCGGTCCTCACCCCCGTGCGGAGCGTAGGCGTGGCAGGGGACGAGCGGAAGTACGGCTACGTTCTGGCCTTAAGGGCCGTGACCACCGAGGACTTCATGACCGCCGACTGGGCCAGGCTGCCCCTGGACTTCCTGGACGAGGCAGCCCGGCGCATCACCCGCAGGGTGCCGGAGATCGGCCGGGTGGTCTACGACCTCACCTCCAAGCCTCCCGCCACCATAGAATGGGAGTGATGGGCGAACCCGCCAAGGCCCTGAAACCCCTTTCCTTGGAAGAGTATCTGGAATGGGAGGCCCGGTCCGAAACCAAGCATGAGCTGGTGGAGGGCCTGCCCTACGCCATGGCCGGGGCCAGCCGGGCTCACGCCCTTTTAACCACCAACCTGGCCCTTCTCCTGGGCCCCTTAGCCCGTAGGCAGGGATGCCGCCTCTACGTGGCGGATATGAAGCTCAAGGTGGGGGAAAGGACCGTCTACTACCCGGATCTCATGGTGGTCTGTGCTCCCCCGCCCCAAAACCCCTACTACGAGGAAGCTCCCTGCCTGGTGGTGGAGGTCCTTTCCCCAAGTACCGAAGGTATAGACCGGCGGGAGAAGCTTTGGCGGTATCTTTCCCTGCCTTCCTTGCAAGGGTATGTATTGGCGGATATCCAAGAAAGGCGAATAGAGCTTTATCAGAAAAAGGCCACGGGCATCCTCTATCAGGTCTTCACAGAAGGGGAGGTACCCTTGCCCTGCCCCAAGGAACCCTCTCCTTGGAGGAGGTCTATAGCGGTATTTCTCTGGAAACGCCTCAGGAAGACTAGCTCGATTGTCAAACTGGAACTCCTGGGCTATCCTAAGGGGGAAAGGAGGCCAAGATGCCCACCTTTATCGTTCTCAGCACCCTCACGGATGACGGCGCTGAGACCCTGGTGAAAAACCCCGAGCGCATCAAGGAAGTGAACCAGGAGCTGGAGCGGGACTTCGGGGTCAAGGTGGTGGCCCAGTACGCGGTTTTGGGGCCCTATGACTTCGTGAACATCGTGGAGGCAGAGGATGCCCTGGCGGTGGCCCGGGCCATGCTCCACCTGGCCTCGAGGGGAAGCGTGAAGACGATGACCCTCGAGGCCATTCCCGTGGCCGACCTCATCGCCCGGCTCAAGTAGTGGAGGTTCTGGAGACTTCCGTATACGCCGAGGACCTGGAGAAGGCCCGGGCCTTCTACGAAGGGGTCTTGGGCCTTCCCTGCTTTCAGTTCAAACCGCCCCGGCACGCCTTCTTCCGCGCCGGGCGGGGGTGTTCCTGGTCTTCAACCCAAAGCTCACGGCAAAGGAAACCCACCTCCCTCCCCACGGGGCCAAAGGCAGCGTCCACGTGGCCTTCCGGGTGGAGGAGGAGGAGCTTCCCGCCTGGGAAGCGCGCCTCAAGGCGGCGGGCTACCCGGTGTGGTGGGCCGAGTGGCCCCAGGGAAAGAGCCTCTACACCCAGGACCCCGCCGGCAACCTGGTGGAGCTCGCCCCGGCGCGGATCTGGGGCCTGGAGGAAACGTGAACCCCTCCCCCAGGAAACGCGTGGCCCTCTTCACCGACGGGGCCTGCCTGGGCAACCCCGGGCCCGGGGGGTGGGCGGCCCTCCTCCGCTTCCACGCCCACGAAAAGCTCCTCTCCGGGGGAGAGCCCTGCACCACCAACAACCGCATGGAGCTCAAGGCGGCCATAGAGGGCCTAAAGGCCCTCAAGGAGCCTTGCGAGGTGGACCTCTACACCGACAGCCACTACCTCAAGAAGGCCTTCACCGAGGGCTGGCTGGAAGGCTGGCGGAAAAGGGGCTGGCGGACGGCGGAGGGCAAGCCCGTGAAAAACCGCGACCTCTGGGAGGCCCTCCTCCTCGCCATGGCCCCCCACCGGGTGCGCTTCCACTTCGTGAAGGGGCACACAGGCCACCCGGAGAACGAACGGGTGGACCGGGAGGCGAGGCGCCAGGCCCAATCCCAGGCCAAGGCGCCCTGCCCGCCCCAGGCCCCCACGCTTTTCCACGAAGAGGCATAAAAGCGTTATAATCGGGCCATGCTGGAAACCGCCCTGCGCCCGGAGGACCGGGAAAGCCCCACCTTCAAGGCCAACAAGGACGCCTGGGTGGCCCTGGTGCGGGACTTCAGGGAAAGCCTGGAAAGGGTGCGCCAGGGAGGTGGCCCCAAGGCCGTGGAGCGGCAGCACAAGAAGGGCCGCCTCACCGCCAGGGAGCGCATACAAAAGCTCATAGACCCCGGCACGGAGTTCTACGAGCTCATGGCCTTCGCCGGGTGGGGGATGTACGAGGAATGGGGCGGGGCCCCTTCGGGAGGAGTGGTCACGGGGATCGGCCGCATCCAGGGGCGGGACTGGATGATCATCGCCAACGACGCCACGGTGAAGGCGGGGGCTTTCTTTCCCATCACTGCCAAGAAGGTGATCCGGGCCCAGACCATCGCCCTGGAAAACCGCATCCCCACGGTCTACCTGGTGGACTCCGCCGGGGTCTTCCTCCCCCTCCAGGACGATGTCTTCCCCGACCAGGACGACTTCGGCCGCATCTTCTACCTGAACGCCCGCATGTCGGCCCTGGGCATCCCCCAGATCTCCGCCATCATGGGGAACTGCGTGGCCGGGGGGGCCTACCTGCCCGTGATGACGGACGTCCTCATCATGACGGAGGGGAGCGGCCTCTACCTCGCGGGCCCCGCCCTGGTGAAGGCGGCCATCGGCCAGGAGGTCTCCTCCGAGGAGCTCGGGGGGCCAAGATGCACTACGAGGTCTCCGGCACCGTGGACTTCTACGAGCCCTCGGACGAGGCGGCTTTGGCGCGCATAAGAGAGCTCGCCGCCCTCTACCCGCCCCCCCGCCTCGCCCCTTGGGCGGAAGGGCGCAAAGCGCCCAAGGAACCCCTTTACCCCATTGAGGACCTTTACGGCCTGGTCTCCCCCGACGGTTCCCGCCCCTACGACCTGCGGGAGGTGATCGCCCGCCTGGTGGACGGCTCGGAGTTTTTGGAGTACAAGGGGGGGTACGGCGAGACCCTGGTCACCGGCTTCGCCCGGATCGGGGGGTACCCGGTGGGCATCGTGGGCAACCAGCGCCTCGTCCTCAAAAAGCGGGGGCGGATTGAAGTGGGCGGGGTCATCTATGCCGAGGCGGCGGACAAGGCGGCCCGGTTCATCCTCGAGGTCAACCAGATGGGGATCCCCCTCCTCTTCCTCCAGGACGTGACGGGCTTCATGGTGGGAAAGGAGTCGGAACAGGCGGGGATCATAAGGCGGGGGGCGAAGCTGGTGAACGCCGTTTCCAACTCGGTGGTGCCCAAGATTACCCTGATCCTCGGGGGGTCCTTCGGGGCGGGGAACTACGCCCTTGCGGGCAAGGCCTACGCCCCCCGGTTCCTCTTCGCCTGGCCCAGCGCCAAGTACGCCGTGATGGGCGGGGCCCAGGCGGCGAAGACCCTTTTGGAGCTGGAGGTGGAAAAGCTAAAACGGGAGGGGAAGGAGCCCTCGGACGAGGAGCTCAAGGAGCTCTACGAGCGCATCAAGGGCCGCTACGAGGAGACCCTAGACCCCCGCTACGCCGCCGCCAGGCTCTGGGTGGACGGGGTGATCTTCCCCCACGAGACCCGAAAGTGGCTCATCAAGGCCCTCGAGGCCTGCGCCCTGAATCCCGAGAAAGAACCCCTCCGCATCGGGGTCTTCCAGGTCTAAAGGAGGCCCTTCACCCCGTCCGCCACGTACTGCACGGCCAGGGCAGCGAGGAGGAGGCCCAGGACGCGGGTCACCACGTTCACCCCCGTCCGCCCCAGGACCCGGCGCACCGCCGTGGCCCCCCGGAGGAGGAGGTAAGCCAGGAAAAGGACCAGGTAGGCGGTAAGGAGGACCACGGCAAAGCCGTAGGGCACCCCCTTGGCCTCCGCCCCCAGGACCAAGACGCTGGCCAAGGCCCCAGGGCCCACCAGAAGGGGGATGGCGAGGGGAAAGACGGAGATGTCCGCCCGGCCCAAGGCCTCGTCCCGCTCCTCCTCCGTCTCCCGCTCGTGGTGGGCGAAGACCATCTCCGTGGCGATGCGGAAGAGGAGCACCCCGCCCGCAATGCGCAGGGCCTCGAGGGAGATCCCCAGGTGCCCCAGAAGCTCCCGCCCGAAAAAGTAGAAGAAGGTGAGCAGCCCCCCCGCCACCAGGACCGCCTTGCGGGCGATGAGGACCTGGGTCCGGTGGGGGCGGTCCCCCGCCAAGGCCACGAAGACGGGGACGAGCCCCACCGGGTCCATGACCACGAAGAGGGTCAGGAAGGACTTGAGAAAGAGCTCCAGCACCCTAGGAACCGGAAAGCGCCCGCCGCAGGGCCCTTCCCTCCACGAGCAGGCCCGCGAACTCGTCCTCGAGGGCCTGGGCCGCCTCCTCGGTCCGGGCCACCACGAGGATGGTGTCGTCCCCGGCCAAGGTGCCCACGATCTCGTCCCGGCGGAGGCGGTCCAGGAGGTAGGCGATGCCGGAGGCGTGCCCCTCCGCCGTCTTCACCACGAGGAGGTTTCCTCCCCGGTCCACGTCCCGCACGAAGAGGCCGAACTGGCGCTTGAGCTCCTCGTAGGCGTTCTCGGGAAGGTCCGCGGCCGGGAGGACGTACCGGTGCCGCCCCTTGCCCAAGGCGATGCGGGCCAGGCCCAGCTCGGCGATGTCCCGGCTCACCGTGGCCTGGGTCACCTCAAACCCAAGCTGGCGCAGCCTCTCCACCAGCTCCTTCTGGGTGCCGATCTCCTCCCGGCGGACGATCTCCTGGATGGCGCGGTGCCGTTCCGCCTTGTTGCCCATACGCGGCTCCTATCGCTTCCAGAACTCCTTGACGAAATCCAGTATACGGTGGGCCACCTCCCGCTTGGAAAGCCGGGGAAGCTCCACCACCCGGCCGTCCCGCAGGATCAGGGTCACCTCGTTCTCGGGGCTCCCGAAGCCCACCCCCTCCCGCCCCACGTAGTTCAAGGCGATCAGGTCCAGGTTCTTGCGGGCGAGCTTCCCCCGGGCCCGCTCCAGGCCCTCCCGGGTCTCCATGGCGAAGCCCACGAGCACCCGCCCCTCCTTCCTCTCCCCGAGCTCGCGGAGGATGTCGGGGTTGGGCACGAGGCGGAGGAGCTTTTCCGCCTCGGCCTTGGGCTCCTTGTCCTTTAGGGTCTCGGCGGGCCGGTAGTCCGCCACCGCGGCGGCCATGACCACCGCCTGGGCCCAGGGGTAGCGGTCCAGGAGGGCCTTTCGCATCTCCAGGGCGCTCTCCACCCGGACCACCTCCACGCCCCAGGGGTCGGGAAGCGCGGTGGGCCCGGAGACCAGGACCACCTCCGCCCCCCGGTCCCGGGCGGCCTCGGCCACGGCGTAGCCCATCCGGCCCGAGGAGGGGTTGGAGAGGAAGCGCACCGGGTCCAGGTACTCCCGGGTGGGCCCGGCGGAGACGAGGAGGCGGAGGCCCGAGAGGTCCTTGGGCGCGAGGAAAGCCCGCAACCGCTCCACAAGCTCCTCGGGCTCCAGCATCCGCCCCCATCCCTCCCCCTCCCCCACGGCGGCCAAGGGGCCGTAGGCCGGGCCGAAGAAGGCGTGCCCCAGCTCCTCCAGCCGCCTGACGTGGGCCTGGGTCTGGGGGGCGAGCCACATGGCCTCGTTCATGGCCGGGGCCCAGGCCACCCGTTTGGCCCCGGCGAGGAGGGTGGCGGAGAGGAGGTCGTCGGCGAGCCCCAAAGCGGCCTTGGCCAGGGCGTCGGCGGTGGCGGGGGCCACCAGGACCACCTCGGCCCAGCGGGCGAGCTCAATGTGGAGGGCCCTCCCGTCGGGCCGGAACCAGGCCTCCTCCGTGGCCACCTCGCCCCCCGCCGCCACCGCCAGGGAAAGGGGGGTGATGAACTCCAGGGCCCTTTTGGTGGCGAGGGCCCGCACCTCGTGCCCCTCCCGGCGCAGGAGGCGGAGGAGGTGGGGGGCCTTCACCGCGGCCACTCCCCCCGTCACCGCCACCAGGACCCGGGCCACGGCGCGCTACTCCTCCCGCTCCACCGGGTAGAGCCGCTCCATCTCCTTCTGGAGCCGGTCCTCGGGCACCAGGTTCTCGCCGAAGACCAACCGGCCCGTGAGGAGCTCCTTCATGGCCCAGGTCACGGCGTTGGGGTCGTCAAAGAGCCCCTCGAGGGTCTGCATCTTGGGCCTCTCCTCCGGCTCCAAAACGGTGTTCTTGAAGCCGTGGCGGAGGAGTTGCTGCGCCCTTTTGGCCACCACCACGGTGAGCCGGTACTTGGAGTCCACCATGCCGAAGAGCTTGTCAATGCCCGGTTCCGCCATACCGCCTCCTTAGGATCTCGTCCAGTTCGGCCTCGAGGGCCGGATCGCGCCGCAAGGCTCTTTCCAAGGCCTCCTCCATCCTCCCGCTCCGCCGCCTCTCCGCGGTGAGGATGGCGAGGAAGTCGGCCACGGCCTCCTCGAGGACGTCGTTCACCACCACGTAGTCAAAGAGGTGGGCGTTCCTTATCTCCCACTCCGCCTGCTCCAGGCGCTTCTGGATCTTCTCGGGGCTGTCCTTGCCCCGGTAGACCAGGCGGCGCTTCAGCTCGGAGAGGGAGGGGGGTAGGAGGAAGATCAGGACCGCCTCGGGCACGGCCCGCTTCACCTGGAGCGCCCCCTGGACCTCAATCTCCAAGAGGACGTCCTCCCCCCGGCTCAAGGCCCGCTCCACCGGGGCCCTGGGGGTGCCGTAGAGGTGGCCCACGTACTCCGCGTACTCCAAGAAGCCGTCCTCGCGGACGAGGGCCTCAAAGGTGGGGCGGTCCACGAAGTAGTAGTCCACCCCGTCCACCTCCCCCGGCCGGGGGGGGCGGGTGGTCATGGAGATGGAGTAGAAGAGCCGGGTGCGCTCCAGCACCTTCGCCCGCACCGTGCCCTTGCCCACCCCGCTCGCCCCGGTCATCACGAAAAGGCGGCCCCGCATCCCCTTCACCCGGGAGAGGATACCACAGGACCGGGGTGTTAGACTTGGAGGCGTGGCATGGTACGAAGGCGCCTTCTTTTACCAGATCTTCCCCGACCGCTTCTTCCGCGCAGGCCCGCCGGGCAGGCCCGCCCCCGCGGGGCCCTTTGAGCCCTGGGAAGCCCCCCCTACCCTCAGGGGCTTCAAAGGAGGGACGCTTTGGGGCGTGGCGGAGAAGCTCCCCTACCTCCTGGACCTGGGGGTGGAGGCCATCTACCTCAACCCCGTCTTCGCCTCCACCGCCAACCACCGCTACCACACCGTGGACTACTTCCAGGTAGACCCCATCCTGGGGGGAAACGAGGCCTTAAGGCACCTCCTGGAGGTGGCCCACGCCCACGGGGTGAGGGTCATCCTGGACGGGGTCTTCAACCACACGGGCCGGGGCTTCTTCGCCTTCCAGCACCTTCTGGAAAACGGCGAGCAAAGCCCCTACCAGGACTGGTACTACGTGAAAGGCTTTCCCCTAAAGGCCTACACCGCCCATCCCAACTACGAGGCCTGGTGGGGCAACCCCGAGCTCCCCAAGCTCAAGGTGGAGACCCCGGCGGTGCGGGAGTACCTCCTATCGGTGGCCGAGCACTGGATCCGCTTCGGCATAGACGGCTGGCGCCTGGACGTGCCCAACGAGATCCAGGACCCCGAGTTTTGGCGGGCCTTCCGCCAAAGGGTCAAGGGGGCGAACCCCGAGGCCTACATCGTGGGCGAGATCTGGGAGGAAGCGGACTTTTGGCTCCAGGGAGACATGTTTGACGCCGTGATGAACTACCCCCTCGCCCGGGCCGTCCTGGGCTTCGTGGGCGGGGAGGCCCTGGACCGGGACCTCGCGGCGCAGACGGGCCTAGGCCGCATAGAGCCCCTCCAGGCCCTGGCCTTCAGCCATCGGCTGGAGGACCTCTTCGGCCGCTACCGCCCCGAGGTGGTCCGGGCCCAGATGAACCTCCTCACCTCCCACGACACCCCCAGGCTCCTCAGCCTGATGCGGGGGAGCGTGGAGCGGGCCCGGCTGGCCCTGGCCCTCCTCTTCCTCCTCCCGGGGAACCCCACCGTCTACTACGGGGAGGAAGTGGGGATGGCGGGGGCAAGGACCCGGAAAACCGGGGCGGGATGGTCTGGGAGGAGGCCCGCTGGCAGAAGGACCTCCTGGAGACGGTCAAGCGCCTGGCCCGGCTCAGGAAGGAACACCCCGAGCTCCGCACCGCCCCTTACCTGCGGGTCTACGCCCAGGACGGCCACCTGGCCTTCGCCCGGGGGCCCTACCTGGTGGTGGTGAACGCCTCTCCCCACCCCTTCCGCCAGGACTTCCCCCTGCACGGGGTCTTCCCCCGGGGGGGAAGGGCGGTGGACCTCCTCTCCGGGGAGGTCTGCACGCCCCAGGGGGGAGGCTCTGCGGCCCCGTGCTCCCGCCCTTCTCCCTGGCGGTCTGGAAGGAGGCCTAAAGGGCCCCTTCAAAGCGCAAAAGCCAAAGCTTTAGCCCCTCCTGCCCCTGAAACCCCCAAGCCGCCCGTCGGCGTGGATCACCCGGTGGGCGGGGACGAGGAGGAAAAAGGGGCAGGCCCTAAGGGCCGCCCCCACCGCCCTGGGGGAGAGGCCGAGCTCCCGGCCCAAGGCCCCGTAGCTCACGGTCCGCCCGTAGGGCACAAGGCGGACCCGCTCGTAGAGGCGGAGCCTGGCCGGGGAGAGGCCGGTGTAGTCCAGGGGGAGGTCCAGGAAGTCGGGCCGCTCCCCGGCGAAGTAGGCCTGGACCGCCTCCCGCACCCTAAGGGCCAGCGCCCCTTCGGCCTCCGGACCCCGGGGGTAGAGGGCGGGCTCGAGGCGGCGCACCCCCAGGGGCGAGACCTCCAGCCACAGGGGACCTAAGGGCGTGGGGATGCACACGGCCCTAGCGCGCCGCCACCTCGAGGGGGGAGAGGAGGGTGCCCGGGAAGTAGTACCCCAGGATCTCCCGGTAGCCGTAGCCCCGCTCCGCCATCCCCTTGGCCCCCCACTGGGAGAGGCCCACGCCGTGCCCCGCCCCCCGGCCCAGGGCGAGCCAGCCCTGGAACTCCGCCATGGCGGAGGGCAGGCCCATGAGGCGGAGCAGGCGCTGGGCCTCGGGGCCCCGGACCTCCACCCCCAGGAGGCGCACCCGCCAGGCCCGCCCCGAGGGGCTTTTCTCCAGGACCTGGGGCGGGTCGTCCCCCCTTGGGGCGTAGCCCAAGGCCCGGAGCGCCCGGGCCGCCTCCTCGGGGCGCACGGCCTGCTGCCAGACGCTCTTGGGGCCCTTGGCGTAGGGGTCGGGCCGGGGTCGGAGGTAGGGGAGGGCCTTTTGGAAAACCTCCTCGCTCCCCGCCGTCATTCCCCCGGAGTCGGCGTGATAGAGGGCCGAGGCCACCTGCCCGGCGTAGCTCAGCACCCGCCCCTCCGTGGCCCGGACCGCCCTTTCGTGCCGGGGCGTCTCCGCGGAAAGCCCCAGGTAGACCTGGCAGGCCTCCGTGGCGCAGAGGTCGTAGGGGGCCAAGGGGTTGAGCCGGCGCACGGCGAAGGTGCGGGCCAGGACGGCCTGGGCCTTCAGGGCCTCCTCGGGGAAGGAGGCGGGCATCTCCGCAGGCAGGACCCCGAGGAGGTAGTCCTCCAGGGGAAGGACGTTGACGAGGAGGAGGCGCCCCCCTTCTACCCGGGCCAAAAGCCCTCCCCGGTAGGGCCTGCCCTCCAAAGCGAAGTAGGGCCCCTCCACCGCCCAGGAGGGGAGGGGGCGCCCTTCCACCACCACCCCTTCCGCCTGGCCCCAGAGGGCCACCTCCCCCGTGGGGAGGGCAAGCCGCACCTCCTCCCCCAGGGCCACCTCCTTGAGGAGCACCCGGACGAGAAGGGCTTGGAGGCCCGGGGCCTTCTGCCCCAGCGCCGCCAGGACCAAGGCCAATAGCCCCACCCACGCCAAAAGCCGCTTCAACCCCGCCTCCTTTCGCCGAACATCCTAACCCTTCTTCAGCCGAGGTAAAGGGCCACCCTCCCCTCCCAGGGGGCCTCGGCCAGACGCCTCAGGGCCTCCCCGTGGCGCAGGGCGTACATGGCGTAGGGGTAGACCCGCTCCTGGGGAAGCCCAAAGGGGAGGAGGTGGACCTTAAGCCGCCCGAGGTGGCGGGCGAGGACCTCGTCCCGGGCCGCCTGGGCCGCGAGGAGCTTCCGCCTAAGCCGCTCCGCCTCCCCCCTAACCCGGGCCCGGAAACGCCGGAGGGGCCGGACGAGGTTGGGCTCCAGGGCCTCCGCCTCCTCCACAAGCCGGGAGGCCTCCTGCAAAAGCCCCTCCACCCGGTCCCGGAAGGCGCGAAAAGGGGCCAGCCAGGCCTCCGCCGCCCGGAGGAAGGCCGCCTCCCCCTCGTCCACGAAGGCCCAGGGGTCCAGGCGGTACTTCTCCAGGATGCGCCGGACGGGCGGCTCCACCACCACCCCGAAGGCCCGCAGGAAGAGGGCGGGCATGGCGAGGCCGTAGCGGGCGTAGACCCCCGAGAGCTCGGCCACGTAGCGGAGCTCGTTGGGCCCCACCACGAAGCCCGCCGTGGGCAGGACCAGGTCCTGGAAGACGGGCCTGAGCCCCGCCGCCGGGGTCAGGCGGGAGGGGTCGGCCCGGGCGATCTCCCAAAGCTCCTTGGCCGTGTACCGCCGCACCCCGTCGGTGAAGACCCCGCCCTCGTAGAAGAGAAGGCGCCTTTGGTCCGTCTCCAGGAAGAGGTTGGTGGCCCCGGGCTTGCGCCTAAGGGGAGGCTTCCCCCAAGGGCCCGGATCCTCTCCGCCTCCCGGTTGATGGCCTCGGCGCTCCCCAAGGGGTCGGAAAGCTCCCGCTCCAGGGCCTCGAGGAAGAGGGGGGCGAGCTCCTCCGCCATGGGGTCAAAGGGCACAAGCCCCCGCTCCCCGAGAAAGGCGAGGAGGACGCGGGCGAAGAACTCGGAAAGCGTCTCCGCCTCCAGGGCGTAGCCCAGGCGGGGGTCCTGGGCCCAAGGCCCCAAGAAGGCGCGGAGGCGCTCGCGGTGAGGGGCCAGGGGGATCCTGCCCGAGGGCAAAGGGGGGAGGTCCAGGGAGAGGGTCTCCGGCACCTCGTCCCGGAGCAGGTGGAGGTGGCGCACCTCCTCCACGTCGTGGTCCTGGGAGGCCACCCAAAAGACCGCCGCCCCGCCTACCCCCTCCGCTAGGGAAAGGGCGGTGTGGGCCTTGTAGAAGGTGAAGGCGGGCCCTCCCAGAAGCCCCGCCTGCTGCCCCGTGACCACCGCCCCCACCTCGAGGCGCTCCAGGGCCCGGAAGGCCTCCTGGGGAGCCTGAAGGCGCTTCAGGTAGGCGGCGAGGGCCTCCTTGAGCCGGGGATGGCCCGGACGGCGGAGGCGCTCCCTTAGGGCCTCCTCCCCTTGGGGCAGGCCCAGACGGCGGACCAGACAGGTGGCCTCCATGCTTTAGAGCCTAAAGTTCCTCGGCGAGGCGGGCAAGGGCCTTGGGCTCCAGGACCTCCACCCTCCGGTAGCCCAGGTCCACCCAGCCTTTAAGCGCCCACTCCCCGAGGAGCTTGGTGACCGTCTCCCGGGAGGCCCCCACCATCCGGGCGAGGTCCTGGTGGGAAAAGGGAGCGACCCCCTCCTCCCCCATCCGGAGAAGGAAGCGGGCCAGGCGCTGGGCCACGGAGAGGTGGCGCGCCTCCCAAAGCCGCTCCTCCAAGGAGCGAAGCCGCCCGTAAAGCGCCTGGAGGAAAAAGGCCTCCACCTCGGCGAAGCGCGCCCTTAGGGAGGCCAAGCCCTCCCGGGGGGCAAAGTAGAGCTCGGCGTAGGTGAGGGCCTCGGCCCCGGCGCGCCGCCTCGCCTCCTCCCCCAAGGCCTCCTCCCCAAAGACCCCCCCCGGCCCCACCACGTCCAACACCCCTTCCTCCAGGCCTGGCCCCGGCCGGTGGAGCCCGACAAGGCCCTGGCGCACCAGGTAGACCCCGTCCACGGGGTCCCCGGGGGCGAAGAGGACCGCCCCCCGCCTCAAGCGCAAAGGACGGAAGACCTTGAGGGCCTCTTGACGGGCCTCGAGGCTCAGCCCTTGGAGCATGGCCCGAGTTTACACGAAAAGGGACCGGGGGCTAGGGGCGGCGAGCCCCCGGGCCTCGGCCTCGGCGAAAAGGCGGGCCACGGCCCGCTCCCCCTCTTCTCCCACGTCCAGGCTAAAGGCGTTGACGTAGGTGTGGACGTGGGCCCAGATCACCTCATCGGAAAGCTCCTGGGCGTGGGCCCGCATGTAGTCCAGGGCTTCCTCGGGGTGGGCGAGGGCGTAGGCCACGCTCCGCCGCACCGCCTCGTCCAAAGCCCGGACGAGCCCCTCCCCCAGGTCGCGCCGGGCGAGGATGACCCCCAAGGGCAGGGGCAGGCCCGTCCGCTCCTCCCACCAGGCCCCCAGGTCCACCACCTGGACGAGGCCATAGCGGGGGTAGGTGAAGCGGCTCTCGTGAATGATGAGCCCCGCCTCCACCTCCCCCTGGGCCACCATGGGGAGGATGCGGTCGTAACGCACCTCCACGGGGACGAAGCCTTGGGCGTAGAGGGAGAGGAGGAAGTAGGCGGTGGTGTGCCGCCCCGGAACCGCCACCCTCAGGCCCTCCAGAGCCTGGAGGGGGCCTCGGGCCACCACGAGGGGCCCCACGCCCCGGCCCAAGGCCCCCCCGCTCCTTAAGGCCACGTACCGGTCCCGCACCTGAGCGTAGGCGGCGTAGGAGAGCTTGGTGAGGGGAAGCCTCCCCTCCAGGGCCCAGCGGTTTAGGGTCTCCACGTCCTCCAGGACGGGCTCCAAGGGAACGGGGCTTTCCACGCGGCCGTGGACCAGGGCGTAGAAGATGAAGGTGTCGTTGGGGCAGGGGGAAAAGCCGAGCCTGAGCGCCTCCATACCCCCCTACTCTACTCCCCTCAGGGCCCGTTTGAGGATCTCCGGGGCGAACTGCTTCAAGGCCCGGAGAAACCCCGTGGTCCCCCGGGCCCGGCCAGGGATAACGTGGACGGGCACCCCAAGCCGCTCCGCCTCGAGGCGCACGGGCTCGGAGAGGTCGTGCCCCACGTAGCTGGAAACGATCATGAGGCCGTGGGCCTTCTCTAGGCGGTTCAGGATGCGCCTTAGGGCCTCCTTCCCCACCCCCACGGTGTCCGCGTCGTACCAGTCCACCCTAAGGCCCCGCCCCTCCAGGAAGGGCACGAGGCGGCTCCTGAGCTGGGTGTGCCCTCCCACCACCACAAGGTGCTCCCCGTGGAAGCGGGGCAGGTCCTCCTCCAGAAGGTCCCGGGGCGCCTCGGGCAGGTGGGGCGCCTCCTCCCCCAAGGCCTTCAGCCCCTCGCCCACCGCCCTTAACTCCTCCAGGTAGAGGGCCAGGCTCTCGTCGTGCGGACGGAGGAAAAAAAGGTTCCTAAGGATCTCCCGGGCCAAGGCCAGGTCCTTCTCCCGGTAAAGGGCCACCTCCAGGGCCTTCTGCCAGTGCTCCGCCGCCTCTTTCCAGCGCCCCTGGGCCTCGTAATGCTCCGCCAGGTCAAAGAGGACCTCGAGGGCCTGGGGGTAGGCCTTTAGCTCCTCCACGAGGAGGCTTTCCACCTCCTCCAAGCGCCCCGCGGCGTAGAGGGCCGCCAGGTACTGCCCCCGGGCCGCCTCGGCCTCGGGGCTTTCCCGGAAGGCGCGGGAGAGCCAGTAGGCCAAGGCAAGAAGCTCCAGGGGGGCCTTTCCGTGCGGGCGAGGGCCTGGTAGAGGACGCTAAAGGCGGCCCACGGCCCCTCCAGCCGCTCCAGGAGGTGGATGAAACCCGTGAGGTCCTCCTCGGCCACCGCTTCCAGCCCCGCATCCCGAGCCCGGGAAAGAAGCTCCCGGGCCAGAACCTCCTCCCCCCCGGCCAAGGCTTCCTGGGCCAGGCGGAAGAGGTAAGGGGCGGGGTAGGCCCTTAGGGCGTGGGCCCGCTTGTGGTCCCCGAGGACCTCCTTGAGGGGCCGCCGCAGGGCCCGCTTCACCTGGGCCAGGTGGTGGTAGGCCATCCCCGCCACCTCCCCTTCTCCCCGGATGGCGGCCCGCTCCAAAAGGTAAAGGGCCTCCCGGAACCGCCCCTCCCGCTCCCGCAGGACCCCAAGGAGGAGGAGGGCCTCGGGGATCTCCGCCCGGCTCAGGGCCTCGGTGAGGTAGGGCTCCACCGCCTTCAGGTCCTCCCCCCGCGGAGCTCGAGGGGGCTTTTCACCCGCAAGGCGGCGAGGGCAAGCCCCAAGAACCCCTCGGCCTCGTCCAGGTCGGCAAGCCTCCGGGCGTACCGCTCCGCCCGGGCGAAAAGCCCCTGAAGGAGGGCGGCCTTAAGGCCAAGCCTCAGCATCTCCCGGGTGAGGAGGGCCGGGGAAAGGTCCTCCACGAACTCCGCCCGGCGGCTCACCTCCGCCCACTCCCCCTCCCGGGCGAAACGGCGCATCCTCTCGGTGATGCGCTCCAGGGTCTCCCGGGTGTAGAGGTCGGCCTCGGGAAGGCCCGACTCCACGAACTGCCGCAGGGCGTCGGCGTACCGCCCCTGGGCCAGGTAGACCCGGCCCAGGGCCAGACGGTACCGCCCGCCCCGCACCGCCAGGGCCTCGAGGCGTCCCCTCGCCCGCTCGTACTCCCCGAGCTCCACCAAAGCCAAGGCCCTGAGGTCCTCGGCCTCCTCGGAAAGGGCCCGCCTAAGAGCCTCCTCCGCCTCGGCGTGGCGGGAGAGGGCGAAGAGGGCCCGGCCCCGGAGGTAGGCCGCCTCCCCTTCCGCCTCCTCCGGCAGGAGCGCGAGGGCCTCGGCGTAGCGGCCCGCCTCCAGGAGGGCCCGGGCCTCCTCCAAGGCCACGGCCACCTCCTCCGCCTCCTCTGGAGGCGGGGCTTCCCTCTCCTCCAGCCGCACCGCCACCAGGGCCTCGGGCTTCCGGGCGAGGACGAGGAAGTACTCCCCCTCCCCCACCCGCTCCACCCGGTCAAACCCCAAGCGCCTAAGGCCCTCCTCCACCCCCTCGGGGCTTTTGCCCAAAAAAGGCCCGTGGCCGTAGACGAGAAGCCCCCCGGGGCGGAGGAGGCGGGCGAAGAGGGGGAGGCGCTCAAAGAAGGCGAAGCGCTTCCAGAAGGCTTCGGGCGCCAGGCGGCTCTCCAGGTCCTGGTCCACGAGCCCCTCGGGGAAGACGGAGAGGAGGAGCAGGGTGTCAAAGGGGGAGAGCTCCACCTCCTCCGCCCAGCCCAAATGCCAGGCCACCTCGGGCACCCGCTTCTTGCCCAGGGCCACCGCCTCTTCCACCCCGTCCAGGGCGTGCCACTCCAGGTCAGGCCGCTTCCTTTGCAGGAAGCCCACTAAAGCCCCGGTGAAGGCCCCCACCTCGAGGACCCGCCCCTCCACCCGGGGGGGAGCTCCTTGGCGTAGAACTCAAGGAAGGGGAGGTGCATCCCGTAAACTAGGGCCTCCCCCTTGGGAACCTTGAGGACCTCCCGGTAGAAACTTCGCACCGCCTCCCTCCCCCCTTGGGCCAAATAGGCCCGCCAGGCCTTGAGGAGGGGAGCGCGCCGGGCGGGGCTTCCCAGACGCTTGGCGAGCTCCGCCTCAAAGCGCCCCGGGGACAGAGACCCCTGGACGCCGAAGCGCTCCTTCAGGAAAAGCCTCAACTCATCGGGCATTTGCCGGGAGTGTACCAAAAAAACGGGGGGTGGTAAAGCCACCCCCCTGGGGGCACCCAAGGCCTAAGCGGGCACCTCCCGCCGGAAGAGGTCGGCGTAGCGTCGCTTGGCCCGCGCGGGGGCCCGGTGCCAGACGTAGGAGGCGAGGAGGGGGAAGGCGAGGGTCGCCTCGGCGAAGACCATCTGGGAGAGGCGCGCGTCCACCTTGCCCCAGCTTTGCGCCTCCGAAAGGGTGGAGCCGGAAAGCCCCCCGTCCCTTTCGTCGGCCACGGTGATCTGGATGGCGTACTTGTGCATCTCAACCCGGTGGCCCAGGACCTCGGCGGCCACCACGATGTCCTGGGCGAAGTTCTTGGGCACCCCGCCCCCGAGCATCACGAGCCCCGTGGTTTTGGCCTTCAGCTTGATCTCCGTGAGCTCGCGGAAGTCGGCCACGGAGTCTATGGTCACGTGGGCCTTGGGGTTTTTTACCTGGTGGTAGACGAGGCCGAAGCCCGCCGAGGAGTCGGAGAAGGCGGGAACGAAGATGGGCACCCCCTCCTCGTAGGCCGCCCGTACGAGGCTCTTCTCCCCAAGGCCCCGTTCCGCCAGGTAGCGGCCCATGTGCCAGATGAACTCCCGGCTGGAATAGGGGCGGGGCTCTAGGCCGTCGGCGATCTCGGCGATGGTGTAGTCCGTGTGCCTTAGCTCCTCCTCGTCAATGTAGGTGTCGTAGATGCGGTCAATCCAAAGCTGCCTCAAGGCCTCGTCGTCCGCCTTGGGGTCCCCCTGGTAGTGGCGGTGGCCCAAGGCCTCAAAGAAGTCCTGGTCCACGATGTTGGCCCCGGTGGACACGACGACGTCCACCAGGCCCTTCCTGATGAGGTCGTGGACGATGAGGCCCTGGCCCGCCGAGACCAGGCTTCCTGCCAGGGTGAGGATGACGGCGCAGTCGTCTTGGAGCATCTTGAGGTAGATCTCCGCCGCCCTATGGAGGTTCCTCGCCTGGAAGGCGGTCTTGCCCATGGCCTCGAGGATGGGCCCGGCGTCAAAGGCCTTGATGTCTATGGGGACCACGGGCGTAGAGAGGAGGTCCTTCTTCTCCATGCTTTTCCTTTCTACGCGGGGTGGGCGTCGGGCGGCTCCCCCCTTTGGCGCCCCCTGCCTTAGAGGGCAGGACTTCAAGTATACCACCCCCCGCGATGGGGGGGTAGACCTCAAGGGGGCCTTCCACCGCCTCGTCTAGGTCCACCACCCTCTCCCCCACCGCCAAGAGCCAGACCTCCTCCAGGGGGATCCCCAGCTTCTCCAGGGCCTCCCTGGGGGTCTTGGCCCCCACCCGAAGGCGCTCCCCATAGCGGCGCAGGTCGCCGTGAAGCACCACCTCCACTAGTACCCCTCCCGCACCACGTTCAAAAGAGGCTCCCCCCGAAGGTACCGCCCCACCTGCTCGGCGAGGAAGCGGGCCACCCGGCGGGAAAACCCCTCGGAAAGCCCGGCCACGTGGGGGGTGATGACCGCCCCTTTGGCCCGCCAGAGGGGGTGGTCCTGGGGAAGGGGCTCGGGGTCGGTGACGTCCAAGAAGGCCCGGACCCGCCCCGCCTCCAGGGCCTCGAGGAGGGCCTCCGTGTCCACGAGCCCTCCCCTCCCCGCGTTCACCAGGAGGGCCCCCTCCTTCATCCGGGCGAGGAAGTCCCGGTCCACGATGCCCCGGGTCTCGGGGTGAGGGGGAGGAGGAGGACCACGGCGTCCGCCCGGGGCAGGAGGGCGGGCAGGTCCTCCCGGGTGTAGACCCCGGGACGGGCATGGCGGGCCACGGGGAAAAGCTCCACCCCAAAAGGCCTAAGCCTTTCCGCCACCGCCTTCCCGATGGACCCGTAGCCCAGGAGGAGGACCCTCTTCCCCTCCAGGTCGGAAAGCCTCCTCGGGGCCCAGCGCCCTTCCTTTTGGGCCTCGAGGAAGCCGGGGAGGTCTTTGAGGAGGGCGAGGAGGGCCAGGACCACCCACTCGGCCACGGGAGCGTCGTGGATCCCGGAGCCGTCGCAGAGCACCACCCCTTCGGGAACGAGGGGAAGGATCCAGTCCACCCCCGCGGAGAGGGTCTGGACCACCTTGACCTCCACCTCCTCCAGGACCTGCCGCACCACCTCCTCTTGCCCGTAAGGGGGGATGAAGAGGTCGCAGGCCTTGGGCCAGGGCTCGTCCAGAAAGCGCACCTCCACCCCCTCGGGCAGGGCGGCCCACACCTCTTCCCTAAGCCTCGGGGCCAAGATCCTCACGGCGCACCTCCATGTGCACGTCCTCCCTCCCCCTGGGGCCCGGCACCACGCCCACCTCGCGGAAACCCGCTTTCGCAAAGGCCCGCCGCGCCCTCAGGTTGTGGGCGAAGGTCCTGAGCTTCACCCGCCTCAGGCCCAGGACGCGGAAGGCGTAGTCCAAGGCCGCCCGCACCGCCTCGGTGCCGTAGCCTTGCCCCCAGCGGTCCTTCCTCCCGATCAGGATGCCCAAGGTGGCCTCCTCGGGGGTGAGGTCGTAAAGCTCCAGCGTCCCCAAATACTCCCCCTTCTCGTCCAGGATGACGAAGGCCACGCGGTCCTTTCTCCGGGCCTCCGCCAGGACGAAGCGCTTGAAGAGCCAAAAAGGCGAGCGCAAAGGGGTAGAGCCGTTCCACTCGGCCACCTCAGGGTCGCGGAAGGTCTCGTAGAGACCCTTCCACTCCGCCTCGGTAAGCCCGGCGGAGAAGGGCTTGAGGGCCACGCGGCCGAAGCGGGGCCAGTCCACGGGGATAGCTTAAGGGTAAAGGCCCCGCAGGGCCCGGGCCTCGAGGACCCGGGTCGCCGCCACCACGTAGGCGGCGGTACGCAAGGGGATCTTCTTCTCTTGAGCTACCTGCCACACCGCCTCAAAGGCGTTGCGGAGGACCCGCTCCAAGCGGGCGTTGATCTCCTCCTCCGTCCAGAAGTAGGAGTTGAAGTCCTGGACCCACTCAAAGTAGCTCACCGTCACGCCCCCGGCGTTGGCGATCACGTCGGGGACCACCAGGACCCCCTTCTCCAAGAGGATGTCGTCGGCGGCCGGGGTGGTGGGGCCGTTCGCCCCCTCGGCCACGATCCGGGCCCGGATGCGCCAGGCGTTCTGCTCGGTGATCTGCTTCTCCAAGGCCGCCGGTACGAGGAACTCCACGGGCAGGCCCCAGAAGTCCGCCGCCGGCAAGGGCTCCGCCTTGGGGTACCCCCTCACCCCCCGAACTCCCGCACGTGGCGGAGGAGGTCGTAGGGGTCTATGCCCGCCTCGTTGTAGACGGTGCCGGTGTGGTCCTGGACGGCGACGACGCGGGCCCCGTGGTCGTGGAAGGCCCGGGCGGCGGCGTTGCCCACGTTGCCGAAGCCCTGGATGGCCACCCTAGACCCCTCCACCGGAAGCCCGATCTTCTCCGCCGCGGCCGCCGCGGTGATGAAGACCCCCCTCCCCGTGGCGTCCCTCCGGCCCAGGGAGCCCCCTAAGGAGACGGGCTTCCCGGTCACCACCCCGGGCACGGTGCGGCCCACGTTCATGGAGTAGGTGTCCATCATCCACGCCATCTCCCGCTCTCCGGTGTTCACGTCGGGGGCGGGAATGTCCCGGTCAGGGCCGAGGAGGATTCCGATCTCCGAGGTGTAGCGGCGGGTAAGGCGCTCTAACTCGTGGGGGGAAAGCTTCTTGGGGTCCACCCGGATACCCCCTTTGCCCCCGCCGTAGGGCAGGCCCACGGCGGCGTTCTTGATGGTCATCCATCCCGCCAAGGCCATGACCTCGGAGAGGGTCACCTCGGGGTGGTAGCGCACCCCGCCCTTGGCGGGCCCCCGGGCGGTGTTGTGGTGGACCCGGTACCCTTCAAAGTAGGCCACGCTCCCGTCGTCCAGGCGCACGGGGACGTCCACGATGAGGACTCTCTTGGGCCGCTTGAGGCTTTCCGCCAGGGGGGCGAGCCGCCCCAGGTAGGGAACGACCCGGTCCACCTGCTCCGTGAAGATCTCCCAGGGGCCTCCGTCCTTGCCCAGGTAGGAAAGGGGTTCGCTCTTCATCGCCGCTCCTTATGGGTACACGCCCCGAAGCCGGGTGGCCTCGTCCAGCCGCTCCAAGGCGAGGGCCAAGGCGCCCATCCTCAGGTCCAGCCCGTCCCGCTCCGCCCGCCGGCAGACCGCGTCCACCACCCGGGCCACACGGGTTTCAAAGCGCTCGCGCACCTCCTCCGGGCTCCAGAAGAACATGCTGAGGTCCTGCACCCACTCCAGGTAGCTGGCGAGGAGTCCGCCCCCGCCGGAGAGGAGGTCGGGCACCACCAACGCCCCCTTACCCAAAAGGTAGGCCTCGGCCTCGGGGGTGAGGCCGAAGTTGGCCACCTCCACCACCGCCTGGGCCTGGACCTGCCGGGCCATCTCCCCGTCCAAGGCCCCTTCCCGGGCTGCCAGGACGAGGACCTCGGCCTCGAGGCCGAAGACCTCCTCCGGGGCGAGGTCCAGCCGGGGCAGCAACCCCGTGGCCTCGTAGGCGGAAAGGACCTCGGCCACGTCCAGCCCCTCGGGGGCGTACATGCCCCCCATGGAGGTGGCCACGGCCACCACCCGCATCCCCAGGCGCTCGGCGTGCAGGGCCACCGCCGCCCCCACCTGGCCGAGGCCCTGCACCACCACCCGGGCGCCCCGAAGGTCCAGGCCCCGCCTCTTGGCCAGGGCCTCCAGCACGAGGAGCGCCCCAAGCCCCGCGGCGTCGTCCCGTCCCTCGCTCCCTCCCAGGGCGTGGGGCTTCCCCGTCACCACCCCGGGCACCGTGGAGCCCACGGTCATGGAGTAGGTGTCCATGATCCAGGCCATGACCTGCTGGTCCGCCCCGAGGTCGGGCCCCAGGATGTCGCTGTCGGGCCCGATGAGGCCCACGAGCTCGGCGGTGTAGCGGCGCACCAGGCGCTCCAGCTCCCGCGGGGAAAGCCCCTTGGGGTCCACGGCGATCCCCCCCGCCGCCCCGCCGAAAGGCAGGTCGTAGACGGCCGCCTTCAAAGTCAT
Source organism: Thermus parvatiensis (assembly GCF_001535545.1). Classification (GTDB taxonomy): domain Bacteria; phylum Deinococcota; class Deinococci; order Deinococcales; family Thermaceae; genus Thermus; species Thermus parvatiensis. Next base: position 498,927 of record NZ_CP014141.1, on the reverse strand, counting down.
CCAAGCGGCGAGGCCCGCGGTCTGGCCCAGGGTGACCCCGGGGTCCAGGCGGACCCCGCCCTTGGCCGGTCCCCGGGCGATGTCGTGCACCACGCGGTAGCCCTGGAAGATGCGCACCTTCCCGTCGTCCATGACCACGGGAAGGGAGAGGGTGACCAGGCGCTTGGGGTGGGCCAGGTACTCCAGGGTGGTGGGGTGGGCCTCCGCCACCTTCAGGGCCCGCTCCAGCCACTCCAGGTAGGTGTCCCAAAGCCCCGGGTCCTCGGGGGCCGGTAGGCTTTTAGCGGCATAGCATCACCGCCGAGGATTATACCCCTAGAAGCGCTCGGCCACCGCCTTCATCTCCAGAAAGAGCCTAAGGTAGTCCAAGGCCCCGGTCTTGGCGTTGGTGCCGGAGAGCTTGGAGCCGCCGAAGGGCTGGACCCCCACCAGGGCCCCGGTGATCTTGCGGTTGAAGTAGAGGTTGCCCACGTGGAACTCCCGCCTGGCCCACTCCAGGTGCTCCCGCTTCCTGGAGTAGACCCCGCCCGTGAGGCCGTAGGGCGTGTCGTTCGCCACCTCCAGGGCCTCGGCGAAGTCCTTGACCCGGATGACGGAAAGCACCGGGCCGAAGATCTCCTCCTGGGCGATCCTGGCCTTGGGCGGCACCTCGGTGAAGACCGTGGGGGCGATGAAGTATCCCTCCCCCTCGAGGCGTTTCCCCCCAGGACGAGCTGGCCCTCGTTCTTCCCGATCTCAATGTAGGAGAGGACCTTCCTCTCCTGCTCGGCGCTCACCACGGGGCCGAGGTCGGGGTTCTCCTCGGCGGGGCCCACGGAAAGCCTTTCCGCCCGCTTCAGGACCCTCTCCAGCACGGGCTCGTAGGCCCCCTGGGTGAGGATGAGGCGGCTTGCCGCGGAGCACTTCTGCCCCTGGAAGCCGTAGGCGGAGACCACCACCCCCTCGGCGGCCAGGTCAAAGTCCGCCGTCTCGTCCACGATGATGGCGTCCTTGCCCCCGGTCTCCACGTAGGCCCGCTTGAACCAGGTCTGGCCCGGGGCCAGGCGCCCGGCAGCCTCGTAGATCTTCAGGCCCACCTCGAGGCTCCCCGTGAAGTTGATGAAGCGGATCCTGGGGTGCTCCACCAGGTACGCCCCCACCTCCTCCCCCACCCCGGGCAGGAAGTTGACCACCCCAGGGGGGAAGCCCGCCTCGTGGAAGATCTCAAAGACCTTGGCCCCCACCACCACAGCGTCCTCGGCGGGCTTGGCGATCACGGTGTTCCCCACGGCCACGGGGCCCATGATCATCCCGGTGAAGATGGCCACGGGGAAGTTCCAGGGGGCGATGACCACCCCGGTCCCCAGGGGCACGTAGAAGCTCTCGTTGTCCTCCCCGGGGTAGGGCACCACCTCCACGGCGGGGTAGCGGTAGCGCAGGGCGGCCCGGGCGTAGTACTCGATGAAGTCAATGGCCTCGGCCACGTCCGCGGAGGCCTCCACCCAGTTCTTGCCCACCTCGTAGACCAAGGTGGCCTCCAGCTCCCGCTTCCGCCGCCGCATGAGGGCCGCCGCCTTGAGGAGGAGGCGGCTCCGGTCCTCCTGGGGCCAGTCCTTCCAAGTCTTGAAGGCCTTCCAGGCGACCTCGAGGGCGGCCTCCGCCTCCGCCTTCCCCGCCTTGGCGGTGGTGCCCACCACCTCGCTCGGCGCCGAGGGGTTGAGGGAGACCATGCGCTCCTTCGTGTCCACCCACTCCCCCCCGATGTAGAGGGGGTAGTGGCGGCCGAACTCCTCCCGCACCCGCCTCAGGGCCTCGCGCATGGCGCGCCGGGCCTCCTCCGTCTGGAAGGTCTCAATGGGCTCGTTCCGGAAAGGTTCCACCGTCATCCTCATTCACCTCCTTTAGCCGGAGACCAGGCTCCTTAGGACGAGGAAAAGGTTCTCCGGCCTCTCCGCAATCCTCCGGGTGAGGTAGGGGTACCAGTCCCTGCCGTAGGGCACGTAGGCCCGCACCGTGTACCCCTCCCGGGCGAGCCGCTTTTGCTCCTCGGGGCGCACCCCGTAGAGGAACTGGAACTCAAAGCGCGACCTGGGGATCCCCATGGCCTCGGTGTAGCGCTTGAGTTCGGCGATGATCCTGGGGTCGTGGGTGGCGAAGGCCACGTAAAGCCCCTCCTTAAGGGCGAGCTTCCCCAGGTGCAGGTACTCGGCGTCAATGAGGCGCTTGTCCGGGAAGGCCACCTCCTTGGGCTCCCGGTAGGCCCCCTTGACCAGGCGGAGGTTGGGCCGGTAGGGCAGGAGGTCCAAAAGGTCCTTCTCCGTGCGGTAGAGGTAGCTTTGCAGGACGATCCCCACCTGGGAGAAGCCCTCCTCCCTCAGGGCCTTGTAGAGGCGCAAGGTGGCCTCCACCCGGGGGGAGTCCTCCATGTCCAGGCGCACGAAGACGCCCCTGGGCTCGGCCTCGCGGAGAATCCCCCGCATGAGCTCCAGGGCCAGGTCCTCGGAGAGGTCCAGGCCCAGCTGGGTAAGCTTCAAGGACACGTACTTGGGCCAGGGGCGGCTGGCCACCGCCCGCACCAGCTCCAGGATGCCCGCCTGGAAGGCCCTGGCCTCCGCCTCCGAGCGCACCATCTCCCCCAGGAGGGCCAGGATGGCGTGAACGCCTTGGGCCTCGAGGGCCTCCGCCACCCCAAGGGCCTCCTCCAGGGTCTCCCCCGCCACATAGCGGCGCACCAGGCCCCTCGCCCGCCCCTTGATGAGGGCCTCCACCCGGGGATTACCCGCCACGGAGAGCACCGCCTGCCGATAGACCAGGTCTAGGTTCATACCCCTCCTTTCCGAAGCTTCGCCACCACCAGGTCGCGGAAGCGGTACACGTGGGCCTCCACCGCCTTCTTGGCTCCCTCGGGGTCCTTGCGCCTGAGGGCCATCAGGATGGCCCGGTGTTCCCGCCGGGTGGCCTCGTCCTGGGAAAGGGTGGGCAGGGCGCTCCGGGCCAGGGCCAGGGTGGAAAGCAGGTCCTCGTAAAGCCGGTATAGGGTCCGGTTCCCGGAAAGGCGCACCAAGGCCCGGTGGAACTCCAGGTCCCGGCGCATCTGCTCGGGTAGTCCTCCGGGGAAGCCTCGTCAATGGCCCGGAGGCGCTCCTCCAGGGCGTCCAGCTCCCAAGGCATGGCCCGCAGCGCCGCCTCCCGCGCCGCCTCCCCCTCCAGCAGGGCCCGCACCCCATAGACCTCCTCCACCTCCTCTGGGGTGAAGGCCTTGACCCTCGCCCCCTTGCCCGGCACCAGTTCCACCAACCCCTCCTCACTTAGGCGCATCAGGGCCTCCCGCACCGGGGTGCGGGAAACCCCGAGCTCTTGGGCCAAAAGGGGCTCGGAAAGCCTTTCCCCCGGGGCGAAACGCCCGGAGAGGAGGAGGTCTTTAAGGTGGCCGTAGACCGCCTCGCGCACCTGGTTGGGTCGGCGGAAGCCCAGGGTCTGCATCCTGTATACAGAGTAAGGACGATCCAGGGCCAAAATCAAGGGCGGGGAAACCCCCGCCCCTCAAAATCCATCCCCCTCAGCGTACCCGGGCCTCTATGGCAAAGCCGCTCACCTCGGTAACCTCCAAGGGGAGGAGCTGAAGGCTTTCTAGAAGCGCTGCCAGCTCGTCCACGGACCCTTGGAAGACCACCTCGGCCTCGAGGACGCCGTTGGCGAAGCTTTTACGCTCAGCCGAGACCACACCCTTCTGAGCTCCAAGCTCCCTTAGGAGCACGGAAGCATCGGTGAAGCCCTTAAGGCCAGTTACCGTCAAGCGAACCACGGGGCTGGCTCCCGAAGCGGAAAAGTTTTGCTTGCGCAATTCCTGCCCCACCTGTCTGCCCAGGTTGCGCAGGGCCGCAAAAGCCGCTTCCCGCTCGGAGGTACCGGTCCCTGTCTGGGACGGACTCCAACTGCCCACCACTTGGCCTGTACTGGCCATCACCAGCCGCACGTCCGCCGTAGCCTTGTAGGTGTAGAAGGTGGCCACGTTGGTCTGAGTGGCAAGGACGCGGGAGGTGAAGACCCGGCTTACCACCAAGGCGTCAGCCTTAAAGTTGGTGGCCAAGGTGATGGCCGCCAAGGCGTCCCCCTGCACCAGGCGGGTGAGAAGCTGCCGGTCCGCCACCCTTTGCACCTGGGCGGCGTCCAGCACCCGAAAGCCCCCCTGCAAGAGTTCTTCCCGTAAAGCCGCCTCGTAAAGACCCGCCTCCTCATCCCACCAATGCTCACCTTGGCTCACAAGGACGAGGGTTTTGGGCCCTTGGCCCAAGGCCATCCCCAAAATCAGGGTGGCCAGAAGGAGAAAAAGGCGCCTAAGGCTGTTGGTAAGGCTTCCCATCCGGCGCATACTTGAAGTAGCTCCTGGGTGTACGCTTAATGATCTCCTCCACCGCCTTAGAGGTCATCACAGCCAAGGCTTTGCCCATGGGGGTCTTCTCGTACTGCTTCAAACCCCCTCCAAGGGCAGCGCCCGGACCCAAGATCCCCAGGAGACCCCCGTAATCCACATCCGTGGCCTCGCCCTCCACGCGGAAAGCGGAAACGATAGCGCCGCTTTGGGCGTCCACAATCCGCATGTCCACCGCAACGTACGAGCGTTTCTGTCCACCACCGAAGGCACCCAAGAGGCCCCCCAGAATACCACCACCACCCCCCCGGGTACCGCCCGCATCGGGCTCAAAAGCGGTTATGGAACCCACCACCAAAAGCTCAGCCCCCTGCAAGTTGAGGGGTTTGCCCCCGAGGTAGGCTTCTTGTTGAATTTGCGCAAGCACCGAGCGGTCGTAGAGAATGAAGTGGTTGGTGTTGATCAGGGCGGTCATCAAGAGCTCTGAGATGGAAGCCTCAACGCCCGGAGGGCACTGGGCTGCCGCGCAGATGAAGTTGGCCACCACCGCTTTGGCCCGTGGCCCCGTGTAGTTGGCATAGGGATTTTCGCCCTCCAAGCCTGAAGAAGTCTTGGTGGTGACGCTGGGAGCGCAAGCCGCTAAAACCGCCAATAAAACCACACCAAGAAGGCCAAGGCCTTTTCTCATAGGGTTCACCTCACTCCTAGGCACCTAGGATAATTTCTAGGCACCTACTTTAGGATTTTAGTGCTCTCGTAAGGAACGGTCAAGTACAGATGAACAACCATCAAGACATGCCAGGGCTAAGCTTGCCTATTTACCCCACCGAGCCCTTAGCCACGCCTTGAGCCCACCCCCCATCCGCTTCCACCACGGCCCAAACCGGGCCTCGTAGCTCCGGGCCGCCTCCTCGGGGGAGAGGTCCACCCCGAGCTCCCGGGCCAGGAAGTAGCGGTGGTCCATGACCCAGAGGTAGAGGTCCGCCTCGGTGCGGCCGGGGAAGTTCTTAAGAAGCCCCAGGCGGCGGATGGCCTCCACCGTGGGCCGGTAGAGGTTCTGGTACCAGTCCACCACTGCCTCCTCCCAAGGAACCTCCCGGCCCTCCTCGAGGCCCTTGAAGTAGCGCCGGGTGGCGATGTGGTCCAGGAGGATATCGTAGCGGCCCAGGGTAGAAAAGAGAATGTCTTCCGCCTCCGGCACCAGCTCTTTAAGCCGGGTCTTCTCCAGGAAGTTGGCGTATTCCGCCTTGAGGATCAGGTCCTTCAGGGTGTCCTTGGCCCCCACGGGCACGGGAACGTCTAGGGCGATCACGTAGGCGTCTATATACTTCTGCCCCGTGGCCTTGGCCAGGGCCACCCGGTGGTTGCCATCCTTGACGAAGTAGGCCTCCCCCACCTGGTAGACCTCGATGGGGGGGAACTCCACCCCGGAAAGCTGCAAGGCGCGAAGGCGCTTCCAGCGCTCCAGGGTGTGGGGGGTCTTGGGCAGGAAGTGATGGTCAAAATCCTCGTAGCGGTCCACGGAGCCCACCACCTTGTCCACCTCAATGGTCCTTAAGCCCAGGGGGTGCTCCCCCTTGGGCCTCAGCGCCAGGGCCTGGTGAAAGGGAAGGAGGACATTCGGCTCTCCCCGCAAGCGGTGGAGGAGCTCGTGGAGCTTTGCCCGGCGCTCTAGGCGCTCGGCCTCGGTTTCGGCTTGCAGCTCGGCCCTCATGGAACCGCTACCACCCCCACCCTTAGGGTAGCGCCTTTCGGTCAGAGGAAGGTGAGGCCCTGGACAGCCCGGGGCCCAGGCGGTTAGATAAGGCCATGAACCTGGATCTGCGCGCACGCGTCCGCGAGGAGCTGGAAAGGCTCAAGCGGGAGGGACTTTACATCTCCCCCAAGGTCCTCGAGGCCCCCCAGGAGCCCGTGACCCGGGTGGAGGGGAAGGAGGTGGTGAACCTCGCCTCCAACAACTACCTCGGCTTCGCCAACCACCCCTACCTCAAGGAGAAGGCCCGCCAGTACCTGGAAAAGTGGGGAGCGGGAAGCGGGGCGGTGCGCACCATCGCCGGCACCTTCACCTACCACGTGGAGCTGGAGGAAGCCCTGGCCCGCTTCAAGGGGACGGAAAGCGCCCTCGTCCTCCAGTCGGGCTTCACCGCCAACCAGGGAGTGCTGGGGGCCCTCCTCAAGGAGGGGGACGTGGTCTTCTCCGACGAGCTGAACCACGCCAGCATCATTGATGGCCTCCGCCTCACCAAGGCCACCCGCTTGGTCTATCGCCACGCGGATGTGGCCCACCTGGAGGAGCTCCTAAGGACCCACGACACCGAGGGGCTCAAGCTCATCGTCACCGACGGGGTCTTCTCCATGGATGGGGACATCGCCCCCCTGGACCGGATCGTCCCCCTGGCCAAGCGCTACGGGGCGGTGGTCTACGTGGACGACGCCCACGGCTCCGGGGTCCTGGGGGAGAAGGGCAAGGGCACGGTGCACCACTTTGGCTTCCACCAGGACCCGGACGTGATCCAGGTGGCCACCCTCTCCAAGGCCTGGGCGGTGGTGGGGGGATACGCCGCCGGCGCCTTGGAACTCAAGGACCTCCTCATCAACAAGGCCCGGCCCTTCCTCTTCTCCACCAGCCACCCCCCGGCGGTGGTGGGGGCTTTGCTGGGTGCCTTAGAGCTCATCGAGAAGGAGCCCGAGCGGGTGGAAAGGCTTTGGGAAAACACCCGCTACTTCAAGCAGGAGCTTGCCCGCCTGGGCTACGACACCCTGGGAAGCCAGACCCCCATCACCCCCGTCCTCTTCGGGGAGGCCCCCCTGGCCTTTGAGGCGAGCCGCCTCCTCCTGGAGGAGGGGGTCTTCGCCGTGGGCATCGGCTTCCCCACCGTGCCCAGGGGGAAGGCGAGGATCCGCAACATCGTCACCGCCGCCCACACCAAGGAGATGCTGGACAAGGCCCTCGAGGCCTACGCCAAGGTGGGGCGGAAGCTCGGTATAATCCGCTAAATGCTCTTTCCCCCGCCCCTACCCCAAGGAGCCACGGAAAAGAGCCTGGGCCGGGTGGAAACCCCTCCCGAGGTGGTGGACTTCATGGTGGGCCTCGCCGAGGCCCCCCGGGGAGGAAAGGTCCTGGAGCCCGCCTGCGCGGACGGGCCCTTCCTCCGGGCCTTCCGGGAGGCCCACGGGACGGGCTACCGCTTCGTGGGGGTGGAGATAGACCCAAACGCCCTGGACCTTCCCCCTTGGGCGGAAGGGGTGGTGGCGGACTTCCTCCTCTGGGAGCCCGGGGAAGCCTTTGACCTCATCTTGGGCAACCCGCCCTACGGCATCGTGGGGGAGGCCAGCAAGTACCCCATCCACGTCCTTAGGGAGGTCAAGGGGCTTTACAAGAAGACCCTATCCACCTGGAAGGGCAAGTACAACCTTTACGGGGCCTTCATAGAGAAATCTGTGCGCCTCTTGAGGGAGGGCGGAACCCTGGTCTTCGTAGTCCCGGCCACGTGGCTCGTCCTGGACGACTTTTCCCTCCTTCGGTCATTTCTGGCCCGAGAAGGGAGAACAGAAGTTTACTATCTAGGCGAGGTCTTCCCCGGAAGAAAGGTGAGCGCTGTGGTTCTTCGGTTCCGGAAGGGAGGAAAAGGCCTCGCCCTTTGGGACACCCGGAGAGACGGGGAGACCTTCACGCCCCTCTTGTGGAGCGAGAAGCCGGAATGGAAGGGAGAGATCATCCGCTTCGAAACAGGGTGGACCAGGGAGATGGAGGCCTCGGGTCCACCCCTAGGTAGCCTATTCCACATCCGCTTCGCCGCCAGGAGCCCGGAGTTCAAGAAGCATCCCGCCGTCCAAAAGGAACCGGAACCTGGCCTTGTGCCCGTCCTGACGGGAAGGAACCTGAAGCCGGGGTGGATAGACTACGAAAGCAACCACTCCGGCCTTTGGATGCCCAAGGAAAGGGCCAAGGAGCTTAGGGACTTCTACGCCACGCCCCACTTGGTGGTGGCCCACACTAAGGGCACCAAGGTGGTAGCCGCTTGGGACGAGAAGGCCTACCCGTGGAGAGAAGAGTTCCACCTTCTGCCCAAGGAGGGTGTGGAACTAGACCCCTTGTTTCTGGTAGAGTGGTTAAACTCCGATAAGATACAAGAGTATGTCAAAACCCTTTACAGGGACTTTGTTCCTCACTTGACGCTTAGAATGTTGGAGCGGATACCTGCGTTGCTTCCCCGACAGGGGAACACCGAGAGGAGGAAACATGGCCCCTACACAAGCCCAGAAAGTGCTTGAAGCTTTTGAGGATTTTCTGAAGTCTTTGGACCTCGAGAGCTACCAAGAAAAATACCGCCCCATCAAAACAGTAGAGCAAGACCTACCTAGAGAGCTTAACCCACTTCCAGACTTGTACGACCACTACTGGAAGCCCAACGGGAACACCCTTCACTTTCCAGATTTTGAAACTTTCTTCGACCAGTGGTGGGAGAAGCGCCTCCGGCCCCTAAACGAGTTTATTCGCAAGTATTTTTGGGGATGTTCCTATGAATTTGTCCGTCTCGGCTTAGAAGCGAGGCTCTACCGGACCGCTGTTTCCATTTGGACGCAATTTCACTTTTGCTATCGCTGGAACGCCTCTTGTCAACTTCGCTTGACGGCCACCTGGGAGCTGGACGCCCAGGGGATAGATGCACAAATTCAAGCAGAAGACCGCCTGATAGGCATTCAGATAAAAAAGGAAACCTATCGCTCGGAAGCCCGGGAGGGAAACCGCTTCCTAAGAAGGCGCGAACATTCCGCCCTCCTGGAAGTTCCCTACACGCTGCAAAGCCCAGAGGAACTCGAAAGAAAAGCCCAGCGTGCCCGAACCAGAGAAGAAGCCTACCGCTTGTGGGTCAAAATCGCCCACCATCTAGAACGGCTTCCCAACGGATTCGTCATCTTCCGAGAAAGCTACGTAAAGGACTTGGAAAACTTTTTAAAGCAAAACGCCACTACATTGTCCGGACTCATACCCTGGGATAAGGTAGCCCGGGAAGCCCTCACCGGCCCGTGAGGTACACCCGGAGGACAAGGCCCACGCAGAAGAGAAGCCCCAAGGCCACGAAAAGCTCGGGGCGCTTGGGCGGGTCCTTGAGACCCCGGTAGAACCACCCCCCGGGCTCGAGGCCCCCCAGGTAGTGAAGCCCTGCCGCCAGGAGGAGGCCGTAGAGGAGGTGGAGGCCGTCCTTGGGCCTCAAGCCCTGGAGGAAGAGGAGAAAGCCCAAGAGGACCTGGAGGATCGCCACCCAGGCCACCCCCGGAGGAAGGCATAGAAGCGGGAGGGAAGGGGGCGGAAGAAGCCTAAGAGGCCCACGAGGGCCAAGGCGGGCACCGCGACCAGGAGGAAAAGGCCCAGGGAGGCGTGCAGGAAGACCCCAACCATGAGGGCAGGATACCCGGGGAACGCCCGGACGGAAAGCGGCGATACACTGGCCTCAGTCCGATAAACTTTCCAGCCCCAGGCAAGGAGAGCTCCCTTTACAAGGGGAAAAACCCCGCTCCGGTTGTGGTATACTGAAGGGGTGAGCTACGACGCTTCTGCCATTCGGGTGCTCAAGGGCCTGGAGGGGGTCCGCCACCGCCCGGCCATGTACATCGGCGGCACGGGGGTGGAAGGGTACCACCACCTCTTCAAGGAGATCCTGGACAACGCCGTGGACGAGGCCCTGGCGGGCTACGCCACGGAGATCCTGGTGCGCCTCAACGAGGACGGCTCCCTCACCGTGGAGGACAACGGCCGCGGCATCCCCGTGGACCTCATGCCCGAGGAGGGAAAGCCCGCCGTGGAGGTCATCTACACCACCCTCCACTCCGGGGGCAAGTTTGAGCAGGGCGCCTACAAGGTCTCCGGGGGGCTCCACGGGGTGGGGGCGAGCGTGGTGAACGCCCTTTCCGAGTGGACCGTGGTGGAGGTCTTCCGGGAAGGGAAGCACCACCGGATCGCCTTCAGCCGGGGCGAGGTCACGGAGCCCCTCCGGGTGGTGGGCGAGGCCCCCAGGGGGAAGACCGGGACCCGGGTCACCTTCAAGCCCGACCCCGAGATCTTCGGGAACCTCCGCTTTGACCCGAGCAAGATCCGGGCCCGCCTCCGGGAGGTGGCCTACCTGGTGGCCGGGCTCAAGCTCGTCTTCCAGGACCGCCAGCACGGCAAGGAGGAGGTCTTCCTGGACAAGGGGGGCGTGGCCTCCTTCGCCAAGGCCTTGGCCGAGGGGGAGGACCTCCTCTACGAGAAGCCCTTCCTCATCCGGGGCACCCACGGGGAGGTGGAGGTGGAGGTGGGCTTCCTCCACACCCAGGGGTACAACGCCGAGATCCTCACCTACGCCAACATGATCCCCACCCGGGACGGGGGCACCCACCTCACCGCCTTCAAGTCCGCCTACAGCCGCGCCCTGAACCAGTACGCCAAGAAGGCGGGCCTCAACAAGGAAAAAGGCCCCCAGCCCACGGGGGACGACCTCCTGGAGGGGCTCTACGCCGTGGTCTCGGTGAAGCTCCCCAACCCCCAGTTTGAGGGGCAGACCAAGGGGAAGCTCCTAAACCCCGAGGCCGGGACCGCCGTGGGCCAGGTGGTTTACGAGCGGCTTCTGGAGATCCTGGAGGAGAACCCCCGCATCGCCAAGGCCGTTTACGAGAAGGCCCTGAGGGCCGCCCAGGCCCGGGAGGCGGCGAGGAAGGCGAGGGAGCTCGTCCGCAGGCAGAACCCCCTGGAGTCCGACGAGCTTCCCGGAAAGCTCGCCGACTGCCAGACGGAAAACCCCGAGGAGGCGGAGCTTTTCATCGTGGAGGGGGACTCGGCGGGGGGAAGCGCCAAGCAGGGCCGGGACCGCCGCTTCCAGGCCATCCTGCCCCTCCGGGGGAAGATCCTCAACGTGGAGAAGGCGGGGCTCTCCAAGGCCCTGAAGAACGCCGAGGTGCGGGCCATGGTCTCGGCCATCGGCGTGGGCATCGGGGGGGATGGGGAGGCCCACTTTGACCTCGAGGGCCTCCGCTACCACAAGATCATCATCATGACCGACGCCGACGTGGACGGCAGCCACATCCGCACCCTCCTCCTCACCTTCTTCTACCGCTACATGCGCCCCCTCATTGAAAGGGGCCACGTCTACATCGCCCAGCCTCCCCTTTACCGCCTTCAGGTGGGGAGAAAGGTAGAGTACCTCTACTCCGACGAGGAGCTCCAGGCCCGGCTCAAGGAGCTGGAGGGCAAAGCTTACGAGGTCCAGCGCTTCAAGGGCCTGGGGGAGATGAATCCCGAGCAGCTTTGGGAGACCACCATGAACCCGGAGAAGCGGGTCCTCAAGCGGGTGGAGCTCCAGGACGCCCTCGAGGCCAGCGAGCTCTTTGAGAAGCTCATGGGCCAGGAGGTGGCCCCGAGGCGCGAGTTCATCGAGGAGCACGCCCGCTACGCCGAGCTGGACATCTAATACCACCCCAGGCCGGCTTGCGCCAGCCTGGGAGGCCCGAGGGGTGCTTAGGTGAGGGCGAGCTCCACCAGGCGCCTGAGAAGCTCCGGGTAGGCCACCCCCCCCGCCTCAAAGAGGCGGGGGTACATGCTCGTGGGGGTGAAGCCGGGGATGGTGTTGAGCTCGTTCAGGTAAAGCTCCCCCTCCGCGAGGAAGAAGTCCACCCGGGCCATCCCCCGCACCCCGAGCACCTTGTAGGCCTTGAGGGCGAGCTCCTGAACGGTCTCCTGGGTGCCGGGGTCCAAGGGCGCGGGGATGAGGAGCTCGGCCCGGCCCGGGGTGTACTTGGTCTCGTAGTCGTAGAAGGGCGCCTCGTAGCGCACCTCCCCACGGGGCTCGCCTCCCCGAAGACGTTGCCCAAGACCCCCACCTCCAGCTCCCGCACCGGGGAGAGGGCCTTCTCCACCACCGCTTTCTCGTCGTAGCGGAAGGCCAAGGCCAGGGCGGCCTCCAGGTCCTGGAAGCGCTCCACCCGGCTTATCCCCACGCTGGAGCCGGTGTTGGCCGGCTTGACGAAGAAGGGGGGGTCAAAGGGCACCATGGGGGGCTCGCCCTTCCGCACCGCCACCCAGGGGACCACGGGCACCCCCGCCTGGGCGAGGACCCGCTTGCTCAGGTCCTTGTCCATGCAGAGAGCGCTCGCCGCCACCCCCGCCCCCACGTAGGGCTTGCCCAAAAGCTCCAGAAAGCCCTGGACCGTCCCGTCCTCGCCGAAGCGGCCGTGGAGCAAGGGAAAGACCACATCGTACCGCTCCCAGGGGAGGGGCGGGGGGAAGGGGTGCTCCCCCTCGGGGGCCGCCTTGGCCTCCAAGGCGGTCAAGGCCTTTTCCCCCAGAAGCCAGCGCCCGTCCCGGGCGATCACGGCGAGGTCCGTGGGGAAGGGCATGTGGCGCAGAACCCCTTCCGCGGAAAGGAGGGAGACCTCGTGCTCGGGGCTTACGCCCCCGGCGATCAGAAGAACCCTCATGGCCTGAGCTTACCCCAAGGAGAGGTCCAGGCCGTTGAAGCGCCCGGCGCAGGGGGAAGGCCCTCCCGCACCCAGCACCAGACCGCCTCCTTGGCCGCCTCGAGGACCCGCTCCACCACGGGAAGCTCCTCCTCGCGAAAGGGAGAAAGGACGTACTCCGCCCCCCGGGAAGGGTCCGGGGGCTTCCCGATGCCGAGGCGGAGGCGGTGGAAGGCCCGGGTGCCCAGGGCCTCCTCTATGGAAAGCACGCCCCGGTTCCCGGCGGCGCTCCCCCCGGCCTTGAAGCGGATCCGCCCCAAAGGGAGGTCCATCTCGTCGTGGACCACCAGGATCCGCTCGGGAGGGATCTTGTAAAAGCGGGCGAGGGGGGCCACCGCCTGCCCCGTGAGGTTGTAGTAGGTGAGGGGCTTGAGGAAAAGACCGCCCTCCGCCTCCGCCACGAGCGCCTCGCCCCGGGGGCGGAAGGAAAGGCCCAAGTGGTCAAGGACCATGAAGCCGAGGTTGTGCCGGGTGCGGGCGTACCGCTCCCCCGGGTTCCCCTGGCCCACCACCAGGAACACGCCCGGACCCTTGGGCTACTCCTCTTCCTCTTCCTTGCCCTTCTTGATGACCTCGGGCTCCGCCACCTCGGCCGCCGCCTCCTCGGCGAGCTTCTCCACGTCCTCGGGCGGGACCACAGCGGCGATGGTCTCCTCGGGGGAGACGGCGAGCTCCACCCCAGGAGGCAGCTTGAGGTCGGAGGCGTGGAGGCTGTCGCCGATCTCCAGGCCGCTCACGTCCACCTCAATGAACTCGGGGATGTTCCGGGGGGAGACCTTCACCAGGATGTCCCGGTGGATCTCCTGAAGCACGCCACCCAGCCGCACCCCGGCCGGGGTGCCCACGAAGCGGAGGGGCACGTACATCTCCACGGGCTCGTCGGAGAGGACGAAGAAGTCCACGTGCTCGGGGCGCCGACGCCGCTTGTCCAGGTTCACCTGGCGCACCAAGGTGGGCAGGCTCTGGCCGTCGGGAAGCTCCAGGACGATGACGTGGTGGATGGAGGCCTGGCGGAAGACCTTGTCAAACTCCACCAGGTCCACGTAGACCTTCCGGTTCAGGTGCCGGTTGTACATGACCCCAGGCAGCTTGCCCGCCCGCCTGAGGGCCGACGGCTTCTCTCCCTCGCGGTAGTACGCTTTCAAACGGTACTCCATGGCTCCTCCCAAGCCCCCAAGGGGCACACGGAGAAAAGCTTAGCACATGCCGGGGCCAAGGCTAAGCCCCCCGCCCGCGGCGGGGGCCCCAAAGCGCTGCCCCACCCACTCTGCCCGGCCTAAAAGAGGGGCAGGGGGCGGAGGTCCTGGTCCAGGCGGAGGATCCCCACCACCCGCCCGCGGTGGAGGACGAAGCAGCGGTACTCCCCCTCCACCTCCAGCACCCAGGGGGCCAGGGTGAGCTCGCGCAGGAAGGGGAAGGGCCGCTTGGGCAGGGGCCTCCCCCGGGGCGGCCGCGGGTGGGGCCAAAGCCTCCCCCCCTCCAGGGCCAAAACGAGGAGGGGCCGCTCCCGCCCGAGGAGGACGAGGAGGTCCGGCCCCTCCCGGTAGAAGGCCTGGACCTCGAGGCCCTTGAGGACCTCGAGGCAACGGAAAAGCGCCCGCTCTCCTAGGTATGCCACCGGCCCGCCGGCCCCCCCCTGGCCCAGGGCCTCGAGGCGGGCGAGGAGCTCCTGGAGGCTGTAGGGCTTCACCAGGTAGTCGTCGGCCCCCTCCCTAAGGCCCTTCACCCGCCACTCCACCCCGTCCAACGCGGTGAGCATGAGGACGGGGACCTCGGAGCGCTCCCGGATCGCGCGCAAGAGGGAAAACCCGTCCCCCCGGGGCAAGAGCACGTCCAGAATCACCACCTCGGCCCAGGAAAGCAGGTCCAAAGCCTCCTCGGGCCGGTCCACGGCCCGCACCTCGTGCCCCTCCAAGGATAGGCCGAGTTCCAAGGCCTCCCGCACCCAAGGATCGTCCTCCACCAGAAGCACCCTCACGGCGTCCGCCTCCAAAGGGCCAGGCCCCGCACGGGCGCGTAGACCTCCAAGGGCGGAAGGGCCTCTCCGGTGTCCAGGGAGATCCGGTGGATGCGGCTAGAGCCCCGGCGGACGGCGTAAAGGACCCGGCCCACGGGAAGGAGCTCCACCAGGCTCATCCGGTCCTCTCCCTCCAGAAGGGGCAGGGGGTAGGAGGCGAGAAGCCGCCCCGAGAGGTCCAGCACCCGGACCTTGACCGCCTCCACGTCGTAAAGGTAGAGCCTGCCCTCCCCCACCCCCACCCCCCGAGGAGCCTAAGGGCCCCGTCCTCGCGGGAGCGGCGGAAGGCGTAGCGGGAGAGGTACTCCCCCCGGGGGTAAGGCGCTGCACCTGCCGGTTGCCGTAGTCCAGGACAAAGAGGTGCCCCTCGGCCGCCACCAGGGCCTTGGGGTCTTGGAAGGTGCCCCGCCCAAGCCCCTGGCCCCCGAAGCGGCCCTGGTACCGCCCCGCGAGGTCCAGCCGGCTCACCGTGGCCGTCTCCCCGTCCAAGACGAAGACCTGGTCCTCGAGGACGGCAAGCCCCACGGGGAGGAGGAACTCCCCTGGCTTCATCCCGTAGGGTCCGGTGGAGAGGAGGACCTCCCCTTGGGGGGAGAGGCGGTGGACGAGCCTCTCCCCGTGCTGGAAGACGGCGACCCAGATTCCCCCCTCGGGATCGGCAGCCACGGCCAGGGGGGCGAGGGGAACTGCCCCGCCCCCGACCCCACCCCAAAGAGGAGGCGGGCCGGGGTACCCTCCAGGTCCAAGAGGCGCACCGCCCCCTTCTTCGCCTCCACGGCCACCAGGAGGTACTGGGCCTCGGGAAGCTCCCGTTCCTCCTCCCAGGGGCCCTCCAGGACCCGCACCACCTCGTCCAGGCCCGGCCGCTTGGCGGGGTCCTTCTCCAGCATCCTGAGGACCAGGTCGGAAAGGGCTTGGGGAATCTCGGGCCTGAGCTGTTTGGGGGGCGTGGGCATCTGGAAAATCTGCTGATGGATCACCGTCTCGTACCCCCGGTGAAGGGGGGCTGGCCGGTAAGGGCCTCGTAGAGGACGATCCCCAGGGAGTAGATGTCCGAGCGGTGGTCCAGCTTCTGCCCCTTGGCCTGCTCCGGACTCATGTAGACGGGGGTGCCGATCCGGGCCCCGGTGATGGTGAGGCGGGTGAGGACCCGGCCCGCGGCGATGCCGAAGTCCATGAGGCGCACCCCTCTGGGGTCCACACCTTCCTCCCTCAAGGCCCCCTTGAGGACCATGATGTTCCCCGGCTTGATGTCCCGGTGGACGATCCCCTGGGCGTGGATGTGCTTGAGGGCGTCCGCCACCCGGGCCAGGATGGCCGCCACCTGCCTAAGGGAGAGGCGCCTTTCCTCAATGAGCTTGTCCAGCCCCTCCCCGTCCAGAAACTCCATGGCGATGTAGTGGACGCCCTCCACCTGGCCGTGGTCGTAGACCTTGACGATGTTGGGGTGGTCCATGCGGGTAAGGACCTCGGCCTCCCGGTGGAAGCGGCGCACGAACCTGGGGTCCCCGAGGAAGCGCTCCTGGGGCACCTTGAGGGCCACCAGGCGGCCCGTCTTCCGGTCCTTGGCCTTGTAGACGGTGGCCATCCCCCGAGGCCCACCTTCTCCAGGATCTCGTACCGCTGGGAGAGGGCCTCCCGTTCGGCCGTGGTCCCCGCCGCGGCGGGGCGCTTGGGGCCTGGGGGCCGCCGCTCGGGCCGCTTCCGCCGCCTCGGGCCCAAGTAGAGACGGGGGGCGGCGAGGGCCCCGAGCAAGAGGAGCGCCCCGGCGGGCAAAGCCTCCGAGCGAACCCCCAGGACGTACCCGCCCCCGGCGAGCAGGCCGAGGAGGAGGGCCGAGGCCCAGGCCGGGAGGCGGGCGGCCAGGAGGGCCGTGAGGAGGACGAGGAGGGCGGCGAGGAGCAGGGCCATCATTCCACCCGTAGGGCCACGGCGGTGACGTTGTCGTCCCCGCCCTGCCGCAGGGCCTCGGCCACCATGGCCTCCAGGCTTGCCTGGAGGTCCCGCCCAAGCCGCCACTCCTCCTCGGGCACGTGCCCGTAGAGCCCGTCGGTCACGAGAAGCACCCCCTCCCCCGGGGCGAGGCGCACCTCCACGAGGTCAAAGCGCGCCTCGGGAAGGCCCAGGGCCCGGGTGAGGACGTTGCGGTAGGGGTGGCGCTCCGCCTCGGTCCGGGTGAGGACCCCCTCCTTCACGCGCTCCGCCACCCAGGAATGGTCCTCGGTGAGGCGGGTAACCCCGGTGGGGCCGAAGCGGTAGGCCCGGGAGTCGCCGATGTGCCCCACCACCCCCTCCTTGAGCCAGTCGGCGTAAAGGAAGGCGGTGAGGGTGGTGCCCATCCCCCGGCGCTCGGACCGCTCCGCCTCCCCCTCCACCCGGCGCCGGGCCAGGAGGAAACCCTTTTCCATGACCCGGGCGAGGCCCACGGCGGGGCGGCCGCTTTGGATGTGCTCCGCATAGCCCCGGGCCACCGCGGAAAGGGCCTCAATGGCGAGCTTGCTCGCCCACTCCCCGGCCTCGAGGCCCCCCATCCCGTCGGCCACCGCGAGGAGGAGCAAAAGCCCCGCGGGCGTCTCCAGAGGGAGGACCCGGTGGAAGTCCTCGTTGTTCTGGCGGCGGCCCACGTGGGAAACGGCGGCCACGCTCAGCCGGGGAGCGATGCGCATCGGCTCCATCGTACTAGGATGGAGGCGTGGACCACCTGGACGACCTGGTGGACCTCTACGAGTACCGGGTGGAGGACCTCCTCCAGGGCCGCACGCCGAAAGGGGGGAAGCAGGCCCTCCTAAGGCTCCGCCACCTCCTCATCCAGTCCCGCCTGCCGGGGCCCTTGGCCAAGCGCTTCCGCCAGGCGGATGCCCGCTTCCGGGCCCACAGGCGGGCCCCCGCTCCCGAGGCCCAAGCCCCTGTGGAACTTCCCGCCATCGCCGTGCCCGAGGAGCCCGAGCCCCCGCCTCCGGAGGCGAGCCCCCTGGCCGCCTTAGCCCTCAAGGTGTGGCGGCTCCAGGTGGAACGGGACGTGAAGGCCCGCCTCGAGGCCCTCCTCGCGGGGAGGCGGGAGGATCCGCCTTATCCACGCCTTTAGAGGAAAGAGGGGGTGTGGGGGAGCTATAATACCCCGGTTTTCAAACCGGGGATACATGGACTCCTCCACGCCGCCCGGTTTTGGCGGCAAAGCATGGTGAGCGGTCATTTTGTGGTATAATTCTCCGTGGGAGAGTCTGTGCTGAAACGCCACCTCCCAGATACGGAGTCAAGGTTTTTTCTGGGCTCGGGTCAGCCCCGTAGGGGCTATCTTGCCGGAGCCTGCGGGGACAGGGGCGGCGTGGGCTGTCCCATGAGAACCGCGGTCACGGGCGTAGCCCGTATCTTGTAGCCCCGCTCTTCAGAGCGGGGAGTCGTCACGAGATGCGGGGGCGGATTTTCGCCGCCTTCGGCGCCGTGATGAACGCCGCCGTCCTCCTCGGCACCATGTGGGGCGGGGCCCTGGAGGAACCCTTGGGCGCCCCCAGGGTCTTTCTCCTCGCGGGGGCCATGGTGGCCCTCGCCGCGGGCTACACCCTCCTCACCGGGGGCATCCCCGCCCCAAAGGCCCGGGAGGCCTAGGCCTCCTTCAGCCAGCGGGCGGCCTCGAGGGCGTAGTAGGTGAGGATCCCCTGGGCCCCGGCCCGGCGCAGGGCGAAAAGGCTTTCCAGCACGGCCCGCCTTTCGTCCAGCCACCCCTTGAGGGCCGCGGCCTTGAGCATGGCGTACTCCCCGGAAACCTGGTAAGCGAAGAGGGGCTTGGCGAAGCGCCCCTTCAGGGCGGAAAGCACGTCCAGGTAAGGCAGGGCGGGCTTTACCATGAGCATGTCCGCCCCCTCCAGGTCGTCCAAAGCCGCCTCCCGAAGCGCGTCCCAAAGGCCCGCCCGGGGGTCCATCTGGTAGCCGGAGCGGTCGCCGAAGCCCGGGGCGCTTTGGGCCGCCTCCCGGAAGGGCCCGTAGAAGGCGGAGGCGTACTTCACCGCGTAGGAGAGGATGGGCACGTGGGCGAACCCCCCCCGGTCCAAGGCCTCCCGGATGGCCCGCACCTGACCGTCCATCATGGCGCTCGGGGCCACCACGTCCGCCCCCGCCTGGGCCTGGGAGAGGGCGGTCTTGGCGAGGAGGTCCAGGGTGGCGTCGTTGTCCACGTAGAAGCCCCGGGGGCCCTCCTTCACCACGCCGCAGTGGCCGTGGTCCGTGTACTCGCAAAGGCAGGTGTCGGCGAGGACGAGAAGCTCGGGGAACTCCCGCTTGAGGAGCCCTATGGCCCGCTGCACCACCCCGTCCTCAGCGTAGGCCCCCTTGCCCATGGGGTCCTTGGCCTCCTGGGGCAGGACGCCGAAGAGGATGACCCCCCCGAGGCCGGCCTTCAAGGCCTCCTCGGCCACGCGGGGAAGTCCGGAGAGGGGATGGCGGAAAACCCCGGGCATGGAGGAAACCTCCTCCATCTCCCCACCTTCCTTCACGAAAAGGGGGAGGATGAGGTGCTTTGGGGAAAGCTCCACCTCGGCCACCAGGGGGCGGAGAAGAGGGGAACGCAGCCTCCTTGGGCGCTCCATACCTTCCACTATACTCATAGGGGAGGGACGATGAACTTCCAGAAGCTTCTCAAGGAAGCGCAGAAGGCTCAGAAGAAGGCCGCCGAGGTGCAGGAGCGCCTGGAGCGGATGACCGTGGTGGGCTCGGCCCAGGGGCTCGTGGAGGTGGAGGCGAACGGCCACGGGAAGATCCTCGCCCTGAGGCTCAAGCCCGAGGCCCTAAAGGCCTTCCAGGACGACCCGGAGGGCCTCGAGGACCTCCTTTTGGTGGCCATCCAGGACGCCCAGACCAAGGCCCACGAGCTCTCGGAGAAGGAGATGGCCAAGGAGCTCGGGGGCGTGGGGCAGATGCTGGGGAAGCTCTTTTAGATGCGCTACCCGGAAAGCCTCCTCAAGCTCACCCGGGCCCTCTCCCGCCTCCCTGGCGTCGGCCCCAAGACGGCCCAGCGCCTGGCCCTTCACCTCGCCTTCCACAAGGAGGAGGCCGAAGCCCTGGCGGAGGCCCTGGAGGGGCTCAAGCGGGTCCGGGCCTGCCGCGAATGCGGCAACCTGGCCGAAGGGGAGCTCTGCCCCATCTGCCAGGACGAGGACCGGGACCGCTCCCTCCTCGCCGTGGTGGAGAGCGTGGCCGACCTGTACGCCCTGGAGCGGAGCGGGGAGTTCCGGGGCCTCTACCACGTCCTGGGAGGGGCCTTGAACCCCCTGGAGGGCATCGGCCCCAAGGAGCTGAACCTTGAGGGCCTTTTCCGGCGGCTGGAAGGCGTGGAGGAGGTGGTCCTCGCCACCTCCATGACCGTGGAGGGGGAAGCCACCGCCCTCTACCTCGCCGACGAGCTTAAGAAGCGGGGGGTGCGGGTGACCCGGCCCGCCTACGGCCTTCCCGTGGGAGGGAGCCTGGAGTACGCCGACGAGGTGACCCTGGGCCGGGCCCTGGAGGGGAGGCGGCCCGTTTAGGATGCGTATCGGACCCGAGCTTCTCCAAGACCTGCTGGACCGGGTGGAGGGGAGCCTGGCGGCGGCCATCGGCACCCCGGACGGCCTCCTGGTGGAAGGGGTGCGTAAGCGCCCCCTGGACCTCGAGGCCGCCATCGCGGAGCACGCCGCCTTGTGGCGGCAGGCCCGCGCCGCCTACGCCCGGAGCCTGGGAGCGGAAGAGGTGGGCGAGCTCCTGGTGGGGGGGACGGGCGTGGTAGGCTACCTGAGGAGCATGCGCACCCGGGACCCGGAACCCCTTTTCCTCCTTCTCCTCCTTGCCCCGGAGGCCAACCTGGGCCAGGCGCGGCTGGCCGCCCGGCGCCTTCTGGACCGGGCAGGGGGGGTGGTGGCGTGGCCTACTTGACGGGCTTGTCGGCCTTGGGTGTGGACCAGGCGGTGTTCACGGGGATGGACGGCCTGGTCATTGAGGCCTTGGGCCAGGGGCCGCCTTCCGCCGAGGTTCTGGCAGCGGAGCTCGCCGCCTTGGCGCGGCGCATGGACCCCCTGGCCCAAGCCCTGGGCGGAAAGGTCCTCCGCTTCACCCTGGCCACGGAGGACCGGGAGGTCCTGGCCGTCCGGGTGGGGGAGTTTCTCCTGGGGGCGGTGGTCCACCGGGGCCTGAGCCGCAAGGCCGTGGGGCAGGAGCTTTCCCGCATCGCCCTGAGGTTGGAGGAGGCGTGGAGGGAAGGCTGAGGGAGGTCCTCGAGGGCCTTTTGGAGCGGGGCGTACGGGGAGCGGCCCTCCTTCGCCCCGATGGCCTCCTCCTGGAGGCGGTGGGGGAGGCCTCCGGCGCGGCGGAGCGGGCCGCCGCCCTTTTGGGCCTGGGCGTGGCCCTGGCCCAAAGCCAGGGGGAGGAGGTAGAGGAGCTCGTGGTAGAGTACCCCGAGGGCGCCCTCTTCCTGGCGCCCGTGGCCGGCCACCACCTCCTGCTCTTGCTGGAGGACCTCCAGGACCTGGGCCGGGCCCGGGTGGCCCTCAAGGGAGCGCGCCCGCGCATTGAGGAGGCGTTAGCATGAACGAGCTGAAGCTAGACATCACCATTGACAAGGACGTGGCCCAGGGCCGCTACGCCAACCTGGCCCTCATCGCCCACACCAAAAACGAGTTCATCCTGGACTTCGCCCTACTCCAGCCCCAGGGGGGGGCCCTCGTGGTGAGCCGGATCATCACCAGCCCCCAGCACGCCAAGGCCCTCCTCCGTAGCCTCGCGGAGAACATCGCCCGCTACGAGGAGGCCTTCGGCCCCATCCCCGAGCCCGTGGCGGAGAACCAGGCCTGAAGCCTCCCCGGTAAAACCCCCTGCCTCCCCCGCCCTACCCGGCGAAGGAGGCAGGGGGTTTTACAGGTTTTCCCGCCACCAGTCCAGGTAGGCCCGAAGCCGGGCCAGACGGCGGTCGGGCCGCCCCGAGCGGGAAAGCTCGTGGCCTTCCTCGGGCACCCGGAAGAAAGCGGTCTTCACCCCGAGGTGGAAGAGGGCGGTGTACCAGGTCTCCCCCTGGTCTATGGGACAGCGGTGGTCCTGCTCCGAGTGGACCACGAGGGTGGGGGTCCGGACCCGGTGGACGAGGCGGAGGGGGCTCTTCTCCCAAAGGACCTCGGGCCTTTCCCAGGGCTTGGCCTTAAGCTCCAGGTAGGTGAACCGGGGGCCGATGTCGCTCGCCCCGAAGAAGCTCAGCCAGTTGCAGATGCTCCGGTCGGTGACGGCCGCCTTGAAGCGCTCGGGATAGCGGGCCGTGAGCCAGTTCGTCATGTACCCGCCGTAGCTTCCCCCCGCCACCCCCACCCGCTTGGGGTCCAGGGGGAAGTGGGCGAGGACGTGGTCCAAGAACCCCATGAGGTCCCGCTCGTCCCGCTCCCCCCACTCCCCCTCCAGAAGGGCGAAGTCCTGGCCGTAGCCCGTGGAGCCCCGGGGGTTGGAAAAGGCCACGGCGTAGCCCGCCCGGCGGAAAAGCTGGAGCTCCAGCATGGGGGCGGCCCCGAAGGCGGTGTGGGGCCCTCCGTGGATGTAGAGGATCACCGGGTGGGGCCCCTCCCCCTCGGGCAAAAGGACCCACCCCGGGACCTTGTGCCCCTCGGGGCTTGTCCACTCGGTGTAGAGAGGCTCGGCCAGGTCCAAGACCCCGGCGTTGGGGTCAAAGGTGCCCAAGGGGCCCTCGAGGCGGGCCGGGTGGGTGAAGTCCTCCTTGAGGAGGAAAAGCCCCCGCTCCGTGAGGGCGAAGGCGAGGACGCTCCCCTCCTCGGTGAGGGCCTCCGCCTTCCCGTCCAGGCCCACCCGGTAAAGCCGCGCCCTCCCCGCCTCGGTGCGCACCACATAGACCCCGTCTTCGCCCCACCTGGGGCCCTGGGGGTGCTGGCCGTAGCGCAGGTCGGAGTTGAGGGAGTTTTGGAGGCTCCCCTCGAGGAGCACCCGGGCCTCGCCCCCCCTAAGGTGGTAAAGCCTTGCCTCCGTGCCCCCACCCCGCTCAAAGGCGTGCCCCAGGAAGAAGAGCCCTTCGGGGCTCCACTCCAGGGCGAAGATGGGGCCCACGCCCCCATAGACCTTCTCCAGCCGCCCCTCCCGGAGGAGGAAGAGGGTGTCCCGGCCCTCCGCCTGGGCCCGGGCGTCCTCGGGCATGACCAAATAGAGCCCCTCGGGGCGTAGACCATCTCCTTGGGCGGGGGGTAGCGGTCCAGGAGGAGGCGGGCCTTGCCCTCCTCCAGGGCGTAGAGGGCCACGTTCCCCTCAGGCAGAAGGCCGCGGCCGTCAAACTTGAAGGGCCAACCTTGGAAGCGGCGGGGAACTCCGGGCCTGGGCGCCTCCTTGAGGGCCAGAAAGGCCACCTCGCCCCCCGGGCCCAAGGCGTAGTCCAGGACCCCGGCGGTCTCCGTGAGGCGCTCCGCCTCGCCCCCCCGGAGGTCCAGGCGGAAAAGCTCCTCCCGCTCCCCCACCCGGCGCAGGAAGTAGAGGAAGGGGGCGCGGTAGCGGGGCCTTCTCGCCTCCTCCTGGGTGAGGAAACGCAAGGCCCCGTCAAAGAGGGCGACCCGGGAACGGTAGCGGGGCGGATCCCCCTCCTGGATCTCCGTGAGGAGGAAGAGGGGAAGGCCCTCAGGGCCTGGGGTGAGGTCGGAGAGAAAGCGGAGCTTCAGCAGGGTTTCGGGCTCCATGCCGCCATCATACTGACCGGTCATCCGCCCGCAAAGCCCCCTGGGAGGCATCGGGTAAGCTTTCCCCATGGACCGGGACGAGCTGGTGCGCTACCTGGACGAGTACCTGAGGATCCAGGACTTCCCCAGGACCCCTCCCTGAACGGCCTCCAGGTGGAGGGGAAGAGGACCGTCCGCAAGGTGGGGGCGGCGGTGGACGCCGGGGAGGCCATCTTCCGGAAGGCCCTGGAGGCGGGGGTGGACTTCCTCATCGTCCACCACGGCCTCTTCTGGGGAAAGCCCTTCCCCATCGTGGGCCACCACAAGCGCCGCCTGGAGACCCTCTTCGCCGGGGGGATCAACCTTTACGCCGCCCACCTGCCCTTAGACGCCCACGAGGAGGTGGGCAACAACTTCGTCCTGGCCCGGGAGCTCGGGCTTGTGGACCTCACGCCCTGGGACGTGGGGGTAAAAGGGCGCTTCCCCCAGCCCACCCCCCTCCTTCAGGTGGCCGACCGCCTGGGCCAGCTCACCGGGATGCAACCCCTGGTGCACCAAGGAGGCCTGGACCACGTGGAGACGGTGATCCTCGTCTCGGGCTCGGGAACGGGCCTCCTCCCCAAGGTGGACGCCGACCTCTTCGTCACCGGGGAGCCCAAGCACAGCGTCTTTCACGAGACCTTTGAGCGGGGCCTCAACGTCATTTACGCCGGCCACTACGACACGGAGACCTTCGGGGTGAAGGCCCTCGCCGCCCACCTCGAGGCCCGCTTCGGCCTCCCTTGGGTCTTCCTGGATCACCCCACGGGGCTTTAGATGCCGGGGCTCTTTCTCACCCTCGAGGGCCTGGACGGAAGCGGCAAGACCACCCAGGCGAGGCGGCTTGCCGCCTTCCTGGAAGCCAGGGGCCACCCCGTCCTCCTCACCCGGGAACCCGGGGGAGGGCTTCCCGAGGTGCGAAGCCTCCTCCTCACCCAGGAGCTTTCCCCCGAGGCGGAGTACCTCCTCTTCAGCGCCGACCGGGCAGAGCACGTGCGCAAGGTGATCCTCCCCGGCCTCGCCGCGGGGCAGGTGGTGATCTCCGACCGCTACCTGGACTCCAGCCTGGCCTACCAAGGCTATGGCCGGGGCCTCCCCCTCCCCTGGCTGCGGGAGGTGGCCCGGGAGGCGACCCGGGGGCTTAAGCCCCGGCTCACCTTCCTCCTGGACCTACCCCCGGAGGCCGCCCTCCGCCGGGTGCGCCGCCCAGACCGCCTGGAAAGACTCGGCCTGGAGTTCTTCCGCAGGGTGCGGGAGGGGTACCTGGCCCTCGCCCGGGCCGAGCCCGGGCGCTTCGTGGTCCTGGACGCCACCCTCCCCGAGGAGGAGATCGCAAGGGCGATTCAGGCCCACCTCCGGCCCCTTCTGCCATAATGGGCCCATGCGCCGCTGGCTTTGGGGGCTCTTGGGCCTTTTAGGGCTCGCCCTGGCCCTCACCTTCCCCAAGAGCACCCTCTACGTGGAGGGGAACGGCAAGCGCCACCTCCTCAAGGTGGAGGTGGCCGACACCCCGGAGCGCTGGGCCCAGGGCCTCATGTTCCGCGAGCGCCTCGGCGAGGACGAGGGCATGGTCTTCCTCTTCCCCGAGCCCACGGCGGGCGGGTTTTGGATGAAGAACACCCTCATCCCCCTTTCCATCGCCTTCTTTGACCGGCAAGGCGTGATCCTGCGCATCCTGGACATGGAGCCCTGCCGGGCCGACCCCTGCCCCGTCTACTACCCGGGCGTGGTCTACCAAGGGGCCCTGGAGGTGAACCAGGGCTGGTTCCGCCGCCGCGGCCTCGCCGAGGGGGCCCGGGTCGGAGGGGAGGCCCTGAAGCGCTGGCCCAAGCGGTGAGATCAAGCAAGTGGAGCGGAACCCCTTCCTCCCCCTTTTGGCCTTCGCCCTCCTCATCCTGCTTTCTGTTTTCTCCTTTATGGGCTACCTGCTCGCGGCGCGGCGCCTCCAGGCCCCCCCTCCGGCCGAGACCCTCACCGTCCTCACCCAGGAAGGCCCCCACACCCTCCGAGGACGGGTGGCCCGGACCCCGGAGGCCTGGCGGCGGGGCCTCGGCCTGCGGGAGGAGGGGCTGGAAGCCCTCCTCTACCTCTTCCCCGAGGCCACGGACGCCCCCTTCAGCGCCGAGGGCTACCGCTTCCCCGTGGTGGTGGCCTTCCTGGACGGGACCCTGCGGGTGCTCCAGGTCAAGCGGCTAAGCCCGGGGGAGGTCTACGCCCCCGGGACCGCCTACCGGGGCGTGCTGGAGGTTAGGGAGGGGCGCCTCCCCCTCGCCCCGGGGGACCAGGTGGTGCCCTGAGCGCCCCCTACCAGAACGGGGCCGCCCAAAAGCTCCCCCCGCCGGCCGGGCGAAGGAAAAAAGGGGGTTAGTCCTCTTTGTCCTTGTTGGTGTCCGAACCCTCTTCCTTCTTGGCGCCGGAGTCCTTCTTGGCGTAGTCCTTCACGTGCCAGCCCGAGCCCTTGAAGATGATGGCCGGGGGGGTGATGACCCGCTTCAAGGGCTCCCCCGTCTCGGGGTGGGCCTTGAGGGGTTCGTCGTGGAAGCCCTGCTCAAACTCGTAGTAGTTTCCCGTCTCCAAGCCCTTGTAGACGTAGATCGGCATACCTTTCCCTCCCCAATGGGATTTTGACGCTTAGCCTTCTTGAGTGTCAAGAGGCGGGCGTGGTACCCTCCCCCGTGACCAAGGCCGAGCTCCGCCGTAGGGCCCGGACCGCCTGGCGGGGGCTGGACCTGGAGGCCCTCTCCCGGGCCGTGGGGGCCGCCCTCCTCCCTTGGCTACGGGAGCGGGGCTTCCGGCACATCCTCCTTTACCACCCCCTGCCCCACGAGCTCAACCTCCTGCCCCTGGTGGAGGCCTACCCCGCCCGCTACTACCTGCCCAAGGTGGCGGGGAAGGGGCTCACCGTCCACCCCCTTGGTCCCCTCGCCCCCGGGCCCTTCGGCCTCCTCGAGCCCACCACCCCGCCGGAAGACCCCCTGGTCCTGGACCTGGTGGTGGTGCCGGGCCTTGCCTTTGACCGGGAAGGGTACCGGCTGGGGCACGGCCAGGGGTTCTACGACCGCTTCCTCAAGGAGGTCCAGGCCGCCACCGTGGGCGTGGTGCCCCAGGCCCTCCTCTTTCCCGCCCTCCCCCGGGACCCCTGGGACGTACCCGTGGACCACCTGGCCACGGAGGCGGGGGTGGAGGCAGTCAAACGCCCGGCCCCGGGCCCCGGGGGCCTGCTAGACTAGGCCCCATGCGCGGGGCCCTTTTGGACCGCGATGGGGTCCTCCTCCTTTTGGACGAGAAAGCCCTTTACCGGAAGGCCGTGGAGCTTGCGGCGCGGGGCGCCGGGCTGGAGCGGAGCCTGGCCGCCTTGGCCCGCGCGGTGCGGGCCTTGAACGAGGCGGTGCGTGGGCTTGCGGTGCGGACCCTGGAAGAGGAGGAGGCCCTCTGGCGGTCCCTGGTCCTCGAGGTGGCCCGGGAACTACGGGTGCCGCCCGAGGAGCTTCTCCCCTGGAGGTACTACCGCTTCATGCGGCCCGCCCCCGGGGCCGAGCGCCTATTGCGCAAGCTCAAGGCCCAGGGCCTCAAGGTGGGCGTCCTCTCCAACACCCTGCCAAGCCTCCGGGAAAGCCTGGCCCACCACGGCCTCGCCCGGTACGTGGACGGCTTCTTCGCCTCCTGCGCCCTGGGGGTGGCCAAGCCCGACCCCCGGGCCTTCCTCCTCGCCCTCGAGGGCCTGGGCCTCGCCCCTGAGGAGACCCTCTACCTGGACGACGACCCCGAAAACGTGGAGGCCGCCCGGAGGCTCGGCCTCCGGGCGGAGGTCTACGCGCCCATAGGGGCGCCAGGGCGCTGGGCTTAGAGCACGGGAAGCTCCGCCACCGTGTCCACGGCGAGGCCGGGCGTGCCCTGGCGGAAGACCGCCAGGCGGGCCACCACGTGCCCCCCCGCCCGGAGGACCATCTTCTCCATGGCCTTCATGGTCTCCCCGCTCGCCACCACGTCGGAAACCAGGACCACCCTCTGGTTGAGGAGCTTTTCCGCGAAGCGCCGGTCTAGCCAAAGCACCTCCCCCACCCCGAGGGTCAGGGTCTGAACCTCCTGGATGATGGGGTCCTCCATGTAGGGGCGGCGGCGCCTGCGGGCCACCACGTAGGGCAGGCCCAGCGCCTCCGCCAGGACGTGGGTGAGGGGGATGGGGCTCGTCTCCGTGGTGAAGAGGATCTCCACCTCCTTGGGTACCAAAGGCCTTAGGGCCTCGGCCGCGGCCCGGGTGAACTCCGGGTCCCCCAGGAACTCCACCAGGGGGATGCGCCTTCCCGGAAGGGGCTCAATAAGGGGCACGTGCCGCGTCACGCCGCCTACGGTGATGGGGTAAGTCTCCATAGGGTCCTCCTACTCCGGCTTGAAGAGGGGAAGGTGGCCGAGGGCCACGACGTCCTGGCGGGGCGTGCCCTCGGTGAAGACGGCGAGGACGGCGACCACCTCACCCCCCACGCTCTCAATGAGCTCCCTCAGCCCCGCCAGGGTGGAGCCGGTGGACACCACGTCGTCCACGATGGCCACCTTCTTGCCCCGAACCCGGGGGATGTCGGCCCCGTCCAGCACCAGAAGCTGGGGCTTCCCCGTGGTGATGGAGAGCACCTGGCGGCTCACGGGGTTGATCATGTAGGGCTTCTCCGTCTTGCGGGCCACCACGTAGGGCTTGCCCGTGATGCGGGAGAGGGCGTGGGCCAGGGGGACGGCCTTGACCTCAGGGGTGACCAAGACCTCCACCTCGGGAGGAAGCCGCTTGGCCAGCGCCTCGGCGGCCGCCTCGGTGAGCTCGGTGTCCCCCAAAAGGTTGAGCAGGGCCACGGCCACACCCGGCCCCACTTGGACGATGGGGAGCTCCCTGCGCACGCCGGCGATCTCAACGGGGTAGGTCCTCACGGGCCCAGTCTATACTGAGGGCATGCTGCACGCCAAGATTGAAACCCTGGGCGTGGACCCCCAGAACGGCAGCGTGGTGGTCCTGCTCAGGACGGAAAACGACAAGCTCCTCCCCATCGTCATCGGCCCCCTCGAGGCCCACCACATCGTGGTGGCCCTCCAGGGGGAAAAGCCCCCAAGGCCCCTCACCCCCGACCTCCTCCTCTCGGTGATGGAGATGCTCCAGGCCAAGCTCAAGCGGGTGGAGATCGTTGACCTTAGGGACGGAACCTTTTACGCCCGCCTCATCCTGGAGCACCGGGGGATTGAGCTGGAGGTGGACGCCCGTCCCTCCGACGCCATGGCCCTGGCCCTCAGGGCGGGGGCGCCCATTCTGGTGGCGGAGGAGGTGGTGGAGAAGGCGGGCGTGGAGGAGGCCAACATCCGCCCCCACGGGGCGGCGGAAGCCTAAGCGGCGTTCCTCAGAGCGGGGGCCGGGGCCATGCTTGGCCACCGAGGGACGGGCGCTCGCCTCCTGCGCCTCTTCGTCCCCTTCCTTTTCGCCCTCACCCTGGCCCAGGCCCAGCGCCTGGGGGTGATCGGGGACTGGGGGGCGGACACCAGGGGGCGGGCCCAGGTGGCGGCCCTCCTCCGAAAGGAGCACGCCCAAAGCCCCTTCACCGCCCTCCTCACCACCGGGGACAACTTCTACCCTAGAGGGCGGGTGGTGGAGGCCTACCTTCAAGACCTCCCCCCCGTTCCCCTCTACCCCGCCTTCGGCAACCACGACGCCCCGAACCTCGAGGCCCAGCTCCGCCGCTTCGGCCTGGAGAGGCCCCACTACCGGGTCCGCTTCGGTAGCCTCGAGGTCTTCGTCCTCTACACGGAGGGCGACCTCAGAGCCCAGAGGGCCTGGCTGGAGGAGGCCCTGCAAAGCTCCACCGCCCCCCTCAAGGCCCTCTTCCTCCACCGCCCCCTCTACTCCTCGGGGCTCCACGGGGGAAGCCCCGCCTTAAGGAGCCTCCTCGAGCCCCTCCTCCGCCGCCACGGGGTGGCCCTGGTCCTTGCGGGCCACGACCACCACTACGAGCGCCTGGAGGTCCAGGGCCTCCTCCACGTGGTGACGGGAGGCGGGGGCGCGGGCCTCTACCGCACCCGCCCGCCCCTCCCCTGGAGCCGGGCCCTCGCCGTGGCCCACCACGCCCTCTTCCTGGAGGTGGGGCGGGAGGGCCTTTTGGGCTACGCCCTGGACCCCCAGGGGAAGCTCCTGGACCGCTTCCTCATCCCCATCCGCCCATGACGTGCACGTGGACGTGGAAGACCTCCTGCCCCCCCTTCTCCCCCACGTTCACCTGGACCCGGTAGCCCTCGAGGCCCAGGACCCGCGCCACCCGGTTCGCGGTGCGGAAGAGGGCTCCGAGCTTCCTCTCCCCTTCCTCGGTGTCGGGGTAGTCGGAAAGCTTCTCCACGTGCTCCTTGGGCACCACCAGGACGTGCACCGGGGCCTTGGGCCTGATGTCGTGGAAGGCCACGAAGCCCTCGTCCTCGTAGACCTTTTTAGAAGGGAGTTCCCCGGCGATGATGCGGCAGAAGACGCACCCCATGGAAAGCATCCTACCGCACGGGAAGCTCCAGGGCCCCCCTGGCCCCTTCCTTCACCCCCTCCACCCGGCCCAAAAGGACGTACCCCTCCACCCCGTGGACCCGGGCCCAGACCGTCTCCCCGGGGCAGGCCTCGCCCTCAAGGCGGGCCTCGTAGTAGTCGGGGGTGTGGCCCAGGGCCTCTCCCCCCTGCACCCTTTCCACCAGGACCTCCACCCGCTCCCCGAGCCTGGGGCGGATCCGCTCCTCCGCCAGGCGCTGGGCCAGGGCGATGAGCTCCTTGGTGCGCCGCTTCCTGACCTCCGGGGGGACCTGGGGCATGGAGGCCGCCCGGGTCTTGGGCCTCGGCGTGTAGGTGAAGGCGTGGACCCGGGTGGGCCTGAGCTCCTCCAGGAAGGCCAGGGTCTCCCGGTGCTCCTCCTCCGTCTCCGTGGGCAGGCCAGCGATGACGTCGGTGGTGAGGGCGAAGCCGGGGATGAGGTCGTAGGCCCTCTGCACCAACTCCCGGTAGTAGGCCTTGTCGTAGCGGCGGCCCATGAGCTTGAGGAGCCGGTCCGAGCCCGTCTGCAAGGAAAGGTGGAGGTGGGGCCTGACCTCGGGGGCGTAGCGGCCGATCACCTTAAGGAGGTCCTCCCCCGTGTCCTCGGGCTCTATGGAGGAAAGCCGCACCTTGGCCCCCAGGTGGTAGAGGTCCTCCACGAGCCCGGCAAGGCCCCGGGGGTGCCCCTTGTAGCTCCCGAGGCGCACCCCGGTGAGGACGATCTCCTGGATTCCCAGGCGCAAAAGGGCCTCGGCCTCGGCCAGGGCCTCCCGGTGGTCCCGGTGGCGCTCCTTGCCCCTAAGCCTCGGGATGATGCAGTAGGCGCAGCCCGCCTGACACCCGTCCTGGACCTTGAGGAAGGCCCGCACCCGGCTGTTTAAAAGCCCCCTCTCCCCCGCGCCCCAGAACTCGTTGGGCGGGGTGGTGATGGGGTCAGAGGGAAGGCCAAAGCGCTCCAGGATCACCCGGGGAAGCTCGGCCTTCCGGGCGTTGGGGACCACCGCGTCCGCCCCGAGCTCCTTTAGGACCTCGGGGGCGAGCTCGGCGTAGCACCCCGTGACCACGATGAAGGCGTGGGGGTTGTACCGCCTCGCCCGGCGCACCTCCTTGCGGGTGTCCGCCTCCGCCGTGGTGGTGACGGCGCAGGAGTTGATGACCACGAGGTCCGCCCCCCCGGCCTCCAGGGGCACCACCTCCGGCTCCAGGGCCTTGAGGAAGCCCAAAAGGGCCTCGGTCTCCACCTGGTTGACCTTGCACCCCAGGGTACGGAAGGCGGCGCGCATCCTTCTGATTTTGCGCCGGGAAGAAGGTCCCGTCAAGGACAGAGGGGCTTGCCTTGCAAAGGTCAGGAGGACGGGTGTATATCTCTCTCCTGATGGGCAAGCGAGGCTTCCTTCGCAGGGAGGCAAGCCCCAAGGAGGTCCTGGAACACTGCCTGCGCCTGGCCCGGGAGGTGGCCCCTCCCACCCCCAAAGGCAAGCGGGGCCGCCCCTGGCGCTACAGCCACGCCCTTTACCTGGCCCTCCTTCTCTTCCGCGCTTTCTTCCACCTCACCTACCGCGAGACGGAGGCCTCACTCCAGGACCTGATGGAAGGCCCCTTCCCTTCCCACCAGTCCCTGGCCCGCTACGCCCTCAAGCACCTGGACCCCAAACTCCTTGAGGCCCTCCTGGAGAGGCTTTCCCGGGAACTGGAGGCCCATCTCGCCCCGGAGTCCTCGCCGGAAGGCGAAGCGGCTTCGGACGAGGCGCCGGCACACCTGGCGGCGCTTTCCCCCCCTCTACCTCATGGACACCACGGGGCTGGCCTACCGGAGCAAGGACCGGCTTCTCCGCTTTCGTCGGGGGAAGGAGGTGCGGCGGGTGCGGGGGCACGCGCGGCTTCTGGCCCTGATGCGGTGGGATAGGGAGAGGCGGCTCTTATGGCCCTGGGGTGGAGTGGTGGGGGAGGGCTACGCCCCGGACCCCCGGCTTGGGGGGGAGGTGCTGAGGCGGTTTCCTCCTTCCCGGGGGTGGCTTTTGGCGGACGCGGGGTTTGACGGGAAGGAGGTGTGGGGGGTTTTGGGGGAGGCGGGGGTGCGGCCGGTGATCCGGCTTCGGGGCGGGGGCGAGGCCAGGGAGGAGGCGCGGGTGCGGGCGCGGGAGGGGTGGGACCCCGAGGTGTACCGGTTTCGCGGGGTGGTGGAGGGGGTGTTTGGGGGGATGAAGACGCGGCTGGGTGGGGGGTACCTTTGGGAGCGGAAGCCTTGGACGGCCATGGCGCGGGCGCTTTTGGAGCTCATCGCCTACGGCCTTAGGGTTCTTCTCTCCCTTCTCCCGCCCCCTCCGGGGTACAAGGCAATTTACTAGGCAAGCCCAGGACAGAGGCCGTATAATCGGCAACCGTGCTGGTCGTGCCCGCCCGCCTCCACCGCTGGCCTCCTGAAGTGCAGGACCTCTTCGGCCGGAAAGGCCCCCTCGTCCTGGAGATCGGCTTCGGCGACGGCCGCTTCACGGCGGAGCTCGCCCGGTCCCGCCCCGACTGGCTCGTCCTCGGGGCCGAGGTCTCGGCGGCCAGCGTTCTCCGGGCCCTCCGCCGCATGCGCCGGGAGGGTCTCACCAACGTCCGCCTCTACCACGGCCAGGGCCCCTTCGCCCTTCGGAACCTGGTCCCGCCGGGCGCGCTGGACCAGGTCATCGTCAACTTCCCCGACCCCTGGCCCAAGAAGCGGCACCAGGAGCGGCGCCTCCTGCGGGAGGCCTTCTTCCGCAGGCTCTCCACCCGCCTGAAGCCCGGGGGGAGCCTCCTCCTCACCACGGACCACGAGGCGTACTTCCGCTTCGCCCTGGAGGAGGCGGAGCGGACCGGGCTCTACCGGATAGAGGTCCGGCCGCCCCCGGAGGCCCACCTCCGCACCAAGTACGCCCTAAAGTGGAAGGAGGCGGGGCGGACCTTCTTCCACGCCGTCTTCACCAAGCTCGGCGAAGACCCCGCCCCCTGGCCCCCCTTAAGGAGGTACGACGTGGCCCACGCCCTGCTTTCCGGCGAGCTGCCCCAAGACCTGGCCCTGGAGAAGACCGCCGTGCGCCTGAAGGAAGGGGTCGCCGTCTTCCTGGAGGTGGCCCGGGGCAAGGAGGGGTTTTACGTCCTCACCCACGTGGAGGAGGAGGACCTGACCCAGGACCTGCTCCTCGAGGTCCGCAAAAGCGCCCGGGGGGTCTACGCCGGGGTGAGCCGCTTCGGCAGCCCCCTCATCACCGAGGCCGTCAAGGGGGCGGTCCGGGCCCTGGTGGACCGGCTTAAGGCCCGCGGGCTGGAGGTGGTCCAGGACCACACCTGAGGCCGGGTAAGATAAGCCCATGGACCTGCCTCCCCGCACCGGCTCCCTCAAGTGGGGCACCTACCCCGAGGGCGTCCTCCCCCTCTGGGTGGCGGACATGGACTTTCCCCCGGCCGAAGCGATCCAGCAAGCCCTCGCCGAGCGGGCCCGGGGCTTTCTCGGCTACCCGCCCCGGGAGGGGGACCGGGAGCTCAAGGAGCTGATCCTAGAAGCCCTGGGCCTCGAGGCGGAGCTCGCCTTCATGCCTGGGGTGGTGGTGGGGCTCTACGCCGCCGTGGCCGCCTTCACCGCCCCGGGCCAGGGGGTTCTCACCCAGGTCCCCATCTACCCCCCCTTCCTCGCCGCCATCCAGGACCAGCGCCGCACCGTCCTCGCCAACCCCCTGCGGGAGACCCCGGAAGGCTACCGGCTGGACCTCGCGGGGCTGGAGCGGCTGGCCTTCGCCACCCGCCTCCTCCTCTTCTGCCACCCCCACAACCCCACGGGCCGGGTCTTCAACGAGGAGGAACTTGCCGCCGTAGCCCAGATCGCCCGCAAGCACGACCTCATCGTGGTTTCCGACGAGCTCCACGCCCCCCTCACCTACGAGAAGCCCCACGTCCCCCTGGCCCGCTTCCTCCCGGAAAGGACCCTCACCCTGGTGGGCCCGGGGAAGGCCTACAACCTGGCGGGCCTGCCCATCGGGGCGGTCCTCGGCCCCAAGGCTCTGGTGGAGGCCGTGAAGCGCCACCTGCCCCACGTCTTCCCCAACGTCCTGGCCATGGCCGCCTGGAAGGCGGCCCTGAGGGAAGGGGGGCCCTGGCTTAAGGCCACCCTGGAGCGGCTTAGGGCCAACCGGGACCGGGTGGCGGCCTGGGCCAAGGCACGGGGGCTCGGCCACCACCCGCCGGAGGGGACCTACCTGGCCTGGCTCAAGACCCCCATCCCCAAGGCGGCGGCCTTCTTCCTCAAGGAGGCCCGGGTGGCCCTGAACCCAGGGGAAAGCTTCGGCCGGGGGTACGACACCTACGTCCGGCTCAACTTCGCCACCTACCCCGAGGTGCTGGAGGAAGCTCTAAAGCGGCTTTCCGAGGCCCTGAAAAAGGCCTAACCCCCGGGGTCTTCCCGGGGGTTAAGGCCTCACGCCCTTACTGGACCACCTCGATGGGGATCCGCTTGGCCCGGGCCTCGGCCACCTTGGGCAGGGTGAGCCGGAGGATCCCGTTCCGGAACTCCGCCTTCACCCCGGAGGCGTCCACCTCCACCGGCAGGGTGAAGGTGCGGACGAAGGAGCCGTGGGCCATCTCCTGGAGGTAGTACCGCCGCACCCGCTCGTCGGCCACGGGCTTCACCTGGCCCCGGATGGTGAGCTTGTTGCCCTCGAGGCTCACCTCCAGGTCCTCAGGGGTCATCCCGGGCACGGCCATCTCCAGGATCAGGGCCTCGTCCGTCTCGTAGAGGTCGGCCGGGGCCACGTAGGCCGCGGCGGGCCGGACGAGGTCGGAGAAGGCCTCCTCAAAGAGGCGGTTGACCTCGTCCACCAGGGTGAAGGGGCTCCAGGTCCGGAAGGGCGTGAGCTCCATGGGGCGAGCGTCCCTCCGCACCAGGGTCATCGCCATCACCTCCCATCCTCGCTTATATCACATGCGCCCGTTTTTGTCAAGAGATATGAGCCAGGGCTTTACCCAAAACTCCTTCCTCGCCCTCCCTTAGCCTGCTTCAAGAGTTCTTGGGTGACTTCATAGTTGAGCAGGCGAACCAGGCCCCTCAGGAGCAGGTACGGACCATCCCTCTCGCTGGGCAGCCCCAGCTTGCCCCCGAGCTGCAAAAGAAACCCCTTGAACGGATCCCCCAACCGCTCAACTTCCCAAAGGAACACCGCCAGCCCCAGCAAAACCGCCACCACCTTCCGGATCCGGGCAAGCCCCCGCACCTGGAAGGTCTCAAGCCCCAGCCCCGTCTTCAAAAGCCGGAAGAACCGCTCCACCTCCCACCGCCTGCGGTACGCCTCCACCACCCGCGCCGCCTCCTCCCTCCCCCTCACCGGCAAGCTGGTCAGTAGCCACCACTCCCCACGCCGCCCCAGGGCTGGCACCCGGCAGACCACCAGGTGGAGCCGCCTCCCCTCCACCTCCACCTCCCTCCATCCGAAGTGGAGCCGCACCCGCTGGTACCTGCCCCCTACCCTCAGCTCCACCTCCTCCCCACAGGGAAGGGCCAGGGAAGAAGCCACCTTCGCCAGAGAACCCCCCTCCCCAAGCTTCCGGTCCCGGTAGACCCGCACCACGAACTCCTCCCCCAGGGCCAGCACCTGCCCAAACACCTTCCGGTCGTCAAACCCCCGGTCCGCCACATACACCAGCCTCCTGCCCACGCCCCCAATCGCTCCCGGGCCGCCTCAATGGCTCCCTCCACCTCCTTGGGCAGGCTGGCAAACCCCCTCTCCCCGTAGGCCACCAGGTGGGCGTACCCCAGGGCCAGCCGCCCCGCGGGGTCCAACCCCAGGGCGGTGAGGAGCTCGTACCCGGGCCGCCTATCCTTCCCCACCCGGGCTATCCCCTCCAGGGCCCGGGCATAGGGCTTGGCCACCGGGCTCAGGTCCAGGAGGACCAGAACCTCCTCACCCTCCAGGGCAGTCGCGCTCTCCTGATAGACCCGGTCAAGGAGGGCTTCTGCCTCCACCCGTGGGTTGGACAGGAAGCGGTAAAGGGCTTTGGCCTGGTGGAAGCGGTTCTGGAGGGGAGAAGGGAGCGAGGCCACCATCTCGCTCACCCGGGCTGAGCCTGCGGCCAAGGCGCCCCGCACCACCTCTTCAAACCGTCGGTGGAGGCGCTTATCGGGGGAAAACGCTCGCAAAACGGCCCGTGAACTCCTGGAGCCTGGCCTCGGCCACCTTGAGCATGTCCATGGATCACCCCCGGTACCAGATACGGGCTGCGCCCGCAAGGGGAGATTTACCACGAAACGGAGATGTGGGTAAAGTCCTGATATGAGGCCATTAACTTACCCGTGGGCCCTCTATAATCAGGGGCATGAACCTTCCCGAGGACGCGGTCCTGGTGGACACCCGCCCCCGCCCCGCCTACGAGGCGGGCCACCTTCCCGGGGCCCGGCACCTGGACCTTTCCGCCCCAAAGCTCCGCCTGCGGGAGGAGGAGGAACTCAAGGCCCTGGAGGCGGGGCTCACCGAGCTCTTCCAGACCCTGGGCCTAAAAAGCCCCGTGGTCCTCTACGACGAGGGGCTCACCAGCCGGCTTTGCCGCACCGCCTTCTTTTTGGGCCTGGGCGGCCTCGAGGTCCAGCTTTGGACCGAGGGCTGGGAACCCTACGCCACGGAGAAGGAGGAGCCCAGGCCCGAGCGCACCGAGGTGGTGGCTAAGCTGCGGCGGGACTGGCTCCTCACCGCCGACGAGGCCGCCCGCCACCCCCTTCTTTTGGACGTGCGAAGCCCCGAGGAATACCAGGGCAAGGTCCACCCCCCCTGCTGCCCCCGGGGCGGGCGGATTCCCGGGAGCAAAAACGTCCCCCTGGAACTCTTTTTAAGCCCGGAAGGCCTTCTGGAGCGGCTCGGGCTTAGGCCGGGGGAGGAGGTGGGGGTCTACTGCCACTCCGGGGCGCGGAGTGCCGTGGCCTTCTTCGTCTTAAGGAGCCTCGGGGTCCGGGCCCGGAACTACCTCGGCTCCATGCACGAGTGGCTCCAGGAGGGCCTGCCCACCGAGCCATGAGGGTCTATCCCGTCACCCTTGGCCCCCTCCAGGAAAACGCCTACCTGGTGGAGACGGGGGAGGGCCCAGTCCTCATTGACCCGGGGGACGAGCCGGAAAAGCTCTTCCGGCTTTTCCGGGAAACGGGCCTCACCCCCAAGGCCATCCTCCTCACCCACGCCCACTTTGACCACGTGGGGGCCGTGGCCCCTCTGGTGGAGGCCCTGGACCTCCCCGTTTACCTCCACCCCCTGGACCTCCCCCTGTACGAGGGGGCGGACCTCGCCGCCCGGGCCTGGGGCTTCGCCGTCCCCAAGCCCCCTTTGCCCGTGGAGCCCCTGGAGGAAGGCATGACCCTTTTTGGCTTCCAGGTCCTCCACCTCCCCGGCCACAGCCCCGGCCACGTGGCCTTCTACGACCCCGAAGGGGGACAGGTCTTCTCCGGGGACCTCCTCTTCCGGGGAAGCATCGGCCGCTACGACCTTCCCGGGGCCGACCCCAAAGCGCTTTTTGCCTCCCTCAAGAGGCTTCTTTCCCTCCCCCCGGAAACCCGGGTCTACCCGGGGCACGGGCCCGGGACCACCCTGGGCCTCGAGGCCCGGACGAACCCCTTCCTCACGGGGTTAGAATGGGAAGCGTGAACGGGGCGGAGGCACTGAAGGCGCTATACGCGCTCCAGGAAAAGGATCTGGAAATCGACCGGCTTCGGGCCGAGGCGGAGAGCCTGCCCGAGGAGCTCGTGGCCCTCCACGGCCAGGTGGAGGCCCTGGAGGAAAGGCTCACGAACCTCCTGGAGCGGCGGGCGGAGCTGGAGCGGGAGTACAACCGCCACAGCCTGGACATCGAGGACCTAAGCGCCAAGGAGAAGCAGGCGGAGGAGGAGCAAAAGCGGGCCCAAAGCGCCAAGGAGCAGACCCAGTACGAGAACCGCATCCAGCAGATCAAGGACCGGATCCGGGAACTCCTAGAGCTTTCCACCCCCATCATGGAGGCCATGGAGAACCTGGAGGCGGAGATCGCCCAGGTGGAGGAGGAGCTCGCCGCCCTCAAGCCCAGGCTCCAGGAGCTCCTCGAGGCCAACCGGGCCCGGGTGGAAGAGCTGGAGGCCGCCATCGCCGCCAAGGTGGAGGAGCGGACCGCCATGGCGGCGGCGATCCCCGCCCAGATCCTCAAGGAGTACGAGGCCATCCGCAGGGCCCGCCGGGGCACCGGGGTGGCCCGGATGGCGGTCCAGGGCCAGGTCTTCCGCTGCGAGGGGTGCAACGTGGTCCTGCCCACCCACGTGGCCCAGAAAGTGGTGCAGGGGCAGCTGGTGCGCTGCCCCTCCTGTGGCCGCCTCCTCTGGAAGGGGGAGTAGTCCCTAAACCAGGCGGGCCTGAAGGGCGATCTCCTTCACCCCCGCCAAGGCCCGGGACACGGGGCAGCCTTCCTTGGCGGCCTCGGCGATCTCCAGAAACTTCTCCGGGGAGATCCCCGGTACCTCCGCCTCGGTCAGAAGCTCAATCCGGGTAATGGTGGGCTTGCCCTCCACCATCTCCAGGTGCACCCGGGCCTCGGTGGAGACCCGCTTCGGGGGAAAGCCCTCCCGCTCCAGGCTGGCCGCCAGGGCCATGGAGAAGCACCCCGCGTGGGCCGCGGCGATGAGCTCCTCGGGGTTCGTCCCCTCCCCCTCCTCAAAGCGGGAGGGGTAGGAGTAAGGCCCCTGGAAGGCCTGGCTTTCTAGCTCCATAACCCCCTTTCCCTGCCTAAGCCCGCCTTCCCATACCGCCTTCGCCTTCCGGACCGGCATAGCACCTCCCTTCCTCAAAAGGCTACCCCATGCCCGGAAGCGCTTTGGGCATGGGGACACAAACCCTTGGGCCCCTTAGCCCCCGCCCCCCACGGCGCTGGCGATGTGGCCGTAGTAGGCCATAAAGCCGGTGAGGAAGGCCCCCAGGGCCATCAGGGCCAGGACCAAAGCCCCGAGGTAGGCCCAGGTGCGCCGGGCCTCGGGGCGGCTATAGGCGTAGAAGAGGATCCCGATGCTGGCGAGGCCCGCCGCCCCCCACATGAGGGCGGTGAGGGGAGGGTTGCGGGTGAGGCCGAAGTCCAACACCGCCCGCGCTCCCTGGAGGAGGTAAAGCCCCAGGAAGGCGGAGGGCCAGGCCAGGGCCTTAAGCTCCAGGCCCTGGTAGAGGTAAAAGCCGGCGAGGACCATCATGAAGGCGAAAAGCCCCGTGGCCACCCCGAAAAGCTCGGTGTACTGGGGCATCGGACGGCCCGCCCAGTTGGTCCAGTAGAGCTGGGCCACCGCCCCAAGGGCAAAGACCCCAAGGGTGAAGAAGAGAGGACCGTAAAGCCGGCCCAGGGCCTTCTCGTCCCCACCCCGGGCCACGGCGAGCAAGTAGGCCACCCCCGAGACCCCGGCCGCCGTGACCAGGCCTAAAACGAAGACCAGCGGGTTGTAGCTTCCCATATCCCATCACCTCCCAAGCTCAGGATAGCCCTCACCCTCCAGGACAAATGCCCCCCCTTAGGATGGAAAGGTGCTCTTCCTCTTCGTGGACGGCCTGGGCCTGGGAGGAGCCTTAGAGGACCTCTTCCCCTTTCTCCTGGAGCTCGCCCCAATGTCCCTGGACGCCACCCTGGGGGTGGAGGGGCTCCCCCAGTCGGGCACGGGGCAAACCACCCTCCTCACCGGAGAAAACGCCGCCAAGGTCCTCGGCCACCACCAGGGCCCCTTTCCGAGCCCCAGGCTCAGGCCCTTTCTCCAGCGAAGCCTCTACGCCTGGGCCATGGAAAAGGGTCTAAAGGTCCTCCACGCCAACGGCTACCGTCCGGAGTACCTGAGGCGGGCCACGGAAGGAAAAAGGCTCCTCCTCTCCGCCTTCGCCCAGGCGGCCCGCCTCGCGGGCCTTCCCCTCCTTCCCCTGGGCCACCCCCTGGCCCTTCCCCCCGGCTTCTGGGAGGACCCCTACGGGGCGGGGGCCAAGGCAGCGGCCTTGGCCCGGGCCTTTGACCTGGTGGTCCTGGAGTACTGGGCCTTGGACCTCGCCGCCCACCGGGCCCCGGAAACCTTGGGGGCGCGCTTCCGAGAGCTCACCCTTTTCCTCCAGGGTTTCCTTGCCGAAGGCGGCGTCCTCCTCCTGGCCTCGGACCACGGCAACGCCGAGGAGCCCTGGCACCCCCACCACACCCTGAACCCGGTCCCCCTGGTCCACACCGCAGGGGAAGAGGCCCCGCCCCCGCCTAGGGACCTCACGGGCGTCTTCCCCTGGTTGCGAACGGTTATCATTTCTAAAACCGATAAATCCGACCGGAATACTTGACATTTTCTCCCCCCCGGGATACCCTCCTCTCCGGGAGGGGCCCCTCCCATGGAGAACGGAGGTACCAATGATGAAGCGCTTCTTTCTGACCCTCGCGGCCTTCGCGACCCTAGGCGCCCTTGCCCAAAGCCCCACGCTCACCATCTACTCCGGGCGGGGACAGAGCTTGGTGGAACCCCTGGTTAAGCAGTTTGAGGCGGAGACCGGTATCCGGGTCCAGGTCCGCTACGGCAATGACGCCCAGATCCTTGCCGCCCTCCAGGAGGAAGGAGCCCGTTCGCCAGCGGACATCTTCTGGGCCAACACCGCCGGGGCCTTAGGCCAGGCGTCCGCCAAGGGACTTCTCCGCCCCTTGGGGGATACGCTCCTAAAGAAGCCCGTCGCCTTCGTGCCCGCCTCCAAGACCTGGGTCCCCGTGACCATGCGCCTCAGGGTCCTGGCCTACAACCCGAACCGGATCAAGGCGGAGGAGCTCCCGGAAAGCCTCCTGGACCTCCCCCGCTTCGCCCGGGAAAAGGGGCTCGTGGGCCGGGTGGGCTGGACCCCCACCTACTCCAGCTTCCAGGACATGGTGGCGGGGATGATCGCCCTCCACGGGGAGGAAAAGACCCGGGAGTGGCTTCTCGCCATGAAGGCCCTTTCCCCCAAGGCCTACCCCTCCAACCCCGCCATGCTGGACGCCATCCGGGCCGGGGAGGTGGACCTGGGCTCCACCAACCACTACTACGTGGTCCGCTTCCGCCGGGCGGGGTACCGCCTGGGGATGCACCACTTCCGGGACGGGGACGCGGGCAACCTGGCCCTGGTGACGGGAGCGGGCATCCTCAAGACCAGCAAGAACCTCGCCGCCGCCACCCGCTTCCTCACCTTCCTCCTCTCCCCTCAGGCCCAGCAGTACTTCGTGGGCAACATCGGGGAGTACCCCCTGGTGAAGGGGGTGGTGCTGGACCCCAACCTCCTCCCCCTGGAGGAGGCCCTGGCGAAAAGCCCCAAGCTGGACTTTGAGAAGCTTCCCCTGGACCGGGCCCTGAGGCTTCTGAGGGAGACCGGGGTCCTCTAGCGGGCCAAGGGGCGGGGAAACCCCGCCCCTTTCCCAAACGGCCATGACCCTCTTTCGGCGCGCCACCCTTCCCGGCCTACTTCCCTTTCTCCTACCCGCCCTCCTCACCGGGGGCGGGGTCCTCCTCCCCGTGGCCTACCTGGGGGTGCGGGCCCTCGAGGCCGACCCTTTGGTCCTGCGGGAGATCCTCCTCAGGCCCAAGAACCTGGAGCTCCTCCGCAACACCCTGGGCCTCGCCGTCGGGGTCCTGGGCCTTGCCACCCTCGTAGCCCTCCCCGCCGCCTACCTCACCACCCGCACGGACCTTAAGGGCAAGCGCCTCTGGGCCACCCTCCTCACCCTCCCCCTCGCCGTCCCGGGGTACGTGGGGGCCTACGTCCTCCTTTCGGCCACGGGGCCCGGAGGGCTCCTGCCCCTACCCCGGCCAGAAGGGTACTGGGGGGCCCTCCTGGTCCTGGGCCTCACCACCTACCCCTACCTCTTCCTCGCCCTCCGCGCCGCCTTCCTGGGGGTGGACCCCTCGGTGGAGGAGGCGGCCCGCACCCTGGGCCACCCCCCGTGGCGGGTCTTCCTCCGGGTGACCCTGCCCCAGCTCCTCCCCGCCTTCCTCTCGGGCTACCTGGTGATCGCCCTCCACGTCCTCGGCGACTTCGGCACCGTGAGCCTCCTCCGCTACGAGACCTTCTCCTACGCCATCTACCTCCAGTACAGCGCCGCCTTTGACCGGGTCTACGCCGCCTGGCTTGCCCTCTTCCTCCTTCTGCTCACGGGAAGCCTCCTCCTCCTGGAGGCCGTCCTCCTCCGCCGCCTGAACCTGGGCCGAAGCGGCCGGGGGGCAGCCCGGGCCTCGCCCCCCACCCGCCTCGGGCCCGTGGCCCCCCTGGCCCACCTCTTCCTCCTCCTCCCCTTCCTCCTCACGGTGGCCTTCCCCCTCTACGCCCTCCTCCACCTGGCCCGCCGCTTCCCCGCCTCCGCCACGAGCGGCCTCGCGGAGGCCTTGGGCCACGCCCTCCTCGTGGCGCTCCCCGTGGCCTTCTTGAGCGTGGGCATGGCTCTGCCCATCGCCTACCTGGCCTCCCGCTACCCCTCCGCCGCCTCCCGCACCCTGGAAAGGCTCGCCTACCTGGCCTACGCCATCCCACCCCTGGCCTACGCCCTCGCCTGGATCTTCTTCAGCCTAAGGACCCTCCCCTTCCTCTACGGCACCCTGGCCCTCCTGGTCCTCGCCCTCGCCCTCCACTTCCTCGCGGAGAGCCTTGGCCCCGTGCGGAGCGCCCTGGCCCAGGTGCCTCCCAGGCTGGAGGAGGCGGCCCGCACCCTGGGGGACACCCCCACCCGGGCCTTTTTCCGGGTCACCTTCCCCCTGCTTTGGCGGGGCGCTGTCGCCGGAGGCAGCCTGGCCTTCATCGGGGCCATGAAGGAGCTTCCCATCACCCTCCTCCTGGCCCCCACGGGGTTCAGCACCCTGGCCACCCGGGTTTTCGGCTACACTCAGGAAGCCATGTTCGCGGAGGCCGCCCCCTTTGCCCTTCTCATCGTGGGGCTTTCCGCGGCCTTCGTGGGGGTGCTGCTGTGGAACGAGCGCCGCTTCTAGAGCTCAAGGGCATCCGCAAGCGCTTCGGAGAGCTGGAGGTTCTCCGGGGCGTGGACCTCGCCCTCTACCCGGGGGAGATCCTGGCCCTTCTGGGCCCCTCGGGCTGCGGCAAGACCACCCTCTTGCGGGTGGTGGCGGGCCTCGAGGCCCCCGACGCAGGCCGGGTCTTCCTGGAGGGGCGGGACATCACCGCCCTCCCCCCGGAAAAGCGGGGCATCGGCTTCGTCTTCCAGGACTACGCCCTCTTCCCCCACCTCACCGCCTTGGGCAACGTGGCCTTTGGCCTTAAGGGCAAGGACCGCCTGGCGCGGGCGCGAAAGGCCCTGGAGCGCGTGGGCATGACCCTCTTCCAGGACCGGAGGCCTGGGGAGCTCTCGGGGGGCAGCAGCAGCGCGTCGCCCTGGCCCGGGCCCTGGCCCCCGGGCCCAAGCTCGTCCTCCTGGACGAGCCCTTCTCCAGCCTGGACGCGGGGCTTAGGGCCGCCACCCGGGAGGAGGTGCGCAAGGTGCTCAAGGAGACGGGCACCGCCGCCCTCCTCGTCACCCACGACCAGGAGGAGGCCCTCTCCTTCGCCGACCGCCTCGGGGTGATGCGGGGCGGGGAGATTCTTCAGGTCGGAACCCCGGAGGAGGTCTACCTCCGCCCCAAGACCCCCTTCGTGGCCCAGTTCCTGGGCCGGACCAACCTCCTCCCCGGGGAGGGCCGGGGGAGGTACGCCGAGACCTGCCTGGGCCGCGTGCCCCTGGCGGAAGCCAGGGAGGGACCCCTCCTCCTCTCCCTCCGCCCCGAGGCCCTGCGCCTCACCCCCCCGGGGCAGGGCC
This sequence comes from Thermus parvatiensis, assembly GCF_001535545.1. GTDB lineage: Bacteria > Deinococcota > Deinococci > Deinococcales > Thermaceae > Thermus > Thermus parvatiensis. Next base: position 455,044 of record NZ_CP014141.1, on the reverse strand, counting down.
CCCAGGGGGAGGTGGTGGCCCGGGAGTTCAAGGGGCACGACCTCACCTACCGGGTGCGCCTCCACGGGGTCCAGCCCGAGCGGGAGGTCCTGGTGCAGGAAGGCCCCACCTGCCCCTTCAAGGTGGGGGACCGGGTAGGGCTAGAGGTGGTGGGGGAAGGGGTGGCCCTGGAGGGTACCCCCCCTGCCCCGGTCCGGCAGGAGGCCTGAGGGCGTGCGGCGCCTGCTCCTCCTTTGCGAGTACGACGGCACCCTATTCGCCGGGTTGCAGCGGCAGGGGAGGGGTTTGCGCACGGTCCAGGGGGAACTAGAAAGGGCCCTGCCTGGGATCGGGGCCTTGCCCAAGGCGGTGGCCGCGGGGCGCACGGACGCCGGGGTGCACGCCCTGGCCATGCCCTTCCATGTGGACGTGGAAAGCGCCATCCCCGTGGAGAAGGTCCCCGAGGCCCTCAACCGCCTCCTCCCCGAGGACCTCAAGGTAGTGGCCGCCCGGGAGGTGGCCCCCGACTTCCACGCCCGCAAGGACGCCCTGTGGCGGGCCTACCGCTACCGGATCCTCGTAAGGCCCCACCCCTCCCCCCTCCTCCGCCACCGGGCCCTTTGGGTGCGGCGCCCCCTGGACCTGGAGGCCATGGAAAAGGCCCTTTCCCTCCTCCCAGGGCGGCACAACTTTCTGGGCTTCGCCAGGGAGGAAACCCGGCCGGGGGAGCGGGAGCTCCTCGAGGCCCAACTCCAGGTGACGGAGGGGGAAGCGGGCCTCGAGGTTCGCCTCTACTTCCGGGGCACGAGCTTTCTGCGGGGGCAGGTCCGGGGCATGGTGGGCACCCTGCTGGAGGTAGGGCTCGGAAAACGCCCTCCGGAGAGCCTCGAGGCCATCCTGAAGACCGCCGACCGCCGCCTGGCGGGCCCCACCGCCCCGGCCCACGGCCTCTACTTCGTGGAGGCCGCCTACCCGGAGGAGAAGCTCAGCCCCTAAGCCCCTAGCCAAAACTCCTGTGCGGGCTTAAGCCCGCACAGGAGTGGCCTTAAAGGCGGCTCCTTGGGTCCAAGGCGTCCCTAAGCCCGTCCCCCAGGTAGTTGAAGGCCAGAACCGTGATGAAGATCATGAAGCCCGGCGGCAGGGCGAGCCACGGGGCGGTGAAGATGTACTCCTGGGCGTTGGTGAGCATGTTCCCCCAGGTGGCCACCGGGGGCTGGATGCCAAAGCCCAGGAAGGAAAGGGCAGCCTCGGTGAGGATGGCCCCGCCGATCTGCAGGGTGGCCTGCACGATGAGGGGGGCCATGGTGTTGGGCACCAGGTGGCGGAACATGATGCGGGCGTCCGTGGCCCCCAGGGCCTGGGCGGCGGTGGCGTAGTCCATCTCCCTAAGGGAGAGGATGCTCCCCCGCACGAGCCTTGCCGTCCCCAGCCAGCCGAAGAACACGAGGATAGTGATGATGATGAACACGCTGGCGGCATCCCCAAACACCCCCTGGGCCCAACGCCCCACCGCCACCTCGGGGTCCCGCAGGAGGGCGGAAAGCACCAAGAGGAGGGGGAGGGTGGGGATGGTAAGCATGAAGTCAATGAGGCGGCTAATGGCCACGTCCAGGTCCAGGCGGATCTCCCCCTTAAGCCCAAACCAAGCGGCCCAAAGCACCAGGGCCAGGGTCAGGCCAAACCCCAGGTAGCTCCCCGGGCTTCCCGCCTGGATCCCATCCTTGGCCAGGGCCCAGGCGATGGAAAGGGCCAGGTAGAGCACCCCGTAGTAGAGGAACCAGGAAAACACCCGCCACAGGGCGAAGCTCCAAGGGTAAAACCCCTCCCGCTCCCGGCGCAAGGGGCCCAGGTAAAATCTCAAGGGGCGCCCGGAGAAGTACCCCGCCAGTGTCCCCATGATGGTCCCCAGAATCACGCTGGAAAAGGCCACGGCAAAGCCCACCAGCAAGGAGATGCGGGAGCCATAGATGATGCGGGAAAGCACGTCCCGCCCCAGGTCGTCCGTGCCCAGGGGGTGCTCGGGGGAAGGGGGCAGGAAGTAGTAGGCCCCCACGTCCTCGCCCGTGGGCTGGGCCGTGGGGTCGTAGGGGGCGATCCATGGAGCAAACAGGGCCATGAGGACGAGGAGAACGATGACCACAAGGCTCGCCATGGCCATCTTGTGCCGCCGGAGACGGCGCCAGAAGAGGCTGAAGAAGGTCCGGGGCTTAGGGGATGCGGTCGCCATAAGACACCTCTAGCTGTAACGGATCCGGGGATCCACCACCGCGTAGGCCAGGTCCGCCAGGAGGTTGAAGAGGGCCGTCATCAGGGCCAAGAAGGCCAGGGCGGCCATGGCCACGTTGTAGTCCTTCTCCACCAAGGCGTCAAAGATGGCCCGGCCCATCCCGGGGTAGCTGAAGATGGTTTCGGTGATGGTGGCCCCGCCCAAGACACCGGGGATGGCGAGGCCCACCAGGGTCACGATGGGGATGAGGGCGTTGCGCAGGGCGTGCTTGTAGAGCACCACCCGCTCGGCGAGCCCCTTGGCCCGGGCGGTACGGATGTAGTCCTGGGAGAGGACCTCCAGGAGAGAGGCCCGCATGAACCGGGTCCACTCCGCCATCTGCAAGGAGGAAAGGGCCAGCACCGGCAGGATAAGGTGCCAGGCCCACTGGCCCAGGAACGCCCAGAGGCTCACCGCCCCCGAGCGCACGTCCTCCCAGAGCACCCCGGGAACCCCCCCTGTGGGGAAGCGGGGGAAACCCGGGATGTGGTCGGGAAGCCAGATGGCGAAGAGGTAGAGGAGGAGGATGCCCAGGAAGAAGACCGGCATGGAGAAGCCCACGAAGGAGAGGAAGGTGATGGCGTAGTCGGCCAGGGAGTACTGCCGCACGGCGGAGAAGACCCCCACGGGGATGGCCACCACAAGGGCCAGGGTAAGGGCCAGGCCCGAAAGGAGGAGGGTCTTGGGCAGGCGTTGCACGAAGATGTACTCCGCCGCGGGGATCCCGTAGGTGCGGCTATAGCCCAAGTCCCCCTGGACCGCCCGGGAAAGCCACTTGAAGTAGCGGATGTGGAGGGGCTGGTCCAGGCCGTAGGCCCGCTTCAAGGCCTCAAACTGCTCGGCGGTGATGCGGGGGTTCTGCCGCCTGAGCTCGTCCAAAGGATCCCCCGGCTGCAGGGCCAGAAGGGCATAGATGACCACGCTGGCCGCGAAGAGCAGGGGGATCATCTGCAAAAGCCTGCGCACCGTGTAGGCGAACACCCTTGTACCTCCCGTTTATGCCATTAAAAAGCCCGCTGGGAAAACCCAGCGGGCCTCACTATACCACCCGGGTTACCTGGTGGAAAGGGCGTACTTCGCCTGGTCCCACTTCTTCACGGCCCCGCGGCTTTCCCAGCCGATCTCCCAAGCGTTCCAGCCGGGGTAACCGTAGCCGCCCGCGTAGGCGCTGGCCACGTAGTTGACCAGGCCCTTGCGCACCACGTAGGGGTTGGCGCGGAAGTAGAGGGGAAGCGCCGGGAGCTCCTCGGCCCAGATCTCCTGCGCCCGGGCGAAGAGCTGCTTCCTGCGGTTCTCGTCAAACTCCAGGACCGCCTGGCTGGTAAGGCGGTCAAACTCGTCGTTCCGCCAGCCACCAATGTTCTGGCCCTGGTAGTTGTTCTCCTTGGTGGGCACCATGATGGCCCCGGTGTTCAGGTTCTTGTACTGGAAGAGGGAGCCGTCCTCCTGCAGGTTGGAGACCCAGGCGAACATAAACATCCCCGTCCACTTGCACTCGGAGGCGCGCTGGATGTAGTCGTCGGCGAAGACCACGGCGCTGGGGGCGTTATTGATCTTGACGGCGATGCCGATCTTCTTCAGGTCCTCGGCGAAGAACTGCTGGGTGCGCTCGCGGAGGGCGTTGCCGGCGGTGGTGACGTACTCAATCTCAAAGCGCACGGTGCGCCCGCCCACGGTGCGCTGGAGGATGCCGTCCGGGCCCTTCCTCCAGCCCATCTCCGCCAGGAGGGCCTCGGCCTTCTTCAGGTTAAACTCGTACTTCCTGACGTTGGGGTTGAAGAGGGGGTTGACGGGGGCGATCCAGGTGTGGGCCACGGGCTGGAGGCCGTCAAAGAAGGCCTTGACCAAGCCCTCGCGGTTCATGGCGTGCAGGAGGGCCTGACGGGTGCGCTTGTCGTTCAGGCCCAGGTCACGCACCGCCTGGCAGTTCTCAAACTTGTTGATGTCAATGTGCTCCCAGATGGCGCCGGGGACGAACCAGATGTCAAAGCGACCGGGGGCGCGCCGCACCAGCTGGGGCGAGCGGCCCTGGTCAAAGGTGAGGGAGACGCTGGAGGTGGCGTCAATGGAGCCGCCGATCACCGCCACGAGGAGGGAGTTGGTGTTCTGGATGAAGCGGTAGACCACCTTCTGCACGTACTTGCTCTCCCCACCCTCGGGCTTGATGGGGAAGTTGGGGTTCCGCTCCATCTCGATGGAGTTCCCCGGCACCCAGCGCCTGAGCTTAAAGGCCCCCGAGTAGACCATGGCCCCGCGGTTCAGCGCCTGGGGGTAGAGAACTTGAGGAAGAAGTTGCGGTAGAGCTCATTGAGCTTCTCCGCGTCCTTGTCGGGATCCAGGTTCCGGGCCGCCGCCTTCACCTTCTCCCACTCGGGGCCCATGATGTGCTTGGGGGCGTAGCCGATGGGGGAGCCGTAGGTGTCGTAGTAGTAGGCGGGTTCAAAGATCACGGTGAAGTTGCGGGCATCCCGTACCCGGAGCTGGACCCGCTCCCAGTAGTCGGGGTTAAGGACCGGCATGCCCTTGGCCTTGCCCACCTCGTAGTAGAAGGCCACGTCCTCGGTGGTGATGGGCTTGCCGTCGGACCAGCGGGCGTCTGGGCGGATGGTGATGTCCATCTCCAGGCGCTTCTTGCCCCCGCCGATGTCCCGGACCCGCAGGCGCCCGTTCTGCTGGGTGGGCACCTCGGTGGCCAGAACGGGGAAGTTCTGGCTGTCGGCGTTGAAGCCGATCAGGGGAGCGAAGAGGTACTGCTCAATCTCGGTCTTGATGGACTGGTTGGAAATGACGTTGAGGAAGTCCCCCGCCAAGACCCTGGGCTCCTGGGAAGCCCCGATCACCAGGCTGTTGTCCTGAGGCCCCGCCAGGGCCAGGCCCAAAGCGGTTATACCGAGTACAGCCAGCTTACCTACGTTCCTCATACCGCCTCCTTTCGTGGCACTATCGCAGTGGCCGAGGTTATTATACGACCCTTCCGATGAAGGTCAACACGGCCCAAAACTAAAGGGGTCTGAAGCCAAGCCCCTTTAGGATCAGGAAGGTCCCTTAGTGCCCGCAGGTGCGGGGGGCCCCCTCCTGGTCCTTGGTGCGGAAGGAATGGCCGCAACCGCAGGTGCTGGCGGCGTTGGGGTTGTGGACCGTGAACCCGCCCCCCATGAGGCTTTCCACCCAGTCAATCTCCGAGCCCACGAGGTAGGGCAGGGACATCCGGTCCACCACCAGGCGCACCCCGTGCATCTCCACGAAGGTGTCCCCCTCCAGTTCCCTTTCGTCCACCGCCATGCCGTACTGGAAGCCCGAGCAGCCGCCGGACTTGATGTAGACGCGGATGGCGGCGTGTTCCTTCCCGTAGCGGGCAAGGATCTCCTTTGCCTTCTCCGCCGCCAGGGGGGTGATCCGGATGACCGCCTCTTGGGTTTCCACCATGCCGAACCTCCTTACCCCTAAGGCTAGCACGGAAGGGGTAGGAGAAGGTGAGGGAGCTTCCAGAGGTAGGATGGACCCATGGAGCTACGGGCGGTGCAGGAGGTCCTAAAGGAAGAACGCCTGGACGGCTGGCTTCTTTATAGCTTTGGCGGGAGCAACCCCCTGGCCCTCGAGGTCCTGGGCCTCGCCCACCTCCACCTCACCCGCCGCTTCGCCTACCTCATTCCCAAGGAAGGGGAGCCCACCCTCCTCTGCCACGCCATTGAGGAAAGCCTCTTCCCTCCCCTCCCCGGAAACCGGAAGACCTACCACACCTGGAGGGGCTTCCTGGAGGGCCTCGCCCACCTTCTTAGGGGAGTGCGGCGCGTCGCCCTGGAGTACGTCCCGGGGGGGCAGATTCCCTACCTCTCCCGGGTGGACGGGGGAACCCTGGACCTCCTCCGGGGGATGGGCCTCGAGCTCGCCTCCTCCTGGCCCCTCCTCCTCCTCTTCCAGACCTGGGACGAAGAAAGGCTGCAAAGCCACCGGCGGGCGGCGGCCGGCCTCGCCCGGGCCAAGGATCTGGCCCTGGACTTCCTGCGCCAAAACCCGGAGGCCAGTGAGCGGGAGGTCCAAAGCGTGCTCGTCCGGGCCCTGGAGGCGGAAGGGCTCATCTTTGACCACCCCCCCATGGTGGCCTTCGGGAAAAACGCCGCCAACCCCCACCACGAACCCTCCGAGGCCCGCCTGGAGGAAGGGGCGGTGGTCCTTCTGGACCTGTGGGCCAAAGTACCTGGGGGGGTCTACGCCGACCTCACCTGGATGGCGGGGAAAAGGCCCCCGGAGGCGGCCCACCAGGCCTTCCAAGCGGTAGCCCGGGCGCGGGATAAGGCCATCGCCTTCGTGGCCAAGGCCTACCGGGAAGGCCGCCACCCTAAGGGCTTTGAGGTGGACCGGGTGGCCCGCCAAGTGCTGGAAGAGGCGGGCTACGGCCCCTACATCCGCCACCGCACCGGGCACAACCTGGGGGAGGAGGTCCACGGCGCTGGGCCCCACCTGGACGACCTGGAAACCCACGACTTCCGCCCCCTGGTGCCGGGCCTCGCCTTCACCGTGGAGCCCGGGGTGTACCTGCCAGACTTTGGCGTGCGCACCGAGGTGGACGTCTACCTCCATCCCACGGGCCCCGAAGCCACCACCTCCCTGCAGGAAGCCATTACCCCGCTTTAGGGGGGCGTGGTATCTTGGGGGACGGCATGAACCGCCCCCTCCTGATCTTCTCCGGCCAGTCCAACCGACCTCTGGCCCAGGCCATCGCCGAGGCCCTGGGCCTCCCCCTGGGCAAGAGCACCACACAACGCTTCGCCAACGATAACCTCTTCGTGCGCTTTGAGGAAAGCCTAAGGGAAGGGGACGTCTTCATCGTCCAGTCCTTCACCCCGCCGGTGCAGGACCACCTGATGGAGCTCCTCATGATGATCGACGCCGCCAAGGGGGCCAGCGCCGCCCGGGTCACCGCCGTTATCCCCTACTTCTCCTATGCCCGAAGCGACAAAAAGGACGCCCCCAGGATCTCCATCACCGCAAGGCTCATCGCCGATCTCCTGCAGACGGCGGGGGCCGACCGGGTCCTCACCATGACCCTCCACTCCCCCCAGGTCCACGGCTTCTTCAAGATCCCCGTGGACCACCTCTCCGCCGAGCCGGTGATCGCCAACTACTTCGCCACCCGGGTGGACCTGGAAAACGCCGTGGTGGTGGCCCCGGATGCTGGGGACCTCAAGCGGGCAAGCTCCTTGGCCCGAAGGCTCGGCCTCCCCCTGGCTTTCATTGATAAGGAAAGGGTGTCGGACACAGAGGTCCGGGTCCGGATGCTGGTGGGGGAGGTGGAAGGGAAGACCGCCCTCATCGTGGACGACGAGATCTCCACAGCGGGGAGCCTGGTGGAGGCGGTGGAGGCCCTGATGCAGGCAGGGGCCAAGGAGGTCTACGCCGCCGCCACCCACGGGGTCTACGTGGGCCCCGCCCTGGAGCGGATCGCCAATAGCCCGGTCAAGGAGGTGGCCGCCACCGACACCTGCCCCCCCAAGGCCGGCCCCAAGCTCAAGACCCTCACCGTGGCCCCCCTCTTCGCCGAGGCCATCTGGCGGATCCATAGGGGGGAGTCGGTTTCCAGCCTCTTCACATGATGGCGCGGACCGAGCGGCTTCAGCTTGCGGGCCTTCCCGTTTTGGTCCAGGTCTCCGAGGACCCCAAGGCCCTCCTTTTGGTCCTCCACGGGCTCAAGGGGTCCAAGGAGCACATCCTTACCCTCCTTCCCGGCTACGCGGAAAGGGGCTTCCTCCTCCTCGCCTTTGACGCCCCAAGGCACGGGGAGCGCCAAGGTCCTCCCCCCTCCGCCAAAAGCCCCCGCTACGTGGAGGAGGTCTACCGGGTGGCCCTGGGCTTCAAAGAAGAGGCCCTGAGGGTGGCGGAGGAGGCCCAAAGGCGCTTTGGCCTTCCCCTTTTCCTCGCCGGGGGGAGCCTGGGGGCCTTCGTAGCCCACCTCCTCCTTGCCGAGGGCTTCCGGCCCCAGGCGGTTTTGGCCTTCATCGGCTCGGGCTTTCCCATGAAGCTTCCTCAGGGGCAGGTGGTGGAAGACCCTGAGGTCTTGGCCCTCTACGAGGCCCCGCCCGCCACCCGGGGGGAGGCTTACGGCGGGGTGCCCCTTCTCCACCTTCACGGCAGCCGGGACCTCATCGTCCCCCTGGCCCGGATGGAGAAGACCTTGGAGGCCTTGAGGCCGCACTACCCCGAAGGCCGCCTGGCCCGGTTCGTGGAGGAGGGGGCGGGCCACACCCTCACCCCCCTCATGGCCCGGGTGGGGCTGGCCTTCCTGGAGCACTGGCTTGAGGCCCGGTAGCGAGATCCTGGTGGGGCTCAGGGGCTACCGGGGCTTCCCCGGGGGGTTCAAGGCCTACCGCAAGGCCTTCCCCACGGTGGAGCTCTCCTGGTGGCACCGGGTGGGGGACGTGGGGACGATAAGCCGCCTCCGGGCCCTCGCCCCCGAGGGGTTCCGCTTCAGCGCGGTGGGCCACAAGCACCTCACCTTCCGCCCCACGGGGGAGGAAAGGCGCGTCCTTAGGCGGCTTCTTCGGCGCTTCCGCCTCTTCGGCCCCAAGGCGGGCGCCCTCCGCCTCCTCCTTCCCGAAGACCTTTCCCCGGAGGCCCTCGAGGCCTGGCTCCCCCTCCTCGAGGCGGTCCAGAACGAGCTCGGCCCGGTCCCCATCGCCTTCCAGGCCCCCGCGCCCCTGAAACCCCTCCTCCTTGAGCGGGGCCTGGCCGTGGTGAACGCGGAGGAGGGCCCCTTCCTCTACCTCCTGGACCCCGAGCGCCTCCCCCGGGGAAGGGGTACGCCTACTTCGCCCCGGAGCGGGTCTTCCCAAACCCACCTCCTGGGCCTACACTCGGGGAGGAGGTTGAGGGGCGTTGAAGGTGGCCAAGCGCTTCACCCTTAAGGACGCGGAGGAGCTTTACCTGGTGCCCCACTGGAGCGGGGGCTTCTTCCGGGTTGGGGAGAAGGGGGATCTGGAGGTCACCCCCTTGGGCCCCAAGGGCCCCGCGGCCTCCCTCTTGGAGATCGTGGAGGCCTTGAGGGACGAGGGTAGGCCCCTGCCCCTCGTGCTCCGCTTTCCCCAGATCCTCGAGGCCCGGGTCCGGGACCTCAACGAGGCCTTCCTGGAGGCCATGGCGAAGTACGGCTACCAGGGCACCTACCGGGGGGTCTACCCGGTGAAGGTGAACCAGCGCCGCCTGGTCCTGGAGACCGTGGCCCGGGCGGGAAGGCCCTACCACCTCGGCCTCGAGGCGGGGAGCAAGCCCGAGCTCGCCCTCATCCTGGCCCAGGACCTCTCCGAGGAGGCCCTCATCACCACCAACGGCTTCAAGGACGACGACTTCGTCCGCCTCGCCCTCATGGGGAAGAAGCTCGGCCGCAACGTGGTGATCACCCTGGAAAAGTTCGCCGAGCTTTCCCGGGTCCTCCGCCTCTCCAAGGAACTCGGCGTGAAGCCCCTTTTGGGCATCCGCTACAAGCTCAAGGCCAAGGGGGCGGGGCAGTGGGAGGCCTCCGGGGGCGAAAACGCCAAGTTCGGCCTCACCACCCCGGAGATCGTGCGGGCGGTGGAGGTCCTACGGGAGGAAGGGCTTCTGGACACCCTGGTCATGCTCCACGCCCACATCGGCAGCCAGGTGACCGATATCCGCAAGGTGAAGCAGGCGGTGCGGGAGGCGGCCCAGACCTACGTGCAGCTCAGGAAACTGGGGGCCCCTCTCCAATACCTCAACCTGGGCGGAGGCCTGGCCGTGGACTACGACGGCTCCAAGACCAACTTTTACGCCTCGGCCAACTACACCCTCTCCGAGTACGCCGAGAACCTGGTCTACGTCACCAAGGAGGTGGTGGAGGCCCAGGGCGAGCCCCACCCCATCCTGGTCACCGAGAGCGGGCGGGCCATCACCGCCTACCACGAGGTCCTGGTCCTCCAGGTCATTGACGTCATCGCCCCGCCCGGGGAGGCGCGGCCAAGCCCCCCGCCCCCCGAGGCCCACCCCCTGGTGAAGGAGCTCTGGGAGAGCCTGCAAAGCCTCTCCCCCAAGAACTTCCAGGAGGTCTACCACGACGCCTTCGCCGACAAGGAGACCCTTCAGACCCTCTACGACCTGGGCCTGGTCTCCCTGCGGGACCGGGCCCTGGCGGAGGAGATCTTCTACCACATCGCCCGTCGGGTCCAGGCCATCGCCCAGAACCTCCCCTATGTCCCCGACGAGCTGGAAGACCTGGAGAAGCTCCTCGCCGACAAGCTGGTCTGCAACTTCTCCGTCTTTCAGAGCCTCCCCGACGCCTGGGCCATCCACCAGCTCTTCCCCGTGGTGCCCCTCTCCCGCCTCCTGGAGCCCCCGACCCGGAGGGCCACCCTGGTGGACATCTCCTGCGACTCGGACGGCAAGATGGACCGCTTCATTGACCTCCACGACGTGCGCCAGACCCTGCCCGTCCACCCCGTCCGCCCCGGGGAGCCCTACTACCTGGGGGTCTTCCTGGTGGGGGCGTACCAGGACGTCCTGGGGAGCAACCACAACCTCTTCGGCCAGGTGGGGGAGGCCCACGTGCGTGTGGAGGAGGAGGGCTTCGCCATAGAGCGCTTCGTGGGGGGGGAGACGGCGGAGCGGGTGATAGAGAAGATGGGCTTCACCGCCCGGGAACTGATGCTCGGGGTGGAGCGCCTGGTGCGGCGAAGCCGCCTCTCCCCCGCGGAGAAGGGCGCCTTCCTGGAGCGCTACGCCCGGGAGCTCCAGGGGTACACCTACCTCGAGGACTGAGGCCCTAAGGTAAGCTTGGGGAAGGCTGCGCCCTACCCTCGAGGTCCTGGACCCCTTGATCCCCGCTAGGCGGCGCCTCGCCGTCCGGCTTCTCCTCTTGGGAAGTGTCCTCACCGCCCTCGCCTACTGGGCCTCCAGCCAGGTGGGGCTGGACCCGGTGGACCGGCACCTCCTCCCCATCCTCGCCACGGGGTTTCTCCTGGGGGGCCTCCTCCTCCACTATCGGCCGGGCACCGCCCCCTGGCTCCTCCCCCTGGTCCACGGCCTCCTCGCCCTCTACCTCCTGGCAAGCCTCGCCTACCAGCTCCTCCTCAAGCCCAACCCCTTAGGCCTTTCCCCCGCAGCCTACTGGGTGCCCTTCGTCTACTTCTCCGCCTTCCTCTTCTTCCCCGCCCGGAGGGCCCTAAGCCTCGCCCGCCTCTACCTCCTCCTCCTCTTCCTCCTGGCCGTTCTGGGGGCGCTTCGCGGCCACTTCCAGCCCGCCCACCTCAACGCCCTCGCCCAGTTCCTCGGGGCGAACCTGGCCTACGTGAGCCTCCTCTACCTGCTGGTGCGCCTGAAGGAAGGGTACATGGAGGCCCAACTGGACGCCTACACCGACTTTCTCACCGGGCTCAGGAACCGCCGCTATCTAGAGCTCATTTTGGAAAGGGAGCTCTTCCGCCTGCAGCGCTACGGCCGCCCTCTCTCCCTCATCCTCCTGGACCTGGACGGCTTTAAAGCGGTGAACGACACCCACGGCCACGAGGTGGGGGACCGGGTGCTCCAGGCCCTCGCCCAACGCCTCGAGGCCCACATCCGGCGAAGCGACCGCGCCGTGCGCCTGGGCGGAGAGGAGTTCGCCCTTCTCCTCCCGGAAACCCCCTGCCCCAGGCCCTGCGCCTGGCGGAGCGCCTGCGGCAGGCGGTGGAGGCCATGGCGGTGCCCCCGGTGGCGCGGATCACGGCGAGCTTCGGCGTGGCCGAGGCGCGCCCCACCGACACTCCCCTCACCCTCCTCCGCCGGGCGGACGAGGCCATGTACCGGGCCAAGCGCAAGGGGAAAAACCGGGTGGAAGCAGCCCCCAAATAGGAAAGCCCCGGCCAAAGGCCGGGGCCCTCACGCCGACGCAAGGCGGTACTAAAGCCCCGCCTCCCGCCTAAGGGCCTCCACCCGGTCCGTCTCCTCCCAGGGGAAGCCCTGGCGGCCGAAGTGGCCGTAGGCCGAGGTGGGGGTGTAGATGGGCCGCAGGAGGTCCAGCTCCTCAATGATGGCGAGGGGCCTCGGGTCAAAGACCTTCTTGGCGATCTCCGTGAGCTTCTCGTCGGGCAGGACCCCGGTGCCGAAGGTCTCCACCCTAAGCGAGACGGGCCTGGCCTTGCCGATGGCGTAGGCGAGCTCCACGAGGGCCCTCCTCGCAAGCCCCGCCGCCACGATGTTCTTCGCCATGTAGCGGGCGTAGTAGCTGGCGGAGCGGTCCACCTTGGTGGGGTCCTTGCCGCTGAACGCGCCGCCCCCGTGGGGCACCGCCCCTCCATAGGTGTCCACGATGATCTTCCGGCCCGTAAGCCCCGTGTCCGCGTGGGGCCCGCCCAGGATGAAGCGGCCCGAGGGGTTGATGAGGTACTCCGTCTCCCCGTCCTTCAGGTACTCCGGGGGGATGGCCTGGCGCACCACCTCCCGGATCAGGTCCTCCCGCAATTGCTCCTGCTCCACCTCGGGGGAGTGCTGGGCGGAGACCACCACGGTCTTGACGTAAAGGGGCTTATCCCCCTCGTAGACCACGGTGACCTGGGCCTTGCCGTCGGGCCGGAGGTAAGGCAGAAGCCCCGTCTTCCGCACCTCGGCGAGGCGCATGGTGAGGCGGTGGGCCAGGGTGATGGGGAGGGGCATGAGCTCCGGGGTCTCGTCGGTGGCGTAACCGAACATGAGCCCCTGGTCCCCGGCCCCCACCCGGTCCAAGGGGTCGGTGGACTTGAGGACCCGCCACTCGTAGGAGAGGTTGACCCCGCCGGCGATGTCGGGGGACTGCTCGTCTATGGCGGTGAGGACGGCGCAGGTGTCGGCGTCAAAGCCGTACTTGGCCCGGGTGTACCCCACCTCCCGCACCGTCTTGCGCACCAGGTTGGGGATGTCCACGTACCCCTCGGTGGTGATCTCCCCGGCCACGAAGACGAGCCCGGTGGTCACCAGGGTCTCCGCCGCCACCCGGGCCTTCTTGTCCTGGGCGATGAGGGCGTCCAGGATGGCGTCGGAGATCCGGTCGGCCAGCTTATCCGGGTGCCCCTCGGTAACCGATTCAGACGTGACCAGCCTCAACGCGCGCACCTCCTTTACCCCGATGCCCCCTTCGGGGCAACCCTGATAGTATAGCACCCCCCCTTTCCGTCCAGAGAGGTAGGATGGGGCCCCGTGAAGGACCCCAAGGCTCCCATCGGCGTCTTTGACTCCGGGGTGGGGGGGCTCACGGTGCTCAAAGCCCTCCGCCGCCTCCTGCCCCGCGAGGAGTTTCTCTACTTCGGGGACACGGCCCGCGTGCCCTACGGCGGCAAGCCCCTCGCCATGGTGCGCCGCTTTGCCTGGGAGATCGCGGGCTTTCTCCTGAGGCAGGGGGTGAAGGCCATCGTGGTGGCCTGCAACACGGCGAGTTCCGCCGCCCTGCCCGACCTCGCCGAGGACCTCTCCGTGCCGGTCTTCGGGGTGGTGGAGCCCGCCGCCAGGGCCGCCCGCGGCTTCCGGAAGGTGGGCCTCATCGGCACCCAGGCCACGGTGGAAAGCGGGGCCTACCCCAGGTACGTGGACCTGGCCTGGGCCAAGGCCTGCCCCCTCTTCGTCCCCCTGGTGGAGGAGGGGCTTTGGGACGACCCCGTGGCCCTCCTCGTGGCCCGCCACTACCTCGAGGACGCCCCCAAGGACCTCGAGGCCCTGATCCTGGGGTGCACCCACTACCCCTTCCTCAAGGGGGCCATCGGCGCGGTCCTCCCCGGGGTGGCCCTCCTGGACTCCGCCGAGCTCACCGCCCGGGAGGTGGCGAGGGCCCTCGAGGCCGAGGGGCTCCTCAACCCGGAGGGCCAGGGCCGGACCCTCCACTTCGTCACCGGAGACCCGGAGGCCTACCGGGCCCTGGCCGAGCGCCTGGGGGAAAAGGTGGAGGCCGTGCGCCGGGTGAGCCTGGAGGAGCTTTAGGCTCCCCGGGGAGAGGGTAAGCTTAAGGCATGCCCAAGAAGCCCCTCATAGACCAGCTCCACCACGAGGACAGCTGGCGGCTTTTCCGCATCCTGGCGGAGTTCGTGGAGGGGTTTGAAACCCTCTCGGAGATAGAGGTGCCCCTGGTCTCCGTTTTCGGCTCCGCCCGCTTCGGCGAGGGCCACCCTGCCTATGCCCTGGGCTATCGCCTGGGGCAGGCCCTGGCCCGGGCGGGCTTCGGGGTGGTGACGGGGGGCGGGCCTGGGGTGATGGAGGCGGTGAACCGGGGAGCCTACGAGGCAGGCGGGGTGAGCGTGGGCCTGAATATAGAACTCCCCCACGAGCAAAAGCCCAACTCCTACCAGACCCACGCCCTCTCCTTGCGCTACTTCTTCGTGCGCAAGGTCCTCTTCGTCCGCTACGCCGTGGGCTTCGTCTTCCTGCCCGGGGGGTTCGGCACCCTGGACGAGCTCTCCGAGGTGCTGGTCCTCATCCAAACGGAAAAGGTCCACCGCTTCCCCGTCTTCCTTATGGACCGGGGCTACTGGGAAGGGCTCGTCCGCTGGCTCGCCTTCCTCCGGGACCAAAAGGCGGTGGGGCCAGAGGACCTCCAGCTTTTCCACCTCGTGGACGAGCCAGAGGAGGTGGTCAAGGCCCTCAAGGCCGAAGCGCCACCACGGTGACCCCGTGCCCCCCCTCGCCGGGCGGGGCATCGGCGAAGCTTTCCACCCGCTTGTCCCGGCGGAGGGCCTCGCGGATGGCTTGCCTTAGGGCCCCCGTCCCCTTGCCGTGGAGGAGGCGGAGGGTGGAAAGGCCCAGGGCCCGCGCCTCCTCCAGGGCCTGGTCCACCTCCAGGAGGGCCTCGGCCACCGTGAGGCCCCGGAGGTCCACCTCCTTCACCTCCCGCCGGGGCTTGGCGAGGAGGGGCTTGCCCGGTTCGGCCTCGGGAAGGGGCTTCACCTCCTGGGGCTTGAGGCTCATCTTCAGGGGGCCCACCTGGACCAGGACCTCCTCCCCCCTGAGCTCCACCACCCGGCCCCGTTTGCCCAAGGACGGCACCTCCACCAAGACCCCGGGGGCGAGGCCCGGCGGAGGCGGGGGCGGCGGGGCCTTCTTGGCGTAGCGCTCCCGGAGGGCCATGAGCTCCCGGAGGGCGTCCCGCTTGCCCTCGTTCCTGGCCTTCTCCTTGAGGGCCTTGAGCTCGGCCTCCACCTTGAGGAGCTCGGCCCGCACCTCCTCCTCGAGGGCCTTAAGCCTTTCCGCCCGCTCCTCCTCAAAACGGGCCTCCCGCTCGGCCAGGGCCTCCCTAAGCCTCTCCACCTGGGAAAGCTCCCGCCTCAGGCGCTCCCGCTCCGCCTCCAGGGCCAGGCGCTCGGCCTCGAGCCTCTCCAGAAGGGCCTCCAGCCGCCCCCCCTCGGGCAAAAGGGCCTCGGCCCGCTTGAGGACCTCCTCGGGGAGGGCGAGCCTCCTCGCGATGGCCAGAGCGTAGCTCCGTCCCGGCACCCCCAAAACGAGCTCGTAGGTGGGGCGCAAGGCCTCGAGGTCAAAGCGCATGGAGGCGTTTTGGATGCCTTCCCTCCCCTGGGCGAAGGCCTTTAGGGGGGAGAGGTGGGTGGTGACCATCCCCTTTACCCCCCGCGCCAGGAGGGCCTCGAGGATGGCCTGGGAAAGGGCCGCCCCCTCCTCGGGGTCGGTGCCGCTTCCGAGCTCGTCAATGAGGACGAGGCTCGTGGGGGTGGCCTCCTCCAGCATCTCTTTGAGGCGCCTTAAGTGCCCGGCGAAGGTGGAGAGGTTTTCCTGCAAGGACTGCTCGTCCCCTATGTCGGCAAAGACCCGGTCAGGCCAGGCCAAAAGGGCCTTTTCCGCCGCCACGAAGAGGCCGGACTGGGCCATGAGGACGGCAAGGCCCAGGGTCTTGAGGAGGGCGGTCTTCCCCCCCATGTTGGGCCCGGAGATAAGGAGGATGCGGTTCGTCTCGTCCAGGGCGAAGGAGTTCCGCACGGCCTCCGGGATCAGGGGGTGGAAGGCCCGGTAGAGCTCGTACCGCTCTCCAAGAGCAGGGCGGGAAAGCCCCAGGTCCCGGGCCAAGGCGGCCTGGGCCTGGACGAGGTCCAAAAGGCCCAGGGCCTCCAAGGTCTTCGGCACCCCCTCGTCCTTGGCGAGCCTCTCGGAGAGGTCCTGGAGGATGCGGTTCACCTCCTCCTCCTCCTTTAGCCTCAGGGCCTGGAGGCGGTTGTTGAGCTTGACCACGGAGAAGGGCTCTATGAAGAGGGTTGCCCCCGATTCGGACTCGTCCAGGAGGATGCCCGGCACCTTCTGGGCCATCCCCGCCCTCACGGGGACGCAGTAGCGCTCCCGCCTCAAGGTGACGAAGCGGTCTTGGAAAGCCTCCCTGTGGCGGTCTATAAGGGCGTAGAGACGGTCCAGGATCTGCTGGCGGAGGGGCCTGAGCTCCTTTCGGATCTGGGCAAGCCTCGGGCTCGCCTCGTCCTTCACCGCCCCCTCCTCGTCCAGGGCCTTCCGCACCCGCTCCAGGAAGGGGGTGTGGTCCCCAATGGCCTCCGCCACCTGGCTTAAGGCGTTTTTCAGGGGAAGGAGCTCCTCCTTCAGGGCCATGGCCTCCTCCAGGGCCTTGGCCGCGCGTAGGAGCTCGGGGCCGGAAAGCCTCGCCCCCGCGAGGGCCCTCCCGTAGGCCTCCCTTAAGGCCCCCGCCTCGGGAAGGGCGTAGGGGTAGCTGAGGGCCTCTCCCGTGAGCTCGTGCCGCCGCTTCGCCTCCTCCTGGGAGAGGGGGGCGAGGGCCAGGGCGAGCTCCCGGCCCAGGGGGTCTTGGCCCTCTCCGCCAATAGGGCCCGGACCCGGGGGAATTCCAGGACCTCGAGGACGTCCCGCACAAAGAAAGAGTATACCCCGGGCTTAGCGCTTCAGGAGCTTAAGGAGCAGGGAAAGAACCTCCCTCTTCGCCGCGAGCTGAGCCCCCTTGGCCGCTAGAAGGCCCAACCGCCCAAGCCTCCCCGCGGGAAGCAGGGTCAGGAGGGCCGTGATCTGGGAGAGCAGTTGCTCCCTTTCCTCGAGGCTCAGGGCCTCCCAGCGGCGCTGAGCCCCTTCTATCAGGGCACGTAGCCGCTCCCGAAAGCCCTGCGCACCGGCGCCCTCCTTATGGAGGGCCTCCGCTTCAGCAAGGAGGTCCACCGGGGCCTCAACCTTCTTTCGCGCCACCCGCCGCACCTTCCCCCTAAACCGCTTGAGGCGCATCCCCTTCATTCTAAAGGCTCCAGGAGGAGGTACCGCGCCTCCACCTCCCCCGCCACCTCCCTTCCCGAAAGGAGGTCCACCCCTCGGGGAAGGGAGAGGCGTACCTCTTCCTTGGCGAAGAAGGCCCAGACCTCCCTCCCCCGGTGGCGCCGCCCGAAGGCCAGGACCCCCGGGGGGGCCTTGAGGGGGAGAAGCCCCCGAGCCTCAAGGCGGGGTGGGTCTTCTTGAGGAGGATGAGGCGCCGGAGGAAGGCGAGAAGGTCCTTGTCCCAAAGGGCCTCATCCCAGGGGAAGGGGGCGCGGCAGTAGGGGTCCCCCCGCCAGACCTCGTAGGGGTTGGGCTGGGAAAGGCCCACCTCGTCCCCGTAGTAGACGGCGGGGCTTCCGGGGAAGGCGAAGAGGAGGGCATAGGCCAGCTTGAAGCGCTCCTTGTCCCCCTTAGTCGCCAAAGGGCCCGGGGGATGTCGTGGGAGGAGACGAAGGTGTACATGGCGTGGCGTACCTGGAGGGGTAGGGCCTGGTAATGGTCCCAAAGCGCCGCCCAGGCTGCCTGGGCCTCCACGGACACCGCTTTCCCATGCACGTCCCGCCCGGAGAGCCACTCCATCACCGGGTGGGCGAAGCCCGCGTAGTGCATGGCCCCGTCCAGGGTGTGGGCCCGCAGGGTGGGGATGGCGTCGTAGGAAAGTTCCCCGAAGACTACGGCCTCGGGTCTTTCCTCCTTAGCGGCCCGGGCTAAGGCGCGAAGCCAGCGGGCGTTCTTGCGGTTGGTCCCCCCTTCCCCGATGGAGTGGGCCACATCCAGCCGGAAGCCGTGGGCCAGGCGCATCCAGTAGCGGATGGGGGCTCTTGGCCCATGGACGAAGCGCTCCTGGGTGAGGGGGGAGGCATAGTCCAGCTTGGGCATGGACTTTACCCCCAGAAGGTGGCGTAGGAGCCATCGGGGTAAAAGGTGAACATGCTCCGCTCTGGGCTTTCCGGGTCCTTTAGGGCCCTTTGAAACCAGGGGTGGGTGGCTCCCACATGGTTGAAGACGCCATCCAGCACCAGGCGCATGCCCCTCTTTTCCAAAGCCTGGAAGAGGGCTTCCAGGGCTTCCTCTCCTCCCAGGTGGGGGTCCACCCGCAGGTAGTCTTCCGTGTCGTAGCGGTGGCTGCTTGGGCTTTGGAAGATGGGGGTTAGGTAGAGGGTTTCCACCCCCAAGGCCTCCAGGTAAGGGAGGGCTTCCAGGATCCCCCAAAGATCCCCCCCGTAGAACTCCCAAGCCCCTTCTGGCCCAGGGGGTTCGTCCCAGGCCTTCTTGCGGATGGGCCTGCCCATGAGAAGCCATTCCCCATCCTTGGGGGCAAGCTCCTTTCGCCCCTGGCGGAAGCGGTCGGGGAAGATCTGGTAATACACGGTGCCCAGGGCCCACCAGGGGGGAAGGGATCCCGCCAGGAGGTGGAAGAAACGGTCGTAGCGGGGAAGGGTTTTTTCCAGGCCGTGGCTGCCCAAGAAGCCTTCGGGCAGGAGGAAGCAGTAGCGAAAGGGGCTTACGTGCACGGGAACCCGCACCCTTAGGCCCCCCTTGGCCGGTTCCATGGGTTTTTTGTGGATCTCCCCGTCCTTTTCGTAAAGGAGGAGCCCTTCCTCGGCCTCAGTTTCCAGGTAGAGGGTCACCTCCTCTCCCAGCTCGGGCAGAGGGGGATGGATGTGCTCGAGGTCGTGGTAGTGAGCCATAGGGCTACTCCTTCACCGCTCCTGCGGTGTACCCGGAAACGAAGTACTGCTGGAAGCCGTAGAAGAGGAAGAGGATGGGCAGGGAACCGAGGACGCTGGCGGCGGCGAAGATCCCCCACTTGGTCTGGAACTGGCCGGTGGTGAAGCTTCGAAGCCCCACGCCCACGTTCCAGCTTTCCACCCCCGTGAGGACCAGGTTGGCTAGGACGAACTCCGAGTAGGTGCCCACGAACTGCAGGAGGAAGACGAAGACGAACATGGGGGCGGAAAGGGGTAGGAGGATTTTGGTGAAGACCTGCCACTTGGTGGCCCCGTCCACCATGGCCGCCTCCTCGAGGCTCGGGCTGATGCTTTCCAGGTACCCCTTGTACACCCAGGTGCCGAAGCTGATGATCCCCCCAGAGTAGGCCAGCACGAGCCCGGTGAAGGTGTTCAAGAGGTCCAGCCGGGAAAGGAGGTAGTAGATGGCCACCAGGGCCAGAAATCCGGGAAACATCTGCACGAAGATGAAGAAGAGGAGCACGGGGTAGCGGCCGGGCAGGTGGCGGAAGCGGGCGAAGGCGTAGCCCGCGGTGGCGGTGAGCAACACGGCGAGGAGTCCCGTGAGCCCGGAGATGAGGAAGGTGTTGCGCACCCAGAGCAGGAACTTGGCCTCGGTGCCTTGTCCGGTGAACTGCCTGGGGGAAAGGGTGAGGGCCAAGGCGAAGACCGCCAGGGCCAGGAGGAGGAGGAGCCTTCCTTGCCAGAAGTCCATCCAGTCCTCCGGGGTTAAAAGCCGCCTCAGGAGGCCGATGAGGGCCACACCCAAGAGGGCGAGCCCCCCGAGGAGGAGAAGGCCCACCTGGTAGGGGTAGAGCACCACCCCCTCCACCAACTTGGCGTAGTTTTCCAAGGAGGGCTCGGGCACGTAGGGGATGACCTTGGCGTCCAGCAGGAGAAACCCCGTGTCCGGCCTGCGGAAGCTGAAGAGGTTGTTGGTGGGGTCAAAGCTGGCGGCCACCACCTGCACCACGGGGTAGTAGACGAGGAGGATCAGGATCCAGAGGAAGAGGTGGGTCACCCCCTGCCAGAAAAGGGGCCAGGGGCTTCGCCTGCGCCCTTGAAGGCGGTTGGCCAAGGCGGTGTGAATCACGCTGTAAAGGAGAAGCAGGAGGACCAGGCCCAGAAGGATGCCCAGGGCATAGGCCCAGCCGTAGGGCACGAAGACGCTGCCGAAGGCCACCTGCTTGCGGTAGGAACCCGCGTCAAAGAGCCGGTTTAGGGCAAACCAGTAGACCCCGTAAAGGGCGAGGCCCACGAGGAGGAAGGCCAGAAGCCGCCGCACCTACTTCACCTCCCTCAGGGCTCCGGTGATGCGGAAGTTCACCAGGCTGATGGCCACGGTGATGGCGAAGATGAGGAGGCTGATGGCCGCCCCCAGGCCGTAGGCGGACTGCCCCTCGGCGCTGAAGGCGGTCTTGTAGGCCCAGGAGATAAGGATGTCCGTAGCCTGGGCCGTGGCCAGACGGCCCTCCTGGGCCGGGCCACCCCCGGTGAGGAGGTAGATGAGGTAGAAGTTGTTGAAGTTGAAGGCGAAGGAGGAGAGGAGGATGGGCAGCATGGGCTTCTCCAGAAGGGGGAGGGTGATGTGGCGAAGGGCCTGCCAGGGGGTGGCCCCGTCCACCTTGGCCGCCTCGTAGAGCTCGTCGGGGATGGTGGAAAGAGCCCCCAAGGTGGCGGTCATCATGTAGGGGAAGCCAAGCCACAGGTTCACCAGGAGGATGGCCACCTTGGCCCAGTCGGGGTCGTTGAGCCAGGGGATGGGGTAGATGCCTAAGACTCCCAGGAGCCGGTTGATGGCCCCGAAGTTGTAGTTGAGGAGGGCCACGAAGACCTGAACGGTGATCACCCCCGGAAGGGCCCAGGAGATGATGAGCACCGTGCGGTAGAAGTTTCGGAGCTTGAGGCCCTTGTTGTTGAGAATGAGGCCCAAAATAAGGCCCAATAGGGCATTGAGGAGCACCGTGCTGGCGGCGAAAACCACGTTCCAGAGGAAGACGGGAAGGAGGGCCTGGTTCGCCTGGGAGAGGATGAAGGCGAAGTTCTTCAGGCCCACGAACTGGAAGGCGTTCACCTTGGCCACAAAGGCGGCCTGAAAGGGCGGGGTGCGGTCTAGGACCAGGGTGTTTCCCTCAGCCTCGAGGATCCTGGCCCGGGCCCGGTGCCCCTCGCTGTAGACCTCCACGGGTTCCCCTTCGCAGGGGTTGCAGCGGAGAGCTTCCGTAGCCGGTTCCTCCAGGATGAGCTTAGGGCCTTCCTGCTTCAGTACCCGGGTTTCCGTGGAGCGATCGGGGAAACCGTTTTTCCGCCCCGAGTAGTCGGTGAAGGCCAGGTAAACCGTGAGGGCGATGGGGTAGAGGGTAAAGACCAAAAGAAAGGAGAGGGCGGGGAGGAAGTAGTACCAGTCGGTAAGCCAGGGGAAAAGGCGTCCCACCAGGATGGCCCCCGGCACCAGCACCAGAAGGGCCAGGACCAGGATGGTCCAGCCCGGAGGGGCCAGGTAGGCCTCGAGGGCCAGATATCCCAGGATGCCCACCCCTGTGGACAGGATCAGGAGGCCCAAAAGCAAGGACAGGGCCAGGAGAAAACCCTTAAGGCCAGGAGGGTGTTTCATGGCTTAAAGATACGCCCCCCACGGGGGAAGGAGGTCCCATGGGGGGCCGACATGCCATTGAGTCCTATCAACGGAGACTTGGGGAGGTTTGCCGGGGTCCCTGCCCTGGCGGCAGCCAGGGTGGGGCGGTATTACCTCCCGATGCCCTTCTTGATCTCGGCCACCATGTCCTCCACGATCTTCCTCACGTTGGAGTCGGGCCGCTGGATGGCCAGGTTGATGGCGTTGGCCCACGGACCCCATACCTTGCCCATCTCAGGGATGTTGGGCATGGGGGTGCCCAGGGCGAAGACCTTGGAAAAGCCCGCCACCACGGGGTCTTTTTCCAGGGCCTTCACGGCGCTCTTGGACACGGGGATGCGGCCACCTGCCTGGTTGAAGGAAACCAGGTTCTTGCCGGTGACCAGGGTCTTGGCGAAGTTGACCGCGGCGGTCTTGTTCTTGGAGTAGGCGTTCACCGCCACCCCCTGCACTCCCAGGAAAGGCCCCCAGGGGTTCTTGGCCCCGGGCGGGGTGGGGAAGGGGGCGATCCCGAAGTCAATCTTGGCCTTCTTGTAGTCGCCTAAGGCCCAAGGGCCGTTGAGGATCATGGCCAGGGCCCCGTCCTTGAAGGCCCCGTCCGCCACCCCGTAGTCCACGCCCTCGGGCACCAGGTTGTACTTGAAGCGGAGGTCCTTGATGAACTGGAGGGCCTTCTCCCCCACCTCGCCCCCGATGAGGAGCTTGGAGGGGTCAAGGTTGCCCTTTTGGTCCTTGCCGAAGACGTTCTCCGCCCCATAGGCCTTGAAGAAGCCAAAGTTGAAGTAGGGCTCCCCGATGTTGTAGAGGAAGCCGAAGGTGGAGCCGGTGGTGTGCTGGCGGGCCAGGGCCAGGAACTCCTCCCAGGTCTTGGGGGCTTCCTTCACGTACTTTTTGTTGTAGATGAGGGCCACGCTTTCCGCGAAGGCGGGAAGGCCCATGAGCTTGCCCCCAAAGGTGAAGGCCTCCACGGCCACGCTTTGCAGGTCGGAGAGGTAGCTTTGCGTCACGTATTTGCCCATGGGTTCCAGCACCCCGGCCTGGGCCATCTCCCCCAGCCAGTCGTGGGGGATGGAGACCACCAGGTCCGCCGCCTGTCCCTGGGGTGCCCCCAGGATAAACTTCTGCTTGATGTCCCCGAAGGGGACCTCCACCACCTCCACCTTGGTACCGGAGGTCCTCTCATACGCTTGGGCCTGGGCCTTGAGCCACTCCAGCTCCGGGCCGCCGAAATGGGTCCACACCGTGATCTTCCCCTGGGCAAGAACCAGGGAGAGGCCGAGGGCCAGTACCGCCAGTGCTCGTCTCATATCCCACCTCCGGGCGCATGGTAGCGTTTCCGCTTTGCTCTTTTTCCTGCGCCCTGCAGGCTTAAGTATACTCCTACTTTCTCGGGGCACAAGTCCTCTAATGCCAAAAGGCCCTGACCACCTCAAAGGCGATGAGGGCCAGGATGCCCACCTCCACCGCCTGGGTTCTCAGGTGCACCACCTCCTCGGTGACCATCTCGTAGGTGGCCTCGAGGACCCTAAGCTTCTCCTCCAGGCTCCGTTCCAGCTCGTGGGCCCCGTAAAGCTCCAAGGCGGCCCGGTAGATCTTGGCGTAGAAGAGGTCCTCGGTGATGCGCAAGGCCCCCTCCAGGCGGGCCCGCACATCGGCGATCTCCGCGTGGCGGGCCATGAGGCGGCGCCTTAGGCGCTGCAGGCGCCCGTAGCCCCAAAGGCCCCGGTGCCTCAGCACCTGGGGAACGGCTTCCAGCTCCTGGGTGAGGACCCCATCGTAATAGGAAAGCTCCAGAAGCTGGGCGTGCACGAACTCCACCAGGTCGGCCACGTCCCAGATGCCCTCGGAGTCCAGGATGAAGACCCGGTCAAAGCCCAAAAGGGCCAGGTCCTCGGTGGAGTAGCTGTAGCGGTAGCGCTCCATCTCCCGCCGGACCTCGGGGGCGAACTCCTCCTCGGCCCCCATCCATAGGGGAGTGAGGTCCACCGAGGGGCGGAAGGCCTTCTCCCCTTCCAACCCCAGGGCGTGGTAGACCACGAACTCCTCGGAGAGGCGCTTCTCCTCGGGGCGGAGAAGGGCCCCTCGGAGGTGGGGCTCGAGGGCGGCGAGCTCCGCCAGGAAGAACCCCTCCCAGAAGGGAAGCTCGGGGATCCTGAGCCCCTTCTCCAGAAAGGCCTCCCAGGGCACCCGCTCCCCCAGGTGGATGCGGAAGGAGAGGGAGACCACCCCGAACTCGTAGAGCCTGGCGGTGAGGAGGCCGGAAAGCCCCTCCACGTTCCGCACCCCGAGCTCCATCTCCCCCGGCGGGTTCTCAAAGCGCACCGCCCCGAGCCTCGCCCGGGAGAGGCGGAGGCGGGGCGTGGATAGACGGCCTAGGTCAATCTCGTCGGCCACGTCAAAGAGGCGGTAGAGGGCGATGTGGGGGGAGAGGACGTTCATTCCAGCTTGGAGACCTCCCTCGGGGGCGGCCCGTCCTTGTAGGCCTCAAGGAGGGCCCTGAGGGCCTTTCCCCGGTGGGAGTACCGGGCCTTCTCCTCTAGGCCCATCTCGGCGAAGGTCTTCCCCGCCTCGGGGACGTAGAAGAGGGGATCGTAGCCGAAGCCCCCCTCGCCCCGGGGGGCCTCGAGGATCACCCCCTCCACGCTCCCCTCGTAGGCCTCGGCGTGCCCGTCGGGGTAGGCCAGGACCAGGACGGCCACGAAGCGGGCCTTGCGCTCCTCCCCTTTGAGGTGGCGCATCCTCTCCAGGAGGTAGACGTTCCGCTCCCGGTCCGTGGTCCTCCCCCCGTAGCGGGCGGAGTAGACCCCGGGCTCGCCCCCGAGGGCGTAGACCTCGAGGCCGGAGTCGTCGGCGAGGGCGGGAAGCCCCGTGGCCTTGGCCACGTACGCCGCCTTGAGGAGGGCGTTCTCCAGGAAGGTGGCCCCCTCCTCCTTGGGCATGCGCAAGGCGAAGTCCGCCAGGGTGAGGAGGGTCCAGCCCAAGGGGGCGAGGCCCTCCTTGAGCTCCCGCACCTTCCCGGGGTTGCCGGTGGCCAGGACCACCTTCATCCCCCTAAGCATACCCTAGCGGACCCGCTCCGCCTCCTTCAGGGCGAGCTCCCGCAAGGCCTCCCGGAAGGGGCTCGGAGGCAGGGCCTCCAGGGCCTGGGCCGCGGCCTCGGCCCGCTCCCGGATGCGGCGCACCGCCTCCTCGGCCGCCCCGCTCTCCCGGGCCAGGGCCCGCACCCGTTCCAGGTCCCCGGCCTCCCGGGCCCGGCGCCTGAGCACCTCCCGCACCTCGGGGTAGCGCTCCATGAGGAGGAGGGGGATGAGGGTGGCCTTGCCCTCCCGCAAGTCCCCGCCCACGGGCTTACCCAGGACCTCCGGCGTCCCCATGAGGTCCAGGTAATCGTCCCGCATCTGGAAGGCCTGGCCGTAGAGGAGGCCGTAGCGGTAAAGGGCCTCCCGCACCCCGCTTTCCGCCCCGAGAAGGAGGGCGGGGCCCTCCGTGGCGAGGGCCATGAGGACCGCCGTCTTGGCGGTGATGATCCGCTCGTAGTTCTCCAGGGAGTAGTCCTCGAGGGCCGCCACCTGGAACTGGAGGACCTCGCCTTCGGAGAGGGTCTTGGCCACCTCGGCGAACCGCTCCACCAACTCCATCCGCCCCGTCTTGGCGATGACGTGAAGGAGCCTTGAGAGGAGGAAGTCCCCGGAAAGCACGGAGACGGCGTTCCCGTACTTGCGGAAGGCCGCCTCCCTGCCCCGCCTTGTCTCGGCGTCGTCAATGAGGTCGTCGTGGAGGAGGGTGGCGGAGTGGAGGAGCTCCACCGCCAAGGCGAGCTCCAGCTCAAAGGGCGCCCCCCCTAAGGCCCTCGAGGCCAGAAAGACGAGCCTGGGCCGGATGCGCTTGCCCCCCGCCGTCACCAGGTCCTGGTGAATGAGCCGGATGAAGAGGACATCGGACTGGACGAGCTCGGAAAGGGCCTCTTCAAAGCGGCGGAGGGGGGCCTCGAGGTCGGTCACGCCCCCCAGTATAGCCCTAGTAGAGCTCTATCGTGGCGTTCAGGGGGACCACCTTGGACTGCCCGTTGGCCGAAATGGTCCGGTACTTCACCGCCTGCACCGGGGTCAAGGGCGCGAAGGACTTCTTCACCACTTCCCGGGTGTAGGGCCCGCAAGGGTCGGGGTTGCTGGGCGGACAAGACTCGGGGATGAGGAAGGGGGCCTCCAGTTGGTTCTCCGAGGCGTCCAGGAGGATCACCGTGCCCGCCCCGGAGCCCGGAAGGGCGTAGAGGACGATCTGGTAGCTGTAGGTGTAAACCGTATTGTTGTTTTGGTCCGTCTCCGTCTGAAACGAGAAGTTCTCCCGCGAGGCCAAGACCGTCGGCCCACCCAGGATGACGCCATCAGCGAAGAAGTTGCCACATCCCCCTAGGGCCACAAGGACCAAACCGCCAAGGAACCTAACCCATATACGCCGCATAAACCACCTCGCTCACCCCATCATCTCTTCCCGCCACTTGGGGTTCAGGATAGCGAAAGAAAGCCGCGTGAGCCCCGCCAAGAAGTCCACGTTCTCCACCGCCACCTCCTTGGGCACCTCGAGGACCACCGGGGCGAAGTTCAGGATCCCCTTAATCCCCGCCGCCACCAACAGGTCCGCCGCCTTCTGGGCCGCTTCCCGGGGCACGGTGAGGAGGGCGATCTCAATGCGGCCGGGAACCCGCTGGGGCAGGAGGTCCACGTGCTCAATGACCCCGCCCCGCACCGGGCGGCCCACCTTCTCCGGGTCCACGTCAAAGAAGCCCCTAAGCTCAAAGCTCTCCCCGAACCCCGGGTAGTCGGCCAGGGCGCTCCCGAGCCGGCCCATGCCCACGATGCACAGGCCCCACTTGCGGTTGAGCCCCAGGATGTGGCGGAGCTCCCGCTTCAGGACGGGGACGGTGTACCCCACCCCGCGCGTCCCGTAGGAGCCGAAGTAGGAAAGGTCCTTTCGCACCTGGAAGGCCGTGACCTGAGCAAGCTCCCCAAGCTGCTCGGAACTCGTCCGGTGGACCCCCTGGGCCTCCAGCTCCTCCAGGATGCGGAGGTAGGTGATCAGGCGACCGATGGCTGCTTCGGGGACCTTCATCGCACCTCCAAGGCCTCGAGGCCCAGCGCCTTGAGCCGGGCCTTCACCTCGTCCACCTGGCCCACGGGCACGGGGCCCACCCGCACCCGGTGCAGGCCGTCCTCGCTCAGGACCACGCTGAACCCCAGCCCACGGAGCTTCTCCGCCAAGGCGAGGGCGTTTTCCCGCTTCTGGAAGGCCCCCACCTGGAGGTAGACCCGCTCGGGGGAGAGGGGCGCCGGGCCCTCCCCCCGGTAGACCTGGGGGGCGTAGTCCCGAAGGGCCTCGGCCACCCTCATGGCCTCGGCCTCGGTGGCGTAGGGGCCCACCACCACCCGCGTGAGGCTTCCAGCAGGCTCCAGCCGCGCAGGGTAACCCTGGTCCGCCAGCGCCTGGCGCAACCTGGCGGCGTTCTCGGGGTTGGCGAAGGCCCCCACCGCCACCCGGTAGACCCCCCCAGGGCTTGCGGGCGGGGAAGCCGCGCCGGCGCTAGGCCGGGCGGGCTCCGAAGGCGAAGGCGCCGAAGCGGGCGCGCGCCCCGAGGCCTCCCCCGGGGAGGGAGCGGGCGGCGCCTCGGGCAGGGGCAGGACGGTGACCACGGGCTCCTCCGCGGGGGCCTCGCCAGCGGGGCCAGGCGCCGTGGCCGCAGGCGCCTGCGGGGCCGGGGGCGGGGCCGGGCGCGCGGCGAAGGGGTTTAGGCCCACGAGGTAGAGGACCACGCCCACCGCCACCACGGCGATGAGGACGAAGATGAGAAAGTCCAGCCAGTTCTCCCTTAGCCAGCGCATCCTACCTCCCGAAAAGGGCCCGGGCTTCCCTCGAGCCCAAGGCGGCCGCCTGCCTCAGGGCCCGGTCGGCCTCCGCTTGGCGGCCCAGGCCCCTGAGGGCCAGGCCCAGGTTGTACCAGGCGGCGGCGGAGGAGGCGTCCTTGGCCAGGACCTCGCGCAGCACGAGCTCCGCCTGGCCGAAGCGCTTGACGAGGACGAGGACCGCCCCCAGGTTCACCCCCACCTGGGGGTCGCGGGTGGCCTCGTAGGCGGCCTGGAGGGCCGCCACCGCCTCCTCGCCCTGGCCCTCCTCCAGGAGGAGGCTTCCCCGCAAGGCCAGGGCCTGGGGCGAGGCGAGCCCCTCGAGGAGCTTTAGGGCCTCCTGCCGCCGTCCCAGGCCTTGGGCCGCCTGGGCCTGGAGGAAGGCCCCGGCGGGCCCGGCCTCCTTGGCGTAGCGGTAAGCGTTGGCGTAGTCCTTGGCCTTGAGGTAAGCGGCCGCCAAGGCCAAGGCCACCTCGGGATCCTGGCCCTTGGCGTAGGCCTCCTGGAGCCAGCGGAGCCCCTCCTTCAGGTCCCCCACCTCAAGCCGGCGCCGGCCGAGGAGGTAGGCGGCCTGCCAAAGGTCTGGGTCCAGGGCCAAGGCCTCCCGCCAAAGGGGCTCGGGGCCTTCCACCAGGGTTCCCTTGCGCAGGAGGAGGAGGGCCTTCCCCTTGGGGTCCTGGACCGCCTCGAGGCCCCGCTCCACCTCCCGACGCGCCCGGTCCGCAAGCCCCACCTCCGCCAGCACCCGGGCGAGGAGGTCCCAGGCCTCCGCCCGGCCAGGCTCCCGGTTGAGCGCGGCGTACAGGTGGGGCACCGCCGCCTCCCGCTCCCCGGCGGCGTAGAGGGCCTGGGCCAGGGCGAGGCGGTAGGCGGGGCTCCGCTCCGGGGAAAGGCCCCGCTCCAGAACGGCCGCCGCCTCCCTGGCCTTCCCCTCTTGGAGCAGGGCCCCGGACCAGGCGAGGTAGGCCTCCTCCCGGGGGGCGATGGCGGCCGCTTTGGCGAAGGCCTCGGCCGCCTTTCCCGCCTCCCCCAGGCGGAGGTAGACCTGGCCCAGGTTGAAGTGCCCCTCGTACCGGTCCGGGAAGACCCGGGTCATCTGGTCGAAGGCAAACCGGGCCTCTTCCAGCCGGCCAAGCCGTACCAAGGCCACGCCGAGGCCGAGGTGGGCCTGGAACTGACCGTAGTCCTGGCGCAGCACCTCCTCAAAGGCGGCCACGGCCTCCGCGTAGGCCCCCTCCGAAAGGAGGCGCTCCCCCCTCTCCAGCCAAGCTTGGACGCCCTGGGCCAAGGCCGCCCCAGCCACGAGCCCGAGGGCGAGGATACGCATCAGAAAAGGTCCCATAGAAGCCCCCTCTTTGCCGCTAGCATAGCACACCCCTGTGCTAAGCTGAGGCCGTGAACCTGGACGCCCCACGGGTCCTGGTCCTCAACGCCGCCTACGAGGTCCTGGGCCTGGCCAGCATCAAGCGGGCCGTGCTCCTCGTTCTCGGGGCGGGGCGGAGATGGTCTCGGAAAGCGGCCTTTACCTCAACACCCCCTCCACCCGGATCCCCGTCCCCAGCGTCGTCCGCCTCAAGCGCATGGTCCGCCGCAGGCCGGGGCGCGTCCCCTTGAACCGCAGAAACGTCCTCCGGCGTGACCGCTACACCTGCCAGTACTGCGGCCAAAAGGGCGGGGAGCTCACCGTGGACCACGTCCTCCCCAAAAGCCGCGGGGGCAAGAGCACCTGGGACAACCTGGTGGCCGCCTGCCGCAGCTGCAACCTCAGGAAGGGGGACCGCACCCCCGAGGAAGCGGGGATGCGCCTCCTCCGCCCCCCGAAGCCCCCGAGGGTGCCCCTCTTCCTTTTGGACCTCAAGGAGGTCCCCCCGGACTGGCGGCCCTTCGTGGAGGGCCTCCTCGGCTAACGGCCCCACAGCCCCAGCCTGGGCGTCCCACGGGGCGGAACCCTTTAGCGCCGCACCGCAAGAAGCACCGCCAGGATCACGAGCAAAGCCCCGAAATAGCCCAAGGGCGAAAGGACCTCGCCGAAAAGCAGGTAGGCGAGGACCACGGCCACCACGGGCTCCAAGGTGGCCACCACGCTGGCCACGGTGGCGGGAAGCCGCCTGAGGCCGGCGTAAAAGGCGAGGTAGGCCCCGTAGGTGGAGAAGAGGCTTAAGGCCAGGAGGGCGCCCAGCGCCCGGGGGGTCAAGGGGCCGAACTCCGCCCAGGGCGCAAGGGCCAAAGCGGCCACGGGCAGGGCGTAGGCGAAGAAGGTGGGGGTGGTGTAACGGCTAAGGTAAAGCTTGCCGAGAAGGTAGTGAAGGGCGTAAAAGAAGCCGGAGGCCAAGCCGAAGAGGAAGGCCCGCACCCCGAAGCGCACCTCGCTCCCCCCGCCCAGGCCCAAAAGCCCCACCCCGAGGAGGGTCAAGGCCACCGCCCCCCAGGACCTGGCCGTGGGGGGCTCCCGGAGGAAGGCCCAGGAGAGGAGGGCCACCCAGGCGGGGGCGGTGTAGAGGAGGACCGAGGCCAAGGCCGCCCCCCCGTAGAGGACGGCGAGCTGGTAGGCCCCGTAGAAGAGGGCCACCCCCAGAAGGCCGAAGAGGGGAAAGACAGGCAGGTCCCGGGGCGCCACCCGAAGGCTTCCCGTCCAGATTGCGTGGGCCAGAAAGAAGATCCAGCTCAAAAGCGCCCGGTAGAAGGCCACCGTCAAAGGGGTAAGCCCCTCCTGGAAGGCCATACGGCTTAAAGGCCCGATGAGGCCCCAAAGAAACGCCGCCAGCAGGACGTAAAGGTAGCCCATGGGGCAAGTGTATAATCGGCCAAGGCGTTATTGGAGGCTCTATGGGAGCGCGCACTTTTTTTGCCCTTCTCGTCCTGGTCCTAGGCGGCCTCTTCGCCTGGCTCAACTGGCCGGAGGTCACCCGGACGGCCCCCCTCTCCCTGGGGTTCACCCGGGTGGAGGCCCCTTTGGGCCTGGTCCTCCTCGTGGCCTTAGGGGTTGTGACCCTCCTCTACCTCCTCTTCACCCTCGGCCTCGAGACCGCCGCCCTCCTGGAGGTGCGGCGCTACGCTCGGGAACTCCTCCACTACAAAAAGCTCGCGGAGGACGCGGAGCAAAGCCGCTTCACCGAGCTCCGCCGCTACCTGGAAGGGGAGTTCCAGGCCCTACGGGAAGCGGAGCGCGAGGAGCTTAAGGCCCTGAAAGAGGAGGTGGCGGAAACCCTGGAGAAGCACGGGAACACCCTCGCCGCCTACATCGGGGAGCTGGAGGACCAGATCCTGCGCCTTCTGGGCGAGCGCAAGCAGGACCCCGGAGGCTAAGCGCCCGCACCCCACGCGCGGACCCTTGGGGAAAGCCCCCGTGCCCCGCCGGCACGGGGTAGCCCAAAGCCCCCCGGGCCGAGGCTCCGGGGGGCCGGTCCCGGCGGGGCTACTCCACCAGCTCCACCAGGGCGAGCGGGGCCCCGTCCCCCCGCCGGCGCTCCGCCAGCTTGAGGACCCGGGTGTACCCCCCCTGGCGGTCCCGGTAGCGGGGGGCGATCTCGTCAAAGAGCTTCCGCACCAGCTTCACGTCCTGGAGGTCCCTAAGGACCAGCCTGCGGGCGTGGAGGTCGCCCCGCTTGGCCAGGTGGATGAGGTGGTCCACAAACCCCCTGAGCTCCTTGGCCTTGGGCACGGTGGTGGTGATGCGGCCGTGGGTGAGGAGGCTTTTCGCCTGGTTGCGGTAAAGGGCCAAGCGGTGGGAAGAGTGGCGGTTCAGCTTACGTCCGGACTTCAGGTGGCGCATGGTCTCACTCCTTCAGGGTGAAGCCCTTCTTTTCCAGGGCTTCCTTGATCTCCTCCAGGCTCCGCTCCCCAATCCCGGGGATGTTCTTCAGGTCCTTGAGGTTGAGGGCGAGAAGGGCCCGGACGGACTCAATGCCCTCCTCCTTGAGGCTGTGGAGCACCCGGGTGGAGAGGCCGAGCTCCTCCAAGGGCAGGTCCAGCTCCTCCTCCCGCTCTGGCGGCGCCTCGGGCTCCTTGGCCTCCTCGGGGACCGCCACGGCGGCCGCCTGGGGGTTGGAGAAGTAGGTGAGGTGCTCCCGGAGGATCTCCACCGCCTGGTTCAGGGCCTCGAGGGGGGTGACGGAGCCGTCGGTCCAGATCCTGAGGGTGAGCTTGTCCAGGTCGGTGCGCTGCCCCAGGCGGGTGTCCTCCACCTGGAAGGCCACGCGGCGCACCGGGGAGAAGACGGCGTCCACCGGGATGGCGTTGATCCGGTCCTTGATGCCGTGCTTCTCCGCCGGGACGTACCCCACCCCCCGGTCCACCCGGACCTCCATGTTGAGCCGCCCCCCCTCCTCCAGGGTGGCGATGTGGAGGTCGGGGTTCATGATCTCCACGTCGGCCACAGGAAGGAAGTCCCGCGCCTTCACCTCCTTGGGGCCCTCGGCCTTGAGGAGGAGGGTTACGGTCTGGAGGTTGGGGTTCAGGAACCGGACCACCAGCTCCTTGAGGTTGAGGATGATCTCCACCACGTCCTCCTTGACCCCAGGGATGGTGGAAAACTCGTGGAGGACGTCCTCAATGTAGACGCTGGTGACCGCGGTCCCGGGGATGGAGGAAAGGAGGATGCGCCTTAGGGGGTTTCCCAGGGTGACGCCGAAGCCCCGCTCCAGGGGCTCCAGGACGAACTCCCCGTACTCCCGCCCCTGGGTGCGCACCGTGAAGACCGGGGCCTTGAGCTTGGAATCCAACATACGCCTCCTTCCAGGGGCTTACCTGGAGTAGAACTCGATCACCAGCTGCTCGTTCACGGGCAGGGCCAGGTCCTCCCGGTCGGGCAGGCGGAGGAACTTGCCCTTCATGCCCTCCACATCCAGGGAGAGCCAGGGGCCCACCTTCCGGCCCTTCATGGCCTCGAGGTTCTGGCGGATGAGCTCGAGGTTGCGGCTCTTCTCGGCCACGGCGATCTCGTCCCCGGGCCGGACCCGGTAGGAGGGAAGGTCCACCCGGCGCCCGTTCACGGTGATGTGCCCGTGGCGCACCAGCTGGCGGGCCTGGCGGCGGCTTACGGCGAAGCCCAGCCGGTAGACCACGTTGTCCAGGCGGGACTCCAAGAGCCCAAGGAAGACGGAGCCGGTGACGCCCTTCTTCCTGCTCGCCTCCTCAAACAGGTTGCGGAACTGGCGCTCGGAGATGCCGTAGATCCGGCGGAGCTTCTGCTTCTCCCTAAGCCGCACCGCGTAGTCGGAGGGGCGGCGCGCCCGCTTCTGCCCGTGCTGCCCAGGGGGGTAGGGGCGGCGCTCCATGGCGCACTTGGGGCTGTAGCACCGCTCCCCCTTGAGGTAGAGCTTCACGCCTTCCCGGCGGCAAAGACGGCAAACTGGACCAATGTAACGACCCATCGCTCACTCCTTCTAGGAAGCCTTACGGAACTTCTTCTTGGGCCTGCAGCCGTTGTGGGGGACGGGGGTGTCGTCCACGATGGACTTCACCTGGAGGCCGGAGGCCTGGAGGGCCCTTATGGCCTGCTCCCGGCCCGCCCCGGTGCCCCGCACGATCACGTCCACGCTCTGCATGCCGTAGGCCATGGCCTTCTTGGCGGCGTCCAGGGCCGCGAGCTGGGCGGCGTAAGGGGTGCCCTTACGGCTTCCCTTGTAGCCGATGACGCCGCCCGAAGACCAGGTGATGGGGTTGCCGTCCGGGTCGGTGATGGTGACGATGGTGTTGTTGTAGGAGGCGTGGATGTAGGCGCGACCGCTCGCCACCTGCCGCTTGACCTTTTTCTTGCTCGGCTTCTTGGCCATACTCTCCCTCTCCGGAGTATCCTCTGGCCCTCAGGCTCACTTCCTCGGGGCCTTCTTCTTGCCCGCCACCGTCTTGCGGGGCCCCTTGCGGGTGCGGGCGTTGGTGCGGGTCCGCTGGCCCCGCACCGGCAGCCCCCGCCGGTGCCTAAGACCCCGGTAGCAGCCGATGTCCATGAGGCGCTTGATGTTGGCCGCCACCTCGGCCCTGAGCTCCCCCTCCAGCTTCCAGGTGTTCTCCACGTACTCCCGGAGGCGGACCACCTCCGCCTCGGTGAGGTCCTTCACCCGGGTGGCGGGGTTGATCCCCGTCTTCTCCAGGGCCTCCTTGGCCCGGGCCTTGCCGATGCCGTAGATGTAGGTGAGGGCGACGTCCACCCGCTTGTTCCTAGGAATCTCTACCCCTGCGATCCTCGCCACAGTCCTCCTCCCTAACCCTGCCGCTGCTTATGCTTGGGGTTCTCGCAGATGACGTAGACCCGCCCGTGCCGGCGGATCACCTTGCACTTGTCGCAGATCCTCTTGACCGACGCGCGCACCTTCATGCCTGCCTCCTACTTGCGGTAAACGATCCGGCCCCGCGTGGGGTCGTAGGGGGTGATCTCCACCACCACCCGGTCCCCGGGGAGGATGCGGATGTAGTGCATCCGCATCTTGCCCGAGATGTAGGCCAAAATCTCCGGCCCCGAGTCCAGCTTCACGCGAAAAGTGGCGTTGGGCAACGCCTCGGTGACCACGCCCTCCGTCCGAATGGTGTCCTTCTCCTTCGCCATACCCCTCCCTACTCGGCCCGCGCCAGGGCGACCCCGGTGAGAAGCTCGGGGCCTTCTTCCGTCACCAGGACGGTGTTCTCGTAATGGGCGGCGAGGTTGCCTCGGCCGGCGCTCGCCGTCCAGCCATCGTCCAATATTACCACAGGTGCGGGCCTTAAGGTGACCATGGGCTCGAGGGCCAGGGTCATCCCAGGGCGGATCTTGGGCCCGGTCCCGGGCTTGCCGAAGTTCGGCACCTGGGGGTCCTCGTGGATCTCCCGGCCCACCCCGTGCCCCACGAACTCCCGGACCACCCCGTAGCCCCGGCTTTCTAAGAAGGTCTGGATGGCGTGGCCCACGTCACCGAGGCGGAAGCCCGGGCGCAGGTACTTCATCCCCTCCCAGAAGGCGGCCTCCGTGTCCCGGATGAGCCGCTCCGCCTCCGGCGAGACCCGGCCCACGGGGAAGGTACGGGCCATGTCGGCGGCGAACCCCTGGTAGATGAGGCCCACGTCCACGGAGAGGATGTCCCCCTCCTTCAGGGGCTCCTTGGAGGGGATGCCGTGGACCACCACCTCGTTCACCGAGGTGCACAAGGTGGCGGGGAAGCCGTAGAGCCCGAGGAAGGCGGGCTTGGCCTTGCGCCTGCGGATGGCCTCGTAGGCGATCTGGTCCAGCTCCCAGGTGGACACGCCGGGCTCCACGTGGCGGGCCACCTCCTCCACCACCTCGGTGAGGAGGGCCCCCGCCTCCCGCATGCGCTCGATCTCCCAGGGGCTTTTCAGCTTGATGGCCATCAGATCCCTAACGCCGCCCGGATCCGGGCGTAAACCTCGTCCGGGGTGCCGAGCCCGTCCACCCGCTTCAACACCCCCCTGGCCTCATAGTAGCCCACCAGGGGCTCGGTTTTCTCCCGGTAGACCTCGAGGCGGCGCCTCACGGTCTCCTCGTTGTCGTCGGAGCGGCCCTCGAGCTCGGCCCGCTTTAGGATGCGCCGGACGAGCTCCTCCTCGGGGACCTCCACCAGCACCACCCCGAGGAGCCGGGTGCCGGTCTCCGCGAGGAGGCGGTCCAAGGCCTCGGCCTGGGCCAGGGTGCGGGGAAAGCCATCAAAGATCACCCGCTCGGCCAGCTCCTCCCGGATCAGCTCCAGGATGAGGTCGTCGGGGACCAGGTCCCCCCGCTCCATGATGGGCCTCACCCGCTCGCCCAAAGGGGTCCCCCGGGCCACGTGGTCCCGGAGGATGTCCCCCGTGGAGAGCTTCTTAAAACCGAGCTCCTCGGCAAGCCTCGAGGCCTGGGTGCCCTTGCCCGCCCCCGGAGGCCCCAGGAAGATCACCGCCTGTCCCACGTCCACCTCCTACCGGTTCCGCCCCCGCAGGCGCCCGCGGGAGAGGAAGCCCTCGTAGCTCCTGAGCATAAGCTGGCTTTCCACCTGCCTCAGGGTGTCCAAGGCCACGCCCACCACGATGAGGAGACTGATGCCCGAGAAGGCGATGCTGTGGATGCCGGTGAGGTTCTGAATGATCTGGGGAAGTAGGGTCACGAGCCCCAGGAAGAGGGCCCCCCAGAGGGTGAGGCGGGAAACGATGTGCTCCAGGAACTTCACCGTGGGCTCACCCGGGCGGATCCCCGGGATGAACCCCCCGTACTCCCGCAGCGACTCGGCGATGCGCTTGGGGTCAAACTGGACGGCGGTGTAGACGTAGGTGAAGAGGATGACGAGGAGGACCTCTATGAAGAGCCCCGAAGGCCGGGTGGGGTTGAAGAAGTTGGCGATGCCCTGCAGCACGGGGTTGTCCTGGAAGGGGGCGGCCAGGAAGATGGGGATCTGCAGGATGGCCGCAGCGAAGATGATGGGAATCACCCCGGCGGCGTTGAGCTTGATGGGGATGTAGGTGGCCTGGCCCCCGTAGACCCTGCGCCCCACCACCTTGCGGGCGTACTGGACGGGGATCCTGCGCTCGGCCTGCTGGACGGCGGCCATGCCGGCGAAGGCCAGCACGATGAAGGCCAGGAAGAAAAGGAAGGCCACCAGGTTGACCTCCCCGGTGCGGATGAGGCCTATGGTGCGCAGGATCTGGGGAAGCCACTCCACCACGATCCCTGCGAAGATGATGAGGCTCGTGCCGTTGCCGATGCCGTACTCGGTGATGCGCTCCGCCATCCACAGGAGGAGGGCGATGCCCGCCACCTGGGTCACCACCACCACGAACCAGAAGAAGGGGCCGGGGGACCAACCCGGCAGGAGAAAGCGGCCCCCCTCAGCCCCCAAAAAGGCCGTGGCCAGGAAGAACCCCTGGAAGGCGCCCAGGGCAATGCCCCCGATGCGGGTGTACTGGTTGATGATGCGCCGCCCCTCTTCTCCCTCCTTGGAGAGCTTCTCCAGGGCCGGCACCACCGTGACCAGGATCTGCATGATGATGGCCGCGGTGATGTAGGGCATGATGCCCAGGGCGAAGATGGAGAAGCGCTCAAAGTTGCCCCCGGAGAAGAGGTTGATGATGCCGAAGACCCCGCCTTGGGCCGTGCGCAGGAATTCCTGGATCTTGTCCAGGTCCACCCCCGGGGTGGGGATGAAGGCCCCAAGGCGGTAGGCGGCGAGGACGAGGAGGGTAAAGAGCACCCGCTGGCGGAGCTCGGGGATCTGCAGGGCGCTCCAGAAGGCCTTGAGCATCTCAGGCCTCCAGGAGGACCGGCTCCCCGCCCGCGGCCTTCAACTTCTCTAGGGCGCTCTTGGAGAAGGCGTGGGCCACCACCTTGAGGGGCTTGGCCTCGCCCTCCCCCAGGATCTTGAGGCGGTACCCCTTCTTCAAAATGCCCGCCCGGATCAGAAGCTCCGGGGTCACCTCACCCTCAAAGCGGGCGAGGTCCTTCAGGTTCACCCCCTGGTACCGGGGGCGCTTGATCTCCCCGGGCACCTGCCCCTGCATGCCCCGCTTGGGCAGGCGCATCAGGGTCGTGGACCGGCCGCCCTCAAAGCGGCGCGGGTCCTTGAGCCCGCCGGAGCGGGACTTCTGCCCCTTGTGCCCGCGGGTCGCCGTCTTGCCGTGGCCGGAGCCCGGGCCCCGACCCACCCGCTTGCGCTGCTTGTTGGCCCCCGGGTTGGGCCTGAGATCGGAAAGCTTCATTCCACCACCTCCACGCGTACGAGGTGCGCCACCTTCTCCACATTCCCCCGGATGGCGGGGGTGTCCTCGAGGACCCGCTCCTGCTGGAGCCGCCTAAGCCCCAGGGCCTTGAGGGCCGCCTTCTGGTCCTTGGGGTAGCCGATGGGGCTCTTCACCAGCTTAACCTTGAGCCTGGGCATGGGCCTCCCCCTTCCTGAGCCGCTCCACGTCGGCCTTGGTCCTGAGTTGCCGCAGGGCCTCCATGGTAGCGTAGGCGATGTTGATGGGGTTGCGGCTCCCGAGCTCCTTGGTGAGGATGTCGGTCACCCCGGCGAGCTCTAGGATGGCCCGGGGCACCGCACCCGCGATCACCCCCGTGCCCGGGGCCGCCGGCTTCAGCACGATCTTGGAGGCCCCGAACTCCACCTCAATCTCGTGGGGGATGGTGCCGTTCTGGAGAGGCACCTCCACCATGTTGCGGCGGGCGTAGTACCCCGCCTTCTGCACCGCCAGGGGCACCTCGGGGGCCTTGCCGAAACCCAGGCCCACCCGGCCCTGACGGTCGCCCACCACCACCAAAGCGCCGAAGCGGAAGCGGCGCCCGCCCGCCTGCATCCGGGCGGTGCGCCGGATCAGGATCATCTTCTCTTCAAAGTCGGTCTCCGGCATGGGTCTCCTCCCTTAGAACTCGAGGCCGCCTTCCCGGGCCCCTTCCGCCAGGGCCTTCACCCGGCCGTGGTACTTGTAGGGCCCCCGGTCAAAGGCCACCTGTTTGATGCCAAGCGCCAGGGCCTTCTCCGCCAAGGCCCGGCCCACCTGGCGGGCCACCTCCGTCTTGTTGCCCTTGAGCTTCAGGGCCAGGCTGGAGGCGGACACCAGGGTAACCCCCTTCTCGTCGTCAATGATCTGGGCGTAGATGTGCTTCAGGCTCCGGAAGACGGAGAGGCGGAGCCTCCCGGTGCGCTTGATGCGGTTGCGCACGCGGAACTTACGGCGCTCGTAAGCGGTCAAACGTGCCATCTCTCCCCCCGCTACTTCTTGGCCCCGGCCTTACCCGGCTTGAGGCGGACCGGCTCGCCCGCGTAGTAGATCCCCTTCTCGTGGTAGGCGCTGGGCTTTTTGATGGCCCGGATGTTGGCGGCCACCTGCCCCACCTTCTGCTTGTCAATCCCCAAGACCCGGATCCGGGTAGGCTCGGGCACCTCAAAGGTGATGCCCTCCGGGGGCTCCACCACCACGGGGTGGCTGAAGCCCACGGTGAGCTCGAGGGCCCGCCCCACGAGCCGGGCCCGGTAGCCGATGCCCTTGATGAGGAGCTCCTTGCTGTACCCCTCGGAAACGCCCTTGACCGCGTTGGCGATGAGGGTGCGGGTCAGGCCGTGGAGGCTCTTGTGGCGGCGCTCGTCGGAGGGCCGCTCCACCCGGACCACGCCCTCCTCCACCACCACCCGCATCTCGGGGTTTACCGGAACCTCCAGCTCCCCCTTGGGGCCCTTGACCTTGACCCGCCCGGGGGCCACCTCCACGCTCACGCCCTTGGGTACGGGAATGGGTAGCCTTCCGATCCTAGACATCACCACACCTCGCAGATGAGCTCGCCGCCCACGCCCAGCTTCCGGGCCTCACGGTCGGTGAGAACCCCCTTGGAGGTGGAGAGGATGGCGATCCCCAGGCCCCGGCGCACCCGGGGGATCTCCTTGACCCCCACGTACACCCGCCGCCCCGGCTTGCTGATCCGCCGGATGTGGTGGATCACCTGCTCCGGCCTGGGGTCAAGCCCTTGGCGCCGGGGGCCGTACTTCAGGTAGACCCGCAGGTAGGGCTTGCCGTCCACGTCCACCCGTTCGTACCCCTTGATGAACCCCTCCCGCGCGAGGATCCTCAGGATCTCCTCCTTGAAGCGGGAGGCGGGCACGTCCGTGCTCTCCTTGTAGACCCGGGTGGCGTTCCTGATCCGGGTCAGCATGTCGGCGATGGGATCCGTCAGCATTTCCGCTCTCCTTTGTCGCTACTCCTGGCCCATGCGGTCTCGGGAGAACCCCCCCGACCGGACCACGGCCTACCAGCTGGCCTTCCGCACCCCGGGAAGCTGCCCCTTGTGGGCAAGCTCCCGCAGGCAGATCCGGCAGAGCCCGAAGAAGCGGTACACGCTCCGGGCGCGGCCGCACCGCACGCAGCGGGTGTAGGCCCGAACCTTGAACTTGGGCGTTCGCTTGGCTTTTTCAATAAGCGCCTTTCTCGCCATCGCAACCTCACTTGCGGAAGGGGAAGCCCAAAAGCTCCAAAAGGGCCCGGGCCTCCTCGTCGGTCTCGGCGGTGGTCACCACCGCGATGTCCATGCCCCGCAGGGCGTCCACCATGTCGTAGGTGATCTCCGGGAAGATGAGCTGCTCCCTCAGGCCCAGGTTGTAGTTGCCCCGGCCGTCAAAGCTATTCGGGTTGAGCCCCCGGAAGTCGCGGATGCGGGGAAGGGCCACGTTGAGGAGCTTTTCCAGGAAGATCCACATCCGGTCGCGCCGCAGGGTGACCCGGAGGCCGATGGGCATCCCCTTGCGGAGCTTGAAGTTGGAGATGGACTTCTTGGCCCGGGTGACCGCGGGCTTCTGCCCCGTGATGAGGGCGAGCTCCTGGGCCGCCTTCTCCAGGATGCGGGCGTCCTCCTTGGCCTCGCCCAACCCCTGGTTGATGACCACCTTCTCCAGCCTGGGCACCTCCCAGACGTTCTGGTAGCCGAAGCGGCGGATGAGCTCGGGGCGGACCTCCTCGTAGTACTTGCGCTTAAGGGCCACGTCCAAGGGCATACCTCACTCCTCCGTGTCCAGGGCCCCGCCGCACTTGGCGCAGACCCGGATCTTCTTGCCGTTGTCCAGGAACTTCTTCCGCACCCGGGTGGGCTTGCCGCAGGCGGGGCAGATGGGGCGGACCTTGGAGGCGTGCAGGGGGGCCTCCTTCTCAATGAAGCCGCCCTGGGGGTACTTAGGGCTCACCCGCACCGCCTTCTTCACGATGTTGACCCCCTCCACGATGACGGCGTACTTCTTGGGCAAGACCTCCTTCACCTTGCCCACCCGGCCCTTGTACTTGCCGGAGGCCACGAGAACCGTGTCCCCCTTCTTCACGTGCATCTTCACCCGCATTAGAGCACCTCCGGCGCCAGGGAGACGATCTTCATGAAGCCCTTCTCGCGAAGCTCCCGGGCCACGGGGCCGAAGACGCGGGTGCCGCGGGGCTCCAGCTGGTTGTTGATGATCACGGCGGCGTTGTCGTCAAAGCGGATGGCGGAGCCGTCGGGGCGCTTGACCTCCTTCTTGGTGCGCACCACCACGGCCTTGACCACGTCCCCTTCCTTGACCGCCCCCCGGGGGATGGCCTCCTTGACGCTGGCCACGATCACGTCCCCCACGGTGGCGTACTTGGCGTTGGAGCCCTTGAGCACCCGGATGCACATGATCTTCCGGGCCCCGGTGTTGTCGGCCACCTCGAGGTAGGTCTGCGGCTGGATCATGCCTTACCTCCCCGCTTGGAAAGGCTCTGGTAGTTCTGGCGGCGGATGAGGTACTTCTCCACCAGGTCCATCCGGCCCGACTCCACCAGGCGGAGCACCCGGAAGCGCTTGCGCTTGGAGATGGGCCGGGACTCAATGATCTCCACCACGTCCCCCAGCTTGTACTTCTCCTCGGGGTCGTGGGCCAGGTACTTCTTGGAGCGCTTGATCACCTTGCCGTAGAGGGGGTGGGGGAACTGGCGCTCCACCAAGACCGTGACGGTCTTCTGCATCTTGTCGCTGACCACCACCCCGGTGAGGACCTTCTTAGGCATTCTGCCTCCTCTTCTCGTTCAAGACCGTAAGGAGCCTGGCGATCTGGCGCTTGAGGTCCCGGATCTTGTGGTTTTGGGAAAGCTGGCCGATGGAGGCCTGGAAGCGGAGCTCCATGAGCTCCCGCTTCTTCTCCCGCACGAGCTTCTCCAGCTCCACGGGGGAGAGCTTCCGGGCCTCCTCCAGCTGCTTCCTCACCTCACTGAGCTTCATCGTAGGCGTCCCTCCTCACGATCTTGGTCTTGATGGGGAGCTTGTGGCCCGCGATGCGCAGGGCCTCCAG
The DNA here is from genome assembly GCF_001535545.1 of Thermus parvatiensis. Taxonomy (GTDB): domain Bacteria; phylum Deinococcota; class Deinococci; order Deinococcales; family Thermaceae; genus Thermus; species Thermus parvatiensis. Next base: position 413,594 of record NZ_CP014141.1, on the reverse strand, counting down.
GGCCTGCTCCTCCGTGACCCCGGCGACCTCAAACATGACCCGGCCGGGCTTCACCACGGCCACGTACCCCTCCACGTTGCCCTTCCCCTTACCCATTCGCACCTCGAGGGGCTTCTTGGTGTAGGGCTTGTCGGGGAAGATGCGGATGAAGATCTTCCCGCCGCGGCGGAAGTGGCGCACCATGGCCACACGGGCGGCCTCAATCTGCTGGGCCGTGATCCAGGCGGGCTCGAGGGCCACGAGGCCATAGTCCCCGAAGGCCACGTAGTCCCCGCCCTTGGTGGCGCCCTTGAGCCGCCCCCGTTGCTGCTTGCGGTACTTCATGCGCCTGGGCATCAGCATGGCTCACTCCTCCTTCTTCACGCGCACGGCAGGGCGACGGCGGCGGGGCCTCTCCTCGGCCTTCGGCAGCTCGGGCCGGGCCTTGGGCTTCTGGCCGCCGATCACCTCGCCCAGGAAGATGTAGGCCTTGACCCCGAGGACGCCGTAGGTGGTCCGGGCCAAGGCAAAGCCGTAGTCTATGTTAGCACGCAGGGTGTGGAGGGGCACCCGCCCCTCGGCGGCCCACTCGGTGCGCGCCTGCTCGGCCCCGCCGATGCGGCCGGAGACGATCACCTTGGCCCCCTTGGCCCCGGACTCCATGACCCGCTGGACCGCCTGCTTGATGGCCCGGCGCACGGCGAAGCGGCGCTCAATCTGCTCCGCCACCCGCTGGGCCACGAGGGGGGCGGAGAGGTTGGGGTTCTGCACCTCCTGGACGTTCAGGGCCACGTTCTTGCCGGTGAGCTTGGCCAGCTCCTCCCGGAGCACCCGGATCCGCTCGCCACCCCGGCCGATGACCACCCCGGGCTTGGCCACGTGGACGGTCACGGCCACGTTGTCGGCGGCCCGCTCAATGTCCACCCGGGCGAGGCCCGCCGAGTAGAGCTCCTTCTCCAAAAGGCCCCGGATCCTCTGGTCCTCGAGGAGCAGGTGGCGGTACTGCTTCTTGCCGGCGTACCAGCGGGACTCCCAGTCCCGGGTGATGCCGAGCCGGAAACCGATGGGGTGGATCTTATTTCCCATGCTTCTCCCCCAGGATCACGGTGATGTGGCTGGTCCTCTTCTTGATGATGTCCGCCCGGCCCCGGGCCCTGGGAAGCACCCGCTTCAGGGCGGGGCCCTCGTCCACGTAGGCCGCCTTCACGTAAAGCCGGTCCTCCAACATGTCGTGATTGTTCACCGCGTTGGCGGCGGCGGACTCCAGCACCTTGGCCACGAAGTAAGCCCCCCGCTTGTTGGTGTAGCGCAGGATGTTGCGGGCCTCCTCGAGGCTCTTTCCCCGGATCAGGTCCACCACCAGGCGGACCTTCCGCGGGGAGATGCGCACGTATCGGGCGATCGCTTTCGCTTCCATGGCTACTTCTTCTTGGTGGCCTTGGCCTCTTTGCCGTGCCCCCGGTAGGTCCGGGTGGGGGCGAACTCCCCCAGCTTGTGCCCCACCATGTTCTCGGTGATGTAGACGGGCACGTGCTGCTTGCCGTTGTAGACCGCGATGGTGTGCCCCACCATCTCGGGCACGATGGTGGAGCGGCGGCTCCAGGTCTTGATGAGCCGCTTCTCCCCCTTGGCGTTGAGCTCCAGGACCTTCTCCAAGAGGTGGTCGTCTACGAAGACGCCTTTCTTGAGACTACGCGGCATACCTCACCTCACTTCTTGCGACGGGCGATGATGAAGCGGCTGGAAGGCTTACGCCGCTTCCTGGTCTTGAGCCCCTTGGTCTGCCAGCCCCAAGGCGAGGCGGGAGGACGGCCCCTAGGCGCCCGGCCCTCACCACCGCCGTGGGGGTGATCCACGGCGTTCATGGCGGCGCCGCGGACGTGAGGCCTGCGGCCGAGCCAGCGGCTGCGGCCCGCCTTGCCCAGGACGATGTTCTTGTGGTCGGCGTTGCCCACGGCGCCCACCGTGGCGTAGCACTCCCCGTGCACCTTCCTAAGCTCCCCGGAAGGCAGGCGCAGGATCACGTAATCCCCTTCCCGGCCCTGGATCTGGGCGCTGGTCCCAGCGGCGCGGGCCAGCTTGGCCCCCTTCTTGGGCTCAAGCTCCACGGCGTGGACCACGGTGCCCACGGGGATGAAGCGCAGGGGCAGGGCGTTGCCCACCTGAATGGGGGCGTCGGGACCCGCCACCACCTGCTGCCCCACCTGGAGGCCGTCCGGGGCGATGATGTACCGCTTCTCCCCGTCCACGTAGTGCAAAAGGGCGATGCGGGCCGAGCGGTTGGGGTCGTACTCAATGGCCGCCACCTTGGCGGGAATGCCCACCTTGTCCCAGCGCTTGAAGTCAATGATGCGGTACAAGCGCTTGTGGCCGCCGCCGCGGAAGCGCACCGTGATCCGCCCCTGGTTGTTCCGCCCTCCCGTCTTCTTCAGGGGCTTGACCAGGGACTTCTCGGGCTCCGTCTTGGTGATCTCGGAGAAGTCGGCCACCGTCATGAAGCGGCGGCTCGGGGTGTAGGGTTTGAACTTCTTAACGGCCATTTCCTCTTCCTCCTTGCCGGATCAGGGCCGGGCTCCCTTTCCCGGCGAGGTCTAGATGAGGCCCTCCAGGGCCTCGATCTTCTGCCCGGGGGCCACCTGAACGATGGCCTTCTTCCTGTCGGGGCGCTTACCCAGGTAGCGCCCAAGCCGCTTCTTCTTGCCCCGCACGTGGAGGGTGTTCACCTTGACCACCTTGACCTTGAAGGCCGTCTCCACGGCGTTCTTGATCTCGGTCTTGGTGGCCTTGGGGTGCACCCAGAAGGTGTACTTGCCCTCGGCGAAGCCCGCGTAGGCCTTCTCCGAAAGCACCGGGGCCAGGATCACGTCGTAGGCGGTCTTCACGCCTCACCCCCTATGCGGTTCTGGAAGACCTCCCAAGCGTCCAGGTCCATGACCAGCCGCTCCGTACGGACGATGTCGTAGACGTTGAGCCCCTCCGGGGCCAGGGTCACCACCCAGGGCAGGTTGCGGGCCGCCCGGCGGACCAGCTCGTTTCCGGTCACCAGGAGGACGCTCTCGGAGCCGTCCAAGCCCGCCTCCTTGGCCCAGGCCAGGAACTCCTTGGTCTTGCCGTTGACCCCGGCAAACGCCTCCACGAGGAGGAGCTTCCCCTCCCGGGCCCGGTCGGCCACGGCCATGGCGAGCCCCTTCTTCCGGACCTTCTTGGGCAGGGTGTAGCTGTAGTCCCGGGGCTTGGGACCGAAGACCACGCCGCCGCCCACGAAGATGGGGGCGCCGATGTCGCCGTGGCGGGCACGGCCGGTGTGCTTCTGCGGCCAGATCTTCCGGCCGGAGTAGGCCACCTCGCCCCGGGTCTTCGTGCTGGCGGTGCCCCGGCGGCGCTTGGCCAGCTGCCACCGGACCACCTCCCAGAGGAGGTGGGGGTTGATCTCCGCGGGCAGGTCGGCGGCAAGCTCGCGCCTGCCGCTAGGGGAAAGGACGGGAATCTGGTACACCGCTACCTCCTTCACTTGGCCGCCTTCTTGGTCTCGCGGACGATGACCAGGCCGCCGTTGGGACCGGGGACGGCCCCCTTGACCAAAAGCAGGTTCTCCTCGGGGATGACGTCCACCACCTCGAGGTTCATGACCGTCACGCGCTCGGCCCCGTAGTGGCCCGCCATCTTCTTGCCCTTGTAGACGCGACCGGGGGTCTTGCGGTTCCCGATGGAGCCGGGGTGGCGGTGGATCTTGTGGGCGCCGTGGGAGTCGGGGCCGCCCGCGAAGTTCCAGCGCTTCATCACGCCGGCGAAGCCCCGGCCCTTGGAGGTGCCCGTCACGTCCACGCGCTCCCCGGGCTTGAAGATCTCCACCGTGACCGTGTCGCCTTCGGGGTTGAAGTCCCGGATCTCCCGCAGGATGCGCACGGGCCCCACCCCGGCCTTGGCGAAGTGCCCCTTAAGGGGGCGGTTCACCCGCTTGGGGTTTTGGGGAAGGAAGCCCAGCTGCACCGCGGTGTAGCCGTCCTTCTCCGGGGTGCGGCGCTGCACCACGGGGCACGGCCCCGCAAGGATGACCGTGACGGGGACGGCGCGGTCGTCGCGGAAGATGCGGGTCATGCCCACCTTGACGCCCAAGATGCCCTTCACCGGCCACCTCCTACGGTCTTGATCTCAATCTCCACCCCGGTGGGCAGGTCCAGGGTCATGAGCTGCTCAATGGTCTTTCGGTTGGGGTTGATGATGTCCACAAGCCGGTTGTGGGTGCGCAGCTCAAAGTGCTCCCGGGAGTCCTTGTGCTTGAAGGGCCCCCGGATCACGGTGAAGCGGCGCACCCGGGTGGGTAGGGGGATGGGACCGGAGACCTGGGCCCCGGAACGCCGGGCCGCCTCCACGATCTTCTGGGCCGAGGCGTCCAGGGTCTTGTGGTCAAAACCCCGGAGCTTGATGCGGATCTTGGGCATACCTCACCTCACTCCAGGATCTTGGTGACGACGCCGGCGCCCACGGTCCGCCCACCCTCACGGATGGCAAACCGCAAACCCTCCTCCAGCGCCACCGGCTTGATCAGCTCCACCGTAAACGTCACGTTGTCCCCAGGCATCACCATCTCCACGCCCGGAGGCAACTGCACCACACCCGTCACGTCCGTCGTCCGAAAGTAAAACTGCGGACGGTACCCCGAAAAAAACCCCGTGTGCCTACCCCCCTCCTCCTTCTTCAGCACATACACCGACGCCTCAAACTTCGTGTGCGGCGTAATGCTCCCAGGCTTCGCCAGCACCTGCCCCCGCTCCACCTCCTCCCGGCTCACACCCCGCAGGAGCACCCCCACATTGTCCCCAGCAATCCCCTCCTGCAGGGTCTTCCGGTGCATCTCCACACCCGTCACCACCGTCTTCCGCGTCTCCGGAGCAAGGCCCACAATCTCCACCTCGTCCCCAACCTTCACCTTGCCCCGCTCAATCCGACCCGTGGCCACCGTCCCACGACCCGTGATCGTAAACACGTCCTCCACCGGCATCAAGAACGGCTTGTCCACGTCCCGCACCGGCGTGGGAATGTACTCGTCAATCGCGTCCAACAACTCCCAAATCTTGTCCACCCACTCGTTCTCCCCACGCCTCGTCTTCGGGTTCTTGTGCATCTGCTCAAGCGCAAGCAACGCACTCCCCCGAATCACCGGAACCTCGTCCCCAGGAAACTCGTACTGGTTCAAAAGGTCCCGCACCTCCATCTCCACCAGGTCCAGGAGTTCCGGATCATCCACCATGTCCACCTTGTTCATGAACACCACAATGTACGGAACCCCCACCTGCCGCGCCAACAAAATGTGCTCCCGCGTCTGCGGCATCGGCCCGTCCGCCGCCGACACCACAAGGATCGCCCCGTCCATCTGCGCGGCACCCGTGATCATGTTCTTGATGTAGTCCGCGTGCCCAGGGCAGTCCACGTGGGAATAGTGCCGCTTCGCCGTCTCGTACTCCACGTGCGCCGTGTTGATCGTAATCCCCCGCGCACGCTCCTCCGGCGCCTTGTCAATCTCCCCGTAGTCCTTAACCTCTACATTCGGATTCTCCGCCGCCGCCACATACGTCAACGCCGCCGTCAGCGTCGTCTTCCCGTGGTCCACGTGCCCAATCGTCCCCACGTTCACGTGAGGCTTCGTCCGAATAAACTCGCCCTTCGCCATCTCTGTCCTCCTCGCAAGGAAGGGGCGGGCCCTAAAAAGGCCCACCCCGAAGCCGCGCTATTGACCCTTGATGAGCTTCTCCTGGACCTGCTTGGGCACCTCCTGGTAGTGGTCAAAGAACATGACGAAGGAGCCCCGCCCCTGGGTCTTGGAGCGCAGGTCCGTGGCGTAGCCGAACATCTCCGCCAAGGGCACGAAGGCCCGGATCACCTGGGCGTTGCCCCGGGGCTCCATCCCCAGGATCTGCCCCCGCCGGGCGTTCAGGTCGCCGATGACGTCCCCCATGTACTCCTCGGGGGTGGTGACCTCCACCCGCATGATGGGCTCGAGGATCACCGGGTCCCCCTTCTGCACCGCCTCCTTGATGGCCATGGAGCCGGCGATCTTGAAGGCCATCTCGGAGGAGTCCACCTCGTGGTAGGAGCCGTCGTAGAGGGTGACCTTGATGTCCACCACGGGGAAGCCGATCAGGGGCCCGGACTGCATGGCCTCCTCGATCCCCTTCTGCACGGCGGGGATGTACTCCTTGGGGATCACCCCGCCCACAATGGCGTTGACGAACTCAAAGCCCGAGCCGCGGGGGAGGGGCTCCACCTTGATCTTCACGTGGCCGTACTGGCCGCGGCCGCCGGTCTGGCGGATGAACTTGCCCTCCACGTCCACCGGCTTGGTAATGGTCTCCCGGTACGCCACCTGGGGCTTGCCCACGTTGGCGTCCACCTTGAACTCCCGCTTGAGCCGGTCCACGATGATCTCCAGGTGGAGCTCGCCCATCCCACTGATGATGGTCTGGCCGGTCTCGGGGTGGGTGGAGACGCGGAAGGTGGGGTCCTCCTCCGCCAGGCGGGCCAGGGCCTGGGAAAGCTTCTCCTGGTCGGCCTTGGTCTTGGGCTCAATGGCCACGTCAATCACGGGCTCGGGCACCTCAATGGACTCCAGGATCACCCGGGGCGCGTCCTCGCCCACCAGGGTGTCCCCGGTGATCGTCTCCTTGAGGCCCACCACGGCGCCCAGGTCGCCCGCCTTGAGCTCCTCCACCTCCTCCCGGTGGTTGGCGTGCATGCGGAGGAGCCGGGCCACCCGTTCCTTGCGGCCCTTGGTGGTGTTGTAGACGTAGGAGCCCGAGGTGAGGGTCCCCGAGTAGACGCGGATGAAGGTGAGGCGGCCCACGTAGGGGTCGGCCATGATCTTGAAGGCCAAGGCCGCCAAGGGGCCATTGGGGTCGGGGTGGATCTCCACCACCTCGCCCTCAGGCGTGGTGCCCTTGATGGGGGGATGTCCAAGGGGGAGGGCAGGTAGTCCACCACCGCGTCCAGGAGGAGCTGGACGCCCTTGTTCTTCAGGGCGGAGCCCAGGAAGACGGGGGTGATCTTGAGGTCAATGGTGCCCTTGCGGATGGCGGCCACCAGCTCTTCCTCGGTGGGCTCCTCGCCCTCGAGGTACTTCAGCATGATGTTCTCGTCAAAGTCGGCGGCCACCTCCACGAGCTTCTCGTGATACTCCCGGGCCTGGTTCAGGTACTCCTCGGGGATGGGGATCTCGCGGATGTCCGTGCCCAGGTCGTTGCCGTAGGTGTAGGCCTTCATCCGGAGGACGTCAATGATCCCCGAGAAGGTGTCCTCCCGGCCGATGGGGAGCTGCATCACCACCGGGCGCGCCCCCAGGCGCTCCTGCATGGTGCGGATCACGAGCCAGAGGTCGGCCCCGGTCTTGTCCATCTTGTTGGCGAAGGCGATGCGGGGGACGTGGTACTTCTCCGCCTGGCGCCAGACGGTCTCCGACTGGGGCTCCACCCCCTGGCTGGAGTCAAAGACCACGATGGCCCCGTCCAGGACCCGCATGGAGCGCTCCACCTCAATGGTGAAGTCCACGTGGCCCGGGGTGTCGATGATGTTGATGCGGTGGTCCTTCCAGAAGCAGGTGGTCACGGCGGCGGTGATGGTGATGCCCCGCTCCCGCTCCTGCTCCATGAAGTCCATGGTGGCAGCACCCTCGTGGACCTCACCGATCTTGTGGATCTTGCCGGTGTAGTAGAGGATGCGCTCGGTGGTGGTGGTCTTGCCCGCGTCAATGTGGGCGGCGATGCCGATGTTCCGGAGCCGCTTGAGGTCGTACTCTACCTTGACCGCCATACTCACCACCGGTAGTGGGCGTAGGCCCGGTTCGCCTCGGCCATCCGCTCCACGTCCTCCTTCTTCTTCACCGCCCCGCCCTTACCCTCGGCGGCGTCCATCAGCTCGTGGGCGATGCGCACCGCCGCGCGCCGCTCGGGGCGCTGGTTGGCCGCCTGAACGAGCCACCTCAAGGCCAGGGACTGCTGGCGCCTCGGGGAGACCTCCATGGGGACCTGGTAGTTGGCCCCGCCCACGCGGCGGGAACGGACCTCCATCCGGGGCTTGACGTTCTCCACCGCCTGCTTGAAGACCTTGAGGGGCTCCTGGCCGGTCTTCTCCTGGATGATCTTGCAGGCGTCGTAGAAGATGCGGGCGGCCAGGTTCTTCTTGCCCTCCCGCATGATCTTGTTGATGAAGGCCGTGACCAGCACGTCCCCGTAGACCAGGTCGGGCTGGAGCTGACGGACCTCTGCTCTCCTTCTCCGTGCCATAGCTCACCTACTTCTTGGCCGCGGTCTTGGCCGCCTCCTTGGGCTTCTTGGTCCCGTACTTGGAGCGGCTCTTCTTCCGGTCCTTCACCCCCGCGGCGTCGTAGACCCCGCGCACGATGTGGTAGCGCACGCCCGGCAGGTCCTTCACACGGCCGCCCCGGATGAGGACCACCGAGTGCTCCTGAAGGTTGTGCCCCTCGCCGGGGATGTAGGCGGTCACCTCGTAGCCGGAGGTGAGGCGCACCTTGGCCACCTTACGGAGCGCCGAGTTGGGCTTCTTGGGGGTGACGGTGCGCACCACGGTGCACACCCCCCGGCGGAAGGGCGCCCCCTTCAGCGCCGGAACCTTGCTCTTTTTGCGGACCTTCTCGCGGCCCTTTCGGACGAGCTGATTGATCGTCGGCAGTGCCACCACTCCCTTCTTCTTGGACTTGCCCCCTTGTTCTCAAGATCCCCCCGGAGGGGAACGCCCTCCGTGAAGCCCCACACGGGGCCCACCCTCAGGGCCAGGGGCTGGCCCTGAGAGCCCTCAACTGCCCTAGTGTACAGGCAAAACCCCTCTTTGGCAATACCTTCTAACAGCAGGGCTTTACCCAAAACTCCTTCCTCGCCCTCCCTTAGCCTGCTTCAAGAGTTCTTGGGTGACTTCATAGTTGAGCAGGCGAACCAGGCCCCTCAGGAGCAGGTACGGACCATCCCTCTCGCTGGGCAGCCCCAGCTTGCCCCCGAGCTGCAAAAGAAACCCCTTGAACGGATCCCCCAACCGCTCAACTTCCCAAAGGAACACCGCCAGCCCCAGCAAAACCGCCACCACCTTCCGGATCCGGGCAAGCCCCCGCACCTGGAAGGTCTCAAGCCCCAGCCCCGTCTTCAAAAGCCGGAAGAACCGCTCCACCTCCCACCGCCTGCGGTACGCCTCCACCACCTGCGCCGCCTCCTCCCTCCCCCTCACCGGCAAGCTGGTCAGTAGCCACCACTCCCCACGCCGCCCCAGGGCTGGCACCCGGCAGACCACCAGGTGGAGCCGCCTCCCCTCCACCTCCACCTCCCTCCATCCGAAGTGGAGCCGCACCCGCTGGTACCTGCCCCCTACCCTCAGCTCCACCTCCTCCCCACAGGGAAGGGCCAGGGAAGAAGCCACCTTCGCCAGAGAACCCCCCTCCCCAAGCTTCCGGTCCCGGTAGACCCGCACCACGAACTCCTCCCCCAGGGCCAGCACCTGCCCAAACACCTTCCGGTCGTCAAACCCCCGGTCCGCCACATACACCAGCCTCCTGCCCACGCCCCCCAATCGCTCCCGGGCCGCCTCAATGGCTCCCTCCACCTCCTTGGGCAGGCTGGCAAACCCCCTCTCCCCGTAGGCCACCAGGTGGGCGTACCCCAGGGCCAGCCGCCCCGCGGGGTCCAACCCCAGGGCGGTGAGGAGCTCGTACCCGGGCCGCCTATCCTTCCCCACCCGGGCTATCCCCTCCAGGGCCCGGGCATAGGGCTTGGCCACCGGGCTCAGGTCCAGGAGGACCAGAACCTCCTCACCCTCCAGGGCAGTCGCGCTCTCCTGATAGACCCGGTCAAGGAGGGCTTCTGCCTCCACCCGTGGGTTGGACAGGAAGCGGTAAAGGGCTTTGGCCTGGTGGAAGCGGTTCTGGAGGGGAGAAGGGAGCGAGGCCACCATCTCGCTCACCCGGGCTGAGCCTGCGGCCAAGGCGCCCCGCACCACCTCTTCAAACCGTCGGTGGAGGCGCTTATCGGGGGAAAACGCTCGCAAAACGGCCCGTGAACTCCTGGAGCCTGGCCTCGGCCACCTTGAGCATGTCCATGGATCACCCCCGGTACCAGATACGGGCTGCGCCCGCAAGGGGAGATTTACCACGAAACGGAGATGTGGGTAAAGTCCTGCTTCTAAGGCGACGCCCTGCCATAATGGAGCCATGGAAAGCCTTCGTTGGATGGAAGCCCGCCTCCCCGAGATCCTCAAGGACCTGGAGGCCTTCGTCCGCCGGGAGTCCCCCTCGGGGGACCTGGAGGGCCTGGAAGAGGCCGCCCGCTTCCTGGAGGAGGCCTTCGGGCCCCTCGAGGGCCGCCTCTCCCGCAAGGACACCCCCGCGGGCCCCGTCCTCCTCCTCAAGCGGGGGGGCGAGGGCGCCCCCGTGCTCCTCCTCTGCCACTACGACACCGTCCACCCCAAGGGGAGCTTCCCCGAGCCCTTCCGCCTGGAGCGGGAGAAGGCCATCGGTCCCGGGATCTACGACATGAAGGGGGGCATCATCGCCCTCCTCTACGCCCTGCGCTACGCCGAGGCCACGGGGCGGAGGCTTCCCGCCCTCGAGGTCCTCTTCACCCCCGACGAGGAGGTGGGCTCCCCGGAAAGCCGCCCCCTCATTGAGGCCGCCGCCAAGAAGGCCCGGGCGGTGCTGGTCCTGGAACCCCCCACCGCGGAAGGCCACCTGAAGGTGGCCCGCAAGGGGGTGGGGCTTTACCGGCTTAGGGCCATCGGCAAGGCCGCCCACCAGGGGGTGGAGCCGGAGAAAGGGGTGAACGCCATCCTGGAGCTCGCCCACCAGGTCCTCAAGGTGGCGGCCCTGGAGGACCGGGAGAAGGGGACCACCCTGGGGCCGAACCGCATCCGGGGCGGCACGGCCACCAACGTGGTGGCCGAGGAGGCGGAGGTGGAGATTGACCTCAGGGCCTGGACCCTGGAGGAGGTGCGGCGGGTGGAGGAAGGGCTTAAGGCCCTAAAGCCCGTCCTGCCGGGGGCCAGGCTCGTGCTCTCGGGCGGCCTCAACCGCCCCCCCATGGAGCCCACGGAGGCAAGCCTCGCCCTCTTCGCCAAGGCCCGGGCCATCGGGGAAGCCCTGGGCCTGAGGCTCGAGCCCGGCCGGGTGGGCGGGGGGTCGGACGGGAACTTCACCGCCGCCCTGGGGGTGCCCACCCTGGACGGCCTGGGGCTTTTCGGGGGCGACGCCCACCAGAAGACGGAGTACGTGGTGGTGCCGGAGATTCCCCGCCGCGCCGCCCTCCTCGCCGAGCTCCTCGCCGCCCTATGAGCCTCTCCCCCTCCGCCCGACGGGTCCAAGGGGCCCTCGAGGCCCGGGGCTTCGGCCACCTGAAGGTGGTGGAGCTTCCCGCCTCCACCCGCACCGCCAAAGAGGCCGCCCAGGCCGTGGGGGCGGAGGTGGGGCAGATCGTGAAGAGCCTGGTCTTCGTGGGGGAAAAGGGGGCCTACCTCTTCCTGGTGAGCGGGAAGAACCGGCTGGATCTGGGAAAGGCCACGCGTCTGGTGGGCGGCCCCTTGCGCCAGGCCACGCCAGAGGAGGTGCGGGAGCTCACCGGCTTCGCCATCGGGGGCGTCCCCCCGGTGGGGCACAACACGCCCTTGCCCGCCTACCTGGACGAGGACCTCCTGGGCTACCCCGAGGTCTGGGCGGCCGGGGGAACCCCGAAGGCCCTTTTCCGGGCCACCCCCAAGGAGCTCCTCGCCCTCACCGGGGCCCAGGTGGCGGACCTCAAGGAGGCGTGATGTTCTTCCGCAAGGACCCCCACGTGCAGCCCGAAGGCCCCCTGGCCTTCCGGGTGCGGGTGCGCACGAAAAGCGGCGAGGTGGTGGAGCTAAGGCTTTCCAAAAGCGCCGAGATCAGCCCCACCGAGTCGGGCTACTACGTGCGCAAGGAGATCGTGTCCCCCAAGAGCCTGGACCGGGCGGTCCTAGAAATCTGGTTTGACCGCCGCTACCGCCCGGTGCGCAAGGAGGTTTCGGGGGGCGAGCTCGTGCCCATACGGGAGTGGAGGGGCTAAGTACCCCGCCGTGGCGAAAGCCACGGTGGGGGCCCCAAAGGAGGTAGGCCCGGCGCCTAGCGGGGCGGGATCCAGGGCTCGCCCCGGAAGAAGCCGTAGACCAGGCGGCCCACCACCCCGCCCAAAAGGACCAAGCCCAGGAGGTTGGGGAAAGCCATGAGGCCATTTAAGGTGTCGGAGACGGCCAGGAAGGCCTCGAGGCCCCCGAGAGGCCCCACGAAGGCCAAGGTGGCGAAGGCAAGCCGGTAGGGCCAGCGCACCCCCTCCCCCAGGAGGAAGGCCGCCGCCTCCTCCCCGTAAAACCCCCAGGAGACCATGGTGCCCAAGGCGAAGACCGCCACGGTGAGGGCGAGGACCACACCCCCCAAGGGATGGGCCTGGAAAAGGGCCTGGGCTGCCTCGGCGGCGGTTTCCCCCTGGCGCCAAAGCCCCGAGGCGACGAAGGTGAGGGCGGTAAGGGAGGTCACCAGAAAGCTCACGAACATCTCCGTGACCCCCCAGAACCCCTGGCGCACGGGGTGGTCCACCTGGGCCTGGGCGTGGGCGATGGCGGCCGAGCCCAGCCCCGCCTCGTTGGCGAAGATGCCCCGGCCGAGCCCGGCGTTGATCACGGCGAAGAGGCTGTAGCCCGCGGCCCCGCCCAAGGCCGCCTCCGGGGTGAAGGCGGCCTGGAAGACCAGGGCCAGGGCCTCGGGAATCCTCCCGGCGTAAAGGACGAGGAGGGGCCCCAAGGCCACCAGGAAGAGGAGGAGCTTCAAGGGCACCACCACCTGGGCGAAGCGGGCCACCCGCACGATCCCCCCGCCCAGGACGAGGCCCACCAGAAGGGCGAGGAAGAGGCCCACCAGGGCGGGCGGGGCCCCCAAGGGAACCAGGGCCCCCCCCACCGCCCCCGCCTGGGAGAGGTTGCCGATGCCAAAAGCGGCCACCGCGGCGAAGAAGGCGAAAAGGTGGCCCAGGAAGCGCAGTCTGGGGAGGCCCCGAGAGAGGTAGTACATGGGCCCGCCGGAAACGGAGCCGTCGGCGAAGCGGCGGCGGTAGTGGACCGCCAGGGTGGCCTCGGCGAACTTCGTGCCGGTGCCGAAGAAGTAGCCCACCCACATCCAGAACACCGCCCCCGGCCCCCCCACGAGGACCGCCGCCAGCATCCCCAAAAGGTGGCCCGTGCCCAGGGTGGCGGAGAGGGCCACCATGGTGGCCTGGAAGGGGGTGATCTGGCCGCCGAAGCCGTAGGCCCGCTCCCGGATCGCCCCCAGGGTCTCGCTGAAGGCCACCCGCGCCATCCTGAGGGGGGCGCTGAACCAGCGGATCCGGAAGATCACCAGGTAGGCCCCCACCAGGAGGTAGACCAGCTTCATGGGTAAGCCGAAAACGATGCGGTTCAGGGTTTCGTTCCAGGCCAGGATGTCCATGGGCTACACCTCCGGCACGGCCTCCACCTTGTCCCCCCGGCGGAGGCGCAGGCGCTTCAGGTCCTCCTCCATAAGCCCCACCCTCCCCTGGAGGTTGGGCCGGGGGCGGACCTCGAGGACCGCCCCCGGGGGCAGGAGCCGCACCCTAAACCCTCGGCGGATGGCCCAGGCCCACTGGGCGTAGAGGGCTTCGTCCACGTAGGCCACCCCCGAGCCCGGCCCGTAGATGGGGAGGACCACGAGGCGCTCGGGGGGAAGGTCCACCTGGGGAACCGCCTCCAAGGCCCCCATCTCTAAGAGGGTGCTGAGGACCCGGGCCTGCCGCAACACCCCGGGGGCGAGGAGGACCTCGGCGATCCGCTTCCCCTCTACCCGGGCGAGGAGTCCCACGGCCTCCGGGGGAAGCTCCACCGCGCTCCCCTCCCGGGGCAGGCGGAGGCGGAGGCCCCAGTCGGCGGGCAGCTTGATCTTCTCCCAGGCGGCTTGGGCCTGGGCGAGCCGGGCCGGGACCTCGAGGCCCCCAAGCAGGGTGGTGTGGGGCGGAAGCGCCTCGGGCTCAAAGACGAAGGGGGCCCGCCTGAGCCCCACCAGGAGGTCCAGGGCCTCCTCCCCTTCCAAGGCCCTCTCCCCCGCCTGGGCCTTGGCGTGGACCACCTGCCCGCCCCGAAGGTAGACCTCGGCCTCCAAAAAAGGGGGGCGCAGGTGCAGCCTCCCCGTGCGCCCGGCGCTCATCAGCGCCCCCACCAGGGAGGGAAACGGGAACTCGGCCAGATCCCCCGAAAGCATTCGCCCCACGTTTTACCACGGGCGCACCCTCCCGTCCAGACGAGGTATGCTTAGGCATGCACCTTCTCCTCCTCCACGGCTTCACCTCCCACCCCGTCCTCACCCTCGGCCCCCTGCCGGAAAGGCTTAAGGAGGCGGGGTGGGAGGTGCGCCAGCCCGCTCTGCCGGGCCACGGCACAAGGCCCGAGGACCTCCTAAAGGTGCGCTTTCAGGACTGGCTCCTGGCGGCGGAGGAGGCCTACCTGGAGCTTCCCGAGCCCCGGGGGGTGGTGGGGCTTTCCATGGGGGGGCTTCTCGCCGCCCACCTCGCCGCCCGCCACCCCACAAAGGCCCTCGTGGCCCTGGCCCCCGCCTTCGCCCTGAAAAACCCCCTGGCCCCCTTGGCGCCCTACCTCTACTGGCTCATCCCCCGCTTTCCCGGCCCGCCCTCCATAGAGGACCCGGAGCTCAGGAAGCGCAACCCCAACTACCCCTACTTCCCCACCCGGGCCGTCCTGGAGCTCCTCGCCCTCATGCGCAAAACCCCGGAGGTCCTCCCCCAGGTGAAGGCCCGGGCCCTGGTGGTGGCGGCGGGGAAAGACCGAGTGGTGAAGGGGGTGGACCGGTACTTCGCCCTCCTGGGAAGCCCGAGGAAGGACTACCTCGTCTTCCCGGAAAGCGGCCACGACCTCCTCTTAGACCGGAGCCGGGAGGCGGTGGCCCGGGCGGTGCGCGACTGGCTTCTTGCAAGTGATAACTACTTGCAATAAAATAGGCCCGGTATGGAAGGCCTGCCCATCACTCCCTGGACGGTGTTCCTCTACGCCCTCCTCACCGCCGTCGCCACAGGCCTCGGCGCCCTCCCCTTCCTCTTCACCCGCGGGATCACGCCGCGGCACCTCGGCCTCGCCAACGCCGCCGCCGCCGGGCTTATGGTGGCGGCGAGCTTCGGCCTGATCTACGAGGGGGTGAACTACAGCCTGGGGCGGACCCTGGTGGGCGTGGGCCTCGGCCTCCTCTTCATCCTCCTTTCCCACCGGTACCTGGAGGGCCGGGAGGTAAGCTTCGGCGAACTCGAGGGCCTAAACGCCCGCAAGGCCCTCCTGATCGTGGGCATCATGACCCTCCATTCCTTCGCCGAGGGCGTAGGGGTGGGGGTGGCCTTCGGGGGTGGGGAGGCCTTGGGGATCTTCATCACCTTGGCCATCGCCATCCAAAACATCCCCGAGGGGCTGGCCATCAGCCTGGTGCTCATTCCCCGGGGGGTGAGCGTCCTGGGGGCCGCCTTTTGGAGCGTCTTCTCCAGCCTGCCCCAGCCCCTCATGGCCGTGCCCGCCTTCTTGCTGGTGGAGCTCTTTAAGCCCGTCCTCCCCGTGGGGCTCGGCTTCGCCGCCGGGGCCATGATCTGGATGGCCGCGGCCGAGCTCCTCCCCGACGCCCTGAAGGAGGCCGAGGCCGAGGGGGTGGCCACGGTCCTCACCCTCTCCGTGGCCCTCATGGTGGCCTTCCAGATCCTCCTGGGGGGGTGAGCCAGACCCAAGGGAGGGGGGCCTCGAGGCGGAGGGCCTCCAGGCTCGGCCGAACCCTATAGGCCTCCAGGACCACCCCGGCCTCCCGCGCCGCTTGGGCGGCCTCGAGGAGGGGTCGGTCCGCGGGGTCCAGGGCAAAGGCCTCGGCCAGGGGGTGCTGGACGAGCCAAACGGCGAAGGCCCCGTAGCCCTCCCGGGCCAAGGCGGCGAGGAGGCGGAGGTGGCGCGCCCCCCTCGAGGTGGGGGCGTCGGGGAAGAGGGCGAGGGCCCCCTCCAGCCGGTTCGCGTTCTTGGCCTCAAAGAAGGCCTCCCTCCCCCCCACCCGGGCCCAGAAGTCCAGCCTTTCCCCCCGTAACCCCACTTCCCGCCGCAAGGCCTCCAGGGGTCCGTAGCGCCCAGCGCGAAGGAGCCTTTCCAGAAGGGGCCCCGCCAGGGTGGCGTCCACCCCCACGAGGACGCCTTCCCGCTCCACCAGGTAAAGCCGCCCCCGGGTCTTGGCCGTGGGCCTCGGGTGGTAGTGGCCCCGGGTTCCGGGGAGGAGAAGCTCGGTGAGGCGGCCCGTGTTGGCGAGGTGGAGGGGGCCCACGTCCGCCTCCACCACGAACCGGTTCGCCCGCCGGAGGATCCGGCAGGGAAGGAGGGGAGGAAGGGGAAGCTCCATCCCCCCAAGGCTACAAAAGGGAAGGCCCGGGAGGTCCCGGGCCTTTTGGCGGAGAGGGCGGGATTCGAACCCGCGGCACCGGTTTTCCCGGTGCAACACCTTAGCAGGGTGCCGCCTTCGACCACTCGGCCACCTCTCCAAGCCTTTGGCGGAGGGTGAGGGATTCGAACCCCCGGTGGGCTTCGCGCCCACAGCGGTTTTCAAGACCGCCGCCTTCAACCGCTCGGCCAACCCTCCAAGGTATGGCCGCACCCCCTACTATGCGGGAAAAGGGGGGGCGGTGTCAAGGCTACCGGCAGGGCTTTACCCAAAACTCCTTCCTCGCCCTCCCTTAGCCTGCTTCAAGAGTTCTTGGGTGACTTCATAGTTGAGCAGGCGAACCAGGCCCCTCAGGAGCAGGTACGGACCATCCCTCTCGCTGGGCAGCCCCAGCTTGCCCCCGAGCTGCAAAAGAAACCCCTTGAACGGATCCCCCAACCGCTCAACTTCCCAAAGGAACACCGCCAGCCCCAGCAAAACCGCCACCACCTTCCGGATCCGGGCAAGCCCCCGCACCTGGAAGGTCTCAAGCCCCAGCCCCGTCTTCAAAAGCCGGAAGAACCGCTCCACCTCCCACCGCCTGCGGTACGCCTCCACCACCCGCGCCGCCTCCTCCCTCCCCCTCACCGGCAAGCTGGTCAGTAGCCACCACTCCCCACGCCGCCCCAGGGCTGGCACCCGGCAGACCACCAGGTGGAGCCGCCTCCCCTCCACCTCCACCTCCCTCCATCCGAAGTGGAGCCGCACCCGCTGGTACCTGCCCCCTACCCTCAGCTCCACCTCCTCCCCACAGGGAAGGGCCAGGGAAGAAGCCACCTTCGCCAGAGAACCCCCCTCCCCAAGCTTCCGGTCCCGGTAGACCCGCACCACGAACTCCTCCCCCAGGGCCAGCACCTGCCCAAACACCTTCCGGTCGTCAAACCCCCGGTCCGCCACATACACCAGCCTCCTGCCCACGCCCCCCAATCGCTCCCGGGCCGCCTCAATGGCTCCCTCCACCTCCTTGGGCAGGCTGGCAAACCCCCTCTCCCCGTAGGCCACCAGGTGGGCGTACCCCAGGGCCAGCCGCCCCGCGGGGTCCAACCCCAGGGCGGTGAGGAGCTCGTACCCGGGCCGCCTATCCTTCCCCACCCGGGCTATCCCCTCCAGGGCCCGGGCATAGGGCTTGACCACCGGGCTCAGGTCCAGGAGGACCAGAACCTCCTCACCCTCCAGGGCAGTCGCGCTCTCCTGATAGACCCGGTCAAGGAGGGCTTCTGCCTCCACCCGTGGGTTGGACAGGAAGCGGTAAAGGGCTTTGGCCTGGTGGAAGCGGTTCTGGAGGGGAGAAGGGAGCGAGGCCACCATCTCGCTCACCCGGGCTGAGCCTGCGGCCAAGGCGCCCCGCACCACCTCTTCAAACCGTCGGTGGAGGCGCTTATCGGGGGAAAACGCTCGCAAAACGGCCCGTGAACTCCTGGAGCCTGGCCTCGGCCACCTTGAGCATGTCCATGGATCACCCCCGGTACCAGATACGGGCTGCGCCCGCAAGGGGAGATTTACCACGAAACGGAGATGTGGGTAAAGTCCTGTACCGGGGCTTGCCTTGCAAAGGTCAGGAGGACGGGTGTATATCTCTCTCCTGATGGGCAAGCGAGGCTTCCTTCGCAGGGAGGCAAGCCCCAAGGAGGTCCTGGAACACTGCCTGCGCCTGGCCCGGGAGGTGGCCCCTCCCACCCCCAAAGGCAAGCGGGGCCGCCCCTGGCGCTACAGCCACGCCCTTTACCTGGCCCTCCTTCTCTTCCGCGCCTTCTTCCACCTCACCTACCGCGAGACGGAGGCCTCACTCCAGGACCTGATGGAAGGCCCCTTCCCTTCCCACCAGTCCCTGGCCCGCTACGCCCTCAAGCACCTGGACCCCAAACTCCTTGAGGCCCTCCTGGAGAGGCTTTCCCGGGAACTGGAGGCCCATCTCGCCCCGGAGTCCTCGCCGGAAGGCGAAGCGGCTTCGGACGAGGCGCCGGCACACCTGGCGGCGCTTTCCCCCCCTCTACCTCATGGACACCACGGGGCTGGCCTACCGGAGCAAGGACCGGCTTCTCCGCTTTCGTCGGGGGAAGGAGGTGCGGCGGGTGCGGGGGCACGCGCGGCTTCTGGCCCTGATGCGGTGGGATAGGGAGAGGCGGCTCTTATGGCCCTGGGGTGGAGTGGTGGGGGAGGGCTACGCCCCGGACCCCCGGCTTGGGGGGGAGGTGCTGAGGCGGTTTCCTCCTTCCCGGGGGTGGCTTTTGGCGGACGCGGGGTTTGACGGGAAGGAGGTGTGGGGGGTTTTGGGGGAGGCGGGGGTGCGGCCGGTGATCCGGCTTCGGGGCGGGGGCGAGGCCAGGGAGGAGGCGCGGGTGCGGGCGCGGGAGGGGTGGGACCCCGAGGTGTACCGGTTTCGCGGGGTGGTGGAGGGGGTGTTTGGGGGGATGAAGACGCGGCTGGGTGGGGGGTACCTTTGGGAGCGGAAGCCTTGGACGGCCATGGCGCGGGCGCTTTTGGAGCTCATCGCCTACGGCCTTAGGGTTCTTCTCTCCCTTCTCCCGCCCCCTCCGGGGTACAAGGCAATTTACTAGGCAAGCCCAGGCTACCGGCCGAAGAGGGCCACCGAAATCCGGACCCGCACCACAAACCAGGCGAGGAGGAGGGGCACCCCCAGGGCCAAAAGCCCGTAGATCAGGAAGGCGGGCTTGGCCCCCAGGGGCTCGGGGAAGCCGGGGAAGCGCTCCAAAAGGCGGATGACCATCGGATGGACCAGGTAGATCTGCAGGGAGTAGCGGCCGAGGAAGCAGGCGAAACTCCCGGTAGAAGGAGGCCCCCAGGACCAGGGTGGTCATGAAGAGGAAGGCGGGCACCGCGAAGTGCAGGGTGCGGTTCACCCCCGCCAGAAGGAGCCACTCGGGACTCCCCTGGGGCAACTCCCGCAGGAACCGGCCCGTCACGTGGTGCAGGACCACCTTGAGGATGGCGAGCCCCCGGAAAACCTCCACCCAGGGAAAGCGCTCCACGGGCTCATTATGGGCGAGGTTCATGAGGTTCATGAGGACTCCCCAAGAGGGGGGCGAGCTCCTCCCGCAGGGCCCGCCTTCGGGGATAGGCCCGAACCAGGCCCCAAGCGGCCTCCCGGGCCCTCTTGGGGTCCAGGCGGGCAAGCCGCCCAAGAAGCCCCGCCGCCTCCCGGTAGGCCGCCCGCCCCCCCGCCTCCACCCGGGCCTTGGCCGCCTCCAGGTAAAGCCGGGCCGCCTCCTGGGGAAGCCTCTCCTCCAAGACCGCGGCGAGGGCGGGGTAGGCCTCCGGGGAAGCCCGCTTGAGGAGGCGGTCCAGGGCCTTCCAGTCCTCCTCCAGGAGGTAGATGCGGGCGAGGAGGGCGGGGTCCTGGACCTGGCGCAGGAGGCGGGGCCTCTCCTCGGCGAAGGCCCGGCCCAGCTTGGCCTTGAGGGCCAGGTAGTCCTCGAGGTTGGGCCTCAGGCGAAAGCGGGCCCGGTGGTCCCCCACCCCGCCCCGGTGGGCCACGAGGAGGTCCAGGAGGGGAAGGAGCCTTGGGTCCTTGCCGAACCAGGCCACGGCCTCCTCGGCGTACCGCAGGGCCTCCTCCCGCCTGCCCAGGCGCAAGAGGCGCTCCACGAAGGCCAGGTAGTCCTCCACCCCCTCAAGCCCCTCCCGCAAGACCCCCAAGGCCTCCTCCTCCCGCCCGAGCCGGAAGAGGAGCTCCGCCTTAAGGGCGCGCTTCAGGGGCTCCCCCCCGCAAGGAGGGCCAGGGCCTTCTCCGGCGCCTTCTCCCCCAGGGCCAGGAAGGCCTCCCCCAGGGCCTCAAAGGGGTGGCGGAGGTAGAGCTTGAGGAAGAAGGCAAGCTCCCCCCCAAGGTCCAGGTAGCGGCGGAGGACCGGCCCGAGGTAAGGCCCGGGGTCAAAGGGAGCCTCGAGGAGGGCCTCCAGAAAGGCCGCCACCTCCTCCCTCCCCGCCTGGGGGAGGCTAAGGAGAAGCGCCTTGGCCTCCTCCTCCCCCCCGCCCAGGCGAAAGGCCTGCCTTAGGCGCCGAACCCCCTCCAGGAAGGCCTCCTCGGGAGAAAGGAGCTCCTTGAGGAGGAAGGCCACCTCGGGCAGGGCGGCAAGCCGCAGGAGAAGCCCCTTGGCCTCCTCGGGGGAAAGGGCCTCGAGGCGCAGCCTAAGGTCCTCGGGGCGCCTTTCCAAATAGGCGTAGAGGAGGGCGGCGGCGTGCTTGCAGGGGAAAGAGGGGTAGGGGCAGTCGCACCGCCCGCCAAGCCCCGGCCCCACCTCCACCCGGTAGGGCCTGGGCTCCGAGCCCTGCACCTCCCCCAAAAGCCTCTCCCCCACCCGGAAGACCCGCCTCACCCGGCCCTCCTTGGCGTAGGCCAGGCCCCGCCGGAGGGCCTCCTCGGGGAAGAAGGAGGCGAAGTCCTCCTCAGACCTCGGCGGGAAAGAGCGCACAAGACCAGTCTAGGCCGTGGTATCCTGGGCTTGAAGCCTATGAAATGACGGCCACGCTTCGGGAAGCCGACCTAAAGCGCCCCCTAAAGGCTTTGTCCAGTGCCGGGCCTGCGCCCACTTCTGCACCGTGCCCGAAGGGGGCTCGGGCAAGTGCGGAGTGCGAAGGAACCTAGGGGGGAAGCTCTACCTGGTCACCTACGGGAGGGCCGCCGCCGTCCACCTGGACCCGGTGGAGAAAAAGCCCCTTTACCACTTCCACCCCGGGGAGGGAATCCTGTCAGTGGGCACCGTGAGGTGCAACCTCTTCTGCGCCTTCTGCCAGAACTGGGAGCCTCCCCTTCCTCCAGTGGGTCCTCCCCCAAACCCTCATTCTCCCACTCCTCTTCGGGGAGGTGGACCCCAAGGAGGTGGCCGAGGCGCTCGGGCAGGAACTGGGGCGGGAGGACCTGGTGGTGGCCTCCAGCGACCTCTCCCACTACCACCCAGACCCCATAGCCCGGGCCCTGAACCAAAAACCCTGGAAAAGGCCCTAGCCCTGGACGCCGAGGGGCTCGCCCGGGCCGAGGCCTGCGGGGCCCTTCCCTGGGCTACCCTCACCCACCTCGCCCGGTCCTCAGGCTGGAGGCCCCGGCTTCTCGCCTACGCCACCAGCGCCGAGGCCGGAGGGGAAAGGGAGCAGGTGGTGGGGTATGGGGCCTTGGCCTACGAAAGGGATGACCCCGGGGCGGCGGCGCTTTAGCGTGGAGGAGTTCCACCCCATGGCCCAGGCGGGCCGCCTCGGGGAAGACGATCGGGTGGAGCTTCTGGAACTGGAAAGCCAAGGCCTAGGCCTCCTCGCCGTGCGCAGGACCCCTTGCGCCTAGGCCCCCATAGCGAACCCCAGCCCGGCCTCCTCTCAAAACCCCGGGGGGACCTCCACGCCGAAGCCCGGGTGGGCCTCCCTCCTCCTAAAGCCGTACCAGGGGCCGGAACCAGGGGACGGAGAGGAGAAGCACCCCCAGGGCCAGGCCGAAAAGAAGCCTGGCCCCGGGCTTCCCTCTCCGCGCCCGGGCAAGCCCCGCGTGGGCCAGGCCCAGGGCCACAAGCCCCCCCACCCAGTGCTCCGCCGCGAAGAAGCGGGCCTCCCCTCCGGCCCGCATGGCCTCCCCAAAGGCGGCGAGGAGCCCCTGGAAATAGGGGCTCACGAAGGCCAGGATCACCCCCAGGACCACCTGCAGGGTGAGGGCGTGGGCGAAGAGGGCGCCGGGCCTAGGCTCCGGGCGGAAGAGGGCCCAGAGGCCAAAGAAAAGGACCAACCAGCGCACCAGGTTGTGCAGGGCGAGCACCGCCTCGTACATGGGGAGAGTCTACCCCGGCTCCCAAGGCGCCCAGTGTGGCATCATGCCCATATGGAAGGCGTGGTGCGCCTCGAGGTCCCCACCCCCGAGGAGGGGTTCGTGAACATCACCCGCAAGGTGGAGGCGGCCCTTTCGGGCCACACGGGTTTGGTCTACCTCTTCGTCCCCCACACCACCTGCGGCCTCACGGTCCAGGAAGGGGCCGACCCCACGGTGGCCCAGGACCTCTTAGGCCGGCTCGCCGAGCTCGCCCCCCGGCACCGCCCTAAGGACCGGCACCTGGAGGGGAACTCCCACGCCCACCTCAAGAGCCTCCTCACCGGGGTCCACCTCCTCCTCCTGGCGGAGAAGGGGCGGCTGAGGCTTGGGCGCTGGCAGCAGGTCTTCCTGGTGGAGTTTGACGGCCCCCGGGTGCGGGAAGTCTGGGTGCGCCTCCTCTAAAGCCCGAGGAAGGCCCGCAGGGCCTCCTCGTCCAGGTACTTGCCCACGAAGAAGGGGCCGAACTCCCCGTAGCGGGCGGAGACCTCGTCAAAGCGCATCTCGTAGACGATCTTCTTGAACTGGACGGGATCTTCGCTGAAGAGGTCCACCCCCCATTCCCAGTCGTCCAGGCCCTGGGCCCCGCTGATGACCTGCATCACCTTTCCCTGGTACTTCCTCCCCGTCTCCCCGTGGGCCTTCATGAGGCTCGCCCGCTCCTTGGCCGGAAGCATGTACCAGTTGTCCTGGCCCTGGCGCCGCTTGTTCATGGGGTAGAAGCAGACGTACCCCGATTTGGGGACCCTCGGGGTGAGGCGCGGCTTGACGTAGGGGGACTCGGGGTCTAAAGGCTTCTCCTGGCTTCCCAGCTCCACCACGGAGTAAAAGCTGTAGCTTCGCACCAGGTACCGGGCGAAGGCGGAACGAGAAAGGCGGGCCTCCGCCTCCAGAAGGGGGTCAAGCCCGGGGCGGAGGTTGAGGAAGAGGAGGTCGGCCTTGTGGCCCACCACCTGGTAGATGCCGTAGGAACCCTGGCCCGCCTCCTCCAGCTCCCGCCACTCCCGCACCAGGCCTTTAAGCTCCTCCCAGGCGTCCTCCCGGGCCTCCAAGGGGGCGGAGAACCAGCGGGCGAAGTCCAAGAGGCGGAAGTCGTGGAGGACGTGCCAGCCCTCGAGGGTGTGGGTGGGTTCGGGAACGTGCCGCTCCATCCCCCCCACTATAGCTCCGGTATACTTGGCCCATGCTGGCCGCGTTGCACATCGCCCTCACCCTGGCGGCGGTGGTCCTTTTAGGACGGCTCGGCGCGAGGCTTTTGGGGAGGCTCGCCGCCCTCACCCCGAGCACCCAGGACGACGCCTTCTTCCGCCTCCTGGGCTACGCCTGGTGGGGGGTGGTGGTCGTGGCCGGGGCGAGCTACCTGAGCCACGCCCTAAGCCTTCCCTACGAGCCCCTGGCCACCTGGGGTCGGAGCCTGGTGGCCTGGCTCGGGGGGAAAGGGGTGGCCGGCGGGGCCATCCTCCTCGCCACCTGGACGGCCTACCGCCTGGTGCCCCTCCTCCTCCAAAGCCTCCCCTTGCCGGAGACGGAGGGGGAACTCACCCGGCAGGCGGTGCGGACCAAAACCCTGAGGAACGTCTCCGAGTCGGCCCTGAAGGTCGCGGTGGTCACCGTGGGCGGCCTCCTCTTCCTCTCCAACCTCGGCCTCAACGTCACCGCCCTCCTCGCCGGGGCCGGGGTGGCGGGGCTCGCCATAAGCTTCGCCGCCCAGAACCTCATCCGCGACTTCATCAACGGCTTCTTCATCCTCCTGGAGGACCAGTACGGCGTGGGGGACATCGTGAAGGTGGGGGACCTCGACGGCGTGGTGGAGAAGTTCAACCTGCGCCTCACCGTCCTCCGCGACCTCGAGGGCAAGGCCCACTTCATCCCCAACTCCCAGATCCAGCAGGTCACCGTCTTCACCCAGGAGTGGAGCCGAGCGGTGGTGGACGTGAGGGTGGCCTACAAGGAGGACGTGGACCGCGTCCTCGCCATCTTCCGGGACGAGGCGGAGCGCTTCTTCCAGGACCCGGAGTGGCAGGACAAGTTCACGAACCCCCCGGAGGTCCTCGGCGTCCAGGACCTGGCCGACTCCGCCGTGGTCATCCGCACCCTCTTCGGCACCAAGCCCGCCCAGCAGTGGGCCGTGGCCCGGGAATTCCGCCGGCGCATCAAGAAGCGGCTGGACCAGGAGGGCGTGGAGATCCCCTTCCCCCACCGGACCCTCTACTTTGGGGAGCCCCTGCGGGTGGTTAAGGAAGCGCCATGAGGGAAAGCCCTTACCAGGTCCTGGAGGAAACCCTCAAGCCCCACCTGGGGGCCCGGGCCCAGGTGGTTTTGGAGGAGGGGCTCAAGCGGCTGGGCAAGCGGCCGGAGGAGCTGAGCGAGAAAGACGCCGAGACCCTCCTTAAGGGCCTGGTCTTCCGGGAGCTCCAGGCCCGCCTCCCCGCCGCCCAGGCCCGGCGGGCGGTGGAGGAAGCCCTGGCCCGCCTCGCCCCGGCCCCGGAAGGGGGCCTGGAGGCCCTGGAGCGGGGCCTGGCCCGCTTCGGCCTCTACGTGGACTGGCCCGAGGTGGGAAGGCTACGGGCCCTGGTGAACCGCCTGCGCCGGGAGCCCGACCCCAGGCTCCTCCAGGAGGGGCTCGCCCTCCTGGACCACCTGGAGGAGAAGCTGGAGGAAGCCCTCCTGCGCCAGGCCCAGGACCTCGCCCACCTGGAGGAGGCCTTGGAGCGGGTCCGTCCCCTGGGCGGCCCCAAGGTGCGGCGGCTGGAAAGCCTCATCCAGATCGTCCGCGAGGCCCACCGGGAGGGGACCTTGGCCCAGGGGGAGGTGGAGCGGGCTAGGGCCCTGGCCCTGGAGCTCCGCAAGTACCTGGCCTCCAGCGCCGTCCAGCCCGCCACCCTCCCCGAGATGGTCTTTGAAACCCAGGAAGAGGACGTGCTCGTGACCGTGGAGGAGGCGCCGGCCCTCGAGGAGGAGCTGGTCATAGACCTGGAAAGCCTCGCCGAGCCCCAGGCCCAGGAGATCCGGGCCCTGGAGGTGGCGGAGGAGAAGCGGCGCCTGGAGGAGCTCGTCCTCCGCTACGCCCCCTTTTTGGACCACCCCCGGGCGGCCGCCTTGCGGGCGGAGGTGGAGGCCCTCCTGGAGGCGGACCAGCCCGTCCTGGAGAAGCTCACGGAGCTGGAAGCGGCCCTGAAGGAGGCGGAGGCGGAGGCCAAGGCCGCAAGGCGGGCACGCCTCATCCAGCTGGAGGAGGCCCTCCGCCGCCTTCCCCTCCCCCAGGAGGCCAAGGCCCCCCTGGAGGAGGCCCTCCGCCTGGCGGAGGATACCCTTAAGGAAGGGGGGCTTCCCGACCTCGCCGCTTTGGAGGCGGAGCTTTCGGCCCTGGAGGAGGAGGCAAGGCGCCTTAAGGAAGAGAAGGCGCGGCTCTTAGAGGAGCTTTCCGCCCTGGGCGAGGCGGCGAAGCCCCTCGCCGAGGAGCTTGCCCGCCTCGAGGGGGAGGCGCTCGCCCAGGCCCTGCCCAGGATCCGGGCCCGCTACGCCGAGCTCCTGAAGACCGCGGGAGAGGAGGCGCGGCGGGCGCGGCTTTTGGAAAGGGAAACGGCCCTTAGAGCCCTCAAGGCGGAGGCAGAGGCCCTGGGACTTGGCGAGGAGGTGGCCGAGGCGGAAAGGGCCCTGGCCCGGGGGGAGCTTCCCGACCAGGAGGCCTTGAGGCGCCGCCTGGAGGAGGCCCGGGCCCTCCGGCGGAGGCTCGCCCTGGAGGAGCTCGGCCAGCTCCAGGCCCTGGCGGAGCGCTTCCGCCCCTTTGGGGGCGAGGCGGTCCTCAAGGCCATAGAGGCGGAGCGCCAAAAGCCCCTCCCCGACCCCGCCCCCATCGCCCGGGCCCTCCAGGCCCTCAAGCACCGCCTCGAGGCCAAGCGCCAGGAGCTCGGCACCCGCCTCGCCGCCTTTTTCCGCCGCTACGCCCCCCTGGAGGGGCTCAAAAGCGACACCCAGCGCCGCATCCGTCCCCTGGTGGAGTTCCTCCGCCCCGCCCAGAAGGCCCTGGACCGGCTGGGCCCCCGGGGGGTCCTGGAGGTGGAGCGCGCCCTGGCCCAGGCGGAGGAGGCCCTCAAAGAGTTGGAGAAGGAGAAGGAGGCCGCGGACCGCCTCCTCAAGGAGCTGGGCCAGGAAGACCTGGAGGCCCTCCTAAGCTCCCTGGAAGCCCCGGGGGGCGAAAGGCCGGACCTCTCCCCCCTCCGCCTCCCCGGGGTGAAGGCCCTGGGGCTTCTGGACGACCCCCTCCCCCTCCCCCGCCCCCAGCTCAAGGCCCTCCACCAGGCCCTCAAGGCCCTGGGGGCCGCCACGGGAGAGGCCCTGGGCCCTGCTCTCGTCCGCCTGGGCGGGAGCTATCTGGTCCTCGCCCCCTGGAGGGGGCACGAGGCCGTGGCCCTGGTGGAGCCCGAGGCCCTGGACCCCTTCTTGAAGGCCCTCTCCGGGTAGGGGTGCTACACTAAAAGAAGTGGTCGGCGTGGATCTCGGCCTCTGGAACCGCCTGGAACCCGCCTTGGCCTACCTCCCCCCCGAGGAACGGGCCAAGGTGCGGGAGGCCTACCGCTTCGCCGAGGAGGCCCACCGGGGGCAGCTACGGCGAAGTGGGGAGCCCTACATCACCCATCCTGTGGCCGTGGCCGAGATCCTGGCCGGCCTGCAGATGGACGCCGACACGGTGGCCGCGGGCCTCCTTCACGACACCCTGGAGGACTGCGGGGTGGCGCCCGAGGAGCTGGAGCGCCGCTTCGGCCCCACGGTGCGCCGCATCGTGGAGGGGGAGACCAAGGTCAGCAAGCTCTACAAGCTGGCGAACCTCGAGGGGGAGGAGAGGCGGGCGGAGGACCTCCGCCAGATGTTCATCGCCATGGCGGAGGACGTGCGCATCATTATTGTCAAGCTGGCGGACCGCCTGCACAACCTCCGCACCCTGGAGCACATGCCCCCCGAGAAGCAGAAGCGGATCGCCCAGGAAACCCTGGAGATCTACGCCCCCCTCGCCCACCGCCTGGGGATGGGCCAGCTCAAGTGGGAGCTGGAGGACCTCTCCTTCCGCTACCTCCACCCCGAGGCCTTCGCCAGCCTGTCCGCCCGGATCCAGGCCACCCAGGAGGCCAGGGAGCGCCTCATCCAGAAGGCCATCCACCTCCTCCAGGAAACCCTGGCCCGGGACGAGCTCCTCCAGAGCCAGCTCCAGGGCTTTGAGGTGACCGGGCGCCCCAAGCACCTCTACTCCATCTGGAAGAAGATGGAGCGGGAGGGGAAGACCCTGGAGCAGATCTACGACCTCCTGGCGGTCCGGGTCATCCTTGACCCCAAGCCCGCGCCCACCCGGGAAAGCCAGGCCCTAAGGGAGAAGCAGGTCTGCTACCACGTCCTCGGCCTGGTCCACGCCCTCTGGCAGCCCATCCCCGGCCGGGTCAAGGACTACATCGCCGTGCCCAAGCCCAACGGCTACCAGAGCCTTCACACCACGGTGATCGCCCTCGAGGGCCTGCCCCTGGAGGTGCAGATCCGCACCCGGGAGATGCACCGCGTGGCCGAGTACGGCATCGCCGCCCACTGGCTCTACAAGGAGGGGCTCACCGACCCCGAGGAGGTCAAGCGGCGGGTCTCCTGGCTGAAGAGCATCCAGGAGTGGCAGAAGGAGTTCTCCAGCTCCCGGGAGTTCGTGGAGGCGGTGACCAAGGACCTCCTCGGCGGCCGGGTCTTCGTCTTCACCCCCAAGGGCCGCATCATCAACCTGCCCAAGGGGGCGACCCCCGTGGACTTCGCCTACCACATCCACACCGAGGTGGGCCACCACATGGTGGGGGCCAAGGTCAACGGCCGCATCGTCCCCCTCTCCTACGAGCTCCAAAACGGGGAGATCGTGGAGATCCTCACCAGCAAGAACGCCCACCCCTCCAAGGGCTGGCTGGAGTTCGCCAAGACCCGGAGCGCCAAGAGCAAGATCCGCCAGTACTTCCGCGCCCAGGAGCGCCAGGAGACCCTGGAAAAGGGCCAGCACCTCCTGGAGCGGTACCTCAAGCGCCGGGGCCTGCCCAAGCCCACGGACAGCCAGCTGGAGGAGGCGGCCAAACGCCTCTCCCTCCCCCCCTCCCCGGAGGAGCTCTACCTGGCCCTGGCCCTGAACCGCCTCACCCCCCGGCAGGTGGCGGAAAAGCTCTATCCCAAGGCCCTCCTCAAGCCGGAGAAGCCCAAGCCCCAGGCCCGCAACGAGTGGGGCATCCGGCTGGAGCAGGACCTGCAGGCCCCCATCCGCCTCGCCTCCTGCTGCGAGCCCATGAAGGGCGACCCCATCCTCGGGTTCGTGACCCGGGGCCGTGGGGTCACGGTCCACCGGGCCGACTGCCCCAACCTCCGTCGCCTCCTCCAGGGGCCGGAGGCGGACCGGGTGATCGGGGCCTACTGGGAAGGGGTGGGAGGGAAGGTGGTGGTCCTCGAGGTCCTGGCCCAGGACCGGGCCGGCCTCCTCCGGGACGTGATGCAGGTGGTGGCCGAAGCGGGCAAGAGCGCCCTCGGCTCCGAAACGCGGGTTTTGGGCCCCCTGGCCCGGATCCGGCTCCGCCTGGCGGTCCAGGACGGGGAGGAGGAGCGGATCCTCCAAGCGGTGCAGAAGGTGTCCGGGGTCAAAGAGGCACGCTGGGCCTGAGGCCACCCCATGCTGGCTTGCGGCCCCGGTAAAGGGTCCTCAAGGGGCTTCCTCGGGCTAGCCGAGCGGAGACACCGCCCTGGCGGAAAGGCCTCCTCACGGGCCCAACGCCCTGAGGGCGCGAGCCCCTTGCGCGCGAGGGAAAAAAGGGTTAGGGTAAAGGCGTACCCCACCCCACCTGGGGTGGGACAGGAGGTGAAAGGATGCTGAAGCTGAAGGTGGAAGGCATGACCTGCAACCACTGCGTGATGTCGGTGAAAAAGGCGCTTCTTAAGGTACCCGGGGTGGAGAAGGTCGAGGTGAGCCTGGAACGGGCCGAGGCCCTGGTGGAGGGCAAGGCGGACCCTGAGGCCTTGATCCGGGCCGTGGAAGAGGAAGGCTACCGGGCCGCCTTGGCGGGCTAAGGAGGCCCTGTGCCCCGCCACCCCCTCCACCTGGACCCCAAGGTGCGCGAGGAAGCCAAAAGGCGCCTTCTCTCCGCCAAGGGCCACCTCGAGGGCATCCTGCGCATGCTGGAGGATCCCCAAGTCTACTGCGTGGACGTGCTGAAGCAACTCAAGGCGGTGGAGGGTGCCCTGGACCGGGTGGGGGAGATGGTCCTAAGGGCCCACCTCCGGGACCACGTGGCCACCGCCCACGAGCGGGGGGACGTGGAGGAAATCGTGGAGGAACTGATGGAGGCCCTCAAGTACCGTTGATCCCACCCGGTCCAGGGCGGGGCAGAAGCCCAAGGGCACACCAGCCCGGGGAAAGCAAAGGGGTTTCCGCTAGGGGGTATGAAGCTATGGCATTGGAAGTGAAAGTAGGGGTAAAGGGAATGACCTGCGCCTCATGCGTGGCGCGGGTGGAAAGGGCCTTAAAGAGGGCCCCGGGCGTGGAGGAAGCCCGGGTTAACCTCACCACCGAGGAAGCCTTTTTGCGCCTCCAGGAAGGCATAGACCTCAAGGAGGTCCTGAAGCAGGTGGAGGAGGCAGGTTACGAACCCGTGGTGGCCCGGGCGGAGATCCCCGTGAAGGGGATGACCTGCGCCGCCTGCGTGGCCCGGGTGGAAAGGGCCTTGAAGAAGCTACCCGGGGTGCTTTCCGCCCACGTGAACCTGGCCACGGAGAAGGCCTTCGTGGAGTACCTCCCGGACACCGTGACCCTGCCCCGCCTGCGCCAGGCCATCCGGGATGCAGGGTACGAGCCCCTGGAGGTGGTCCAGGAGGAAAAACGGGCCCCCGCTTATCCCTTGGACCTCCTCATCGCCCTGCCCTTTGCCTTCCTCACCCTTCTCCTAGCCATGGGGCCCATGCTTCTTCCCCTTCCCCACCTTCCTCCTCTCTTCCAGGTCCTCACCGCCCTCCCCGTCCTCTACGCCGGCCGGCGCTTCTTCCGCCAGGCCCTGGCGGAGATCCGGCACCGCTCCCTGGGCATGAGCACCCTGGTGGCCCTGGGGGCGGGAAGCGCCTACCTTTACTCCTTTTTGGTCCTCCTCTTCCCCACCCTGTTCCCCGAGGAGGCCCGCCATCTTTATCTGGAAGCAGGAGCGGTGATCCTGGCCCTGATCCTCTTGGGCAAGCACCTGGAGGAAAAGGCCAAGGGGAAGGCCTCGGAGGCCATCCGCAAGCTCCTGGCCTTGAGGCCCAAGACCGCCCGGGTGGTGCAGGAAGGGGAGGAAAAGGAGATCCCCGCCGAAGCCCTCATCCCTGGCGACCTGGTGCGGGTCCTTCCCGGCGAGCGCATCCCCGCCGACGGGGTGGTGGTGGAGGGCTTTAGCCACGTGGACGAGGCCATGCTCACCGGGGAGCCCATTCCCAAGGTCAAAAAGCCCGGGGATGAGGTGGTGGGGGGTACGGTGAACGGGGAAGGTCCCCTCCTCATCCGGGTAAGCCGGGTGGGGGAGGCCACGGTCCTGGCCCAGATGGCCCGCCTGGTGGAGGAAGCCCAGGCCTACAAGCCCCGGGTGCAGGAGGTGGCGGACCGCATCGCCAGCGTCTTCGTGCCCATCGTGCTCATCATCGCCCTTATCACCTTTACCCTTTGGATTCTCTATGGCCCCGGCCTCTCCTACGCCTTCGTGGCCCTCCTTTCCGTTCTCCTCATCGCCTGCCCTTGCGCCATGGGCCTCGCCACCCCAGCGGCCATCGCCGTGGCCACGGGGCGGGCGGCCCAGCTCGGCCTCCTCTTCCGCAAGGGCCAGGCCATTGAAGGCCTCGCCCGGGCGGATACCGTGGTCCTGGACAAGACCGGGACCCTGACCCAAGGGAAGCCCACCCTCACGGAACGCCTGGGGTTTGCCCTAAGCCCTGAGGAGGCCTTGCGCCTCGCCGCCGCCTTGGAGCGGGGAAGCGAACACCCCATCGCCAAGGCGGTTCTGGAGGCAGCCAGGGATCTCAGCCTGCCCGAGGCCCAGGCGGTGCGGGCTCTTCCCGGGGAGGGGATCGAGGGAGTGGTGGAGGGGAAGAAGCTTTACCTGGGGGGTCCAGCCCTGATGGAGAGGCTTGGGGTGGCGCTTCCCAAGGAGGCCTGGGAGCTATCCGAAAAGGGCTACACTCCCCTTTACCTGGCGGATGGGGAGAGGCTTTTGGCCGCCTTCGGGGTCTTTGACCCCCCCAAGCCCGAGGCGCGAAGGGTGGTGGCCGCTTTAAAGGCCCTGGGCCTCAAACCCGTCCTCCTCACCGGAGACCACCCCGTTCCAGCCCGACGGGTGGCCGAGGCCTTGGGCATAGAGGAGGTGCTGGCCGGGGTGCGCCCTGAGGGTAAGGTGGAGGCCATACGGCACCTCCAGGCCCAGGGGCGGAAGGTGATCTTTGTGGGGGACGGCATCAACGACGCCGCCGCCTTGGCCCAGGCCGATGCGGGCATCGCCCTGGCCACGGGCACGGACATCGCCGTGGAGGCAGGGGATGTCATCCTGCTTTCTCCGAGCCTGGAAAGCTTGGTGGACGCCATCCTTCTGGCACGGCGTACCCTTCGGACCATCTACCTCAACTTCTTCTGGGCCTACGCCTACAACATCCTCCTCATCCCCGTGGCGGCCGGGGCTCTTTACCCCTTCACGGGGCTTCTTCTGAACCCCATGCTGGCGGCCGGTGCCATGACCCTCTCCAGCCTCTTCGTGCTCAGCAACTCCTTGAGGCTAAAAGGGTTCCAGCCAAGGAGCTTTACCGTAGCTTAATCTGCCGAGGCTAAGCTGGAACTAGGAGGTGAAAGGTATGTGGTGGTGCGACCACGGTGGGTACCTGGGCTGGTGGGGGCCCCTCTTAAGCCTCCTTTGGTTCGCCCTCCTAGGCCTCTTGGTCTACTGGATCGTCAGGACCTTAGCCCCTGAGCGGCGGGACCGGGCCTTAGAGGTGCTAAGGGAGCGCTACGCCAGGGGGGAGATCGACAAGGAAACCTTTGAGCGGATGAAGCGGGACCTGGCATGAAGGTCCTCCTGGTGGACGACGACCCGGCCCTCCTCGAGGTCCTCGGGGCCTACCTCGAGGGGGCAGGGTTTGAGGTCCTCGTGGCGGAGGACGGGGAGAAAGCCCTGGAGCTCTTCCCCACCGCCGATCTCGTCATCCTGGACCTGATGCTCCCCAAGGTGGGGGGCCTCGAGGTGGCCCGCATCCTGCGAAGGGAGCGCCCCGAGCTTCCCCTCCTCATCCTCACCGCCAAGGGGGAGGAGGAGGACCGCGTCCTAGGCCTGGAGCTCGGGGCCGACGACTACGTGGTCAAGCCCTTTAGCCCTAAGGAGGTGGTGGCCCGGGTCAAGGCCCTGTTGCGCCGAGCCGGGCTTAAGGAAGAGCTCGTTTACGGCCCCTTACGCATCCTCCCCAAGGCCCGCCAGGCCTACCTGGAGGGCAGACCCCTCTCCCTTTCCCGGCTGGAGTTTGACCTCCTTTTGACCCTCGCCCAGCACCCGGGGATGGTCTTCAGCCGGGAAAGGCTTTTGGAGAAGGTCTGGGGACCGGACTTTCCGGGCGTGGACCGGGTGGTGGACGTGCACATTGCCTCTCTCCGAAAAAAGCTCGGGGACGACCCGGAAAACCCCCGCTTCCTGGAGACGGTGCGGGGCGTGGGCTACCGCTTCAAGGACCTGGATGCGCCTCTTCCTTAAGCTCTTCCTAAGCCACCTCCTGGTGGCCCTCCTTGCCCTTGTGCTCCTCCTGCTGCTGGCGGAGGCCTTCGCCCCCGCCTTCTACCGGGGGCACGTGGAGCGCATGTACCACGCCCTGGCCATGATGGGCGGGGGCATGATGGCCGAGGCCCTAAGGCAGGACCTGGAAAAGGGCCTGCGCTCCACCCTCACCGCCGCCCTCCTCTCCGCCCTCCCCCTTTCCGCCTTGGGGGCCCTTCTCACCGCCCTTTTCGCCAGCCTCCGCCTTTACCGCACCGCAAGGATTCTCGCCGAGGGGAGCCGGCGCATGGCCCAGGGGGAGTACGGAATCCGGCTTCCCCTCTTGGAGCGGGACGAGCTCGGGGAGCTCGCCCTCCACTTCAACCGCCTGGCCGAGGCCTTGGAGAAGGTGGAGCGAACCCGGGCCGAGCTCATCGGCACCGTGGCCCACGAGCTCAGAACCCCCCTGGCCGCCCTCCAGGGGTACGCGGAGGGGCTTATGGACGGGGTCCTTTCCAAGGAGAAGGCCGCGGAGGGGATTCTGCGGGAGGTGAAGGCCATGCGCCGCCTGGTGGAGGACCTTTCCTTGGTCTCCCGGGTGGAGGCGAAGGCGGTGGAGATCCGTCCCAGGCCCCTGGACCCCAAGGGCCTCCTCGAGGAGGCCCTGGCCCGCTTCCAAAGCGCCTTCCAGGCCAAGGGGGTGGCGCTTTCCCTGGAGGCCCAAGACCCCCTTCCCCAGGTGTGGGCCGACGAGGAAAGGGTCCTCCAGGTGCTGGCCAACCTCCTCACCAACGCCCTCCGCCACACCCCGCAAGGCGGCGAGGTGCGCCTTAGGGCCTTCCGCCAGGGGGAGGCCGTGGCCTTTGAGGTGGCGGACACCGGCCCCGGCATTCCCGAGGAGCACCTGCCCCACATCTTTGAGCGCTTCTACCGGGTGGACAAGGCGCGTAGCCGCAAGGAAGGGGGAAGCGGGGTGGGGCTCACCGTCGCCAAGGGCCTGGTGGAGGCCATGGGGGGGAGGATCTTTGTGGAAAGCCAAGTGGGCCAGGGAAGTCGTTTCACCTTCACCCTTCCCCTTTACAAGGGCTTAACATCCCAAGGCTAGGGTAAAGGGCATGAGAAAGACGTTGGCGTTCCTAGGCGTGGCGTTGGCCTTGGGACTGGCCCAGGCCCCTAGCCCTGAGGCCCTCAAGGGCCTGGGGCCCGAAGAGGCCCTGGCCCTGGCCAAGCGGTGGCGGGAAGAAGGGCAAAGGGTGGTGAGCTACGTGACCCCTGAGGCCTTCTTCTTCGAGTTCCCGGACGGCCGCAAGGCCCAGGTGGCCCTCAAGGACCGCTTCCTCCTGGCGGTGGCCCCCTATGTCAGCCGCACCCACCCCTGCCAGGTCCACTACTTTTCCAGCTGCACCGGGGAGCTACAGGAGGAGGTATTTCTGGTGCGGGTGCTGGAGGGGGAAAAGGAGGTGCTCAAGACCCAGGTCAAGACAGGAAAGGACGGCTTCTTTGAGCTTTGGTTGCCCCGGAACCGCCGCTACACTCTGGAGATCCGCTTTGGAAATCTGGTGGCCACAGGGCCCGTGGCCACCTTCAGCCAAAGCCCCACCTGCCTTACCGGCTTCCGCCTCGCCTCACGGTAGAACGCCATGCGCCCTTTCACCTTTTTTACCCTCTTCCTCGGCCTCGCCCTGGCCCAAACTCCCCTGGGTCCGGTGCCCACGCGGGACGTTCACGCCCTTTTGTGGCACCCCTCGGGAGCCCTGCTCCTGGGCCACCATGACGGCATCGTTGCCTGGAACAACAGCACCCCCCAGGACCTGGTGCGGCGGCGGGACTGGGACGCCATGAACCTGGCCTGGGGAGGCGAACGCCTTATCGCGGCCGGGCACTGGATCCTTGCGGAAAGCCGTGATCTCAAGCGCTTCCGCGACCTAAGGCCCAAGGGCCTTCCCGCCCTGGACCTCCACGCCTATGCCATCGATCCCAGGAAGCCTGAGGTCCACTACACCCTCGAGGCCACCTACGGCTACTTCCGCAGCCGGGACGGCGGGCAGACCTGGGCAAAGCTTCCCGCCCGGGGCCTGCCCAAAGCGGGGATGGCCTTCTTCCTGGTGGACCAAAAGGGCCGCCTCTGGGCTTCCCTTATGGAAAGGGGGCTCTTCCTGAGCGAGGATGGGGGCGAAAGCTTCCGCCCCATTCCCTCCCCTGACCCCGCCCCGGGACCCCTGGTCCTCTCCCCTTCGGGCACCCTGTACCTGGGAGGAAAGCTCGGCCTCTGGCAGCGAACGGAAGCGGGGTGGCGCAGGATCTGGCAGGGAGCGGTGTTGGCCCTGGCTGCCCATCCCCAGGAGGAGGGCCTGCTGGCCTGGGTGGACGGAAGGGGCACCCTCTGGCGGGGGCGCTAAGGGCTATTCCTTCCAGGCCACCCCGGCCACATGGGGGGCCACCAGGGGAAGGGGCAAAGCGAAGGACGCTGCCTCCACCCGGGCAAACCCGGCCTCCCGGATAAGGGCCAGGGTTTCCCGGTTGGGATGGCAACCATCCCCCAGAAGGGCCCAAGGGGAACAGAGGAAATCCTGGGCCCGGCGAAGGCAGGAACCCCGGTCACGCGAAGCGTACCTTGAGGAGCGGCCACATGTTCCAAAAAGACGAAACGCCCCTCGGGCTTCAACACCCTGAGGATCTCCGCCAACGCCCGCCTGGGGTCCTCCACCGAGCACAGGACCAAGGTGGCCACCACGGCATCCACGCTTTCCTGCGGCAGGGGAATCTCCTCCGCCTGGCCCAGCAGCACCTCGCCCAAGACTCCCCTCTGCCGCAAGGCCGTTTCCAACCAGGGGTGCAGGTGGGGATTGGGCTCGAGGCCAATCCAGTAGACCCCATCCGGCAGGTAGGCCAGGTTGACCCCCGTTCCCGGGCCGATCTCCAAAACCTTCCCCGCCAGGCCTCCCAGGAGTTTCCTCCGCCAGGGCTCGCTTACCCTGGCGTGCCCCTGGGAAAGAGCGGGAAGAAGCGCCGCGAAAAACCGGGCCCTTAGACCCCTCTTCATGCCCTTGCCTCCCATGCTAGAGGTTCCAGTAAAGCACCGTGTCCAAAATCCCCAGGGCCACGAAGACTGCCCCTGCACCCCTTAGAAGATGGCTTCCCACGTGGCGCATTCCCTTGAGGGCTTGGCCCCGGCCCAGGCGGGCGAAGAGCAGTAGCAGCAAACCCAAGGGGAGGCCCGTCCCCAGGGCAAACACACCGGGGAGCAGGAAACCCAGGGGCGAGGCTAGGGCCAGGGGAAGCAAAAGACCGAAAAAAAGCCAGAAGAGGGTGGGGCAGAAGGCCAGGCCGTAAACCCCCCCGAGGGCTAGGGGCCCAAGAAGCCCGCCCCACGTTCCCACCCGGGCCCCCACGCCCTCCGGCACCCCCCAGGCCAGGGGCCAGCGCACCACCCCCAAGAGGCCCAAGCCCACCAGGACCATGAAGGGGCCAAGGGCCAGCCGCACCGGGCGGAAGATGGCCCCGGGGTTGTCCAGGGTCCCGCCCAAAACGAAGAGAACCACCCCGGCGAGCACCAGGTAGGTGAAGGCCTTCCCCAGGAGAAAGGCCAGAAACCTGGGCCAGACCCTTCCCTCGAGGGCGGAAGGAGCCAGATAGGCCAAGGCGCTGGCCCCAGTGGTGATCTGGCAGGGGGCAAAGGCCGCCAAGACCCCAAGCAGGAAAGCGGAAAGCCAAGGGACCCCCACCTCCCGCCTCAGGCCATCCACCCAGGGGACCAGGAGAGCGTACAGGGTGTTGGCCGTTCGGTAAAGGCTTCGGGAAACCTCCTCCAGTAGCCCACTTCCCAGGGCCAACCCCACCAGGCCCAGGACAGCAAGACCAAGCGCCAGTAGCCCTCTTCGCATGTCCATCAGCTTAAGGGCCAAACGTTAAGCGCCGGTAAAACCCCTTTATGCCAGCTTAACAATACCGGCCTAGGGTACAGATGGAGGTGGATCGTGGGCATGATGGGTTGGGGCGGCATGGGTTTCGGGTGGTTCTTCGGGCTTCTCAACATGCTCCTGGTGCTGGCCCTCTTGGGACTTCTCCTGTACCTGGGCCTTCGGGCCTGGGAACGGGGAAGCGGGGAGCCGAGAAGGGATGCGGCCCTGGAGGCCCTGCGCCTCCGGTACGCCAGGGGCGAGCTGGACGAGGAAACCTACAGAAGGTTGCGGAAGGAACTGGAAAAGGGAGGTGAAGCATGAAACGCTACGGTTTAACTCTAGGAGTTCTGGCCCTTGCGCTTTTAGGCCTTGCCCTCACCCAGGGCATGATGGGGGGTTTTGGTCCGGGGATGATGGGCTACGGCCCGCAGTACGGCCCGGGGATGATGGGCTACGGCATGATGGGCATGATGGCGGTCTACCCTCCGGAAGCCCGGCTCATCCCCCAGAAAGAAGCTAAAGCGCGGATGGAAGCCTACGCCAAGCGCATCTACCCGGGGGCACGCCTTAAGGACTTCATGGCCTTCAGCCAAAACTACTACGCCCAGGTGGTGGACGAGAAGGGGCAGGGGCTTTTTGAGCTCATCGCCGATCGCTACACCGGGGTGGTTTCCCCGGAACCTGGCCCCAACATGATGTGGAACACCCGTTACAGCATGATGGGAGGCCCGGTACAGACTCCCGTCCGCTTCCCCTTGGAGGAGGCCAAAAAGCTGGCCGAGACCTTCCTGAAAGGCTACCTCCCGGGTGCCCAGGTGATGGAAGCCGGGGCTTTCCCCGGGTACTACACCTTTGACTTCGGGCGCAAGGAGGTGGAGGGCATGCTTTCCGTGAACGCCTACACGGGGGAGGTCTGGGTCCACACCTGGCATGGCTTCTTCCTGGGAGAGTGACCCCGGTAGGGCCCTTGCCCGGGGCAGCTGCCCCGGGCGGGGCCCAGGGCCTTTCCTATACCCCCCAAAACTCCTCAATACAACTTTCACGAAAGGCCTTTTCTCTCAGGTTCCGCTACACTTTAGGTAGGGAGGGTACCATGACGGACTTAAGGAAAACCCTGAAGACCAGCCTGGCCGAGGCCCGTGCCCGCCTGGAAGCCGCCTTGAAGGAGGAAGGTTTCGGCATCCTCACGGAGATCGACGTGGCCGCCACCCTAAAGGCCCGCCTGGGCCTGGAAAGGCCCCCCTACCTGATCCTGGGGGCCTGCAACCCCAGCCTGGCCGCCAAAGCCCTCGAGGCCGAGCCCGATATCGGCCTCCTCCTCCCCTGCAATGCGGTGCTCAAGGAGGGGCCAGAGGGCGTGGAGGTCCTCTTGCAGGATCCCAGGGAGATGTTCCGGGTCCTTCCTACAGAAACCCAGGAGGCGCTCAAACCCGTAGCCGAGGAGGCGAGAAACCGGCTGGAGAAAGCCTTGGCCAAACTCTAGGGGGTTCTGGAGGGACCTTTATACTTCTTTTACAAACCCCCCCTATCCTCTAAGGGTATGAATACCGACCGCCGAACCCTTCTTAAGCTCACCGCAGGCCTCCTCCTCTCCCCCCTGGCCAGGGGGCAGGCCTCCTTTCCCGAGCCCCCGGTGCTCAAAAGCCGGGAAGGGCTCCTGGAGGTGCGGCTGAAGGCCGCCCCCACCCCCGTTACCGTAGCCGGGCGGGAGGCGCGGCTTTGGACCTATGGGGGTAGCTTTCCGGGGCCCACCCTTAGGGTACGCCCTGGGGATGCCGTGCGCCTCGAGCTGGAAAACCTCCTTCCCGAGTCCACGAACCTGCACTGGCACGGGCTTCCCATCCCCCCTAAGGTGGACGATCCCTTCCTGGAAATCCCGGCCAAGGAAACCTGGAGCTACGCCTTCACCGTTCCCCGGGACCTGGCAGGCACCTTCTGGTACCACCCCCACCTGCACGGGCGGGTGGCCCCCCAGCTCTTCGCCGGACTAGCGGGGGCCATTGTGGTGGAAAGCCCCGTGGACGGGATTCCCGAACTCCGGGAAGCCGAGGAGCACCTTTTGGTCCTCAAGGACCTGGAGCTCGCATCGGGCCGTCCCGCCGCCCACACCCCCATGGACTGGATCAACGGCAAGGAGGGCAACCTTCTTCTGGTCAACGGGGCTTCCCGCCCCACCTTGCGGGCCAGCAAGGCCACCTTGCGCCTCCGCCTCCTGAACGCCAGCAACGCCCGCTACTACCGGCTCCAGTTGGAAGGGCATCCCCTTTACCTCATCGCCAGCGACGGGGGCTTCCTGGAGGAACCCTATGAGGTCCCCGAACTCCTCCTGGCCCCCGGGGAACGGGCAGAGGTCCTGGTGCGCTTCCAGAAGGAAGGGGCTTTCCGCCTCCTCGCCCTTCCCTACGACCGAGGGGTCCACATGATGGGCGGGATGGAGCACATGGGCCACGGAGGAATGGCCATGGGAACAAGCCAAAGGCCCCAAACCCTCCTCACCCTGGTGGCCCCGCCCCGCCCCAAACCCCTCCCCCTGCCCAAGGCCCTGGCCAAACTGCCCGCCCTCAGCCCCAACCAGGCCAGGGTGACCCGGCGCATCACCTTCACGGAGGACATGATGGCCGGGCGCTTCTTCATCAACGGCAAGACCTTTGACCACCGTCGGGTGGACTTCCGCGGGCGGGTGGGCGACCTCGAGGTCTGGGAGTTGGAAAACCAAGGGGACATGGACCATCCCTTCCACCTCCACACCCATCCCTTCCAGGTCCTCTCCGTGAACGGCAAGGCCTTCCCTTACCGCGCCCTTAAGGATGTGGTGAACCTAAAGGCCCAGGAAGTGGTGCGCCTCCTGGTTCCCCTAAAGGATCTGCCCGGGAAAACCGTCTTCCACTGCCACATCGTGGAGCACGAGGACCGGGGCATGATGGGGGTGCTGGAGGTGGGCTAGTGCATCCCCACCGCCATCCTCCCCACGCCCCTCCCTCCCAGGTCCAGAACCGGCATGCGGGCCTCATCCAAGACAAGACCCCGAGGCCATGTTCCGGGTTCTCCCCGAGGCCACCCAAAGGGCCCTGGCCCCCGTGGCCGAGGAGGCCCGGACCAGGCTCTCCCGCGCCCTTTCCCGGCTCTAAAGACCCATTCTCGCTTTTTCCTCCACCCCTCCCCTCAGGGGGAGGGGTGTAAAATCTCCTTAAGAAGGAGGTGCCCAGATGAAGGACAATCGCACCCACCACGCGCACGAGCACCATCACCACCCCTCTCCTTCCGAACCCAAGCACGCCCACCCCTCCGGGGAACACGCTTCCCACACGGGCCACGACAAGCACGCCGGGCACACCCCGGAGATGTTTCGGGACCGCTTTTTCGTAAGCCTCCTCCTCACCCTCCCCATCCTCTACTTCTCCGAACAGCTCCAAGATTGGTTCGGCTACCGGGCAGCCCAGTTCCCGGGAAGCGCCTGGGTGAACCCCGTCTTGGGGACGATCCTCTACTTCTACGGCGGCCTGGTCTTCCTAAAGGGGGCGCTTCGCGAGCTTCGGGCGCGCACCCCCGGGATGATGACCCTCATCGCCCTGGGGATCACCGCGGCCTACGGCTACAGCCTGGCCGTCTCCTTGGGCCTTCCGGGAATGCCCTTTTACTGGGAGCTGGCCACGCTCATTGACGTGATGCTCCTCGGGCACTGGCTGGAGATGGCCTCGGTGCAGGCAGCAAGCCGGGCCCTGGAGGAACTCTCCAAGCTCATGCCCACCACCGCCCACCGGATCGTGGGCGACCGCATAGAAGACGTACCCGTCTCCGCCCTCAAAGAGGGGGACCTGATCCTTATCCGCCCCGGGGAGCAGGTGCCGGCGGACGGGGTGGTGGTGGAGGGCGCTTCCACGATGAACGAGGCCTTCCTCACCGGGGAGTCCCGGCCCGTGCCCAAAGAACCGGGAGACGAGGTGATAGCCGGGGCGGTGAACGGGGAGGGCGCCCTCAAGGTCCGGGTCACCCGCACCGGGGAGGCCACCACCCTAAGCCAGATCCTGCGACTGGTACAGGAAGCCCAAGCCTCCCGGAGCCGCTTCCAGGCCCTGGCAGACCGGGTTGCGGGGTGGCTCTTCTACATCGCCCTTACCCTCGGCACCCTCACCTTCCTCGTCTGGCTCGCCCTGGGACAGGACTTCAACTTCGCCCTCTCCCTGGCAGTAACCGTGGTGGTCATCGCCTGCCCCCACGCCCTAGGCCTCGCCATCCCCCTGGTCATGGTGAACGCCACGGCCCTGGCTGCCCGGCACGGCATCCTGGTCCGGAACCGGGAAGCCTTTGAACGCGCCCGGGAGATCCGCTTCGTGGCCTTCGACAAGACCGGGACCCTCACCGAGGGGCGCTTCGCCGTTCGGGCAATATACGCTGAGGAGTTTTCCGAGGAAGAGGTGCTTTCCCTAGCTGCGGCCCTCGAGGCTTTCTCGGAACACCCCTTGGCCCAGGCCATCGTGGAAGCGGCGGAAGGCAGGGGGCTTCCCCGCCCTGAGGTCCGGGACTTCCAAGCAGTCCCCGGCAAAGGCGTGGAGGGCACCCTCGAGGGTAAACGCTACCGGGTGGGCCGGCCCGAGTGGGCGGAGGAGCTTGGGCTAAGGGTGTCCGAGGCCCTAAAGCGAGGCCTCCGGGAGGCCGAAGGCCGGGGGGAAAGCGTCGTTGCCCTCATGGACGAGGAGCGGGTTTTGGCCTACTTCGCTTTGGCCGACCGCATCCGTCCCTCCGCCAAGGAAGCCGTCCAACGGCTGAAGGCCATGGGCCTCACCCCCGTGATGATCACGGGGGACGCCGAGGCCGTGGCCAAAACCGTGGCCCAGGAGCTGGGAATTCAGCGGTACCACGCCCGGGTCCTACCCCAGGACAAAGCCCGGATCGTACGCGAGCTCAAGACCCAAGGCCCCACCGCCTTCGTCGGCGACGGCATTAACGACGCCCCCGCTCTCCTCGAGGCCGACCTGGGCATCGCCATCGGGGCGGGGACCAACGTGGCCATCGAGTCGGCGGACCTCGTTCTGGTGGAAAGCGACCCCCTGGACGTGGTCCGCGCCCTCCTCCTCGCCCGGGCCACCTACGCCAAGATGGTGCAGAACCTCTTCTGGGCCACGGGCTACAACGCCATCGCCCTGCCCTTGGCCGCCGGGGTGGCCTACCCTTGGGGCATCGTCCTCTCCCCGGCGGTGGGGGCGCTTTTCATGAGCCTCTCCACGGTGATCGTGGCCCTAAACGCCATGCTCCTCAGGCGGGTGCGCCTGGACTAGACTGAGGGCATGGACCTAAGCACCCTAAGGGTGGACTTCCCCCTGATCGCCGGGCGGCCCGACCTCGTCTATCTGGACTCCGCCGCCACGAGCCAAAAGCCAAGGCGCGTCATTGAGTCCCTGAAGCGCTTCTACGAGACCCTGAACGCCAACGTCCACCGGGGGGCCTACCGGCTTTCCGCCGAGGCCACCGAGGCCTACGAGGAGGCCCGCAAAAGGCTTGCCCGCTTCCTGAACGCAAACCCCCAGGAGATCGTCTTTGTGCGCAACACTACCGAGGCCATGAACCTGGTGGCCTACGCCTGGGGCTTGAGAAACCTTAAGGAAGGGGACGAGGTCCTGGTCACCGAGATGGAGCACCATGCGGGCCTCGTCCCCTGGCACCTGGTGGCGGGCCTCAAGGGGGCGAAGGTGAAGGCCATCCCCCTCACGGAGGAGGGCAGGCTGGACCTCTCCGCCCTGGACCGCCTCCTCACCGAGAGGACCAAGGTGGTCTCCCTGGTGCACATGTCCAACGTCCTCGGGACCATCAACCCGGTGGCGGAGATCGCCCGAAAAGCCAAGGAGGCGGGGGCCTTGGTGGTGGTGGACGGGGCCCAGTCCGCCCCCCACCTGCCCGTGGACGTGAAGGCCCTGGGGGCCGACTTCTTTGCCCTCTCTGGCCACAAGATGTTGGGGCCCACAGGGGCCGGGGTGCTT
Organism: Thermus parvatiensis; assembly: GCF_001535545.1. Classification (GTDB taxonomy): domain Bacteria; phylum Deinococcota; class Deinococci; order Deinococcales; family Thermaceae; genus Thermus; species Thermus parvatiensis. The sequence continues at coordinate 370,671 of NZ_CP014141.1, read as the reverse complement.
TGGGGAAGGTACGAGGTTCTGGAAGGGATGATGCCCTTTTTGGGGGGCGGGGAGATGATCCGTGAGGTCCACGTGGACCGCTCCACCTACGCCCCCCCGCCCCAGCGCTTCGAGGCGGGCACCCCCCCCATCGCCGAGGCCATCGCCCTGGGAGAGGCGGCCTGCTACCTCATGGAGGTGGGGATGGAAAAGGTCTTCGCCCACGACCGGGCCCTCCTGGAGTACGCCCTAAAGCGCCTGGAGGAGGTGCCGCACCTCCGGGTCTACGGGCCTAGGGGCGATGACCGGGGCGGGGTCATCCCCTTCACCCTAGGCCGCCTCCACGCCCACGACCTCGCCACCTTCCTGGACCAGGAGGGGATCGCCGTGAGGGCGGGCCACCACTGCGCCCAGCCCCTCCACCGGAAGCTCGGCCTTGCGGCCACGGCCCGGGCGAGCTTCTACCTCTACAACACGAAGGAAGAGGTGGACCGCTTCGTGGAAGCCCTTCTAAGGATAGAGGCCAAGTACCGGGCCTGGCTATAATGGACCAATGAGCGTCCTTGACGAGCTTTACCGGGAGATCCTCCTGGACCACTACCAGAGCCCCAGGAACTTCGGGGTCCTGCCCCAGGCCACCAAGCAGGCCGGGGGGATGAACCCCTCCTGCGGGGACCAGGTGGAGGTGATGGTGCTCCTAGAAGGGGACACCATCGCCGACATCCGCTTCCAAGGCCAAGGGTGCGCCATCAGCACGGCGAGCGCCTCCCTCATGACCGAGGCGGTGAAGGGCAAAAAGGTGGCGGAGGCCCTGGAGCTTTCCCGCAGGTTCCAGGCCATGGTGGTGGAAGGCGCTCCTCCGGACCCCGCCCTGGGCGACCTCCTCGCCCTCCAAGGGGTGGCCAAGCTCCCGGCGCGGGTCAAGTGCGCCACCCTGGCCTGGCACGCCCTGGAGGAGGCCCTAAGGTGAAGCGCTACCCGGCCCACAAGGTGACGCCCCTCCTGGTGCAGCACCCCGACCTCATGGAGGCCTGGAAAGAAGCGGCCAAGGAGGGCAGGATCCGGGCCAAGACCCTGGGGCGGGAGAACGTGGTCATCGTGGAGGACCCCGCCCTCATCGCCCGCCTCGAGGCCTTGGGCCTCAAAGGCGAACCCGTGGTGGAGGAAGCATGAGGGGTGTGGTCTTTCTGCACGCCTTCCCCTACAGCCCCAGGATGTGGGAGGGCGAGGTGGCCCTCCTCAAGACCCGTCTCCCCGTCCTCGCCCCCCACTACCTGGGCCTTTCCCTGGGGAAGGCCGCCGAGAAGGTGCTAGGGGAGATGGACGAGGCGGGGCTGGAGCAGGCGGTCTTCGTGGGGCTCTCCATGGGAGGGTACCTCGTCTTTGAGCTCTTCCGGAAAGCCCCGGAGCGCTTCCTGGGCACGGTCCTCTCCAGCACCCGCGCGGGGCCCGACAGCGAGGAGACCAAGCGGAACCGCTACGCCCTAAGAGAGCGGGTCCTGAAGGATGGGGTGGGCTTTCTGCCCGAAGCCCTCCTCCCAAGCCACCTGGGCCGGACGACCCAGGCCACCAAACCCGAGGTGGTGGAGAAGGCCAGGGCGATCATTCTAGAGGCGAGCCCCGAGGCCGTGGCGGAAACCCTCGTGGCCCTCGCGGAAAGGCCCGACTCCACCCCCCTCCTTTCCCGGATGCAGGTGCCCGCCCTGGTCCTCGTGGGGGAGGAGGACACCCTCACCCCCCCGGAGGAGGCCAGGCGCATGTGGAAGGCCCTCCCCGACGCCCGCATGCTCATCCTCCCGGAGACGGGCCACCTCGCCAACCTGGAAAACCCCAAGGCCTTCCGCACCGCGCTTTTGGGCTTCCTCGCCGAGTTCTTTTAAAGCCGGAAGGCGTCCTCGAGGGAGAGGCGGAGGTCCAGGCAGGGCACGTACACCTCCTCGCCCTCCTCCTCCACAACCCCCTCCGGGGTGAGGCGGTAGGCGGTAAAGCGGCGCCTCTCCGGGTCCACCAGGAGGTAGACCTGGAGGCTATCCAGACTCAGGTACATGGCCCGTTTCTCCCTGCGGTCCAAGGCCTCGGTGGCGGGGGAGAGGACCTCCACCACGGCACAGGGGGCTTCCTCGTAGTACGGGTGGGGCGGGCCTTCCCCACAGACCACCATCACGTCCGGGTAGTAGACCGCCTCGTCCCGGATGCGGAGCTTCATGTCGCTCATGTAGACCCGGCACCCCCGGGGCCTGGCCGCCTCCAGGAAGCGGGCGGCGATGTTCAGGGCCACGCGGTTGTGGAGGGCACTGGCCCCGGCCATGGCGTAGGGAAAGCCCCGGTAGAACTCCCGCTTCACGGGGCTTTCCGCCTCCTCCTCCAGGTAGCGCTCCAGGGAAAGGGGCTTTCGGGCGAGCATTTTCTCCATGCTACCTCCGGACCCCCTCCCCTTTCGCTTCCTTCGCCCGGCTGGTCCGAGGAAGCCCCTTGAAAACCCTTTGCCGGGGCCCCCATGCCGGCGCAAGCCGGCATGGGGTGGCCTCACTCCTCCTTGGGCTCCCGGGCCATGAGGGCCTTTAGGGCCGCCAGGGGGTCCAGGCCCTCGTGGGCCACTCGGTGGACCGCCTCGGCCACGGGGAGCTCCACCCCCTGCGCTTTTCCCCAGGCCACCATGGCCTTCACCGCGTAAAGCCCCTCCACCACCCCCCGGGCCTCGAGGGCCTCCCGGTCCACCCCCCGCACCAGGCTCTCCCCCGCCATGCGGTTGCGGGAGTGGAGGCTGTAGGCCGTGGCCAGGAGGTCCCCGAGGCCCGCAAGCCCATAGAAGGTGGCCTCCTCTCCTCCAAGCGCGGTGCCGAAGCGGACCATCTCCCTAAGGCCCCGGGTGAGGAGGGCAGCTTTGGCGTTGTCCCCCAGCCTAAGGCCGTCCACCATGCCCGCCGCCAGGGCCAAGACGTTCTTCACCGCCCCCCCGAGCTCCACCCCCCGCCGGTCCCGGCTGGTGTAGACCCGGAAGGTAGGCCCGGAAAAGAGGGCCTGGACCCGCCGGGCGAGGTCCTCCGGCCCGGCAGCCACGCTCGCCGTGGGGAGGAAGCGGGCCACCTCTTCGGCGTGGTTGGGCCCGGAAAGGGCCACCACGGGCCTTTGGGTCAGGGCCTCCACCACCTCCGCGGGCGTCCGGACCCCCTCCTCCCCGTAAAAGAGGCCCTTGGTGGCGGAAACGTACCAGGGGGCCAAAGGAAGGCCAGCCAAGGTCTCCCGGAGGGCCTTGGAGGGTACCGCCACCACCGCAAGCTCCGCCCCCTCCAGGGCCTCCTCGGGGTCATGGGTGGGGTAGAGGTAGGCGGGAAGGGCCACCCCCGGGAGGTAGTCCCGGTTCTCCCGCATGGCTTTCAAGGCCTCCGCCTGCGCCTTCCGCCGGGCCCAAAGCCGGGTGGGCACCCCTTTGCTGGCGAGGAGGACGGCCAAGGCCGTCCCCCAGGCCCCCGCCCCCAGGACCGCCACCCTCATAGGAGGAAGACCACCTCCCAGGCCTCGTACCAGGCGGCGGCGAGGAGGAAGAGGGCCCCCAAGTAAAAGGCCAGGAGAAGTCCCTTAAGCCCCTCCCGGTACCCTTGCCCCCGGCCACCCGGGCGAGGAGGACGAGCCCGCCGAAGGTGACGAGGATGTAGGCCTGAAGCTCCAAAAGAAGGGTGGGCAGGTGGAAGAGGAAGGCGCTTCCCAGAAGGGCCGGGGAGAGGGCGAAGCCGAAGGCGAAGTAGCGGAGGGCATTGAGGAGGAGCACAGGAACCCCCAAGAGCAAGGCGGGAAGGAGCCCTGTGAGGAAAAGCCCCTGGCTGAAATTCCAGTGAAAGATGACCCCAGCGAGGACCAAAACGCCCTTCCCCACCGCCTCCTGGAGGCCGATGGCCTCCAAGGCGCCCCCGAAGAGGACCTGCACCGCCCGGGCGAGCCCGGGCATGGCGTAGGCGAGAAGGCTCCCCAGGGCGAAGAGGCCGTAGAGGAAGAGGTTGGTGAAGAGGTAAAGGCCCCTCTGGGACCGAACCAGGGCAAAGGCCTCAAGAAGCCAGGCCCGGAAGGGGGAGGGCCTGAGGAGGAGGAAGACCCAAAAGAGGGAGAGGAGGAAAAACCCAAAGCCCGCGAGGGGCGTGAGGAGGTAGGCGGGCACCCCGAGCCCCTCGGGGCGGAAGTAGACCCGCCTGGCCTCCCCCCCTTCCAGGACCACCACCACCTCCCCCACCTCCTCCCCGAGGGCGGCCGGGAAGGAGACCCGGTTCCCCTCCACCTCGGGGCTTTCCAGGTTGACGGTGAGCCCCTCGGGGGCGGGGGGAAGAGGGCAAAGCGCTCAAAGATCCTCGGGGCCTCCTCCGGGGGGGCCCTAAGGACCTCCTCGAGGCTCGGGGAGAGCTCTCCCTTAAGCCAACGGGCCACGGCCTCCCTTGCGGCCTCCTCCGGAGCCGCGAGGGCCAGGGAGAAAAGGCCAAGAAGAAGAGCAGCGAGGAAGCGCACCCTAGACCTCCTCCAGGGGAACTTCCTCCCGGCAAAGGGGGCAGGCCTCCGGAGCGTACTGGGGAACCTCCAAGGCAAGGAGGGCCCGGAAGGGCACGCCGAAGGAGGCCCGGCCCCCGCTCCGGTCCACGATGGCCCCCACGCCCACCAACACCCCGCCCCGGGCCTCCGCCGCCCGGATCGCCTTGCGGACACTCTCCCCCGTGGTCACCACGTCCTCCACCGCCAGAAAGCGGTCGCCCGGGTTCACGGTGAGCCCCTTGCGGATCAGCATCCCCCCCTTCCCGTCCTTCTCGGCGAAGAGGGCCCGGGCCCCGAGGGCCTTCGCCACCACGAAGGAAAGGACCACGCCCCCGATGGCCGGGGCGATGACGAAGTCCACCTTCTCGTCCTCAAAGAGCTTGCCCAAAGCCTCCCCCACGGCCTCGGCGTAAAGGGGATGCTGGAGGAGGGCCGCCGACTGCAAAAAGAGGGGGGAGTGCATCCCCGAACGCAGGAGGAAGTGGCCCTCTAGAAGCGCCCCCGTCCTCCGGTAAAGCTCCAGGACGTCCATCCCCCCTACTCTACCAGAGCCTTCAAGAGGGCCTCCGCCGCCTCCAGGGCAGCCTTTAGGTCCGGCCTTCCCCCGGGGTAGTAGAGGGCCCGGCTCGCCGCAAGAAGAAGCCCCTCCCCTTTGAGGGGCTTACCCCCTTGGGCCCCCACGCCGGGGAGGAGGAGGGGGGCGTGGGGCGCCCTTTCCCGCACCCTGGCCACGGCCTCCGGGTAGGTGGCCCCCACCACCATCCCCACCCGGCTCCAGGTACCCTCCCGGTACCCCTCCCCCTCCCGTTCAAGAGCCTCGGCCAGGTAAAGGTAGAGGGGCCTTCCCTCCACGGGGAGGTCTTGAATAAAGCCGGAGCCGGGGTTAGAGGTCTTCGCCAGGACGAAGACCCCGCCCCCTGTGCGGGAAGCGGCCTGGAAGAAGGGCTTCAGGGCGTCCAGGCCCAGGTACGGGTTCACGGTGAGGGCGCTTCCCGGGAAAGCCTCCAGGTAGGCCCGGGCGTAGGCCTCGGCGGTGGAGCCGATGTCCCCCCGCTTCCCGTCAAAGATCACCGGAAGCCCCATGACCCGGGAGGCGCTGGCAAGCTCCCAAAGAAGCGCCATCCCCTCGGGGCCCAGGGCCTCAAAAAACGCCAGCTGGAACTTCGCCGCCGCGAGGCGTGGGGCCAGGGCCTCGAGGAGCACGAAGGTGTAGCGGCGGATATGGGCCAAGGGCTCGGGGCCGTGGAGCATCGGCCTCGGATCCACGCCGAGAACGAGGGGCGGCCGGGAAAGGGCCTCGAGGAAGTCCATGGGCTTCACTATAGGGGTTGACGCCCCGAACGCCCAAGAGGACCCAGCCCTCCTGCAAAACGCCGAAAGCACCGCGGGCTGGAACAACACCTCCGGCCACCCCCACCCCGAGCCCTTCCTCAACGTGCGCGGCCTCTAAAAAAAGGCCCCGCCGAGGCCAGGCCTCGGCGGGAAAAAAAGCACCCCCCTAACGGGGGGTGCGCTGCCGGCCAGAGCGGGGCGGCTTGAAAGCGCGGGAACAGGCTTTCGTTAGCTCCTTAGAAAGGAGGTGATCCAGCCGCACCTTCCGGTACAGCTACCTTGTTACGACTTCGCCCCAGTCACGGGCCCTACCCTCGGCGCCTGCCCGTAGGCTCCCGGCGACTTCGGGTAGAGCCCGCTCCCATGGCGTGACGGGCGGTGTGTACAAGGCCCGGGAACGTATTCACCGCGGCATGGCTGATCCGCGATTACTAGCGATTCCGGCTTCATGGGGTCGGGTTGCAGACCCCAATCCGAACTGGGCCCACCTTTTTGCGATTAGCTCCCCGTTGCCGGGTGGCCTCGCTTTGTAGTGGGCATTGTAGCACGTGTGTCGCCCAGGCCGTAAGGGCCATGCTGACCAGACGTCGTCCCCTCCTTCCTCCCGCTTTCGCGGGCAGTCCCGTTAGAGTGCCCGGCCGAACCGCTGGCAACTAACGGCGGGGGTTGCGCTCGTTGCGGGACTTAACCCAACACCTCACGGCACGAGCTGACGACGGCCATGCAGCACCTGTGCTAGGGCTCCCCTCGCGGGGCACCCCAGGCTTTCACCCGGGTTCCCTAGCATGTCAAGGCCTGGTAAGGTTCTTCGCGTTGCTTCGAATTAAACCACATGCTCCACCGCTTGTGCGGGCCCCCGTCAATTCCTTTGAGTTTCAGCCTTGCGGCCGTACTCCCCAGGCGGCGCGCTTAACGCGTTAGCTTCGGCCCCCAGAAAACCCAGAGACCTAGCGCGCATCGTTTAGGGCGTGGACTACCCGGGTATCTAATCCGGTTTGCTCCCCACGCTTTCGCGCCTCAGCGTCACGGGTGGACCAGGTGGCTGCCTTCGCCATCGGCGTTCCTCCCGGTATCTGCGCATTTCACCGCTACTCCGGGAATTCCACCACCCTCTCCCACCGTCTAGCCTGAGCGTATCCCACGCTCCCCCACGGTTGAGCCGTGGTCTTTCACATGGGACGCCCCAGGCCGCCTACACGCCCTTTACGCCCAGTGAATCCGGGTAACGCTCGCGCCCTCCGTATTACCGCGGCTGCTGGCACGGAGTTGGCCGGCGCTATTACCCCGGTACCGTCAGTCCCCTCGTCGGGGGTTTCGTCCCGGGTTCAGGAGTTTACACCCCGAAGGGCTTCTTCCTCCAAGCGGCGTCGCTCCGTCAGGCTTGCGCCCATTGCGGAAGATTCCTAACTGCTGCCTCCCGTAGGAGTGGGGCCCGTGTCTCAGTGCCCCTGTGGCCGGCCACCCTCTCAGGCCGGCTACCCGTCGTCGCCTTGGTGGGCCATTACCCCACCAACTAGCTGATGGGACGCGGGCCCATCCGGAAGCGGGCAAAGCCCTTTGGACACACCCCAAGGGGCGGGTCCACATGGGGGATTAGCCCGAGTTTCCCCGGGTTGTCCCCCTCTTCCGGGTAGGTCACCCACGCGTTACTCACCCGTCCGCCGCTGACCACGGAGTAAAACCCCGCGGCCCGCACGACTTGCATGTCTTAGGCACGCCGCCAGCGTTCACCCTGAGCCAGGATCAAACTCTCCAACAAATCAACGCCCTAAACGGGCGTAGAGCTCAGATGCTTGGCCTGTTCCCGCGCTTTCAAGATCCCCCGCCGGCCCTGCCGGCGCAACTATGAATCTACCAAGCCCCCCTCCTTCTGTCAAGATGGGGGCATGGACCTCCTCGTGGTGGTGCCCCACCCGGACGACGAGAGCTTCGGCGCAGGCGGAGCCCTCCTCCTCGCCAAGGAAGCGGGGCTTAAAACCGGGGTCCTCACCCTGACCCAAGGGGAGGCCGGGAGGACCCTTGGCCTTTGTCCCCCAGAAGAGCTGCCCCGGGTGCGCATGGAGGAGTTAAAGCGGGCTGCGGACATCCTCCAGGTGGACTACCTCGAGGTGCTGGACTACCCCAACGCCCTCCCCGAGGGCGCCCAAGGGGAGCGGGGGCCGGCCACGGGCCGGGGCCTTGCCGACCACCCCGAGGCGGTGGAGGCGATCAAGACGCGGCTTTTCCGTCTTCGTCCCCGCTTCGTCCTCACCTTCCCCCCGGATGGGATCAACGGCCACCCCGACCACGTGGCGGCAAGCCGCTACGCCCGAAAGGCCGCTCAAGGCCTCGCCCAGGTGGTTTACTTCGTTAGACCCGACGGGCCCTGGCCCGTGACCCACCGCCTCCGCCTCCCCGAGAGGGTCTTGGCGCGGAAGCTCCGGGCCATCGCCCAGCACAGGACCCAGGCCCTCTCCGTGCTGAAGTTCCTGGAGCTGTTCCCCGAGCGCCTCTGGACCGAGACCTTCCACCTGCCGGGCGCTTCGGATCTTCGGGAGGGGCCGTGGTGGTGAAGCCTTTGGACCACACCGCCGACGTGGGGTTTGCCCTCGAGGCCCAAAGCCTGGAGGAGCTCTTTCAGGCGGCCCTGAAGGGCCTTCTAGACGTGATGTTCACCGCCCCTCCCCAAGGGGGCAGGAAGCGGCGGCGCCTAAGGCTTTTCGCCGAGGACCTGGAAACCCTTCTCGTCCGCTTCCTCAACGAGCTGATCTACCTGATCCAGACCAAAGGCTTTGTCCCGGGAAGGGCCCGCATCCGGGTGGAGGAGGAAGAGGGCGGGTACCGCCTCACCGCCACCCTCTTCGGCGAACCCTTCCAGGAGGGTTTCGGCTTTCAGGGGGAGGTTAAGAGCGCCACCTTCCACGGCCTCTCCGTCCGTAAGGAGGACGGCCGCTGGAAGGCCCGGGTCATCCTAGACGTGTAGGGCAGAAAGCTTTTGCCGCACCCGCTCCAGAAGGCCCGCCTCCACCAGGGCCTTGGCCCGGAGGAGGGCGTTTTTCACGGCGAGGGCGTCGGCGGAGCCATGCCCGATGAAGACCGCGCCCTCCACGCCCAAGAGGGGCATGGCCCCGTACTGGGCGGGGTCCACCCGGGCTTTCACCCGGGCGAGGGCCTCCCGGACCAAAAGGGCCCCAAGGCGCGCCCGGAAGGAGGAGGTCAAGGCCTCCTTAATCCAGGTGAGGAGGACCTTGGCCTCCCCCTCGGCGAGCTTCAAGACCACGTTGCCCGTGAACCCATCGGTGACCACCACCTCCGTGGTCCCGAGGAAGATGTCCCGCCCCTCCACGTTCCCGTAGAAGCGCTCCCCTAAGGCAGCCTTGAGCAGGGGGTAGGCCTCCTGGACGAGGGCGTTCCCCTTCCCCTCCTCCTCCCCGATGGAGAGGAGGCCCACCCTTGGGGCCAAAGCCCCGCTCGCCTCAGCGTAGGCCAAGCCCATGGCGGCGAACTGGACGAGGAAGGAAGGGCGGCAGTCGGCGTTGGCCCCGCCGTCCAGGAGGAAGGTGCGGCCCTTTAGGCTAGGGAACTCCACAAGGAGGGCGGGCCTTTCTACCCCCTTAACCCGCCCGAGGACGAAGAGGGCGGCGGCCAGGGTGGCCCCGCTATGGCCCATGGAGACCACCGCCTGGACCTCGCCCCGCTTTAAAAGCTCCATGACCACCCTCACGGAGGCCTGGGGGCGGCGGCGGACCTCCGTGGCCACCTCCTCCATGCGGATGTGGTCCGGGGCGTGCCAAACGGGAAGGTCGGCCCCCAAACGGGCAAGCTCCGCCCGCACCTGGGCCTCGTCGCCCACCAGGAGGACCTCCACCCCCTCCCGGGCCGCGGCCACCGCCCCGGCCACCACCACCTGGGGAGCCCGGTCACCCCCCATGGCGTCCAGGGCGATGCGCATCCTCAGGCGGTGGCGGGCAGGTGCTTCTCGATCTTAGTCTGGTAGTTGCGCTTGGGCTGGGCCCCCACCAGGACCTCCACCGGCTGGCCGTCCTTGAAGAGGATCACCGTGGGGATGCTCATCACCCGGTAGCGCATGGCGGTCTTGGGGTTCTCGTCCACGTCCAGCTTGGCCACCAAGAGCTTCCCCTCGTACTCTTTGGCGATCTCCTCCAGGATGGGGGCGATCATCCGGCAGGGGGCGCACCACTCCGCCCAGAAGTCCACCAGGACCAAGGGGTGTTGGCCGAGGGTCTCGTCAAAGTTCTGGTCGGTCACCTCAATGGGCTTCGCCATACCCCCCTACTCTACGGCAAACCCCCGGGGACGACAACGCCCCGGGGGCGCCTTCCTCGGCCTTTAGCGCTTCTTCCGGCCGCCCTTTTTGCCCTTGCCCCCAAACCCTCCGGTGCCCCGGAGAAAGCTCTTGAGCTTGTTCTCAAACTCGGGGGATTGTTTGGGAAGCCGCCTGGGCCTGGGCGGGGGCGCGCCCCCTTCGGGGGCCGGGGTCAGGTCCTTGATGGAGAGGTCCAGCCGCCCCTTGGCGTCCCGCCCTTTAATCAGGACCTGGACGATATCCCCCTCGTTGAGGTAGTCCCGGACGTTCGTCACGTACTCGTGGGCGATCTGGGAGATGTGGACCAGGCCCTGCTCCCCCCCGCAAGCTCCACGAACGCGCCAAAGCTCACCACCCGCACCACGCGGCCTTCCACAACGGTTCCTGCTTCTAGTTCCACGTTCCTTCTCCTCGCGCGGAATCCACCCGCGGTGCCCCCACTATACCACATAGGGCCGGACCCCAGAAGGGTCTAGGCCCGCGAGGAGCTCGGCAAAGGTCTTCCCCAAAAGGGGGTGCCGCCCCTCAGGAACGAGGTCGCAAAGGGGCACGAGGACGAAGGCCCGCTCGTGGAGCCTGGGGTGGGGCAGCACCAGGCCTTCCTCCTCCAGGACCATGTCCCCGTAAAGGAGAAGGTCCAGGTCCAGGGTCCTGGGGCCGTAGCGCTTCCTGCGCTCCCGCCCCAAGGCCCGCTCTATGGCGAGCATGGCCTCGAGGAGGCCCCTGGGGGGAAGGGCCGTCTCCACCTCGGCCACCAGGTTCAGGTAGAGGGGCTGGGGCGGGCCTAAAGGCTCGGTCTCGTAGAGGGAGGAGAGGCGGAGGAGGCGGGTTTCGGGGAGGCGGGAGAGCCGGGAAAGCCCCTCCAAGAGGTAGGCCGCGCGGTCCCCGAGGTTGGAGCCCAAGGCCACGTAGGCCGTCATTCCTGGGCCTCGAGGCGTTTCACCACCTCCCGCACTTCCCGGGCCCGGTCCTTGGGCACCACCAGGACCTCGTCCCCCACCTTGGCCACCACCAGCCCGGAAACCCCCAGGGTGGCCACCACGCCCCGGTCGGCGTAGACCACGCACCCGAAGGTGTCCAGGGCCACGTGCCGCCCCTCCCCCAGGACCACGTTCTCGTGGGGGTCCTGGGAGAAGACCCGCTCCAGCGCCCGCCAGTTCCCCACATCGTCCCAGGGGAAGCGGCCGAGGACCACCCGCACCCTCTCCGCCTTCTCCATCACCCCGTAGTCAATGGAGATCTTGGGGAGGCCGGCGTACACCTCCTCCAGGGAGGCCCCGGCGAGGAGGCGCTCCAGGGCCTGGTGGTGGCTTGGGAGGTGGCGCCGGAAGAGCTCGGCCATGGTGGCGGGGGCGAAGGCGAAGACCCCGCCGTTCCAGACGTAGCCCTTGCGGATGTACTCCAGGGCCCTCTCGTAGGAGGGCTTCTCCACGAACCCCTCCCCCCGGTACCAGGCCCCCTCCCTGGGCCCCAGGCGGATGTAGCCGTACTCCGTCTCCGGACGGGTGGGCCTCAGGCCCAGGGCCACCACAAAGCCCTCCTCCGCCGCCTCCAGCATGGTGGCCAAGGCCTCCCGGTAGGCCTCGTCGTCCCCCACGTAGTGGTCGGCGGGGAGGACGAGGAGCCGCTCGGCCCCCTCCTTCAGGGCCTCGGCCACCCCTAAGAGCACCGCCCCCGCGGTGTCCCGGCCCAAGGGCTCCAGGAGGAGCCGGATCCCGTCCGCATAGGGACGGGCCACCGCCTCCTGGTCCCGGCGCACGGCAAGGAAGGTGCGCTCTGGAGGCACGAGGGGGGCGAGGCGCTCCAGGGTGGCCTCGAGGAGGGTCTTCCCCTCAAAGAGGGGCAGAAAGGGCTTGGGGCGGTCCTCCCGGGAGAGGGGCCAAAGCCTCTCCCCGCGTCCGCCCGCCATCACCAGGGCGTAGGTCTTCACGCTCCCACCACCTTTCGGTAAAGCCCCAGGTAGTCCCGGGCCATGCGTTCCCGGGAGAAGCAGGCCTCCGCGTAGCGACGGATGGCCCAGCGGTCCAGGCGCCTCACGGCCTCCAGGTACTCCAAGGCCTCCTCCCAGTCCCTCACCAGAAACCCCGTCTCCCCGTGGCGCACCGTCTCGGGGAGGGCCCCTAGGGGCCTTGCCAGGACGGGGACGCCGCTCATCATGGCCTCCACCGGAGCAAGGCCGAAGGGCTCCTTGAAGTTTACAAAGTGGAGGAGGGCGATGGCCCCATCCAAGAGGGTCTGCCGGGTCTCGGGGTCCACGGGGCCCAGGAACTCCACCCCTTCCCCGAGCAGGGGGGCCACCTCGTTTTGGAAGTAGGCCTCGTCCTGGATGGGCCCGGCGATCTTCAAGGGAAGGCGCGACTTTCGGGCGAAGAGGATGGCCTCCCGGATGCCCTTATCCGGGTGGATGCGGGAGAGGACGAGGAGGTGCCTCCCCCCCTCCCCCACCCGGAAGCGCCGCGGGTCCACCCCGTGGTGGACGACCCCCAGGTAAGGAAGGCCCGGGTCCTTGTCCGCCTCGGAAATGGCCACGTAGTGGACGTGGGGTAGGGCGGCATAGCGGCGGTAGACCTTCTTGATCTTCTCGCTGGAGAAGCCGTGGATGGTGGTGAGGACCGGGACCTTCACAAAGGGGGTGAAGTAGAGGGGCATGAAGTCGTAGTGGTTGTGGACCAGGTCAAACTCCCCCGCCTCCTCCATGGCGCGGGCGATGTGGAGGAACTCCTCCACCTTCCAGTCGGCCTCCGGGTCCTCCCAAAGGGGCTTCGCCGCGGTGCACCGCAGAGGCGCCCGGGTCTCGGCGTCGCAGGTGGCGTAGAGGACCACCTCCACCCCGAGGTCCAGAAGGGCCTCGGTGAGGTCGTAGACCACCTGTTCCCAGGGTCCGTACCGCCTGGGGGGAACCCGCCAGGCGATGGGGGCCAGCATGGCCACCCTCACGGCCGCCCTCCCAAGGCGAAGACCCGCCCCAGGGCCACGCCCTCGTCCACCTGGGGGAAGACCCCCTGGACCAGGGCCTGCCAGGCGAGGAGGTAGGCGAGGAGGGCCTCCGCCCCGCGGTTTTGGTTGGGGCCGTGGGGGGTGAGGCCGTCCATGGGGCCGAAGGCGTCCACCAGGGGGGCACGGAGGCGGTTCCGCCCGTGGAACCAGAGGAAGGCCACCTCGGCGAGGACCCGCTCCCCGAAGCGCAGGTGGGCGAGGAGGGCGCACTTGGCCTCAATGGGCTGCTGGTCAAAGAGGGGCTTCTCCCCTCCCCGCTCCATGAAGCGGTTGCCCACGGGGTCAAAGAAGAGGCCCTCCTCCCCCGGGGTGAAGTAGTGCTCCTTGAGGAAGGCGAGGGCCCTCCGGGCCAGGGCCACCGCCTCTCGGCGGCGGAAGGCGAGGCCGTAGGCGTACAGGGCCTCCACGGGGCGGTGGTTGGCGTAGGTGAGGGGGCCGGGGTAGGGCCAGGCGGGCTCGGCCTCCCGGAAGGCGCGAAGGAGCCCCTCCCCCAGGGCCTCGGCCGCCTCGAGGAAGGGCTCCTTGGGCAAGGCGAGAAGCCCGAGGAGGGCGTAGGCCCGCCCCCTCAAGGAGGTGAAGCCCTCGAGGGCGGGAAGGGCCCGGAGAAGGGCCTCCCGGGCAGGGCCCGCGTAGGGGGGAGGAAGCCTCTGGGCGGCGGCGAGGGCGAGGACGGCCCGGCCCGTGGGGTCCTCCGCCTCCCCCTCGTCCTCAAAGCGGCCGTCCAGGGTGAGGCCGTTCCGGAAGCGGCCGTCCTCCTTCTGCATGTGGAGGAGGAAGGCGAGGTAGGTCCGCACGAGCCCCTCGTCCCGGGCCCCCTCGGGGAGGAGGCTGAGGTAGAGGAGGGCCCGGGCGTTGTCGTCCGTGGTGTACCCCTCGCCGAGCCTGGGCACCCCGTGGTGGGCGTGCTCCAGAAGCCCCCGGGCGTCGGTCAGGGCCCTAAGCCACCCGAGGCCGAACATCCGCCACCTCCTCCAAGAGCCGCCGGTAGGCCCGGGCCACCCTGGGCCAGGTGAAGTCCCGGGCGTAAGCGTAGGCCCGCTCCTCCATCTCCCTTAGGCGCTCGGGGTTTTCCGCGAGGGCCAAGACCGCCTGGGCCCAGGCCTCCTCCTCCAGGGGAAGCAGGACCCCCCGGCCCGCGGCGAGGGCGGCGCGGGCGTGCCGGAAGGGGGTGGAGAGGACGGCCTTGCCCAGGGCCAGGGCGTAGGAGAGGGTCCCGGAGGAAACCTGCTCCAGGTTGGGGTAGGGCAGGAGGAAGAGGTCCGCCGCCCCCGCCAGGCGGTAGAGCTCCTCCTCGGAGAGGTACCCCTCCCGCAGGAGAAAGGCCTCCCCCACCCCCAGGGCCTCGGCCATTTCCCGCACACGCTCCAGATACCGCCGCCCCTCGTGCCGCTCCAGGTTGGGGTGGAGCCTCCCCGCCACCAGGTAGCGGACCCTAGGGTTGTGGGGCAGGACGCGGGCGAGCACCCTCAGGGCGAACTCCAGCCCCTTGCCGGGCCCGAGGAGGCCGTAGGTGAAGAGGAGGAAGGCGCCCTCCAGCCCCAAGGCCCGCTTCAAGGCCTCCTTAGGGGGCCGCGGAAGATCGGGGACCCCGTGCGGGATGTGGGCCACGGGGATCCGCACCCCCAGGGCCCGCAGGAGGCCTTCCCCTTCCGGGTGGAGGGCGACGAAGGCCTGGGCCCTCTCGGCCATGGCCCGGAGAAGGCCCTGCATGTAGCGGAGGTCCACCTCGCCGAGCCCGGGAGGCGGGGCCTGGAGGAGGGTGTGGAGGACCACCAGCTTGGGGCCTTGGGCCTCGAGGAGGTCCAGGACGTAGTCGCCCCACTTCCCGCCGTAAAGCCCGTACTCGTGCTGGAGGATCACCGGCCCCCGGAGGAGGCACGCCAAGGCCCTGTACCCCTCCCGGTCCTCCTTGGCCACCACCCGGACCACCTCCTCAGGGAAGGGCAGGCTCACCTCCTCGGGGTGGGCCACCACCGCCACCTGGGAAGGCACCCCTTCCCGCAAGAGGGCCTCCCGCAGGTCGCGGTTGAAGGTGGCGATGCCGCAGCGGATAGGAGGATAGGTGCCCACTAGGGTCAGCATGCCCGACCTCCGGTCCGTTCAAGGGGATACCCCCTTATCAAATATAAGGATAGCACATATGCTAATGATATGCTCAATCAACGTGCGCCAAACGGACCCTGCAGCCGCCCCGCCCCTACAGGGGAAAGACCAGGGTAAAGTCCAGGAGGTTAAACACGAGGCCAAAGAAGTCTTCCAAGCCCCGCTCCGCCGAAAACCGGAAGGGGGCCTGCAGCCGGAGCTGGCTCTCCATCCCCTCTCCCAGACGGAAGCGGTAGCCCAGGTAGGGGAAGGCCACCCAGGTGTCCCCCGGCCGGTAGCCCGTCCCCAGGCCGAAGAAGGCGTCCCCCAGGTAGGCGTGGGCGCCCAAAGCGGGCCAGAGGGCCCCAAAAAGAAAGAAGGCCCAGCCGCCAAGCCAAAGGGCGTAGCCTTCCTCCTCGTAGGCCAGGGCCGCGACCACGGGCCTGCCGGTAGGGATGGGCACGTACAGGCGGAAGCGGCGCTCGGGGTCAAAGACGGGCGTGAAGGCCTCCCGCCCGGAAAGGTAGTAGCGAAGGCCCACCCCGAAGTGAGCCCCGCCGACGTCTAGGACCGGGCCCATGCCCTCCAGGAAGACCGCAAAGCCCTCGCCCAGGAAGGCCTCGAGGCCCACGAGGCCGGAAACGCGCCTCCCGTCAGACCCCACCTCCACCCCAAGCCCCAGGTAGTAGGCCCCGGGGAGGCCGAGCCCCATAAAGCCCAAACGGGGAAAGAGGGGATTGGTAAGCCCTTCCCGGCGCAGGTAAAGGTGGGCGCTCGCCTCCAGGTTGTGGTCCACCCCCACCCGCCACCACAGCCCAGCGGGGAGGGCCTGGCCGAAACCGAAGACGCTCTTGTCCACCGCGCTCAAGCTGAAGAAGGACTGGGCCTGGGCCACGGCCAGCAAGAGGAGTAACACTGCCCACCTTCGCATAAATCCATACTATCCGGGGCCGCAGTTGACACGTTAGATGCCTTCCCCCTAGGCTTAGGGGGAGATGCGCGCCCGGGGCAAAAGCTGAGCCCGCCTGGGAAGCCTGGCTTCCCGGGCGGCCCCGGGGGCTTTTCTTTATGGAGGTGCGGGCGTGGAGACGAGAACCCTGGAAGACTGGCGGGCCCTTTTGGAGGCGGAGAAGACCCTGGACAGCGGCGTCTACACCAAGCACGACCTCCTCATCGTCCGGGGCCAGGGCGCGAGGGTCTGGGACGCGGAAGGCAACGAGTACATTGACTGCGTGGGCGGGTACGGAGTGGCCAACCTGGGCCACGGCAACCCCGAGGTGGTGGAGGCGGTGAAGCGGCAGGCGGAGACCCTCATGGCCATGCCCCAGACCCTCCCCACCCCCATGCGGGGGGAGTTCTACCGGACCCTCACCGCCATCCTCCCTCCGGAGCTCAACCGGGTCTTCCCCGTGAACTCGGGCACCGAGGCCAACGAGGCCGCCCTAAAGTTCGCCCGGGCCCACACGGGCAGGAAGAAGTTCGTGGCCGCCATGCGGGGCTTCTCCGGAAGGACCATGGGAAGCCTCTCCGTCACCTGGGAGCCCAAGTACCGGGAGCCTTTCTTGCCCCTGGTGGAGCCCGTGGAGTTCATCCCCTACAACGACGTGGAGGCCCTTAAGCGGGCCGTGGACGAGGAAACGGCCGCGGTGATCCTGGAGCCCGTGCAAGGGGAGGGGGGCGTGCGCCCGGCGACCCCCGAGTTCCTAAGGGCTGCCCGGGAGATCACCCAGGAGAAGGGAGCCCTTCTCATCCTGGACGAGATCCAGACCGGAATGGGCCGCACGGGGAAGCGCTTCGCCTTTGAGCACTTCGGCATCGTCCCCGACATCCTCACCCTGGCCAAGGCCCTAGGGGGCGGGGTGCCCCTGGGGGCCGCGGTGATGCGGGAGGAGGTGGCGCGGAGCATGCCCAAGGGGGGGCACGGCACCACCTTCGGGGGAACCCCCTGGCCATGGCCGCAGGGGTGGCGGCCATCCGTTACCTAGAGCGGACACAGCTTTGGGAAAGGGCCGCGGAGCTTGGACCCTGGTTCATGGAGAAGCTTAAGGCCATCCCCTCCCCCAAGATCCGGGAGGTGCGGGGCATGGGCCTCATGGTGGGCCTGGAGCTCAAGGAAAAGGCCGCCCCCTATATCGCCAGGCTGGAGAAGGAGCACCGCGTCCTCGCCCTCCAGGCGGGGCCCACGGTGATCCGCTTCCTGCCGCCTTTGGTCATTGAAAAGGAAGACCTGGAGCGGGTGGTGGAGGCGGTACGGGCGGTGCTAGCATAGGGAGATGAGGCGGCGTTACCGCGTGGTGGTGGAGCGGGACGAGGAGGGCTACTTCGTGGCCCACGTGCCTGAGCTCCACGCCCACACCCAGGCCCAAAGCTTTGAGGAACTCCTCCGGCGCCTGCAGGAAGCCATCGCCGTATCCCTGGAAGAGGAGAGGGCGGAAGTCGTAGGCCTGGAGGGCGCGCTGGAAATTGAAGCGGCGTGAGCCCCCGCCTTATCCCCATCACCGGCCAGGAGCTCGTCCGCCTCCTGCAGGAGGAGGGGTTTCAGGTGGTGCGGGTCCGGGGAAGCCACGTGCGCCTTCGGCACCCCGACGGCCGGGTCACCACGGTACCCGTGCACCCGGGGGAGACCCTAAGGCCGGGAACCCTCCTCGCCATTCTCAAGGACGTGGGCTGGAGCAAGGAAACGTATGAGCGAAAGCGCCTTGGATCCCGTTGAGTTCCTCAAGGGGGCCCTGGAGATCCCCTCCCCTTCCGGAAAGGAGCGGCTCGTAGCCGAGTACCTGGCGGAGGGGATGCAAAAGCTGGGCCTCAAGGGCTTCGTGGACGAAGCGGACAACGCCCGGGGCCAGGTGGGGGAAGGGCCCGTCCAGGTGGTCCTCCTGGGGCACATTGACACCGTGCCCGGCCAGATCCCCGTGCGCCTGGAAGGGGGCAGGCTCTTCGGCCGGGGAGCGGTGGACGCCAAGGGGCCTTTCGTGGCCATGATCTTCGCCGCGGCGGGGCTTTCCGAGGAGGCTAGGAGGCGCCTCACCGTCCACCTCGTGGGGGCCACGGAGGAGGAGGCCCCAAGCTCCAAGGGAGCAAGGTTCGTGGCCCCCCGCCTCAAGCCCCACTACGCGGTGATCGGGGAGCCTTCGGGCTGGGAGGGGATCACCCTGGGGTACAAGGGGAGGCTTTTGGTGAAGGCCCGGCGGGAGAAGGACCACTTCCACTCGGCCCACCACGAGCCCAACGCCGCCGAGGAGCTCATCAGCTACTTCGTGGCCATCAAGGCCTGGGCCGAGGCCATGAACGTGGGCCAGCGTCCCTTTGACCAGGTGCAGTACACCCTCCGCGACTTCAGGGTCCACCCCGCGGAGCTCAGACAGGTGGCGGAGATGTTCTTTGACCTAAGGCTCCCTCCAAGGCTTCCCCCCGAGGAGGCCATCCGCCACCTCACGGCCTACGCCCCCCCACGATTGAGCTGGAGTTCTTCGGCCGCGAGGTCCCCTACCAGGGGCCCAAGGACACCCCCCTCACCCGGGCCTTCCGCCAGGCCATCCGCAAGGCCGGGGAAGGCCCGTCTTCAAGCTGAAGACGGGAACGAGCGACATGAACGTCCTGGCCCCCCACTGGCCGGTGCCCATGGTGGCCTACGGCCCCGGGGACTCCACCCTGGACCACACCCCCTACGAGCACGTGGAGGTGGCGGAGTTCCTTAAAGGGATTGAGGTGCTGAGGGGGGCCCTCGAGGCCCTGGCCCAAACGCACGCAGGGGAGAAGGAGGGGTAGGCTAAGCTAAACGCGTGGTCCTCCCCTGGCTGGCCCTTCCCCTCCTGGTCCTCCTCGCCCTCTACCCCCCCACCGCCCCTTGGAGCGAGCGCTTCCTCACCCCCCTGGTGGCGGCGGGAAGCGGCCTCTACCTCCTGAGGCGGCGGGAGAACCTCCCCTGGGGCCTGGGGCTTCTCCTCTGGGGGGTAGGGGACCTGGTGTGGGCCCTCGAGGACCTGGCCGCCTCCCCCCGGAGCCTCCTCTGGGAGTCCCCCTACCTCGCGGGCTACCTGGCCCTGACCTACGGCCTGTGGCGCCTGCCCCCTAGACCCCCAAGGCTCACCCTGGGCCTCCTCCCCCTGGGGCTTTTGGGGCTTTTGGCCCTCCTCCACCCCGAGCTGGGGATAGACCGGCTCTACGTGGCTTGGGACGCCCTCCTCCTCCTTCTCCTCCTCCCCAGGCTTGAGGGGCTTTTCCAGGAGCGCTTCCAGCCGGGCCGGGCCCTCCTCGGGGTGGGGGTTCTCCTCGTGCTGGTGGCGGACCTGGCCTACGGCTACCTGGAGGCGATGGGGGGCTACCCCGCGGGCCACCCCCTCCACCTTCTCTACCCCCTGGGCTACCTCCTCCTCGCCTTGGGGGTGGAGGGCCGGAACGTCCCCACCTTTCCCGCCCTGGCCCTCGGGGGCTTTTCCTCCTGCCCGCGGTGGTGGCCAAGGACCCGGTGCCCTTTGCCCTGCGCCTCCTCGCCCTCTACGGGGGGCTTGCGGGGGCCTTGGGCCTCCTCTACGCCCTCCACCTGGAGTGGCGCCGCACCGAGGAACGGGGCCGCCGCTGGACCCGGTTCCTGGAGGCCCTGGCCCGGCTTTCCCCCCGGGTGACCCAGACCCTAAGCCCCGAGGGGGTTCTCCTCGGGGTCCTCGAGGCCGCCCAGGAGCTCCTCCCCCAGGCGGTGGGCCTGGAGCTCAGGGCCCGGGGGAGCCTGGTGGGGGAGCGCGCCCCCCACATCCTTCCCGTCCCCCTGAACGGGGACGCCGCCTACCTCCACCTAAGGACCCCGCCGGAGGAACCCGTTCCGCCGGGGTTTCTCGCCCTCCTGGGGGAACGCCTGCGTCAGGTCCTGAGGCAGGCGGAGTGGGGCGCCCTAGCCTACACCGACCCCCTCACGGGGCTTTTCAACCGCCGGGGCCTCGAGGTGGAGCTCCCCAAGCTCCTCGCCCTCTCCCGACGCTACCGGGCCCCGGTGAGCGTGGTCATGCTGGACATTGACCGCTTCAAAGCGGTGAACGACACCTACGGCCACCCCGTGGGGGACGAGGTGCTCAGGCGCCTGGGGCGGATCCTCAAGGAAAGCGTCCGCAAGGAGGACCTGGCGGTGCGCTACGGAGGCGAGGAGTTCCTCCTGGTGCTCTTCGGCGCCGAGAGGGAGGCGGCCAAGGAGGTGGTGGAGCGGATCCGCGAACGCTTCCGGAACGAACGGGTGGCCCCCATCCCCTACCCCCTCACCCTCTCCGCCGGGATCGCCGGGGGGGAGGTGCCGGAGGGGAGAGAGACCCTAGAAGAGTGGATCCTCAAGGCCGACTACGCCCTCCTCCGGGCCAAGGAGACGGGGCGGGACCGGGTGACCCTGGCCTGAGTACCCCGCTCTGGCTTTCGCCAGAGCGGGGGCCCCGAGGAAGGGCTACTTCTTGGGCATCATCTTGGCCATCATGGCCTCGAGGGCCTTCCGCTCCTCGTTCATGTGGCCGAAGGCCTTGCCCAAGGCCTTCAGGAGAAGGAAGAGCACCCCCAGGGCCTTCTGGACCTCGGGGTCGGAAAGCTGCTTGAAGAGCCCGGCGAGGCCCACCCGGGGCGGATCCTGCATCGCCTCCGGGGTGAAGGTCTCCGCGAGGCCCTTTTGTAGGGCCCCCGCCATCATGCCCACCGCGGCGGGCTCAATGCGGGAGAGGAGGTCCAAAACGTTCGCCCCGTGGGAGACGAGGCGGAGAAGCTGGGGCTCCATGAGCATCCCCAAGCCCTCCCCGAAGTTCTCCGAGAGGTGCCCGAGGAAGGCGAGGGCCCCGGACTTGTCCAGCCTCTCCAGGGTCTCCGCCAGCTTCTCCAGGGCCTCCGCCTGGTCCAGAAAGCGGGCCAGGAGGGAGACGAGCTGCAGGTTCTTGGGGTCCATGAGGAGGCCCAGGTTCTCGGCGAGGGTCTCCCCCACCTCCATCCGGGCGAGGAGGGCGAGGCCGCTTTTTTCCAGGACCTCCTCAATGCGGCCTAGGCGTTCTTCCACCGTCAAGGTCTTCTCCATGGCCGCCTCCTACTCAATCAGCGTGGCGAACCAGAAGCCTTCAAAGAGCATCTTGGTCACCCGCACCCACTTGCCCACGGCCATCACCCCGCAGGAGGGCATGCCCGTGCCCGAAAGCACCCTTTCAAAGGAGCACTGGGGCAGGAGGGCGTTGTCCCCGAAGTCCATGATGCACATGGCCACGGGGCTGAAGGGCTCGCCGATGTAGGCCCCCTTGAGGTCGGAGGCGATCACCCCAGCCACGTACTCCCCCTGGAAGTGGGCCACCACCCCGGCAGGGGGAAGCATGAGGGCGGGGTTCACCGTGTCCCCGATGACGAAGACGTTGGGGAACCTGGGGGAGCGGAAGGTTACCCGGTCCACCTCGGGGAAGCCCTGGGGCCCCGCGAGGGGGCTTTCCCGCACCACCCGGTTGGGGGCGAAGGGGGAGTGAGGATGAGGAGGTCGTAGGAAAGCTCCCGGCCGTCCTTGGCCTTGACCTTTCCCCCCGCGAACTCCACCGGCTCAAATCCCCCGTGGAAGGCGATGCCCTTGGACTTCAGGATCTCCAAGACCTTTCCCGAGATCACCGGCCCCATGCCCGCAAGGGGCGCGGGGTTTAGGTGGAAGACCTCCACCGTGCTCTTGTCCCGCACCCCCTTGACCTTGAGGGCGAACTCCACCTGCCCCGCCACCTCGTAGGGCGCAGGGGGGCAGGGGTAGTAGGGGGAGGAGACCCCCACCACCACCTTCCCGCCCTTGAAGGTCCGCAAGGCCTCCCGGAGTTTCAAGGCCCCCTCCAGGCTCCAGGGAGCATGGCCGTCTTGGGCCGGGGAGGGCAGGGCCTCGGCCCCCAAGGAGACGATGAGGTAGTCGTAGGAAAGCTCCCCGGCCGTGGTTTTCACCCGGTTCCTCTCTGGGTCCAGGGCCTCCACCGTGGCCTGGAGATACCGGATGCCCCGCTTCTCCAGGTTGGCGAGGGGGCGCCGGATGGCCTCGGGCTCCCGCATGCCGAAGGCCACCCAGGGGTAGGCGGGCATGAACTCGTGGTGGGTGTTCCGGTCCACCAGGGTGACCTCCACCTCCTTCCCCAGAAGCCGCTTCACCTTGTTGGCCGCCACCAGGCCGCCGGAGCCACCGCCCAAAACCAGAACCCTCGTCATCCTTCACCTCCCGGATACGCGTACCGCGTACCCCTACCTCCAGGGTGAACCCGGGAGGCTTGTGAGGGTAGGTGCAAATGCCCCTACCCCCGCAGGCGGGCGGCGAAGAGGAGGCCTAAGCCCAAAAGCCCCAAGGCCTCCCCCACCCCAAACCCCCGCCCCAGGGCGGGGAGGAGGTACCAGGCGAGGTGCACCAGGCGGAAGAAGGCCACCCAAAGGGCGGCGGGGAGGAGGTAGCGGGCCTCCCGCTTGGGCAGGTTGGTGAGGAGGTAGAGGAAGGGAAGGAAGAAGCCCCCCACCACCCAGAAGGCGGCTACCTCGTCCCAATAACCTTGCAAGCGTTTCAGGTAGAACTCCACCTCGTGGGGAAAGTCCGCCCCCCAGACGATGATGAGGGTGGTGGCCTCCAGGTAGATCCAGACGATGGAGAGGGCGAGGAGGAGGTTGGTGTGGTTCTGGGCCTGGCCGCGGAGGGCGGCCGTGCCCTGCCTCGCCGCGAGGGCCACGGCCACGGCGAGGGCCAGGATGGCGGCGGAGAGGAGGACGATGCCCCCGTAGGAGGCGGAGTAGAAGTGGGCCTCGAGGCTCTTGAAAAGGTCAAAGGAGAGGAAGGTGCCCGCCACGAAGACCAAGGGCAGCCCCCAGGCCCCCACCTCCGCCCGGTACTCCCCGGGGCGGAGCCGGGAGAGGACGAAGGCGAAGAGGGCGAAAGAGAGGGCGTAGCGGAGGAACATGAAAGGCGCGTTCAGGTAGGGGGCCCGGTGGAGCAAGATGGGGTCCAGGCTGGCCTCGGGCCTCGCCCAGGGGAAAAGCTCCGGGAGGAAGAGGAAGAAGGGGAGGCCCAGAAGCCCCATCAGGGGAAGGAGGCGGGCCAGGGGATAGAGGTAGGGCTCCAAAGGCAGACCCCAGTGGCTCCTCAAGGCGTTGTGCAGGAGGAGGACGAGGAGGGCCCCCAAGGAGAGGAGGAGGAAGAAGGCGAAGGGGAAGTAGGCGGCGGGCGCGCCGAAGAGGAAGGCCGAGGCGTAGAGCAAAAGCCCCAGCACCCCCGGGGCCAGGCGGCTTGCCTCAATGGACCTCTGCATCCACCACCTCCTCGGGGCAGGCCTCCAAGAGGAGGCACCGCTTGATGTAGTGGGCGATGAGCCAGCGCTCCCGCTCGGGGATCCGGCTCTTATAAGGAAGCATGCGGCCAAAGCCGTTGGTGGCGGCGAAGTAGAAGTAGCCCTCGGGCTGGTCCCGCACGGCGGGGTCGTGGTAGGAGCGGGGCTTGGGCACCCCCAAGGGGATGGCCCGCCCGTCCCCTTCCCCCCTCACCCCGTGGCAGATGGCGCAGAAGCTCTGGTAGAGCGCCTTTCCCCGGAGGAGGTCCGCCTCGGTGAAGGCGTAGGGGTTTTCCGCAAAGCCCCCCTCGGGCTTGAGCCCAAGCCGCACCGCCTGGTCCAGGTTCTCCCCCAGGGCGACCCGGTCCTCGGGGAAGGCGAGGGGGAGGGGGCTTTCCCGGAAGGCCTTGACCTTGGGCTGGTCCCACATCCAGCCGCACCCGGAAAGGAGAAGGGCGAGCAAGAGAAGGCTACGCACGCCGCACCTCCTCCACCTCCGCCCCTAAGGCCCGGAGGAGGTCCCGGGTGGCCTCCGGGTCAAACCGGGGATCGGTGGCGTAGACGAAGAGGGCGGGCCGGTCCACGAGGGCCTCCCGGTAGCGGGGGGCGAGGACGGCGGGGTGGGCGGCCAGGGGGAGGCCGTTCAGGTAGAGGAGGTAGAGGAAGATCCCCACGGTGATGGTGAGGATGGTGATCTCAAAGGTGACGGGGATGAAGGCGGGCCAGCCCAAAAGGGGCTTCCCCCGGCGTTGTGGGGGTAGTCCAGGGTGGTGTAGACCTGGAGGAAGAGGCCGAGGCCCGCCCCCAAGACCCCCAGGAAGAAGGCCATCCAGGGGATGCGCTCGTCGTGGCCGTACACCGCCTCGAGGCCCTCCAACGGGGTCGGGGTGATGGCCTCCAGGTGGCGGTACCCCGCCTTCTTGAGGACCTTCAGGCCCTCTAGAAGCTTCTCCTGCGCGTCAAAGTAGGCCATGTACCCGTACAGCATGGCGCCTCCCTAGTGCTTCCTAAGCTTGTGGTAGAGGTGCAGCATCTCCGCCACGGCGATGGGGGGAAGAGGCGGATGAGGACCGCAAGGCCGAAGAGGAAGAAGCCCAGGGTGCCCAGGAAGAGGGTCCAGTCCACCCAGGTGGGGGAGTAGAGGTGGAAGTTTCCGGGGAGGAAGTCGTGGGAGAGGCTGATGACCACGATGACGAAGCGCTCCAGCCACATGCCCACGTTGGCCAAAATGGAGAAGACGAAAAGCCAGGCCACGTTCCTGCGGAACCTGGGGAACCAGAGGGTCTGGAGGAGGACCACGTTGATGAGCATCATGGCCCAGTAGTAGGGGGCGTAGGGCCCGGTCATGCGCCAAAGCTGCTGGGCCCACTCGGCGGGTTCCGCCGAGTACCAGGCGATGAAGATCTCCAGGAGGTAGGTGTAGGCCACCCCGAGGCCGCTGGCCAGGGTCACCTTGCCCATCCAGTCCAGGTGGCGCTCGGTGATGACCCCCTCGAGGCGGTACCACTTCCTCAAGGGGATGAGGAGGGTGAGGGCCATGGCGAAGCCCGAGTAGATGGCCCCGGCGGCGAAGAAGGGCGGGAAGAGGGTGAGGTGCCAGCCCGGCACCACCCCGTAGGCGAAGTCCATGCTCACCACGGAGTGCACGGAGATGACCACGGGGGTGGCGAGGCCCGCCAAGAGGACGTAGGCCGCCCGGTAGCGCCGCCAGTGGAGGGCGCTCCCCGTCCAGCCTAAGGAAAGCCAACCGTAAAGCTTCTTCCGCCAGCCCTGGCTCCTCTCCCTGAGGAGGGCGAGGTCGGGGATGAGGCCCAGGTAGAGGAAGAGGGTGGAGATGGTGAGGTAGGTGAAGATGGCCAGGACGTCCCAGGAGAGGGGGCTTTTGTACTGGGGCCAGAGGGCCATGTGGGTGGGGTAGGGCAGGATCCAGTAGAAGTGCTGGGCCCGGCCCATGTGGATCAAGGGGTAGGTGGCGGCGCAGAGGACGGCGAAGAGGGTCATGGCCTCGGTGATCCGGTTTAAGGAGTCCCGCCAGTTCTGGCGCATGAGGACGAGGATGGCGCTGATCAGGGTCCCGGCGTGGCCGATGCCGATCCACCAGACGAAGTGGACGATGTCAAACCCCCAGAGGACGGGCTGGTTGATCCCCCAGGTGCCGAGGCCCTTGGTGAAGGTGACGAAGATGGCGTAGAGCCAGGCCAGGGTCAGGACGAAACCCACCGCCGCCACCACCTTCCAGGGCCTGGGCGGGGGCTTCTCCACGGGCTCCAAGAGCTTCTCCACCAGGGACCTTTCCGTCCACTCCCCCTGGATGAGGTCGTGGTCCGGGTGCCGTTCAGGCATGGCCTCCCTCCTTCCTAAGCCTGGGGTTGGGGTTCTTCAGGTGGGCGAGGTAGGTGGTCCGGGGCCAGGTGTTCACCTCCTCCAAGAGAACGTAGTGGCGGCCCTCCTCCCGGTGGGCGTGGATGGGGTCCTCAGGGTCCAGGAGGTCCCCGAAGTGGATGGCCTGCCCGGGGCAGACCTCCTGGCAGGCGGTCACCACCTCCCCGGTGCGGATCCTCCGCCCCTCCCTCGCGGCCTCGGCCCGGGCGAGCTCTATGCGCTGGACGCAGTAGGTGCACTTCTCCATGACGCCCCGGCTTCTCACCGTCACCTCGGGGTTCATGAGGAGGGCGAGGGGGCTTTCCTTGGCCCGCCTCGGGTCCCCTTGGCCGATGAAGGCCTCGGCGTAGGGGAAGAAGTTGAAGCGCCGGGCCTTGTAGGGGCAGTTGGCGGAGCAGTACTTCGTGCCCACGCAGCGGTTGTAGACCATGAGGTTGAGCCCCTCGGGGGAGTGCTCCGTGGCGGCCACGGGGCAGACCGCCTCGCAGGGGGCCTTCTCGCAGTGCTGGCACATCACGGGCTGGTGGAAGACGCCCTCCTCGGCGAAGTAGCGGTCCAGGCGGATCCAGTGCATCTCCCGGCCCTTCCCTACCTCCTCCTTCCCCACCACGGGGATGTTGTTCTCCACCTGGCAGGCGAGGACGCAAAGCCCGCACCCCACGCAACGGGCGAGGTCCACGGTCATGGCCCAGGCGTGCTCCCCCTGGGGCCAGGGGGGGTAGAAGGAGACGCGCTTCTCCTCCTTGGGCTGGGCTTTGCGCGCCTCCTCCTCGGTGAGG
The DNA here is from genome assembly GCF_001535545.1 of Thermus parvatiensis. GTDB lineage: Bacteria > Deinococcota > Deinococci > Deinococcales > Thermaceae > Thermus > Thermus parvatiensis. Next base: position 344,020 of record NZ_CP014141.1, on the reverse strand, counting down.
ACCTTCACCGCCTCCACCTCGCCCAAGTAACCGTGGTACTGGGTGGAGACGAGAGGGTAGTCGCGGCCCGTGGGCAGGACCTCCGCGGGGAAGACCGTCCCTTCGGGGTGGAAGAAGTGGGAGAGGGGGCTACAAGGCTTCCCTCGGGAAGGAGGGGGAGGGGCCAGAGGGGGAGGAGGGCCTCCCTTCCGGAAGCCCGCACCCGAAGGAGGGGCCTTCTGGGGTCGGCGCGCCGCTCCCGGGCGCGGATCCCCTCAAGAAGCCCCCAGGCCTCCGCCTCCCTCTCCCCGGCGAGGAGGGCCCCGTCCCAGACCAAGAGGGAGAGGGGCCGGGGAAGCTCTTGGAGGTAGGGGTTTTCCCGGTAGCGGCCGTCAAAAAGGCGCGCGTCCGGGCGGAGGGTGAGCTCCAGGGAGGCCTCCCGCCGCAAGGGGGAAAGGCGGCCCTCCAGGCCGGGGAGGGGCTCCAGGGCCAAGGGCTTTGCCTCCTCCAGGGGCCGGCCCTCGGCCAGGGCCCGCCTCTCCTCGGCGGTGAGGCCGGGAAGCCCCTCCCCCAAAAGCCCCGCCAGCACCTCCTCCAGGCTTTTCCCGCTGTAGAGGGGCTTGAGGAGGGCTTGGGCGGGCCAGAGGCGGCCCCAGGCGTCCCGGGCGGGGCTTGCCGCCTCCAGGGGGTGGGCCAAGGGGAGGCTGTAGGGCGCCGCCTTCGGGTAGAGGGAGAGGACCGCGGCGAAGGCCTTGCCCTCTAGGCCCGGCAGGGGGCCTTCCGCCGCCCAGACGAGGCGGGAAGCCGCTTCCGCCTCGAGGAAGGCCCGGGGGGTGGCGGGCTCGGCCTCCGGCGGCGGCACGTAGGCCACGGGGGCCCTAAGCCTCGCGTTCACCGCCATGGCCAGGGCCTGGGCGGCGGGGGTGAGGTGGACCCCGGGGAGGAGGAGCCCTCCCCGCTCAAGGTCCTCCACCAGGGCGGGGAGGAAGCCCCCGTAGTCCGAGGCGGGGCTTCCCGGGAGGACCCCGAGGGCCTTCGCCAGGTCCAGGAGGAAGGTCTCGAGGGCGCTGGGCTTCAGGGCCAGGCGGTGGTCGGCCATGGCGCCAAGGAGCCCCGCCCCGCTCTCCACGGCGTAGATGCGGTTCATGGGGGGAAGGCGCCTCTGGCTTAGGGCGGCCCACCAGCCGTAGCCCGCCGGGTGCTCGTGGAGGTCCACGTCCAGGAGGAGCACGGTCTCGGCCTTCTCAGGGCTGTAGACGGGCCAGGCCCTCTGCCCGAAGGCGAGTTCCGCCCCCCGGTAGACGTTCTCCAGGCTCCAGGCCTCAAACCGGGCCACCCGGAGGTTGGGGTAGCGGGCCTGGGCCCTCTGGAGGAGGGCCTCGAGCCTAGGCGAGGTGGTGCGGGGGAGGACGAAAAGGGTTTCGCCTTGGGCCAAAGCCCTCCGCCAGGCGGCGTAAAACCCCTCCCAGTCCGGGGCTTTGCCCTTGCGGGCCGGGTCGTAGAGGCTGTAAAGCCCCGCAAGGGGGTAGGGCCCCATGGCCTCCCCCTGAGGGACGAGGAAGAGGGGCCTTCCCTGGTAGGTGCGCACCCGCACGGGCTCGGCGAAGCCCGCGTGGGGCAGGGCGGTGAAGAACTCCCTCCGCCCGCCCTCCACCACCCCCTCGGGCTGGCGCACGTAGGGCACCCCCTTGCGCCGCACCACCGGGGTGCAGGCCGCCAAGGAGACAAGGCCCAGGGCCAAAAACCCCCTCCGGGTCACGGGACCGAAGGGAAACTCCTCCCGGAAAAGCGCTCGCTCCAACGCCTCCTGGGGTCCTCTGCGCATACCTCCTCCCTAGCGGTGGCAGGTGTTGCAGCTCGTGAGCTCCTCGGGGGGCCGGACGTGGTAGAGCTGGAGGAGCTCCCGTCCCAACTCGGGGTCCGGAACGTAGGCCATGTTGAAGACCTGCTCCCGGGGCCTCAGGCGCGGTGCGGGGTTCCGGTGGCAGTCCAGGCAGAACTTCATGGTGAAGGCCTTGGGCTGGTAGACCACGGGCATCTGGTCCACCCGGCCGTGGCACTCGGCGCACCCCACCCCCTTGGCCACGTGAGGGGCGTGGTGGAAGTAGACGAAGTCGGGGAGGTTGACCACCCGGTTCCAGCGGAGGAGCTCCCCTTTCTCCCAGCTCTCCCGCACGAGGGCCAGGTTGGGGCTATCCGGCTTCACGTAGAGGTGGCAGGTCATGCAGGTCTCCGTGGGGGGAAGCCCGGCGTAGGGGGCGTACTCCACGGCGGAATGGCAGTAGCGGCAGGAAAGGCCGAGCCCCCCGGCGTGGAAGGCGTGGCTGAAGGGGACGGGCTGGGGCACGGGCCGCCCTTCCCGCTGCTCCAAGGCCCCCACCGCCACCCCGGAGAAGACCAGGACCAAGGCGAGGAAGACCCCCAACACCGACCCCCAGAAGAGGGTCTTGAGCCAACGGTTTCTCCGTCTCATAGGCCACCCCGGCAAAGAGGTCCACCAGATACCCGCTCCTAGGGCTTGTTCAGGGGTACACTACACCAGGGGCCTCGGGACATTTGTCCCTATACGAAAAGGCCGCCCGGGAAGACCCGAAAGCGGCCTCTTCGCCTTCGCTTTCTGAGGAACGCCTCAGCGCCCCAGGGGCACCATCTGGAAGCGGAGGACCCGGTCCCCGCTCACCTGGAGCGTCTGGACCAGGGTGCGGTAGCCCGGGGCCACCAGGGTGAGCTCGTGCTCGCCGAAGGGGACCTCGAGGCGGAGGTAGCCCCCCCGGGTGCGGCCCACCTCCTCCCCGTCCAGGAAGACCCGGGCTTCCACGTTGACGTAGACCTCGAGGGTGGCCCTAAGGGGGACGAGCTCCACGGAAAGCCGCAGGGTCTCCTCGGGGCGGACCTCCACCCGGGCGCGGTACTCCGCGTACCCCGGGGCCAGGAGCCGCACCTCGTGGAGGCCCGCCTCCAAAGAGAGGCTCAAGGGCGCCCGCCCCACCAGGCGGCCGTCCACGTAGACCTCCGCCCCCTCGGGCCGGGCCTCGAGGACCAGGGTCCCCTCCCGGGGCAGGGGGACGAGGCGGGCGAAGACCTGGGCGCGCTCCCCTTCCCGGACCCGGACCTCCACCCGGTAGGGGGCGTACCCGGGAAGCCTAAGCTCCACCTGGTACCGTCCCTCGGGGAGGCGCAGGGCGAGGGGGGTCCTCCCCCGGAGCGCCCCGTCCACGTAGACCTCCGCGCCCTGAGGGCTGGAGGAGACGGACAAGACCCCCTCCTTCTTGGGCTCGGGGACAAGGCGGGCGAAGACCCGGACCCGCTCCCCGGGACGGGCGTTCACCGCGGCCCGGTAGGGCGCGTACCCGGGAAGCCTAAGCTCCACCTCGTGCCGCCCGGGGCGCACGGCGAGGCTCAAGGGAGTCTTGCCCTCCCGCCTGCCGTCCACGTAGACCTCGGCCCCCGGGGGCTGGAGTCCACCTCGAGGGTGGCCTCCGCGGGCGGCGGGGCCTCCCCCCGCCCCACGTAGTAGCGGGCCACGTCCGTCACCCAGTCCCTGGCGGGAACCGGCTTGATGACGATGGAGAGGGCGCGGGCCAAGCCCTCCCAGCCCTGGACCCGCACCTCGCCCCGCTCCACGTCCAGGATCTCCGCCACGGAGAGGGGGCGGCGGCTCGCCACCGCCAGGATCCTGTCCTCCCCCTCGGGGCCAGTGATGGTGTAGCGGTAGCGGGCCCCCTCCGGGGGAAAACGCCGGGTCTCCCCCGCCCGGAGGAAGTTGTCCCTCTCGTAGGGGTTGGGCAGGATGGGGTCAATGCGGCCGTCGGCGTTGATGTTGAAGAGGTAGACGTAGGCGTCCTGGTTGACGCGCACGTAGATGTAAATGGACTCGCCAATCCGGTAGACGGCGTTCCCCCGCTTGGCCGGATCCTTGTCCACCCAGACCTGGACCTCGAGGTCCGTGGGCACCGGGTTGACGATGATCCCCTGGGGGTTGATCTCCTGGGCCAACGCGGCCCCAAGCCCCAAGACCGCCAGCAACAGCTTCCGCATAGGCCTCACCTCCACCCCCAGGGTACGCCATCCGTGTGAAAACCCTGAGGGACCTGGCCCAACGTCCCTTAAGGCTCGGCGAAGGCGCCCAGGGAGCGGAAGCGCCGGTAGCGGTCCTCGTAGAGGGCCTCCGGGGAGAGGCCCTTGAGCTCCTCCAGGGCCTTTAGGAGGGCCTCCTTGATGTTCCGGATGGCCCGGTCGGGGTCCTTATGGGCCCCGCCCTCGGGTTCGGGAACGATGGCGTCCACCACCTTGAGCTGGAGGAGGTCCTTCGCCGTGAGCTTCAAGGCCTCGGCGGCCTTGGGGGCCTCCTTGGCGTCCCGCCAGAGGATGGCGGCGCAGGACTCCGGGCTGATCACGGAATACCAGGCGTTCTCCAGGATGAGGACCCGGTTGGCCACGGCGATGGCCAAGGCCCCCCCGCTTCCCCCCTCCCCCAGGATCACCGTCACGGCGGGGACCCGGAGGCGGCTCATCCGCTGAATGCTCTGGGCGATGACCCAGGCCTGGCCCCGCTCTTCGGCGGAGACCCCGGGGTAGGCCCCGGGGGTGTCCACGAAGGTGAGGAAAGGGTAGCCGAAGCGGTCCGCCAGGTCCATGAGGCGCATGGCCTTGCGGTACCCCTCGGGGTGGGGCATGCCGAAGTTGCGCTGGAGGTTCTCTTTGGTGTCCCGGCCCTTCTGGTGCCCCACCACCACCACCTTCTCCCCCTCCAGGTAGGCGAGCCCCCCCACGATGGCGGGGTCGTCGGCGAAGGCCCGGTCCCCGTGGAGCTCTATGAAGTCCTGGAAGGCCTTCTCCAGGACGTCCAGGGTGGTGGGCCTCCCGGGGGCCCGGGCCAGCTGGACCCGCTGCCAGGGGGTGAGGTTCTCGTAGGTCTCCTTCCTGAGCCGGGCCAGGCGCTCCTCCAGGAGGCGGATCTCGGCCTCCAGGTCCACCCCCGTGGCCTTGGCCGTCTCCTTGAGCTCGGCGATGCGCCGTTCCAGCTCCAGAATGGGCTTTTCAAACTCCAGGGGCATAGGCTACTCCCGGGTGCAGGTGGCGGAGGACCCGCACGAGCTCCTCCTTCAGGCGGCGCCGGTCCGTGACCCGGTCCACCATGCCGTGCTTCAGGAGGAACTCGGAGCGCTGGAAGCCCTCGGGAAGCTCCTGGCGGATGGTCTGGCGGATGACCCGGGGCCCGGCGAAGCCGATCAGGGCCCCGGGCTCGGCGAGGATCACGTCGGCCAGGGCGGCGAAGCTCGCCGTCACCCCTCCCGTGGTGGGGTCGGTGAGGACGGAGACGTAGGGCAGGCGCCGGGCCCAGACCCGGTCCAGGGTCATCACCGTCTTGGCCATCTGCATCAGGGAGAGGGCGGCCTCCTGCATCCTCGCCCCCCCTGAGGCGGCCACGATGACGAGGGCCCTCCCCTCCTCCGCCGCCCTCTCCGCCCCGCGGGCGATCTCCTCCCCCACCACGCTCCCCATGGAGCCCCCGGCGAAGGCGTAGTCCATGACGAGGAGGACCGCGGGCACCCCCCCGATCTGGCAGGTACCCCCCAGGATGGCGTCGGGCCTACCCGTCTCCGCCTGGTAGGCCTTGAGGCGCTCCACGTAGGGCTTGGTGTCCACGAAGCCCAAGGGGTCCAAGGGCCGAAGCCTCGTGGTCTCCTGGAAGGTTCCCGGGTCGGCCAGCATGGCCACCCGCTCCTGGGCGGGGAGGCGGTGGTGGTGGCCGCACTTAGGGCAGACGTGGAGGTTTTCCTGGAACTCCTTCTTGTAAATCTGGGCCCCGCAGGCCTCGCACTTGGTCCAAAGCTCGGGGACGTCCCGGTTGCCCCCGCTCGGGCGCTTTCTGCGGAAGAGCCTTTCCAGGGCCATCAGGCCTCCTTGGGGGCCTCGAGGGCCTTGTGCTCCCCGGCCACGCTCTGGCCCACGAAGACCGCCCCCGCCTCCACCTCGAGGGCCTGGGCCTTGAGCTGGCCGGTGAAGCGGGCCGTCTTGGAGAGGACCACCTTCTCGGCGGTGAGCTCCGCCTTGACCTCGCCGTGGATGAGCACGGACCTGGCCTCCACCCTCTCCCCTTCCACCCGGCCCGTGGGGCCGACCTCCAGCTCCCCCTCCACCAGGACGGAGCCCCGCACCAGGCCGTCAACGCGCACCTGGCCCTTGGCCCTCATGTCGCCCAGGACCTCGGTGTCGGGGCCGAGGTAGGTGAGGGTGCGCTCCTTTCTTCCCAGCATCCGCCCCATTCTATCGGGTGTACCAGGTGGGGTCCAGGTAGGCCCTGGGGTCCACCGGCGTCCCGTAGCGGTAGACGCCGTAGTGGAGGTGGGGCCCCGTGGACCGGCCCGTGGAGCCCACAAAGCCCAATAGCTCGCCCCGTTCCACCCGCTGGCCCGGGCGGACGGCCAGGCGGGAGAGGTGGCCGTAGAGGGTCCGGTAGCCCCGGGCGTGGTCCACCACCACGGCGAGGCCGTAGACCCCCATCCACCCCGCCTGGACCACCACCCCGCTCCCCGTGGCGTAGATGGGGGCCCCGTAGGGGGCGGAAAAGTCCAGGCCGTCGTGGAACTCCACGCCGGGGCCGAAGGGGTTTTTGCGGCGGCCGAAGTAGGAGGTGACCCCCCCGTGCCCCCGGAGGGGAAGGCCGGCGGGGAGGCTTTGCTCCACCTCCAGGGTCCGCTCCAGGGCGGGGGTGAGCTCGGCGAGCTGGTTCTTCAGGTCCAAAACCTCCACCCGCACCGCCCTCCACCCCTCCATGGCCCCGCCCCCTTGCCCGCCCTCCTGGTAGCGGACGGGAAGGGCGTTCACGGGGGAAAGCCCGGCGCGGCGGCGAAGCGCGTTGATGGCCTCCTTGAGGGCCTCAAGCTCCTTCTTGGTGCGCTCCGCCTCCTGGGAGAGGGCCCCGTTTTTGGCCTTCTCCGCTTCCAGGGCCAGGGAAAGCCGCCTCGCCTCCTGGGAGAGGGCGTGGAGCCTGGCCTCGAGGGCCCGCACCTCCCGGGCCCGGTGCCAGAGGTAGAGGTTCACCCCCGTCCAGAGGGCGAGGAAGACCAGGAAGAGGCCCACGGCCCAGCCGGGAAAGGTGAGGGCCCGGCTCCCCCCGCCGCTTCGGGCGAGGAGGAGGGTGTACCGGACAGGCCGCCTTTTCATCCCCGGAAGTATACCACCCCCAAGGCCCAGGCGCCTGCGCCTGGGATCGGCGAGGGGTGGCCCCGGTTTTGGCCCGAGGTGGGCATTTTACCCCTCGGTTGCGCAACCGGGTGGGGTACCTAGATGGCCTCCAAGACCAAGGGGGCGGGGTGCGCTTCCTCCCCTAGGGCGTAGGCCTCGCGCAGGTACCCAAGGGCCTCCTCCAGGCCCCGCCTCCGGTGGTAGACCAGGGCCAAGGCCTCCCCCCGCTCCACCCGGTCCCCGGGCTTCTGGAGCAGGTAGACCCCCACCCCGTGGTCAATGGGCTCCCCCTTCCGCTTCCGCCCCCCGCCCAGGGCGAGGACGGCGAGGCCCACCTTGTAGGCGTCCACCTCCCGCACCACGCCCTCCCGCTCGGCAAGGAGGGGGTGCTCCTCGGCGAGGGGCAAAAGGGAGAAGTCCTCCACCGCCCGGGGGTCCCCCCCCTGGGCCTCGAGGAAGGCCCGGAACTTCTCCAAGGCCGCCCCGCTCTCCAGGGCCTTCCGGGCGAGGGCGGGGTCCAGCCCCTCAAGCTTTAAGGCCTCCTCCGCCAGGGCCAGGGCCACCTCCAGAAGGTCCCCGGGGCCCTCCCCCTTGAGGGCCCCTATCGCCTCCCGCACCTCTAGGGCGTTGCCCACCGCCCGCCCCAGGGGGGCCTCCATGGAGGTGAGGAGGGCCCTCACCCGCCTGCCCGCCCCCTGGCCGATGGCCACCATGGTCTTGGCCAAAAGCCGGGCCTCCTCCAGGGTCTTCATGAAGGCCCCCCGGCCCACCTTCACGTCCAAGACGATGCTCCGCGCCCCGGCGGCGAGCTTCTTGCTCATGATGGAGCTCGCGATCAAGGGCACGCTCTCCACCGTGGCGGTCACGTCGCGGAGGGCGTAAAGCTTCCCATCCAGGGGGGCGAGGTCCGGGCTTTGGGCGGCGATGACGAGGCCCACCCTCCGCGCCCTCTCCAAAAACTCCGCCTCCGTCATCTCCCCTCGCCAGCCCGGCACCGACTCCAGCTTGTCTATGGTTCCCCCGGTGTGGGCCAGGCCCCGGCCCGACATCTTGGCGAAGGTGCACCCGCTTGAGGCGAGGATCGGCCCCACCACCAGGCTCACCTTGTCCCCAACGCCCCCCGAGGAGTGCTTGTCCACGGGGTGGGGAAGGCCGGAGAGGTCCAGGACCTTCCCCGAGCGGGCCATGGTCTCGGTGAGCCAGAGGGTCTCCTCGGGGTCCAGCCCCCGCAGAAAGGCCGCCATGAGCCAGGCGGAAACCTGGTAGTCCGGCACCTCGTCCCGCAGGTAGCCGAGGAGGAAGGCCTTTAGGTCCTCCCGGCGGTGCTTTTTCCCTTCCCGCTTTTCCCGGATGAAGGCCACGGGGTTCATGGGCCCATGCTACGCTAAGACCATGGCCACCCGGTACCGGTTCGGCCTGGAGGAGTACGAAAGGCTCTTCCGGGGGGTACGGGACGTGGAGCTTTTGGCAGGGGAGGTCTACCGGATGCGCCCCATCGGTCCCAAGCACGCCTGGAGCGTGGCCCGGCTAACCCGGCTTTTCACGGAGGCCCTGGGGGATCGGGCCGTGGTCTGGCCGCAAAACCCCATCCGCATCCCCCCCCACTCCGAACCCCAGCCCGACCTGGCCCTCCTCCGGCCCAAAAGCTATGGGGAGGGGCTTCCCACCCCCGAGGACGTGCTCCTCCTGGTGGAGGTGGCCGAAACGAGCCTGGAGCACGACCAGGGTCTTAAGCTTTCCCTCTACGCCCAGGCGGGCATCCCCGAGGTGTGGGTCCTGGACCTCAAGGAAAACCGCCTCCACGTCTACCGCACCCCCAAGGCCGGGGTCTACACGGAGCACCGCATTCTCCTCCCCGGGGAGGAGGCGGAGCCTTTGGCCTTTCCCGGGGTGCGGATCCCCTGGAGCTAAGCGGCTGCACGCGGGTTTCGCAACAGGGGATGCCCTAAGGCCCCTTTCGGGGTGCTTAAGCCCGCCCCACGGAGCCGAAAAGCTCCATGCGGCTTTTCACCACCTCCTTCACCGCCTCCCGGGCGGGGCCCAGGTACTTCCTGGGGTCAAACTCCTTGGGGTTTTTCCCCAGGGTCTCCCGGACAAGAGCGGTGAAGGCGAGGCGCAGGTCGGTGTCGGTGTTGATCTTGGCGATGCCCAAGGAGATGGCCTTCTTGATGTCCTCGGGGTGGATGCCCGAGGCCTCCCCGATCTCGCCCCCTGCGGCCCGGAAGCGCTCCACGAGCTCTTGGGGCACGGCGCTTGCCCCGTGGAGGACGAGGGGAGCAGGGACGAGCTCGGCGATGCGGGCGAGCCGGGGGTGGTCAATGAAGGGCCTCCCCTTCCCCTTGTAGGCTCCGTGGCTCGTGCCGATGGCCACCGCCAGGTAGTCGGCCCCCGTGCGCTCCATGAAGATCCGGGCCTCCTCGGGGTTGGTGAGGAGGGCGTCCTTCTCGTCCACGGCCACGTGCTCCTCAATCCCCGCAAGCCGCCCGAGCTCCGCCTCCACCGTGACCCCCACGGCGTGGGCCGCCTCCACCACCCGCTTCGTCTCCCGGACATTCGTCTCAAAGTCCTCGTGGGACTTGTCGATCATGACGCTGGTGAAGCCCTCCCTGAGGGCCTTGAGGACGCTCTCGTAGCTGGAGCCGTGGTCCAGGTGCACGGCCACGGGCACCCGGGCCTCCTGGGCCAGGGCCACCACCATGCGGGTGAGGGCCCGGCCCCCGTACTTCATCGCCCCCTCGGAGAGGGCGAGGATCACGGGGCTTTTTATTTCCTCGGCGGCCTCGAGGATGGCCTGGGTGAACTCCATGTTGTTGGTGTTGAAGGCCCCGACCCCGTAGCCTTCCGCCCGCGCCTTGCGCAAGATCTCTAGACCCGTTACCAGCATAAACGCCTCCCGCCCGATTATACCCCCTCTGGAAGCGTGGAACGGCCCCACCCCCTGGGGGCCCGGAAAAGGGTTCCCAGGGGGCTTCTTCGGGGCCAGGCGGGCAAGGGAAAGGGCGTCAGTAGGTCTGCCCCGTGGCCTTGGTGAGGAGGAGCCGGAACTCGTGGGGGCTGGTGGCGGCGGAGAGGGCGTCCTCCAGGGAGATGAGCCCCTCGGTGTAGAGCTCCACCAGGTGCTGGTCAAAGGTGCGCATCCCGTAGAGGGCCCCCTCCATCATGGCCTCCTTGATCTGGGGCGTCTTCTCCTCGTCCTTGAGAAGCTCCCGCACGTAGGGCGTGGCGATGAGGATCTCCAAGGCGAGGACCCGGCCCTGGCCGTCGGCCTTGGGGAGGAGGCGCTGGGAGAGGATGCCGAGGAGGGACTCGGCGAGGAGAATCCGCACCTGGCGGTGCTCGTGCAGGGGGAAGAAGTCGATGATCCGGTTGATGGTGCGCCAGGCGTCCAGGGTGTGGAGGGTGGAGAGGACCAGGTGGCCCGTCTGCGCCGCCATGAGGGCGGCCTCCACCGTCTCCCGGTCCCGTATCTCCCCCACCATGATCACGTCGGGGTCCTGGCGGAGGGCGTACTTGAGGCCGGTGTAGAAGCTGTCCGTGTCCAGCCCCACCTCCCGCTGGACCACGAGGCTCTTCTTGTGCTTGTGCAGGAACTCAATGGGGTCCTCAATGGTGATGATGTTCTTGGCGTAGTGGAGGTTGATGTGGTCAATGAGGGCCGCCAGGGTGGTGCTCTTGCCGCTCCCCGTGGGCCCCGTGACCAGGATGAGGCCCCGCTCCTTGGCGGCGAGGCTTTCCATCACCTCCCGGGGGAGGCCCAGGGCCTCAAAGCTCGGGATCACCTCGGAGACCACCCGCATCACCAGGCCCAAGCTCCCCCGTTGCCTCAGGAGGTTGCAGCGGAAGCGGGCCACCCCGGGGATGGTGTAGGCGAAGTCCATCTCCTTGCGGTACTCCAGCTCCTCCAGCTGTTCCGGGGTGAGGAGGGCCCGGGCGATGGCCTCCACCTCCTTGGGGGTCAAGGGGCGGTTGCCGAAGGGGCGGAGCCTGCCGTCTATCCGGACGGTGGGCGGGGCCCCGGCCTGCAGGTGGATGTCCGAGGCCCGGGCCTGGACCATGGCCTTTAGCATCTCCACGAGGCTCTGCTTGCCCTGGCCTTGGGCCTCGCTCATGGGTAGACCTCCAGGTTGTCTATAAGCCGCGCCTCGGGGAACCTCCCGGCCACGATCCCCCTGGCCCCCGCGACCCAGTCGGAGAGGGGCAGGAGGGTCTCGGGGTGGACGATGGCAAGGTAGTCCTTGCGGAACTCGGGCACCTCTGCCAAAACCCCCTCGCCCGCCCGCAAGGCCTCGGCCACGCTTCCCCCCTTTAGTGCCACCTCCCGCATGGCGGAAAGGGCCCGGTAGAGCACGGAGGCCTTCTTGCGGGTCTCGGGGGAAAGGTAGACGTTGCGGCTGGAAAGGGCGAGGCCGTCCTCCTCCCGCACCGTGGGCACCCCCACCACCTCCACGGGGAAGCCCAGGTCCCGGACCATCCGCCGCACCACGAGGAGCTGCTGGTAGTCCTTCTCCCCGAAGTAGGCCCTCTGGGGCTGGACCAAAAGGAAAAGCCGCGCCACCACCGTGGCCACCCCCTGGAAGTGGCCGGGGCGCACCGCCCCCTCCCAAAGGGCGGTGAGGGGACCCTCCACCTGGACCCGGGTGGCGAAGCCCTCGGGGTACATCTCCTCCACGCCGGGGGCGAAGAGGAGGTCCACCCCCGCCTCCTGCAAAAGGGCCCGGTCCCGCTCCAGGTCCCGGGGGTAGCGGTGGTAGTCCTCCCCGGGGCCGAACTGGAGGGGGTTGACAAAGATAGAGACCACCACGAAGGGGTTCTCCCGCCGGGCCCGTTCCACCAGGGCGAGGTGCCCCCGGTGGAGGTAGCCCATGGTGGGGACGAAGCCCACGCCCTCCCGGGGCAGGGCCGCCCGCAGCTCGGCCACGGTGCTCACGGTTCTCACGGTCCCCAGTATACTTTCCCCGTGGGCAAGAAGAAGCGGCAGGAGAAGCTAAAGAAGAAGGCCCTGAAGGAGTGGGAGGCCCGCAGGCCCAAGACCTTCCGGCAGTTCCTCCCCTACCTTCCCGGGATCTTCCTCCGGACCACCCTGGTCATGACGGCGGCCGTGACGGTGATCGTGGTCCTCGGGGCCCTGGGCCTCCCTTGGGCCGCCCACTTCTGGTTCCAGTTCGCCGTCTACCTGGCCTTCTACCTGGTCTTCCAGCGGTTCATCATGGGGCCCCTGGCCCCGCCCAAGGTCTGACCCTACCCCCACGCTGGCTTGCGCCCGCGTGGGGCGGTTCCCAGGGGGCTGGGGTACTTAAAGCCGCTCGGCGTCGGCCCAGAAGCCCTCGAGGTCGTAGTACTCCCGGGCCTCGGGGGTCATGAGGTGGACCACCACCTCCCCGTAGTCCAGAACCACCCAACGGGGACTCTGGCCCGCAGTGGGCCGGGGGCGGAGGTCCTCCTCCTCCAGCTTTTCCAGGAGGTGCCGCTCCAGGGCCTGCAAGTGGGGGGTGCTGGTGGCGCTGGCGACCACAAAGTAGTCCAGGGTCTCCGAGACCCGGCGCAGGTCCAGGGCCACCACGTTTTCCGCCTTCTTTTCCGCGAGGAGCTCCTTGATCCGCTCGATCAGCGCTACCGCCTCCTTGGCCTTGACCATCTGCCCTTAGTGTAGCAGGTCCGGCCCGAGCTCCACCACCACCTCGGCCAAGGGCCGGTGGGGGGCGATGACGGAAAGGTGGAACAGGCCCGCGTAGTAGCGGCCCACCGCCGGGTCGCTGGCGTAAACGGCGCTCCGGGCCACCTCGGCCTCCTCCGTCCGCACCTCCACCCCCTCCCGCTCCAGGAAGGCCCGGCCCCAGGCGATGAGCCCGGCGTCCCCCCGCAGGCGCACCGGGAGGCCGGGGGGCGGGGCGAGGGGCGGCCCCCCGAAAAGGGCGGCAAGAAGCTCCCCCCTGCGCGCCTCGTCCACGTAGAGGTAGGTGCCCGCCCCCTCCCGCGTGGGCAGGGTGGCCAGGGCCACCTGGAAATCCCGGGCGTAGGGGAGGTAGTCCAGAACCTCCTCCAGGCTGAGGTCGGTGTCCAGCTCGCGCCACACCTCCCGCAGGGCGGCCGCCAGGGCGGGCCAGACCCGGGGGTCCTGGGCCTTTCGGGCCACCTGGGTGGCCACGGCCTTGATCCGGTCCAGGCGGGCGTAGTCCCCGAGGGCGTCGTGGCGGAAGCGCATGTACTTCACCGCCTCCTCCCCGGAGAGGTGGAGCCTGCCGGCGGGGAAGTCAATGTAGAGGTTCGCCGCCCGGTCCACGTAGCGCATGGGGCGGTCCAGGTACACCTCCACCCCCCCACGGCGTCCACCACACGGGCCACCCCCTCCAGGGTGAAGATGAGGTGCCGCTCCGCCACGAGGCCCGTGGCCTCCTCCACCGCCCGCTTCAAGAGCTCAGGGCCTCCCCGGCCGTAGGCGGCGTTGATCTTCCCGCCCACAAGGGGGCTGTAGAGGTCCCGGGGGATGGCCACGCCCACGGCCTCCCCCCCGCGGACGCGGACGTAGAAGATGGTGTCCGTCCGGCTTCCCGGGCCGCAAGGGGTGCGGGGGGCGCAGTAGTCAATGTCCCGGGCGGCCACCACCACCCCCATCTCCGGCACCGGGCCCGTCCGCTTGGAGGCGGAGGTGGAAAGGGCGGCGGGCCTCGGCCAGGAGAGGACCCCCCCAAGGGCGAAAAGGGCCAAGGCGAGGAGGAGGAAGGAGAGGCGGGGACGCATCAGAGGCTGTGGTAGACCTCCAGGGTTCTGGGGTGGATGGGGATCTTCTTGGCCTTGAGGTAGTGGACCTTGTTCCGCACCGCCAGGCGGTACGCCTCCTTAAGCCGGCCCGCCAGGGCGAGCTCCCGGATCTCCTCGTTCACCCCCCGGCCGGGCTCGGAGACGTCCGCCACGTAGAGGGCCATGCCGATCCCGTTTTCGGGGTCCACGCCGTAGACGTGGCCCTCGATGGCCTCGAGGACCTCCTCGTCCCGCACCCCCCAGGAGGCGGCCAAGACCCGGGCCGCCCGCCCGTGGAGGGCGAGGGGGTGGGCCTCCTCCACCTCGTTCTCCGGGGGGGCGAGGCGCCTCAGCTCCTCCTCCGGGAGGTCGCGGGCGGCGTCGTGGAGCAGGCCCGCCAGGTAAGCCCGTTCGGGGTCCAGCCCGTTGTTGCGGGCAATCTCCCGGGCGAGCTCCGCCACCCGGCGGATGTGCTCCATGCGCTCGGGACGGACGAGGCTTTGGACCTTGGCCTCCAGATCAGCGATAGAGACCGTGCTTTTCAATGTACACCTCCACCGCGCGCGGAACCCAGTAGCGCACGCTCCTTCCCTCCTTCAGCCGGCGGCGGATCTCGGTGCTGGAGATGCCCACCTCGGGCACGAAGAGGGGCACCACCGGGAGGGGCGCCTCCTTCAAAGGGTAGCCGGGCCGGGCCACGGCCACCAGGGTGGCGTACTCGGGAAGCCGCTCTCCTTCTTTCCAGGCAAGGACGTCCCGGTAGGCGTCGGCCCCGGTGATGAAGAAAAGCTCGTCCTCAGGGAAAAGGCGCCGCGCCTCGCGCAGGGTGTCCACCGTGTAGCTCGGGCCCGGGCGGTCCAGCTCCAGGCGGGAAACCGTAAACCGCGGGTCCTCCGCCACGGCCAGGAGGGTCATCTCGTAGCGGGCCTCGGCGGGGGCCACGGGGACCTTGTGGGGCGGGCGGGCCGCCACCACGAAGAGCACCCGGTCCAGGCCCAAAACCTCCTGGGCCTGGCTCGCCGCCAGGAGGTGGCCCAGGTGAATGGGGTCAAAACTCCCCCCGAAAAGCCCGATCCGCACTCAGACCTCCGGGATGTACTCAAACTCCAGCCCGCCGATGCGCACCAGGTCCCCCGCCCGCACGCCCTTGGCCCGGAGGGCGGCCTCCACCCCGTGGCGCCGGAAGACCTCCTGCAGGTACCCGGCCGCCTCCATCAAATCCCCCTTGATCCGGGCGAGGTACCGTTCCACCTCGGGGGCCCGGACCTCGTAGACACCCTCGGCCACGGGCACCACCTCCACCCCGGCCTGGACCCCCTTCCGGGGCACGGGCTTGGGCATCTCCGGCGGAGGCGTGGAACGGACCAGGGCGTGGAGCGCCTCCTTGAGGGCGGCAAGCCCCGCCCCCGTGAGGGCGCTCACGGGAAGCACGGCGAGCCCCTCCCGGGCCAGGGCGTCCGCCAGGGCCTTCACCGCCCCCTCCTCGAGGAGGTCCACCTTGTTGAGGGCCACAAGGCTCGGCCGGCGCAGGAGGGCGGGGTCGTAGGCCCCAACCTCCTTCCTGAGGGTCTCTAGGGTCTTGAGGGGTTCGTCTGCGGCGTCCAGCACGTAGAGCAGGACCCGGGTGCGGGCAATGTGGCGCAGGAACTCGAGGCCCAAACCCTTCCCTTCGCTTGCCCCCTCAATGATCCCGGGAATGTCCGCCAGGGTGAAGCGCTCCTCGTCGGAAACCTCCACCACCCCAAGGTTGGGGCTCAAGGTGGTGAACGGGTAGGGGGCGATCTTCGGGTGGGCCCGCGTCATGGCGGCGAGGAGGCTGGACTTCCCCGCATTGGGGTAGCCCACGAGGCCCACGTCGGCGATGAGCATGAGCTCCAGCCGGAGCCTGCGCTTCTCCCCCTCCTCCCCCGCCTCGGCGAAGCGGGGGGCCTGGCGGGTAGGGCTGACGAAGTGCATGTTGCCCCGGCCGCCCGCGCCGCCCCGGGCCACCAGGACCGTCTGCCCTTCCTCGGTGAGGTCGGCGAGGAGTTCCCCGGTGTCCGCGTCAAAGACCCGGGTCCCCCGGGGGACCTCAATGATAAGGTCCTCCCCCCCGCGGCCGTGCTGCTGGCTTCCCCGGCCGTGTTCCCCGTCCTCCGCCTTGTAGGTGCGTTTGGAGAGGCGGGAAAGGGAGTCCACGCTCCCCCGGGCCCGGAGGTAGACGGACCCTCCCCGGCCCCCGTCCCCCCGTCGGGCCCCCCTTTGGGAACAAACTTCTCCCGGCGGAAGGAAACGGCGCCGTCGCCACCCCTACCGGCGGCGACGGTGATCACCAGGACGTCTTGGAACATTACGCCCGCTTAGGCCAAGGGGCGCACGTGAACGTACCGGCCGAGACGGCCCCGGTCCTGGAACTCCACCACCCCGTCCACCAGGGCGAAGAGGGTGAAGTCCCGGCCCATGCCCACGTTCTTGCCGGGCTTGAACCTGGTGCCCCGCTGGCGCACCAGGATGTTGCCCGCCCGGACCACCTGGCCCTCGTACCGCTTGACCCCAAGACGCTTGGCCTGGGAGTCGCGGCCGTTCTTCGTGGAACCTAGACCCTTTTTATGCGCCATGCCTCACCCCCGGATCTCCTTGATGAGGAGCTCGGTGTAGGGCTGGCGGTGGCCCTTCTTCCTGCGGTACAGGACCTTGGCCTTGAACTTGGAGACGAGGATCTTCTTGCCCCGGCCGTGGCCCAGCACCTCGGCCACCACGCTGGCCCCCTCCACCACCGGGGTGCCCACCACGGTCTTCTCCCCGCCCAGGAGGAGGACGGGAAGCTCCACGGTGGCCCCGGGCTCCGCGTCCAGCTTCTCCACCCGAAGCTTAAGGCCGGGCTCTACCCGGTACTGTTTGCCGCCAGTCTTCACGATCGCGAACATGCCACACCTCTGCCGGGCCCCCGGGCCCTACCGGTCTTCCACTATAGACCAGCGGGGGCGTAACCGCAAGCTAAAACCCCCCTTGCGGGGGGTGTTTTGGTGGAGCCGAGGGGATTCGAACCCCTGACCTCCTCAATGCCATTGAGGCGCGCTCCCAACTGCGCCACGGCCCCAGGCAACGCCCATGGTACCGGGGAGGGCCCGCTTTGTCAACGGGGCCAGAGGCCGATGACCAAGGCCAGGGCCGCGAAGACCACCCCCAGGATCACCGTGAGGCGGTAGAGCCCTCCCGTCACGCCCCGGGCGGAGAAAAGATCGGCCGAGCCCCCCATGAGGTCCCCGGCTCCCTGCTTGGGCTCCTGCACCAGCACGAGGTAGACCAATAGCCCGGCCACGCCCAGGTAAAAGAGGATGACCAAGGTGTAGAGCAGGTCCATGCCCCCCACTCTACCAGAGGGGCACCGGTTGCGGGAAGTGGCCCCTTGGTTTACACTCTCTAGGGGCGGGCCGGTGTAGCTCAGCGGTAGAGCAACCGCCTCGTAAGCGGTAGGCCGCCGGTTCAAATCCGGCCACCGGCTCCAGCCGAGGCCCCGGGCGCGCCCGGGGCTTTCTCCTTGCCCTCAGGCGCAAGCCTTGACGCATAACGCATACGAGCTTAGCTTAAGGGTAAGCCCGGGCCGGTTGGCCCGGACGTTGTTTTTAGAGGAGGGCCTTATGTTCTTTGAGAAGATCGCCCCTTACACCTACCGCATCCCCCGGCAGGGGAAGATGCGGGTGGACGCCGTCTTTTTCGCCTCCGAGGCGATTTTGAAGGACCTCGAGGCGGAAAACTTCGCCTCCTTGCAGCAGCTCATGAACGTGGCCACCCTCCCGGGCATCGTGGAGCCCGCCCTGGCCATGCCCGACATCCACTGGGGCTACGGCTTCCCCATCGGGGGAGTGGCGGCCTTTGACCCGGAGGAGGGCGGGGTGGTGAGCCCGGGCGGCGTAGGGTTTGACATCAACTGCCTGCCTCCGGGAACCCGGATCCTCTTCCGCGACGGGTACACCCGCCCCATAGAGGAGCTGGCGGAGGAAAGAGCCCCCAACCTGGTGGTGTGGCGGCTTGGGGAGCGCCCGGAAGCGGCCCAGGCGGCGCTTCTCCTTTCACGGGAAGCGGAGGAACTCCTTAGGCTCCGCACAGAGGGCGGGTTTGTCCTGGAGGCGACCCCGGACCACCCCCTCTATACCCCTGAGGGGATGCGGCCTGCGGGCACCCTGGGGCCGGGGGACCGGGTGGCGGTCCACCCCTTCCGGGGCCTTCCCTACGAGCCCCCTCCACCCCTATCCCTCCTCGAGGAGGAGGAAGCGGAGGCCTGGGCCCGAACCCTCGGCTTTCCCCAGGCGCCCCGGGAGCTCCGGGCGCGGGGCCTTCTCCCCCTTCGGGCGGACCATCCCCACCTTCCGGCCATCCTCCGCCTCCTGGGCTACGCCCTGGGGGACGGCACCCTCTACCGCTCCGGGGGGCGGGCCTACCTGGTCCTCTACGGGGAGGAGGAGGGGTTGCGGGAGGCCAAAGCCGACCTGGAACGTCTGGGGTTCCGGGCAGGGGGACCCTACTTGCGCCGCCGCAACCACACCTTCCGGGGGCGAACCTTTGACGCGGTGGAGGCGGGTCTGAAGGTGTCCTCTCGTGCCCTCTTCCTCCTCTTCCGTGCCCTCGGCCTCCCCGAGGGGGCCAAGGCCAAGCAGGGCTTCAGACTGCCCGCTTGGCTCTTTGCCCTTCCCCCCTGGCTTAAGGCGAACTTCCTCGCAGGCCTTTTCGGGCAGAGCTTTCCGCGCCCAAGGCCGTAAGCGGCCACGGGTACAACCTGATCCCTCCGGTGCTTTCCCAGTCCAAGCGCCGAAGTTTCCTGGAGGAAGGGCGGGCCTTCATGGAGGACCTGGCCCGCCTGGTGGCCTCCTTGGGCCTCGAGGTCCAGGACCTTCGCGAGGAAGCCGACTGGGAGGAACCCGAGGACCCTTCTCACCGCTTCAAGCTCATCCTTCGCTCCACCCCGGAGAACCTCGCCCGGCTCTACGAGGAGGTGGGCTACGCCTACGCTCCTAAGAAGGCGCGCCTCGCCCTTCTCGCCGCCCTTTACCTCCGCCTGAAACAGGCCCACCTGGCTCGGAGGGAGGCTATGGCCGCGGAGGTTTTGGCCCTGCGGGAGGCCGGCGAGAAGGTGGCGGCCATCGCCCACCGGCTTGGGGTCTCCCGCCGCTTCGCGGAGCGGACGCTTTATGAGAAGCGGGGCGCTTTCCGGCCCCAGGGCTTTTCCACCTTCCCCGAGTTCGTGGCCGCCAACCCGGGGATGCTCTTTGACCGGGTGGTGGCCGTGGAGCGGGTGCCCTATGGGGGCAGGGTTTACGACCTTTCCATGGCCCACCCGGACCACAACTTCGTGGCCGAGGGGTTCGTGGTCTCCAACTGCGGGGTCCGCCTCCTCGCCTCCCACCTCACCCTAGAAGACCTCCTCCCCCGCCAGAAGGAGCTCGCCGACACCCTCTACCGCCTCGTCCCCTCGGGGGTGGGAAGCGAAAGAAGGGACGTGCGCTTTAGCAAGCGGGAGCTCAAGGAGATCCTCAAGGAGGGGGCGGGCTGGCTCGTGAAGCGGGGGTACGGCTACCCCGAGGACGTGCGCTTCATTGAGTCCCAAGGCCGTCTTCCCTGGGCCAACCCCGACAAAGTGTCGGAAAGGGCCTTTGAGCGGGGGGCGCCCCAGATCGGCACCTTAGGAAGCGGGAACCACTTCCTCGAGGTGCAGTACGTGGACGAGGTCTACGACCTTGAGGCCGCCGAGGCCTACGGGCTCTTCAAGGGCCAGATCACCGTCCTCATCCACACGGGAAGCCGGGGCCTAGGCCACCAGGTCTGCCAGGACTACGTGGAGCGCTTCCTTAAGGTGGCCCCCCGCTACGGCATTGAGCTTGTGGACAAGCAGCTGGCGGCGGCCCCCATCAAAAGCCCCGAGGGCCAGGACTACCTCCAGGCCATGGCCGCCGCCGCCAACTTCGCCTTCGCCAACCGCCAGCTCATCGCCCACTTCGTGCGGGAGGCCTTTGAGAAGGTGGGCTTTACCCCCAGGGACCACGGGCTCAGGGTCCTCTACGACCTCGCCCACAACAACGCCAAGTTTGAAGAGCACAGGGGTAGGCGGGTCCTCGTCCACCGCAAGGGGGCCACGCGGGCCTTCGGCCCCGGCCACCCGGAGGTCCCCGAGGAGTACCGCCGGGTGGGGCAGCCGGTCCTGGTGCCCGGGGACATGGGTCGCTACTCCTACGTCCTCGCGGGGACGGAGAAGGCCATGGCGGTTTCCTTCGGGAGCAGCTGCCACGGGGCCGGGCGCAAGATGAGCCGCCACCAGGCCAAAAAGGTGGCCCGGGAGCGGAACCTGGTGAAGGAGCTCGCAGAAAGGGGCATCCTGGTGCGGGCCGCCACCCGGGCTACGGTGGACGAGGAGATGCCCGAGGCCTACAAGGACGTCTCCTTGGTGGTGGAGGCGGTGGAGGGGGCGGGGATCGGGAAAAAGGTGGCCCGCCTCAGGCCCCTCATCGTGGTCAAGGGGTAATACCACCCCATGCTGGCTTGCGCCAGCATGGGGGCCCCGGCAAAGGGCTTCCTCGGGCTGGCTGGGCCAAGGAAGCTCGGGAAAAGGGTATAAGGCTCCATCCGCTTCTCAGAAAGATTTGGTTTCCTAGGAGGATGAGGCGGTTCGCCCTCCTCCTCTTTTTTGGCCTCGCCCTGGGCCAAACCCTCCTTCCCGTGGAAAAGCTGGGGCTCACCTTCCGGGAGGAAGGGGGGGCCTGGGTGTACCAGGGGGGCGGGAAGCGCTTCGTCTACGTCCCCGGGGTGGGCTGGGCCGAGCCCCTTGGGGCGGAGCTCCCCCCGCCCCAAGAGGGCCTCTTTCCCTTGGAGGCCCTAAAGGCCCTGGGCCACTTCCGGGTGCCCGAGGCGGGGGTGCGCTTCGGGGAGAAGCCCAAAGGCCTCCGGGTGGTCCTGGACTTGCCCGCCCCCTACCCGGCCGAGCCTCGGGAAGAGCGGGGTAAGGCGGGGGCCACCCTCTACCTGCCCTACCTCGCCCCGGACCTCCTCAAGGCCCCCTGGCCCCCAGGCCTAAAGGCCAGGGTCCGCTTTCTTCCCGAGGCCACCGAGCTCGCCTTGAGGGCGGAACGGGGCCAGCTCTACTACCGCCTTTTTCCCCTCGAGGACCCCCCCCGCCTGGTCCTGGACCTCTACCTCCTCGCCCCCGAGGTGGAGGAGGTTCTGGCCCCCGGGGTGCGCTACCGGGAGGTCTACGGCTTCACCCCCGAGCCCCTGAGGCTTTACCTGGTGGAGGCGGAACGGGGAAGGCTCCTCCCCGTGGGCACCCCGGGAAAGCGGGCTTTGCCCAGGGACCTAGCCCCGGGGGCCCTCGCCGTCCTGAACGGGGGGTACTTTGACCCGAAGACCGGGACGCCCATCGGCCTTTGGGTCCAGGACGGGGTGACGGTGGCCTACCCCTACGGGCGGGTGGCCCTCCTTTGGGACGGGTTTTCCTTCTTCCTGGGCTTTCCCCAGTTCGTGGCCGAGGTGGTGGGGCCCAGGGGGGAGAGGGCCCGGGTGGGGGTGAACGCCTCGAGGGCCCGCTACACCGCCCACACGGTGCCGGGCCTGGTGGGCCGGGAAGGGGAGGCGGTGGCCCTGGTGGAAGGGGACCGGGTGAAGGCCATCCTTCCCGCCCCCGCCGAGCTTCCCCCAGGGCTTTGGGCCCTTAGCTTCCCCAAGGGAAGCCCCCCCTTTCCCCTCGCCGTGGGGGACCGGTTAAGCCTCTACGCCAGGCTGGACCCCCCTTTCCGCTACGCCCTGGAGGGAGGCCCCCTCCTCCTCAAGGAGGGCCGGTACGCCTACGACCCCGCCAAGGAGAACTTCAAGGACCCGAGACCCCTTCAGGCCGTGGCCCTCCAGGCGGCGGTGGCCTGGACCCGGGAGGGGAGGCTTTGGCTTGTGGTCTCCGAGCCCACCACCCCGGGTGTTTTGGCCCGGGCCCTCCTCTCCTTGGGGGCCTGGAACGCCCTCCGGATGGACGGGGGCGGCTCGGCCCAGCTTTGGGTGCGGGGCGCCTTGCGAAGCCCCTACCAGGGAAGCCCCCGGCCCGTGGTGAGCGCTTTGGCCCTGTACCTGGAGTAGCCCCTTAAAATAAGGGGTATGGCTTTAGCCCCGTTTTTGGGCCCGGCGCACCTTTGGGAAGCGCCAAAAGCGGGATCAGGGGGGTAAGAGCGCTATGCCTTTGGACATTTCCACGCTGGAAAACTGGCTTTGGGAGGCCGCCTGCGCCATCCGCGGCCCGGTGGATGCGCCCAAATTCAAGGACTACATCCTGCCCCTCATCTTCCTCAAGCGGCTTTCGGATGTCTTCGAGGACGAACTGGCCCGCCTGGCCCAGGTATACGGCAGTCCTGAGGTGGCCGCGCACATCGTTGAAGACGAGCGGGAGCGGGGGATCATCGCTGCAGGCCGCGGGTCGGTGCGCTTTTACATCCCCGAAGCGGCCCGCTGGCCCCACATCCGCCGCCGCACCACCGGCCTGGGGCAGCACCTGACCGACGCGGTGCGCGCCGTGGCCCGCGAAAACCCCCGCCTGCAGGGCGTCATCGACATTGTGGATTTCAACGCCACCACCGCCGGGCAGCGCATCGTCCCCGACGAATACCTCGCCCGACTGGTGGAGGTGCTCTCCCGCCACCGCCTGGGCCTGGACGATGTGGAGCCCGACATCCTGGGCCGGGCCTACGAGTACCTTTTGCGCAAGTTCGCCGAGGGCCAGGGCCAAAGCGCCGGCGAGTTCTACACCCCCCGCGAGGTGGCCGTGCTCATGGCCCGCATCCTGGAGCCCCAACCGGGCATGACGGTGTACGACCCGGCCTGCGGCTCAGGGGGGCTCCTCATCAAGTGCCACCTGCGCCTGCTGGAAACGCACGGCGTGGAACAAAATGGCCACCGTCGCCTGCCCTCCCAACACGCGCCTTTGCGCCTCTTCGGCCAGGAGATCAACCCCACCACCTTCGCCATGGCCCGCATGAACGCCGTCATCCACGACATGGAGGCCGACATCCGCCTGGGCGACACCATGCGCCAGCCAGCCTTCCGAGACAACGCCGGCCGTCTCCAGACCTTCGACCTGGTGGTGGCCAACCCCATGTGGAACCAGGAGTTCCCCACCGACGTCTACGAGAACGACCCCTACGAACGCTTTGCCTTCGGCATTCCGCCAGCTTCCACCGCCGACTGGGGCTGGCTCCAGCACATGTACGCCTCCCTCAAGGACGGCGGCCGCATGGCAGTGGTTTTGGACACCGGCGCGGTGAGCCGGGGCAGCGGCAGCCAGGGTTCCAGCCGGGAGCGGGACATTCGTAAGGCCTTCGTCGAGCGGGACCTGATTGAAGCTGTGATCCTGCTCCCAGAAAACCTCTTCTACAACACGACGGCGCCCGGGATCATCCTGGTGATCAACAAGGCCAAGAGGCACCCGCGCGAGATCCTGTTGGTCAACGCCTCGCAGCTGTTCCTGAAGGGCCGGCCAAAGAACTACCTCGGCGAGGAGCACGTGGAGCGCATCGCCGCTGTTTACCACGGCTGGACGGCTGAGGAAGGGCTTTCCGCGATCATCTCCCTCGAGGAGGCCGCCCGCAACGACTACAACCTCTCGCCGAGCCGGTACGTGGCCCAAAACGGCGGCGAGGAGGTCCTTTCGCTGGAGGAAGCGGTTCTGCGGCTGCAGGAGGCGGAGGAGGAACGGGCGGCCGCCGACCGCGAGCTGCAGAGGATCCTGGAGTTCCTGGGGATGGGAGGTACCAGACGGTGGAAACGGTAGCGGAGGCAACGGCGGACCTCCCGAGGATTTCAGGTTCACTGAGATTGGGCGCCTGCCCGAAGAGTGGCAGGTGGTACGGGTTGGAGATTTGTTCGAGATCCAACAGGGTAAAGCGCTTTCCCCCAAACATCGAAGGGGTCAGAGCTTAAGGCCATTCTTGCGTACGGCCAACGTTTATTGGGGTCGCATCGACATCACAAAACTGGACTACATGGATTTCGACGATGATGAAGTGAAGCGTCTTGCTTTACGACCAGGAGACCTTCTTGTCTGCGAGGGTGGTGATATTGGGCGAACGGCCATGTGGGAAGGACAGTTGCCCCTGTGTTTGTTTCAGAACCATCTGCACCGACTTCGATCAAGGAGTGCTGATGTTGAGCCGGCTTTCTACATGTACTGGATGCAGGCAGCCTGGACTTTGCTGAATCTCTACAGTGGTGCTGGAAACAGGACTACCATTCCTAACCTTTCAAAGTCACGACTTGCGTCTTTTCTGGTTCCATTTCCGCCGCTAAATGAGCAGCGCGCAATCGCGCATGTTCTTCGGACGATCCAACGAGCTAAAGAAGCGACCGAAAAAGTCATTATCGCCACGAGAGAACTAAAGAAAAGCCTCATGCGGTACTTGTTCACCTACGGCCCGGTGCCGGTGGAAGAGGCCGAGCGGGTGCCGTTGAAGGAGACGGAAATTGGTCCTATTCCAGCCCACTGGCGGGTAGTGAGGCTGGGTGACATCGGTAAGGTCATCACGGGGCGTACACCGTCTACTTCTTGTCCGGAGTACTGGAATGGTTCAATTCCTTTCATAACTCCAGTCGACCTGAAAGGTGGGCCAGTTCGAGTTGCCCAGCGTTCTATCACGGAGGAGGGACTCCGAGAGGCGAAGGCCCTTCCTAAAGGTGCGGTGCTCGTCAGTTGTATTGGCTACATTGGGAAAGTCGGTGTTGTAGATGCGGAAGTTGCTGCTTCAAATCAGCAAATTAATGCTGTGATTTGTCAAAAAGCAGATAACTGGTTCGTCGCCTACGCAATAATGCACGAGGTACCACTATTAGAGTCTTTTGCCAGGATGACTACCATTCCGATTCTAAGCAAAACAAACTTGGAACCAGGACTTTACCCACATCTCCGTTTCGTGGTAAATCTCCCCTTGCGGGCGCAGCCCGTATCTGGTACCGGGGGTGATCCATGGACATGCTCAAGGTGGCCGAGGCCAGGCTCCAGGAGTTCACGGGCCGTTTTGCGAGCGTTTTCCCCCGATAAGCGCCTCCACCGACGGTTTGAAGAGGTGGTGCGGGGCGCCTTGGCCGCAGGCTCAGCCCGGGTGAGCGAGATGGTGGCCTCGCTCCCTTCTCCCCTCCAGAACCGCTTCCACCAGGCCAAAGCCCTTTACCGCTTCCTGTCCAACCCACGGGTGGAGGCAGAAGCCCTCCTTGACCGGGTCTATCAGGAGAGCGCGACTGCTCTGGAGGGTGAGGAGGTTCTGGTCCTCCTGGACCTGAGCCCGGTGGCCAAGCCCTATGCCCGGGCCCTGGAGGGGATAGCCCGGGTGGGGAAGGATAGGCGGCCCGGGTACGAGCTCCTCACCGCCCTGGGGTTGGACCCCGCGGGGCGGCTGGCCCTGGGGTACGCCCACCTGGTGGCCTACGGGGAGAGGGGGTTTGCCAGCCTGCCCAAGGAGGTGGAGGGAGCCATTGAGGCGGCCCGGGAGCGATTGGGGGGCGTGGGCAGGAGGCTGGTGTATGTGGCGGACCGGGGGTTTGACGACCGGAAGGTGTTTGGGCAGGTGCTGGCCCTGGGGGAGGAGTTCGTGGTGCGGGTCTACCGGGACCGGAAGCTTGGGGAGGGGGGTTCTCTGGCGAAGGTGGCTTCTTCCCTGGCCCTTCCCTGTGGGGAGGAGGTGGAGCTGAGGGTAGGGGGCAGGTACCAGCGGGTGCGGCTCCACTTCGGATGGAGGGAGGTGGAGGTGGAGGGGAGGCGGCTCCACCTGGTGGTCTGCCGGGTGCCAGCCCTGGGGCGGCGTGGGGAGTGGTGGCTACTGACCAGCTTGCCGGTGAGGGGGAGGGAGGAGGCGGCGCAGGTGGTGGAGGCGTACCGCAGGCGGTGGGAGGTGGAGCGGTTCTTCCGGCTTTTGAAGACGGGGCTGGGGCTTGAGACCTTCCAGGTGCGGGGGCTTGCCCGGATCCGGAAGGTGGTGGCGGTTTTGCTGGGGCTGGCGGTGTTCCTTTGGGAAGTTGAGCGGTTGGGGGATCCGTTCAAGGGGTTTCTTTTGCAGCTCGGGGGCAAGCTGGGGCTGCCCAGCGAGAGGGATGGTCCGTACCTGCTCCTGAGGGGCCTGGTTCGCCTGCTCAACTATGAAGTCACCCAAGAACTCTTGAAGCAGGCTAAGGGAGGGCGAGGAAGGAGTTTTGGGTAAAGCCCTGTTGGAACGTGTCCCCATCCCATTCCCCCCTCCTTCCGAACAACGCGAAATTGCCTGCATGCTACGCGAGGTGGACCGCAAGATCGAGGCCGAGGAAGCTCGATTGCAGGCCCTAGATACCTTGTACAAGACATTGCTCCACCTTCTCATGACCGGCAAAATGCGTGTAAAGGACCTGCCCATGCCCGAGACGAAGGGAGTGACGTGATGCCTCTCGGCGGTGAACGCGGCGCAGTGCAGAACCCCCTCATCCGCTACGCCGTGGAGGCCGGCTGGACGTACCTCCCGCCGGATGAGGCCCTACGCCTGCGGCGGGGCGAGACAGGCATCGTGCTGCACGAGGTCCTGATCCGGCAACTCCAGCGGCTCAACCCCGGCGTGGTGGATGACGCGGTGAAGGCGGAGGAAGTCGCCGGGCGGCTGACCCGTGTCATGCCCAGCATCGAGGGCAACCTCCAGGCCTGGGAGTGGCTGAAGGGCCTGAAGACGGTCTTCGTGGAGGCCGAGCGCCGGGAGAAGAACCTGCGCCTTTTGGACACGGAGCGCCCGGAGGTCAACACCTTCCACATCACCGACGAGTTCCGCTTCACCAACGGCCGCTTTCGCATCCGGGCCGATGTGGTCCTCTTGGTGAACGGCATCCCCGTGGTGGTGGTGGAGACCAAGGCCGCCACCAAAGAGGAGGGTATCACCGAGGCTTGGGACCAGATTCGGCGCTACCATGAAGAGGGTCCCGAGCTCATGGCCCTGGCCCAGCTTTTCGCCCTCACCCACCTGGTGCAGTTCTTCTACGGCCCCACCTGGAACCTCAGCCGGAAGGCCCTCCTCAACTGGCGGGACGAGGCGGCGGGGGATTTTGAAACCCTGGTCAAGACCTTCGTGGCCCCAAGCCGGCTCCTTAGCGTGCTTCGCGACTACATCCTTTTTGTGCGCAAGGACGGGGAGCTTTCCAAGGCGGTCCTCCGCCCCCACCAGATGCGGGCTGTGGAGAAAGTCCTCGCCCGCTGCCAGGACCTCAAAAAGCGCCGCGGCCTCGTCTGGCACACCCAGGGCTCGGGCAAGACCTACACCATGCTCACCGTGGCCAAGCGCCTTTTGGAGGACCCCCACTTTCAAAACCCCACCGTGCTTTTGGTGGTGGACCGGAACGAGCTCCAGCAGCAGCTTTTCCAGAACCTCGAGGCCGTGGGCTTCGGCCACGTGCACGAGGCCAAGAGCAAGCGCCACCTCCGCCAGCTCCTAAAGAACGACACCCGGGGCCTCATCGTCACCATGATTCACAAGTTTGACGACGCGGACGCCAACCTCAATACCCGTTCCAACATCTTTGTGCTGGTGGACGAGGCCCACCGCTCCACCGGGGGGATTTGGGCAACTACCTGATGGGCGCCCTGCCTAACGCCACCTTCATCGGCTTCACCGGCACCCCCATTGACAAAAGCGCCCACGGCAAAGGCACCTTCAAGGTCTTTGGCGGGGAGGACCCTAGGGGCTACCTGGACAAGTACTCCATCCGGGAGTCCATCGCCGACGGCACCACCGTGCCCCTCTACTACCAGATGGCCCCCAACGACCTGGTGGTGGACCGGGAGACCATGGAGCGGGAGTTTTGGGCCGCTGCTGAGCTGGAGGGTGTGGCCGACATTGAGGAGATCAACCGGGTCTTGGACCGGGCCGTCACCCTCAAAAACATGCTCAAGAACCGGGAGCGGGTGGACAAGATCGCCCGCTTCGTGGCCGAGCACTTCCGTAAGTACGTCCAGCCCATGGGTTACAAGGCCTTCCTGGTGGCGGTGGACCGCGAGGCCTGCGCCCTCTATAAGGAGGCCCTGGACCGCTACCTGCCGCAGGAGATGAGCCAGGTGGTCATCAGCCGTGGGCATAACGACCCGCCTGCCTTGCGCCGTTACCACCTGACGGACGAGGAAGAAGCGCAGGTGCGCAAAACGTTTCGCAGACCGGACGAGAACCCCCAGATCCTCATCGTCACGGAAAAGCTTCTCACCGGCTACGATGCCCCCATCCTCTACTGCATGTACCTGGACAAGCCCATGCGGGACCACGTGCTCCTCCAGGCCATCGCCCGGGTCAACCGCCCCTACGAGGACGAACAAGGGCGGCGCAAGACGAATGGGCTCATCGTGGACTTCGTGGGGGTTTTCGCCAACTTGGAGCGGGCCTTGGCCTTTGACTCCCAGGACGTGGAGGGGGTGGTTGAGGGCTTGGAGGTGCTCAAGGAGCACTTTGCCCGCCTGATGGAAAGGGGGCGGCAGGCCTATTTCCCCCTTGTCCGGGGCCAAGGCGGCGACAAGGCGGCGGAAGCGGTCTTAGAGCACTTCCGGGACAGGGAGGAGCGGGAGGCCTTTTACGCCTACTTCCGCGAGCTGGAAGAGGTCTACGAGATCCTCTCCCCCGACGCCTTCTTGCGGCCTTACCTCGAGGACTACCAGACCCTGGTGGAAATTTACCGGCTGTTGCGGAGCGCCTACGAGCCCCATGTTCCGGTGGACAAGTCCTTCCTGCGCAAGACGGCGGAGATCGTCCAGAAGCACACAGCTACCCCCGGGGTGGGGGAACTCACGGAAACCCACGTCCTTGACATAGCGGCCCTGCTCGCCCTCGGGAGCAAAGACGCCCCCGACACGGTCAAGGTCTTCAATCTGCTCAGGGCCCTCCACCACCTGGTGGAGGCCAAGGGGCGGGAAGCGCCCTACCTCATCCCCATCGGGGAGCGGGCCGAGGCCATCCGCCGCGCCTTCGAGGAGCGCCAAGTGAACAGCCGGCAGGCCCTGGCCGAACTGGAAGCCCTGGTGCAAAGCCTGGGCGAGGCCGAAGAAGAGCGCCGCCAAAGCCACCTGTCGCCCGAGGCCTTTGCCGTGGCCTGGTGGCTGCGGGTGCAGAAAGGGCTGGCGGCGGATCGGGCCCAGGCCATCGCAACCGCTGTCGACCCCCTCTTTCGGCAATATCCCCACTGGACGGTGAGCACGCGCCAGGAAGGTGACCTGCGCAGGGCGCTTTACAAAGTCCTCATCGATCACGGCATCCGCGAGGTGGTGGCCTGGGCCGACGAGCTACTCACCCTGCTAAGGAGGGCCGCCGCATGAGGCCCACTTCTCCCCTGCAAGAGGCGGTCAGCCGCGACGTCCTGGTCGCCGAGGTGTGGGCCTGGGCCCGCCGCATCGGCGTGGAAGACCGCCTGCGCGAGGTGCATGTGCGCCCCATGAAGCGCAAATGGGCCAGCGTCTCCACCCGGGGACGGCTTACCTTGAACGCTGAGCTGTTTCGCCAGCCGGCGGCGTTCCGTCGGGAGGTGATCGTCCACGAGCTGGTGCATCTCAAGCTCAACCAGGGGGCGCACACGAAGCTTTTCCGCGCCTTGGTGAAGGCGTATCTGGCCCAGGCCCTCGAGGCGCAAGGTCCGCTTTAAAGCCTCCTTCCAAGGCCTAAAATGCCCTTGTGGGCCCCGGCTTCCACCGCGCTTACGCGGGCCGCCTCGCCTGGCGGTACCGCTTTCTCCTTGCCACGCTCCTTGCCCTCCTTGGGCTTCTCCATCCGCTTTTCGCCCTCCTTTCTCCCTTGGGGCTTCTGGTTCCAAGCCGCCTCTTGGAGGGTAGGGCCCTAAGGGAGATCGCCCGGATAAGCCTCGCTTACCCCACGGCCTTGGCCTACGGGGAGGAAAGGCTTTGGGCCGAGGCAAGGAGGGTCCCGGCGAGGCTTCCCCCCTTCCCCTGGGGCCTCCTCCTGGCCTACGGGCTGGCGCTCTTTCTTGCCTTAGGGTTCCACCTGGCGAGGCCCGCCCCCCTCCCCTTCCCCAGCCCCGCCGGGGCGGAAAGGGTGGCCCCCCTATCCCGGGAAGACCAGGCCCAAGACGGGGCCGCCGGGAAAGAGGCGGCCCAGAGCGGGGCGAAGAGCGAAGGCCAGGCCGCTCCCTCGGAGGGCGAGGAGCAGGCCGCCCCTTCGCAGGGGAGGGAGCAGGGCGCCCCCTCGGAAGCTCCCGGGGAAGGCGCCCCCCAGGCCGAGGGCCCAAGCCCCGCCCGGCCTAAGGAAGGCGCCCCCGCCCGGGCCCTCCCCGGGACCGGAAGCCCGGGGGAAGAGGCCGGGCCTGCGGAAGCCCCCCCTAGGGAGGACGGAGGAGGCCAGGAGACGCCTTTGCCCCAGGCCTCGAGGCGGGGGCCCAACGCGGGGGGCGCCCTGGGGGAGAAAGAGGGCAGCCTCACCCCCACCCAGGCCCAAGGGCCGGAAGTGGGGCTTTTGGGCGAAGGAGAGGACGGGGACAAGGCCGCCCTCCCCTCCCCCTGGCCTGGGGGCCAGCCCCCGGAGAAGGTGCGCCGGGGGGTGGAGGTCTACCTGGAGAAGACCCTCCTCCCCCCGAGGCCCGGGAGCTCCTTAAGCGCTACTTCTCTCCTTGAGGCGGGAGAGGGCCTCTTCCAGGGAGACCGCCCCCACCTCCACCCGGTCGGCCACGGGAAAAGCCCCCAAAGAGCCCCCGTGGCCGAAGCGGGCCCCCACTTTGAGGGCCACGTCCTTGAGGAGTTCCCGCATCTTGGCGTGCTTCTCCTCCCCGTGCTCCTTGGCGTAGGGGTTTTCCCGGATTTCCAAAAGCCGGAGTTCCTCCTCGGGCCCCACCTCGTAGATGGCGTACCGGGGGGCGTGGCCGAAGGGGCCGGGGTAGACCCGCTCCCCCTCCTTGGTTAAGGCGATGGCGATCCGCATATCCTCAGAATACACCCCTGGGGTAGGACTATTCCTCCCTGCGCCACTCCCCGCTCTTACCCCCCGCCTTGTGGAGGAGCTGGACCTTAGAGATTACAAGCCCCTTGGAGGCCGCCTTGAGCATGTCGTACACGGTGAGGGCGGCGACAGCGCAGGCGGTCATGGCCTCCATCTCCACCCCCGTTTCCGCCTTGGTCTTCGCCGTGGCCTCCACGCGCACGCGCCTCGCCTCCTTAAGGAGCTCCACCTTGACCTCCACCCCGGTGAGGGGCAAGGGGTGGCAGAGGGGGATGAGGTCCGCCGTCCTCTTGGCGGCCATGATCCCGGCGAGCTGGGCCACGAAAAGGGGGTCTCCCTTCCCCACCCCGCCCTTTTCCAGGGCGGAAAGGGCCTCCTCCGTAAGCTCCACGAAGGCCTCGGCGGTGGCGGTGCGGAAGGTCTTGTCCTTTTCCGTCACGTCCACCATGTGGGGCTTCCCATCCTTGAAGTGGGTAAGGTCCATGCCCTGAGTCTATCCCCTCGGGGTGGGGAGCCTCAGGCCAAGCCTCCGGCCGAAGAGGCGGAGGGCCATGGTGGTCCCGGCGCCCAGGAAGAGGGCCAGGCCCGGCCCCAAGGGGTAGGCCAGATAGACCACCCAGGCCCCGAGGAGGGCCGCCGAGGCGTAGAGGTCCCCCGCCCGGTAGAGAATCCCAGGCACCTCCCCCGAGAGCACGTCCCTTAAGACCCCGCCCCCCACCCCAGAGAGGGTGCCCGCCAAGGCCACCCCGAAGGGCCCAAGCCCCGCCTGCAGGCCCCGCTCCGCCCCCAAGGCGGCGAAGAGGCCAAGGCCTAGGGTGTCCAGGTAGTAGATGAGGGGCCCGAGGGCCTGCACCCGGGGGTGGAAGCGGAAGACCAGAAGCCCCACCAGGACCACGCTCCAGAGAAGGGGCTCGTTCCTCAGGGCGGTGGGGGGCAGGGTGCCCACCAGGACGTCCCGGATGGACCCACCCCCCACCGCGGTCACCGTGGCCAGGACCAGGACCCCGAGAAGGTCAAACCCCTTCTCCACCCCCTTGAGGGCCCCGGTGGCGGCGAAGACCAGGGTGCCGAGCCAGACCAGGGCCTCAACCATCCAAAAGCACCACCGCCCGGGCCTGGACGTGGGAAGGCGCCAGGCCCTCCGAGGTCTTGAAGGTGAGGCCGATGCGGTCCTGGGGAAGGCCTAGGAGGCGGGCGAGGTTCTCCACCATGGCCTCGCGGTAGGGGTCGAGCTTAGGCCGGTCCAGGATGAGAACAAGGCTTGCCTGAACCAGCCTCCCCCCCCGGGCTTCCACGAGGCGGAGGGCCTCCCGGAGAAAGACCTCGCTCCGTTCGCCCCGCCAGCGGGGGTCGGTGTCGGGGAAGAGGAGGCCGATGTCCCCAAGGCCGTAGGCGGAAAGGAGGGCGTCGGTGAGGGCGTGGAGGGCGGCGTCCCCATCGGAGTGGGCCAGGGCCCCCACGGGGCTTGGAATGAGGAGGCCGCAGAGGTAAAGCGGCCTCCCCTCCTCCAGGCGGTGGCTGTCCTCGCCGTAGCCGATGCGCATGGATATACTTTAGGGCATGCCGAGCTTTGAGGAAGCCCTCGCCCTCATGGAGGCCTGGACGGAAAGCGCCTCCCTGAGACGGCACATGCGGGCGGTGGAGGTGGCCATGCGGGCCTACGCCCGCCGCTATGGGGAGGACGAGGAGCTTTGGGCCATCGCCGGCGTCCTCCACGACATGGACTACGAGAAGTACCCCGAGGAGCATCCCTACAGGGCCGTGGAGGAGCTTAGGCGCCTGGGCTACCCCGAGGAGGTCCTCGAGGCCATCCTGGGCCACGCCAGCTACACCGGCACCCCCCGCAGAACCCGCATGGCCAAGGCCCTCTTCGCCGTGGACGAGCTCACGGGCCTCATCACCGCCGCGGTGTACGTACGGCCGGACCGGTCCATCCTGGGCCTGGAGCTCCCCAGCCTCAAGAAGAAGTTCAAGGACAAGGCCTTCGCCAAGGGGGTGAACCGGGAGGAGATCCGGCTTGGGGCCGAGGAGCTCGGGGTGCCCCTGGAAGAGCACATGGCCTTCGTCCTCGAGGCCATGAAGCAGGAGGCCCGCCTCCTTGGCCTAGAGGGCGCCTAACGGCCCGGGCGCAAAAGGGCGCTTGCCCCGCCGCCCTCCCCGCGCTAGGGTGGGAACCGTGGAGCTACCCGACCTCACCCCCTACCTGGGCCAGATCACCTTTGGCGGCCTCGCCGGCTACGCCGTGGGCTACGCCCTGAAGAAGGTGGGGCGGCTTCTGGCCATCGCCCTCGGCCTCCTCTTCGTGGCCCTCCAGCTCCTGGCCCAGGCGGGCTACGTGGAGGTGGACTGGACCCGGATCCAGCGGGACGTGGAGCCCCTTTTGCAACAGCCCGCCCTCCAAAACCTTTGGGACAGGCTCCTCGCCACCCTCACCTACAACCTCCCCTTCGGCGCGAGCTTCGTGGGCGGCCTCGTCCTGGGCCTCAGGGCCGGCTGAGCCAAGCCACCCCCAGGGCGAGCAGAAGGAGCCCAGCCGAGGCCCAAAGGGCCCCCACCCCCGAGCCCACGGCCTCGGCCGCCAGGCCGGAAAGCCCCGGGCCTAAGGCCTGCCCCAGGGCGAAGGCGGCGGTGGAAAGCCCCATGGCCCGGGGCCAGGCCGGAGGCGGCAGGACCGCCCGGAAGGCCTGGGTGATGGCGGTGATCACCCCGAGGAAGGAAAGGCCGAAGAGGAAGGCGCTCAAGGGGAGGAGGTGGAGGGCGAGGGGCGGGAGGCTCCCGAGGAAGAGCAGGGAAAGGACGTGCACAAGCCCCCGCCTTCCCCCCACCCGCTCCACCCAGGGCCCCCAGAAAAGGCCGGTGAAAAGCGCCCCCACGCCCAAAAGGCCGAAGAGAAGGGCCCAGTCGCCCACCGCCGTGGTGACGAAGGTCATGTAGCCGATGTACCCCGCCCCGTAGAGGCCGTAGGCCCAGAGGAGGGCACGGACGGGCCCGAGGTCCCCCTTCCCCCTTACCGGGGGCGGGGGCTCTTGGAGGAGGGGAAGGGCGGGAAGGGCAAAGAGCCCCAGGGCCCCGGCGCCAAGCCCCAGCCGGACCCAGGCCACGGCGGGGTCCTGGACGGCAAGGAGGAGCCAAGGCCCCAGGAGAAGCCCGAGCCCCACGCCCCCGTAGTAGGCGCCAAGCGCCCGGCCCGAGCGGCCCAAGGCCATGAGGAGGGCGGCCCCGCCCACGAAGATCCAGGCCCCGAGCACCCCCTGGACGAACCGGAGGAGGAGGGCGGGGAGGTACCCCGTCCCGGTGAGGGCGAGGACCGGCCCCTGGAGGAGGAGGGCCCCGTAGAAGCCCAGGCGGTAACCCACCCGGCCCCACACCAGGGGGCTGGAGAGGGCCCCGAGGAAGTAGCCCAGGGTGTTGGCGCTCCCGAGGAAGCCCGCCTCCGCATAGGAGAGCCCCCAGACGGCCTGCATCAGGGGCAGGACCAAGGCGTAGGCGAAGCGCCCGAGGCCAAGCCCCGCCGCAGGGCCCCAAGGCGAGGAGGAGGGCCCTAGCCGCCATCCTTAGGGGTCCAGCGCGAGCGGTCCCGGGCCCGGTACTTGGCCATGACCCGGCGGAAGGCGGCCTCGAGGTCCACCCCCTCCCGGTTCGCCAGGGAGATGAGGACGAAGAGCAGGTCGCCGAGCTCCTCAGCGAGGTCCCCCTCCGCCTCCCCCGGCTTCGGCGTCTTGCCGTGACGGTGGGCCAGGACCCGGGCAAGCTCGCCGAGCTCCTCCGCAAGACGGGCGAGCATCAGGAGGGGCGGGAAGTAGCCCTCCCGGAACGAGGAGATCCAGGCGTCCACCTCCTCCTGGGCTTCGCGGAAGGTGAGGGCCATGGGCTACCTCCCACCCCTGTTCCCGGCCCTAAGCGCCCCACCCCGGCTTTCGCCGCGGTGGGGTCTCCCCCAAGCCCCAGCCTGGGCGTCCCGTGTGGCGAAGCCAACCTGCGGACCTCCAAAACCCCAAAGCGCGCGCCCCATGCCCCAAGCCTACAATATGCCCATGAAGGCCCTGGCCCTCATCGCCCACGACGCCAAGAAGGACGAGATGGTGGCCTTTTGCCTGCGGCACAAGGACGTCCTGGCCCGCTACCCCCTACTCGCCACGGGGACCACGGGGGCCCGCATCCAGGAGGCCACGGGCCTTGCCGTGGAGCGGGTGCTCTCCGGTCCCTTGGGCGGGGACCTGCAGATCGGGGCCCGGGTGGCCGAGGGAAAGGTGTTGGCGGTGGTCTTCCTCCAGGACCCCTTGACCGCCAAGCCCCACGAACCGGACGTCCAGGCCCTGATGCGGGTCTGCAACGTGCACGGGGTGCCCCTGGCCACCAACTTGGTGGCGGCGGAGGCCCTCATCGCCTGGATCCGCAAGGAAGCCCCCCTATAGCGCGGCCGGAATTTGCGCCTCGGCCCCAATCCTGCTAGCCTAAGAAAGTGCGCGCCGGGATGCCCAGGAAGCGCTCCGTGGCCCTGGCCGCTTGGGGCGAGGAAGGGCTCCTCCTCGTCCTCCGCCCCCAGGACGACCCCGAGTTCGCCGGGGCCTGGGGGCTTCCCGCGGTGAGCCTCGAGGGGGAGGAGACCCTGGAGGAGGCCGCCTTAAGGGTCGCCCGGGAGAAGCTCGGCGCGGAGGTGGCCGAGGCCGGGCCCATAGCCTTCGGCGTGGAGGAGCGGCCCGGCTACACCCTGGAGCTTTGGGTCTACGAGGGAAAGCTTCTGGGAAGGCCCCGCCTCCCCGAGCCCAAGCCGGGCAAGACCTACTACGCGGCCTTCCGCTTCGGCCGGCCCGAGGAGCTTAAGGCGGCCGCGAGGCAAGGCTCCCTTTGCAGCCGGCTCTTCCTCGCAGTCAAGGGGCTTTGCCCCTAGAAAGGACGTCATGGAAACCCTGCTTCTCGTGCAACTCTTCCACGAGCTCGCCCTTAAGGGGAAAAACCGCCCCTTCTTCCTCAAGCGGGCCAAGGCCCACGTGCGGCGGGCCCTAAAGGGCCTGGGGGTGGCCCTCGAGGGGGAGTGGCCCATGGCCCTCCTCTTCCGCCTCCCCGAGGAGGCCTGGTCCGAGGCCAAGGCCCGCCTCCAGGACACCCTGGGGGTGGAAAGCTTCGCCCGGGTCTACAGGACCCCGCCCGACCTCGAGGCCCTGAAGGCCGCCCTAGAAAAGGCCCTGGAAGGCCAGGCCTTCGGGAGCTTCCGCATCACCGCCAAGCGCTCCGACAAGGCGTTTCCCCTCACCTCCCCGGAGATAGAACGGGCCCTCGGGGCCTTCGTGAAGGGGAAAACGGGCGCCCAGGTGCGGCTCAAGGGGGCGGAGCGGGAGTTCGTGGTGCGGGTGCTCCCCGGGGCGGCCCTCCTGGAGGTGGAGCGCCACCCGGGCCCCGGGGGCCTTCCCCCGGGGTCTCGGGGCGGGTGGTGGCCCTCCTCTCCGGGGGGATAGACTCTCCCGTGGCCGCCTACCGCCTCATGCGCCGGGGGGCGGAGGTGGTCCTCGTCCACTTCCACCCCTTCCCCCTCCTCTCGGGGGCGAGCCGGGAGAAGGCCAAGGCCCTCGCCGAGCGCTTGGCGCGCTTCCAGCACCGCCTGAGGCTCCACCTCGTCCCCTTCAGCGAGGTCCAGCGCCACATCATCGTGGAGGCCCCCACGGCCTACCGGGTGGTCCTCTACCGCCGCTACATGCTGAGGATCGCCGAGGCTATCGCCAGGGAAGAAGGGGCCCTCGCCCTTTGCACCGGGGACAGCCTAGGCCAGGTGGCCTCCCAGACCCTGGAGAACCTCCACGCCGTGAACCAGGCGGCCACCCTCCCCGTCTTCCGGCCCCTCATCGGGTGGGACAAAGAGGAGATCGTGGCCGAGGCCCAGAGGATCGGCACCTACGAAACCTCCATCCTCCCCGACGAGGAGTGCTGCACCCTCTTCGCCCCCAAGCACCCCGTGACCCGGGCGAGGCTGGAGGTGGTCCTAGAGACGGAGGCCCGCCTGCCCACGGAGGAGCTTTTGGCCCTGGCCCTAAAGGAGCGGGAGGTCCTCACCTACACCTGGCCCGGAAAGCCCCTACCCGAGGAGCCGGAAGGCGCTTTTATAATGGAGCATGGACCTGCTTGAAGCGAAGCGGCTTCTGGAGACCGGGGCCACCACCCCCATCGCCCTTTTGGAGGAGGCCCTGGAGCGGGCCAA
Organism: Thermus parvatiensis; assembly: GCF_001535545.1. GTDB lineage: Bacteria > Deinococcota > Deinococci > Deinococcales > Thermaceae > Thermus > Thermus parvatiensis. The sequence goes on along the minus strand of NZ_CP014141.1, from coordinate 306,988 downwards.
GGCCTTCCAGGACCGGAACGCCCTCGCCTACCTGGACGAGGAGGCCGCCCGCAAGGAGGCCCTGGCCCTCACGGAGGAGCTCAGGCGGGGCCAGGTGCGGGGGCCTCTCCACGGCCTTCCCCTCACCATAAAGGACCTCTTCCCCGTGAAGGGGATGCCCACCCGGGCGGGGACGAAGGCCCCCCTCCCTCCCCTTCCCGAGGAGGCGAGGGCGGTGCGCCGCCTGAGGGAGGCCGGGGCCCTCCTCTTCGCCAAGACCAACATGCACGAGATCGCCCTGGGCATCACCGGGGAGAACCCCTGGACGGGCCCGGTGCGGAACGCCGTGGACCCCACCCGCCAGGCCGGGGGGTCTAGCGGCGGGAGCGCCGTGGCCGTGGCCTTAGGGATCGGCCTCGCCTCCCTGGGCACGGACACCGGGGGGTCCATCCGCATCCCCGCGGGCTTCAACGGGGTGGTGGGCTTCAAGCCCTCCTACGGCCGGGTGAGCCTGGAAGGGGCCCTTCCCCTCTCCCGCTCCACGGACCACGCCGGGCCCCTCACCCGGAGCGTGCGGGACGCCCACTTCCTCACGGAGATCCTGGCCGGGGAGAGCATCCCCTTGGAGGGCCCGCAGAACCCCACCTTTGGCGTGCCGCTGGACTTCCTGGAAGGGCGGCTCGGGGTGGAGGTACGAAAGGCCTTCCAGCGCCTGCTGGAAGACCTCCCCTCCTTGAGGGCCGAGGTGCGGGAAGTCGCCTTGCCCCTCCCCGGGGTCTACGAGGTCTACACCCGCCTGGTGCGCTACGAGGCGGCCCGCATCCACGAAAAGGCCCTGAAGGAGCACCCCGAGGGCTTCTCCCCTCAGGTACGGGAGGCCCTTTTGGCGGGGCTTGCCCTCACGGAAAAGGACTACCGGGATGCGGTGGCGGAACGGGAGGCCCTCCGGCTCCAGCTGGTCAAGGCCCTGCGGGGCGTGGACGCTCTCCTCCTTCCCGCCCAGCCTCTCCCCGCCCCTCCCTTGGGCACGGAGGAGGTGGAGCTGGAATCAGGGAGGAAGAGCCACCGGGAGGCCTTCATCACCCTCACCCTGCCCTTCAGCCTCCTTGGGGTACCCACCCTCACCCTACCCTTCGCCCGGGTGGAGGGGATGCCCGTGGGGCTTCAGGTGGTGGGCCCCTATGCGGAAGACGGCCGGGTGCTGGCCATTGGGGGGTGGCTCGAGGCCCGGCTCAGGTAGCGGTAGACCTCGGGGTCAAAGTGGCGCGGGAAGGTGGGCGAGGCTTAAGGGCTCCAAGCGCACGTACCGCCCCTCAAAGCGTTCGGGGAAGGCCCACATGAGGCCATTATGCTGGGAAGGTGGAGGCGCTGGAAGAGGTCTTGGAGCTCCTTAAGCTCCCCCACCGGGGAAGCGCCACGGCCCTCGAGGCCGAGGCTTTCCGCAGGCTCCGGGGCTTCCTGGAGGCGCAGGGCCTTAAGCCCTCGGAGATCCCCTTCCGAGGCATGCCAAGCTATGGCCCCGAGCTTTTGGCCCTAAGCCTCCTCCTGGGCCTCGGCTTCCTCTCTCCCCTTTTCCCCCTGGCGGGGGCCTTGGGCTTCTACCTCTACTTCACAGGCAGGAGGCCCTGGGGGCGGCTTTTGGACCGCCACCCCTCGCGAAACCTCCTTGCCTGGAAGGGGGAGGGAACAAGGGCCCTTGTCCTCATGGCCCACGTGGACACGGCCAAGACCTACTTCCTCTACCACCCCAAGCGGGTGAAGGGCTTCCGGAGGAGCTTCCTCCTCAACGCCTGCCTCGCCCTTCTCTCCCCCCTTTTGGCCCTCACCCCCCTGAAATGGCCCCTAAGCCTCTACTTCCTCCTCCAGGCCGCCCTCCTCCTGCACCGGGAGCTTTCTGCTCCCTACGTGGAGGGGGGCAACGACAACGCAAGCGGCGTGGCCGTGGCCACGGCCCTCTTCCTGGAGACCGACCCCCCTCCGGGCTTCCGGCTCGGCCTCGCCCTCACGGGGTGCGAGGAGGTGGGGGCCTTGGGGGCCAAGGCCCTCCTCCCCCACCTGCCCGAGGGGACGCTCGTCCTCAACCTGGACAACGTGGGCCGGGGGGAGCTCTTCTACGCCGAGGGGGAGGGGATGCTCCGCTACGTCCCCTACCGGGGGCCGCTCCTCGAGGCCGCCCGCAAGACCCCAGGGGCGAGGCCCGTGCGCTACCGCCTGGCCTACTTTGACACCCTCCCCCTGGCGCAAAGGGGCCTTCCCACCCTCACCCTGATCCGGCTGGAAGGGGGTGTGCCCCCAGACTGGCACTGGCCCACGGACACCTTCGCCCGCCTGGACCAAAAGGCCCTAAAGGACACCTTGGCCTACGCGCGAAGCCTCCTTAAGGCCCTGGTTGACAAAGGCCAAGGGGATTTGCTACATTAATCAATGGCGACGCGGGGTGGAGCAGCCTGGTAGCTCGTCGGGCTCATAACCCGAAGGTCGCGGGTTCAAATCCCGCCCCCGCAACCAGAACCAAGCCCCGGACACCATGGGTCCGGGGCTTTTCCCTTACCCTGGAAGGCATGGACTGGGAAGAGCGGGAAAGCCCCAGGCGGCTCGTCAAGACCTTCGCCTTCCCCAACTTCCGGGAGGCCCTGGACTTCGCCAACCGGGTGGGGGCCCTGGCCGAGCGGGAAAACCACCACCCCCGCCTCACCGTGGAGTGGGGCCGGGTGACGGTGGAGTGGTGGACCCACTCCGCGGGCGGGATCACCGAGAAGGACCGGGAGATGGCGAGGCGCACCGACGCCCTCCTCCAGCGGTAACCTGGGGAGGCTATGGAGGCGCGAACCCTAGAGCTCGTCTTCCCCGAGCACACCAACCCCTTGGGGGCCGCCTTCGGCGGCTTTGTCCTCGGGCTCATGGACAAGGTGGGCTCCTACGCCGCCGCCCGCCGGGCCAGGCGCCCCGTGGTGACCGTGGCGGTGGGCAGCGTGGAGTTCAAGGTGCCCATCCGCACCGGGGACCTCCTGGAGGTGGTGGCCCGGGTGGTGCGGGTGGGCCGGACCTCCCTCACCGTGGAGGTAGAGGTCTACAAGGAGCGCTTTGGGGAGGGGAACCAAAGGGTCCTGGCCACCCAGGGGGTCCTCACCTACGTGGCGGTGAACGAGAAGGGGGAGCCGGTCCCGGTGGAGGCCCATGCGGGTACTGATTGACGGCGCCTGCCCCTACTGCCGCGCCCTGGGGCGGACCCTCAAGGCCCTGGACCTTGGGGGCACCCTCCAGGTGGTGCCCTTGCAAGAGGCCTCCGGCCTGGACCCGAAGGCGCTTCTGGAGGAGCTTCACGTCCTGGAGGGGGACCGGACCCACCGGGGCTACGCCGCCCTCCTCGCCCTGGCCCGGCGGCTTCCCCTCCTCTGGCCCCTTTACCCTTTTCTCCTCCTCCTCGTCCCCTTCGGGACGGGCGAGCGGCTCTACCGCTTCCTGGCGAAAAGGAGGCCCCGTGCCCGAGCTTCCCGAGGTGGAGACCACCCGTAGGCGGCTGCGTCCCCTGGTCCTGGGCCAGACCCTTAGGCAGGTGGTCCACCACGACCCCGCCCGCTACCGGAACACGGCCCTCGTGGAGGGGAGGCGGGTCCTGGAGGTGGACCGCCGGGGGAAGTTCCTCCTCTTCGCCCTCGAGGGCGGGGTGGAGCTCGTGGCCCACCTGGGGATGACGGGGGGGTTTCGGCTGGAGCCGACGCCCCACACCCGGGCGGCCTTGGTCCTCGAGGACCGGACCCTCTACTTCCACGACCCCCGGCGCTTCGGGCGCCTCTTGGGGGTGCGGCGCGGGGACTACCGGGAGATCCCCCTCCTCCTCCGCCTCGGCCCCGAGCCCCTCTCGGAGACCTTCGCCTTTCCCGGGTTCTTCCGAGGGCTGAAGGAGAGCGCGAGGCCCCTCAAGGCCCTCCTCCTGGACCAGCGCCTCGCCGCCGGGGTGGGCAACATCTACGCCGACGAGGCCCTCTTCCGCGCCCGCCTAAGCCCCTTCCGCCCCGCCCGAAGCCTCACCGAGGAGGAGGCGCGGCGCCTCCACCGGGCCCTGCGCGAGGTGCTGGCGGAGGCCGTGGAACTCGGGGGAAGCACCCTCTCGGACCAAAGCTACCGCCAGCCCGACGGCCTCCCTGGGGGCTTCCAGACGCGCCACGCCGTCTACGGCCGGGAGGGCCTCCCCTGCCCGGCCTGCGGGCGCCCGGTGGAGCGGCGGGTGGTGGCCGGGCGGGGCACCCACTTCTGCCCCACCTGCCAAGGGGAAGGCCCCTAGCCGAACCGCCCCCGGCCCCGGTCCAGCAGGTAGAAGAGCCCGGCGGAGAGGAGGGCGAGGACCAGGGCCAGGGCCACCGCCTCCCGGAAAGGGCCCTCCCCGGGGCGGCCCAGCCGCTCGTAGATGGCCAGGGCCAGGGTGGTCCACTCGGGCCGCCAGAGGACGAGGCTCGCCCCGAACTCCCCCAAAAGGGCCGCCAGGGCCAAGGCCGTCCCCGAAGAGAGGGCGGGGAGGAGGAGGGGAAGCTCCACCCGAAAGAAGGCCCGGAAGGGGCCCGCCCCCAGGACCCGGGCCGCCTGGAGGAGGCTCGGGGGGAGGCCCCGGAGGGCGGGGAGGAGGGCCCGGGCGAGGAGGGGGTAGGCGAGGAGGGCGTAGGCGGTGAGGAGGAGAAGGAGGGAGCCCCGGAGGCCAGGGTAGGCCACGAGGTACCCGAGGCCCACGGCCACCGGGCTCACCATGAGGGGCAGGAGGCCCAAGAGGTCCACCCAGAGCCTTCCCCGGGCGGCGAAGGCGTAGGCCACCCCCAAAAGGAGGGCCAGGCCCAAGCCTCCCAGGCTGAAGCGGAGGGTGTTGGCCAGGGCCAGGGGCAAGGGGGTGAAGTCCTCCGAGGCCCAGGCGGAGACCAAGGCCAGGGGCTCCAGGCGCAGGGCCAGGGCGAGGAGGGGGGCGTAAACCCCGAGGAAGAAGACCCCCATCCCCAGGGCCAGGGCCCACCCCCGCCCCCGCGGGAGGGGGCGGGGCGGAACGGGGGGCGGGAGGACCGCCCCCTGGAGGCGGAGGTAGAGGAGGGCCACCCCGCCCAAGGTGGCCACCTGGAGGAGCATGAGGGCGCTGGCCTCGGGGAAGGCCAGGCGGTAGGCGAGAAGGGTGTAGACCTCCACCTCCAAGGTGGCGTACCGGGGCCCCCGAGCAGGAGGGGCACCCCGAAGGCGGAGAAGGCGTAGAGGAAAACAAGGAGGCCCGCCGAGCCCAAGGCGGGGAGGAGGAGGGGGAGCCCCACCCGAAGGAAGGCCCGCAAAGGGCTTGCCCCCAGGACCCGGGCCGCCTCCAGGGGCCTTTCCAGCGCCAGGGCCACCGGGAGGAGGATGCGCAGGGCGAGGCCCAGGTTGTAGAAAAGGGCGGCCCAGTAGAGGACGGCCCGGGTGCCGTAGAGGTCCAGGCCCAGAAGCCCTCGAGGCCCCACCAGGGCCAAAAACCCCAAGGCCACCACCGGGGTGGGCAGGACGAAGGGCAGGGTGGAAAGGGCGAGGAAGCCCGCCCTACCCGGGAAGCGCCAGCGGAAGAGGAAGGCGAGGGGCAGGGCCAAGGCCAGGGTGAGGAGGGCGGAGCCGAGGCCGTACTCCAGGCTGAAGAGGTAGCGCTCCCAGTAGTAGGGGTTGGCCAGGGCGCGGCCGAACCCCTCCCCCACCCCCAGGACCAGGACCCGGCCCAAGGGGTAGAAGAGGGCAAAGGCGAGGAAGGCGAGGACCAGGGCGGCCGCGCCCACCGGGGCTCACCGCCGCCCGGCCCGCACCGCCTCGGGGTCTTGGCCCTGGAGGACCACCCGGGTCCACTCCTCAATCCACCGCTCCCGGTTCGCCGCCATGCGGGCCGGGTCCAGGCGCACGGCCCCGGGGGGAGGCGGGGTGAAGCGGAAGACCTCGGGCAGGCGGGCGTCTCGCCTGGCGGGGTAGACCCACATCTCCGTGGGGATGTTCTCCTGCACGGGGCGGGAAAGGAGCCAGTCCACGAAGCGGCGGGCGGCCTCCAGGTTCTTGGTCCCCTTGAGGATGCCCACGAACTCCACCTGGAAGAAGGCAAGCTCCGGGAAGAGGTTCCCGGTGGGCGGCTCCTTGTACTTGCCCTCGGAGTAGTAGACCTCGGCGGCGGGGCTCGTGGTGTAGGAAACCACCAGGGGCCGGTCGCCGCCGTGAAGGGTGAAGTGGGTGTAGTAGGCCTCGCTCCAGCCCTTGGCCACCCGGACACCCCCGTCGCGGAGCCTGGCCCAGAAGTCTAGGTATCCGTCCTCCCCGAAGCGGGCCACCGTGGCCATCAGGAAGGCGAGGCCCGGAGAGCTGGTGGCCGGGTTTTGCACCACGAGAAGCCGGGCGTACTCCGGGCGGGCGAGGTCCTCCGGCTTTTGCGGCAGGGCCTTGCCCCGGAAGTAGGCCCGATCGTAGTTGAGGCTGACGAAACCGTAGTCCACGGGGATGGCCCGGAAGCTGGGGTCCAGAAGGAGCTCGGAGCGGAGGTTTCGGATCTCCGGGCTCACGTAGGGGAGGAGGATGTCCGCCTCGAGGGCCCGGGAGAGGAAGGTGTTGTCAAAACCGTAGAGGACGTCGGCGATGGGGGCCCCCTTAGAGAGGATGGCCTTGTTCAGGGTCTCCCCCGCATCGCCCCCCTTGAGGAAACGGAGCCGGATCCCCGTCTCCTCCTGGAACCGGGCGATAAGGGCCTTGTCCAGGGAGAAGCTGGAGTGGGTGAGGACCACAAGCTCCTGGGCCAAGCCCAGGGTCAGGAACGCCAAAGCCGCCAGGATTTTCCGCATCGCGCCCCTCCTTGTCACCGGGAGGGGATGGCCGTCACCTTCCCTACGCCGGCATGACCCGGATCAGGTTCCAAGGGTATGCTCTCAGCCCCTTTGGGGCACCCCCGGTGACGGCCTCAGTCTACCAGAGGCCCGCGGAGGGCGGGGACCAAGGCGGCGAGGGCCTCCTTGAAGGCCTCTTCAAAGGCCTCGGGGGCGTCAATCCAGGGGTAGTGGCCCGCCTCCGGGAGGACCCGGATGGGGGCGCGGAGCCTCGAGGCCACCTCCTCGGCGTAGGGGTAGCTCGTCCCGTCCCGCTCCCCCACGAGGACGTAGAGGGGGCGGCGCTCCGGGGTGAGGTAGGGGGTGTAGTCCAGGCGCCAAAGCCCGTTCTGCAGGAAGGCGAGGCCGGGCGCGTCCGAGCCCAGGATCCCCGCCCCCTCGGCGAGCCACTCGTAGGCCATCCGCCCCCGGGGGGTGGGGAACATGAGGCGGTCAAAGAGGACCTTGGGCTCCTCCCGCTTGAGGGCCTCCTTGAGGTTCTCCTCCGGGTCGGGGAGGGGGGCAAGCCCCGCCGCCTCCGCCAGGCGGGCGGCGAGCCAAGGGAAGTTGACCCAGGGAGCGAGGAGGATGGCCCCTTCCGCCTGGGGAAAGCGCCTGAGCACCTCCAGGGCCACCACCGCCCCGAAGCCGTGGGCGAGGAGGCCGAAGCGCTCAATCCCCAAGGCCTCGGCGAGGAGGAGGGTGTCCTCCACCAACGCGTCCACGGTGAAGAGCCTGGGGTCTTGGGGAAGCTCCAGGCTCCGCCCCGAGCCCCGCTGGTCAAAGTAGACCACGCGGAAGCCCTCCAGGTAGTCTTGGAGGCCTTCCCGCAGGACGTAGGCGTTCCCCCCGGGACCGCCGTGGAGGACGAGGAGGGCGGGCCCCTCCACGGGACCCACGTCCTCCACGTAAAGCTCCGCCTCCCCTACGGGGACGTACCCGATCTCTTCCCGCATCCCCTATAGACTACCCCATCCTCCAGGCGGAAGGCCCAGACCCTGACCCCAGGCACGGCCTCGGCCCGGGCCCGGGCCTCCTCCCCGGCCCGAGGACCTGGAGGAGGAAGACCCCTTCGCCCTGAAGGAGCCAGTAGGGATGGGGAAGGGCCTCCGCCAGGGCCACCAGGGCCTCCCGGTCCTTCCCCTCCACGAAGAGGACCCTCATTCCCCACCCCCAAGGCGGGCCCCGCCCCCTGCCAGAGGCGGTGGTAGAGGAGGATCTGGGCGCTCTCCTCCAGGGTGGTCATGAGGCCGTAGGCCTCGAGGAGGGCCTCCTCCGGGGCCCCCTTCAGGCCCACGGCGAAGGCCCCGTGCCCCCTCAGGAGGCAGGCCCGGTGCTCCCGCAAGGCCTCGGCCACGCTCAAGGCCGCCTCCTCCGTGGCGGAGACCGTCTTGGGGGCGAGGACCGGGACCTCCTTCAGGTAGTGCTGGCCCTCGAGGTCCAAAGGCTTCAGGCGGGGAAGGTGGAAGGAGAGGGCCACGGCCACCCGGGGGTGGGCGTGGACCAAGGCCTTGGCCCCGGTCCTGCGGTAGACCTCCCGGTGGACCACGCTCTCCACGCTCGCCCCTTCGGGGATGGGCCCTTCCAAGGGCACCTCCAGAAGGTCCTCCGGGGTGAGCCTCGCCTTCTGCACCCCGCTTTTGGTGATGAGGAACCCCCCCTTGGTGCGCACGGAGAAGTTCCCGGCCGTGGCGGAGATGAGGCCCTGGGCGAAGAGGTCCTCGCCCACCTGACGGAACGCGGCGTACAACCGGGCGCGCACGGGCCCATTATGCCGGAAAAAGGCCCCCGGGGAAACCGGGGGCCTTACGCCTGCGGGGGGGCTTAAGCCTGCTTTCCGGGCTGCTCCCGCTTGACCCCGCGCCGGGCGGCGGGTCGCTCCTTGGCCTCCACCGCCTCCTTGCGGGCCTCCTCAATGGCCTTCAGGGTCTTCTGGTCCACCACCTGGGTGAAGCGGACGAAGTCCGAACCCGTGCCCGCCGGGATCAGGCGGCCCAGGATGACGTTCTCCTTGAGGCCGATGAGCTCGTCCTTCTTCCCGGCGATGGCCGCCTCGGTGAGGACGTGGGTGGTGTTCTGGAAGCTGGCGGCGGAGAGCCAGCTCTTGGTGGAGAGGGCGCTCTTCGTGACCCCCATGAGGAGGGGCTTCCAGGCCACCGGGGTCTTGCCCTCGGCGATGAGCCGCTCGTTCAGGGCCTCCACGTCCCACTTCTCCAGGACCTGGCCCTCCAAGAGGCGGCTATCCCCAGGGTCGGTCACCTCCACGTACTTCAGCATCTGGCGGACCACGATCTCAATGTGCTTGTCGTGCAGCTTCACGCCCTGGGCCCGGTAGACCTTCTGGATCTCCTCCACCAGGTAGCGCTCCACCGCCTCGGGGCCCTTGGCCTCCAAAAGCTGGTGGGGGTCAATGGCCCCGCGGGTGAGGGGCTGGCCCGCCTCCACGTAGTCCCCGTCCTTGACGAGAAGGCGCGCCTCCTTGGGGAGCTTGTACTCCTTGGAGAAGCCCTCGGACTCCACGAAAACGGAGAGTTTCTCCTCCGTTTCCTCAATGCGCACCACGCCGTCAATCTCGGAGATCACCGCCTTGGCCTTGGGGCGGCGGGCCTCAAAGAGCTCAATGACGCGGGGCAGACCCTGGGTGATGTCCGCGGCCCCGGCCACGCCGCCCGTGTGGAAGGTGCGCATGGTGAGCTGGGTGCCGGGCTCGCCGATGGACTGGGCGGCCACGATGCCCACCGCCTCGCCGATGGAGACGGGCCGGGCCATGGAGAGGTCGTACCCGTAGCACTTCTGGCAGACCCCGTAGCGGGTCTGGCAGGTGAGGGGGCTGCGGACGGGCACCTCCTGGATCTCCCCGGCCTCGGCGGCCTTGATGAGGAGGTGGACGTCGTCCATGGAGAGGTAGCGGCCCTCCTCGAGGCGCACCCCCAGGACCTCCACCTCCCGGGCCAGGACGCGCCCGTAGAGGCCCGCCTCAATGTCCGCGCGCTTCCTCAGGCGCAAGGAGCGGGTCACCTCGTCGGGCTGGAAGAGGGGAACGGAGATGTAGTTGGTGGTGCCGCAGTCCGCCTCCCGCACCACGATCTCGTGGGTCACGTCCACGAGCTTGCGGGTAAGGTACCCGGAGTCGGCGGTGCGGAGGGCGGTGTCCGCCCCACCCTTACGGGCCCCGTGGCTGGAGATGAAGTACTCCAAGACGGTGAGGCCCTCGCGGAAGGAGGAGCGCACCGGCACCTCAAAGGTCTCGCCCGAGGGCTTCTGCATGAGGCCCCGCATGCCGCAGAGCTGGCGGATCTGCTGCGGGTTGCCCCGGGCCCCGGACTGGGCCATGACGTAGAGGGGGTTGAAGGGGTAGTTCTCCTCAAAGTTCTTGAAGACCGCCTGGGTGACCTTCTCCGTGGTCTCGGTCCAGAGCTGGAGGATCTGGTCGTACCGCTCCCGGTCGGTGAGGAAGCCCATCTCGTAGGCCTGCTCAATCTGGAGGAGCTTGCGGTCGGCCTCCTCCAGGTACTGCTTCTTCTCCTCCGGGATCACGGCGTCGTCAATGCCGATGGTGATGCCGCTCGTGGTGGAGAAGGTGAAGCCGTAGTACTTAAGGGCGTCCAGAAGCCTGGCGGTCTTCTCCATCCCCAGGCGGAGGAAGGCCTGGTAGACCAGGTCCTTGAGGGAGTTCTTCTCCTGGGGCACGTCCAGCTGGATGAGTTCCCAGGCCACCTTCTCGTCCTCCACCGCCTCGGCCACGATGCGGGCGAAGAGGATGCGGCCCGGGCTCGTCTCCAGCCGCTTGCCCATGTAGCGGACGGTGACCACGTCCTGCAGGTCCACGATGCCGTGGGCCACGGCGAGGAGGGCCTCGTCGGGGTTGGCGAAGACGTACTTGAGCCGGCCCACGCTGGTCTCCCTGCCCGCCACCTTGATGGGGGTGTTCAGGGCCACCTCGCCCCGCTCGTGGGCGGCCAGGGCCTCCTCGGGGGTGGCGAACTCCAGGCCCGCCCCCTTCTTCTCCTTGCGCACCTGGGTGATGTAGTAAAGGCCCAGGATGATGTCCCGGCTGGGCTTGGCCAGGGGTTCCCCGGAGGCTGGGGAGAGGAGGTTGTGGGCGGAGAGCATCTGGATGCGGGCCTCGGCCTGGGCGAAGGAGGAAAGGGGCACGTGCACCGCCATCTGGTCCCCGTCAAAGTCGGCGTTGAAGGCCTCGCACACCAGGGGGTGGAGCTGGATGGACTGCCCCTCCACCAAGACGGGCTGGAAGGCCTGGATGCCCAGGCGGTGCAGGGTGGGGGCCCGGTTAAGGAGGACCACCTTGCCGTGGATCACCTCCTCCAGGGCGTCCCACACCTCGTCCTTGATGTCCCGCTGGCGTTCCAGCATGCGCCGCGCCGCCTTGACGTTGGGGGCGATGCCCTTCTCCTCCATCCTCTTGAGGAGGAAGGGCTTGAAGAGCTCCAGGGCCATGCGCTTGGGCAGGCCGCACTGGTGGAGCTTGAGCTGGGGGCCCACCACGATCACGCTTCGGCCCGAGTAGTCCACCCGCTTGCCCAGGAGGTTCTGGCGGAAGCGGCCCTGCTTGCCGGAGAGGATGTCGGTGAGGCTCCTGAGGGGCCGGTCGGAGCCGGGGTTGGTCACGGGAGCGCCGCGGCGGCCGTTGTCCAGGAGGGCGTCCACCGCCTCCTGCAGCATCCGCTTCTCGTTGCGGATGATGATCTCGGGGGCACCCTGGGCCAAAAGCTTCTTCAGGCGGTTGTTGCGGTTGATGAGACGCCGGTAGAGGTCGTTGAGGTCGCTGGTGGCGAAGCGGCCCCCGTCCACCTGGACCATGGGCCGCAGGTCCGGGGGCAGGACGGGGACGGCCTCGAGGATCATCCACTCGGGCCGGTTCCCCGAGTCCAGGAAGGCCCGCACCACCTCCAGGCGCTTGCGGGCCTTGGCCCGCCGGGCCCGGGAGGGGTGCTTCATCTCCTCCAGAAGCTCTTTTTCCAGGGCCTCGAGGTCCAGCTCCCTAAGGAGCTGCTGGATGGCCTCGGCCCCCATGCGGGCGTCAATGTCGTAGGACTCCACCACCCGGACCACGTTGCGGACCAGGTCCACCTCCACCCGGCCGTAGATCTCGCTTTTGACCTTACCCCCATCGGCCAGCACGTCCCCAGGGGCCACCCGGTCCCCGGTGGAAACCTCCACGTCGTCCTCAAAGGGGTAGACCCGGGCCTTGACCACCAGGATGCTGGCGGGCTCGTGGAGGTGGACGATCCCTTCGGCCTCGGCGATGACCTCCTCCTCGGGGTCAATGGCGGCCACGATCCTGTCCCCGGGCTCCACCCTGGCCCCCTCGGGGACCACCACGTTCATGTGGGGCTGAACGCGGTAGTCCTTGGGCTCCGTCCACTCCAGGAAGAGGGTGAGGTAGACCGTCTCCCCCTCCTCCTCCGCCTCCACCTGGGCGGCCCGGACCTGGCGGGGCATGCGGAGAAGGCCCTTGGCCTCGGCCAGGGGCTGGCCCTTCTCCACGATTTCCCCGTGGACCACGAGGGGCGTCATGCCCACGGGGAGGAAGTAGGTGGCCACGGGCTCGTCCTCCTGGCGGAGGACGAGGAAGGCCCCTTCCTCCAGCTCCCTAAGCTCCACCACGCCCTCCTCCTCGGCCCGGAAGAGGTAGGGCTCGGGGAGCTCGGCGAGGACCTCGCCGGGCTTGTAGGCCTCCTTCTCCACCCAGGCGGCGAGGGGAAGCCTGAGCCCGGCCCGCTCCTTCTTCACGTACTCCACCCGGACGCGGCGGGGGAAGCGGTAGAGGGCCACGCCGTCCAGGCGGCTCACCACCCCAGGGGCAAGCTCCTGGCCCTTCACCACCTCCTCCCCGTCCTTCACCAGGGCGTCCACCCCAGGGGGCAGGGGATAGGTCTCCTGCTTGCCGTAGCGGAGCTCCCGGTACTCCTCGTCGGTGAGGAGCTGGCGCTTTTCCACCGGGACCCCGTTCAGGACAGCCCCCTTGGGGTCTAAGACGATGTACTTGCTGAAGTAGAGGACCTGCTCCAGCTCGGTGGCGGAGAGGTCCAAGAGGGTCCCGATCTTGGAGGGGACGTCCTTGACGAACCAGATGTGGGCGGCGGGGGTGGCGAGCTCAATGTGGCCCATGCGGTAGCGGCGGACGATGCTCTTCGTCACCTCCACGCCGCACCGCTCGCACACCTTGCCCTCAAAGCGCTGGCGCTTGTACTTGCCGCAGGCGCACTCGTAGTCCTTGATGGGGCCGAAGATGCGCTCGTCAAAGAGGCCGTCCCGCTCGGGCTTGAGGGTGCGGTAGTTGATGGTCTCGGGCTTCTCCACCTCCCCGTAGCTCCAGGAGCGGATCTTCTCCGGGGAGGCCAAAGCGATGCGAACCTTACGAACCTCTTTTTTCATGCTTCACCTCGGGGGAACCGCCTTCACCCTCACCGCTTGGAAGCCAACCCCTCAAAAATGTCCACGGGGTTGTCCTTCTCATCCAAGGTCTGCACGTCCAAGGCCAGGGCCTGGAGCTCCTTCACCAGCACGCGGAAGGACTCGGGGACGCTGGGCTCGGGAACATCCTCCCCCTTGATGATGGCCTCGTAGGCGGCGTTCCTGCCCTCGATGTCGTCGGACTTGAGGGTGAGCATCTCCTGGAGGGTGTGGGCCGCCCCGTAGGCCTCGAGAGCCCAGACCTCCATTTCCCCGAAGCGCTGGCCGCCGAACTGGGCCTTCCCGCCCAGGGGCTGCTGGGTGATGAGGGAGTAGGGCCCCGTGGAGCGGGCGTGCATCTTGTCCTCCACCATGTGGTAGAGCTTCATGATGAACATCTGCCCCACCACGATGGGGCCCTCAATGGGCTCGCCCGTGCGGCCGTCGTAGAGGACCACCTTGCCCTGGAGGAAGAGCTCCTTAAGCTGCTCCTCCGGGGGCTTGCCCGGGGTGACGAGGCCAAGCTTCTCCGCCCGGCGGAGGACCTCCACCTCCCGCTTGTCCACGCCGAAGCCCTCGCCCTTGCGCTTGCCGAAGTAGACCTCAAAGGCCTGGGCGAGGAGTTCCTTGATCTCGGGCTCCTTGGCCCCGTCGAAGATGGGAGAGATGTAGCGCTGCCCCAGGAAGTAACCGGCGAGGCCCAGGTGGGTTTCCAGGATCTGCCCCAGGTTCATCCGGCTGGGCACGCCGAGAGGGTTCAGGATCACGTCCACGGGGGTGCCGTCGGGCAGGTGGGGCATGTCCTCCACGGGGAGGATCTTGGCCACCACCCCTTTGTTCCCGTGGCGGTTGGCGAGCTTGTCCCCCACCTGGAGCTTGCGCTTCTGGGCCACGTAGACCCGGACCACCTCCCGCACCCCGGGCTTGAGCTCCACCCCGGGGTCGCCCCGCCGCAGCCGGACGGTGCGGACCACGATCCCCCCTTCCCCGGGCGGCACCCGGAGGGAGGTGTCCTTCACGTCCCGGGCCTTCTCGCCGAAGATGGAGCGGAGGAGCCTTTCCTCGGGGGTGGGCTCGGACTCGCCCTTGAAGCTGGTCCGCCCCACGAGGATGTCCCCCGGCTTTACCTCGGCGCCGATGCGCACCACGCCCTCCTCGTCCAGGTCCCTTAGGGCGGCCTCGGAGAGGTGGGGGATGTCCCGGGTGATCCGCTCGGGGCCGAGCTTGGTGTCCCGGGCCTCAATCTCGTAGCGCTCAATGTGGATGGAGGTGTAAAAGTCCCGCTTGAGGAGCTCCTCGCTGATGACGATGGCGTCCTCAAAGTTGTACCCGTCAAAGGGCATGATGGCCACGAGGACGTTCTGCCCCAGGGCCAGGAAGCCGTTCTCAGAGGCGGGGCCGTCGGCGAGGAGGTCCCCTTTGCGCACCCGCTGTCCCACCCGCACCCTTGGGCGCTGGTCCAGGGCGGTGCCCTGGTTGGAGCGCACGTAGCGGCGCAAGGGGTGCTCCACCAGGCGGCCGTCCTCGTAGCGCACGACGATGCGGTTGCCGTCCACCTGGGCCACCTCCCCGTCCTCCTCGGCGTAGAGGGCGGCCAGGGAGTCCCGCACCACCCGCTCCTCGAGGCCCGTCATCACCACGGGGGCCTGGGCCCGGATGAGGGGCACGGCCTGGGTTTGCATGTTGGAGCCCATGAGGGCCCGGTTGGCGTCGTCGTGCTCCAGGAAGGGAATGAGGTTGGTGTTCACGGAGAAGACCTGCTTGGGGCTCACGTCCATGAACTCCACTTCTTCCGGGCTCACGATCACGGGCTCCCCCTTCCTCCGGGCCACCACCCGCTCGGCCGCGATCCGGTTCCCCTCCAGGGGGGTGTTGGCCTGGGCGATGGTGTAGCGGTCCTCCTCGGTGGCCGTCATGTAGACCACCTCGTCGGTAACCACCCCGCCCACCACCCGGCGGTAGGGGGTGCGGATGAAGCCCAGCTCGTCCACCCGGGCGTAGGCCGCCAAGGAGGTGATGAGGCCGATGTTGGCGCCCTCGGGGGTCTCCACGGGGCAGATGCGCCCGTAGTGGGTGCGGTGGACGTCGCGCACGTCAAACCCCGCCCGCTCCCGGGTGAGGCCGCCCGGGCCCAGGGCGGAGATCCGCCGCTTGTGGCGCAGGGAGGAGAGGGGGTTGGTCTCGTCCTTGAACTGGGAAAGCTGGCTGCGGCTGAAGAACTCCCGGATGGCGGCCTCCAAGGGGCGGCTGTTCACCAGCTTGGCCGGGGTGAGGCTGTCCTCTGAGCCCATGAGCATCCGCTCCCGCACCCCCCGGGCGAGGCGGGCGAGCCCCACCCGGAACTGGTCGGTCATGAGCTCCCCCACGGTGCGGATGCGGCGGTTGCCCAGGTGGTCGATGTCGTCCACCTCGTGGCCCGGGACCCCGGCGGTGAGGGCGAAGAGGTAGCGGAGGGTGGGGAGGAAGACCTCGTCCTTGAACTCCCCGTCCTCAAAGCGGGCCAGGGTGCGGCCCGAGAGGCGGATCCCCAGCTTCTCCTCCGCCTTGTACCGCCCGGCCTCGCCCAGGTCGTACCGCCTGGGGTCGGCGATGAGGCCGTAGACGTAGGCCACGGCCTTGTCCCGCTTGGGCGGGTCCCCGGGGCGGAGGAGGGTGAAGAGGCGGATCAGAGCCTCCTCGGGGCGCATGGCGAAGACGCTCTCGTCCATGAGGCCCTGGACCAGCTCCCCGTAGGCCCCAAGCTCCCGGGCCAGGGTCTCCTGGTCGTACCCCAGGACCCGAAGGAGGAGGACCAGGGGGAACTTCCGCTTGTTGACCTTCATGGAGACGACGCCGTTCGGCTCCACCTCCAGGTCAATCCAGGGGCCCCGCTTGGGCAGGGGGATGATGCTGGCGATGTAGCGCCCGGGCCGGGCGGGGTCGGGGGTGAAGTAGACCCCGGGGAGCGGTGGATCTGGGAGACGATGACCCGGTCGGCCCCGTTGATGATGAAGGAGCCGTCCTCGGTCATCAGGGGGATGTGCCCCAGGAAGACCTCGTCCTCCTTGATGAGGCCCGTGTCCTTGTGGATGAGCTGGAGCCGGGCGTAGAGGGGGGCCTGGTAGGTGAGGTCCTTCTCCCGGCACTCGTCCTGGGGGAAGGGGGGCTCGCCCAGGCGGTACTCCAGGAAGTCCAGCACTAGACCGCCCTTGCCCTTGTCCTCCTCCTCAATGGGGAAGGTCTCCCGGAAAGCTGCCTGGATGCCGACGTTTTCCCGCTTTTCGGGAGGAACATCGGCCTGCAAGGCCCTGCGGTAAGACTCCACCTGGATCTCGGTGAGGGGTGGAAGGGGGATAACCTCTCGGATGCGACCGAACCGCTTGATCTCCATGCGTCACCTCAAGGAAGGCGGGCCGCCCGAGGTAAGCTAACAGGGTTCTTCCGCAAGGGGGCCATCCCCTTGCGGCGGCTGGCTCTTACCGTGCTCCCTTGGCCCGACCAAAGAGCACAAACCCTAATCTATACCGGAAGGCCCACTTCCGTCAATCCGGCTCGCCGAAAACGGGACCGATTCCTCCTCCTACCGCTCCACCTCCACCTTGATTTTATAGTTGCCCCGCACCGTCTTGCCAACCACCTCCAGAAGCCTGAGGGTCCCGAGCCCCTCGGCAAAGAGGGTATCCCCCGGGGCCACCTCGTCCTTGGGGGAGGCGGGCCTCCCCTTGAGGCGCACCTTGCCCGCCTTGACCCCCTGGGCGAAGTAGGACCGGGAGACGCCGAAGCCCTTGGCCCCCACGGCGTCCACCCGCAAGGAGGGGACGACCAGGGTGCGCACCCGCTCCCTAGGGGGCCTCAGGGCCCCTTCGGGAGGGGGAGCGAGGCGGTAGCCCTGGGCCTCGAGGGCCTTCCTCCCTTCGGGGAGGAGGGCGGCCAAAACCCCTTCCTCCCCCTCCTCCACCTCGCCCAAAACCTCCCCCAGGTCGGCGGGCGGGGGGCGGTCCAGGAGGACCACCTCCACGGGGTCGGAGACGGAGGGCACCTCCTCGGGGTAGAGGACGGCCACCTTGCGCTCCGCCAGGGGAAAGCCGCCGAAGAAGGCCACCCGGATCCCCTCCCGGCGGGCCATCTCCTCCAGGCGGGCCTGGTCCTCGGGGTCCAGGAAGCCCGTGCGCACCACCCGGCCGCCCCGGGCCCGCTTGAGGTAGCGCTCCAGGTCCGCCATCAGGAGGCCCCCTGGAGGACGAAGGTCAGGGTGGCGCTCGCCCGCTCCTCCCCCTCCACCAGGGCCCGGACCGCCACCTTGCCCACGCCCCGGCGGAAGGCGAGGAGCTCCCCCTCGAGGATCAGGGTGTCCCCCGGGTAGACGGGCCGCCGGAACCGGGCCCCCTCCACCCCGGCGAGGAAGGCGAGGCCCCCTTGGGGAAAGCCCGGCTGGCGCACCAGCGCCCCCACGGCCGCCTGGGCCATGGCCTCCAGGATCAGCACCCCGGGCATGACGGGGTGGCCGGGGAAGTGCCCCTGGAAGTGGGGCTCGTTGAAGGTCACGTTCTTGAGGGCCTTGAAGCGCCTCTCGTCCGCCTCCAGCACCCGGTCCACGAGGAGAAAGGGGTAGCGGTGGGGCAGGACCTTGAGGATCTCCCGGATGTCCACAGGGCCTCACCTCCTCAGGACGTCGTCGGAGGAGAGGATGGTGTCCTCGAGGACGTGGAGCATCTCCAGGGCCTTCCCGGTGCCCAGGGCCACGGCCTCAATGGGGTTCTCCGCCACCACCACGGGGACGCCGGTGGCCTCCTGCAGGGCCACGTCCAGGTTCCTAAGGAGGGCCCCGCCCCCGGTGAGGAGGATGCCCCGCTCGTAGATGTCCGAGGCGAGCTCCGGGGGAGTGCTCTCCAGGACGTTCCTCACCCCCTGGAAGATCTTGCTCAAGGGCTCCTGGAGGGCCTCCACGATGTCCTCGGCGGGGATCTCGGCGGTGCGGGGAAGGCCGGTGAGGAGGTCCCGGCCCCGGACCTCGGCCACCTCCTTCTCCTCCCCGGGGAGGAGCTTGGCCCGGCCCAGCCGGATCTTGAGCTCCTCGGCGGTGCGCTCCCCGATGAGGAGGTTGTACTTCTGGCGGATGTGGAGGATGATGGCCTGGTCCATCTCGTTCCCGGCGATGCGGAGACTCTCCGAGCGCACGATCCCGCCCAAGGAGATGACGGCGATGTCCGTGGAGCCGCCCCCGATGTCCACCACCATGCTCCCCGTGGGCTCGGCCACGTTGATCCCCGCCCCGATGGCGGCCGCCAAGGGTTCCTCAATGAGGTAGACCTTGTGGGCCAGGGTGGAGACGGCCTGGACCACGGCCCGCCGCTCCACGTCCGTCACCCCGGAGGGAACCCCCACCATGATCCGCACCCGCCCCTTGAAGAGGCGGCTCATGGGGGAGAGGACCTTCTGCAGGAAGAGGAGGAGCATCTTCTCCGTGAGGGCGTAGTCGGCGATGACCCCGTCCTTGAGGGGGCGCACGGCCACGATGTTCCCGGGGGTGCGCCCAAGCATCCGGTAGGCCTCCGCCCCCACGGCCTTCACCTCCCGTTTCCCCTGGACCACGGCGATGACGGAGGGCTCCTTAAGGACGATCCCCTTCCCCCGCACGTAGATGAGGACGCTGGCCGTCCCCAGGTCAATGCCGATGTCTTCGCCTTTAAGCATAGCGCCTCACTTCACCTAGCGTACTCCACCGCCCGGGTCTCCCGCACCACGGTCACCTGGACCTGGCCCGGGTAGTTCATCTCCTTCTCAATGCGGCCCGCGATCTCCCGGGCCAGGAGGGTGGCCTTGGCATCGCTGATCTTCTCCGGCTTGACGATGACCCGCACCTCCCGGCCCGCCTGCACGGCGAAGGCCGTCTCCACCCCGGGGAAGGAGAGGGCGATGCGCTCCAGGGCCTCCAGGCGCTGGAGGTACTCCTCGAGGCTCTCCCGCCTCGCCCCGGGCCGCGCCGCCGAGAGGGCGTCGGCCGCGGCCACCAAAACGGCGTAGAGGGTTTCGGCGTTGTCGGGGTCGTGGTGGTGGGCGATGGCGTCCACCACCTCCTTGGGCTCCCCGAAGCGCCGCGCCAGGGCGATGCCGATCTCCACGTGGCTTCCCTCCACCTCCCGGTCCACGCTCTTGCCGATGTCGTGAAGGAGCCCGGCCCGCCGGGCGAGGGCGGCGTCCAGGCCGAGCTCCGCCGCCATGATCCCGGCGAGGTGGGCCACCTGGACCGAGTGCTTGAGGACGTTCTGGCCGTAGCTGGAGCGGAAGTGGAGCCGCCCCAGAAGCTGGATGAGGCCGGGCTTAAGCCCCACCACCCCGGCCTCCAAAGCCGCCTCCTCCCCCCGCTCGTAGATGAAGGTCTTCATCTCCTGCTTGGCCTTCTCCACCACCTCCTCAATGCGGCTTGGGTGGATCCGCCCGTCCTTCAAAAGCTCCTCCAAGGCCATGCGGGCGATCTCCCGGCGCACGGGGTTGAAGGAGGAGAGGAGGACGGCGTCCGGGGTGTCGTCAATGATGAGGTCCACCCCCGTCAGGGCCTCAAAGGCGCGGATGTTCCGCCCTTCCCGGCCGATGATCCGGCCCTTCATGGCGTCGGAGGGGATAGGGACCACGGTGACGGCGAGCTGGGCTGCGGTTTCCGAGGCCTGGCGCTGCATGGCCTGGGCCAGGATCTTCTGCGCCTCCCGCTTGGCCTCGAGGCGCGCCTTTTCCAGGGCGGCCCGCACCTTTTGGGCCTTCTCCTCCTCCAGCTCCTGGTCCAGGCGCTCCAGGATGAGCCTGCGGGCCTCCTCAGGGGTGAGGCCCGCCACCTCGTAAAGTTTCCGCTCCACCTCCTTAAGCCGCTCCTCCAGGGCCCTGGCCTCCGCCTTGAGCGCCTCCTCCTTGCGGACAAGCTCCGCCTCCGCCTCCTCGAGCCGCGCCGCCCTGGCGTCCAGGGCTTCGGCCCGCTTGGCGAGCCGCTCCCCTTCCCGGCGGAGCTCCTCCCGCTCAGCCTTGAGGCGCTCCCGCTCCTCCTTGAGCTCCTCCTGGAGGGACCTCAGGCGCCCCCGCTCGGCGTGAAGCTCTTCCCGCTCCGCCTTAAGGCGTTCCTCCGCTTCCTGGAGGCGCCTTTTGGCCTCGGCCTCCTGGGCCTCGGACCGCCGCTTAAGCTCCGCCTCCACCTCCTGGCGGAGGGCCTTGGCCCGGGCCTCCGCCTCCTCCCGTAGGGCCTTGGCCTCCTGGCGGGCGGCCTCCAGGATGTCCCGGGCCTCCTTGCGGGCGGCCTCGAGGGCCTCCCTGGCCTCTTCCTTGGCCGCCTCCAAAAGCTCCCGCGCCTCCCGGCCCGCCTGCTCCTCTCCCCGGCGCCTCAGGAAGAGGGCCGCCCCCAAAAGGAGGACCAGGAGCAAAAGCACCAGGTCCAGAAGGCTCATTTACTCCCCCTCTTCCTCGCTGGCGGCCAGCACCACCTCCCCAGCCCGCTCCAACACCTTGGCCCGGATCTCTTCCAAAAGCTCGGGGCGCTCCCGCAGGTACTCCGCCGCCTTCTCCTTGCCCTGGCCCAGCCGGGCCTCCCCGTAGGAGAACCAGCTCCCCGCCTTCTCAATGACGTTCGCCGCCACGGCCACGTTCACCAGGTCGGCCACCGGGTCCAGGCCCCGGCCAAAGTAGATCTCCAGCTCTGCCTCGCGGAAGGGAGGGGCGAGCTTGTTCTTCACCACCTTGACCCGCACCTTGACGCCCACGGCCTCGTTCCCCACCTTGATGGGCTGGCCGCTTTTGCGCACGTCCAGGCGCACGCTGGAGTAGAACTTGAGGGCCCGCCCCCCGGGAGTGGTCTCGGGGTTGCCGTACGTGATCCCCACCTTCTCCCGCACCTGGTTGATGAAGATGGCGGCGGTGTTGCTCTTGGCGAGCACCGCGGTGAGCTTGCGAAGGGCCTGGCTCATGAGCCGGGCCTGGAGGCCCACGTGCTGGTCCCCCATCTCCCCCTCAATCTCCGCCCGGGGGACCAAGGCGGCCACCGAGTCCACCACGATCACGTCCACCGCCCCCGAGCGGGCGAGGAGCTCCACGATCTCCAGGGCCTGCTCGCCCGTGTCGGGCTGGGAGACCAGGAGGTCCTCCACCTGGACGCCGAGGCGCTGGGCGTACAGGGGGTCCAGGGCGTGCTCCGCGTCCACGAAGGCGGCCACCCCGCCCCGCCTCTGGGCCTGGGCGATGATGGTGAGGGCGAGGGTGGTCTTGCCCCCGGACTCGGGGCCGTAGATCTCCACGATCCGCCCCCGGGGGATGCCGCCGATCCCCAGGGCGAGGTCTAGGGCGAGGGAGCCGGTGGGGATCACGTCCACCTGCTGCTTGGGCATCTCGCCCAGCCGCATCACCGCCCCCTTGCCGAACTCCTTCTCAATCGCCTTCAGGGCGTTCTCCAGGGCCTTGCGCTTGCTTTCGTCCATGCTCACCTCTCAGGGAAAACTTCTCCAAAACGGTGTACACCGGCCCCTTGGGCTTAAGCTCCGAGCGCACCAGGGCGAAGCCCTCCACCGGCCACTCCAGGCCGAAGAGGACGGGGGGCACCCGGGGCGCCGGGGCCTTCCTGCGGGCCAGGGTGATGTGGGGCTTGAAGGGCTTGTCCCAGCCAGGGATCCTCACCGCCTCCTCGCCCAGAAGCTCCTCCACCCCGGCGCGAAGCCCCTCGGCGAGGCGGAGGAAGCCTTCGGCCTCCGCCTTGGCGAACCAGACCCGGGGGGTTCCTTCGTTGGGGAAGTAGCCCGTCCCGCGAAGCCGCGCCCGGAAGGGGGCCTCGAGGCGGGCGAGCCTGTGGCCTAGGGCCAGGTAGTCGGGAAGCTCCTCCTCGGGCCGCTCGCCCAGAAAAAGGAGGGTCAGGTGGAGCTGGTGGGGAGGGACGGGCTTCCAGCCGCGAAAAGGGCGGACCTTGGTCTGGGCTTCCACCAGGGCCGCCCGGACCTCCTCGGGTAAGAAGACCGCGTAGAAGAGCCTCATGTCACAAGGAGCGCCAAGGCCGCGTAGACGCTTCTCAGGCGCACGGTCTCACGATCACCCAGGAAGCGGTAGCGCCGCACCTCCGCGCCCGCGGGGCCCGCCAGGGCCACGTAGACCGTGCCCGGGGGCTCGCCCTCCAGGGGGTCCGGCCCCGCAACCCCGGTGGTGGCCAGGGCGTAGGTAGACCCGAAGAGGGACCGCGCCGCCTCCGCCATGGCCCGGGCGGTCTCGGCGGAGACCGTCCGGGAAAGGAGGTCCTGAGGCACCCCGAAGCGGGCCTTGGCCCCTACGGAGTAGGATACCACGCCTCCCAAGTAGAAGCGGCTCGCCCCCGGCACGCGGGTGATCTCCGCCCCCAAAAGCCCCCCGGTGAGGCTTTCCATGGTGGAAAGGGTGGCCCCCTCCCGCTCCATACGCCTTTTTACCGCCTCGGCCAGGGTTATCTCCCCCTCGCCCCAGACCTCCTTGAGAAGTTTCTTCTTGATCTTCTCCGCAAGCTCCGCCACCCGGTCCTCCCGGCCCCGGACGACCACCTCCACCCCGTGGAGCTTGGGGTAGGTGCCCACCTCCACCTCTTCTTCCCGAACGAAGAGGGGGCCAAGCCGCTCCACGATCTCCGACTCCCCGATGCCCCAGGTCTTCAAGACCCTTTCGGCGTAGGGCCTTCGCGGCAGGCCCAGGCGGGGCAGGACCTCCTGCCACATGGGGCGCCACTCGGGAGGGGGCCCGGGGAGGAGGACCAGGTCCTTGCCCCCTTTGCGCACCCACCACCCGGGGGCGGTGCCCCGGGGGTTTTTGAGCCAGGTGGCGGAGGGGATCCGCATGGCCTGCTTGCGGTTGGCCTCGGGCATGGCCCGGCCCCGGGCGCGGAAGAAGGCCTCAATCTCCCCAAGCACGGCCTCGTCCAGCTCCAAAGGCTCCCCCAAGGCCAGGGCCACCGCCTCCCGGGTCACGTCGTCCGGGGTGGGGCCGAGGCCGCCGGAGAGGACCACAAGCCTGGCCCGGGCGAAGGCCTCCTCCACCTCCCGGGCCAGGGGCGCCACCTCGTCCGCCACCCTCAGGGTCCTCTCCACCTTGAGGGCGTAGGGCTTGAGGCTTCTTGCGATCTCCGCCGTGTTGGTGTCCAGGGTCTCCCCGTAAAGGAGCTCGGTGCCTACCCCGAGGATCTCTGCCCGCTCCATACCGCCTCCTTAAAGGGGAGGGCCTCCACGCGGTACCGCCCCCCGCCTCCTTCCACCTCCGCCCCCACGGGCACCTCCTTCCGCACCAAGGCGAGGCCCAGGAGGCCGAAGGGGGTTTCTAAAAGGCGCTTCGCCTCGCCCACGCGCTTTCCCTCCAGGGTGAGGGCCGCCGGGGCCTCGCCCCCCTCCAGGGCCCTCAGGCCCACGAGGCGGTAGGGCACCTCCTTTCCCTCGGTCCTGGCCATGATCTCCTGGCCCACGTAGCACCCCTTGCCGTAGTCCACCAGGTGGAGGAGGCCCACGCTCTGGGGGAGTTCCCCCCGGATGTCCGAGAGGAGGGGGAGGCCCTTGAGGAGGGTGTAGAGGGGGTAAAGCTCGGCGGGAAGCGCCCCTTCGGCCCTCTCCCCCACCTCCTCGCGGCCGTCCGCGTGGAGGAGGCGGAAGAGGGAAAGCGCCACAAGCTCCACCTGGTCAAAGACGATGTAGCGGCGGAGGCGCCTTTCCAGCCCCTCGAGGCTCCCCCACGGGGCCAAAAGGAAGCCCTCGGGATGGGGAAAAAAGGTAGCCGCTTCCTCTATCTGCCCCTTGTGGTTAAGAAAAAGGGCCCCCGCAGGCCCCTGAAGCCGCCTTAGGTCCCGGGTGCCCTGCCCCTGGAGGAAGGAGAAGGCATCGGGCCCCCGGACGAGCAAAACCCCTGGGAAGGCGAAGAAGCCTTTTCCAGATAGGGCCTTGGCCAGAAGGGCCTCCATGCCTCCCATTATTGACCAAAGAGCAAGGAATGAGGAGAATGCAGTCCGTGCGCTTTCTCGCTGGCTCCTTCCTGGCGCTTTTTCTGGTGGGGGTGATCGTGGCTCTCCCGGGGGCGGCCCTGCCCCTTTGGCGGGCGCGGTACGGGGTGGGGGAGGAGGTCTCCTTTTTCTACACCGCCCTTCTTTTGGGCCTTCTCCTGGGGGTGCGCTTGGGCCAAGAGGAAAGGCGCCATCCCCTTTTCCCCTTGGCCTTGGGCCTGGTAGGGCTCGCCTTCCTGGGCTTGGCCTGGGCCCCCACCTACACCTGGGTGGTGCCCTTGGCCTTCCTTTTGGGCCTGGGGGAAGGGGTGATGAACGTCCACGGGAATAGCCTGGTGGGGGAGCTTTACCCGGAAAGGCGGGTGGAGCTGTTAAACCGGGTAAACGTGGCCTTCGGCCTGGGGGCGGTCTTCACCCCCCTGGCCCTCACCCAGCTCCCTTACCCCCTGGTCCTCAGCCTGGTGGGGCTCATCGCCCTCGGGGCAGGGCTTCTGGTCCTGGGAGCCCCGCCTGCAGCCAGGCCACCGGGAAGGCCCCGGGGGCCCTCTGGCCCTTCCTCCTCGCCGTGGGGCTCTATACGGGCCTCGAGGGAGCGTTGGCCACCTGGAACAGGGTCTGGCTCGAGGCCCTGGGCCATGCCACGGCCCTAGGCGGTCTCCTCCTCACCCTCTACTGGCTCTTCCTCGCCTTGGGCAGGCTCCTCCTCGCAGGAAGAGTGGCCAAGGACCCCTTGAGGGCCCTCCGGGGGCTTCTCCTCGGGGTGATGGGCCTCCTCCTCTTAAACTTCCTCCCCCAGACCGCCCTCCTCTTCCCCCTCGCGGGCTTCCTCCTCGGCCCCCTCTTCTCCACCCTCTTCGCCCTGGTCCAGGCCCGCTTCGGCCACCGGGCCCTGGGCGGGCTCATGTACGCCGGGGCGGCGGGGAGCACCTTGATCCCCGGGCTTTTCGCCCTCCTGCCCGACCGGGGGATCCCCTTGGGGCTCTTCGCCCTAAGCCTCGCCCTCTACCTCCTCCTCCGGGGCGCGGAGCGGGAGGTGGTCCGTGCTTAAGTCCGTGCTTAAGGCGGTCCTCTTTGACCTGGACGGCACCCTGGCGGACACCGACCCCCTGCACCTCCTCGCCTGGCGGGAGGTCCTGGCGCCCTACGGCCTCAAGGTGGACCCCGCCTTCTACCGGGAAAGGATCTCGGGAAGGCTCAACCCCGAGATCGTGCGGGACCTCCTGGGCCTGGAAGGCGAGGAAGCGGAAAGGCTCATCGCGACCAAGGAAGCCCGCTTCCGGGAACTCGCCCAGGGGCTAAGGCCCACCCCGGGGCTTCCGGAATTTTTGGAGCGAATCAGGGAAAAGGGGCTCCTCTGGGGCGTGGTGACCAACGCCCCCAGGGAGAACGCCCGCCACGTCCTCGAGGCCCTGGGCCTGAGGCCGCCCCTCCTTGTCCTGGCGGAGGAGGTGGGCCGGGGGAAGCCCGACCCCCTTCCCTACCAACTGGCCCTAAGGCGCCTTGGGGTGGCCCCCGAGGAGGCCCTGGCCTTTGAGGACTCCCCTTCCGGGGTAAGGAGCGCCGTGGGGGCGGGGATCCCTACCTACGGCCTCCTCACGGGGCATAAGGGGGAGGCTCTTTTGCAGGCGGGAGCCAAGGGGGTTTTCCGGGACTTCCGGGAAGCCCTAAACCTCCTTTAGGGCGTACCGGGCGAAGGCCGCCTCGTCAAAGCGGCCCTCCACCAGGTCCTCCCAGTAAAGCCACCCCTCCCGGAAGGCGGGGAAGGGGAAGAAGCCGCCCTCGGCCTTGAGGTGGAAGGCGAGCTCGCAAGGCTCCGTCACCCCCTGCTGGAAGGCGAGGAGGGCGGACTGGTAGGCCCCGAAGGCGCTTTGCGCCTGGCTTCCCACCATGGCCTTTTTGCCCTTTTCCCGGGCGAGGGCGAGCATCTCCAGGGTCCAGGTGACGCCCGTGCGGGCGGGCTTGAGGTTTAGGACGTCAAAGGTGTTGAGCGCAAGCTCCCGCTTGAGGTCCTTCGGGGTCATGGCCGCGTCGTCGGCGATGAGGGGGAGGATCCCCTTCTCCCTCAAGGCCCGCCTCGCCTCCACCTCCTCCACGGGCAAGGGCTCCTCCACGTAGCGGAGGCCAAGCTCCTTCCAGGCCCAAAGGTAGCGCTCGGCCTCCTTGGGGGGAAGGGACTCGTTGGCGTCGGCGTAGAGCTCGGCCTCGGGGAAGGCCTCCTTCAGGCGGAGGATGCGGCGGGTGTCCGCCTCCAGGTCCCGCCCCACCTTCACCTTGAAGACCCTAACCCCCGCCCCGTAGGCCATGCGGGCGTCCTCCAGAACCTCTTCCTCTTTCCCCAGGCCCAGGATGTAGGCCACCCGCACCCGGTGCTTGGCGGGCTTGAGGACCTGGTAAAGCTCCTCCCCCTCGCTCCTCGCCCACGCCTCCCAGAGGGCGGTGTCCAGGGCGCCCTTGAGGCCGAAGTTAAAGGGGAAGGCCTCGAGGACCGCCCGGATCCCCTCCTGGTCGTCGGCCTCGAGGCCCAAAAGCCTGGGTCTCAGGTACTCAAGCCCCGCCCTCACGCTCCCCAGGGTCTCCCCGTAGATGGTGGGGCGGATGGCCACCTCGGCCCGGCCTATGGAGCCGTCGGAAAGCTCCACTTCCAAAAGGGCATGCTCCAAGGCGGCAAGCTCCGAGGCCTTCCCCCAGCGCAAGGGGGCCTTCAGGGGGATGCGGAAGGGGATGAGGCGCAGGTCCCGTACCGTCGGCATAGCCTCCATTCTACGCGCTAGCGAAGCCCCTCCTGGAGGAAGCGCCGCACCGCCAGGACCTCCTCCTCGGGAGAGAGGGCCTCCGTGTCCAGGACCAAGGCCCTGGGGTGGCCCTCGAGGAGGCGTAAAGGCCCCTCGGGATCATAGTTTTTCTTCTCCTCGGCCACGATCTTGAGCTTGGCGAGGACCTCCTTGAGGGGAGCAAGGGAAAGGGCCTCGGCGAGCTCCTCCTCCGTGAGGACCCCTTGGGCCAGGGCCTTAAGGCGGGCCTCCTCCTCAGGGGCGAGGCGCACCCGGTCAAAGGCATCTTGGCGGGAGAGGAGCCGCTTAAGCCGGGTGGCCTCCCGGGCGTGGAGGAGGACGAAGCGGGCCCTGGGGAGGTGCTCCAGGGCGTAGGCCACCTCCCCTTCCCCCCTCAGGCCGTCAAAGAGGAGGAGGGGCTTCGGGGGCACGTACCCCCGGGCGAGGACCTCCGCCACCCCCCCGGGGAACTCCTCCCGGAAGCGCCGGGTGAGGCGGAAGCGCTCCTCCCGGGGGATGGGAGGCTCTGCCCCGTAGCGGGGGAGGACGAAGCGGTCCACGAGCTCCCGGCGGTCGGGGAGCCGGGGAAGGCCCAGGGCCTCCACCAGGGTGCTCTTCCCCACCCCGGTGAGGCCCACGAGGACGAGGAGGGGCGCCTCCCTCGCGGGGACGAGGGAGGGCGCAGGCTCCAGGGAGAAGGCCACCTCCATGCCCCCATGCTACCTGGTAGGATGTAGGGGCTATGAAGCGGCTTTTCGCCCTCCTCGGCCTCGCCCTAGGCCTCGCCCTGGCCCAGGCCCCCGCCTACCCGGAGAACACCCTGGGCTTGGGCTACGCTCCGGACAGGGGCTTTTACCTCCAAGGAAGCGCCCTCCTGCCCTTTAGCCCCTTGGGGCTGGACACCGGCCTGGACGCCCAGGTCCTCCTTTCCCAGAGCCCTGAGGCCTACGCCCTCCTCAAGGCCAACCTCTTCCCCGGACTCGTGGTGGAGGGCCTCTTCGCCTCGGTGGGCCTGGGCCTGGACCTCCGCTACCCCTTTGGGGCCCACCTCGGCCCCCTCGCCAGCCTGGAGCTTCCCGGCGGAGCCCTCTCCTTAGGCCTCGGCCTCGGCTACCAGGCGGGGGCGGGCCTCCATCTGGCCTGGGGCGCGGGGTTCAGGCTCTACCTGGAGCCTCTGGCCCTCGAGGTTTCCGCCTCGGACCGCTACCCCTTCCTCCTTTCCCTCCTCTACCTCTGGTAGCCCGTGCGGAAGAAGCTTCCCCTCCTCCTCTTCTCCCTGCCGGCCCTCCTCCCCCTCCTCCTCTTCGTCCTCTACCCCTTCCTGGAGGTGGTCCGGTTCTCCACCTGGGACTGGTCGGGGCTTTCCGAGCCCAAGCCCATCGGCCTCAAAAACTACCAGGACCTCCTGCGGGACCCCGCCTTCTGGGGGAGCCTATGGGTGACCCTCAAGTTCATGCTTCTGGCCCTCCCCCTCTTCGTGCTCCTCTCCATCGGGCTGGCGGTGGCCCTGGAGGGGGCCCCCTACGAGCGCTTCGCCAAGGGCCTCCTCTTCCTGCCGGGCCTGGTCACCTTGGGCGGGGCCACCCTTTCTTGGTACACCCTCTTCACCCCGGAGTACGGGGCCTTGGCCCAGTTCCTCCCCATCCCTCCCTGGGACCGGGAAGGGTTTTGGGCTTTGGTGATGGTGGTGGTCTTCACTCTCTGGCGCCACCTGGGCTACGGGGTCCTGGTGGCCTCGGCCAGGCTCAAGGCCATCCCCAAGACCCTTCTGGAAGCCGCCTACGTGGACGGGGCGGGGCCCTTTGAGGCCTTCCGCTACGTGGTCCTCCCCCTGATGCGGCCGGCGGTGGCCTTCCTCCTGGTGGTGGGCACCATCCTCTCCTTGCAGTCCTACTCCGCGGTCTTCCTCCTCACCCGGGGCGGGCCCTACGGGGCCACGCGGGTTCTCGGCTACTACCTCTACGAGGCGGGGTTTGAGAACTTCCGCCTGGGGTACGCGGCGGCCATCACCGTGGTCCTCCTCGTCCTCACCCTCCTCTTCGCCTACGCCCAGCTCCGGCTCCTCCGTCACGGGGACGGGGAGGCGTAGCGGTATCGGGCAAGGTCCCGGAGGTGGCCTGCAAAATCAACGTTGAGGAAGAGCTTTCCCTGGGCATGGAAGAAGTAAAGGTAGGGGCGGCCCCTTTCGTCGGTACGCACCGGATTGAGGACGGCGAGGAGGGCCCTCTGCCCGGGGTTGGCGATGGGCCCCGGGGGTAGGCCAGCGTAGCGGTAGGTGTTGTAGGGGGAGTCCACGGCGAAATCCCCATCGGGCCGGGAAAGCTCGGGAAGCCTTTTCCCCAGGGCGTAAGCCACGGTGGGGTCGGCCTGGAGGGGCATACCCCGCTCCAGGCGGTTCAGGAAGACCCCGGCGATATAAGGCATTTCCTCGGGGCCTCCCGCCTCCTTTTCCACGATGGAGGCCAGGGTGACCCAGGCGTGGACGGAAAGCCCCCGCTCCTCTAGAAGCCTCTGCACCGGGGGGGTGAGCTCCGCCTCAAAGCGGCGGAGCATGGCCCGCACCACCTCCTCGGGGGTGGCGAGGAGGTCAAAGGTGTAGGTGGCGGGGAAGAGGTAGCCCTCCAGGGTCTGCGCCTCCACGTAGGGGGGCTTCAGGGCCCCCGGGCGTTCCACGAGCCTGAGGAAGCCCTCCCCGTCAAGCCCCGCCTGGGAGAGCCTCCGGGCGTAGTCCACCGCCCTCTCCCCCTCGGGGAAGGTGAGGGTGACGCTTAGGGGCTTCACGCCCCCGGTGAGGGCCCGGGCCAGGCGGAAGGCCCCCTCGCCCTTCAGGCGGTAGACCCCGGGGACGAGGCGCTTCGCCCGGCCCGAGAAGCGGAGGTAGGCGGAAAAAGCGTGGCCCGAGCGCAGAAGCCCCGCCTCCTCCAAAATCCTCGCCACCTCCGCCCCCGTGGCCCCCCGGGGAATGCGCACCACAGCTTCCTTACCCGTGGGGCCGAGAAGCCAGAGGGCGTAAAGGAGAAGGAGAAGAAAGGTGAGGAAAAGGGCCACCACCCCACGCCGAAGCCAGTTCCTAGATCCCTCGGGCAAGGTAGTCCTCCAGAAGCACCACGGCCGCGAGCTCGTCCAGCTTCCCCTTGTCCCGGCGAAGCCGCTTGGGAGCGTGCTTGAGGCGTTCCTGGGCGAGCTTGGTGGTGAAGCGCTCGTCCCATAGCTCCACCTCCACCCCCCTTGCCTTCAAGGCCTCCACCAGGGGGAGGACCCTCTTGGCCTGGGCGCTCTCCTTGAGGTCGGTGCGCAAGGGGAGGCCCACCACGAGCTTTCCCAAACCCTCCCGCCGCACGAAGTCCAGGAGGGCCTCCACGTCCTCCTCCAGGGTCCTGCGCACCAGGTACCCCCGGCCCGAGGCCAGGGGCACCCCCTCCTCCCCCACGGCGAGGCCGATCCGGGCCTCTCCCACGTCAAGCGCGCCCACCCGCATAGGCCACGCTCCGGTCGGCAAAAGCGACCCCCAGGTAAAGGAGGCCCACGCCCAAGGCCCGCCCCACCTCCTCGAGGCCCGCCACCCCGAAGCGGTTTAGGGCGCTGGTGGAGGCGAGGACCAGGGTAGCGAGGAGGATGAGGGCCGTGCCCCGGGCCCGCAAGGGGTTTTGGCGCCGGAAGAGGAGGGTGGTGTAAAGGGCCACCCCGGCCATGAGGGCCGTGCCCAGGAGGTTGAAGGGGATGGTCCAGAGCCTGGGCGAGGTGAGGCTAGGCGGGGGAAAGGCCGCCCCCAGGGGGGCGTAGGGCTCGGGGAGGCGGGCGAAGTCCAGGGGAGCGGAGGCCACCAGGTAAAGGCCCCAAAGGAAGAGGGGGCTTAGGGCGAGGAGGAGCCCCCGGGCCGCCCTGGGCTTGAGGAGGGCGAGGCTTCCTAAGCCCAAAAAGGTCACCCCGTGCATCGCCCCGGTGAGGTACCAGAGGCGGTAGAGGAAGGGGCTCCAGCCCCCCTGGAGTCGGGCGAGGAGCTCGGCGGAGACCGCCAGGGCGAAAAAGAAGAGGCCGAGGCTGTAGAGGGCGTTGGGCAGGGAAGGCCTCCTCCGAAACCGCCCGAAGGTGAGGGCGAAGAGGGCCCAGGAGAGGGCCGTGGCCAAGAGGCCGAGGACCATGCCCCCATTCTAGGGGAGGAGGCCGGGGAGGGCCTCCCGGGCCTTCTTGGGGTCCAGGCCGCCCCCTTGGGCCAGGGCCCCCTTGCCCCCGCCCCGGCCCCCGGCCTTTTCCGCAAGGGCCCGGAAGAGGGCCCCCGCCTCGAGGCCCATTCCCTGGGCCTTCGGGGAGAGCTTCAGCACCGCCTGCCCCCCCGAGAGCACCAAGGCCACGTCCGCCCCCCGGGCCACCAGGTCGTCCGCCGCCTGGCGGAGGGCCTTGGCGTCCAAGCCGGGAAGCTCCGCCACCGTCCACCTGAGCCCCCCCTTCTCCTCCAGGGAAGCCCCCCCGCCGCCCCCCAAGGCCGCCTGGACCAGGCGGGCCTTGAGGCGTTCCACCTCCCGCTCCTTCTCCTTGAGCTCGGCAAGGAGCTTCTCCAGCCTTTCCTCCAGAGCGGCCTCCCCCACCTCGAGGCGCTCGGCGAGGGCCTTCAGGCGGTTCAGGCTCCCGCGGGCGAAGCGGATGGCCTCCTCCCCCGTCACCGCCTCTATGCGGCGCACCCCGGCGGAGACCGCCTCCTCGCTCCGGATGAGGAAGGCCCCGATCTCCCCG
This sequence comes from Thermus parvatiensis, assembly GCF_001535545.1. Classification (GTDB taxonomy): domain Bacteria; phylum Deinococcota; class Deinococci; order Deinococcales; family Thermaceae; genus Thermus; species Thermus parvatiensis. The sequence goes on along the minus strand of NZ_CP014141.1, from coordinate 275,309 downwards.
GTGCGGCGCACATGGCACCCGCCGCAAAGCTCCTTGGACTCGAGGCCCGGAAGCGGGCTTCCCTCCACCCGCACCACCCGGACCACCTCCCCGTACTTCTCCCCAAAGAGGGCCATGGCCCCCTCCTTCCTCGCCTCCTCCAGGGGCATGTAGCGCCAGGTCACGGGGAAGTCGGCCATGATCCAGCGGTTCACCAAAAGCTCCACCCGCTCAAGCTCCTCAGGCTTCAAGGGCTCGGGGTGGGTGAAGTCAAAGCGGAGCCTATCTGGGGCCACCAGGCTTCCCGCCTGGCGCACGTGGGGGCCGAGGACCGCCCTGAGGGCGGCGTGCAGGAGGTGGGTGGCGGTGTGGTTCCTCTCGGTGTCCCGCCGCTTGGGGTCCACCACCGCCCGCACCCTTTCCCCTACCCTCAGCACCCCTTCCTCCACCCGGGCCTTATGGAGGAAGATCCCCCGCTCCGTCTTCTTCGTGGTCTCCACCCGGGCCCGGCCCCCTGGCCACTCCAAGAAGCCGAAGTCTCCGATCTGGCCGCCTCCCTCGGCGTAGAAGGGGGTCTTGTCCAGGACCACCTGGACCTCGGTGCCGGGGCCCGCCTCCAAAAGGCTTTGGTCCCCGGCCAGGAGGGCCAGGACCTCGGCCTCGGCCTCGAGGGCGTTGTACCCCAAAAACTCCGTGGCCCCCCGCTCGGCGTAGAGCTCCTCCAGGACCTGGGCGCCCTTCTTGAAGATCTCCCGCTCAAAGGCCATGGCGGCCCGGGAGCGGCTTTGCTGCTCCTCCATGGCCTTCTGAAAGCCCTCCGTGTCCACGCCATAGCCCCTTTCCGCGGCGATCTCCACGGTGAGGTCCAGGGGGAAGCCGTAGGTGTCGTAGAGCCTGAAGGCCTCCTTCCCGGGAAGGACCTCCCCGGGCTTGAGGCCGGAGAGGAGGGCGTCCAGGCGCTTGAGGCCCCCCTCCAGGGTCTCCAGGAAGCGCTCCTCCTCGAGGCGGATCTGCTTCTCCACCGCGGGCAGGTTCTCCCGCATCTCCGGGTAGAAGTCCCCGAGGAGCTCGGCCACCAGGGGGGCGAGCCTGTGCAGGAAGGGGTCGGAAAGCCCCAGGAGGTAGCCGTGGCGCAGGGCCCGGCGGAGGAGGCGGCGGATCACGTAGCCCCGGCCGGTGTTGGAGAAGGTGGCCCCGTCGGAAAGGGCCGCCACCACGGCCCGGACGTGGTCGGCGATCACCCGGTGGCTCACGCTCGTCTTCCCCTCGTAGGGCCTGCCGCTCATCCGGGCCACTTCCTGGATGAGGGGGAAGAAAGTGTCCGTGCGGTAGAAGTCCTCCACGTCCTGGAGGATGGCCGCCACCCGGTAGAGGCCCATGCCCGTGTCAATGTTCTTCTGGGGCAGGGGCTTGAGGATCCCGGGCCCGGGGATGGGCCCCTGGCGGTCGTACTGGGTGAAGACCAGGTTCCAGATCTCCACGAACCGGTCCCCGCTTCCCGTGTTGGGGCCGGTCTCGTCGGGAGTGCCGTAGGCCGGGCCCCGGTCGTAGAAGATCTCCGAGCAGGGGCCAGAAGGCCCGTTCGGCCCGTGGGTGATGGCCCCGCCCGGCCAGTAGTTCTCGTCTTCGCCGAAGCGGCCGATTTTTTCCTCGGGGACCCCCACCAGGTCGCGCCAGATCTCGTAGGCCTCGTCGTCGTCCTCAAAGACCGTGACCCAGAGGCGCCCGGGGTCAAGCTTGAGGTGCTCGGTGAGGAACTCCCAGGCCCAGAGGATGGCCTCCTTCTTGAAGTAGTCCCCGAAGGAGAAGTTGCCCAGCATCTCAAAGTAGGTGTTGTGCCGGCTGGTGCGGCCCACGTTCTCTATGTCCCCCACCCTCAGGCACTCCTGGCAGGTGGTGACCCTGCGCCACTCCCTGCCCCCGAAGATGGGCTTCGCCCCCAGGAAGTAAGGCTTTAGGGGGGCCATCCCCGCGGAGGTGAAGAGGAGGGAGGGGTCGTCCTCGGGGATGAGGCTGAAGGAGGGGAGGCGCAAATGCCCCTTGCCCTCAAAGAAAGAGAGGAACTTCTCGCGGATCTCCGCCGTGCGCATGGATTTGATTATAGGCGCTTACAATGGGCCCCATGAAGGTCCAGATGCGCCGCTACACCCTGAAGGAGGGGGCCAAGGAGGCCTTCCAAAGGGTCTTCCTGGAAACCATCGTTCCCCTGAGGCAGGCCCTGGGCTTTAGGATCCTCGGGGCCTACTGGCTTTCCGAGCGGGAGTTCCTCTGGTTCGTGGCCCACGAGGACTTTGAGGAGGCGGAGAGAGCTTATTACGCCCATCCCGAGAGGCAGAAGGTAAACCCCAGCGCCTTCCTGGAGGAGGTGGAAACCCGCTTCGTGGAACGCCTTCTGTAGGCCAGGCCACGCCCCCGGCCCCGCCTTGGGGTAGCCTCGGGGGGATGGAGCTTTTCCTCCTCGTCCTCCGCAACCTCCTGGCCCGGCCCGTCCGGAGCCTCCTCACCCTGCTCGGGGTCCTGGTGGCCACGGCGAGCATGGTCCTCTTCCTCTCCTTCGGGGAGGGCCTTAGGCGGGCCCTCTTCCAGGAGCTCTCCCGGGTGGGCCCCGCCATCCAGGTGGTGCCAGAAGGGGCGGAGGGCTTCGTCTTCGGCGCCCTCCCCGAGATCCCCCCCGAGACGCTGAAGGCCCTGGAGGAAGCGGGGAAAGCCCTGGGGGTGCGGGCTTTGGTCCCCACCCTCTTCCTGGCCCGGGGCGGGTTTGACCCGGCGACGAGCTTCTTCTTCCAGGGCCTCCCCCAAGGGGTAGGGCCAGACCTCCTCTACCCTGGGGTGAAGGCCAAGGAGGGCCGCCTGAGGCCCACCGAAGGGGGGGCGGTGGTGGGGGGCAAGGTGGCCAAGCGGAGCCAGCTCTCCCTGGGAAGCCCCTTAAGGCTGTCCCCCCAGGTGAGCCTTAAGGTGGTGGGCATCCTGGAGGAAAGCGGGGGCCTGGCCGACAACCTGATCTTCGTCCCCCTCGCCCCCCTGCAGCGGGTCTTGGGCACCGAGAACTTCAGCGCCATCCTGGTGGCCCTGAACCCGGGGCAGAAAGCGGAGGCGGTGGCCCGGGCCCTGGAGGAAGCCGTCCCCGGCCTTAAGGCCCAGACCACGGGGGACGTGATGCGGTTTGCGGAGCGGGCCTTGCGGATCAGCGACCTGGTGCGCTTCGGCATCAGCCTGGTGGCCCTGGTGGTGGGCGGGCTTCTCGTGGCCAACACGGTGATGATGTCCGTGTACGAGCGCACCCGGGAATTCGGGGTCATGCGGGCCCTGGGGGCCAGGCGGGGGTTCATCTTCCGCCTGGTGGTGCTGGAAGCCCTCCTCCTCGCCCTCCTGGGAGGGACCCTGGGCCTGGCCCTGGGGGGCGCCGTGTCCTTTGCCATCAACCTCTACACCCTGGACCAGGTGGGCCTGGCCCTCTCCGCCGTGACCCCCCGCCTCTCCCTCTTCGCTCTCCTGGTGGCCCTCCTCCTGGGGCTTGTGGCCGGCCTCCTGCCCGCCTACCACGCCAGCCGCATCCCGGTGGTGGAGGCCCTGGGGCGGGTATAGCCCAACAAGGAGGCCCGATGCTGCGTGCCGAACACCTCAGCAAGCGCTACCGCCAGGGAGAGAAGGAGGTGGTGGCCCTCCTAGGCTTTACCTACGCCTTCCCCAAAGGGGCCACCGCGGTGGTGGGCCCCTCGGGAAGCGGCAAGACCACCCTCTTGAACCTCCTGGCGGGCTTTGACCTGCCCAGCGAAGGCGGGGTTTACCTGGACAACCTCCCCCTACACCAGCTCCCCGAGGACGAGCGGGCCCGGGTTCGCCTGGAATACATGGGCTTCGTCTTCCAGCAGTGGAACCTGATCCCCACCCTCACCGCCTGGGAGAACGTGGCCTTTCCCCTCCTCCTGGTGGGGCGGCCGCGCAAGGAAAGGCAGGAGCGGGCCTTCGCCCTCCTGGAGCGGGTGGGGCTCGCCCACCGCCTCCACCACCTACCCAGCCGCCTCTCGGGAGGGGAGCAGCAACGGGTGGCCCTGGCCCGGGCTTTGGCCTTGGACCCCCCGGTCCTCTTTGCCGATGAGCCCACGGGAAACCTGGATGCGGAAAGCCGCGAGCAGGTGGCAACCCTCCTCTTTGAGGCGGGGAAAGAGCGGACCCTCATCCTGGTCACCCACGACCTGGAGCTCGCCCGAAGGGCGGGACACATCCTCCACCTGAAGGGTGGGCGGCTCGTGCGGGAGGAAACCCCCAAGGCCAAGGGCTAAGGCCTCTGGGACATTCCGCCCACCCCTTCTGTGGCAGAATACCCCCCATGGGCAAGCGGATGGTGGTCGTGGGCGGGGTGGCGGGCGGCGCCTCCGCCGCCGCCAAGGCCAAGCGGGAAAACCCCGAGCTGGAGGTGGTGGTCTACGAGAAGTCGGGGTGGGTTTCCTACGGGGCCTGCGGCCTGCCCTACGTGCTTTCCGGGGAGATCCCCCGCCTGGAAAGGCTGGTGGCCCGCACCCCCGAGGAGTTCCGGAAGCAGGGGGTTCTGGTCCACACCCGCCACGAGGTGGTGGACGTGGACTACGAGCTCCGCACCCTGACGGTGCACGACCACGCTGAGGGAAGGACCTTCCAGGACCGGTTTGACCACCTGGTCCTGGCCACGGGGGCGCGGCCCAGCCTCCCCCCCATCCCCGGCACGGAGCAGGAAGGGGTCTACACCCTGAGGACCATGGAGGACGGGGAAAGGCTCCTGAAGGCCCTCCCCCAAGCCCGGCGGGCCGCCATCCTGGGGGCGGGGTACATCGGCCTCGAGGTGGCGGAGGCCTTCCGCAAGCGGGGCCTGGAGGTGACCCTCCTGGAGGCCAAGGAGCGCCCCCTCCCCCACTGGGACCCGGAGGTGGGCGCCCTCCTCAAGAAGGAGCTGGAGCGGCACGGGGTGGAGGTCTGGACCGGGGTGAAGGTGGAGGCCTTCCGGGGCATGGGCCGGGTGGAGGCGGTGGAGACCTCGGAAGGCGTGGTGCCCGCCGACTTGGTCCTCCTCGCCACGGGGATCCGGCCCAACACCGAGCTCGCCCAGGCCATGGGGGTGGCCTTGGGCCCCACCGGGGCCATCGCCACCGACGAAAGGATGCGCACCAACCTGGAAGGGGTCTACGCCGCCGGGGACGTGGCGGAAAGCTTCCACCAGGTCCTCAAGCGCCCCTACTGGCTTCCCTTGGGGGACGTGGCCAACAAGCACGGCCGCACCGCGGGAAGCGTCATCGCCGGCAGGGAGGCCCGCTTTCTGGGCGTGGTGGGCACGGCCATCTTCAAGGCCTTCGGCCTGGCCGTGGCCACCACCGGGCTTTCCCTGGAGACGGCCCTCAAGGAGGGCTACCGGGCCAAGAAGGTCTTCATCCAGAGCCGGGATGGGGCCCACTACTACCCGGGAAGCGGGCCCCTCTGGGTGGAGCTCGTCTACGAGGAGGGGACGGGGAGGCTTTTGGGCGGCGCGGTGGTGGCCTATGGGCACGGGGCCCTGCGCATAGACGTCCTCGCCGCCCTCCTCCACCGGGAGGGGAGCGTGGAGGACCTTTTGGCCCTGGACCTGGCCTACGCCCCGCCCTTTAGCCCCGTCTGGGACCCCCTCCTCATCGCCGCCCAGCAGGCCCGCTAAGCGCCCCGTGGGGCCAAACCGGGGTGGGGGCGCTTATCCGGTGTAAACCCGGGCGAAGCACACCAAAAGGCCGTGTCAAGCCCGGGCGGCTACACCCTACACCGGAAGCGCTTCCCCCCCGAAACTGGGTCCCGGGAGGTGAAGGAATGGAAGGGCTGACCCCCGAGATGCAAAGGGAAGCGGAGGCGCTCCGCCGGGAGTGGGAGACAAACCCGAGGTGGAAGGGCGTCCGGCGGGACTACCGCCCCGAGGACGTGGTGCGCTTAAGGCCCAGCGTGATGGTGGAGTACACCCTGGCCAAGCGAGGGGCGGAGAAACTCTGGAAGCTCCTCCACGAAAGGCCCTACGTGCACACCTTCGGGGCCTACACCGGGGCCATGGCGGTGGAGATGGTGCGGGCCGGGCTGGAGGCCATCTACCTCTCCGGCTGGCAGGTGGCCGCCGACGCCAACCTGGCCTGGCAGACCTACCCCGACCAGTCCCTCTATCCCTACAACTCCGTGCCCCAGATCGTGAAGCGCATCAACAACGCCCTCATGCGGGCCGACCAGGTGGAGCGGATTGAAGGCCGGGTGACCCGGGACTGGTACGTGCCCATCGTGGCCGACGCCGAGGCGGGCTTCGGCGGGGCCCTCAACGTCTTTGAGCTCACCAAAGCCATGATCGAGGCGGGGGCCGCCGGGATCCACTACGAGGACCAGCTCGCCAGCGAGAAGAAGTGCGGCCACCTGGGCGGCAAGGTCCTGGTGCCCACTTCCCAGCACATCCGCACCCTCCAGGCGGCCAGGCTCGCCGCGGACGTGATGGGCGTGCCCACGGTGATCATCGCCCGCACCGACGCCGAGGCCGCCACCCTCATCACCAGCGACATCGACGAGCGGGACAAGCCCTTTATCGTCTCCGACGAACGCACTCCCGAGGGCTTCTACCGCTTCAAGAACGGGATTGAGGCCGGCATCGCCCGGGCCCTGGCCTACGCCCCCTACGCCGACGTGATCTGGATGGAGACCTCCAAGCCCGACCTGGAGGAGGCCCGGAAGTTCGCCGAGGCGGTGAAGAAGGAGTTCCCCGACAAGCTCCTCGCCTACAACCTCTCCCCCTCCTTCAACTGGAAGAAGTTCCTGGACGACGAGACCATCGCCAAGTTCAACCGGGAGCTCGGGGCGATGGGGTACAAGTTCCAGTTCATCACCCTGGCGGGCTGGCACGCCCTGAACTACCACATCTGGGAGCTGGCCAAGGGCTACAAGGAGCGGGGCATGCCCGCCTTCGTGGAGCTCCAGCAGAAGGAGTTCGCCGCACAGAAGGAGGGCTTCACCGCCGTCAAGCACCAGCGGGAGGTGGGGGCCGGCTACTTTGACGAGGTGGTCCTGGCCCTGACCCAGGGGCAGGCCTCCACCCTGGCCCTCAAGGGCTCCACGGAGGAGGCCCAGTTCAACGAGCCCGTCCACTGAGGTAGCGGTGTGCAAAAAGGCCGGGGTGTGCCCGGCCTTTTTTGCACCGGCCTGGTAGAGTGTAAGAAGGAATGGATAAGGCCGCTACACCCTGGCTGCGCTACCTGGAGGAGCTCCGCCCCCACCTCCAAGGCCGGGACCACCGGGGGAGGAAGGGCTCCCTGCGCTGGCTCGAGGCCCTCATGGCCGAGCGCGGGGGGCGGGCGGGCACGGTGCGCAACATCCTCTACAAGGACCTGGGAAGCCCCGAGGAAAAAGAGCGCCTTTACCGCATCCTGGCCGACCTCTACCGGGAGGCGGGCCTGAAGCCCCCGCCGCCCCCGGCGGAGCTCTTCCTGAAGAGCGCCCGTAAGGTCCTGGGGCGGGACAAGCGCCGCATCTTCCGCCACTTCCTCCGGGAGCTGGAGGCGGGCCGGAGGCCCCAGGTGGTGGTGGTGGGCGGGGCGGCCACGGGCAAGGGGGTCCTCCTCTCCGCCCTGCGCCAGGCCCTCGCCGCCTTCCCCGGAAAGACCCCCTTCGTCCTCAACCTGGGCGGGGAGCTCGCCCAGGCCCTCATCCCCCTGGCGGAGGCGCTTGGGGTGGAGGCGGAAACCCTCCTCTCCCAGCTTTCCCCCACCCAGCCCTACATCCTCCAAGGCGCTCTCCAGCAGGAGTTCCTCGCCGCCTTAGCCCAGGCCCTGAACCGGGCAGGCCGCCCCCTCCTCCTCCGGGCCGAGGCCCAAGGGACCCTGGAGGGCCTCCCCTTGCGGGGGCCGGACGGGGGGCAGCGGGGCCTCTCCGCCTGGCTTGAGCCCTTCTTGCGGAGCCTGGAAATCCCCTACCTCGCCGCCCTCACCGAGCCGCCCCCCACCCTCCCCTACCAGCCCCTCTCCCCCCGAGCCGGGAGGAGGCCCGCCGCTTCGTCCGGGAAAGGCTCCCCCACCTGCCTCCGGAGCGCCTCGAGGCCCTGGTGAACCAGGCGGGGCGGAACTTCGGGGAGCTTTCCCGCCTCGTCCTCCTGGAGGCGGCCAAGCACGACCCCAAGACCCCCCTCCAGGACGACCCGGCCCTAAGGCCCATCCTCGAGGCCCTGGCCGCCTTCAGCCCCGAGGCGGACCCCGCCTTCCCCGCGGCCCTCCTGGAAAGGGCCTTGAACCGCCCCCTAGAGCGCCTCTCCCAGGCGGAGAAGGCCCTCTTGGAGTGGGTGGGGGACGGGCTCGTCCGCCCCTCCCTGCGAAGCCTCCTGCCCCAGGAGGCCCCGCGGGAGCTCCACCGCCTCGCCCTGGAGTTCTTCCCCCGGGAGAACCTCTTCCGCCGCCTCTACCACGCCCGCAAGGCCGGGGAGCGGCGGATCCTTCTGGACCTCCTCACCGAGGACCCCGCCCGCCTCGCCCTCCTGCCGGGCCTCTGGCAGGAGGCCCGGTCCTGGCCTAAGGAGGACCGGGAGGCGTTGGCCGCCGCCTTGGTGCGCTACCGGGCCGTCTTGGGCCAGTACGCCCACCCCGAGGTGGAGGAGGCCCTCGCCCTCTTGGCCCAGGCCGAGGACCCAAGGCTTCGGGCCTCGGCCCGCATCAAGGCCGCCGAGGCCAAGGCCGACGCCGGCCTCTACAAGGAGGCGGAGGCCCTTCTGCCCCCGGAGGAGGAGTTCCCCCTCCTGGACGAAACGGCCCGGGCGGAGGGTCTTCTGGTGCGGGCCGCGGTGGAGCGGTGGAAGGGGGACTACGAAAAGGCGGCCCGCTACGCCGAGCGGGCGGCCGAGCTCTCCGTGGCCCCCTTCCTCAAGGACCGGGTCCAGCTCTGGCGGGGGCTTGTGGCCAAGGACCTGGGGCGGTACGAGGAGGCCCTCACCGCCCTCGCCCAGGTGGGGCATGACCCCCTCCTCCTGGGCCGGGCCCGTTACCAGATGGGCGACCTCCTCATGCGCCTGGGAAGCCCGGAGGCCAGGGCCCGGATGGAGGAGGGGCTCAAGGCCCTGGAAGAGGCCGGGGCCCCCCAGGACGAGGTGGCCCGGGTCCGGGCCCGGTACGCCACCCTCCTGAGGCGCCTCGGCCTCTACCCCGAGGCCGAGGCCGCCATAGGGAAGGCCCTGGAGGAGGCCCAGGACCCTTTCACCTGCGCCCGGGTGGAGAGCGAGGCGGGCATCCTGCAAGCGGCCCAGGGCCGTCCCCTGGAGGCCCTGGCCCTCCTCGCCCGGGCAGAGGCCTACTTCCGCACCACGGGGGAGAGGCCTAAGGAGGCCCGTTACCGCCACCTCCGCACCCTCTTCCGCCTGGCGGCGGCCTACCTCCTCCTGGAGACCGGCACCCCATACCGCCCGCCCCTCCTCGGGGGCCTCGAGGCCCCCGAGGCCGAACGGCTCCTCTGGGACCTCCTCGCCAAGATCCCCGAGGAGGCCACCGACCGGTACACCGCCTTGCGCCTGGACGCGGAAAGCCTCCTCGCCCTCCTCCTCCCCCCCAAGGAGGCCCGGGAAAGGCTCCGCCCCTTCCTCGGCCTCGCCAACCCCTACCTCCGGGCCCAGGCCCGCCTGGGCTACGCCGAGGCCCTCCTCAGGGAGGGGGCTTACGGGGAGGCCCTGGCCCAGACGGTGGCCCTCCCCCCCTCTTGGACCCCGGGCTCAAGGCCCAGGCCAAGGCCACGGAGGTCCTCGCCCTCCTCGCCCTGGGGGAGGAGGAGGCCGCCTGGCAGAAGCTCGGGGAGGCGAAGCGAAGCGCCCTCCCGAAGCCCTTCCGCCTCCAGCTGGGAAGGGCCGTGGGCCGGGCCCACCCGGGCCTCGCCGCCCGCCTGCCCCCCACCCCCCTCGCCCCCCCCGAGGCCCTGGGCCTCCACCTGGCCAATCCCGACTAAATCACTAGACTTTCTCGGCGCCAGGGGCTATACTGCTTGTTGCGAACGGGTCGCGATAAGACCCGTCTGAGGAGGATGGAGCATGAGCCAGCTGGAGATCCGCGACCTCTGGGCTTCCATTGACGGGGAGACGATCCTCAAGGGCGTGAACCTGGTGGTCCCCAAGGGGGAGGTCCACGCCCTCATGGGCCCCAACGGGGCCGGGAAGAGCACCCTGGGCAAGATCCTGGCCGGGGACCCCGAGTACACGGTGGAGAGGGGGGAGATCCTCCTGGACGGGGAGAACATCCTGGAGCTCTCCCCGGACGAAAGGGCGCGGAAGGGGCTCTTCCTCGCCTTCCAGTACCCCGTGGAGGTGCCCGGGGTGACCATCGCCAACTTCCTCCGCCTCGCCCTCCAGGCCAAGCTGGGCCGGGAGGTGGGGGTGGCGGAGTTCTGGACCAAGGTGAAGAAGGCCCTGGAGCTCCTGGACTGGGACGAGGGCTACCTCTCCCGTTACCTCAACGAGGGCTTCTCCGGCGGGGAGAAGAAGCGGAACGAGATCCTGCAGCTTCTGGTCCTCGAGCCCACCTACGCCGTCCTGGACGAGACCGACTCGGGCCTGGACATTGATGCCCTGAAAGTGGTGGCCCGGGGCGTGAACGCCATGCGGGGGCCGAACTTCGGCGCGTTGGTGATCACCCACTACCAGCGGATCCTGAACTACATCCAGCCCGACAAGGTTCACGTGATGATGGACGGCCGGGTGGTGGCCACGGGCGGCCCCGAGCTCGCCCTGGAGCTCGAGGCCAAGGGGTACGAGTGGCTTAAGGAGAAGGTGAAGGAGGGCGCATGAGCGAGCTGGAGATCCGCCAAATTGGCGAGGAGTACCGCTGGCACTTCATTGACGAGATCCGGCCCGTCTTCAAGGCGGAGAAGGGGCTCACCCGCAGGGTGATTGAGGCCATCAGCTACCACAAGGGCGAGCCCGAGTGGATGCTGAAGTTCCGCCTGCGGGCCTTTGAGATCTTCCAGAAGAAGCCCATGCCCACCTGGGGCCCCGACCTCTCCGGGCTCAACCTGGACGACCTCGTCTACTACGTGAAGCCCGCCGAGGTCCGGGACGCCAAGAGCTGGGACGAGGTCCCCGAGGAGATCCGCCGGACCTACGAGCGGCTTGGCATCCCCGAGGCGGAGCGCAAGGTCTTGGCCGGGGTGGGGGCCCAGTACGACTCGGAGATGGTCTACCACCGGGTCAGGGAGGAGCTTGAGCGCCAGGGGGTCATCTTCGTGGCCATTGAGGAGGGGATGAAGAAGTACGAGGACCTCTTCAAGGAGTACTTCGCCAAGGTCGTCCCCCCGAGGACAACAAGTTCGCCGCCCTGAACTCGGCCGCCTGGTCCGGGGGCTCCTTCGTCTACGTGCCCCCTGGGGTCAAGGTGGAGCTCCCCCTGCAGGCCTACTTCCGGGTGAACACCCCCGAGTTCGGCCAGTTTGAGCGCACCCTCATCATCGTGGACGAGGGGGCCGAGGTGCACTACATCGAGGGGTGCACCGCCCCCATGTACTCCACGGAAAGCCTCCACACGGGCGTGATTGAGATCGTGGTCAAGCGGGGGGCGCGGAGCCGCTACACCACCATCCAGAACTGGTCCACCAACATGTACAACCTGGTGACCCAGCGGGCCCTGGTCTACGGGGACGCCTACCACGAGTGGGTGGACGGCAACCTGGGCTCCAAGGTCACCATGAAGTACCCCTCCAGCTACCTCCTGGAGCCGGGGGCAAGGAGCGAGATCCTCTCCATCGCCTTCGCCAAGACGGGCCAGCACCAGGACACGGGCGGCAAGCTCATCCTGGCCGCGCCCCACACCTCGGGGACCATCGTCTCCAAGAGCATCTCCAAGGGGGAGGGGCGGGCGAGCTACCGCGGCCTGGTGAAGGTGATGGAAGGGGCCCGGCACGGCAAGGTCAACGTGGAGTGCGACGCCCTCCTCATTGACCCGGAAAGCCGCACCGACACCTACCCCTACATTGAGATTGAGGAGGAGACCGCCCACGTGGGCCACGAGGCCACGGTCTCCAAGATCAACGACGAGCAGATCTTCTACCTGCAGACCCGGGGGCTCAAGGAGGACGAGGCCGCGGCCCTCATCGTGCGCGGCTTCATTGAGCCCATCGCCAAGGAGCTGCCCCTGGAGTACGCGGTGGAGCTGAACCGGCTCATCGAGCTGGAGATGGAGGGGTCCGTAGGCTAGACCCCAGGCCGGGCGGCGGACGGGCACCCCTCGTTCGCCGCCCCCTTGTGCAAGGAGGCCCGATGCAGGTACTGGACAAGACGCATGTGGAAACCCTCTCCCAGGCCCTGGGGGAACCGGCCTGGGTGCTGGAGAAACGGTTTAAGGCCCTCGAGGCCTTCGCCCGCCTCCCTTACCCCAGCAAGAAGGACGAGAACTGGCGGTACACCGACCTCTCCGAAGCCCCCCTGGAGCTTCCCGTGGAGGCCCCCAAGGGGCTTAAGCTCTCCCGGGACGAGCTTCCCGAGCCCGTCCGGCGCAGGCTGGAAAAGACCGACGTCTCGGGCTTTCTGGTCTTCGTGGGGCCGGACCTCGTCTACGCCGAGGTGCCCGAGGCGCTAAAGGAAAAGGGCCTCGTCTTCACCTCCCTGGCCGAGGCCCTGAAGACCCACCCCGACAAGGTGGAGGCGGCCCTCTTCCAGGCGGTCTACACCGAGGACAAGTTCGCCGCACAGAACAGCGCCTTCTTCACCCACGGGGCCTTCCTCTACGTGCCCGCGGGGCTAGAGGTGGAGAAGCCCCTCGGGGTCTTCAAGGTGCTCCTGGAGGGGGAAAAGGCCTCGGCGGGGCGGAGCCTCCTCTTCCTGGAGGACAACGCCAAGGCCGCCTACATTGAGGAGTACCTCTCCTTGGACCTCCCCCCACCCTGCACCTCTCCGCCACGGAGATGGTCCTGAGGCCCGGGGCCCGCCTGCGCCACGCCCACGTCCAGACCTTCGGCGAGGGGGTGTGGCACTTCCACCGGCAAAGGGCCCTTCTGGAGCGGGATAGCGGCCTCAACGACCTCGTGGTGAACCTCGGGGGCGCCTACGCCCGGAGCGAGGTGGCCTCGGAGCTCGTGGGCCCGGGGGCGGAGAGCGAGATGCTCGGCCTCTACTTCGGCCACGGGCGACAGCAGTTTGACCACTACACCCTGCAGCACCACGTGGAGCACCACACCCGCTCGGACCTCCTCTACAAGGGGGCGGTGAAGGACGAGGCCCGGGCGGTCTTCTCCGGCCTCATCAAGCTGGAAAAGGGGGCCCAGAAGACGGACGCCTACCAGGCGAACCGCAACCTCCTCCTCTCCCCCACGGCCCGGGTGGACTCCATCCCCCAGCTGGAGATCGGGGCCAACGACGTGCGCTGCACCCACGGGAGCACCACCGCCCCCGTGGACGAGATGCAGCTTTTCTACCTCCAGTCCCGGGGGCTTCCTCGAGGCCTCGCCCAGGAGCTCCTGGTCAAGGCCCACCTCGCGGACGTCCTCTCCCGCATCCCCTTGAAGGCGCTGAGGGCCCACATTGAGGCGGTGATCGAAGAAAAGGTCCGCATTTAGCGGGCGCGGGAAGCCTATAGGCTAAAGCCATGTGGACTCCGGTAGCCAAACTCAGCGAGTTCCAAGATGGCCGCCTGGTGGTGCGGCGGCCTGAGCACAAAAAGCCCATCCTCCTCCTTTACACCGGGGAGGAGGTCTTCGCCCTGGAGGACGTCTGCACCCACGACGACGGCCCCCTCCACGAAGGGGAGGTGGAGGACGGGGCCATCGTCTGCCCCCGCCACGGGGCCCGGTTTGACCTGAGGACGGGGCGGCAGACCCTCCCCGCCCCCAGGCCCGTGAAGGTCTTCCCCGCCCGCCTCGAGGGGGACACCGTCCTCCTGGACCTCTAGGCCCTGAGAAAGGCCACGTAGCGCTCCAGGAGGAGGTAGGCCTCCCCCGAGGCCAGGACCTCTCGGGCCAACGCCACCCCCTCCTTCAGGGAGGGGGTTTTTCCTGCGGCGTAGAACCCGGCCCCCGCGGCCAGGGCCACGGCGTCGGCCAGGGGGCCCTTCTCCTCCCCTTTGAGGAGGCGGCGGGCGAGGGCCGCGTTCTCCTCGGGGCCTCCGCCTTTGAGGGCCTCGAGGGGGGCCCTCTTTAGGCCCACCGCCTCAGGGGTGAGGGTGTAGGCCCCCTTCCCTACCTCCACCACCCGGTTCTCCCCGAGGACGAGCTCGTCCGCCCCCTCCCCGTGGACCACGAGGCCCCTCGCCCCAAGCCGCTCCAGGGCCTCGGCCATGGGGGAAAGCCACTCCGGGCTATAGACCCCGAGGACGTAGGCGTCCGCCCCGGCGGGGTTGGTGAGGGGTCCCAAGAGGTTGAAGACGGTGCGCACGCCGAGCTCGGCCCGCACCGGGGCCACGTGGCGCATGGCAGGGTGGAAGACCCGGGCGAAGAGGAAGCCAAAACCCAGGGCCTCTATGGCCTCCCCCACCCGCTCAGGGGGGGCCTCCAGGTCCACCCCCAGGGCCTCGAGGAGGTCCGCGCTCCCCGCCTTGGAGCTTGCCGCCCGGTTCCCGTGCTTGGCCACGGCCACCCCCCCCGCCGCCGCCACCAGGGCGGCCAGGGTGGAGAGGTTCAAAAGGCCCTTATGGTCCCCCCCGGTCCCCACGATGTCCAAAAGGGGCCTTCGGGCCACCCGAAGGGGCCTTGCCGCCTCCCGCATGGCCCGGGCCATGGCAGCGATCTCGTGGGGCCGCTCTCCCCGGACACTCAAGGCCACCAGAAGCCCCGCCGCCCGCACCGGGGAGACCTCCCCCGCCATCAGGGCCCGCATGACCTCGTAGGCCTCGTCCTCCTCCAAGACCTCGCCCAAAAGCGCTTTCTTTACCGCGTCCATGGGTCCTCCAAGAAGTTCTTGAGGATGAGCTTACCGGCTTCCGTCAGGTAGCTTTCCGGGTGGAACTGCACCCCGTGGGTGGGGAAGGTTTTGTGGCGGAAGCCCATCACCGTCCGCCCCCCCGCCTCCTCCACCCAGGCGTTCACCAAAAGGTCCTCCGGCACCTCCGCCACCGCCAGGGAGTGGTAGCGGGTGGCGGGGAAGGGGCTAGGCAGCCCCCGGAAGACCCCGGTGCCGTCGTGGTGGATCTCGCTCACCTTTCCGTGCATGAGAACGGGGGCGGGGACGACCTTCCCTCCAAAGGCCGCCCCGATGGCCTGGTGGCCGAGGCAGACCCCCAGGATGGGGTAGCGGGGGGCGTAGCGCTGGACCAGGGGGATGGAAAGCCCCGCCTCAAAGGGGGTGCAGGGCCCGGGACTTATAAGGATCCGGTCCGGGTCCAGGGCCGCCACCTCCTCCAGCTCAAAACGGTCGTTCCGCCACACAATGGGGCTTGCCCCCAGCTCCCCCAGGTACTGCACCAGGTTGTAGGTGAAGCTATCGTAGTTGTCCACCACCAAGACCTTCATAGCCCTTCCTCCGCCATCTCCACCGCTTTTAGGAGGGCCTTGGCCTTGTTCAGGCACTCCTGGTACTCCCTTTCCGGCACCGAGTCCGCCACGATCCCCGCCCCCGCCTGCACGTGCATCCACCCTTTAGCGATGACGAAGGTACGCAAGGTTAAGGCCACATCCATGGCCCCGTCGTAAGCGAGGTAGCCGAAGCTTCCCCCGTAGGGCCCCCGGCGGTGGGGCTCCAGCTCCTCAATGATCTCCATGGCCCGGATCTTCGGGGCCCCGGAGACCGTCCCCATGGGCAGCACGCTGGCCAGGGCGTCCAGGGGGGTCTTCCCCTCGGCCAAGACCCCTTCCACCGTGGAGACCAGGTGCATCACGTGGGAGTAGTGCTCCACGTGGAGGGGCTCCAAGACCCGCACCGTGCCGAAGGCGGCGACCCGGCCGATGTCGTTGCGGGAGAGGTCCAGAAGCATCACGTGCTCCGCGACCTCCTTCTCGTCCTTAAGAAGCTCCTCGGCAAGCCTTTTGTCCTCCTCCTCGTCCTTCCCCCTCGGCCTCGTGCCCGCGATGGGCCGGGTGACCACCCTTCGGCCGTCCGAGCGCAGGAGGCTTTCCGGGCTGGCCGAGACCAAAATCACCTCCCCCAGGTCCAGATAGCCCATGTAGGGGCTCGGGTTCACGCTCCTTAAGGCCCGGTAGAGGGCAAAGGGATGGACGGTGAGGGGGGAGGAGAGCCTCAAGGAGAGGACCACCTGGAAGATATCCCCCGCGCGGATGTAGTCCAAGGCCCTCCTCACCGCCTCCAGGTAGGCCTCCCGGGAAAAGTCCTCCTGGAAGCGGGCCCTCCCCCCGCCCTCTCCCCCGGCACCCCGGGCAGGGGGCCCTTGAGCCTCCTCTCGGCCCAAAAGAGACGGGCCTCTGCCTCCTCGGGGTCGGTGCCCGGGGCTACGAGGTGGAGGAGGTTTTTCAGGTGGTCAAAGACCGCCACCACCTCGGGCTCCACGAAGAGGAGGTCGGGGAGGCCGAGGTCGTCGGGCTTGAGGCTCGGAAGCCTCTCGTAGTAGCGGATGAGGTCGTAGGCGACGTACCCCACCACCCCGCCAAAGAAGGGGGGAAGGTCGGGGAGACGCTCCAAGGGGGCGTGGACCGCCTCGTAGAGGGCGCGCAAGGGATCCTGGGTCGCCACGGGGGTGCCGTTCACGGTGAAGACCCCGTCCTTAAGGCGGAAGGTGCGCCGCGCCCCCACGCCCACGATGGAGAAGCGGCTTTGCCGGCCCATTTCCACCGACTCCAGGAGGAAGCTCACCGGGGCCTTCTCGGCAAGCTTCAGGTAGGCGGTCACCGGGGTCTCCAGGTCCGCGAGGAAGGTTTTGCGGTAAGGTTGGATCCGCTCCATGCCGTCCCCCAAAAACAAAGCCCCGGGGTGTGCCCCGGGGAAAGGCCTCCCGCCCCGGGGCCTAGCCGGGCCACCAGAGGGCGGAGGGAAGGGCCATGGCCTCAGGATAGCGGGATAAGGGGGCCCTGTCCAGGGGCTATAGGGGCCGCCCCTCCAAAGCCCGGATCCTCTCCCGGATGGCCTCGGGCAAGGGAGCGGGGCTGCCCCCTTCCAGCCAGACCTGGACGGTCCGGCCCCGGGCCGCCTCCTCCCCACGGACCTCCACCCGGTACTCCATGTCAAAGCTGGAGCGGCCGATCCGCACCACCCGCACCCCCACCTCCACGGGGTCCTCGAGGTGGATGGGCCTCAGGAAGTCCACCTCGGCCCGGGCCAGGATGAAGTGGCCCCGCCCCACCCAGTCCCGCTCCAGCCGACTGAAGTAGGCGACGCGGGCCACCTCAAAGTAGGTAAGGTAGACGGCGTTATTCACGTGCCCCAAGGCGTCCAGATCGCGGAAGCGGACCTGCACGGGAACCTTTACGGGAAAGCCCTCCATGCCCCAAGCTTACCCCACCTTCGGGGCTATCCTGAAAAGTGTACCTCCACCGCCCGAGGCTTCACCAAGCCCTGGAGGAGGCGCTCCCCGAAGGGGTCCTGGTCCACGCGCCCCCCGGCTTCGGCAAAACCCTCCTCCTGAAGACCTTCGCCGAGGCCAAGGGGCTTCCCTACCGCCGGACCTGGCTTCCCGAGCCCGGGTGTTACGACCTGAGGTCCTGAAGGCGGAGGCCGGGCCTACGGAGCCCTTCTTCCAGATCCGGCTCCACCCCCTGGAGGACGTTCCCCTGGACCTCTACACTCTAGACCCGCCCCGGCTTCCGGGCGGGGAGCGGGTGGCGGCCTTCCCCTACCCCGGCTTTGACCGCGACCCCACCCAGCCCCGCTACGCCCTGAGCCTGCACGAAGGGCAGAGAGGTTTCTTCCTCTGGATCCTCCAGCCGGAGGTGCACACCTTCACCTTCTACGCCCGCCTGGTGCGCTGCCGGGAGGTGGAGGGCGGGGAGGTTTCCCCCCTCAACCCGCCCCCCGGGGCCAGCTGCCCAAGCCTTCCCCTGGTCCAGGCCTTCTACACCCACCGGGGGCTCTTGGGGACGGGAGCGCCCCTTTCCCTGCGCCTCCAGTTCCGCTCCCCCAAGGGGTGGCGCTCGCAGCCCTTTGTTCTAAGCCTTCCCTGAGGGCTTTCCCAAGCGTCCTCTTCACCGGAAGTCAACCTGTTCTATGCTACAAAGAGTCCGCAAGGAGGTGAGGTCCCATTTTGGCTTCTGGCCCTAGGCGCCCTCCTGGTGGCCTGCGCGCCCCGGATCACGGCGGAGCCTCTTCCCGGCGTGCGAGTGGACGTCCCGGTGCAGGTTCCGCCCCCGGCTCCCTCCCAACCCCAAAAACCGGAGGCAAGGGGGGCATGAGCGGGCCCGTGATCAAGGTCCTCCCCGGAAACCCCCTGGACCCCGGAAGGGGTGGGCATGGAAACCCTGGGCCTAGGCTTCATCGCGCTTCTGCGGCTTCGCATCTACCTGGAGCCCGTGGCCTACTGAGGGCCTGACCCGCCGGTCAGGTATAGTGGGGGCATGACCGAGACCACCTGGGACCTGACCCCCCTCTTCCCCGGCCTGGAAAGTCCCGAGTTCCAGAAGGCCTGGGAGGACCTAAAAGGGGAAATCGTCCGCCTGAAGGGGCTTTTGGAGGAAAGCGCCCTCCTCGAGGAGGTCCTGACCTCCCTGGACACCCTGAGCGAAAAGGCCACCCCCCTCCGGGCCTACCTCTACGCCCGCTACAGCGCCGACACCCGGGACGAGGCCGCCCTCGCCAAGCTCTCGGAGCTCCAGGTCCTCTTCCTGGACTTCCAGCGCTTAAGGCCCCGCCTCACCCGCTACCTGGCCCTCCAAGACCCCGAGGAGGCCGGGCCCTACCGCCTCCTGGTGGAGGAGGCCAAGGAGGAGGCCCTGCACATGATGCCCGAGGGGGAGGAGGTCTTGGCGGCGGAGCTATCCCTCTCGGGGAGGGCGGCCTGGGACAAGCTCCACGAGAGCCTCACGAGCCAGATCACCGCGGTGGTGGACGGGGAGGAGATGCCCATAAGCCAGGTGCGCAACCTCTACTTCCGCCCCGAGGAAGCGGTGCGCAAAAAGGCCTACGAGGCGGAGCTAAAGGCCTGGGAGGCCCACGAGGTGCCCCTGGCCTTCGCCCTAAACGGGGTCAAAGGGGAAGCCTCGGTCCTCAACCGGAGGCGGGGCTACCGGGACGACCTCGAGCCCACCCTCCTCCAAAACCGCATCACGAGGAAGGCCCTCTCCGCCATGCAGGAGGCGGTAGGGGAAAGCCTTCCCCTCTTCCGCCGCTACTTCCTCCTCAAGGCCAGGGCCCTAGGCAAGGAGCGCCTGGACTGGTGGGACCTCTTCGCCCCCCTGGGCCGGGGAAGGCGCTGGAGCCTGGAGGAGGCCCGGGCCTTCATCCCGGCCAAGCTCGCCCTCCTGGTGCCGAACGCCGCCAAGGTGGCGGAGATGGCCTTCAACGAGCGCTGGATGGACCTCCTCCCCCGAAAGGGCAAGGTGGGCGGGGCCTACTGCATGGGGCGGGGCGGGGGGAAGAGCCTCATCCTCGCCAACTACGAGGAAAGCTTTGAGTCCGTCTCCACCCTGGCCCACGAGCTCGGCCACGCCTACCACAACTTCGCCTTGAGGGAGGCCCCCGCCTCCTTAAGGGAGGTCCCCATGACCCTGGCGGAGACGGCGAGCATCATGAACGAGACCCTGGTGGTGGAGGCGGCGCTCAAGGAGGCCTCCCCCGAGGAAGGCCTCCTCATCCTGGACGCCTACCTCCAGGGGGCGGCCCAGGTGGTGGTGGACATCCATAGCCGCTTCCTTTTTGAGTCCTGGGTCTTCCAAAAGCGCAAGGAACGGGAGCTTTCTCCCAGGGAGTTCAAGGAGCTCATGCTCAAAGCCCAGGAGGAGGCCTACGGGGAGGTTCTGGCCACCCGCCACCCCTACATGTGGGCGGTGAAGAGGCACTACTACGGGGCGGACTTCTACAACTACCCCTACACCTTCGGCCTCCTCTTCGGGCTTGCCGTCTACGAGACCGCCAAGGAGGACCCCGGCTTCGCCGAGCGTTACGAGGCCCTTTTGGCCGAGTCGGGCCGGTACCGGGCCAAGGAGCTCGCCCTCCGCTTCGGCTTTGACCTGGAAAGCGTGGACTTCTGGCGCCGGGGGATAAGGGTCCTCGAGGAGAAGGTGGCCCAGCTTGAGCGCATGATCTCCCCCTGACCGAGGGGGGCTAGGCTTTGGAGGATGCGGGTCCTCGTCCTCTGCACCCACAACTCCGCCCGGAGCCAGATGGCGGAGGCCTGGCTCAAGCACTGGGCGAAGGTCCTGGGGGTAGATCTTGAGGTCCACTCCGCCGGCACGGAAAAGGCCTTCGTGAAGGAAGAGGCCAAGCGGGTCATGGCCGAGGTGGGGCTGGACCTCTCGGGCCACTTCTCCAAGACCCTCTTTGAGGTCCCCGACCCTTGGGACTTCGGCCTCGTCCTCACCGTGTGCGACCAGGCCAAGGAGGCCTGCCCCGCCTACCCCGCAAGGACCGAGAAGCGCCACGTCTCCTTCCCCGACCCCACGGGGAAACCCCTGGAGGAGTGGCGCAAGGTGCGGGACGCCCTCGGGCGGATGGCCCGCTTCCTGGTGGAAGCCCTCAAGGAGGGAAGGCTTCCCAGCGACGAGGAGCTGAGGCAAGCGGCCGGGCTTTAGGGCCTGTCCCCCACGTGGATGGCCGCCACCCCGAAGGTGAGGAGCTCGTAGCGCACGGAAAACCCCGCCGCCGCCATCATGGCCTTCAGGGCCTCAGGAGCAGGGAAGGCCTCCACGCTTTCCGGCAGGTAGCGGTAGGCCCCGAAGTTCCCCGAAAGAAGCCCCCCAAGGAAAGGGAGGATCCGCCCGAAGTAGACCCGGTAGACGAGGCCAAAGGCCCCCTTAGGGGGCGGGGGAAACTCCAAGAGGACGAGCCTCCCCCCGGGGGCCAGGACCCGGTAAAGCTCCCTTAGGGCCTTTTCGTAGTCGGCGAAGTTGCGGAAGCCGAAGGCGATGGTGACGGCCTCAAAGGATTCATCGGGAAAGGGGAGGGCGAGGGCGTCCGCCTCGAGGAAACGGACCTCTAGCCCCCTCGCCTCCGCCTTCTTCCGGGCGATCTCCAGCATGGGCGGGGCGAAGTCCGCCCCCACCACCTCGGCCGCCGGGGCCCTTTCCTTGAGCATGAGGGCCAGATCCCCCGTGCCCGTGGCCAGGTCCAGGATGCGCCTGGGGGCCTTCTCCAGGGCCAGGTCCACCGCCCGCCTGCGCCAGCGGAGGTCCGCCCCGAAGGAGAGGAGGCGGTTTAGGAGGTCGTAGCGGGGGGCGATCTCCGAGAACATCCGCCGCACCCTTTTCGCCTTTTCCTCCGGGGAAGCCGCCACGAGGGGAGTCTAGCACGAAAGGCCACCCCCTTAGGGTAAAATCCTCCGCGTGTTGACCGACCGCAAGCGCCTGGGGCTTCTCGTCCTCCTGGGAGGGGGGGTCACCCTCCTCCTCTGGTACCTGGCCCCCTGGGCCGTGCCCCATCGGATCTTCGGCGGGGAGGGGGTGCTCCTCAACCCCTTCGGCCACCACCTGCCCCAAGGCCGCCTCCCCCAGGGCTACCAGGACGCCTGGCTCTACCCCGTCTTCTACCTCTCCCTGGCCTGGCTCCTCTTAAGCCTCCTCCTCCCCTGGACCCGGGCGGGCGTCCGGGGGCTCTACTGGGCCGGGGCCTTGGGCCTAGGGCTCTTCCTCCTCACCTACCTCCTCTTTCAGGGGAGCGTGGCCCAGGTGAACGCCGGGGCGGAAAGGCCCCTCCTGCGCCGCTTTAGCCTCGGCCTCGGGAGCTACGCCACCTTGGCCTATGGCCTCTACCTCCTCCTCCTCGCCCGGCTCTTTTCCCCTGGGGGGCTCGCCTTTTTGGTGCGAAGGCGGGGCGTGGTGGTGCCCCTTTTCTCCCTCCTCCTCGCCTCCTTCCTGGGCGGGGTCATCGTGGCCCTCCTCAAGGAAACCCCGGCCCGGGCCCAGGGCCTCCGGGACGCCTTCCTCCTGAAGCTGGACCTCATCACCTACACCTACCAGCTCCTCTATAGCCCCCTGGTGAACCCCTCCGGGTTCCTCCAAAGCCTCCTCCTCGCCACCCCCCTCGTCTTCACCGGGCTCGCCGTGGCCTTGGGGTTTAGGGGCGGGCTCTTCAACATCGGGGCCCCGGGGCAGCTCATCCTGGGGGCCATCGCCGCCATGCTGGTGGGGGTCTACCTCCCGGGCCCCAGGTGGCTCGTCCTGCCCCTCGCCCTCCTCGCCGCCGCCCTGGCCGGGGGCTTTGGGGGGCGATCCCGGGCTGGCTCAAGGCCCGCTTCGGGGCCCACGAGGTGATCAACACCATCATGTTCAACTACATCGCGGCGAGCCTCTTCCTCTTCCTCATCTCCGCCAACGAGTACAAGTTCTTCGGCAGGACCCTGTACCTCCCCTTCAAGTACCCGGGCTACGAGGCCCGGAGCTACGAGATCCGGCCCGAGGCCCGCATCCCCCACTGGACCGACCTGGTGGCCCCCGGCGGGGAGCTCTCCTTCGCCCTGCCCCTGGCCCTCCTCTTGGGGCTTTTGGGCTACTTCCTGGTGCGGAAGAGCCTGGGCCACCGGCTCCTCGCCGCAGGCCTCCTCGGGGCCTTGGGCTACGGGCTTGGGGGGCTTCTTCCCGGCCCGGAGGTGGCCTTCGGCCCCGACCTCACCTCGGTGCGCCTGAACGGGGCCTTCCTCCTCGCCCTCCTCGCCCTCCTCTTCTTCCACTACTACGTCTTCCGCACCGTGGGCGGGTACGAGCTTCGCGCCTTGGGCCTCGCCCCCAAGGCGGCGGAGTACGGGGGCGTGGCGGTGGGGCGGAAGGTGGTCCTCGTGATGTTCCTCTCCGGGGCCTTGGCGGGCCTCGCCGCCGCCCACTACGTCCTGGGCGGGGGGATTGACGAGTACCGGCTGAAGCAGTCCCTCCCCTACTCCGTGGGGTTTGACGGCATCGCCGTGGCCCTTATGGGGCAGAACACCCCCCTTGGGGTGGGCCTCGCCGCTTGGCTTTTCGGCATCCTCCTCACGGGGGGGCTCCAGGTGAACCTGCAGCTCGGCATCAGCCGGGAGCTGGTGGCGGTGCTCCAGGCCCTCATCGTCCTCTTCATCGCCGCAGGGGGCTTTTTGCCCCGCTACTTCACCGACCCCCTGAGGGCGGCGGAAGTAGAGCTCAAGTCGGAAAGGGAGGTGAAGGAATGAGCCTGGACACCGCCTTCCTCACCGCGCTTCTCCTCTCCACCCTGCGCCAGACGGCGCCCCTTCTCCTCACCGCCCTCGGGGGATGTTCTCGGAGAGGAGCGGGGTGGTGAACATCGCCCTCGAGGGCATCCTCCTCTTCGGCGCCCTCACGGCGGCGGTGGTGGTGGAGCGCCTCGAGGCCGCCCTAGGTCCCGGGCCTCACCCTTGGCTCCCCTGGGTGGGGGTGCTCGCCGCCATGGGGGTAGGGGGCCTGGTCGCCTTCGTCCACGCCCTGGTCTCCATCAAGTACCGCGCCGACCAGATCATCAGCGCCACGGCCATCAACCTCCTGGCCCTAGGCGCCCCGAGCCTCGTCCTCACTTATTTCTACGGCAACGCCACGAGCTCCAAGGAGGTGGAAAACCGCCTCCCCCTCTGGGGCCCCGAGGGCTTCCAGCTTTCCCCCTTGGTCTACGTGGCTTTCCTCCTCGTGCCCCTCACCTGGTGGATCCTCTTCAAGACCCCCTTCGGCCTCCGCCTGCGGGCCGTGGGGGAGCACCCTGAGGCCGCCGACACCCTGGGGGTGAACGTCCACCGGATGCGCTACACCGGGGTCGTCCTCTCCGGGGTCCTCACGGGCCTCGCCGGGGCCTACCTCTCCATCGGCTTCCTGAACCAGTTCGTGCGGGGGATGTCGGCGGGGATGGGGTTCATCGCCCTGGCGGCCCTCATCTTCGGGAAGTGGCACCCCGTGGGGATCCTCTTCTCCACCCTCCTCTTCGGCTTCGCCTCGGCCCTCGCCATCCAGCTCCAGGGGAGCGAGATCCTGCCCGCCGTTTTGGTCCAGGCCTTCCCCTACGTGGTCACGGTGCTGGTCCTGGCGGGCTTCATCGGCAGAAGCCGTCCCCCGGCCGCCGTGGGCAAGCCCTACGAGAAGTAGGCGCGAAGCCGCCCCAGGCGGTGGAGAAGCCTCAGGCGGCTCCCGTCCCGGAAGACGAGCTCCACCCCGTTTTCCAGGAGGGCGAAGCCCTGGAGGCGCTCCGCCCCCACCCCCTGGGCGAAGCGGGCGTGGGCGTCCGCCCGGAGGTAGAGGAAGCCCTCCTCAAAGAAGACCTGGGCCTCCGTCCCCTGGCGGTTGAAGACCAGGCGGCGCACCTTCTGGGCGAGAGCCTCCGCCTCCCTCACGGCGCGGACGCCTCCTCGGCAGGGCGCCCGTAGAGGCCCTTGCCGTAGTAGAGGAGGGCAAGGCCGGGCTTAGGCCTTCCCTTCTCGTCCAGGAAGCCCTCCTCCTCCCAGACCGCCACCACCCGGCCCACGAAGAGGTCGTGGTCGCCAAAGGTACGGACCTCCACGAGCTCCAGCTCGTAGGCGGCGTAGGCCCCCTCCAGGATGGGCACCCCGGTGTGGCCCAGGAAGTGGGGGGCCTGGCCCTTGTCCACCTCCCGGCCCGAGTGGCTTCCCAGCCAGTGGACGAGGTCCCTTTGCCCAAAGGGGTGGAAGCTCGCCGAGAAGCGGCGGGCCTTTAGGAGGAGCCCGTGGGTGAAGCGCTTAGGGCTGATGGAGACCCCGAAGAGGGGGGGGTCGGCGGAAAGGCCCGTGTTCCACACCGCCGGGCAGAAGTTCACCCGCTCCTCAAGCCGCACCCCCACCACGGCGGGGACGCCGGGGTAGTAGTGGTAGAAGCCCGGCAGGGGACCTTGCGCCCGGTAGGACCTCATGCCAGATCCTCCTTGCCCACTTCCACGGTCTTGCCCTCCTCCAGGAGAAGTTCCACCGTGCCCTTCAGGGGATTCACCTTCTGCACCTTGCCGCAAAGACCGGCCTTGGTGCAGACCCGGGCGTTCTTCTTGGGAAGCTCCTTGAGAAGCTCCTGGTAGACGGGGTGCTCGTAGGTGAGGCAGCAGAGAAGCCTCCCGCAGGGGCCCGAGATCTTCTCCGGGTTCAGGGGAAGCTGCTGGTCCCGGGCGAGCTTGATGGACACCTGGGCGAAGCCCTGGAGCCAGGTGGAGCAGCAGGACTCCATGCCGCAGGCCCCCAAGGTCCCAAGGTACTGGGCCTCCTCCCGGGGGCCTTCGGCCACGAACTCAATCCGGGCCCCCAGGGCGCGGGCGAGCTCGGGGGCAAAGCGCCTCAGGTTCACCCGCTCCTCGGCGCTGTAGTGGATGACGAGGTGGCGGCCGTCCAGGGTGAAGTCGCACCCCAAAACCTTGGCCCGCACCCCCTCCTCCCGGAACCGGGCCCGGACGAAGTGGAGGGCCTCCTCCGCCCGGGCGCGGAGCCTCGCGGCCCGGTCCAGGTCCTCCTTGGAGGCGAGCCGCACCACCTCCCCCGAGGCCGGCCGGTCCACGGGGGGGTGCGGACCCGGCCCACCTCCAGCCCCCGCCCGGTGCGGACCACCACGAAGGCGTCCACGGGTGGGGCCTCCCCCCGGAAGCGGACGTAGCGGAGGACGGGGGTGCGGAAGCGTACGCCCACGGTCATGTCTCTAAGTCTAAGGCCAGCCGGGCGAGGACCAGCTCGGGGCTCACGTACCCCTCCAAAGCTTCCCGCGCCCGCTCCAGGGCGAGGAGGTGCTCCGGGCGTTCCAGGACGGCGTGGAGGGCGTGGACCCCCTCCTCCTCGGCCAAAAGCTCCCGAAGCAAAGCGAGGCGCTCCAGGGGCGGTGCCTTTAGGACCTTTTGCGCCCTGGCCATGCGGGCCCGGTACCCCTCCGGGTCCTGGAGGGCCCTAAGGAGGCGGCCCGGGGCTCCGGCGGCGTAGCGGAGGAGCTCCGGGTCCTGGGTGAGGGGGCGCATGGCCTCCTCGGGCACCGGGGCGAAGGCCACCTCCGTGGCCCGGGAGGCCAGGGTGGGCAGGAGGGTGGCGCGGCTTGGGGCGATGAGAACGATGCGGGCGTAGGAAGGGGGTTCCTCCAGAAGCTTAAGGAGGGCGTTGGCCGCGGCCTCGGTGAGGAGGTGGGCCGAGTCCAGGATGGCCACCTTCACCCGCTCCCGGGGGTGGCTGGAGAACCACTCCAAGAGGGGCGCCACCTCCTCCAGCCGCACCTCGGCCCGGCCCCGGAGGTCCCGGGCCTTGGGCCCCACCTCGAGGACGTCCGGGTGCTCCCCCAGGGAGGGCGGGGGGAAGCCGCGGTTGAGCCCCCAGGCGTACCAGCGGGCCACGGTGCGCCGCCCCACCCCCTCGGGGCCGGAGAAGAGCAGGGTCTGGGCGGTGAGGCGGGGAAGGAGGGCGAGAACGGCCTCGTGCCCGATTATTGCCCCAGGGTGAGCCGGGTGTAGAGCCATGGGGGAAAGCCCTCCTCCGCAAGGCGGGCGGCCACGCGCCCCAGGTCGTAGGCCACCCGGTAGAAGGCGATCCGGTCCCCCTCCCAAAGGGCGAAGGCCGCCCCCGGGACCCCGTCCCTGGGCTGGCCCACGGAGCCCGGGTTCACCAGGGCCCGCACCGAGGGGGCAGGACGAGCTCCCCCCCTTCGGGGAAGGCCTGGTAGCGCACCCAGGGGCGGGGGCCCTGGAGCTCCAGAAAGGCCCCCGCCAGGTGGGTGTGCCCGTGGAAGGCGAGCCGGGCCTCGCTGCAGCGGAAGGCCTGCCGGGCGGGGGCCAGGTCGTCCAGGTACTCCCAGGGGTCGCAGGGGCTTCCGTGGACGAGGAGCGCCCCCTCCACCTCCCGCTGCCAGGGCCAGGAGGCGAGGAAGGCGAGGTTTTCGGGGGAGAGGCGGCGCCTTTGCCACTCCAGGATCTCCAGCACCACGCCCTCCACGGGGAGCCGGTCCAGGGCGAGGAGCCAGGCGTCGTGGTTCCCCAGGACGCACTCCGCCCCCACCTCCCGGAGCCAGCCGAGCACCCGGTCCCCGTCCGGGTAGTAGCCCACCGCGTCCCCCAGAAAGAGCACCCGGTCAAAGGGGGGGCGGCCTGGAGCACCGCCTCCAGGGCGGGCCAGTTCCCGTGGATGTCGGAGAGGACCAGGTGGCGCACGGGGTTAGAATAGCATGGGCATGGCCTCGGACCTTTTGGAACGCCTGAGCGAGGACCTCGAGGTCCTCTCCCTCCACACCCGCGCCTACCTGGACGAGTTCGGCACCCTTCTTTGCTACCTCGAGGGGGGAAGGGGTGGGGGCACCACCCTCCTCCACGCCCCCTACGCCGAGGCCCTCCCCGTGCTCCAGGCCCTAAACGGCCTCGCCTTCCGGGGCCGGGTCCTCCTCGCCCTGGACCCCTCCCCCCTCTCCCCCACCCTGGAGGGCCTCCCCCTCACCGGGCCCACCCGCGCCCCCCTGGAGCACCTCCTCCGCCGCCACCGCCCGGACCGCCTCCTCCTGGCCTTTTACGGGCAAGGCCTGGGGCGGGGCTTCCCCGGGGGGAAGGAAACGGAGGCGGGCTGGCGGCCCCTCGAGGCCGAGGGCGAGCCCCTCCACCTCCGGGTGCGAAGCCCCACGGGCCTCGTCTACCCCGAGCGCCGGGCCTACCCCGCCTGGGAGAGCCCGCCCCTCCCCGTGGACCTGCCCGAGGCCGAGGGCCCCTACCTCGGGGGGGTAGGGCGGGCCCTGGGGGTTCCCACCTACGGGGTGGGGCTGGTAGACTTGAAGGCAAGCTTGGAGGCGCTTTTCCGCCTCTTCTAGGGAGGGAAGTATGGTGTACATCGCGCTGTTCGCCCTGGGTGCGGCCCTGGTGACCCTCTTCTTCTACCTCATCCTCAACCCGCGGGTCCTCACCACGGAAGGGGAGACCTTTGACCTCAGGTTCGTCCTCTTTATGCTCCTCCTCATCCTCCTGGCCGCGGGCACCGTGGCCCTGATGCTCCTCATCGGAAAGGCCTACCACCTGCTCTGAGGCGCCTAGGCGCCCTGGCCCTGGAGGTGCTCCAGGGCCTGCCGGGTAGCCTTGAGGACTGGCAGGAACTCTGGGGGAACACCCCTTCCAGGTGGGCCACGCAGACCCAAAGCCCCTCCACCAGCTCCCGCCCCTTCCTGCCCCCCCGGAGGGCGCTTCGCGCCAGGTGCTCAAGCCGCCGCGCCAGGCAGACCCTGGGCTCCCCCCACCCCGGCGCAGGGAGGCTCCTCCGCCCCCGAGCAGAAGGCGTAGGCCCTCTCGTAGAGGGGGGCAAGCTCCCCTGGCCCAAGGGCCCCGCGTGGGCCGCGGCCAGGCGCAGGTAGCGGGCGTGGCGGGCGCGCCGGACCTCCCACCTCCATACCCCGAGTACGCCCCTTCGCCCACGGCAAAAGACCCCCGACTACCTGGCGGACCGCCTGGGGTTTCCCGCCCTCTTCCTCCTGGCGGCGGGCCTCTACGCCCTGCCCCTCTACGCCGGGAGGAGGCTTCCCGAGGAGGGGTAGGCCGTGGCAAAAGACCCCCGGAGGGGGCCGAACCCCCTCCGGGAGGCAACTTGACGGCTACTGCACGTTCACCGTGCCGGTGGCGAAGCCCAGGTTGCTGACGCCGTCCTGGGCCGTCACCAGGATGGTGTGGGAGCCGACGTAGTTGGGCGCCGTGGCAGAACCGGACAGCGTACCACTGCTGTTGGCAACCGCCACCGTGTAACGGAACCAGGTGTACCCGCCCACCGTGGCCTGGCTCCAGTAACCACTCACGCTGATGGAGCCCGCAGCCGTCACGTCGTCGGAAACGGAGCCGGCGATCGTGATGCTCCCGGTAGGCGTGGCCGTGCTAGGCAGGTTCAAGGTGACGCTCGGAGCGGTCTTGTCGGAAGCGGGCTGGCTCACGGTGACCCCGAGGTCCTTCACAGCGTAGTTGCCCGCGCTGTCCACAGCGTAGACCACGTACTGGGCCCCGGCCAGCGCCTTCACGGACCCGACCAGGCCGTAGTCCACCAGGTTCGTCCCGAGCTTCAGGGCCACCCGCGTGGTGGTGCTCCCCACCCCGCCGGAAGCGGTGGCCGAAACAGTGAAGTTGTTACCAGCCGAGGGGTTGGTGTTGCTCACGCTCACGCCGCTCAGCGTGATGGTGGCGTCCGCGAGGGTGAGGTTGTTGTAGGTGACGATGGGGGATGCGGGCGCGTTCTTGTTGCCCAGGGCGTCTTCCACCGCGACGAGCTGGAGGTTGTACTGCATGCCGTTGGTCAGCCCGCTCACCGTCACCCCGGCGGAAGGATCGCCAGGCAGGGTCGCGGTGACCTAAGCCCCCACGCCCGAAGAAGGCACGAACTTGACGGTGTAGACTATGCCTCCGACACCGCCATCGGTAGCACCGGTGCCCCGGAAGAGGGTCTGGGAGTTGAAGTAGCTCAGGGAGAGGTTGGAGGGGGTATCAAAGTCAAAGTCCACTAGAGGCCTGCGGGCCTCAATGTCGCCACCGTTGGGGTGCACGTTGTCCAGACCAAAGGTAACGGAAGGTCCCGAGGCAACTTGAACCGTGACCGAACCGCTTACCGAAGAATTGCTGGACTTGGCGAACTTCAGCTGGGGCTGGCCCGAAACGGGCACGGCGCTCGCACGAGTACCAGTTACGGTAATGTTAATGTTGGTGGACGTAAGGCTACCCCCAGCGCCGCCGGAAGCGCTCAGGGTGAAGGGGGAAGAAGTACCGGAAATGGTGTAGGTCGCCCCGGAGTAGTTGACGATGTCCACGGTCACGTAGACGTCCCCGTTCCCGTACCACTTGGTGCTCCCCACGGTCACCGGGGCCTTGGGGTTGTCCGTCTGGCTCACGATGAGGCCACGGACGTAGTCCTTGTTCAGGAAGGTCACCTGGGTGCTGGCGCTCTTGGTGTTGTTGTTGACGTCGGTGACCTCCACCGTGAGGGTGTGGGTACCGTTCAGGAACTTGGGCTGGTTGGTGGTGGGGTCAAGCTGGGCGGTGTTGATGGAGATGGTGTACTGAAGCGCCTGGGGACGGAGCCCCTGCACGGTGATCTGGTTCACCTGCTGGCCGTCCACCTTGGCCACGATGGTCTTGACCTGGGCCCCCTCGTTGACGTTGACCCCGATGTTCACCGTGCCCTGCAGGGCGCCCGCTCTAGGCAGGGTGATGCCCACGCTGGTCACATTGCCCGTGCCGCCGCCCCCACCACCGCCGCCGGTGCCGGCCTGCTGCCCGCACCCCGCGAAGAGCAGGGCCAGGCCGCCCGCAAGGGCGAAACCCAACGTCTTTAGCCTGTTTCCCTTCATAGCCTCCTTACCTCCCTTTCTCTGCGTGCTCCGGGAAGGTTTCCGCCGTTGCCCTTCCCGGCTCCGGCGCCGCGCGGGCCGGACCCGCTTGCCTTGAAGCCCTTCTCGCGCGGCATCCGAGGCTAATCTTACGCACACCCCTCCCTCATGTCAAGCCGGTCGGCCCGTGTCTTAAGGCTTCCCTTTAGCCTTCTCTTTCCGCACTTGGGCCACGCGTTTCACCCCCTTTCTCCAAGTTGCCCCGGCCCCGTCAGGCCAGGGTCAGGGGGAGCACGGGAGGCCTGAACGAGGCCTGAAGCAAGGGCGAAGCCGGGTAAATGCCCGTATAGTAGAGGGCATGACGGTCTACCTGCCGGACGGCAAGCCCCTGGAGCTCCCCGAGGGGGCCACGGCGAAGGACGTGGCCCGGGCCCTCGGGGAGGGCTGGGAGAGGCGGGCGGTGGGGGCCATCGTGGACGGGGAGCTCTACGACCTCCTAAAGCCCCTTCCCCAGGGGGCGAAGGTGCGCCTCCTCACGGAGAAGGACCCCGAGTTCCAGACCCTCTTCCGCCACACCCTGGCCCACGTCCTGGCCCAGGCGGTGAAGGAGTTCTTCCGGGAGAAGGGCTACGATCCGGAAAGCGTGAAGCTCGGGGTGGGACCGGTGATAGAAAAGGGCTTCTACTATGACATAGAAGCCCCCGAGCCCCTCTCCGACGAGGACCTGCCCGCCATAGAGGCGAAGATGCGGGAGATCCTCAAGCGGGACCTCCCCCTAAAGCGCTTCGTCCTCTCCCGGGAGGAGGCCCTCGCCCGCTACCGGGGAAAGGACCCCTACAAGACGGAGCTCATCCTGGAGATCCCCGAGGGGGAGGAGATCAGCTTCTACCAGCAGGGGGACGAGGCCTATGGCTTCACCGACCTCTGCCGCGGCCCCCACGTCCCCTCCACGGGCCGCATCCCCCCCCACTTCAAGCTCACCCACGTGGCGGGGGCCTACTGGCGGGGGGATGAGAAAAGGCCCATGCTGCAGCGGGTCTACGGGGTGGCCTTCCGCACCGCCGAGGAGCTTAAGGAGTACCTCTGGCAGCTGGAGGAGGCCAAGAAGCGGGACCACCGGCGGCTTGGGCGGGAGCTGGAGCTTTTCCTCATCGACCCTATGGTGGGGAAGGGGCTTGTGCTTTGGCTTCCCAAGGGAAACGTGGTCCGGGAGGAGCTCATGGCCTTCATGCGGGAGGAGCAGGTGAGGCGGGGCTACCAGCTCGTGACCACGCCCCACATCGGGAGCCTAGAGCTCTACAAGACCAGCGGCCACTACCCCTACTACGCGGAAAGCCAGTTCCCCCCCATCAGCTTCAAGGAGCGGGGCGAGGAGGAGGCGTACCTCCTCAAGCCCATGAACTGCCCCCACCACATCAGGATCTACGCCTACCGGAAGCGCTCCTACCGGGAGCTTCCCCTAAGGCTTGCCGAGTTCGGCACCGTCTACCGCTACGAGAAGGCGGGGGAGCTTTTGGGCCTCACCCGGGTCCGGGGCTTCACCCAGGACGACGCCCACATCTTCTGCACCCCCGAGGAGGTGAAGGGGGAGTTCCTGGGGGTCTTGGACCTGGTCCTTAAGGTCTTCGCCACCTTGGGGCTTAAGGACTACCGGGCCCGGATCGGGGTGCGGGACCCGAGAAGCGACAAGTACGTGGGGGACGAGGCCAAGTGGGCCCTGGCGGAAAGGCAGATTGAGGAGGCCGCGGCCGAGGCCGGGCTCCGGTACACGGTGGAGGAGGGGGACGCCGCCTTCTACGGCCCCAAGCTGGACTTCGTGGTGAAGGACGCCCTGGGGCGGGAGTGGCAGCTCGGCACCATCCAGGTGGACTACAACCTGCCCGAGCGCTTCGGGCTGACCTACGTGGGCAAAGACGGGGAGGAGCACCGCCCCGTCATGATCCACCGCGCTCCCTTCGGGTCCTTGGAGCGCTTCATCGGCATCCTCATTGAGCACTTCGCCGGGGACTTCCCCCTGTGGCTCGCCCCGGTGCAGGCGGTGGTGGTCCCCGTGTCCGAGAAGCAGGAGGACTACGCCCGGGAGGTGGCGGGTAGGCTCAAGGAGGCGGGCCTACGGGCCGAGGCCGACACCCGGCCCGAGAGGATGCAGGCCCGGATCCGGGACGCCGAGGTGCAGAAGGTGCCCTACGTCCTCGTGGTGGGGGAGCGGGAGAAGGCCGAAGGAGCGGTGAGCGTGCGCCGCCGGAAGAAGGGCAACCTGGGGACGATGCCCCTCGCCGCCTTCCTGGAGGGGGCCCTCAGGGAGTACCGGGAAAGGCGGCTTGAGCCTGTCTTCTAGGGCATGCGGGCCAGGTCCACCATCTTCACCCTGTTCGTGGAGTACGTCTACCCGGAACGGGCGGCCCGGGTGCGGGACCTCGTGGCCATGATGGCCGCCCTGGGCTTCTCGGAGATGGCGGTGCGGGCGGCGCTTTCCCGGAGCGCCAAGCGGGGCTGGGTGGTGCCCAAGCGGGAGGGGCGGGCCGCCTACTACGCCCTCTCCGACCGGGTCTACTGGCAGGTACAGCAGGTGCGCCGCCGCCTCTACGGCGCCCTCCCCCGTGGGACGGGCGCTTCCTCCTCGTCCTTCCCGAGGGGCCCAAGGAGCGGGGGGAGAGGGAAAGGTTCCGGCGGGAGATGGCCCTTTTGGGCTACGGGGGGCTACAGAGCGGGGTCTATCTGGGGGTCGGGGTGGACCTCGAGGCCACCCGGGAGCTCCTCGGCTTCTACGGCCTCGCCGCCACCTGCTTCCAAGGGGAGCTTCTCGGGGGAAAGGAGGAGGTCCTCAGGGCCTTCCCCCTGGAGGAGGCCAAGGCGGGCTACGGGCGGCTTTCCGCCCTCCTGGGTCAAAGCCCCGAGGACCCCGTGGAGGCCTTCCGCCACCTCACCCGGCTCGTCCACGAGGCGAGGAAGCTCCTCTTCCTGGACCCCGGCCTCCCCCAGGAGCTCCTCGGCCCCGGCTTTCCGGGGCCAAAGGTGCGCCGCCTCTTCCTTTCGGCCCGGGAGGAGCTGAGGGCCCGGGCGGCCCCCTTCCTCAAGGGCCTTTCCCTCCCCCTTTCAGACCTCTCACCCGTTTCCCGGTAGGCTTAGGGGCATGAGGGGACTTCCCGCCCTTCTGCCCGTTCTTTCCCTGGCCTTGGCCCAGACGGTCATCCCCTTCTGGCACACCGCAGGCCCCCCCGGCGACCGGGTCCTGGAGGAGGCGATCCGCTCCTTCAACGCGGGCCAGAACGCCTACCGGCTCGAGGCCCGGTACGTGGGGGACTACCGCGAGGCCGGGGTGAAGCTCCTCGCGGCCTTGCGCTCCGGAAGGCCGCCTGCCCTCTTCCACGCCGAGCTCTCCTTCCTGCCCCGCCTCGCCAAGGAGGGGCTCGCCCTTCCCCTGGACGCCTACCTCCAGGACCTGCCCCAGGACCTCTACCCCGCGCCCCTCAAGGCGGGCCAGGTGCAGGGAAGGACCTACGGCCTTCCCCTCGGGGTCTCGGTCCCCGCCCTCTACTACAACAAAGACGCCTTCCGCGCCAAGGGGCTCAAGCCCCCAGGACCTGGGCCGAGGTGGAGCGGGCGGCGGAGGCGCTCACCAGCCGCACCGCCAAGGGGATGGTGATCGCCACCGACGTGTGGAGCTTCAACGCCATCGTCATGAGCCTGGGGGGAAGCCTGGTGAAGGACGGGCTTCCCGCCTTCACCTCCAAGGAGGCGGTGGAGGCCTTGGAGATGCTTTACCGCATGGTGCAGAAGGGGCACGCCCAGGCCAGGAACCTGGCAGAGGCCCAGTTCGCCGTGGCCGACTTCCTCAGGACCAAGGCCTTCATGGGGATCGGCCCCACCACGGCCCTCCCTGTGGTCCTGGCCCAGACCGCCCTGCCCTTCCAGGTGGGGTACGCCCCCTTGCCCCGCGTTGCGGACGGGGCCGTTCCGCTTTCGGGGGCGGTCCTCGTGGTCCTCAAGGGGGCGGGCCCCGAGGAGGCCCGGGGGGCGGTGGCCTTCTGGCGCCACTTCCTGGAACCCAAGCGCCAGGCGGACTGGGTGCGCACCACCTGGTACCTGCCCTTGAGGCGGGCGGCGGAGGCGGAGCTTAAGGACTTCCTCCAGGACCCCGAGCGGCGCGCGGTTTTCGCCCAGGTGGAGGTGGCCCGTCCCTGGAGCCAAGACCCGGAGATGGTGGTCTGGTACGGCTACCTGGAGGAGGCCCTGGAGAGAAGCCTCAAGCAGGGGGTAAAGCCCAGGGTGGCCCTCGAGGAGGCCCAGAAGAAGGCCCTGGCGGCGGAGCGTTGACCGGGCGGGGCCTTAGGCCGTCCCGTCCCTGAGGTGGCTCAAAAACTCCTCCCGGGTCTTCTGGTTCTCCCGGAAGACCCCCAGCATGGCGCTCGTCACGGTGCGGGAGTGCTGCTTCTCCACCCCCCGCATCATCATGCAGAGGTGGACCCCTTCCACCACCACCCCCACCCCCTGGGGCTCCAGAACCTCCTGGATGGCCTCGGCGATCTGGACCGCGAGGCGCTCCTGCACCTGGAGCCTGCGGGCGAACATGTCCACGATGCGGGCGAACTTGGAGAGGCCCAGGATCTTCCCGTCGGGGATGTAGCCGATGTGGACCTTGCCGAAGAAGGGAAGGAGGTGGTGCTCGCACATGGAGTAGAACTCCACGCCCTTCACCACCACCATCTCGCTCCCCTCCGCGGGGAAAACGGCGCCGCCCACCACCTCCTCCAGGCGCTGCCGGTAGCCCCGGGTGAGGAAGGCCCAGGCCTTGGCCACCCGCTCCGGCGTCTTCAAAAGCCCCTCGCGGCCGGGGTCTTCCCCGATGACCTGGAGCCACTCGGCAGCCAGGGCCTGAAGGCGCTCCAGATCCACCTCGGTCGCGAAGGTCAAGCCCGTGTCTTCAAGCTCCACCATCTTGCGCTCCATGCTGCCCCTTTCTTGCCCCCCGCTCTGTGGCCCCGGGCTCACTCGGGAGCGAGGAGCCCCTCCGCCAGAAGGGGCAAGGCCTCCTCCGGGTCCAGGGGAAAGCCCTGGGCCGCCCGCCTGAGGACCTCGAGGGCCTCCCGCCGCGTGCGCTTGAGCCGAAGGTGCACCTCGCTGAAGGGGTTCAGGGCGTCCTGACCCCTCAGGGTGAGGCGGTAGCGCCGTGGGGGCGCCACGGGGAAGAGGGCCTTCCGGTAGCGTTCGGCAAGGGCCCGGTAGCGGGGGGCATTCCCGGGAGGATCCACGGGGCGAACCACCCGGGCCGGGACCCCGAGGGCGAGCCTCCCCTCGGGCACCTCCATACCCGGCGGTACCACCGCCCCCGCGCCCACCACGGCGTTTTTGCCGATCCTCGCCCCGTTCAGCACCACCGCCCCCATGCCCACGAGGGCCCCTTCCTCCACCACCGCCCCGTGGACCACCGCCCGGTGGCCCACGGTGACCCCGGGGCCCAAAAGGCAGGGAAACCCAGGGTCGGCGTGGAGCACGGCCCCGTCCTGGACGTTGGTCCCGGGGCCCACCACCACCCTTTCCAGGTCCCCCCGGACCACCGCCCCAAACCAGATGGAGGCCCCTTCCCCACCTCCACCGCCCCCACCACGTAGGCCCCGGGGGCGATGAAGGCCGTGGGGTGGACCGCAGGGGTCTTGTCCTCAAAGCGGTAGACGCTCAAGGGCCACCTCCAAAAGCCCCAGGTCCTCGGGGAAGGCAAGGAGGGTGCGGGCCTCCTCGGGGGAAAACCAGCCCGTCCCGGTCATGCCCTCCTCCAGGCGGGGCGCCCCCTCCCCCGCATGAGGAACCAGTGCACCTCCCGCTCCACCCCCTTGGGGTTGACGTAGCGGGTGGGGTAGAGGGGAAGGAGGACCTCGGCCCTAATCCCCGTCTCCTCCCAGACCTCCCGCACCGCCGCCTCCTCCAGGCTCTCCCCCGGCTCCGGGTGGCCCTTGGGGAAGACCCAGAAGCCCATGCGGTCGCGAAGGAGGAGGACCTCCCGTTTGGCGTTGAAGACCACGCCCCCGGCCCCTAGCTCCATCCGTACCTCCCCTTGAGGTAGCTTAGGGTGGCCTCGTCCACCTCGGGCCCGCCTTGGTAGCGCTCCTCCAGGTTCTCCATGCCAATCAGGGCCAAAAAGGCGCGCTCCGTGGCCTCGTCAAAAACCCCGTGCGCCTCCCCGGCGTAAAGCCCGAGGCGCCCGAGCACCCCCTGGAAAAAGCGCACCTCCTCCTCGGTGAGGGGGCGGCGCTCCTTAGGCCGTTCAAAGAGGAGGCGGTGGAGGGAGAGGAGCCGGAAGAGCTCGTCTATGGGCTCGGGGTGGTCGTCCACGCGGAGGTCCACGTACCGGTCCCAAAGCCCCCCGTACCCCTTTCCCTCCCCCACCACCAGGAGGGCGGCGGACTGTTTCCCCCGCCTGTCCCCCCCGCCTTCTCCCCCGCCTTCAGGGCGAGGAGGAGCCGCTCGGGAAACGGGGCCTTGGCGGTGAGGAAGGTCTCCACCATGGCCTCCACCACCTCGCCCCCGAAAGGAGGTTCCCCTGGGCGGCGAAGCCCTTACCCGCCACCCCCCGGCCCAGGGGTGGCACTCGGCCCCGGTGAAGGTGAGGCTCTCCCCCGTGGCCGCCACCAGGCCGAACTGGCGTTTCTCCAGATCGGGGTCGGTGCGGCGGAAGGCCTCGAGGACCCCTTCCGGGCTTGCCCCCTGGCGGAGGAGGGCGAGACCCTGGGGCCCGTAGCGGGGGTTGGCGTAGGACTGGGTGGCGATGGCCCCCACCCCCGCCTCGGCGAAGGGGACCACCGCCCCCACCGCCAGGAACTTGCTGGCCACGGCCACGCCCAGGTCCCCGGTCTTGGGGTCTTGGGCCACCAGGGAGAAGGTCGCCACCCGCATGCCCTTATCCTAAGGGCCTTCCCGTGGTAGAGTGGGGGGATTGGTGCACCCATGGAGATTGGGCGGTCCTGGACCCCCCCGGAGGAAGCGCCCGGTGGGGCGGTAAAGGAAAATCGGGGGCGGCTTCCCCGCCCCCGGGCACCTTTAGGACTACTCCTCTTCGCGCTCTCCGTAGGTTTCCAGGGCCTCTTTCCAGGCCTCGCTGATGGCTTTCCCCTGCTCCATGGTCCACCTCCTTAAGCCCCAGGGTAGGGGAAGCCCGAGGGAAGCCGGGGGCTCTAGGGGGCAGACCCGTACACCCCTTGTGGGTGTAGGGACGAGGAGGCTACACCGCTTCAGGACTGGAGGAGGGCCTCGGCCTCGAGGCGGGCGAGCACCTTCTCAAAGCTCCCCCCCGCCAGCGCTCCACCGCGTAGGCCGAGAGGGGAAACCGGGCCTGGAGCCGCTTGAGGAGGCCCAGGGCGTCCTCGGGGCGGCCCCCCTGGAGGACGAGGAGGTACCCCCCCCGAAGCCTAAAGGCCAGATCCCCCCGCCTGAGCTCCGCCTCCAGCCTCTCGGGCGGGGCCTCCGTGGCCAGGTAGACGAGGACCAAGGGCCGCCTTAAGGCGAGCCCCTCCAGGGCCCCGGCGAGGCGCAGGAGGTCCTCCCGCTCCCCCACCCCCGGCAGGGGGGGAAGGAGGGGGGCCTCCCGCCCCGTCCCCAGGAAGAAGGCCACCCCCAGGGCCAAAGCCCCGAGCACCCCCCCAAGGGCGGCGTAGCCGGGGGGGTCAGACCCCACCAGGCGCAGGGCGCCTTCCAGGGCGCGCTCAAAGGCCAGAAGGCTGAGCCCCAGCACCAGGGCGAGCTGGACGGGGAAGGCCACGGGGAAGCGGGAGTAGAGGCTCGCCACGGCGGCAAGGAGTAAGGCGGCGAGAAGAGCGCCCCACCCCGCCGTCCCCACGGGGTCCGCCACGGCCAGGGGGAGGAGGCCAAGGAGGAAAGACCCCCACGGCAAGAGAAATAGGGCCCACATTCTCCCCAAGCCTACCACAGGCCCTTTACCATGGGGGAAGTGGAACCCCTGGCCGAGCGCCTCAGGCCCCGAAGCTTAGACGAGGTCCTGGGCCAGCCCCACCTCACCGGCCCCAAGGGGCTTCTAAGGCGGATGCTGGAGGCAAGGCGGCTTTCCTCCATGGTCCTCTTCGGCCCCCCGGGCACGGGTAAGACCACCCTGGCGAGGCTCCTCGCCGAGGGGGTGGGAAGGCCCTTCCTAAGGCTCTCCGCGGTGGAGGCGGGGCTTAAAGAGGTACGCCAGGCCGTGGAGGAGGCCAAGGCGAAGGGGGGTCTTGTCCTCTTCCTGGACGAGATCCACCGCTTCAACAAGGCCCAGCAGGACGCCCTTCTGCCCCACCTGGAGTCGGGCCTCCTCACCCTCATCGGGGCCACGGCGGAAAACCCCGCCTTCGCCCTCGTCCCCGCCCTCCGCTCCCGCCTCCGCCTCTTCCCCTTAAGGCCCCTGGGGGAGGCCGACCTCCTCGCCCTCCTCAAGCGGGCCCTCGAGGACCCAAGGGGCCTTCCCGGCACGCCCTACGAGGAGGAGGCCCTCAGGGTTCTCGCCCAGGCGGCCGGGGGCGACGCCCGCTTTGCCCTGAACACCTTGGAGCTCGCCGCAAGCTTCGGCCGGGTGGACCTAGGGAGCGTGCGGGAGGCCCTGGGGGCAGAGCGCTTCGGCATGGACCGGGAGGGGGACCGGTTTTACGACCTGGTCTCCGCCCTCCACAAGTCCATCCGGGGAAGCCACGTGGACGCCGCCCTCTATTACCTGGCGAGGCTCCTTCAGGGCGGGGCCGACCCCCGCTACCTGGCCCGCAGGCTCATCCGGGTGGCGGTGGAGGACGTGGGCCTCGCCGATCCCCTGGCCCTCCGCCTCGCCGTGGCCGCCAAGGAGGCCTACGAGGCCCTGGGAAGCCCAGAAGGGGAGCTCGCCCTGGTGGAGGCGACGGTCTACCTGGCCTTAGCCCCCAAGAGCAACAGCCTCTACGCCGCCTGGAAAAGGGCCCAGGAGGCGGCCAAGGCCCACCCCGAGGCCGAGGTCCCCCTGAACCTGAGAAACGCCCCCACCGGCCTCGCCCGCGCCCTGGGGCACGGGGAGGGGTACGCCTATTACCACGAGGATAAGGAGGGTAGCTTCGCCCAAACGTACCTTCCCGAAGGCCTGGAGGGCCTCACCCTCTTCGAGGCCACGGGGGAAGGGTGGGAGGAGCGGGTGCGGGAAAGGCTAAAGGCGCTTAGGGGGCGGTTCCAAACCGCCAGGCAGCGGAGAGGCTGAGGAGCACCCCCGAATCAAACCCTCCGAGAAGCCCCACCTCCCCGATCCCCTCCCCACCGTAGACCTCCCAGAGAGCTGGTAAGCCAGGTAGGGCAGAAGGAGGGCGGGCGACCGGCCGCCAAAGGGGTTCGTCATCAGGGTTGCCCCCAGGGAGAACCCCGCCCCGCGGGCGGGCTCCGGGGGCCGCAGCATAGCCACGGGGAGGCACCCGGAAAGGACGAACGCCAGGCCTAGGGCGCGCACAGCCTTCACCCCCTTTCCCTAAGCCCTCAGGGTATCCGTGCAGCTACCCTTTCAGCCCCTCCTCAAAGGTGGCCACCACCCGCCGTTCAAAGAGGAGGTAGAGGAGGGCGATGGGGAGAACGCTGAAAAGGGCCGCCGCCGAGAGGAGGCCCCAGTCCGTGGGGTACTTGCGCTGCAGGTCTGTGAGCCAGGTCTGGAGCGTCCAAAGCCCCGGGTCGGAGACCACCACCCGGGGGTAAAGGACCAGGTTCCAGTGGGCGGCGAAGGCCAAAACCCCGGCCGCCACCAGGGTGGGGCGCACCAAGGGGAGGAGGATGCGGAAAAGGAGGACCCGGTGCCCGGCCCCGTCCAGCTTGGCCGCCTCCAGAAGCTCCTCGGGTACGGCCCGCATGCCCTGGTAAACGAGGTAGATGACGAAGGGGCTCGCGGCGAAGGGCAGAAGCAGGGCCCAGAAGGTCTCCAGCAGGGCAAGGTTCTTCAGGACCCCGTAAAGGGGCACCAGCAGAAGCTCGGTGGGCACCGCCATGAGCACCAGGTAAAAGGGGAGAAGCCCCAGGCCCGCCCTCAGGGCGTAGGCCGCCAAAAGGCCGGTAAGGAGCTGCAGGAAGACCACGGTGGAGGAAAGGCCCAAGGAGAAGAGGAGCCGCTCCCAGAAGCCCTCCTTGGCCAAACCCCGCACATTCTCCAGGCTGAAGCCGACCTTGGAAAAGATCTCCCCAGAGTAGACCGCCTCCTTGGGCATGAAAGCGGCGTAGGCCATCCAGAGGAAGGGGAGGAGGACGGCAAGGAGCACCGCAAGCGCCAAGGCGTGCCGGAGGAAGCGGCCCACCCCCCCACTATACCGGCGTAAGATGCCCCTATGAAGCCCCTTTCCGGCCTCAAGGTCCTGGACCTCTCCCGGGTCCTGGCTGGGCCCCTTTGCACCATGATCCTGGCCGACCTGGGGGCCGAGGTCACCAAGGTGGAGCCCCCTTGGGGGGACGAAACCCGGGGCTGGGGCCCGCCCTTCGTCCAGGGGGAAAGCGCCTACTTCCTGGCGGTGAACCGGGGCAAGCGAAGCCTGGCCTTGGACCTGAAGGCCAAGGAGGGCCAGGAGGTGGTGCGCCGCCTCGCCCAGAAGGCGGACGTCCTGGTGGAGAACTTCAAGACCGGGGACCTCAGGCGCTTCGGCCTGGACTACGAGAGCCTAAAGCCCCTAAACCCCCGCCTCATTTACCTCTCCATCACCGGCTTCGGCCACACCGGGCCTAGGGCCAAGGAACCCGGCTACGACGCCGCCTTACAGGGCTACACCGGCATCATGTCCGTGACCGGGGAGCCCGAAGGCCCCCCCATGAAGGTGGGGGTGGCCTGGATCGACGTGATGACGGGGATGATGGGGGCGGTGGCGGTGCTCTCCGCCCTTTACGAGCGGGAGCAAAGCGGCCTGGGCCAGCACATCGACCTCTCCCTTTTTGACGTGGGCCTCTTCGCCCTGGCCAACCTGGGGGAAAGCTACCTCCTCACCGGGAGGCCCCCAAGGCGGCTGGGGAACGCCCACGCCCAGATCGTCCCCTACGGGGCCTTCCCCGCAGAGGACGGCTGGCTCGTCTTGGCGGTGGGCAACGACGAGCAGTTTGTAAGGCTCTGCCAGGCCGTGGGCCTTCCCTGGCTTGCAGAGCGCTTCCCCACAAACGCCGAGCGCGTGGCCCACCGGGAGGCGGTGGTGGAAGCCCTTTCCCAAACGCTCCAAGCCCGCCCCCGGGCCTACTGGCTGGAAAAACTCAAGGAGGTGGGCGTCCCCGCCGCCCCCGTGAACGACCTGAAGGAGGCCTTCCAGGACCCCCAGGCCGAGGCCCGGGGAGCGGTCTGGACCCTCCCCCACCCTCTCCTGGGCACCCTTCCCACCCTGGCCAACCCCTTGCGCTTCCTCTCCCGGACCCCCGCGGGGCCGGGCCTTCCCCCGCCCCTTCTTGGGGAGCACACGCGGGAGGTCCTCCTCGAGGCGGGCTACACCTCGGAGGCAGTGGCAGACCTGATCCAAAGGGGAATCGCCAAGGAAGCGCCCCCGGCTTCCCAGCGGCGCCCGGACCAAGGCGCTTAGGGCTGCTTCCTTCCGGACCTGACCCGGTTCACGCCTGGCCCGCCGCGCTGGACCGGGGGCTTAAGTAGTATAGCACCCATGGAAGCCCTTAGGCTAGAGGGCATCGGCAAGCGCTACGGCCGCAAGCCCATCCTCGAGGGGGTAAGCCTCGCCGTGCGCCCGGGGGAGGTCTACGCCCTGGCGGGCCCCAACGGCTCGGGCAAGACCACCCTGATCCGCCTGGTGACCGGCCTGGCCTTCCCCACGGCAGGCCGGGCCCTGGTCCTGGGGGAGGACGTGCACAAAAACCCTGGGGCCCGGCGCCACCTGGGGGCGGTGGTGGAGGCCCCCGCGGCCTTCTACCCCTACCTCACCGGCCGGGAGAACCTCAGGATGCACGCCCACCTGGCGGGGGTGCGGGAGGAGGGCCGGCTGGGGGAGGTCCTGGCCCGGTTGCGGCTTCTGGCGGTGGCCGACCAGAAGGTGGCAAGCTACTCCCTGGGCCAGCGGCAACGCCTGGGCCTGGCGGCGGCCATCCTGCCCAGGCCCAAGGTG
This sequence comes from Thermus parvatiensis, assembly GCF_001535545.1. GTDB lineage: Bacteria > Deinococcota > Deinococci > Deinococcales > Thermaceae > Thermus > Thermus parvatiensis. The sequence continues at coordinate 233,046 of NZ_CP014141.1, read as the reverse complement.
CTGGTGCTGGATGAACCCACCAGCGGCCTGGACCCCGAGGGGGTGGCCCTGGTCCACGGCCTCCTGCGGGAACTGGCCCAGGAGGGGGTGGCGGTCCTCCTCTCCACCCACCACCTGCAGGAGGTGGCCCAGTACGCCCACAAGGTGGGGATCCTGGGGGGCGGGCGGCTTCTGGACGAGGTGGCCCTTTCGGGCAAGGAGGCCTACCGCCTCGAGGCCGACCCCCCGGAGGGCGCCTTAGCCCTCCTCAAAACCCTGCCCCAGGTGCGCTCCGCGCGGCTCCAGGGGAGGGCGTTGGTCTTTGAGGGAGACCCCGAGGCAGCCCTAAAGGCCCTTTTGCAGGAGGGCTACCGGGTGCGGGCCCTACACCCCCAGCGCTTTGACCTGATGGCCTACTACCAGGAGCGGGTGAAGCATGCTTAGGCTCTTCTCCTTTGAGGTCTATAAACTCTTCCGGCTCCGCTCGGTGCAGCTTGGCCTGCTGGCCGCCTTCCTCCTGCCCTTCCTCTGGGCGTTGGCCCCCGGGCTCAAGGAGGTCTACGGCTTGGTCCTGGCCTCGGGCTGGCAGGTGGTGGCCCTGAGCCTTTTGGCGGGCATGGAGTTTCTCTTCCCGTTCCTAGTGGTCATGGCCGCCAGCGAGGCCCTGGGAAGCGAGGTGGCCCAGGGCACCCTCAAAAGCCTCCTCCTCCGCCCCCTCCCCCGGAGCCTCCTCCTCCTGGCCAAGCTCTTAGCCCTCCTCCTCTACCCCTTCGTCCTCCTGGCGGTGAGCTTCCTGGGAGGGCTCCTGGCCGGCCTGCCCCACGGCCTGGGCCCCTTCTACGGGGGCACGGGGGTGGGGGCAGGGGGGTTCGCCGGGGCGGGGCTTCTGAGCCCCCAGGCGGCCCTCGCCGAGCTCCTGAGGGCCCACCTCCTCGCCGGGGCCGTGCTCCTTCCCCTCGCCTCCTTGGCCCTCCTCTACGGGACCGTCTTCCTCTCCACCACGGCGAGCGCCCTGGCCGCCGTGGCCACCCTGCTCCTCATGCGCCTCCTGGTGGCCTTCCCCGCCCTCACCCCCTTCCTCCTCACCACCTATTTGGACCTCCACCTGCGGCCGGAGGCGGCCGGCCTGGGACTTCCCCTCCTTTTCATCTACACCCTGGGCTTCGCCTTTTTGGCGGCCTTGGTCTTTGAGCGCAAGGACCTCTAGGCCTCCCAGGGATGGGGCACGGGAAGGCCCACGAAGCGCCCGTCCACCAGGAGGGGCTCCCCGTCCAGGAGAAGCTCCCCCTCCTTGAGGGAAAGCACCAGGTCCAGGTGCAGGGCGCTTTCGTTCCTCCCCCCGGTCTCGGGATAGCTCCGGCCCAGGGCCAGGTGGACCGTGCCCCCCATCTTCTCGTCCAGGAGGACGAGGCCGGTGGGCCGGTCCAGGGCGAAGTTGGTGCCGATGCCCACCTCCCCAAGCCGCCGGGCCCCCTCGTCGGTGGCCAAGGCCGCCCGCAAGTAGTCCTCCCCCACCTCAGCCCTGGCCTCCACCACCTGTCCTTCCTGGAAGCGCAGGTAGACCCCCTCCACCCGCCTTCCCCCAACGAAGGCGGGGAGGTTGAAGCGCACCTCCCCCTCGGCGGAGTCCTCCACGGGGCCGGTGAAGACCTCCCCCGAGGGCATGTTGCGCCGCCCGTCAGAGTTCACCCAGGTCCTTCCCGCCACGGAAAGGCGGAGGTCGGTACCTGGAGCCCGGATGCGAAGCTCCTTGCCCTGGGAAAGCCTCCGGATAAGCCCCTCCTGGAAGCGGGAGAGCTCCTGCCAGGCGGCCACGGGGTCCTCCCGGTCCAGGAAAAAGGCCCGCTGCAGATAGGCCCGGAACTCCTCCGTCCCCATCCCCGCCCCCACGGCGTAGCCCACCGTGGGGTAGAGGGTGAGGGCCCAGCGCTTCCCCAAGCGGAGCTCGGCGAGGGGGCGCCAAGCCCGCTGCCTGCGCAGGGCCAAGGCGGGGTCCACCGCAACCGCCTCCAGGGGGTTCTCTGCGGAGAGGACGCGCAGAAACTTATCCGCCCGCTGGTAGAGGACAAGCTCCGCCTCCGGGACCTCCTCTAGCCAACGCCCGCCGAAGAGGAGGAAATCCCGCTCCTCCCCGGGGTAGCTCAGGCGGATGAGAGGGTAAGCGCCCCGGCGCAGGAGGGCCCGCTTTAGGTGGGGAAGAAGGGGGAGGGCCGGGGTTTCCGCCTCCACCAAGACCACCTCCCCGGGCTGGGCCTCGAGGCAGTACGCCGCCAAAAGCTCAGCGAAGCGCGCTTCCACCCTGCTATCATAGGGCCAAGATGGAAGAACCCAAAATCACGCCCCTGGCCCGGCGCCTCGCCGAGGAGAACGGGATTGACTGGCGCCAGATCCAAGGCACGGGCCCCGACGGGACCATCCTGGAGCGGGACATCCTGGCCTACCTGGCCAAGGTCATGGCCGGGGAGGTGGACCTTCCCCCCCAGCCCGAGGCCCCGCCCCCGCCCCCCAGGGAGGACGAGCTGAAGCGGGCCCAGGAGGTCCTGGGCCGGGAAGGGGTGGACCTCGCCGAGGTCATCCCCCAGGAGCCCGAGCCCACCCCCTCGCCCCTCACCCTGGAGGAAGAGGAGCTGGACTTCCCCGAGGTGGAGCTGGACCTCTCCTTAGAGGAGGAAGAGGTCCTCCTGGCAGAGGAGCCAGAGGCCGCTTTCCTCGAGGCCTGGGAGGAGGGGGGACCGCCCGAGGAAGCCCTCCTGGAGGAGGCCTGGGAGGAAGACCTCCTCCCCGCCGAGGAACCTTCCCTAGCCCCGGAGGAGGCGCCCCCGGCCGCGGAACCCCTTCCCCCTTTGCCCCAGGCGCAGGAGGAGGCGGGGATCGCGGCGGCCCCAGCCCCTGTGGCCCCTTCCCCGCTCCTCCGCGTCCACCGCAGGCGGGTGGCCCTCGAGGCCCTGGAGGAGGCCATGGCCCTCTTCCAGCGGGTCCACGGGGTGGAGAAGACCCTTCTCCCCTTCCTCCTCCGGGCCGCGGAGCGGGCCCTCGTAGAGCTGGAAATCCCCTTGCAGCCCCTCGTGGGCCAAGTGGAGGGCGAAAAGGTATGGGGGCTTAAGCCTTCCTCCGCCTTCCTCGCCCTCTTCCGGGAGGCGGGCGGGGAGGAAGGGGAGGGCCTTCTCTGCTTCTACGGGGAGGAGGAGGTCCACACCGGCAGGCCCAGCCTCTTCCTCTCCCCCGAAGGCCTCCTCGCCGCCTCGGGGCTGGAACCCCCCCTGGGGCAAAGGCTCCTGGAGCGGGTGGCCCTCTACCTGGAAAACCCCCTCCTCCTCCTCGCCTGAGGGCGCACCTTAGGGCCCCCACCGCAGCGAAAGCCGCGGTGGGGTCCTCACCTCCTCTTCCGCTTCCGCCGCCCCCCGGGGACGGGCTCGGGGGTCCTCACGCCCTGGAGGCGGGCCTCGAGGGCCCTAAGCTCGTCCCTAAGCCTCGCCGCCCGCTCAAAGTCCAAAGCCTCCGCCGCCTGCCACATCTGTAGCTCCAGCTCGGCAATCCGCTCCCGCAGGTCCTCCGTCTCCAGCTCCTCGCCTAAGGGGGCCTCCTCGTACCCCTCGGGGCGGATGATGGCCCTTACCTCCTTGCGCACGGTCTCCGGGACGATGCCGTGCTCCCGGTTGTAGGCCTCCTGAATGGCCCTCCTGCGGTTGGTCTCCTGGATGGCCCGCTCCATGGCCTCGGAGACCCGGTCGGCGTAGAGCCAGACCTCACCCCGGGCGTTCCTAGCCGCCCGGCCGATGGTCTGGATGAGGCTCCTTTCGCTCCTTAGGAAACCCTCCTTGTCCGCGTCCAAAATGGCCACCAAGGAGACCTCAGGGATGTCCAGCCCCTCGCGGAGGAGGTTGATCCCCACCAAGCAATCGTAGTGGCCAAGCCTTAGGTCCCGGATCAGGGCCTGGCGCTCAAAGGCGTCCAGCTCGTGGTGGAGGTAGCGGGCGCGGATGCCGTGCTCTACCAGGAAGCTCGTGAGCTCCTCGGCCATGCGCACGGTGAGGACCGTGACCAGGGTGCGCTCCCCCCTTGCCGCCCTTTCCCGTATCCCCTCCATGAGGTCCAGGATCTGGTTCTCCGTGGGCTTCACCACCACCAGGGGGTCCAAAAGCCCCGTGGGGCGGATGATCTGCTCCACCACGCGGCCCGAATGTTCTAGCTCAAAGGGCCCCGGGGTTGCGGAGACGAAAACCACCTGATGGACCCGCTCCAGGAACTCCTCAAAGCGAAGGGGCCGGTTGTCCAAAGCCGAGGGGAGGCGGAAGCCGTAGTCCACCAGGGTCTTCTTGCGCACGTAGTCCCCCCGGTACATCCCCTGAAGCTGGGGCACGGTCACGTGGGACTCGTCGATGAGGACCAGAAAGTCCTCGGGGAAATAGTCCAAGAGGGTGTAGGGAGGTTCCCCCGGGGCTTTGCCGGTGAAGTAGCGGGCGTAGTTCTCCACCCCCGGGCAGGTGCCCATGACCCTAAGCATCTCCAGGTCGTAAAGGGTGCGCTCCTTGAGGCGCTGGGCGTAGAGGACCTCCCCCCTTTCCTCAAAGTAGCGGACCCTTTCCCAGAGTTCCTTTTCTATTTCCTTCAGGATCTCCTCAAGCCCTTCCGGGCTTAGGTAGTGGGTAGCGGGGAAGAGGACGAATCCGGGAAGCTCCCTGAGCCTTTCCCCGGTGACGGGGTGGACCTGGGTGATGCGCTCTACCTCGTCGCCAAAGAGCTCCACCCGGATGGGCTCGGTCTCATAGGCGGGGAAAACCTCCAAAACCTCCCCCTTGGCCCGGAACCGGCCCGGGGAGAGGTCAAGGTCATTCCGGGTATAGCCCAGCTCCAGAAGCCTCTCCAACAGGGCCTCCCGGGGGTAGACCGCCCCCCTTTCCACCACCAGGTTCCTGGCCCTATACTCCCTGGGGTCCCCCAGGCCGTAGATGGCCGAGACCGAGGCCACCACCACCACGTCCTTGCGGGTGAGGAGGCTCCGGGTGGTGGAGTGGCGCAGGCGCTCAATCTCGGGGTTGATGCTGGCGTCCTTCTCAATGTAGAGGTCCTTCCCCGGCACATAGGCCTCAGGCTGGTAGTAGTCGTAGTAGCTGATGAAGTACTCCACGGCGTTTTCCGGGAAGAGCTCCCGGAACTCCGCCGCCAGCTGGGCGGCCAGGATCTTGTTGGGGGCCAGGACCAAAGCAGGCCGCCCCAGGGCCTCTATCACCTTGGCCATGGTCACCGTCTTCCCCGTGCCCGTGGCCCCCAGGAGGGTGACGAACCTTTCCCCATCCCCAAGGGCCTCCACGAGCTCCCGTATGGCCTTGGGCTGGTCCCCCTTGGGCTCTGGGCCTTGGTAGCGGAAGGTCATCCCTTTAGTGTAGCCCAAAGGAAAACCCCCCGCCCAAGGGCGGGGGGGAAGGCCCTAAGGAGCCTTAGAACTTCAGGTCGTAGCTCACCTTGAAGGCCCGGCCGTAGGACTGGACAGTGTTGGCACCGTCTAGGAGGACGGCGTCCAGGTAGGCCAGGGTGAAGCTGTAGTACTTGGCCTCCACGTAGATGCCGTCCACGCCGCCAGACTGGCTCCCTGCTCCAGTGGTGAGGTTCCAGGGGAACTGGACCTCACCGGGGTAGGTGAAGAGGCGGTCGGTGGTGGCGCTCAGGGAGTAGTCGCCGTAGCCCCGGGTGAGGAAGCTCCCTGCGGGGTCCACCACGTTGGTGCCGCGGTAGGAGGCGTAGCCCACCTTCACGCTGGCGCCGGGAGCCAGGAACTCGTTCAGGGTGAGGCCCACGCGCCAGTAGGTCTCCTGGGCATCGTTGGTGGAGCCACGGGTGATATCCGTGGAGCGGGCGGCGTAGACCCCCTCCAGGCCGGGCTTCAAGGGGATGGCCAGGGGATCCGTGGCCACCTTCACCCCGTACTTGAGGGTGGTGTAGTCGTAGGTGCCCGCGCTGGCGCTAGCATCGGTGAAGCTGTGGTAGCGCACGTAGGGCTGGAGGCTGAGGAAGGCCAGCTTGCCCTGGTAGGAGGCGTAGGCCAGGAGGTCCTCGTAGGGGTAGTTGCCGCTGCCGTCGTCAAACTTCTGGTAGCCCAGAGCCAGGCTCAAGCCCGGGACGAGAGCGTCCTCGGCCTTGGCGTCGTGGGTGAGCTTGACGCCGAAGCTCGTGGAGTAGCGGGAATCCTGGATGTTGTAGAAGTAGTAGTTGTAGTTCCCGTAGGCCCCAAGGCCGCCGCTACCCGGCTGCACAACCCCGCCCACGGTCAGCTGGTTGTAGAAGGGGTTCAGGGCGAAGCCGCGGAAGAGCTTGAGGGTGGCCCCCACCCCCCAGGCGACCTGCTCGGTAGCGGGAGCACCGGCGTAGTTCGTGGAGTCATCGTAGTAGCCCCGGACCTCCAGGCCGCCCAGGAGGCCAAGGCTCAGCTTGGCGTCCACGCCGAAGCCCCTGTTGTCGGCGGCGAAGGGCGCGCTGCCGTTCCCGCCCACGCCGAAGTAGAAGTAGTGGTAGTTGGAGGACATCCCGGCCACGCCGTTCTCGTAGGCCGGGTCAATGGCCCGGTAGTTGGCGGAGAGGGAGAGGGGCCCCAGGCTGAGGTCGCCCTTGACGTAGTAGGCCCAGTCGGCGAGGGTGCTGTCAAAGAAGTTCTGCAGGCCGCCCGTGGGCCAGGTCTTGGAGGTGTCAAAGAGCCCGCTGAGCTTGACCGGCCCCAGGGCCAGGCTCGCGTCCACGCCCAGGGCGGAGCGGTTGCCGTAGTTCTCAGCGTAGTTCAGGGCCAGGCTGAAGCCCTCCACCGGCTTGAAGGCGGTGCGGATGCCGAAGTAGCCGCCCTGGAGCACAGCGGGGGCGGGGGGGGTAGCAGCAGCCCCCTCATTATTGGCCACGCCCGCCACCACGGTGACCTCGGGGGAGAGGGGGAACTTGGTGCCGGAGAAGGTGGCCACCATGCCCTGGCGGGTGGTGGCGGGGTAGCTGTCCTTGTCGTTGGCGAAGAGGTAATCGTTGAAGCTGAAGGAGCTGGTGCTGGAGCTGTAGACCACGCTGAAGGCCTGGCCGTCCACGTTCCCCTTGACGCTGGCGTCGGTGAGGTAGGCGTTGGTGGTGTTAATGCTACCGGAGCCGAAGGCGTCCACGGAGAGGGAGGCGCTGGCCTCGGAGACGTTCACCCCGCTCGTGCCGGGCTGGGCCACCTTGACCCCGAAGGTGAGGGTGGCGGAGCCCCCGGTGAAGGTCTGGTCAAAGTCGCCCCGGCGCTGGGCCACCCGGTTGCGGTAAGGCGGACCAGCACCGTAGTCCTGCTGGCCGGAGCCCGAGGAGACCTGGTTCCCGGGGAAGAAGCGGTCAATGTCAAAGTTGATGCCGGTGTTGGTGGCCGTGCCGTAGGTGGCGGAGAGGGAGCCCTTGATGGAGTACTGCACCTTGGAGAGCTCCGCCACCTGGCCCTCGAGCTTGGCCACCTTCTCGGAGAGCCCCACCAAGTCGGAGCGGAGGGCGGCGGCGAACTCCTGGACCGCGGCCACGTCCTCCTTGGTGGCAAACTGCTTGAAGTCCACACCCTGAAGGTCCGCCAGCCCCTTCTCCAAGGCAGTGGCCCGGTCCTGCAGGGCCAAGACATCCTGGTTGAGGAGGACGGCGAGCTCGTTCAGGGCCTGGATGGCGTCGGCGTTGGCCTCCACCTGGCTCCTAAGCCCGGCCAGGTCGCCCTTCACGCCCTCCACGTCCTGGGCCAGGGCGTCCAGCCGCTCGGCGAGCTGCTGGGCCTGGGCCAAAGCGGTGTCGGCGGCGATGGAGGCAGCCTCCACCCGGTCGGCCAGGTCCTTCAGGGCGGCCTGGTCCATGCCGGGCTCAGGCATGGGCTGGGCCTTGAGCTCGGCGATCATCGCCTCGAGGCGGGCGATGTCCTCCTTGGTGGCGGCGCTGTCCTCCAGGGCGGAGACCCGCACGCCCAGGGAGGCGAGCTCGGCGGCGAGCTCCTGGACGGCGTTCTTCAGGGCCTCGAGGTCCTCGGCGGACAGGGCCTCCATGGTGGGGGACTTGCCCTGGGCCTTCAGCTCCTCCTCAATCTGCTGCAAAAGCCGGTAGATGAGGAGGGCCGCCTGGTAGCGGGTGAGGTTCTCGTTGCCCCGGAAGGTGCCGTCCGGGAAGCCCAGGATGATGCCCTTGGCCGCCAGAGCCTCCACGGCCTCCTTGGCCCAGTGCCCGGCGGGCACGTCGGAGAACTGGGCCAGACCGAACCCCATGGAGAGGACGGTCAAGAGCCCTGCCAGTAGTGTGACCAGCCTTTTCTTCATATGCCTCACACCCCCTTAAGGGTCGTGGGCGGGAACCCGAGACGGGCGAGTTGCCGCGTTTCCTCTCCGCCCAGGTCCGCCCGGTGCGGGGAAAACCCCCAAAAAGGAGCCCTTTTTCCCCGCATCCGGGGCTATCATAAAAACCTCACGCGCCCTTGTCAAGCGGTTGGGCCTTAAGGTTTCTGCTATACTCCCCCCGGGAGGGAGGTGGGAGGCGGAAAGACACATCGGTGGAAGGCGGGAAGCGCAGGGGGCCATTGGCCTCACGAGGTGGCGGACCCCGCGAAGGGGATAACCGGCTTCGGCCGGGAAAGATCGAGGGATCCGCGGATGCCGCCCGGGGTGTGCCCGCCCCGCCCGCCTGCGAAAAGCCCCGAGGGAAAGCCGGCCCCGCGAGGGGCGGACAACCGAGGGGCAGGGCGTATCCAGAGGAAAACCGCCGGGAAGAAGGCGCAGCCCTTGGGGGCTTCGGCCCCTTCCCGGTGGCCTTTTGAGGCCATATGTGCGGGATTGTAGGCTACGTAGGTTTTAGGAACGCGACGGACGTGCTTTTGGATGGGCTTCGGCGCCTGGAGTATAGGGGGTACGACTCCGCCGGCATCGCGGTGCGGACTCCGGAGGGCCTCAAGGTGGTGAAGCGCTCGGGGAAGCTCTCCTCCCTGGCGGAGGCCGTGGGGAAGACGCCCCTCCAGGGGGCCTTGGGCATCGGCCACACCCGCTGGGCCACCCACGGGGCCCCCACGGACCCCAACGCCCACCCTCACACCACGGAGGACGGGAGGATCGCCCTCATCCACAACGGCATCTTTGAGAACTACCTGGAGCTCAAGGAGGCCCTTCAGGCCCGGGGGCACCGCTTCCGGTCGGAGACGGACACCGAGGTCCTCGCCCACCTCCTGGAGGAAACCTACCGAGGCGACCTCCTTGAGGCCCTGCGGGAGGCCCTCAAGGCGGTGCGCGGGGCCTACGCCGTGGTGGTGGCCCACGAGGACCACGAGGAGATCGTGGCCGCCCGCACGGTGAGCCCCTTGGTGGTGGGCCTGGGGGAGGGGGAGAACTTCCTGGCCTCAGACGTGCCCGCCCTCCTCCCCTACACCCGCCGGGTCATCTTCCTGCACGACGGGGACGTGGTGCGCCTCACCCGGGAAGGGGTGGAGATCACCGACCTGGAGGGCAGGCCGGTCCAGAGGGAGGCGGTGGAGGTGGACTGGACCCTGGAGGCCGCCGAGAAGGGGGGCTTCCCCCACTACATGCTGAAGGAGATCTACGAGCAACCCTGGGTCCTGGAGAACACCCTGGGCGGGCGCCTGAGGGAGGAGGAGGGGACCGTGGAGCTCGGCCTCGCCCTGGACCCACGGGAGGTGGACCGGGTCCACGTCATCGCCTGCGGAACGGCGGGCTACGCTGGGCTTTACGGGAAGTACCTCCTGGAGACCCTGGCCCGCCTCCCCACCGAGTGGGACGTGGCCAGCGAGTACCGCTACCGCGACCCCGTGGTGGACTCGAGGACCCTCGCCCTCGCCATCAGCCAGTCGGGGGAGACCATAGACACCCTGGAGGGCCTGAGGGAGGCCAAGCGCAAGGGGGCCCGCTCCCTCGGGGTCATCAACGCCAAGGGGAGCACCCTGACGCGGGAGGTGGAGGACGTCCTCTACATCCACGCCGGGCCGGAGATCGGGGTGGCCTCCACCAAGGCCTACACGGCCATGCTCGCGGCCATGGCCCTCCTCGCCGTCTGGTTCGGCCGGGCCCGGGGCGCCCTCGCCCCCGAGGAGGCCCAACGCCTCCTCCGGGAGATGCGCCGCCTTCCCAGGCTCGTGGAAGAGGTCTTGGAGAAAAGGCCCCTCGTGGCCCACGTGGCCGAGAAGTACCACCAGGCCCAGGACTTCCTCTTCCTGGGGCGGCACGTCCAGGCCCCCACCGCCTACGAGGGGGCCTTGAAGCTCAAGGAGATCAGCTACATCCACGCCGAGGCCTACCCCGCCGGGGAGATGAAGCACGGGCCCATTGCCCTCATTGATGAGCACCTCCCCGTGGTCGTCCTCGCCACCAAAGGCCCCCTTTACGAGAAGACCCTTTCCAACATCCAGGAGGTGCGGGCCCGGGGCGGGAAGGTGATCGCCATCGCCACCGAGGGGGACGAGGAGATCCCGAGGCTCGCCCAGGACGTGATCTACGTCCCCGAGGTCCACCCCCTCCTCGCCCCCATCGTGAGCGTGGTCCCCCTCCAGCTCCTCGCCTACGAGATCGCCGTGCTCCTGGGGCGGGACGTGGACCAGCCCCGCAACCTGGCCAAGAGCGTGACCGTGGAGTGAGGCTTGGCCTTCCCGCCAGGGGTGTGCTATGATCCTCCTTGGCGGGGGCCGTTAGCTCAACTGGCAGAGCACCGGTCTCCAAAACCGGGGGTTGGAGGTTCGAGTCCTTCACGGCCCGCCAGGCTTTCCCCTGGGCCCTTGAGGCCCAGGGGTTAGGCTTTTAGCGTATGGCGGCGTACCAAGTCCTCATCGTGGGCGCAGGGTTTTCCGGGGCCGAGGCCGCCTTTTGGCTCGCGCAACAGGGGGTGCGGGTGGGCCTCCTCACCCAGAGCCTGGACGCGGTGATGATGCCCTTCCTGCCCCCTCAGCCTCCCTTTCCGCCGGGAAGCCTCTTGGAAAAGGCCTACGACCCCCAGGACGAACGGGTCTGGGCCTTCCACGCCCGGGCCAAGTACCTTTTGGAAGGGCTTAGGCCCCTCCACCTCTTCCAGGCCACGGCCACGGGGCTTCTGTTGGAGGGGAAACGGGTGGTGGGGGTCAGGACCTGGGAAGGCCCCCCGGCCCGGGCGGAAAAGGTGGTGCTCGCGGTGGGAAGCTTCCTCGGGGCGAGGCTTTTCCTGGGCAGGGTGGTGGAGGAGGCAGGAAGGCTTTCCGAGGCGAGCTACCCTGACCTGTGGGAAGCCCTTAAGGCCCTGGGCTTCCACTTCGTGGAACGGGAAGGGGGGGTGCCGGAAACCCCCTCCACCCCCGGCTACCGGGTGCGCTACCACGCCTTCCACCCCGAGGAGTGGGAGGAGGCGACCTTCCGTCTCAAGCGCCTGGAAGGGCTTTACGCCGTGGGCCTATGCGTCCGGGAGGGGGACTACGCCCGCATGAGCAAGGAGGGGAAGCGCCTTGCGGAGCACCTTCTCCATGAGCTTGGGTAGGGGCCTCTTCCAAGGGTCCTCCCCCTCTCCCAGCCAAAGGGCCCCCCGCACCTCCACAAGAAGCCTCCGGTGGGTAAGGGCGTGGCGCACCTCGCCCAAGGAGGAAGAGCGCACCCCGAAGACCGCTTCCCGCCGCGGAAGCTCCTCCGGGGGAAAAAGGGGCACGCCGTAAAGCCCCTGGAAGCGCCCCTGAAGGCGCTCCAAATGGACGCCCTTCCGCCCCAAGAGAACCAGGGCCACAAGGCGCTCCTCGGGCGCCCTCCTCTTCCGGGGAAGGGGGTAGCGCCCCCAATCCCCCTTGCCCCGGCAGAAGGCCGCTAGGGGCATTCGGGGCAGCGGGGGTTTTTCGGCAGGCAGACCACCGCCCCGAGCTCCATGAGGGCCTGGTTCCACACCCCCGGGTCCACGCCCTCGGGGAGGAGGCCCTGGGCGAGGGCGAAAAGCTCCTTCTCCTTGGGGCTTTCCCGGGCGAAGAGGCGGGAGAGGACCCTCCGGACGTTCCCGTCCACCGCCGCCACCCGTTCCCCGAAGGCGATGGAGGCCACCGCCGCCGCGGTGTAGGGCCCAAGGCCAGGGAGGCGCAAAAGCTCGCGGTAGCTCGAGGGGAGGGCTACCACCTGCTGGCTCAGGCGGTGGAGGTGCTCCGCCCGGCGGTAGTAGCCCGCCCCCTGCCAAACCCGGAGGACCTCCTCTAAGGAAGCCGCCCGCAGGGCCTCTAGGGCAGGAAACCGCTCCAGAAAACGCCGGTAGTAGGGGATGGCCTGCTCCACCCGGGTCTGCTGCAAGAGGACTTCGGAGACCAGGATCCAGTAGGGGTCCTTCTCCCCCCGCCAGGGGAGGGGGCGGGCGTTTTCCCGGTACCAGGCGAGGAGGGCTTTCTGCCAGGCCTCCACGGCTAGAGGGGAAGGGCCCCCCGGAAGAGGCGCTTGTGCTCCACCATGAGGCAGCGGTTGGCCACTACGGGGATGCCCGCCTCCTCCAGGGCCCTTTCAAAGGCGGAGTGGGTGATCCCTGACTGGAGCCAGACGAGGCCCGGCCTTAAGGCGAGGATCTCCGGAAGGTGGTCCATGAGGGCGGAAGCGGGGCGGAAAACGTCCAGGATGTCTACAGGCTTCGTAAGGTCCTTTAGGCCCGCCACCACCTTTGCCCCGAAGAGCTCCTCCCCGGCGAAGCGGGGGTTCACAGGAAGGATGCGGTAGCCCTGTTCCCAAAGGTACTTGGGCACGTAGTGGGCGGGGCGGCCTGGGTCCTTGTGAGCCCCGAGGACGGCGATGGTCTCGGCCTCCGAAAGAAGGCGCTTAAGCTCCTGGTCTTCCATCGGCAACCCCCTCAAACTCGGTAGTCCAAAGGCCTGAGGTAAAACTCCCCGATGGCGGTGGAGGAAAGGAGGGCCACCGTGGGAAGGGCTCTTTTCCAGTGGGTGCGGTTCACCCGCGCCTTGACCCGCCTAAGCTCCTCCTCGGTGAAGCCGAGGCCCAGGATGTACTGGTCGGAGTAGCCCTTCAGGTAGTGCTCCAGGATCACGTCGGCCCGGAGGTAGCGCAACCCCAAATCGGCCTCGTCCGTCTGGCCGGGGATGAGGTCGGCGGTGGGGGCTTCCTCACCACCTCCTCCGGCACCCCGAGGTACTCGGCGAGCCGCCAGACCTGGGTCTTGTAGAGGTCTCCCAGGGGGTTCACGGGGGGCGTGTCGTCCCCGTGCCAGGTGAAGTAGCCGAAAAGCCTTTCCGTCTTGTTGCCCGTGCCCAAGGGGAGGGCCCTGTAGGCCTCGGACTTGTCAAAGAGGACGATCATCCGCGCCCGGGCCATGACGTTTCCCTTGCGGTGGGGAGTGAGGTCCGGGGTGAGGGCGGCGTAGCCCTCCACCATGGGGGTGATGTCCACCTCCTCCAGGGCGACGCCGAAGGTTTCGGCCACCAGGTAGGCGTGTTCCCGGGAGGTGGGGCTACTCTCCCGGTGGGGCAGGAAGAGGGCGTGGACCCTTTCCGCCCCCAAGGCCCGCACCGCCAAGGCCAGGGTGGTGGCCGAGTCCACCCCGCCGGAGACGGCCACGATGGCCTTCTCGTAGCCCCGCCAGGAAAGCTCCTCCCGGATAAACCGGGTGAGGAAGTCCGCCACCAGGGGCCAGTTGAGCTCCAGGACCTCCTGGGCTTTGGGCGCCTCAAGTATCCGCATCCCGCCTCCCTAAGACCCTTTGCAGGTCGGAAAGAAGCAGGGGCAGGCCCGCCTCGAGGTCGGAGAGGAGGGGGCTGTCGTAGCGCACCGGAGGGATTCTCTCCCGGTCCAGGTGGAAGAGGAGGGCTGCCTCCTCAAAGAGGGGGGCCTCGGCCAGGACGCGGCCGTCCGGGCCCACCACCAGGCTCCCCCCGCTCATCCCCTTCCCCCCCTCAAACCCCACCAGGCTCGCCACCACCACGTAAAGCCCGTGCTCCGCCGCCACCGCCCGGGCCAGGGTGCGCCAGCGCTCCACGTTCTCCGGCCTTTCTCCCTGGAAGCCCCGGGCCGGGCTCGCCGAAGGGACATAGATCACCTCGGCCCCGTCCAGGGCGGCGATGGTGGCGGTGATGGAGTGCCAGAAGTCCTCGCAGATGAGGAGGGCCGCCCGGCCGAAGCGGGTGTTGAAGGCCTCCACCCGCCGCCCCCGGGCCAGGTAGCGCTCCTCGTCAAAGACCCCGTAGGTGGGGAGGAAGACCTTGCGGTGGACGTGGACGATGCGGTGGGGGAGTTCCAGGTAGGCAGCGCTGTTGTAGTAGGCCCCCTCGTCCCGCTCGTAAAAGCCCACCACCACGTCCAAAAGCCCCTCCCAGGCTAGCTCCTTGTGCACCTGGGAGAGGAGCTCTAAAAGCTCAAAGCGGGTGAGGGCGAGCTCCCTTACCCCCCCTTGCAGGAAGTAGCCGGTGAGGGCGGTCTCGGGAAGGACCACCACCTCGGGGGCCTGGGGGCGGAGGGCCTCCAGGTGGGCCCGAAGCCGGGCCAGGCTTTCCCTGAGCCGGGACTTTTCCGGCCGGAACTGCAGGATCGCGTGCCGCGCCACGCCCTTATCCTACCCCCAGCCCAGGCCCCCTCCCCGTGGGCTAGCCCACCCCCAGGTAGAGCCGGGGGTCGGCCTCAGGAAAGGGGTTGTCCTGGGCCTCCAGGGCGCTCAGCTCCTCCGGGGAAACCCCCTTAAGGAGGTGGAAGAAGGCCGCGGCGTGCCCCTGGTAGCGCTCCTTGGCGTAGGCTTCCGCCTGGCCGGTGTCTATGAGGAAGGGCCAGTCGGAGGCCTCGAGGAGCAAAAGCTCCCGCATGGCCTGCTGCAGGACCCGGGAGGGAAGCCCCCCCGGCGCACCGCCTCCCGCATGGCCCCTTCCGCCCGGTAGACCGTGCGCCAGTAGTCCAGGGTCTTCTCGTTGAGCCAGACCCGGTGGTCCCCACCCCGGCCCCAGGAGCCCTCGGGGAGGGCGGTCCGCACCGCGGGGCCCTGCACCGCCTCCCGCGCGGTCACGGGCCGGACCTTGGGGCTTTGGGCGAGAAGCCTCAGGACGGCCTCGAGCCAGGCCACCCCCTCGTACCACCAGTGGCCGAAAAGCTCGGCGTCGTAAGGGGAGAGGATGACCCCCTCGGGGTGCTGCCCGGCGAGGCGCTCCAGGAGGCCCACGAAGTGGCGGGCGTGCTCTTCCGTCTTGGCGAAGGCCGCCTCCGGATCGTAGGGGGCCTTCTCCGCGAGGTCGGCCTTGCGGTGGGTCACCCGCCAGTGGTGGAGGCCGGAGAGGGGGTCCTTGCGGTGGAACTCCCGGTAAAGCCCCTCCCCCGGGTAGCCATAGTCGGCGCTCCACACCTGGAGGGTGGTCTCCGGGTTGCGGGCGAGGACCCTAAGGCCCGACTCCAGCTCGTGGACGTAGTAGGTGGCCTCCTGGCTCTCCACGGGACCCAAGGCGGCCTCCCCGTAAGGGGAGAGGGGCTCACCCCCCTGGACCAGGTGGGCGTCCACGAAGGTGTAGCGGATCCCGGCCCGCATCAAAAGCTCGTCCACCCCGGGCCTCACCCCCTCCGGGGGGCCTTCCACGGGGGGCTTCCATAGCCCCTTGGGCCGGTAGGCCATCTCCGGGAGCCAGAAGCCCGTGGGGTCCTTGGCGAAGTGGCGGCGGTAGGTGCTAACCCCGGTCTTGATCTGGGCCCAGAGGGCCTCGTCGTAGCCCAAAAGGGGGAGTAACCGTGGGTGGCGTTGGAGGTGATGAGCTCCACCTGCCCCCGGTCCTGGGCCCGGCGGAAGGCGGCGAGGAGGTCCCCCCCAGGTGGTGGAAGTGGTCCAGGGTGAGCTCCCAGAAGGCCACCTGGTGCCGGGCGCTCTTCTCCAGCTCCGTGCCCCCATAGCGCAGGTAGTCGCCCTGGGCCCGGGCCAGGCGGTCCTTGGCGTAGGCCAAAAACCCCTCCTTGATCCGCGCATCCCCCAGCTGCTCCGCCAGGATGGGGGTGATCCCCAGGGTGAAGCGGGCCTCCACCCCTTCCTGCCAAAGGCGCTCCAAGACCCGGAGGAGGGGGAGGTAGGTCTCGGCCATGGCCTCGTAGAGGGTCTCCTCCCCAAAAGGCCACATCCCGTGGGCCCGCACGTAGGGGAGGTGGGCGTGGAGGACCAGGGCGAAGCGCGCCATAGGCCTAGCGTACCACGGTGCCTTCCCCGGAAAGGGCCCGCCGTATGGGGTTTTCCACCCGGGCGTCGGCGAAGACCACCCGCTTCACCCCGCCCTTCACCGCCTCCACCGCCCCCATGACCTTGCGCTTCATCCTGCCCTGGGCTAAGGCCAGGTACTCCGGGTCCTCTATCCTCTCCACGGGGATCTCCCGCACCAAGGAGGCCTCGTCGGGGTAGCGGGCGAGGAGGCCGGGGACGTTGGAGAGGTAGACCAGGGCCTCGGCCCCGTAGAGGGTGGCGAGGAGGGCGGCGATCTGGTCCCCATCGGTGTTGATGGCCTCGTTCTCGTAGCTTAGGGCGGGGGGGGTGAGGACGGGGAGGTAGCCCGCCTGAAGGAGGAGGTCCAAAAGGGCCTTGTTCACCTCCTCCACCGTCCCGGTGTAGTCCCCGCGGTGGACCTTCACCTTGCCGTTTTCCACGTACTTGACCGCCGTCTTCCTGCGGCCCACAAAAAGCCTTCCGTCCAAGCCGGAAAGGCCGATGGCGTTCGCCCCCTCCTTCTGCAAAAGCTCCACCAGACGCTTGTTGACCAGGCCGCAGTAGACCATCTCAAAGATCTCCAGGGTCTTCCGGTCGGTGAGGCGGCTCACCTGCCCCCCGGGGTGGGTGAGGAAGCGGGGCGGGTGGCCCAGGGCCTCCGCCACCTTGTTGGTCTCGGCGCTCCCCCCGTGGACGAGAAGGAGCTTTACCCCCTCCTTCCACAAGGAGGCGGCGTCCTTGGCCACGGCCTCGTAGTTGATCCCCTCGGCGCCTCCCACCTTGACCACGATCACAAGCTCACCTCCCCCTGCCAAGCGGTTGGCCTTAGGGGTGAAGCCCCGGGAAGTCCAGGCCCAGGGTCTCGGGCCAGCCCATGCGGATGTTTAGGGCCTGGAGGGCGTGGCCGGCGGTGCCCTTCACCAGATTGTCAATGGCCACCATGACCACCAGCCTGCCGGTGTCCTCCTCCAGCTCAAAGCCGATGTCCGCGTAGTTGGTCCCCTGGACGAAACGGGGGTCGGGGTAGCGGTGGATTCCCTTTTTCTGCTTGACGATGCGGACAAAAGGCTCCCCGGCGTAAGCCTCCCGGTAGGCCTGCCACACGTCCCTTTCGCTCCAACCGTCCTGGACGAAGCACTGGGCGGTCATGAGGATACCCCGCACCCGGTCGGTGGCGATGGCGGTGAGGTGGACCTCGGGGCGGCCCGGAAGGTTTTCCACCACCTCGGCGGTGTGGCGGTGACCCGTGGGCTTGTAGACCCGGATGGACCCGGCCCTTTCGGGGTGGTGGCTCGCCGGGCTCGCCTCGGCCCCCCCTGCCGAGGTGGAGATGAGGAGGGTGACGAAGATGGGGGTGGGCTTCAGGACCCCGGCCTTGAGGAGGGGGTAGAGGCCGAGGAGGGTGGCCGTGGCGTTGCACCCGGCCCCGGCGATCCAGTCCGCCTCCTTTAGGGCCTCCCGGTGGAGCTCGGGCACGGCGTAGACGAAGCGGCCAAGGAGGTCCGGCCTCGGGTGCTCCCCGTAGTACCTGCGGTAAAGCTCCGGGTCCTTCAGGCGGAAGTCCGCGGAGAGGTCCACGAGGACGGGGGCCAGGGCGCTGTAGCGGTCAAACTCCCGGGCGAAGACCCCGTGGGGCAGGGCCAGGACCAGGATGTCGGCGGGCTCTAGCTTCTCCGGGAGGACGAACTTGAGGTTCGTGCGCCCTCGGAGGTTGGGGTGGACGAAGTGGACGGGCTCGCCCGCGAAGCGCCTCGAGGTCACCTGCTTTACCTCCAGGTAGGGGTGGGAGAGGGCGAGGCGCAAAAACTCTCCCCCGGCGTACCCCGAGGCCCCCACGATGGAGATCGTCTTCCTATCCACGGGCCACCTCCCAGGCGTAGCGCAGGATCTCTCCGGGGATATCCACCCCCGTGGTGTGCACGGAGTTCTTGAACTCCATGGTGTGGTTCACCTCGTTGACCAGTAGACCCCGCTCCGACTCAAAAAGGTCAATGGCCACCACCCCGCCCCCCACGGCCTTGGCCGCCCGCACCGAAAGTTCAGCGATCTCCTCCGTCAAGGGGCAGTTTTCCGCCTCGCCTCCCCGGGCGGTGTTGGTGATCCAGTGAGGGCTTTTGCGGTAGATGGCGGCGATGGCCCTCTCCCCCACCACGAAGACTCTGATGTCCCGCCCGGGCTTTGCCACGTACTCCTGGATGTAGAAGAGCTGGTGCAAGAACCCCCCAGGACCTCCTTGTGCTCCAGGATGGCCTCCGCCGCTTCCCGGTCGGTGACCTTGGCGAGAAGCCGCCCCCAGCTCCCCACCACGGGCTTCAGCACCACGGGGTAGCCGAAGGCCTCCATGAGCCTCAAGGCCTCCTCCCGGTCCGTGGCCAAGGCGGTCTTGGGCTGGGGAAGGCCCGCCCTTTCCAGGGCCACGCTCGTGGCCCACTTGTCCCCGCAGGCCTCGATGACCTCGGGGCGGTTCACCACGGGGATGCCGAGGGCGGTGAGGTAGCGGGCGGCGGCGAGGCCCCGGCTCTGGCTCACGCACCGCTCCAGGGCCACCGTAACCCCCTCAAGCGCCTCGGGCCTTTCGCCCAGGACCATGGGGAGGGCGGGGACGTAGACCTTCTTGTAGGGGAGGCCCAGGGCCTCCGCCCGCTCAAAGAGCATCCGCTCGTCGGGGCGGATGCGGTCGTAGAGGATGGCCAGCATCTAGCCTCCGGGAAAGAGGGCGCCAGGCCCTGCCAGGGGCGCAGGCCGGCATGGGGCGGCGCCGCCGGGGCCCCCACGCCGGCCTAGACCGGCGTGGTGTGGGATCACTCGCCCCAGTCTTCCGCCTCCTCCGGGGCGGGCTCGAGCCTCAAGGGGTCAAGCCCCACCACCTCCAGCTCCGCGCCGCAGTCCTCGCAGACCACAAGCTCGCCAAGCTCCGGGTTCTCCAGGGTAAGTTCCGCACCACACTCAGGGCAAATGGCTACCATTCCTCGTCCTCCTCTTCCACCTCGCTCCAGTCGGGGATGAAGCGGAAGCCGCACTCGGGGCACTGCACCTCCTGGCCTTGGTCCTCCTCGGAGAGCTCAAAGGTGTAGCCGCAGCGGGGGCAGTCCACGAAGAACCCCTCCAGGCCCTCCTCCGTGACCTCCACCTCCAAGGGGTCCAGGGAAACCACCTCCAAAAAGGCCCCGCAGGCCTCGCACTCCAGGACGTCCCCGACTTCGAGGTCCTCGAGGTCCTCGGCCAGAACCACGCTGGCCTCGCCGCACACCGGACAGACGATCTCTAGGTCCTCCATGGGCCCAGTTTACTCCCCGGGAAAGCGCCCGTGCTTCTTGTAATAGTCCAGAAGCGAACCCTCCTTGAGCGCCTCCAGGAGGAAGGGGGGCGGGGGACGGAGGAGGAAGCGCTCCTCCCCCCGCGTCAAGACCCCCGTCTCCAGGTCCAACTCCACTTGGTCGCCGTCCTCTAGCGCATCCACCACCTCCTCCGACTCAAAGGGGACGATCCCCAGGTTCACCAGGTTGCGGAAGAAAATGCGAGCGTAGCTTTTGGCGATGATGGCCCGGATGCCGAGGCGCTTCAGGGCCTCGGGGGCGTACTCCCGGCTGGAGCCAAGCCCGGCGTTCCGCCCGAAGACGAGGATGTCCCCGGGGCGCACCTCCTTGGCGAACTCGGGCCTCAGGTGGGCGAAGGCGTAGAGGTGGAACCGGTCCTCCCCCACCATGAAGGGGGCGTACTTGCCGGGAAGGATGTCGTCGGTGTTGATCTGGTCGCCGAACTTCCAGACCCTAGGCATGGGTTTCCTCCAGTTCCTCCGGGGTGGTAAGGTAGCCCGCCACCGCGCTGGCCGCCGCCACCCGGGGGCTTGCCAGGTAGATCTCGGCGTCCGGGGCCCCCATGCGCCCCCGGAAGTTGCGGTTAGAGGTGGAGACGCACACCTCCCCCGGGGCCAGAACCCCCATGTGCCGCCCCATGCAGGGGCCGCACCCCGGGGTGCCGATGGTGGCCCCCGCCTCCAAGAGGGTGAGCAGGGTGCCGTCCCGGGCGGCCTCCTCCAGGACCTGGGAGCTCGCCGGAATCACCAAAAGCCGCACCCAAGGGGCCACCTTCCGCCCCTTAAGGACCTCCGCCGCCGCCCTGAGGTCCTCAATCCGGCCGTTGGTGCAGGTGCCGATGAAGACCTGGTCCACCCGCTTGCCCTTCACCTGGGCCACCTCGTGCACGTTGTCCACGTAGAAGGGCACGGAAACCCTGGGGGTGAGGGCGGAAAGGTCAATCTCCACCTCCCTCACGTAATGGGCGTCGGGGTCGGGGTAGAACCAGTCCGGCACCCGGTACATCTCCAGGATCTCCCCGCTCGGCACCACGAGCCCCGCCTTGGCCCCGGCCTCCACGGTGAGGTTGGCGAGGGTCATGCGCTCCCCGCGGGAAAGGCCTTCCGCCCCGTCCAGGAGGTGGATCTCCACCGCCATGTAGGTGGCCCCTTCGGCGGTGAGGAGGCGGACCATCTCCAGGGCGGCGTCCTTGGCCGTGACCCCCTTGGGAAGCCTTCCCCGGAAGACCACCTTGACGCTCTCGGGCACCCTAAGCCAGGTGCGCCCACTGGCGGCGGCCAAGGCGATGTCCGTGGCCCCCATCCCCGTGCCGAAGGCCCCCACCGCCCCGTAGGTGGTGGAATGGGAGTCCGAGCCCACCACGATCCACCCGGGCTGGGCCAGACCCTCCTCTATAAGGACCTGGTGGCAGACCCCCCTTCCCACGTCAAAGACCCGGATGCCCAGGCGCTTCCCCCACTCCCGGATCTCCTTCTGGGCCTTGGCCACCTCCAGGTTCGCCGCCGGGGCCACGTGGTCTATGACGATAGAAACCCTTTCCGGGTAGCGGGGGGTGGCGTTGAGGTACTCCAGGCGCTTGAAGAAGCTCCCGGCGATGGAGTCCACCACCATCACCTGGTCCACCTCCACCACCACGAGCTCCCCCGCCCGCACGGGCCTTCCCACCTTGTGGGAGAGGATCTTTTCCGCTAGCGTCTGTCCCACACGCACCTCCTATACTGAGGGTATGCCCAAGTACACCGCCCTCCTCTACCCGGACCCGGAGACCCCAGGGATCTGGATCGCCGAGTTTCCCGCGGTGCCCCAAGCCCACTCCTTCGGCCAAAGCCCCGAGGAAGCCTTGGCGCGGGCCAAAGAAGCCCTGGAGCTCGTCCTGGCCTATCTGAAAACCGAGGGGCGCCCCCTTCCCCGGGACGTACAAGCGGTAGAGGTAGGCGTGGATGCCGCCTAGACCGGAGGAGGTGGCCCGGAAGCTCCGCCGCCTCGGGTTCGTGGAGCGCATGGCCAAGGGGGGACACCGGCTCTACGCCCACCCTGACGGCCGCATCGTGGTGGTGCCCTTCCACAGCGGGGAGCTTCCCAAGGGCACCTTCAAGCGCATCCTGCGCGATGCCGGGCTCACCGAGGAGGAGTTCCATAACCTCTAGCCTCACGCCGTGATCCACTCCCGGAGGATCCGGTCCAGCTCCTCCAGGGTGAGCTGGCCCCGGTCGGCCAGGGCCTTGATGTGCTGGGTGACCCGGTGGAGCTCCTCCTCCCCGTAGTGGAGGCCGAGCTCCTCCGCCCGCGCCTTGATGGCGTGCCGCCCGGTGAGCCTCGAGGCGATGATGAGCTTCCGCCGCACCCCGAAGACCTCGGGTGGGTAGGGCTCGTAGGCCTCGGGGTTGATGTAGATGGCCTTGAGGTGCATCCCCGCCTTGTGGCTGAAGGCCGTCTCCCCGGTGATGTAGTTGTTGAAGGGGATCTCCACCCCCACCATCCTCGCCACCATCCGGTCCAGCTCGGGGAGCATCTCCAGCTTGTACTTCCTGCGCACGTACTCGGGCTGGAGGGTGTACATGCGGGCGAGGAACCCCCCAAAGGCGTGATCCCGTTCCTCTCCCCGATCCCCAGGATGGTGGTGTCCACGTGGGTGGCCCCGGCCTCAATGGCTTCATAGGCGTTGGCGATGGCGCAACCCGTGTCGTTGTGGCCGTGGAACTCAATGTCTACCCTTGGCCCCACCACCCGCCGCACCTCCCGCACCAGGGCGTAGACCTGCCGGGGCGTGGCCACGCCCACGGTGTCCGCCAGGCCCACCCGGTCCACGTAGGGGGCCACGGCCTCGTAGACGGCGAGGAGGTCCTGCTCCTCGGAGCGGAAGGTGTCCTCGGCGGAGAAGCGCACCTCCACGTGGGGGGCCGCCTCGCGGATGTAGGCGATCACCTCCTTGGCCTCCTCAATGATCCTGGAGATGTCCCGCCCATGGGCGGCCCGGAGGTACTTGCTCGTGCCGAAGAGGAGGTCAATCCCCTGGACCCCCGTCTCCACCGCCACCTTGGCCGCGTCCAGGCGGCACTGGATGTGGGTCACCACCTTGGCCTTGAGGCCCAAGGAGGCGAGGACCTCGGCGTCCTTGCGGGACTGGGGGGAGGCCACCGGGGTGGTGACCTCAATGTACTCAATGCCGAACTCGTCCAGGGCCTTGGCGATCTCCACCTTGTCCTGGGTGGAGAAGTTCGCCCTTTCAAACTGTTCCCCTTCCCGTAAGGTGGAGTCAATAATCTTCCACTCCCGCATGCACCCCTCCCCAAAAGAAAACCGGCCCGAACCCGGGCCGGGGGATAAGAAGCCCTTGGAGGGCTATCCTACCCCCCGGCGGCCGAGTTTTTTCACACGGGCCAGCATCTTGCCAGTAAGGGTATACGAAACGCCGCGAGTTGTCAACGCCCAAACCGCCTCTCCCGGGCCTGGTAGCTCCTTAGGGCGCGCAGGAAGTCAATCTTGCGGAACTCGGGCCAGAGGACGTCGGCGAAGTAGAACTCGGAGTAGGCGGACTGCCAGAGGAGGAAGCCGGAGAGGCGGATCTCCCCCGAGGTGCGGATGATGAAGTCGGGGTCGGGAAGCCCGGCGGTGTAGAGGTGGCGGGCGATGTCCTCCGGGGTGAGGCCCTCGGCCACCTCCTTGGGGGAGAGGCCCCGGGCCTCCGCCTCCAAAAGGAGCCGCTTCACGGCGTCCACGATCTCCTCCCGCCCCCCGTAGCCTAAGGCGATGTTGAGGAACATGCCCCGGTGCCCCTCCGTCCTCCGCTCCAGGCGCTCTATGGCCCGGACCACCTCCGGGGAAAACCCCTCCCGCCTGCCGATGAAGCGGACCCGCACCTGGTTTTCCAGGATCCGGTGGTCCTCCGCCATCCGCTCGGCCTCCCGCAGGAAGAGGTTCATGAGGGTCTCCACCTCCTCCGGGGGGCGCTTGAAGTTGTCCGTGGAGAAGACCCAGACGGTCACGGTCTTGATGCCCATCTCCAGGCACCACTCCAGGACCTCGTAGGCCTTCTGCACCCCGAACTCGTGCCCCTTGGTGGGGGAAAGGCCCAAAGCGCGGGCGTAGCGGCGGTTTCCGTCCAGGATGAGGCCCAGGTGCTTGGGCATGGGGCCTCCCTTGACCTCCCTCAGGAGGCGCCTTTCGTAGAGCCAGTAAAGGGGACGGGAGAGGGCGAGGAGGCGGCGGAGCATACCCTACCCACCCTAAGCCGGGGGATGAGAAAGGGAAGGGGTCTTCCTAGCGGTAGAGCTCCCGGGCGATGACGAGGCGCTGGATCTCCGAGGTGCCCTCGTAGATCTCCGTCACCTTGGCGTCCCGGTAGTACCGCTCCACCCGGTAGTCCCGGTGGTAGCCGTACCCCCCCAGGACCTGGACCGCCTCCCGGGTCACCTCCACGGCGGCGGCGCTGGCGAAGAGCTTGGCGGCGCTGGCCTCGAGGGTGAACCTCTCCCCCAGGTCCTTCTTCCTCGCGGCCTCGAGGACGAGGGCCCTTGCGGCGGCGATCTTCACGTGCATGTCGGCGATCTTGAAGGCGATGGCCTGGTGCTCGCGGAGCTTCTTCCCGAACTGCTCCCGCTCCTCGGCGTAGGCCTTGGCGATCTCAAAGGCCCCGCGGGCGATGCCCACCGCCTGGGCCGCCACCCCCACGCGCCCCGAGTCCAGGCCCGCAAGGGCATAGGCCAGGCCCCGCCCCTCCTCCCCGAGAAGGTTCTCCTCGGGGACGAAGACCTCCTCGAGGCGCACCTCGGCGGTGTGGGCCGCGTGGAGGCCCATCTTCTCCTCGGGGCGGCCGAAGGAAAGCCCTGGAGTACCCTTCTCCACCAAGAAGGCGCTGATCCCCTTCTCCGTGCGGGCCATGACCACGTAGAGGTGGGCCTGCCCGGCGGAGGTGATCCAGCTCTTGACCCCGTTCAGCACGAACCCGCCCTTGACCCGCCGCGCCTCGGCACGAAGGCTTTTGGCGTCGGAGCCCGCCTGGGGCTCGGTGAGGCAGAAGGCCCCGATCCACTCCCCCGGGCCAGGGGCACGAGGTAGCGCCGCTTCTGCGCTTCGCTCCCGAAGCGGAGGAGCATGTACTGGGGAAGGCCGCCCGTCACGGAGACGATGACGGCCACGCTGGGGTCGGCGGCGGCGAGCTCCTCCAGGGCCAAGGCCCAGGTCACGGAGTCCAGGCCCACCCCTCCCCACTCCTCCGGGGTGGTCATGCCGAGGAGGCCGAGCTCGGCCAGGGCCTTGAGCTGGGGCCAGGGGTACTCGGCCTTCCGGTCGTACGCGGGGGCGAGGGGGTAGAGGACCTCCCGGGCCACCCGGCGCACCGCGTCCAGAACCAGCCGTTGCTCCTGGGTGAGGGTCATCCTCCCTATCGTAACATCGCAGGTCGGCAAAAAAGCGTCACGTTTCCCCCCACCGGGGGGCGCGCTTCCCGGGAAGCCCCAGGTGGTCCAGGATGCGCTGGGTGACGAAGCCGAGGAGGTCCCTAATCTCCTTGGGGCGGTGGTAGAAACCGGGGCTCGCCGGGAGGATGGTGGCCCCGGCCTCCGCCGCCTGGACCATGGCCCTTAGGGTGGGGAGGGGCAAAGGGGTCTCCCTCAGGACGAGGACAAGGGGGCGGCGCTCCTTCAGGTGGACGTAGGCCGCCCGGGTGAGAAGGGTGTCGGCGAGGCCCATCGCCACCTTGGCCAGGGTGGTGGCCGAACAGGGAACCACCACCATCCCGCGGGTAGGAAACGAGCCCGAGGCGATGGGGGCGCCCAGGTCCTGGTCCTTGTAGACCCGGTGGGCCAGGGCGTGGAGGTCCTTGGGGCTTAAGCCCATCTCCTCCCAGAGCACCCGCTTGGCCCCCTGGGAGAGGACGAGGTGCACCTCGGCGAGGTCCTTGAGCGCCTCGAGGAGGTCCAGGGCGTAGGGCATGCCGCTCGCCCCGGAAACCCCCACCACCACCCGGAAAGGCGCGTCCACGGCGCCATTCTACCGGCCCAAGGCGGGGCCCGCCCGGCGGGGCACCAGGGCGAGCTCGGGCCAGGCCTCAAAGCTCCGCCTCCAGGGGAAGGCGAGGCCCCGGAGGTCCAGCCAGAACCCGTCCAGCTCCACCCGGGGAAAGCCCTCGGCCACGGCCTGGGCCTCCTCGGGGAGGGGCTCGGGGAAGCGGGCCCGCACCCAGGGCCTGCCCACCTCCCCCCACCAGTACTGGAAGTAGGCCTCGGCGAGGCGCGAAAGCCGCCCCTCCCGGTCCTCGAGGAAAAGCCCCCCCTGGGCCAAGGCGCTCCCCAGGTTGTTCGCCGGGGTACCCCAGGCGGCGTAGGCGGCGAGGCGGGCGTAGAGGCCCATCCCCTCCAGGTAGGCCATGAGGCGGGGGTCCCCCCGGTTCACCCGGGCGAGGTCGGCCAGGGCCACGGGGTGACGGGCCATGAGGCGGAGGAGGTCCAGGGCGGCCTTTCTCGGGTCCCCACCCCCGTAGACGTAGAGGACGAGGTCGGGGCCCTCGGCCAAGGGCACCGCCACCGCGCGGGCGCTGGCCAAGACCCCGGCCACGGTCTTTTCCAGGGGAAGCCCCTCGTAGGGGGTGACCCGGGCGCGCAAGGCCTCGTCCTCGTAGACCACGGCCACCCGGAGGCCGGGCCTAAAGGCCCTAAGAAGCAGGACCTGGCCCGCCTCGTCGGCCCCGGGGCGGGCGGGGTAGCCCAGGGCCCGGGCCTCCCGGGGGCCCGGGGAGTTCCTCAGGGCGTCGTCCCAGACCGCCTCCAGGTAGACCCCCCGAAGGCCCCTCCAGGAGGCGAGGGCCTGGAGGACCCGGAGGTTCCGCTCCCGCCTCGAGGCGTCCCACCTCGGGACGACGCCGAAGAGGTATAGCGCCCCGCCCCCGCGGGCCTTCCAGGCGAGGAGGGGGGCGAGGCGGGCCAAGGCGTCCTCCGGGGCGAGGGGGAGGTGGCGGCTTTGCACAAGCCCCCCGTAGGCCAAGGCGTCCAGGCTCGCCACAAGCCCCCACCCGGGGGTGGCGAGGAGCCAGGCCCTCAAGGCCTCGAGGTCGGCCCCCTCTGGTCCCCGGTAGGCCTCCCGGGGCGGACAGAGGACCACCCCCCAGGCGCAGGGGGCGAGGTTGGGGGGCGGTCGTCCAGGGGAAGGTAGAGGAGCTGGGCGAGGCCCAGACCCCAGGCCACGAGAAGCGCCCAAAGGCGCGCCACGTCCGCCCTAGCCCTTGACCTTTTCCGCCTCCTCCGCCAGGTAGCGCTCGGCCATCATGGCGGCGCGGGTGCCTGCCCCCACGCTCGTGGTGAGCTGGCGGTAGATGGGGTCGGCCACGTCCCCGGCGGCGAAGATGCCGGGCTCCGAGGTGAAGACCTCGTCCCGCACGGCGATGTACCCGTCGGGCCTGAGCTCCACCACCCCCTTGAGGAAAGCGGTGTTGGGCTCGTGGCCGATGAAGACGAAGACGCCGTCCGTGGGGTAGACGTACTCCTCCCCGGTCTTTAGGTTCTTAAGCCGCACCCCCGTCA
Source organism: Thermus parvatiensis (assembly GCF_001535545.1). Lineage (GTDB taxonomy): Bacteria > Deinococcota > Deinococci > Deinococcales > Thermaceae > Thermus > Thermus parvatiensis. Next base: position 206,111 of record NZ_CP014141.1, on the reverse strand, counting down.
CCTGGTCCTCCCCCAGAATCTCGGTGACCACGTGGGAGAAGAGGAAGTGCATCTTGGGGTTCTGGAAGGCCCGCTTCTGGGCCACCTTGTTGGCCCTAAGCTCGTCCCGGCGGTGGACCAGGGTCACTTTTCGGGCAAACTTGGTGAGGAAGAGCCCCTCCTCCACGGCGGCGTCCCCCCCACCCACCACGACCACCTCCTTGTCGCGGTAGAAGAAGCCGTCGCAGGTGGCGCAGGTGGAAACCCCCCGGCCGTAAAACTTGTCCTCCCCGGGGACTCCAAGCCGCCTCGGGTTCGCCCCCGTGGCCACGATCACCGCCCGGGCGCGGTAGTTCCGCTCGTAGCCCCGGACCAGGTAGCCCCCCTCGGCCTTCTCCAGGCCCAGGACCTCGTCCATGACGATCCGGGCCCCGAACTTCTCCGCCTGCTGCACCATGCGGCTCGCGAGCTCCGGCCCGGAGATGCCCTCGGGGAAGCCCGGGTAGTTCTCCACCTCGTCCGTCTGGGCGATCTGCCCCCCGGGAAGCCCCTTCTCCACGATGACCGTCTTGAGCTGGGCCCGGCCGGCGTAGATCCCGGCGGTAAGCCCCGCGGGCCCCCGCCGATGATGACCACATCGTAGGTGTCCTCCGAGGCGGGGGTGCTCCCTAGTGCGCTCAGGTTGAACTCCATTCTTTCCCTCCTCCTTGGACGCCAGTTTACCCCCTCACATACTTATAGGGGGTATACCTCGCCCCATTTTGGGGGTAAGGGGAAGGGTGTCAAGAAAAAACCAACCGAGCCGCGGAAAAAACACCCCCGAAGGGGTGTTCCTGGTGACCCCAGGGGGATTCGAACCCCCGTCTCGGCCTTGAGAGGGCCGTGTCCTAGGCCTCTAGACGATGGGGCCATGCGCGGCTCGGCTGGCTTTGGTGACCCCAGGGGGACTCGAACCCCCGCCGCCGGCTTGAAAGGCCGGTGACCTAACCGCTAGTCGATGGGGCCAAAGTTTGGCTGGGGTGCGTGGATTCGAACCACGACCGGCGGATCCAGAGTCCGCTGTCCTACCCTTAGACGACACCCCAGCGACGGGCGCCCGAAGCCTCGGGCAGTCGTTATGGTACACTCTAAAGGGCGGATTGGCAAGCCCCTCCTATGGAACGCGAGGTCGTAGACATCCTCAGCGAGTACCTCTCCCCGCAAGCGGCCGCCAACCTCCTCGCACGGGCCCAAGCGCGGCTCAGCCCGACCACCCCCCAGGACTGGGCGCGGCTTTTGGAGGGGCCGCTTTGGGAGGAGCTACGGGCCATCCTCCCCTTCCGGGAGATGCCCCCCGGGCTTAAGGCCCTCGTCCGGCGGCTCAAGGCGGCCACCCCCCCTCCGCCCAAACCCCAAGGCGAGGCAGTGCCGGAGACCGCGCCGGCCCTCGAGGCGGTGGACCTGGCCGACCCCGAAGAGCGGGACCGCCTCGCCCGGAGCCTCGCCCGCCTCGAGGGGGTGACGGGGGTGGTGGTGGCCCACCCCTCGGGGAAGGCGGAACTCCCCGAGGGCTTCCCTATTCCCCTGGACACCGCCCACCTCCTCCTCCGCCGCCAGGGGTACGCCCTCTTTTACCTGCGCACCGCCTCGAGGCTCCTCCTCCTCCGTCCCGTGGGCGGGGGCTTCGTGGGCGTGACGGCCCGGGAGGAGGCCAACATGGGGCAGCTCATGCACAGGCTCAAACGCCTGGCCCCCAAGGAGGTAAGCGGATGAGAAGAGGTCTGGTCCTGCCCTTCGCCCTCGTCCTTTCCCTGGCCCTGGCCGCGGGCCTCACCGATTTTTACGACCGCCTGGAGGCCGCCTTGGGCCAGGTGCGCCTGGAAAACCCGGCCCAAGCGGTGAACGCCCTCAACCGGGCCCAAAGCCTTCTCCGGGAGGAAGGAGGGTTGCCCCCGGTCCTGCGGGACGCCGCCCTCACCAACCTGCAGGAGGCCCGCCAGTTCCTGGCGCAGAAGAGCGCGGTGGACCTCGAGGCCCGCCTCCTTCTGGTCCGCCACCTCGTGGGCAAGGCCCTCTACGACGCCTTCCTCCAGGCCCAGGGGGAGGAGAAGGCCGCCTTGGGCCAGCGTCTGGCCCGGGCCACGGGCCTTCCCCCCGCCGTGGTGGCCCAGGCCCGCTCCGCCCCCCCGAGGAGGCCCGGAGGCTCCTGGAAGCCCGCTACCTCCAGGCCATGGCGGAGGACCTGGGCCAAGCCCTCGCCGCCCAGAGCCGCCCCCAGGCCTACCTGGCCCTGGCCCGGGCCTACGCCCGCTACCTCATCGTCCAGGACAGCCCCCAAAGCCGCCTCAAGGCCCAGGACTTCGTCCAGGCCCTGGCCCTCGTCTCCTCCGGCCAGCCCTTCCGCCCCGAGGTCCAGAGGCTCCTCGGCCAGGTCCAGGCCTGGCGGCAGGACCTCCTGCGCCTGCAAACAGACCAAGCCCCTTCCCCGACCGAGGCCGCCCCACCCCCGACGCCCGCGCCCGCATCCCAACCCCAGGCCTCCCCGCCCCGTCCCGGAAGCGTGGGCGCCCTCTTCACAGGGGGGCTTCCGGAGGGACTCGAGGAGGAACTCAGCTTCCTGGCCCTAGAACCCGAAACGAAAACGCGCCTAGGCGAGGCCCTCCAGGCCCTCGGCTATGGGAGCGTTCTGGACTGGCTCGCCGTGGCGGACGAGGTGCGGGGGGCCCTCGCCCTGGCCCAGCTCTACGTGGAAAGCGGCCACTTCGCCCAGGCCCGGGCCCAGCTGGACTACGCCCACAGCCGTTTCCGGCTCAAGCTCCTGCCCGTGGCCGAGGCCTATGCCCCGGGCGTGGCCAAGCGGACAGACCTGCTCTTCCAACGCCTGCGGGAGGCGGTGGGGCTCAGGACGCTGGACATCACCGTGCTCCTCGGCGAGCTCCAGGAGTTGGAAGAACGGCTCCTGGGCAACACCCTCGGCCCGTGGCACGCCCTCCAGGTCCAGGCAGAACTCCTCCTCCTGGGCATCCCCCGTTCCGTCTTCTTTATCCTGGCGGCGGTCCTTTCCTTCTTCCCCCTCTACCTCGTCCGGATCACCTTCGGCGGGCGGAACGTCTACTGGAACCTCCTCGGGCTGGGCTTTTTCTTCCTCTTCCTGCCTATCTTGGCCGAAGGCCTCTCCTACATGGGTTCCATCCTGGCCGAGTACGGGGGGCTCCCCGCCTTAGGCGCCCTGGCCAACCTCTCCGTGGCCCAGTCCCTCCTCGCCTATTGGGGCTGGGGGCTTTCCGTCTTCCTCGTGGTGGCCCTCGCCGGGGCGGGCCTCCGGGGCATCGCCGCCCAGTTCGGCCTCCTGCGGGAGCGGGAGCCCGAGGCCTCGAGGCGGGAGACCACCCCCACCCTCACCAGCGAGACCATCGTGGAGTGGGACGAGGAGTTCTGAAGGGGCCTAGTTGCGGAACACCACGTCCTCGCGCCCGAAGACCCAGACGGCCAAACCCAGGGCGAGGAGGGCATAGACCAGGGTGGAGGCCCAGGTGAACCCCACCTCCAAAGGGGTAGCGCTTCCCTTGAGGAGAGCGTCCATGAGAAGGGCCACGTTGAAGAGAGGGAGGAGGTAGTGCCAGGCCTCAATCTCAAGAAAGCCCCTAAACTGCAAAAAGAGCAAGGGAAGGAGGAACAAAAGCTGTAGGGGCGCCATGTAGCTTTGGGCCTCCTTGAAGCTTCTGGCGTAAAGCCCCAGGGCCACCATCACCGCCCCCATGAAGAGGGCGAGGAGGAAGGCGGTGAGGAAGAGGGCGAGGAAGCTTCCTCCATCCAGGCTCACCTGCCCTCCCAGGGCCAGGGTCTCGCCCCTCTCCGTGAGGACGCCTCCGCCAAAGCGGGCGCTCCAGGCCCCGCCCAAGGCGAGCCCCAAAAGCCCCGCCACCCCCGAGAGGAGGGCCATGGCCACCGTGGCCAGGGTCTTGCCCAGGGCTACCTGGACCAGGGGGACTGGGGCGGCCAGAAGGGCCTCGAGGGTCCCCTTCTCTTTCTCCCCCGCGGTGGCGTCCACCGCCACCACCTGGCCTCCGGAGAGGACGAAGACCACCAGAAAGAAGGGGAGGAGGAACCCCAAAAGCCCCCCGGCCCTTTCCCTAGGCGGGGAGGCGTCCACCACTTCCACCCCGAAAGGGGAAAGGACCTCCTGGGGAAGCCCCGCCCGCCGGAGGGCCTCCGCCACCTTGGCCTCCTTGAGGGCCTGCAGGGCCCCCTTGACCTTCTCCACGACCACCTGGCTTTCCGTGAGGCCGGAGGCCAGGCGGCCGTAGACCCGGTACACCCCTTCCCGGAAGGCCACCCCCGCAGGGTAGCGGCCTTCCCGCACCGCTTTTTCGGGGTCCGGGTGGGGCACGGGCTCAAGCCGCGCTTCCTCCAGGGCCTTTAGGGCCTCTTGGGGAAGCCCCGCCACGGCCACCTCCTGCACCTTTTCCGCCGCGCCCTGCATGAGCCGGCTCAGGAAGAGGCTTGGGCCGAACATGAAGACCGGCATCAGCAGCACGGGAAGGACCAGGGTGGAGAAGACCAGCTTCCGGTCGCGAAAGACCTGGACGAGCTCCTTTCGGAATATTCTTAAAACGGCTTCCATCACGCCCTCCCCACCTCGCGGACGAAGGCCCGCTCCAGGCTCCCTTCCCCCAGGGCCAGGGCCTCGTCCCGGCTTCCCTCGTAGACCAGCCGTCCCCGGTGGAGGAAGCCCACCCGGTCCGCCACCTCCTCGGCCTCACCCATGACGTGGGTGGAGTAAATCACGGCGTGGCCCAGGTCCCGGTAGGCCTTCACGAAGTCCAGAAGGGCCCTACGGGCGAAAACGTCCAGACCCGCCGTGGCCTCGTCCAGGAGGAGGACCTTGGGTCGGTGGAGGATGGCCCGGGCGATGACCACCTTCTGCCGCATCCCGGTGGACATCTCCCCCACCTTCTTGTCCAGGGTCTCCTCCATTTCCAAGAGGTCCACCACCCAGTCCAAGGCCTGGAGAAAGGCCCGCCCCTTGAGGCCGTAGAAGCCCGCGAAGAACTCCAGGACCTCCCGCCCCGTGAGGCGCTCGTAGACCCGCATGCCCCCGTTCACCAGGCCGAGGTTGCGGCGCACCTCGATGGGCTCCCGCATCACGTCAAAGCCTGCCACCAGAGCCCTCCCGGCGCTCGGGCGGACGAGGGTGGAGAGGAGGCGCAAGGTGGTGGTCTTCCCCGCCCCGTTAGGGCCGAGGAGGGCGTAGACCTCCCCGGGCCCCACCCGGAAGGTCAGGCCCTCCACGGCCACGGCCTTGCGGTAGCGCTTGGTCAGGCTTTCCGCCTGGACCATGGCAAGAACTTACCAAATAATGGGGGCGTGAAGGCCATGACCTTCTGGGTGAAGCCCAAAAGCTCCATAGAGGCCCTGCCCGAGGCCCAGGCCCTGGTTCAGGACCTCTTGGAGCTTTTCTACGAGTACTTCCCGGAGTACGAGGGGTGCTTGGGCTTTTCCCAGTCGCCCAGAAGGCCCCGCTACCTCTTCCTCTACATGGAAGGCCCTTGCGGCGGGCTTTTTCCCGAGGCCACCCGGTTTCTTAAGGAGCTCCTCGAGGCCGCCTTCCCCCAGGCCGAGGTGCGGGTCTACGGCAAGCCTTGGCCCTAACGGCGTTTTTTCACCAGCCACCCCTCCTCCTTAACCCCTTCCCGGGCGTTCACCACCCGGGCCAGGACGAAGAGGAGGTCGGAAAGCCGGTTCAGGTAGCGGATCACCTCCGGATTCACCGGCTCTTCTCGGCTCAAGGCCACCGCCTTGCGCTCGGCGCGGCGCACCACGGTGCGGGCGAGGTGAAGCGCGGCCGCCGCCGGGTGCCCTCCCGGGAGGATAAAGCCTTGGAAGGGGGGGCTTTCCTCCTGGTAGCGGTCAATGGCCTCCTCGAGGGCCCTCACGTCCTCGGCGTCCATGCGGGCGATGTTCTTCTCGTAGGGGCTTCCCATGCGGGTCGCGAGGTCCGCCCCCAGGTCAAAGAGGGCGTTTTGAAGGCGCTCCAGGAGGTCGTGGAGGTCCCGGTGCTCCCCGGGGAGGAGGCTTCGGGCGAGGCCGATGGCGCTGTTGGCCTCGTCCACGGTGCCGTAGGCCTCCACCCGGGGGTGGGCCTTCACCACCCGCTCGGCCCCGTAAAGGCCGGTCTCCCCCGCGTCTCCTGTCCTGGTGTAGATCTTCATGGCCCCATTCTAGGGGTAAAGCGAAGCCCCCTGGGGTTTTCCCAGGGGGCTTCGGCCTTTGGCGGGCCCGGGAGGACTCGAACCCCCGACCTGCTGATCCGTAGTCAGCCGCTCTATCCAGCTGAGCTACGGGCCCAAGCCAACCTCAACCATAGCATGCCGGAAAGCCCCTGTCAATAATGTGTAGTCGGTCAACACATTTGAGACTCTGTGGGGACCGCCTCCCCCCGTATTCTAGCCAGGTACTCTAAAGGGGCCAGGCCCCCCAAGGCCTGGTGGGGTCGCCGGCGGTTGTAGTGGTCCAGGTAGGCGTCAAGCTCCCTTTGGAGCTCGGGGATCTGTGAAGGCAACGGCCGTGTGTAGAACTCATCCCTAAAGGTCCGCTGCATCCGCTCCACGTGACCATTGAGCTTGGGGCTCCTCGGAGGAAGAACGAAGAGCTTAACGCCCAAACGTTCACAGGCCTCCTCAAAATCGGACATAAACTCGCTGCCCCCATCCACCTGCACCGCACGAATAGGAAAAGGCGCTCGCACCATCAGGCGGGCAAGAAAGCTGGCCGCCAGGTTGGCCGTGGCTCGGGTGTGGACTTCCGCAAGGGAGAAACGGGTGAAGAGGTCGACGGCCGAGAAGTGCTGGATCCTCTCCCCAGGACCCAGGGTCACGGTGAGGGTATCCACCTGGATAAGGTCGCCAGGGTGACCCACCTCGTATCCCTTGGGCTTCCTTTGCGCATAGGGCCTCCTTGGCCTTCCCCTTCCCTTTCCCCTTCCCCTCCTGGCCAAAAAACTGGCCACGCTCTCCACGCGTCCGCTCCCTTCCAGGTAGGCCAGGATCCGCCCCACGGTGCGCTCGCTCACCGCAAAGCCCTCCTTCCTTAGGGTCAGCCAAATCGGCCAGCGGCCCCAGGTGGGGTTCTCCTTCCTTAGGGCTTCCACCCGGATCAGCAGATCGGAAGACCAGTAAATCCTCCGCCGCAAGCGCTGAGGACGTCTTGACCGAGGCTTAAGACCGGCAAGGCCCTCTTCCTTGAGGCGTTTCCGCCAGCGGTAATAGGTGGCCCGGCTGATCCCCAAAAGCTCCTGGATCTCGGGCCAGCCCACCCGGTATTTCCTGAGCGCCTCCACCTGTTTGAGCTTCCGTAAGCGGTCCTGAACCGTGGGATCGCCGGCCCCGGCCTCTTGGAGTTCCCGGGCCTTCCGCGCTCCCCGCAAAACCTCTTTGCCAACCGTGGTAAGCTGCATCCGTGGGGACCTCCTCTCTCTTGGAGTGGTCCCCACATTTTTACTCGTCCAGTCTCATATGTGTCTGTCCGGGTTCATAATGGAAGGCGTGCGGGAAAGGCGCCTGGAAGCCCTCCTCCTCCAGGCCCTGGGACAAGAGCGCACCCTGGAGGAACTCCACGCCGCCCTCAAACCCCTGCACCCGGGCCTCACCAAGGCCCGCCTGTTCGCCCTCCTGGTGCGGCTGAAGCGGGAGGGGAAGGTGGCCTTCCAAGGGGGTCGCTTTAGGCTAGCGGGGAAAGACCAGGGTGCGGACCCCTAGGCCGTCCGAGAGCTGGACCTCAAAGGCTCCGCCCTGGGGAAGCCCCTCCAGGGCGAAGCGGCTCTCCCCACCCCGGTGCCAGAGGCCGAGGGCGGTGCGGGTGCCGTCTTCGGCCACGTGGTGAGGGAGGTGCTATCCTGGGCCTTAATGCGCCCGGGGCTTTCGGCCAAGCGCCTGGTGGTCAAGGTGGGAAGCGCCGTCCTCACAGGGGAAAGGGGCCTGGACCTCGAGGCCATGGCCGAGATCGCCCGCCAGGTGGCCGCCCTGAGGGAGGAAGGCCGGGAGGTGGTCCTCGTCTCCTCGGGGGCGGTGGCGGCGGGAATGCGACGGCTCGGGCTAAAGGAGCGCCCCAAGGACATGCCCAAGAAGCAGGCCCTCGCCGCCCTCGGCCAGCCCCTCCTCATGGCCTTCTGGCAAGAGGCCTTCGCCCCCTTCGGCCTTCCCGTGGCCCAGGTCCTCCTCACCGCCGAGGACCTCTCCTCCAGGAGCCGCTACCTGAACGCCAAGGCCACCTTGCGGGCCCTTCTGGACCTGGGGGCCATACCCGTGATCAACGAAAACGACACCGTGGCCTTTGAGGAGATCCGCTTTGGGGACAACGACCAGCTCTCCGCCCGGGTGGCGGCCCTGGTGGAGGCGGGCCTCCTCGCCCTCCTCTCTGATGTGGACGCCCTCTACGAGGAGGACCCCAAGAAAAACCCCCAGGCCCGCCCCATCCCCGAGGTGGAGTCCGTGGAGGCGGTTTTGGCCCACGCCGGGGAGGAAAACCCGCTAGGAAGCGGGGGGATGAAGAGCAAGCTCCTCGCCGCCCGCATCGCCGGTAGGGTGGGGATCCCCACCCTGCTTCTCCCCGGGAAGCGGCCAGGGGTCCTCCTCCAAGCCCTCTCCGGGGCCCCCCTGGGCACCTACTTCCACGCGCGGCGGCGCTACCGGGGGGAAAAGGCCTGGCTTTTTGGCCTCCTCCGCCCCAAGGGGGAGCTCGTCCTGGACCGGGGGGCGGTGCGGGCCTTAAAGGAGCGGGGAGCAAGCCTGCTTCCCGCCGGGGTTAAGGAGGTGCGGGGGAGGTTCTCCCGGGGCGAGGCGGTCCGCCTCCTCTCGGAGGAGGGCGAGGAGGTGGGGGTGGGGCTCGCCAACTACGCCTCGGAGGAGATCGCCCGCATCAAGGGGCGGCGGAGCGCAGAGATTGAGGCCGTTTTGGGCTACCGCTACACCGAGGAGGTGGTCCACCGGGACCACCTCGCCTTGAAGGAGGAAGCATGACGGCGACTAGCCTTCGGGAACTGGCAGAGCGCGCACGCAAGAGGCTTTCCGAGATCGCCAAGGGGAACCGGGACCGGGCCCTTCTCGCCATGGCGGACCTCCTCGAGGCCCGCTGGGAAGAGGTCCTGAGGGCCAACCGGGAAGACCTGGAGGAGGCGGAAAGGGCGGGCCTTTCCAAGGCCAAGCTGGACCGCCTGGCCCTCAAGGAGAAGGACCTCAAGACCCTCACGGAGGGCCTGAGGCAGATCGCCCGCCTCCCCGACCCCCTGGGGCGGATAGAGGGCCTGGCCAAGCGGCCGAACGGCCTGAGGGTGGGCAGGATGCGGGTGCCCCTGGGCCTCATTGGCTTCATCTACGAGGCGCGGCCCGGGGCCACGGTGGAGGCGGTCTCCGTGGCCCTGAAGGCAGGGAACGCCATGCTCCTCAGGGGGGGCAAGGAGGCCTTCCGCTCCAACCGGGCCCTGGTGGCCCTCTGGCACGAGGCCCTGGGAGAGGCGGGCCTTCCCGAGGAGGCGGTCACCCTCGTCCCCACCACGGACCGGGAGGCCGTCTTGGAGATGTGCCGATTGGAGCTCCTAGACCTCCTTATCCCGAGGGGAGGGGAGGAGCTTATAAGGCTTGTCCAAAGAGAGGCCCGGGTTCCCGTTTTGGCCCACGCCAAGGGGGTGAACCACCTTTACGTGGACAAGAAGGCGGACCTTTCCATGGCCCTTCACCTTGCCCTAAACGGCAAGACCCAGCGCCCGGCGGTGTGCAACGCCCTCGAGGCCGTTCTGGTCCACGAGAAGGTGGCGGAGGCCTTCCTACCCATGTTGGAGGAGGCCATGCGGGAAAAGGGGGTGGAGCTCAGGGCCTGCCCTAGGGCCCTTCCCCTCCTTAAAGAGGCGGTCCCCGCCCAGGAGGAGGAGTGGGACCGGGAGTACCTGGACCTCATCCTTAGGGTGAAGGTGGTCTCGGGTCTGGAGGAGGCCCTGGCCCACATCGCCCGCTACGGCTCCCGCCACACCGAGGCCATCTGTACCGAGGATACTCGGGTGGCCTGGCGCTTTTTGGAGGAGGTGGACGCAAGCCTCGTCCTCTGGAACGCCTCCACCCGCTTCAACGACGGGTTTGAGCTGGGGCTTGGGGCGGAGATCGGCATCAGCACCTCCAAGCTCCACGCCTACGGCCCCATGGGGCCCATGGAGCTCACCACCCTCAAGTGGGTGGCCCTAGGGGAGGGCCAGGAGCGCACGTGAGGCGGGAAGGCTCCGTGGCCCGGGCCTGGGACCCCGAGGGCGCGGAGGGGTAGGGGGCCTTGCTTAGGCGCTTTTACCGCCTCTACCAGGAGGCCCACGTCCCCTTCTTCGCCGCGGCCCTCGCCTACTACGCCCTCCTCTCCCTCATGCCCCTCCTCTTCCTCCTGGTGGGCCTCTTCGGCTTCCTCCTCTCGGGAAACCCCGCCCTGAGGAACGAGGTGTTCCAGGCCCTCACCGAGCTCACCCTGGCCCTCTTCCCCGCCCGCCCCGAGATGGCCCAAAGCCTCCTGGACTTCCTCACCCGGGGCGCCTTCCCCCTGACCTTGGGAAGCGGCCTCCTCCTCCTCTGGTCGGGAAGCAACTTCTTCGCCGCCCTGAGCTACGCCCTGGGCCTGATCTTCGGCCGCCCGCCCGGGGTGCGAAGCCGCCTCCTCGCCCTGGTCACGCCCTTCCTTCTGGGCCTAGGCCTCATCCTCCTCGCCCTCCTCGGCCTCGCCCTGGGGTTTCTCGCCCGCTTCCTCCCCCAAGGGCTTCAAGGCCTCTTGGGGCCCTTGGAGGAACTCGTTCCCTTATCCACCGCCTTCCTCCTTTTTCTCCTCACCTACGCCCTCCTCCGGGGCAGCGGAGGCCTTAGGACCCTCCCTCCCCTCGCCGCCGGGGCGGGGGTGGCGACCCTCCTCTTTGAAGGCATCCGCCTCGGGCTTCCCAGGCTCCTTCCCCGCTCCCAGTACGAGCTCCTCTACGGCCCCTTGGCGGGCTTCGTCCTGGCCCTGCTCGGCCTCTACCTCATCCTCCTCGCCCTCCTCGTGGGCGCCGTGGCGGCGCGGGTCCTGGAAGAGGCCCGCGAGACGGACTAAAGGCAACCGGGGACCGGGCGCAAGCCGGCACGGCGGTGTACAAAGCCCCCACCGCGGCTGCGGTGGGGGCGAAGGCGGGCAGGGGCTAAAGGGCCTCTCCCTCCCGCGCCTTCCCGTAGAAGACCCGCATGAGCACGTAGGAAACCAGGAAGGTGAGGAGGGGCCCGCCCAGGACCAGGGTCCAGAGGACGGCGTTCTCGCCCAGGATGGAGCCCTGTTGCTGGAAGTCAATCTTGTACCCCGCGAGGCTCGCCATGAGGAAGAAGACGAGGAGGGCTAAGACGACGCTGGTCCGCACGGGGTGTTCCGAGGGAAGCTCCATGTAGCGCATCTTGTCCTTACGGGTGTCCACGAAGGGGAGAAGAACCGCCACCAGGCCGAGGACCCCGGGGACCACGACGCCCCCGATGAACTCCGGCCCGATGGTGGCCCCGAAGAGGCGGAACTCCCAGCTGGAGGGGATGATCTGGAGAAGCCCGTAAAGCCAGAGGAAGTACCAGTCGGGCTTCACCTGGGGGGTTTGGGGCGTGGGCGGGCCAAAGGCCTCCACGGGGTGGGCCAGGAAGGCCCCGGCGATGATGGTCATGATGCCCACGTAAAGGGCGAAGAGGATGACCATCATCACCATCTGCTGGGGGTACATGGGCACGCCCAGGATCTTCCCCGGGGCCACGCGCTCGGCGTAGCGGGGCTGGGTGTGCTTCTGCTTGATCATGATGGCGAGGTGGAGCCCGATGAGGGCCATGAGCCCGAGGGGAAGCCAGAGGACGTGGAGGCTAAAAAGCCTAGGGATGGACTTCTCCGAGCCCGGGAACTCTCCCCCGAACATCACCTGGGCCAGGGTGGTACCCACCCAGGGGATGGAGTTTGCGATCCCGTAGCCGATGCGGGTGGCGGTGACCGCGTAGTTGTCGTAGGGAAGGGCATATCCGGTGAAGGCGGTGACCACCGCCAGGCCCAAAAGGGCCAGGCCCACCAGGTAGTTGAGCTCCCGGGGTTTCTTGTAGGCCCCCGAGAGGAGAATGCGGAGCATGTGCAGGAAGGCGGCGGCGATCATCACGTTGGCCGACCAGTGGTGGAGGCTCCGGATCACCGCCCCGAAGGGAAGGCTGTCTATGTAGAGGACGCTGGCGTAGGCAGCGGGCACGGTGCGGCCGTCGGGGAGCTTCACCTCCCGGATGGAGGGTTCAAAGTTGAGGGTGAGAAAGATGCCGGTAAGCACCAAGACGATGAAGGCAAAGAGGGTGATCTCGCCCAGGAAGAAGGAGTGGTGCACGGGAAAGGCCTTGCGCAGGACCTTGTGGTAAAGCCCCTTGAGGTCTAGGCGCTCGTCAAGCCACCGGTACATGCTTCCCTCCTAGACGTGGCGGCAGCAGGCCGAGGCGCTCGCCTGCACACCCACGGGCCCCAAGAACTCCCCGGCAGCCACCAAGACCCCGTCCTCCACCCTTAAGGGAAGCTGGGGCACGGGGCGGGGCGGGGGGCCGGCGAGGACCTTGGCCCCATCTTTCAGGTCATACTCCCCTCCGTGGCAGGGGCAGAGGGCGGCCTTCTTGTCCGCCACCCACTGGCTCACGATGCACCCCAGGTGGGTGCAGACGGCGGAGTAGGCCACCACCCCCTCCACGGCGTGCTGGGCGGTTTCCGGGGAGAGCTCTTCCGGGTCAAAGCGGGCCACAAGGACGGTGTTCTTGGCCTCGCCGCTTTTGACCACCCTAGTCCTTGGGTCCATGGGGTAGGCCAAGACGAAGGGGTCGTTGGGCTTGAGCTCCTCGAGGCGGATGGGCTGGGGCTCCCCGCCCCCCTGGGCGTAGACCAGAATGTCCCCGGGCTTCAAAGGCTCCTTCTCCGGGGTCACCTCCTCCCGGGGCCTGAGGCTTGCCCCCACGTAGAAGGCGGAGACCAGGGAGAGGCCGATGCCGGTGCCGATGACCGTCTTCAGGAAAAGCCGCCTACGGGATTGGCGCAAGCGGACTTCGCGCTCGTCCATGCTTCACCTCACCAGGGAAACTCGCTCTTCTCCTCCTCGGTGATCACCTCTTCCCGGCCGAAGAAGCGGCGGTAGATCCCGAAGAGGGCCGCCACCACGAGGCTTATGGACCCGAAAATCAGGCCCTGGAGCCAGGTGGGGTTGTGCCCGGTCTGGGCGGCGTAGACGAGAAGCCGCACGAAAAAGCCGGAAAGGGCGGTAAGGAGGAGGACCAGGATGACGCCCGCGGCCACGGGGGCGGTGGAGGGGGTGGGGAAGTGGCGGCCCGGGCGGAGCTCCATACCCTCAAGCCAGTAGGAAACCAAGCCCATGAGCCCGTAGAGAAGCAGGACCGCCCCGAAGGCCATGAGCCCGATCTGGCCCACGGAAAGCTTCTCGGGGACGTGGCCCAGGAGGCGGGCGATGTGCTGGCCGTCCAGGTAGGCGGCGTAGAAGAGGCCGGCCGCCAGGATCAGGGCAAAGGTGGGCAGGATGGGGTCGTTGCGGTACATCCTCCCTCCTTTACTCCACGGGGCCGAAGCTGTTGCCGAAGCTGTTGCGGATGTAGGTGGCCACGGCGATGAGCTCCTCCTCGCTGAAGTTGGCCCCCACGGCGGGCATGGCCCCGCGGCCGTTCTTGACGACGTTGAGGATCATCTGGGCGTCCTGGAGGTTGGGGTTGCCCGCCAGGGCGGGGAAGGCGGGGGGCATGCCCTGGCCGTTGGCCTGGTGGCAAGCGGCGCAGTAGGCTTCGTAGATGGCCTTGCCCTTCTCCATGAGGGCGGGGTCCACCCCCGCGGGCGCCGCCGTCTCCTGGCCGCCCCCCTGGGCCTGGGCCTCCTGGGCGGGCGGGGCCACCTCCTCCACGATGCGCTCCGCGGCCGGAGAGAGGGCGAAGTAGCTCCAGATTCCCCCAAGGACCACCACGGCGGCCACGGCGTACCAGAGGGGGTTGAAGCGGGGGGTTTCCACGGGAAGCTCCGGCTCGCCCACGTGCATGCGGAGCTCCACCTCCCCCGCCACCTCTCCCCCTTCGTCCACGCCGAGGACCAGGACGTCGGGGTAGTTGTTGACGGTGAAGGGGATGACCCGGATCTCCTGGCCTCCGCCGCGGAAGTGGGTCACCACCCTTAGGGTGTGCTCCCCGTCGGGGAGGTTCCGGGTGTCCAGCTTGAGCCGGTAAGGAGGTTCTTTCAGGACGGCCACAGGCTCCGTCCCCTGGTCCAGGTAGACTTCAATACGGTCTACGATCATCTCGCCTCCCTCTCGTGAAAAGGGGCGCAAGACCCCACTTCACCACTATACGACCCCTCGGCCAAGGACAGATGTCCCGTCAGGGGGCGAGAAGGGCAGCAAGCCGCTCTACGCTCCGCCGCACCCCCTCAGCGCCGCCCCCTACCTCCAAGGCGGCCGTGCCGGAAAACCTCTTGAGGAAGGGGGCAAGCCCCTCCCAAGGGACGCGCCCCGAGCCCACGGGGAGGTGGTCGTCCCGCCGCCCGTGGTTGTCGTGGAGGTGCAGGTGGAGAAGCCGGTCTCCCAGGGCCTCGAGGTAGCGGAAAGGCCCCTTGGGGCCGAGCTCCACCAGGGCGTGTCCCACGTCCAGGCAGAACCCGAAGCGGGGGTGGCGTTCCAGAAGGCGGCGGAGTTCCTCCGGACCTCGGACGAGGTCCCGCTCCCAAAGGGCCAGGTTCTCCAGGGCCACGGGAATGGGTGGGTCGTGGAGGAGGGCGAGGGTCTCCTCCAGGGCCTCCCAGGCGAGCCGCTCCGCCACGGGGTGGCGCACGGGGATGAGGCCCGTGTGCAGCACCCCCACCTTCGCCCCCAAGGCCTCCCCGAACTCCAGAGCCCGGAGAAGCCGCTCCTGGGAGAGCTTGCGCACGCTGGGGATGAGGCTTGCCGGGTTCAGCTCCACGAAGGGGAGGTGGAGGGTGAAGCCCACGCCCAAGGCCTCCCCCGTGGCCCTAAGCTCCCGCGCCCCCGGGAGGGGAAAGGCCTCGTGCAGGTCGTAGGCCACCTCGAGGTCCAAGGAAAGCTCGGCCGCCAGGCGGAAGGCCTCCTCGTAGCCCATCTCCGCGTTGAAGGGGCCAAAACCTAGGCGCATCCCCGGCATTTTAGCGCAGGGCCTCCGCCTTGCGCTGGGCTTCCTCCAGGACCTGCTGGGGGGGCACGCCCCCTTTGAGGGCCTTCTCCAAGGCCTCGGCCAGGAGGCTGGCCCAGGCGGAGAACTGGGGGAGGCGGGGGCGTTCCTGGGCCACGGCGATCTGTTCAAAGGCCACCTTGCGGAAGGGGTTCTCCCGGTAGAAGCCCTCCAGGAGGGGGATAGCGGACTTGCGCACCGGCACGTAGTAGCCGGCCTGGACCCAGCGGGCCACGTTTTGGGGTTCCATCAGGTACTTCCAAAACTCCAAGGCCCCCCGCACCTGGGCCTCCGAAGCCCCCTTGAGGACCACCAGCTGCGCCCCTCCCATGGGCACCCTTCCCCCAGGCTCCCGGGGCACAGGGGCCACCCCCAGGGTGAAGGCGAAGGAGAAGTTTTCGGCGGCGGGCCAGTTGGCGATGGAGGCCATGACCATCATCCCCTTGGTGCGCACGAAGTCCAGCTGGGCGAAGGTGGCCTCGGCCATGCTGCGCACGGAAAGCGCCCCGGCCTCCTTGAGGCGGTGGAGCATCTCCAAGGCGGCCACGACCTCCCGCGAGGTGAAGTTGGGCCGCCCATCCCTCACCAGGCTTCCCCCCCGGCTGGTGACCATGGCCTCAAAGAGCCAGGCCTGGGGGTCGGTGACGAAGATGAAGCCCTTGGCCTGACGGGTGGTCAGGGCCCTGGCCACCTCCTCAAACTCCTTCCAGTTCCTGGGGGCCTTGAGCCCTTTGGCCCGGAAGGCGTCCAGGTTGTAGAAGAGAACCGGGGTGGAGGTGTTGAAGGGCAGGCCGTACCGTCTTTCCCCCACCACCCCGTAGTTCCAGGCGGGCGCAAAGAGGTCCTCCACGAAGGCCTTTTCCAAGTTCAGGTAGGGGTCAAGGGCGAGGGCCTGCCCTTCGGCCACGAGGCGGGGGAAGAAGGAAAGCTCCGCCTGGAAGAGGACGGGACCGCTCCCCGTCCGGAGGGCGGCCACCAGCTTGGTCTCCGCCTCTTCGTAGGTCCCCTGGTACCGGGGAAGGACCCGGTAGCGGTCCTGCCGGGCGTTGAACTCCTGGGCGAAGGCGGCGATGAGCCTCCCCGCCGGGCCGTCCATGGCATGCCAGAAGGGCACGTCCACCTGAGCAAAGGCGGAAAGGCACAGAAGCGCCAAGGGAAGAAGCTTCCGCATGGCCCGGATTCTACTACCCTCCTCGGCTACAATGGGAGGGTATGGCCTCTTCCCATGCCCTCAAGCCCATCCTGGAGCTTCTCCCCGAGGAGCTCCCCGGCGAGGGCTACCGCAGGGCCCAGATCGCCCACTGGCTCTACGCCAAAGGCGCGCGGGACTTCTCGGAGATGACCGACCTGCCCAAGGCCCTTCGGGAGGCCTTGGCGCGGGAGTGGCGCCTCTCCGAATTCAGCCTGGTCCAGGCCTTCCCGAGCCAAGACGGAAGCGTCAAGTACCTCTTCACCCTCCTAGACGGCAAGAAGACCGAGGCCGTCTACATGCCCTACGAGAACCGGAAGACCGTCTGCCTCTCCACCATGGTGGGGTGCCCGGCGGGGTGCACCTTCTGCGCCACCGGGGCCCTGGGCTTCGGGCGGAACCTCACCGCGGCGGAGATCCTGGACCAGCTCCTCACCATCGCCTACCACCAGGGCCTCTCCCCCAGGGAGATCCGGAACGTGGTCCTGATGGGAATGGGGGAGCCCCTTCTCAACCTGAGGAACGTCCTCAAGGCGGTCCGGATCATGCTTCACAAAAAAGCCCTCGCCCTAAGCCCCAGGCGCGTCACCCTCTCCACCGTGGGCATCCCCAAGGGGATCTACCGCCTGGCCGAGGAGGACCTCGGGGTGCGGCTCGCCCTCTCCCTCCACGCCCCGGACGACGAGACCCGGAAAGCCATCATCCCCACTGCCCACCGCTACCCCATCGCCGAGATCATGGAGGCCGTGCGCCACTACTACGCCAAGACCAAGCGGCGGGTCACCTTTGAGTACACCCTCCTCAAAGGGGTGAACGACCACCTTTGGCAGGCCAGGCTCCTCGCCAAGCTCCTTAAGGGCCTAAGCGCCCACGTGAACCTCATCCCCTTCAACCCCTGGGAAGGGGCCCCGGTGGCGGGGACGCCCAGGGCAGCGATCCTGGCCTTCGCCGAGGAGCTTAAGCGCCTGGGGGTGCCCGTCTCCATAAGGTGGAGCCGGGGCCAGGACGTGGGGGCGGCCTGCGGCCAGCTCGCCCTGAAGGTTCCCAAGCCCTTGACCTTCAGACCGCTTCCAGAAGGCGCCGGGCGATGACGAGCTTTAGGATCTCGCTCGTCCCCTCCCCGATGCGGGTCAGGCGGGCGTCCCGCCAGTAGCGCTCCACGGGGTAGTCCTTGACGTAGCCGTAGCCCCCCAGGATCTGGATGGCCTCGTCGCAGGCCTTCACCGCCACCTCGCTGGCGAAGAGTTTGGCCTGGGCGGCCTCGAGGGTAAAGGGCCTTCCCGCGTCCTTGAGCTCCGCCGCCTTGAGGTAGAGGAGCCTCGCCGCCTCCAAGGCGGTGGCCGCCTCCGCAAGCTTGAAGGAGACCCCCTCAAACTCGGCGATGGGCCTGCCGAAGGCCTCCCGCCCCTTGGCGTAGGAAAGGGCGTAGTCCAAAGCGGCCTGGCCCAGGCCCACGGCCATGGCGGCGATGCCGATCCTGCCCCCGTCCAAAACCCGGAGCACGTCGTAAAAGCCCTTCCCCCTTTCCCCAAGAAGGGCCTCCTCGGACACGAAAAGGTCCTCCAGAACGAGCTGCGCCGTGTCCGAGGCGTTGAGGCCAAGCTTCTCCTCCTTCCGCCCCACCTTTAGCCCCCGCTCGGGGCGGAAGAAGGCGAAGGCGGAGATGCCCTGGTGCTTCTTCTCAGGGGAAGGGGCGGGGTCGGTACGGGCCATGATCACGTAGACCCCGGCCACGCTCCCCTGGGTGATGAACTGCTTGGTGCCGTTGAGCCGCCACCCCCCCTCCACCTTCTCCGCCTTGGTCTTGAGGGCAGCGGCGTCCGAACCCGAGCCGGGCTCCGTGAGGCCCCAGGCCCCTAGGGCCTCCCCCGAGGCAAGCTTGGGGAGGAAGGCCTCCTTCTGCGCCTCGCTCCCCGCAAGGAGGATGTGCCCCGTGGCCAAGGAGTTGTGGCTGGCCACGGTGAGGGCCAGGGCCCCGTCGTGGTAGGCGATCTCCTCCACCATGCGGGCGAAGAGCCGGGTGGAAAGCCCCGCCCCCCCGTAGGCCTCGGGCACCGTGGCCCCGAAGACCCCGAACTGGGCCAGCTTCCGCACCAGCTCCCAGGGGAAGGCTCCCGTCCGGTCCCGCTCCGCCGCCCCCGGGGCCACCTCCGCCTTCAGGAACTCGCGAAAAGGCCCCAGGACCTGCCGCTCCTCCGCGCTTTCCTCAAACCAGAGGCCCATGGGGGCATTATATAACTCCTAGGCGATCGCCTGTAAAAAAGCGTCATGTTAAGGGCTTCAAGGCCCCCACCCTCCCGGCCTGCGGAGCTTCCGGGGACCCTCTGCCGAGGCTCCATGCTGGTTTAGGCCTAAGATGGCCTTAAAGACCCCCGCCGCCTCGGGGCACCTAAACCACAACCCCCGGGGCGTGCCAGCCCGCGTAGGCGTAAAACCGGCCCCGCTCCCCCTGCAGGTAGGCCTTCAGGGGCTCGAGGAGGGGGAGGTGGCCCTTGAGCCGCTCCTCCACCTCCTCCAGGGTGAAGAAGCGGGCCTCCACGATGTGCCCGTCGGGGTCCCTTGGATTCAAGAGCCCCTCGTAGGTGGCCCGGAAGGCCATGGCCAGGGTGCGCTCGTTTTTGCGGCGGTCCTCCACCTGGATCACGTAGGCCAGGTGCTCCACGGACCGGACCCGAAGCCCCGTCTCCTCCCGCACCTCCCGCACCAGGGCCTCCAGGGCCGTCTCCCCGGGCTCCACCGTCCCCCGGGAAGGGTGTAGCGGACCCGGCCCCGGCGGCCCCAGTCGTTGCCCACAAGGAGGACCCGGCCCCGAGCGTCCAGGAGAATGGCCGCCGCCACCAGGATCTCCCGGCGCATTACCCTTCCGCCAGCGCCGCGAGCTGGCGCTCCTGGTCGGCCCGCTTGAGCGCCTCCAGGATGGGGGTCAGGTGGCCGGAGAGGACGCCCTCGAGGTCGTGGGTGGTGAACCCGATGCGGTGGTCCGTGACCCGGGACTGGGGGAAGTTGTAGGTGCGGATCTTCTCCGAGCGCTCCCCGGTGCCGATCTGGGCGAGGCGGGTCTTTCGGAGCTTTTCCGCCTCCTCGGCCCGCTTCATCTCCAAAAGGCGGCTTCTTAGGATCATGAGGGCCTTCTCCCGGTTCTTGATCTGGCTGCGGGAGTCCTGGCAGGTGACCATGATCCCCGTGGGCAGGTGGACCACCCGCACCGCCGAATCCGTGGTGTTCACCCCCTGCCCCCCGGGCCCCGAGGCCCGCATCACGTCAATGCGGATCTCGTCCATGTTGAGGGCGAAGTCCTCCTCCTCCGCCTTGGGGAGGACGGCCACCGTGGCGGTGGAGGTGTGAATCCGCCCCTGGGTCTCGGTGACGGGCACCCGTTGCACCCGGTGGACCCCGCTCTCGTACTTGAAGGTGCCGTAGGCCCCCGGGCCCCGGACCTCAAAGACCACCTTGGAGAAGCCCCCGAGGTCCGTGGGGTGGGAGTCCAGGACCTCCGTCTCAAAGCCCATCTCCTCGGCGAAGCGGAGGTACATGTTGAAAAGGTCGCGGGCGAAGAGGGCGGCCTCCTCCCCTCCCGTCCCCGCCCGGATCTCCACGATGGCGTCCCTTTCGTCCATGGGGTCCTTAGGCAGGAGGTGGCGCTCCAGCTCCTTCTCCAGGGCCTCCTTGCGGGCGAGGAGGGCCTCCCGCTCCGCCTTGGCCATCTCCTTGAGCTCGGGGTCGTCAAGGAGGCTTTCCGCCTCCTCAAGGTCCTGAAGGACCTTCCGGTACTCCCGGATGAGGCCGATCACCTCCCCCATCTCGGCGTAGCGGCGGGAGAGGCTCTGGTAGCGCCCCTTGTCCTTCAGCACCTCCGGGTCGGAGAGGAGCGCCTCCAGCTCCCGGTACTCTTCCTCTAGGCGGTCAAGCTTGTCCAGCATACCTGTTTCCAGGATAGCGCACCCGGCCCTTGACCCCGGTTTTAGGTTAGCCTAAACTCGGGGGCATGGAGCCCTTTCTCCTCTACGCCCTGCTGGGCGGCCTCTTCACCTGGGGCCTCACGGCAGTGGGGGCGGCGAGCGTCTTCTTCGCCAGGGAGCCGAGCCGCAAGCTTCTGGACGCCATGCTGGGCTTCGCCGCCGGGGTGATGCTTGCGGCGAGCGTCTTCTCCCTCCTCGTCCCCGGGATGGAGATGGCGGAGGCCCAGGGGAAAAACCCCATTTTCCCGGCGGTGGTGGGGTTTCTCCTGGGCGGGGGGCTTATCCGGCTTCTGGACCGCTACCTGCCCCACGTCCACCTGGGCCCCAAGGACGCCCCCGAGGGGCTCAAGACCCTCTGGCGCCGCACCACCCTCCTGATCCTCGCCATCACCCTGCACAACTTCCCCGAGGGCCTGGCCGTGGGGGTGGCTTTTGGGGCTGCGGGGCTGGACCCCACGGGGACGGCCACCCTGGGCGGGGCCATCGCCCTCGCCTTGGGCATCGGCCTCCAGAACCTCCCCGAGGGGCTCGCCATCGCCTGGCCCTTGCGGCGGGTGGGGATCGGGGCGGGCCTCGCCTGGTTCTACGGGCAACTCTCCGCCATCGTGGAGCCCCTGGGCGCGGTGCTCGGGGCCCTCCTCGTGGCCCAGATGATGGCCCTCCTTCCCTACCTCATGGCCATGGCGGCGGGGGCCATGGTCTTCGTGGTGGTGGAGGAGGTGATCCCGGAAAGCCAGGCGGAGGGAAACGGGGACCTCGCCACCTTCGGGGTCATGACGGGCTTCGCCCTGATGATGGCCCTGGACGTGGCCCTGGGCTGAGCGCCGGGGCGAAGCCCTTAAAGAAGGGCCTGAAGGTCCGCCACCACCCTGTCCGTGGCCTCCGCCTTGTCCGGGCTATAGAGGAGGACGAGCCTCCCCTCCTTCACCACGAAGGTGGTGGCGGTGTGGTCCACCAGGTACTCCCCCGGGCCCCGGTACTGGCTCTTCTGGTAAAAGACCCCGAAGGCCTGGGCCGCCTCCCGCACCGCCTCCGGGCTTCCCGAAAGCCCGAGGAAGCTCGGGTGGAAGGCCTTGGCGTAGCGGTCGGCGACCTCCGGGGGATCCCGCTCGGGGTCCACGCTCACGAAGATCACCTGGACCCCTTCCTGGGCCTTCGGGGGGAGTTTCTCGTAGGCCCGCTTGAGGGCGAGGAGGGTGGTGGGGCAGACGTCGGGGCAGCGGGTGAAGCCGAAGAAGAGGAGGACCACCTTGTCCTGGAACTGGGAGAGGCGCACGGGGCCTTGGGGGCCTTCCAGGGCGAAGTCCACAGGCTTGGGGTTGAGAAGCCTCGTGCCGTAGAAGGTGTGCCCCCGGGGAAGGAGGAGGTAGGCCAGGGCCAAGAGGGCAAGGACCAGAAGGAAGGCGGGCAGGAGCCTCTTCATCGCGCCTCCACGGGAAGGACCACCTTAAGGACCCGCCCCCCGGCGAAGAGGAGGTAGACCTCCACCTCCTCCCCCGCCTTTAAGGGCCGCTTCAGGCCAAGAAGCATGAAGTGGTACCCCCCGGGCTTGAGCTCCACCCGGCCCTTGGGCGGGACCTCGAGGAAGGGCACGGGGCGCATCCCCATCACCCGCTTCCCCTCCACCTCCCGGACGTAGGTCTCGTGGAGCTCCACCCGCTCGGCCACGGGCGTCCTTGCCCCCACGAGGCGGAGGGGAAGGTCCCCGGGGTTCTCCAGGGTGAGGTACGCCGCGGCGTTGGGGCCGGGAGAGAAGCGGACCCACCCCTCCCGGACCACCTGGGCCGAGGCCAAGGCCAGCAGGAAGAGAAGTCCAATCCAGCGCCTCATGCCCCCCACTATAAGGAAGGCCCTTGGGACAAACGTACCTCCCGGAGGGGTGCAAGTAGGATGGGGGTTATGGAGATCCTGGTGTCCACCCTCGAGGCCGTCCCCGGGTACCGGGTCGCCCAGGTCCTGGGCGTGGTGAAGGGAAGCACGGTGCGCTCCAAGCACCTGGGAAAAGACCTTCTGGCGGGCCTCCGCACCCTGGTGGGCGGGGAGCTCCCCGAGTACACGGAGATGCTCCAAGAGGCCCGGGAGGTGGCCGAGGCCCGGATGCTGGAAGAAGCGAGGAGGCTTGGGGCCCACGCCGTCTTAGGCGTCCGTTACGCCACCGCAAGCGTGATGCAGGGGGCGGCGGAGATCCTGGTCTATGGGACGGCGGTCCGGCTGGAGCCCGTCCGGGAAAGGTGATGCGCCGCGCCGCCCTCCTCCTCATCCTCCCCTTCTTCCTCCAGCTTTTGGGCCTGGGGGACACCCCCTTGGGCGGGGGGCTTTGCGGGGAGGTCTTCCGGGTGCAAGACCCCGCCTTCGCCCTGAGGACCCCGGGCTTTTGGTACGGCCTCCTCTTCATGGTCCTCCTGGCCTTGCAGCTGGGCTACGGCCTTTCCCTTCTCCTCCTTCCCCTTCTGGAGGTGCGCCCGGGAAAAGGGTGGGTGAGGGCGGGGCGCTACCTGGTGGGGACGCTTTTTCTCCTCTTCCTCCTCACCCGCACCACCGGACTCCCCACGCCGGGCCCCGGGGGATGGACCTTGGAACCTGCCCCCCTGGACCCCTTAAGCCTTCTTTTGGTGGGGCTTTCCCTAGCAGGGGGGCTTCTTCTAAGGGAGAATGGAGGGCATGGAAAGGCTGCTTGAGGTGGTGCGCCGCTTAAGGGGCCCCGGGGGGTGCCCCTGGGACCGGGCCCAGACCCACGAGAGCCTGGTCCCCTACCTCCTCGAGGAGGCCTCGGAAGCGGCGGACGCCCTCCTTAAGGGAAACCCCCAGGAGATGGCCGAGGAGCTCGGGGACGTCCTCCTGCAGGTGGCTTTCCACAGCGTCATCGCCGAGGAGGAGGGCCGCTTCACCTACGGGGACGTGGAGGCGGCCATCGTGGAGAAGCTCATCCGCCGCCACCCCCACGTCTTCGGGGAGGCCACCGCCAAGACCCCGGAGGAGGTGAAGGCCCGCTGGGAGGACCTGAAGGCCAAGGAGGGCAAGAAGGAGGACCCCTGCGGCCTGCCCAAGGGGCTTCCCACCTTGCTCCGAGCCTACGAGCTCCAGCGGAAGGGGATAGACCCGGGAAGCGAGGAAGGCCTGAGGAAGGCCCTGGAAGCGGGTGACCTGGAGGAGGCGCTTTGGCACCTGGTGGGGCTTTTCGCCGCCAAGGGGATGGACCCCGAGAGCGCCTTAAGGAAGCGCTCCCTCAAAGCCTGCCGGCAGGGCTAGAGCCCCCGCCCGGCTTCCGCCTGGCGGCGGTGGCCGTGCCCCTTCTGGGGGAGCACCTCCTCTTCACCTTAAGGAGCCCCCGCCTCCCCACCCACGCCGGCCAGGTGAGCTTCCCCGGGGGGGTGGTGGAGCCGGGGGAGGGCGTGGTAGAGGCCGCCCTAAGGGAGGCCGAGGAGGAGGTGGGGCTTGAGGGGGTAGAGCCTTTGGGTTTTCTCTCCCCCACCTACTCCCCCCAGGGCTTTTTGGTGCAGCCCGTGGTGGTCTTCCGCGAGGACCTCCCCCCCTAAAGCCCAACCCCGAGGAGGTGGCCCAAATCCTCCTCGCCCCCCTGGAGGAGCTTCTAAAGGTGGAGCCTTGGAACGAGGTGCGCCTGGGCCGCACCGTCTGGCACTTCCCCTTTCGGGGGGTGGACATCTGGGGGGTGACGGGGAATATCCTCAAGGAGTTCCTGGAGGTGTGGCGTGAGGCGCATCGGGATCCTTCTCGCGGACCTCTTTGACGAGCGGGAGTTCCTCTACCCCTACTACCGGGTGCAGGAAGCGGGGTACGCCCCCATGGTCCTCGGCCCCGAGGCCCGGGAGTACCGGGCCAAGTCGGGCTTTGCCTGGAAGGCGGAGGCGGCCGCGGGGGAGGCCCCGCCCCTAGAGGGCCTCCTCATCCCCGGGGGCTTCGCCCCCGACTACCTGCGGCGAAGCCCCGAGGTGCTCGCCCTGGTGCGGAAGGTGGCGGAGGAGGGGAAGCCCCTAGGGGCCATCTGCCACGGGCCCTGGGTCCTGGTGAGCGCCGGGCTCGTGCGGGGGAGAAAGGTGACGGGGTTTTTCTCCATCCGGGACGACCTGGAAAACGCCGGGGGGCTTTACCGGGAGGAGGGCGTGGTGGTGGACGGCAACCTCGTCACCGCCCAAGGCCCCAAGGACCTCCCCGCCTTCATGCGGGCCTTTTTGGGCCTCTTCAAAGGGTGAAGCGGGTCCCCGCCTCCCCCCGGAGGACGGCCTCGAGGACCCCCCTCTCCCCCTTGGCGATGGCCGCCCAGGGGGCCCCGGCCCTTAAGGCGAAAAGGGTCGCCTCCACCTTGGGGATCATCCCCCCTTGGAGGACGCCCTCCCCCTTTAAGGCCTCCACCTCCCCTGGGGTGAGGCGCAGGAAGCGGGTCTCCGGGTCTTTAGGGTCCCGGTAGACCCCCTCCACGTCGGTGAGGAAAACGGCGGGCCACCCCAAGGCCCCGGCCACGGCCCCCGCGGCGGTGTCGGCGTTCACGTTTAAGGGGCCCTCCTCGTCCAAGGCGATGGGGGCGAGGAGGGGGGTGTAGCCCTTCGCCAAAAGGTCCTGGAGGAGCCCCACCTCCACCTCCACCACCTCCCCCACCCGGCCCAGGCCGGGTAGCGCCCTCCCCTTCAGGCATAGGGCGTCCCGCCCCGAGAGGGCCAAAGCCTTCCTCCCCCTTCGGGAAAGCCCCTCCGCCAGGCGCTTTCCCGTGAGGTAGAGGGCCATCTCCACCACCTCGAGGTGCTCCGGGGGCGTCACCCGAAGCCCCCCCACGAAGCGGCTCTCGTACCCCAGGCGCTTGAGCCAGGCCCCGATCTCGGGCCCACCCCCGTGGACGAGGACAAGGGGGCCGGAGTAGGCGGCAAGCTCGGAAAGAAGGGCCTCCGCCCCCCTCAGGCTTCCCCCCACCTTGACCAAAAGGGCTTCACTCAAGGTAAATCACCTCCTCGGGCAAATCCCCCTCCTCCTCCGCCTCCAGGAGGTCCAGAAAGCCCAGAAGGGCGTGGTCCGGGTGGAGGCCCAAGGCGAGGGCCAGGGCCCGAACCCCGTGCTCAGGAGGAAGGGCCTTGGCCCGCTCCAGAAGGGGCGCCAACCCGGGAGGGGCCTTAAGGGCCTCCCCGAGCTCCGGCCCCGCCCTTAGCTCCGCCTGCACCTCCCCCCCCTCGGCCAAAAGAAAGAGGAGGTCCTCCTCCCCTAGGACCATAAAGGCCAGGGCCCGCCCCAGGCGGGAAAGCTCCCGGAGGAAAGCCCGGATGGCCTCCTCGTCCTCCTCTGCCTCGAGGGCCTCGTGGTAGAGGCTCGTCCAAGGGGGGTCGGGGACCAGGTAGACCCCGGCCCCTCCCGTGCGCTCCCGAACCCAGGCCGCCACCCTCTCCAGGGGGGCCTGCACGTGCAAGGAGAGGAAGCTCCGCACCACGCCCTATACTAGCCCTTGTGAGCGCCCTCTACCGCCGCTTCCGCCCCCTCACCTTCGAGGAGGTGGTGGGGCAGGAGCACGTGAAGGAGCCCCTCCTCAAGGCCATCCGGGAGGGGAGGCTCGCCCAGGCCTACCTCTTCTCCGGGCCCAGGGGCGTGGGCAAGACCACCACGGCGAGGCTCCTCGCCATGGCGGTGGGGTGCCAGGGGGAAGACCCCCCTTGCGGGGTCTGCCCCCACTGCCAGGCGGTGCAGAGGGGCGCCCACCCGGACGTGGTGGAGATTGACGCCGCCAGCAACAACTCCGTGGAGGACGTGCGGGAGCTGAGGGAAAGGATCCACCTCGCCCCCCTTTCTGCCCCCAGGAAGGTCTTCATCCTGGACGAGGCCCACATGCTCTCCAAAAGCGCCTTCAACGCCCTCCTCAAGACCCTGGAGGAGCCCCCGCCCCACGTCCTCTTTGTCTTCGCCACCACCGAGCCCGAGAGGATGCCCCCCACCATCCTCTCCCGCACCCAGCACTTCCGCTTCCGCCGCCTCACGGAGGAGGAGATCGCCTTTAAGCTCCGGCGCATCCTGGAGGCCGTGGGGCGGGAGGCGGAGGAGGAGGCCCTCCTCCTCCTCGCCCGCCTGGCGGACGGGGCCCTTAGGGACGCGGAAAGCCTCCTGGAGCGCTTCCTCCTCCTGGAAGGCCCCCTCACCCGGAAGGAGGTGGAGCGCGCCCTAGGCCTCCCCCCCAGGGAGGCCCTGGCCGAGATCGCCGCCTCCCTCGCGAGGGGGAAAACGGCGGAGGCCCTGGGCCTCGCCCGGCGCCTTTACGGGGAGGGGTACGCCCCGAGGAGCCTGGTCTCGGGCCTTTTGGAGGTGTTCCGGGAAGGCCTCTACGCCGCCTTCGGCCTCGCGGGAACCCCCCTTCCCGCCCCGCCCCAGGCCCTGATCGCCGCCATGACCGCCCTGGACGAGGCCATGGAGCGCCTCGCCCGCCGCTCCGACGCCTTAAGCCTGGAGGTGGCCCTCCTGGAGGCGGGAAGGGCCCTGGCCGCCGAGGCCCTGCCCCAGCCCACGGGCGCTCCCTCCCCAGAGGTCGGCCCCAAGCCGGAAAGCCCCCGGCCCCGGAACCCCCAAGGCCCGAGGAGGCGCCCGACCTGCGGGAGCGGTGGCGGGCCTTCCTCGAGGCCCTCAGGCCCACCCTACGGGCCTTCGTGCGGGAGGCCCGCCCGGAGGTCCGGGAAGGCCAGCTCTGCCTCGCTTTCCCCGAGGACAAGGCCTTCCACTACCGCAAGGCCTTGGAACAGAAGGCGAGGCTCCTCCCCCTGGCCCAGGCCCATTTCGGGGTGGAGGAGGTCGTCCTCGTCCTGGAGGGAGAAAAAAAAAGCCTGAGCCCAAGGCCCCGCCCGGCCCCACCTCCTGAAGCGCCCGCACCCCCGGGCCCTCCCGAGGAGGAGGTAGAGGCGGAGGAAGCGGCGGAGGAGGCCCCGGAGGAGGCCTTGAGGCGGGTGGTCCGCCTCCTGGGGGGGCGGGTGCTCTGGGTGCGGCGGCCCAGGACCCGGGAGGCGCCGGAGGAGGAACCCCTGAGCCAAGACGAGATAGGGGGTACTGGTATATAATGGGGGCATGACGCGGACCACCGACCTCGGACAAGAGACCGTGGACAACATCCTCAAGCGCCTCCGCCGTATTGAGGGCCAGGTGCGGGGGCTCCAGAAGATGGTGGCCGAGGGCCGCCCCTGCGACGAGGTCCTCACCCAGATGACCGCCACCAAGAAGGCCATGGAGGCGGCGGCCACCCTGATCCTCCACGAGTTCCTGAACGTCTGCGCCGCCGAGGTCTCCGAGGGCAAGGTGAACCCCAAGAAGCCCGAGGAGATCGCCACCATGCTGAAGAAGTTCATCTAGCCCCTTGCTGGGTCGCAGGAGCCCGGGCTTAGGACGAGGGTTTGGGAAGGTGCCGAAGAGGCTCAGGCGCCTCTTTCAGGCTTTTTTCCCTCGAGGCGAGGAGCCGGACGATGCCTTCGCCCTGGCCTTTCTGCAGGAGGAGGAGCGCACCCTTTACCTTTCCATGGACCCCAGGGACCGGGCCCATGCGGTGCGGGTGGCCCGCCGGCTCCTGAAGCACTACCCTGAGGCCCCTGCCTTCGCCATCCGGGCTGCCCTTCTTCACGATGCGGGAAAGGCCCTGAGGCCCTACCGTCCCCTGGAGCGCATCCTCACCGGGCTTTACGCCCTCCCCGTACCCCCTTATCCCCTGCGCAAGGGGATCTTGGGGGCCTTCCAGGTGCGCCGCCACCACCCCCTTTATGCCGCGGAACGCATCCGGGACCCGGAGGTCCGGACTTTGGTATTGGAGCACCACCGCCCGCAAAGCCTCTGGGGAAAGCGGCTTCACCAGGCGGACCAGGAGGAATAGCCCCTTTTGGGCAAATGCCCCTAGCCAAGCTGGACCCTTAAGGAGTAGGGTATCAATGAGCGAAGGAGGGCTTATGGATGACTTCACGTGGCGCGTGGGCGGCCCCCAAGGGGGCGGGATAGAGACCGCGGCTACCCTCTTCGCCCGGGCCGTGGGCAAGGGGGGGTGGTGGGTGGCCACCAAGCGGGAGTACCACTCCAACATCATGGGGCGGCACTCCTACCTGGATGTGCGGCTAGGGCGAAAACCCGTGGCCTCCTTCCGAGAAAAGGTGGACATGCTGGTGGCCCTGGATGGGGAGACCCTGGCCCGGCACCTGGACGAGGTCCGGCCGAGCGGCGTCCTTCTCTACGACCCCCAGGTTCTGGAACTCACGGTGCACAAGCTTCCCATGCTGGACCACCGGGTGGCGGAGGCCCTTTCGGAACGCTTCGGCAAGCTGGACCCCAGCCTGAAGGATCTCCTTGCCGCCTACGTGGAGTCGGGGGTCCAGCCCCTGCCCTACCCCTTTGAGGAGGTGGCGGACCGGATCGGGGCGGAGCTGGGTGTCCCTTCCCTTCAAGCCCGGCGCACCCTGAACACCATCGCCGTGGCGGCGAGCCTTCACTTCCTGGGCTTCCCCCTGGAACCCTTGCTGGAGGCCCTAGCCCTGCAGTTTAGGGGCAAGGTGCTGGAGCTGAACCAAAGTGTGGCCCAGGCGGTCTACCGGGAGGAGGTCCCCAAGCTTTCCTTCCAGCTCCACCTAAACGGGTACGAGCCCGGCCGGGTCTACCTCACCGGGGCCCAGGCCGCCGCTTTGGGCAAGCTCGCCGGGGGGCTCCGCTTCCAGACCTACTACCCCATAAGCCCGGCCACGGACGAGTCCACCTACCTCGAGGCCCACACCCACTTCCCGGGGGCCGACGTGATGGTGGTCCAGACCGAGGACGAGATCGCCGCGGTGACCATGGCCGTGGGCGCGGCCCTCGCCGGGGCCAAGGCGGCCACGGCCACGAGCGGCCCCGGCTTCAGCCTCATGGCCGAGGGCATGGGCTTTGCCGGCATGATCGAGGCCCCCTTGGTGGTGACCCTCTACCAGCGGGGTGGCCCGAGCACCGGCCTTCCCACCCGCACCGAGCAGGGCGACTTGATGTTCGCCATCCGGGGCGGGCACGGGGAGTACCCCAGGATCGTCCTGGCCTCGGGGGACATCCAAGATGCCTTCATGGATGCCCAGAAGGCCCTCGCCTGGGCTTGGCGCTACCAGACGGTGGTGGTGCATCTTTTGGACAAGTTCCTGGCGAGCACCGGACAGATCCTCCCCCAGGAGACCCTGAAGCCCCTGGCCTTGGACGGGGAGCGGCGCCTTGCCCCAAAGGAGGGGAAGCCCACCCCCTATGCCCGCTACGCCCCCACGGAGGACGGCATCTCTCCCTTCGCCCCCCTGGGCACGCCCGGGGTCTTCTACTGGATGACCTCGGACGAGCACGACCCCTTGGAGCACATCACCGAGGACCCCGTCCTCCGGGAGGCCCAGATGGAAAAGCGCATGCAGAAGCTCCTCACCGCCCGGAAGGAGATCCCCCTCGCCGACCAGTACACCCTTTTCCGGGATGGGGAGGTCCTGGTCCTGGGCTTTGGCTCGGTGAAGGGCACCCTCCTCGAGGCCCTGGACCACCTCGAGGGGGTAGGGTACCTGCACCTAAGGCTCCTCTGGCCCTTCCCGGAGATCACCCACCTCCTGGAGGGGAAAAGGCTCGTTACTGTGGAGCACAACTACTCGGGGCAGCTCGCCGACCTGGTCCAGCAGGAGACCCTAAAGAGGGTCCACCACCGGGTGGTGAAGTACAACGGCCGGCCCATCACCCTGGAGGAGGCCGTGGAGGCTCTGAAGGCGGTAAAGCGGGGCGAGGCCCCGGGGAGGATCGTGCTCAGGAAAGGGGTGTAGCGTGGTAGAGCTCAAGCTTACCGACTACAAGGCGGACAAGCATCCGGACTGGTGCCCGGGCTGCGGGGACTTTGGCATCCTCTCGGCCCTGCAGATGGCCCTCTTTGAGCTCAGGCTGGACCCGAGTCGGACCGTGATCTTCTCGGGGATCGGCTGCTCGGGCAAGACCCCCCATTACCTCAATGTCTACGGGGTCCACACCCTCCACGGCCGGGTCCTGCCCATCGCCCAGGGGGCCAAGCTCGCCAACCCCCACCTCACCGTGGTGGCCGTGGGCGGGGACGGGGACGGCCTGGGGATTGGAGCTGGGCACTTCGTGGCCGCAGGCCGCCGGAACGTGGACATGCTCTACATCCTCTACGACAACGAGGTCTACGGCCTCACCAAGGGCCAGGCCGGGCCCACGCTGGGCCTCGGGGAAAAGACCAAAAGCCTCCCCAAACCCAACCCCCAGGGGAAGGTCAACCCCCTCCTCCTCGCCTTCGCCTCCGGGTACACCTGGATCGCCCGGGGCTACGCCTACGACGTCAAGGGCCTGAAAGAGCTCATCAAGGAAGGCATAAACCACAAGGGCCTCGCCTTCCTCCACGTCCTCCAACCCTGCCCCACCTACAACGACCTTCACACCAAGGAGTGGTTCGCCCCGAGGCTCTACCGGCTGGAGGAGGAAGGCTACGACCCCCTTATCCCCCCAGGCCTTCCCCCGGAGGCCCTCGAGGCCCGGATGGCCCGCTTCCAGCAAAAGGCCCTGGAGTGGGGGGAGAGGATCCCCGTGGGCGTCTTCTGGAAGGCCGAGCTGCCCACCTTTGAAGCGCGGCTCAAGGCCTACCTCCCCCGCTACCCCGAGGCCTACCCGGCCCAGGGTCCGGAAGCCCCCTTGGACCTGGAGGGCCTCCTCCAAGAGTTCGCCCTCTAAAGCTGGAACCGGGCCGCTTCTCCCTTCAGGCGGTAGGACGGGTCCAGGAAGCGCCCGGGTGCGAAGGCCAGGGCCCAGGGGGGTGGCTCTTCCCCCGTGGCCCAGGCCTCCAGGGCCTCGAGGCGGCCCACGTACAGGTAGCCCCGCCGGTTAGGGCGGGCCACCCCGGCGAAGGGCGAAAGGAGGTCCAGGCTCTCCCGGACCAAGGCGGCCAGGTCCTCGTCCCCGGGCCAGAAGAGGCGGTAGGCCTCCGTGGACTTGTCGCTGGTGCAGGAAAGGGGGGCCTCCCGCTCCAGCACCCAGGGCCTGAGCCCTCTCCGCGCCAAAAAGTAGGCCGCGGAAAGGCCGGCAAGGCCCCCGCCCACCACCAAAGCCTCCACGCGCCGCTCCATGCCCAAAGCCTCCTTCTGGGTTCGCGCCCATCCTACACCGAGGCGGTATCCTCTTGGGAAGAGGGGTGCCATGCTGGAAGAAGCCTTGGCCGCCATCCAAAACGCCCGGGACCTGGAGGAGCTCAAAGCCCTCAAGGCCCGCTACCTGGGGAAGAAGGGCCTCTTGACCCAGGAGATGAAGGGCCTTTCGGCCCTTCCCCTGGAGGAGCGCCGCAAACGGGGCCAGGAGCTGAACGCCATCAAGGCCGCCCTCGAGGCGGCCCTGGAGGCGCGGGAAAAGGCCCTGGAGGAAGCGGCCCTCAAGGAGGCCTTGGAGCGGGAGCGGGTGGACGTGAGCCTTCCCGGGGTGCGCCTCTTCTCCGGAGGGCTCCACCCCATCACCCTCATGGAGCGGGAGCTCGTGGAGATCTTCCGCGCCCTGGGCTACCAGGCGGTGGAGGGCCCTGAGGTGGAGAGCGAGTTCTTCAACTTTGACGCCCTGAACATCCCCGAGCACCACCCGGCGCGGGACATGTGGGACACCTTCTGGCTCACGGGGGAGGGCTTTCGCCTGGAAGGCCCCCTGGGGGAGGAGGTGGAGGGGCGGCTCCTCCTCAGGACCCACACCTCCCCCATGCAGGTCCGGTACATGGTGGCCCACACCCCCCCTTTCCGCATCGTGGTCCCGGGCCGGGTCTTCCGCTTTGAACAGACGGACGCCACCCACGAGGCCGTCTTCCACCAGCTGGAAGGCCTCGTGGTGGGCGAGGGAATCACCATGGCCCACCTCAAAGGGGCGATCTACGAGCTCGCCCAGGCCCTCTTCGGCCCCGACTCCAAGGTGCGCTTCCAGCCCATCTACTTCCCCTTCGTGGAGCCCGGGGCCCAGTTCGCCGTGTGGTGGCCCGAGGGGGGGAAGTGGCTGGAGCTGGGCGGGGCCGGGATGGTCCACCCCAAGGTCTTCCAGGCGGTGGACGCCTACCGGAAGAAGCTCGGCCTGCCCCCCGCCTACCGGGGGGTCACGGGCTTCGCTTTCGGGCTTGGGGTGGAGCGCCTCGCCATGCTCCGCTACGGCATCCCCGACATCCGCTACTTCTTCGGGGGCAGGCTCAAGTTCCTGGAGCAGTTCAAGGGGGTTCTATGAGGGTGCCCTTCTCCTGGCTCAAGCAGTACGTGCCCGAGCTGGAAAGCCCCGAGGTCCTGGAGGAGCGCCTGGCGGGCCTGGGGTTTGAAACGGACCGGATGGAGCGGGTCTTCCCCATCCCAAGAGGGGTGGTCTTCGCCCGGGTCCTGGAGGCCCATCCCATCCCCGGCACCCGGCTTAAGCGCCTGGTCCTGGACGCGGGCCGGACGGTGGAAGTGGTCTCGGGGGCGGAAAACGCCCGCGAGGGCATCGGGGTGGCCCTGGCCCTCCCCGGGACGGAGCTTCCCGGCCTGGGCCAAAAGGTAGGGGAACGGGTCATCCAAGGGGTGCGGTCCTTCGGCATGGCCCTCTCCGCCAAAGAGCTCGGGGTAGGGGAGTACGGCGGGGGGCTTCTGGAGTTCCCCGAGGACGCCCTCCCCCCGGCACCCCCCTGGCGGAGGCTTGGCCGGAGGAGGTGGTGCTGGACCTCGAGGTCACCCCGAACCGCCCGGACGCCCTGGGCCTTTTGGGCCTCGCCCGGGACCTCCACGCCCTGGGCTACGCCCTGGTGGAGCCTGAGGCGGCCCTAAAGGCGGAGGCCGTCCCCCTTCCCTTTGCTCTCAAGGTGGAAGACCCCCTAGGCGCCCCCCACTTCACCCTGGGCTACGCCTTCGGCCTAAGGGTGGCCCCAAGCCCCCTCTGGATGCAGCGGGCCCTCTTCGCCGCGGGCATGCGGCCCATCAACAACGTCGTGGACGTGACCAACTACGTCATGCTGGAAAGGGCCCAGCCCATGCATGCCTTTGACCTGCGTTATATCGGGGAAGGGATCCTGGTGCGCCGGGCGCGGCCAGGGGAAAGGCTCAAGACCCTAGACGGGGTGGAAAGGACCCTCTTCCCGGAAGACCTGGTGATCGCCGGGTGGCGGGGGGAGGAAAGCTTCCCCTTAGGCCTTGCCGGGGTCATGGGCGGGGCGGAAAGCGAGGTCAGGGAGGACACGGAGGCCATCGCCTTGGAGGTGGCCTGCTTTGACCCCGTCTCCATCCGCAAAACCGCCCGCCGCCACGGCCTGCGCACCGAGGCGAGCCACCGCTTTGAGCGGGGGGTGGACCCCTTGGGCCAGATCCCCGCCCAGAGGCGGGCCTTAAGCCTCCTCCAGGCCCTGGCGGGGGCGAAGGTGGCGGAGGGGATCCTCGAGGCGGGAAGCCCCAAGCCTCCGGAGGCCATCCCCTTCCGCCCCGAATACGCCAACCGCCTCCTGGGCACCTCCTACCCCGAGGCCGAGCAGATCGCCATCCTCAAGCGGCTCGGATGCCGAGTGGAAGGCGAAGGCCCCACCTACCAGGTCACCCCGCCCAGCCACCGCCTGGACCTCAGGCTGGAGGAGGACCTGGTGGAGGAGGTGGCCCGCATCCAGGGCTACGAGACCATCCCCTTGGCCCTCCCCGCCTTCTTCCCCGCCCCCGACAACCGCGGGGTAGAAGCCCCTTACCGGAAGGAGCGGCGCCTAAGGGAAGTCCTCTCCGGACTCGGCTTCCAGGAGGTCTACACCTACAGCTTTATGGACCCCGAGGACGCCCGCCGCTTCCGCCTGGACCCCCCCCGCCTCCTCCTCCTCAACCCCCTGGCCCCGGAAAAGGCGGCCCTCAGGACCCACCTCTTCCCCGGCCTGGTCCGGGTGCTGAAGGAGAACCTGGACCTGGACCGGCCCGAGCGGGCCCTCCTCTTTGAGGTGGGCCGGGTCTTCCGGGAGCGGGAGGAGACCCACCTGGCCGGCCTCCTCTTCGGCGAGGGAGTGGGCCTCCCCTGGGCCAAGGAGCGGCTTTCCGGCTACTTCCTTCTCAAGGGGTACCTCGAGGCCCTCTTCGCCCGGCTCGGCCTGGCCTTCCGGGTGGAGGCCCAGGCCTTCCCCTTCCTCCACCCCGGGGTCTCGGGACGGGTCCTGGTGGAGGGGGAGGAGGTGGGCTTCCTCGGCGCCCTCCACCCCGAGATCGCCCAGGAGCTGGAGCTTCCCCCCGTCCACCTCTTTGAACTCCGCCTGCCCCTCCCGGAGAAACCCCTCGCCTTCCAAGACCCCTCCCGCCACCCCGCCGCCTTCCGCGACCTCGCCGTGGTGGTCCCCGCCCCCACCCCCTACGGCGAGGTGGAGGCTTTGGTGCGGGAGGCCGCAGGCCCCTACATGGAAAGCCTCGCCCTCTTTGACCTCTACCAAGGCCCGCCCCTGCCCGAAGGCCACAAGAGCCTCGCCTTCCACCTCCGCTTCCGCCATCCCAAGCGCACTCTGCGGGACGAGGAGGTGGAGGAGGCCATCGCCCGGGTGGCCGAAGCCCTGAGGGCCAAAGGGTTCGGCCTGCGCGGCCTGGACACCCCGTAATACCGCCCCGGCAAAAGGCCCTCAGAGGGTTTCCCCGGGTTCGCCGGGCGAAGGAACCAGGGAGAAAGGGTATAAGCTGGGGGCATGCTCACCTGGGTGGACCTTCTGGCCCTCATGGTCCTGGCCCTCTCCCTGGCCCTGGGGTACCGGGGGGGCTTGTCCTCGCCTGGGTCGGGCTCCTGGGCCTTCCCCTCTACGCGGCCGCCCTGGCCCTCGGCCTCCCCGCCCCGTGGACCGCCCTCGCCCTGGGGCTTTTCCTCGGGGCCTTGGCCAAAAGCCTCCCCCTCTTCCTCTCCGAGGCGGCGGAAAGGGGCCTGGGGCTCCTCGGGGGCGGCCTCCTCGGCCTCTTCCTCGCCGCGGCCATCTGGGCGGGCTTCCCCAGCGAGCCCGCCCCTTCCGGGGGGATCCGCTACCCTTCCCTCAGCCTGCCCACCCCCATCTACCAGGGGGTGGCGCAAAGCCCCTTCGCCCGCCGGGTCTTCGCCTGGGCCTGGGGAACGCCCTGGGCGCGGAAGGCCCTGGGCCTAGAGGGCCAGCACCTGCGATAGGCGCAAGAGGGCCCGGTTGATGTCCTTCCTGCGCTCCACCGCTTCCTTCAGGGGGGTGAGGTCCACCTCGCCCTCCACCTCCCCCACCATGACCCCGCTCGCCCCGCCCACCAGGGCCTCCACCGCGGCCGCCCCCAGGCGGCTCGCCAGGATCCGGTCCTTGGCCGTGGGGCTCCCGCCCCGCTGGATGTGCCCCAGGACGGTGACCCGGGCCTCCACCTGGAGGTGCTCCTGGATGGCGGCGAGAAGCCCCTCGGCCCCGCCGGGGTAGGCCCCCTCGGCCACCACCACGATGGAGCTCTTCTTCCCACGCCTCTGGGAGGCCTCCAGCACCTCGGCCACGGCCTTGGGGTCCACGGGCTCCTCGGGGACGGCGATGACCTCTGCCCCGCCGGCAAGCCCCACGTCCAGGGCGATGAACCCCGCGTTCCGCCCCATGACCTCTATGAAGAAGACCCGCTCGTGGCTCGCCGCGGTGTCCCGGATCCGGTCTATGGCCTCGAGGGCCGTGTTCACCGCGGTGTCAAAGCCGATGGTGTAGTCCGTGCCGTAGAGGTCGTTGTCTATGGTGCCCGGAACCCCCACCACCGGCATCCCGTGCTCCTCCACGAGGCAAAGCGCCCCGCGGAAGGTCCCGTCGCCGCCGATGGCCACCAGGCCCTCAATCCCCGCCGCCTGCAGCTTGGCGTAGGCCTTGGCCCGCCCCTCCTTCGTAAGGAACTCTTGGCTCCTCGCCGTAAGGAGGATCGTCCCGCCCCGCTGGATGATGTTGGCCACGTCCCGCACCCCCAAGGGCACCATCTCCCCCTGGATCATGCCGGCGTAGCCACGGCGGATGCCGATGAC
The DNA here is from genome assembly GCF_001535545.1 of Thermus parvatiensis. Taxonomy (GTDB): domain Bacteria; phylum Deinococcota; class Deinococci; order Deinococcales; family Thermaceae; genus Thermus; species Thermus parvatiensis. Next base: position 169,845 of record NZ_CP014141.1, on the reverse strand, counting down.
CTCCACCCCAAGGGCGTGGGCTTGGCGCACCACCGCCCGGATGGCCGCGTTCATGCCCGGGGCATCGCCCCCGCTGGTGAAAACCCCGATGCGCTTCATACGTCCCCTTTCGCCTCCATGGCGAGCCGGTAGGCCTCGTTCCGGGGAACCCCCTGTTCCAGAAGGGCCCGGAAAAGGGCCTTCCCGTGAAGCCCTTTTGCCCTCAGCTCCTGCGCCAACCCCGCCCCTTCCGGGGCCGGGACCCCCTTGGGCCCCAGGACCACCACGAACTCCCCCCGGGGCTCCTTGAAATGCTCCAAGGCCTCCCTGAGGCTTCCACGAAAGACCTCCTCGTGGAGCTTGCTGAGCTCCCGGGCCACCGCCACGGGGTGGTCCGGCCCGTAGACCTCAATGAGGTCCTCCAGGGTCCTCTGCAGGCGGTAGGGGCTCTCGTAGAGCACGGCCGTCCTCCCCTCCCGGGCCAAGGCGAGGATCCGCTCCTTCCGCTCCCTTCCCCCCTTGGGCAGAAACCCTTCAAAGGTGAAACGGTGGGTGGGCAGGCCGGAGGCCACCAGGGCGGGGATGAGGGCGGTGGGGCCAGGAAGCGCTTCCACCCGCCAGCCCCATTCTAAGGCCAGGCGCACCAGCTCAGCTCCAGGGTCGGAGATCCCCGGGGTGCCGGCGTCGGTGGCGTAGGCCACGTACGCGTAGGGGGCGAGAAGCTCCCTGGCCCGCCCCACCGTGTGCTGGTCCAGGCGGAGGGTCGGGGTGGGGATGCCGTAGTGCTTGAGGAGGAGCCCGGTGCGCCGGGTGTCCTCGCAGGCCACCACCTCCACCTCCTTGAGGACGCGGAGGGCCCTCAAGGTGATGTCCTCCAGGTTGCCGATGGGCGTGGGGACCAAGACCAGCCGCACGTCAGCCCACCACGGGGCGAAGAAGGGCCAGGGCCTCCCGGAAGGGAAACTCATAGACGGAGCCCGAGGGCAGGGTGAACTCCAAAAGGTCCGACGCCCCCCGGTAGACGATGCGCCGGAGCACCAAAGGCCCGGGCTCGGCCCCCACGTGAAGGGTCAGGTAGTCGGGCTCCTGGTTGGGCTCGTCCTCGGCCTCCTCGGGGGCCTCGTCCCCCACCCCCTCCTCCAGGCGGCGCAAGGCCTCGGCCAGCTCCACCTTGGCCACGCGCACCTCCTCCTCCAGGGTCCCATCGGAGAAGCGGAGGACGGCCTCCTCCCCGTCCCCGTAGGCCTCGAGGCCCCAGAGGGGCTCCTTCTCCTCCCCCGGGGGCACCACCACCTCCAGGCCCCCGTCGGAAAGGAGGCGGAGGACCGCCCCGCAGGCCTCGCAGTCCACAAGGTCCCCCACCTCGTACCCTTCCAGCTCCAACGCCTCGCCGCAGACCGGGCAGACCATGCGCACCCCCCTGGATTCTAATGGGGCCGGGGACGCCCCGGCCCGGAAAGCGCCCTTAAGCCCCTAGCCCTTATAGCGGGCAATGCAGGCCCGGACCTCCTCCAAGGCCGCCTTCCGGTCCCGCCAGCCCGTGACCTTGACCCACTTCCCCTTCTTGGCCTCGAGGGCCTTGTAGGTCTCAAAGAAGTGCTGGATCTCTTGCTTCACGCCCTCGGGGACGTCCCCGATGTCCTGGATGTGGTCCAGGCGCTGGTCCTCCGCCACCACGCCGATCACCTTGGCGTCCCCGCCCTTCTCGTCCTCCATGAGGAGGAGGCCCACCACCCGGACCTCCACCACCACCCCGGGGAGGAGGGGGTAAGTGGAGAGCACCAGGCCGTCCAAGGGGTCCCCATCCTCCGCTAAGGTGGAGGGGATGAAGCCGTAATCCCCAGGGTAGAACTGGGCCCCTGGTAGCACCCGGTCCAGCTTGATCACCCCCAGCTCGGGGTCGTACTCGTACTTGTTGCCCGAGCCTCGAGGCACCTCAATGACCATATTCACCACCTGAGGCGCGCCCTTACCCACGGGAAGAGTCTTCAGGTTCGCCATACCCCCCCCATTATACGAGCACCTCTGGAAAATCGCTCACCAAGGCGTCCACCCCCCAGGCGGCCAGGGCCTCTGCCTCCTCACGGCGGTTCACCGTCCAGGCCAGGACGCGGTAGCGCGCCTTTAGGGCCCGCACGCCCTCCTCGGTGAGGAGGGAGGCCTTGGGGTGGACCCAGGCCACCCCCAGGCAGGGGGCGAGCTCCAGGGCCTCGGGCTTTTCGTAGAGGAGGCCCAGGGGACCCACCCCCAGGCGCCTCAGGCGCACCAGGGCCAGGGGGTCAAAGGAGCTCACCCAAAGGCGCTCCGAGGGGTAGCGGGCCAAAAGCCGGGCCAAGGCCTCCTCCCGCCCATCGGTCTCCGGGGGGAGGCTTTTTAACTCCACGTTGATCCAGGCCCGGGGGAAGGCCCGGAGCACCTCCTCCAGGGTGGGCACGAAGGCGGGAAGCTCGTTCCGGGAGAGGGTGTGGATGGGCACTCCGCCCAAGTGGAAATCGTGGTGGACCACCAGCACGCCGTCTTGGGTGAGGTGGACGTCCAGCTCAAAGCCATCCAGGCCCAACTCCAGGGCCATTCTGAAGGATTCCAGGGTGTTTTCCCGGGCCCGGTGCAACGCGCCGCGGTGGCCTAAACGCAAGGGCACGGGGGAAGTATACAATGGGGCCATGGGCAAGTATGAAGCGGCCTTCGCCCGTCTGGGTGAGAAGGCCTTGGAAAAGCTGGAGGGCCCTGGCGGCTTCCTGGCCATAACCGAAACCCACCTGGTCCTGGTGGACGAGGGGGGCATCCAGCGCCTGGAGCTCGCCCGCATTCGCCGGGTGGGCCGGGGCGAGGCGGGTACCCTTCTGGTCCAGGGGGAGGAAAGCTCCCTGGTGGTCCCCCTGAAGGCCTTCCCCATAGAGGAGCTGAAGGCTTTCCTGGAAGGCTTAAAGCCCCATGTGGCCCGGGCCCGCAGGGCCACGGCCACCCCCTCCCCCCTCCAGGGGCCAGGCCCCACCCGGGAGGCCAGGCCCCCCGAACCCCCCCCGCCTCCGCCCGAGCCCCCCAAGCCCCCGGTGTGGGAGGAGGAGGCGCCCCCCAAGCGGGCCTCGGTGGAGCTGGCCCCAGAGCCAGAGGCCCCCGGGACACCCCTCCCCGCCCCCAGACCGGAGGGGAGGAGAAACCCTTTGGCCCTGCCCCTGCGGGTCCTCGCCCTCCTCACCCTGGGGTACACGGTGGGCTTCGTGGCCCTGAACCCCGGGGCCGACCCTTGGGCCCTGGCAGGGGTGGTCCTGGGCGGTCTCGGCCTGGCCTTGACGGAGTGGTCCTTGGCTACCTCCTCGCAGTAGCCCTCCTGGGGCTTTGGGCCCTCTGGCCCAAAGTGGCCCCCAGGCCTGCTCCGGTCCAGGTGGTGGCCATGGTGGAGGCCTCCTTTACCCCTCCGCCCCCTGAGCCCGTGAGCCTGAACGCCGCCAGCCTCGAGGACCTGGAGGCCCTGCCGGGTATCGGCCCCACCCTGGCGCGCCGGATCGTGGAGGGAAGGCCCTACCGCCAGGTGGAAGACCTCCTGCGGGTGAAGGGGATCGGCCCCGCCACCCTGGAGCGCCTGCGGCCCTATGTCCGGCCCTGAACCCGCCACCATACGGACCTCCCTCCGGGGCCCGGGGGTGGGGCTCGGCCTGGGGGGCTTCTGGGGGCTTGGGGGCTTTTGGAGCCCTGGGCCCTTGGGCTTGCCCTCCCCCTCCTGCCCCTCTTCCGCCTGCCCCTCCTCCTGGGCCTGGCCCTGGTGGGCCTCCGGGCCCTCCTCTTTCCCCTACCCGAGCCACCCCCCTCCACCCGGCTCTCGGGGGAGTTCCGGGTGGAGGGGGGGTTCACCACCTGGGAGGGGCACCGGCTCTTCGTGCGCCACTACCCGCCCTTAGAGGACGGCCACTACCGCCTCAGGGGCTACCTGGCCCCCCTGAGGGGAAGCGGAACCCCGGGGACCTGGACCAGCGGGCCTGGCTCCTCGCCCAGGGGGTGCGGGGCGTGTTTCACGTGGAACGGGCGGAGGCCCTCGCCCCTTTGCCCGACCCCCGGGCCCCCCTGCGGGCGCGGCTGGCCCAAGGCCTCTCCCCCCCGGCGAAGGAGGTGGCGGAGGGGCTTGTCCTGGGGAGAAGGCGGGGCTGGAGGAGATCTATGCCCGCTTCCAGCGGTCCGGGCTGGCCCACCTCCTGGCCCTCTCCGGCCTGCACGTGGGCTTCCTGGTGGGAAGCCTGCTCCTCCTCTACCCCCTGGGACGCTGGCGGTACCTCCTCGCCCTTTGCCTCCTCCCCCTCTACCTCTGGCTGGCGGGCCCAAGCCCCTCCCTGGTGCGGGCCAGCCTGATGGCGGGGCTTTCCCTCCTGGGCCTCTTCCTGGGCCTCGGCGGGGCCGGGGTGCTCCAGGGACTGGGCCTCGCCCTCTTCCTCCAGCTCCTCCTGCGACCCGAAAGCCTCCTCAGCCTGGCCTTCCAGCTCTCCCACCTGGCGGTCCTGGGCATCGCCCTGGTCCTCCCCGCCCTGGGCCGTCCCCAGGGGGTCTTTGGGTACCTTTTGGGAGGGCTCGCCGCCTCCTTGGCCGCCCAGGCCTTCCTCCTGCCCCTCCTCCTGGACCGCTTCGGCTTCTTCCCCCTTCTTTCCCCCCTGACGAACCTCCTGGCCCTCCCCCTGGTGGCCCTTCTGGTCCCCTTGGGGTTCGCAAAGCTCCTCCTCGGGGGGCTCCTGGCTCCCCTCGTGGAACCCCTCGTCCGGGGCCTCCTCTTCCTGGCAGAGGTGGGAAGCCAGGGGCCCCTGCTCCGCTGGGGAGAGATCGGCCCCCCCGGTTTCGCCCTCTACTACCTGGGCCTCCTTCCCCTCCTCCTCGCCCTCCACCGCCTTCTTTCCCCGAGAAAAGCCCTTCTCCTCAGCGGCCTGCCCGCCCTTTTGGGCCTCCTGGCCGCCTGGCCCAAGCCCTTGGATCTCTGGGCTCTGGACGTGGGGCAGGGGGATGCCCTCCTCGCCCGAATGGGAGGCGGGGAGGTCCTGGTGGACGGGGGACGGGTGGAGAAAGGAGAAACAGTGGTCCGGGCCCTTCGCGCCCTCGGGGTGGAGGCCCTGGAGCTTTTGGTGGCCACCCACCCCGACGCGGACCACTACGGGGGACTCCTCCGGGTGGCGGAGGAGGTTCCCGTGGGCCTCGCCCTCCTCGCCCCCGGCTTCCCCGAGGAACACCCCCTGGCCCAGGCCCTAGGGGCCCGGGGCGTCCCCGTGGTCCGGGCCGGGGCGGGAACCCGCCTTAGGGTGGGCCGGGGCGAGGTCCGGGTGCTCTGGCCCGAGGCCCTCTCCGGGGACGACAACCGAGACGGCCTCGCCCTCCTCCTGGACTTCGGCCGGGGACGGGCCCTCCTCCTCGCCGACCTGCCCCAGGAGGTGGAGGCCAGGCTTCCCGTGGGAGAGGTGGAGGCGCTCAAGGTGAGCCACCACGGTTCCAAAAGCGGCACCTCCGAGGCCCTGCTGGAAAGGACCCGGCCCCGGGTGGTCCTCATCGGGGTGGGGAAAAACCCCTTCGGCCACCCCCACCCCGAGGTCCTGGAGCGCCTTAAGCGCCACGGCGTGGAGGTGCGCCGCACCGACCGGGACGGGGCGGTGCGCGTCTTCTTCGGCTACGTCTGGTAGCCGAGGCGCCGCAGAAGGGCCTCCAGCTCCTCTAAGGAGCGGTACTGGATCACCACCTTGCCCTTCTTCCCCCCCACCACCCTCACGGGCAGGCCCAGGTGGCGGGAGAGCTCCAGGGAGAGGGGGGAGGGCTCAGCGGGGCGCCTGGAAGCCATGGCCAGGCGCTCCCTCAGGGCCTCCGCCTGCCGCACCGAAAGCCCCTTCTCCAGGATCTCCTTAAGCCCCCAGAGCCGGTCCTCGGGCTCCAGCATGAGGAGGGCCCGGGCGTGGCCCGCGGTGATCTCCCCCCGCTCCAGGGCCTCGAGGGCCTCGGGGGAAGCTGGAGAAGCCTGAGGGCATTGGCCACGGTGGAGCGGGCCTTGCCCACCCGCCGGGCCACCTCCTCCTGGGTGAGACCCATCTCCAAAAGGGCCTGGTAGCCCCGGGCCTCCTCCACGGGGGAGAGGTCCTCCCGTTGGAGGTTCTCCACCAGGGCGAGCTCCAAGGCCTCCCGGTCCGTGAGGTCCTTGACCACGGCGGGGACCTCCTGAAGCCCCGCCATGAGGGCGGCCCGGTAGCGCCTCTCCCCCGCCACGAGCTCGTACCCGTCCCCCTGGGGCCGGACGAGGAGGGGCTGGAGGAGGCCCTTCTCCCGGATGGAGTCGGCGAGCTCCTTGAGGCTCTCCTCGGCGAACCGCTTCCGCGGCTGGCGGGGGTTGGGGCGGATGCTGGCGAGAGGCAGGCGGACCACCCCCGCCCCCGTTTTGGGGAGCAGGGCCTCGAGGCCCCTTCCTAGGCCACTAGGCTTCTTGGACACGGGCGATCACCTCCTCGGCCAGGCGGCGGTAGGCGTGGGCCCCGGGGGAGGTAGGGGCGTGCTGAGCGATGGTCTTGCCGAAGCTCGGGGCCTCCGCCAGGCGAACGTTCCTGGGGATCACCGTCCAAAACACCTTCTCCCCGAAGTGGGCGCGGAGCTGGGCCTCCACCTGCTGGGCAAGCAGGGTGCGGCCGTCGTACATGGTCACCAGGATGCCGAGGAGGCGGAGCCTGGGGTTGAGGCCCGCCCGCACCTCCTCCAGGGTAGCGAGGAGGCCCGCCACCCCTTCCAGGGCGTAGTACTCGGCCTGGACCGGGACCACCACCCCTTCCGCCGCAGCCAGGGCGTTGAGGGTGAGGGGGGAAAGGCTCGGGGGTGCGTCCAGGAGGACGAGGTCGTAGGCCTCGTCCCGCAGGGCCTCCCGCAGGGCGGTGGGGGCTCCGGCCAGCTCCACCGTGGCCCCCACCAGGTCCGGGGTGGCGGGCAGGAGGTGGAAGCCGTCCACAGGGCGCACGAGCTCTTCCAGGGGCTCCCCCTGGAGGAGATGGTACACCCCCCGCTCCGCCCGCACCCCGAGGCCGCTGGTGGCGTTCCCCTGAGGGTCCAGGTCCAGCAGGAGGACCCGCTTGCCCAGGCGGGCCAGGTAGGCCGCGAGGTTGATGGCCGTGGTGGTCTTGCCCACCCCGCCCTTCTGGTTGGCCAAGGCGATGCGCCGCACCTTGGCCTTTAGCATAACGGATGCCGCTCGGGAACCCCAGGGCGCCGAGGGTAGGCAGGGGGGGTGGGGGCGGCCTTCTCCAACACCACGAGGTGGCGCGCCTCCCCGGAGAGGGGAAGCCGAAGGGCGAGGACCTCCCCAAGCCGCCCGCCGAGCCGCTCTAGGACGGGGGGCAGGGGGGCGAGCTCCTCCTCCACCCGGGGCCCCTTCATGGCCACCGCCGCCCCGCCCACCTCGAGGAAGGGCAAAAGGAGCTCGGAGAGGACGCAGAGAGGGGCCACGGCCCGGGCCACCGCCCGGGCGTAGGCCTCCCGGTGGCCCGCCTCCCGGGCGAGGACCTCCGCCCGGCCCCAGAGGGCCCGGGCCCCCTTGAGCCCCAGGACCTCTATGGCCCGCTCCACGAAGGCCACCTTCTTTCGGGTGGCGTCCACGAGGACGAGTTCCAGCTCGGGGCGGACGATCTTCAAGGGAAGGCCGGGAAACCCCGCCCCCGTCCCCAGGTCCAGGACCCGTAGGGGCCCTTGCCAGAGGGGAAGCCTGAGGAGAGTCAGGGAGTCCAGGAAGTGCTTGACCACCACCTCCTCCTCGCTGCGGAGGGCGGTGAGGTTGACCTTCCCGCTCGCCTCCTGGAGGAGGGCGTAGAGGCGGGAAAAGGCCTCCAGGTGGGGCTTTAGGTCCAGGCCCAAGGCCTTTCCCCCCTCCAAGAGCAGGGCCCGGCCCCTTTCGCTCAGGCCCTCCGGGTGTTTCCCGTGAAACATCAGGCGCCCCGCCGCAGGTGGACGGCCAGGGCCGTGAGGTCCGAGTCCCGCACCCCGGGGATCCGGGCCGCCTCGGCGAGGCTTTTGGGCCGGTGGCGGGAGAGCTTCTCCGCCGCCTCCCGGGAAAGCCCCGGCACCTTGGGGAAGTCCATCCCCTCGGGGATGCGGAAGGCCTCGAGGTCCCTCATCTTCTCCCGCAGGCGCTCCTGCCGCTCAATGTAGCCCGCGTACTTGGCCCGCACCTCCACCTGGTAGGCCTCCTCGGGGGAGAGGGGCTCGGGCGGGGGGAAGCGCTCCATCAGGGCCCGGTAGGTGTTCTCCGGCCGCCTAAGCCACTGGAGGCCGGAGACCCCTTCCACCCGAAGGGCCTGAAGGCGCCTAAGCTCCGCCGCCACCCTGCGGTACTTGGCCTCCACCCGCTCCAGATCCTCCCTGGGCCTCAGACCCCAGGCCACGGCCAAAGGGGTGAGGCGCTCGTCGGCGTTATCCGCCCGGCAGAGGAGGCGGAGCTCCACCCGGGAGGTCATCATCCGGTAGGGCTCGTCCGTGCCCCGGCCCACGAGGTCATCCACCAGAACCCCGATGTAGCCGCTTTCCCGGGGGAGGTGGACCTCAGGAAGCCCCAAGGCGAAGCGGGCGGCGTTGAGTCCCGCCAACACCCCTTGGGCCGCCGCCTCCTCGTAGCCCGAGGTGCCGTTCACCTGCCCGGCGCTGAAAAGCCCGGGGAGGAAGCGGGACTGAAGCCCCCGGGTGAGCTCGGTGGGGTCCAGGCTGTCGTACTCCACGGCGTAGGCGTAGCGCTGGATCACCGCCCGCTCAAACCCAGGAAGGCTCCGCACCATGGCCTCCTGGAGCTCGGGGGGAGGCTTGAGGAGAAGCCCTGGAGGTAGACCTCGGTGGTGGAGAGCCCGTCCGGCTCCACGAAGAGGAGGTGGCTCTCCTTGTCGGCGAAGCGCACCACCTTGTCCTCGATGGAGGGGCAGTACCGGGGGCCGATGCCCTGGATGTCCCCGGCGTAGAGGGGGGAGAGGTGGAGGTTTTCCAGGATGAGGCGGTGGGTCTCCTCCGTGGTCCGGGTCTGCCAGGTGGGAAGCCTCGTGGCGTAGGGCCCCGGGTTTCCCGTGAAACTCCCGGGCGGCACCTCGGGGGGGACCACCTCCAGCCGACCGAAGTCCACGCTATCCGCGCGGATCCTGGGCGGGGTCCCCGTCTTGAACCGCCTCAGGGTGTGGCCCACCGCCTTGAGGCTTTGGGAGAGGAAGCGGGCCGGGGGCTCCCCCTGGCGCCCGGCGGGACGGCTCTTCCTTCCGTACCAGACCACCCCGGAAAGGAAGGTCCCCCCCGCCACCACCACCGCCTTGGCGGGGAGGGTCCGCCCGTCCACGGTGCGGACGCCAAGAAGCCTCCCCCCCTCCACCCAGAGGGCCGCCACCTCGCCCCGCAGCACCTCCACGGGCCTTTCCGCGAGGATCTCCTGGGCCTTGAGGGCGTAGAGGTCCCGGTCCACCTGGACCCTGAGGCTTTGCACCGCGGGGCCCTTGGAACGGTTCAGGACCCGGGTGTGGATGGCGGCGGCGTCCGCCGCCCGGCCCATGAGCCCGCCCAGGGCCACCACCTCCGCCACGAGCTGGCTCTTCCCCGGCCCCCCCACGGCGGGGTTACAGGGCATCATGCCGATCCGGTCGGGGTTCACCGTCACCAGGGCCACCCGGACCCCCAGGGCGGCCGCCGCCCAGGCCGCCTCGAGGCCCGCGTGGCCCCCTCCCACCACCACCACGTCGTAGCCCGCCATCCTATCTCACTCTAGCGGGTCCCGGGGTTAAAATGGGGGACCGGGACGACGGAGGGGGAAGGTTGTCGCACGAGGCCGTCTGGCAACACGTTCTGGAGCACATCCGCCGCAGCATCACCGAGGTGGAGTTCCACACCTGGTTTGAAAGGATCCGCCCCTTGGGGATCCGGGACGGGGTGCTGGAGCTCGCCGTGCCCACCTCCTTTGCCCTGGACTGGATCCGGCGCCACTACGCCGGCCTCATCCAGGAGGCCCTCGGCCTTCTCGGGGCCCAGGCGCCCCGGTTTGAGCTCCGGGTGGTGCCCGGGGTCGTGGTCCAGGAGGACATCTTCCAGGCCGCCCCCGCCGAGGCCCCCCGGCCCAAGCTCAACCCGAAGTACACCTTTGAGAACTTCGTGGTGGGGCCCAACAACTCCATGGCCCACGCCGCCGCCGTGGCCGTGGCCGAGTCCCCCGGCCGGGCCTACAACCCCCTCTTCATCTACGGGGGCGTGGGCCTGGGGAAGACCCACCTGATGCACGCCGTGGGCCACTCCGTGGCCAAGCGCTTCCCCCACCTGAAGATTGAGTACGTTTCCACGGAAACCTTCACCAACGAGCTCATCAACGCCATCCGCGAGGACCGGATGACGGAGTTCCGGGAGCGGTACCGCTCCGTGGACCTCCTGCTGGTGGACGACGTCCAGTTCATCGCCGGAAAGGAGCGCACCCAGGAGGAGTTTTTCCACACCTTCAACGCCCTTTACGAGGCCCACAAGCAGATCATCCTCTCCTCCGACCGGCCGCCCAAGGACATCCTCACCCTGGAGGCGCGCCTGCGGAGCCGCTTTGAGTGGGGCCTGATCACCGACATCCAGCCCCCCGACCTGGAAACCCGGATCGCCATCCTGAAGATGAACGCCGAGCAGCGGGGCCTGAGGATCCCCGAGGACGCCCTGGAGTACATCGCTCGGCAGGTCACCTCCAACATCCGGGAGCTGGAAGGGGCCCTCATGCGGGCCATCGCCTTCGCCTCGCTCAACGGCGTTGAGCTGACCCGCGCCGTGGCCGCCAAGGCCCTCTCCGACATCTTCGCCCCCAGGGAGCTGGAGGCGGACCCCTTGGAGATCATCCGCAAGGTGGCGGACCACTTCGGCCTGAAACCGGAGGAGCTCACGGGGAGCGGCCGCAAGAAGGAGGTGGTCCTCCCCCGGCAGCTCGCCATGTACCTGGTGCGGGAGCTCACCCGGGCCTCCCTGCCCGAGATCGGCCAGCTCTTCGGCGGCCGGGACCACACCACGGTCCTCTACGCCATCCAGAAGGTCCAGGAGCTCGCGGAAAGCGACCGGGAGGTGCAGGGCCTCCTCCGCACCCTCCGGGAGGCGTGCACATGACCCCTGTGGATAACCTGTGGATAACCCTGTGGATAACCGGGCTCAAGCTGTGGATAACCCTGTGGATAACCTGTGGAAAACTCCGGGGGGGCCGACCCCTGTGGATAACCCGCCCTTTATCCACAGGTTATCCACAGGCCGGGGCCGGTTATCCACAGCAGTTATCCACAGCCCGTTTCTCGTCCTGGAGGGCGTTTTCCCCCGCTTATCCACATTTCCACAGGCCCTACTACTACGACTACGGATCTTTTAAAAGCTTTAAAAAGAGAGTCGTAATAGCCGTTAAAGGAGGCGTCGGGCAATGAACATAACGGTTCCCAAGAAACTCCTCTCGGACCAGCTTTCCCTCCTGGAGCGCATCGTCCCCTCTAGAAGCGCCAACCCCCTCTACACCTACCTGGGGCTTTACGCCGAGGAAGGGGCCTTGATCCTCTTCGGGACCAACGGGGAGGTGGACCTCGAGGTCCGCCTCCCCGCCGAGGCCCAAAGCCTTCCCCGGGTGCTCGTCCCCGCCCAGCCCTTCTTCCAGCTGGTGCGGAGCCTTCCCGGGGACCTCGTGGCCCTCGGCCTCGCCTCGGAGCCGGGCCAGGGGGGGCAGCTGGAGCTCTCCTCCGGGCGCTTCCGCACCCGGCTCAGCCTGGCCCCTGCCGAGGGCTACCCCGAGCTTCTGGTGCCCGAGGGGGAGGACAAGGGGGCCTTCCCCCTCCGGACGCGGATGCCCTCCGGGGAGCTCGTCAAGGCCTTGACCCACGTGCGCTACGCCGCAAGCAACGAGGAGTACCGGGCCATCTTCCGCGGGGTGCAGCTGGAGTTCTCCCCCCAGGGCTTCCGGGCGGTGGCCTCCGACGGGTACCGCCTCGCCCTCTACGACCTGCCCCTGCCCCAAGGGTTCCAGGCCAAGGCCGTGGTCCCCGCCCGGAGCGTGGACGAGATGGTGCGGGTCCTGAAGGGGGCGGACGGGGCCGAGGCCGACCTCGCCCTGGGCGAGGGGGTATTGGCCCTGGCCCTCGAGGGCGGAAGCGGGGTCCGGATGGCCCTCCGCCTCATGGAAGGGGAGTTCCCCGACTACCAGAGGGTCATCCCCCAGGAGTTCGCCCTCAAGGTCCAGGTGGAGGGGGAGGCCCTCAGGGAGGCGGTGCGCCGGGTGAGCGTCCTCTCCGACCGGCAGAACCACCGGGTGGACCTCCTTTTGGAGGAGGGCCGGATCCTCCTCTCCGCCGAGGGGGACTACGGCAAGGGGCAGGAGGAGGTGCCCGCCCAGGTGGAGGGGCCGGGCATGGCCGTGGCCTACAACGCCCGCTACCTCCTCGAGGCCCTCGCCCCCGTGGGGGACCGGGCCCACCTGGGCATCTCCGGGCCCACGAGCCCGAGCCTCATCTGGGGGGACGGGGAGGGGTACCGGGCGGTGGTGGTGCCCCTCAGGGTCTAGGGGGTAGTATGGGGCGGGGAAGCGTGAAGCGCTTCCACAAGGGAGGTTGGGCATGACCACCATCGTCGGCGTCCGGGCACGCGAGGTTTTGGACTCCAGGGGCTTTCCCACGGTAGAGGCGGAGGTGGAGCTGGAAGGCGGGGCCAGGGGCCGGGCCATGGTGCCCTCCGGGGCCTCCACCGGAACCTATGAGGCCCTTGAGCTCAGGGACGGCGGCAAGCGTTACCTGGGCAAGGGGGTGCGCCGGGCGGTGGAGAACGTCAACGAGCGCATCGCCCCCGAGCTCATCGGCATGGACGCCCTGGACCAGGAAGGGGTGGACCGGGCCATGCTGGAGCTGGACGGCACCCCCAACAAGGCCAACCTGGGGGCGAACGCCGTCCTCGCGGTTTCCCTGGCCGTGGCCCGGGCGGCGGCCGAGGCCCTGGGCCTGCCCCTTTACCGCTACCTGGGTGGGGTCCAGGGGGTCACCCTCCCCGTGCCCCTCATGAACGTCATCAACGGGGGAAGCACGCCGACAACCGGGTGGACTTCCAGGAGTTCATGCTGGTGCCCGCGGGGGCGGGAAGCTTCGCCGAGGCCTTGAGGATCGGGGCCGAGGTCTTCCACACCCTCAAGGCCGTCCTCAAGGAGAAGGGCTACAGCACCAACGTGGGGGACGAGGGCGGCTTCGCCCCCGACCTCAAGAGCAACGAGGAGGCGGTGGAGCTTTTGCTCCTCGCCATTGAGCGGGCGGGGTACACCCCGGGCCAGGAGGTCTCCCTGGCCCTGGACCCGGCCACGAGCGAGCTTTACCGGGACGGGAAGTACCACCTGGAGGGGGAGGGCAAGGTCCTCTCCTCGGAGGAGATGGTGGCCTTCTGGGAGGCCTGGGTGGAGAAGTACCCCATCCGCTCCATTGAGGACGGCCTCGCCGAGGACGACTGGGAGGGGTGGCGGCTTCTCACCGAGCGCCTGGGGGGAAAGGTCCAGCTCGTGGGGGACGACCTCTTCGTCACCAATCCGGAAAGGCTCCGGGCGGGGATTGAGCAGGGGGTGGCCAACGCCATCCTGGTCAAGGTAAACCAGATCGGGACCCTCTCGGAGACCCTCGAGGCCATCCGCCTGGCCCAGCGCTCGGGGTACAGGGCGGTGATCAGCCACCGCTCCGGGGAGACGGAGGACAGCTTCATCGCCGACCTCGCCGTGGCGGTGAACGCCGGGCAGATCAAGACCGGTTCCCTTTCCCGCTCCGACCGCCTGGCCAAGTACAACCAGCTCCTGCGCATCGAGGAGGAGCTGGGCCGGGCCGCGAGGTTTTTGGGGTATGCCGCCTTTTAAGCGCACCAAGATCGTGGCCACCCTGGGGCCGGCCACGGACGACAAGGAGGTGATCCGCGCCCTGGCGGAGGCCGGGGCCGAGGTCTTCCGCCTGAACTTCAGTCACGGCACCCCCGAGGACCACAGGCGTCGGGTGGGCTGGGTGCGGGAGGTGGCAGAGGAGCTCGGCCGAACCCTGGCCGTCCTCCAGGACCTCCAGGGCCCGAAGATCCGGGTGGGCCGCTTCCGGGAGGGACAGGTCCTCCTCCGCCCGGGGCAGAGGTTTGTTCTCACCACCGAGCCTGTGGAGGGGGACGAGCACCGCGTTGCCGTGAGCTACAAGGGGCTTCCCGAGGACGTTTCCCCTGGGCAGACCCTCCTTCTGGACGATGGCCGCATCCGGCTTAAGGTCCTGGAGGTCCGGGGCCCGGAGATCCACACGGAGGTGGAGGTGGGTGGGGTCCTCTCCAACAACAAGGGGATCAACATCCCTGGGGCGGACCTCTCCATCCCCGCCCTCTCGGAGAAGGACATCCAGGACCTGGCCCTGGGGGCGGAGCTCGGGGTGGACTGGGTGGCGATCTCCTTCGTCCGCACCCGGGACGACCTCCTCCTCGCCCGGCACTACCTCTCCCGCTACGGCTCCAAGGCCAGGCTCATGGCCAAGATCGAGAAGCCCTCGGCCGTGGCCCGGTTTGAGGAGATCCTGGAGGAGGCGGACGGGATCATGGTGGCCCGGGGGGACCTGGGGGTGGAGATGCCCCTGGAGGAGGTGCCCATCGTCCAGAAGCGCCTCGTCCTCCGGTGCATCGCCGCGGGGAAGCCGGTGATCACCGCCACCCAGATGCTGGAGTCCATGGTGCAGAACCCGAGCCCCACCCGGGCCGAGGCCTCGGACGTGGCCAACGCCATCTTTGACGGGACCGATGCGGTGATGCTCTCCGCGGAGACGGCAGCCGGGGCCTACCCGGTGGAGGCGGTGGCCATGATGGCGAGGATCGCCAAGGCGGTGGAGTCCTCCCCGGAGTTCTTGCAAAAGCTCAACGTCCTCCGCCCCGCCCCCACCCCCACCACCCAGGACGCCATCGCCCAGGCGGCGGACGACGTGGTGGAGGCGGTGGGGGCCCGGGCCATCGTGGTCTTCACGGCCACGGGCGGCTCGGCGCGGAGGATCGCCCGCACCCGGCCCCAGGTGCCCATCCTGGCCCTCACCCCGAACCCCGAGGTGCGGAACCAGCTGGCCTTGGTCTGGGGGGTCTACCCCCATCTCGCCCCCGACCCCCAGGACACCGACGACATGGTCCGCATCGCCCTCAGGGAGGTGAAGGCCCTGGGGCTCGCCCAGGTGGGGGACCGGGTGGTCATCGCCGCCGGGGTTCCCTTCGGGGTGCGGGGAACCACCAACCTGATCCGGGTAGAAAGGGTGAGCTAAAGGCCCCGGGGGAGGGAGTACACCGGTCTACTTGACCGGGGGACGGGACTTGAGCACCTCCTGCGGGGAGAGGGGTTTAGCCCTTTGGGCCTTTACCTCCTGGGCGGTGATGGGCTTGGCCTTGGACTTGGCGAAGGCGGTGAGGATGTGGTTCAGGAGGTCGGCCACCTCCTGGTCCTTGAGATGGCGGAAGGGGGGCATGACCCCATTGTAGGTTTTGCCCTCCACGGTGAGGGGCCCTTGGAGGCCGTAAAGGACCACCCGGATCAGGTACTCCCGGCCCCCCTTGGCCTGGACCACCTTGTCTAGGTGGGTGAGAGGGGGGAAGGCTCCGGGGATGCCCTGCCCGGTGGCCTGGTGGCAGCTTTGGCAGTTGGCGGAATAGAGCTTGGCCCCGGGGCTTTGGGCCAGGGCCATGAGTCCCAGGAAGGCCATAAGCGGAAGCAGGCGCTTCATGCCCTAAGGATAAGGGGGTGTTTGCCCCTCAGGCCAGGGACATTTGTCCTAGGGCCTTGGGGACGTAGGCGCACCGGGGGTCTTGGGCCAGGTGGTCCCCGGTTTCCGCCCAGGCCCGGGCCCGGCTTCCCCCGCAAAGCTCCCGGTACTCGCAGACCCCGCACTTGCCCTTTAGGAGTGCCCGGTTACGGAGCTCGAGGAAAAGGGGGCTGTTCCGGTAAATCTCCAAGAGGGGTTTCTCGCGTACGTTCCCCGCAAAGAGGGGCAGGAAGCCCGAGGGGTAGACCTCTCCCGTGGAGGAGATGAAGACGAAACCGAAGCCGTCGGAGAGGTGGACCCCCCGGCCTTCGCCCACCAGGGCCCCGTCCTCTCCGCCCTCGGCCCGGCGGCGTTCCAGGGCCACCGGCGGAACATGGGGCCTTCGGTGGTGCGTACCTTGAAGGGGTACTGGCGGGAGAGGTCGAAGAGGAGTTGCATCGCCGCCTCGTACTCCTCCGGGGAGAGCTGCTCTAGAAGGGCTCCCCGGCCCACGGGCACCAGGAAGAAGACCTCCCAGGTGGCCACGCCCTTTTCCGAAAGGATTTTGGCGATTCCGGGAAGCTCTTTGGCGGTGCGCCGGGTCACGGTGGTGTTCACCTGAGTCATAAGCCCCACCTCCTTGGCCCAGGTGAGGGCCTTTAGCGCCAGGGCGAAGGTGCCCGGCACCCCGCGGAAGCCATCGTGGGCCTCGGGGCTTGCCCCGTCCAGGGAGATGGCCATCTGGTGTATGCCTAGTTCTCGGAAGCGGGCCACCACTTCCCGGGTGAGCCTTGGGGTGACGGCGGGGGTGATCCCTACCTTGATCCCCAGGCGTTGGGCTTCCTCCAAGAGGAGGAAGAGATCGGGGCGGGCCAGGGGGTCTCCGCCGGTGGGCAGAAGGATGGGCTTTGGGGTGTAGGTGGAAAGCTCCCGCAGGAGCCGCAAGCCTTCCTCGGTGGTGAGCTCCCCGGCAGGGGGTCGGGCACGGCGGAGGCCCGGCAGTGGAGGCAGGCCAGCAAGCAGGCCCGGGTCATCTCCCAGGCCACCAGGAGGGGGAAGCGGTGGAGGTCGGGCTTCATGCCCTTAACATAGGGAAGGGGGGAAGGGCAGGTGTCCCTAGCGGGAAAGGGTGAGGCGGTAGGTGAGGGTTTTGGCCTCCTGGGGTTTTAGGGGGAGTTCCAGGCGGTAGCCCTCAGGTAAGCGGTTGGCCCCGGGGAAGTCCAGGCGGAAGGGCTTGGGGAGGCTTTCGGCAAGGAGCAGGGTCACGGGGTAAGGGTAGGGGTTTTCCAGGCGGGTTTCCACCAGGTAGGTGGCCTCCTTCTCCCCCTGGTTCAGAAGGCTGACCCGGCGTTCCAGACGGGCCTCGAGGTCCCGCCCCAGCCACGCCTCCGCCCACTCCCCCTTGGGGGTACCGGGAAGAGGGGCCTGGCCAAGGAAGAGGCCTCCTTCCACCACCTCCAGGCTTCCAGGGGCCAGGGGGAAGGGGGCCGTAAAGCGGTACCCCCGTTCCAGGGGTAAAAGGCGGTCGGTGCGAAAGGGGCCCTGGTAGCGCAGCAGGCGCACTAGAGCCACGTCCGCCCTGAGGAAGGGGATTTCCGTGAGGCCGGCCTCTATCCTCCGGGGAGGGAGCTCGTAGCGGAAGAGGCCAAAGGGGGTCTCTCCGGGGGCTTCGGTCAGGGCGCGTAGGGCCATCCCCGGGGCGGCCTTGGCCTCCAGCAGGGGGGCTTCCCCCGCCAGGAGGGTGAGCTTTTGGGCCTCGAAGGCCTCCCCCTCCAGCTTGAGCCGGGCCCAGGCGGTGAGGCGGCCCTCCTCCAGGGTGTAGAAGACCTCTCCGGAAAGCCCGGTGTAGAGGTAGCGCAAGGTGGCTGGCCCTTCCCCGCGGTAGCGGAAGAGGACCGCGGTGCCCTGGTAGACCCGTTCCACCTCTTCCACTCCCAGGAGCCTTAGCGAGCCCGGGGCCGTGCGGGAAAGCTTCTCCCCCGCCAGATAGACCCAGGCCCCAGGGGGCAGGACCACGGGCTCCTTGACCTCGGCGAAGCCAGGGTAAACCACCACCTCCTGGGCCAGGGCCAGGAGGCCCAGGGAGAAGAGGGCGAGGAGTTTTTTCATACCCCCAGTCTACGGGCCAAAGCCTCCACCTCGTCCCGGGAGAGGGGCCTTCCGTGGCCGATGTGGATCCTTTCCACCCCCAGGTCCAGGATCTTCCGCACCGTCTTCTGGGCCAGGGCGTGGTCCTCGTTGATGAAGTGGGGGGGAAGCCCCCGGCCCCGCAGGGCATCCCCGGCCACCAGCACCCCTTCCCGCAGGAGGCCCACCTGCCCCAGGGTGTGCCCCGGGAGGTGGACCACCCGCCAGCCGAAAAGCTCCATCCCTTCCTCCGCCGGCACCAGGGCCTCCTTAGGGAGGGGCGGGGCCAGGTTGGCAAGCCGCCTGCCCAAAAGGGGGATGGGCAGGGGAGGGCGGGGCTTTTCCCCCGTGAGGTAGGGCCACTCCTGGGGGTGGGCGAAGACGGGCACCCCATACCGCTCCCAAAGGGCCCTCGCCCCCCCGGCGTGGTCTAGGTGGTGGTGGGTGAGGAAGAGGAGCTTGGGGGGCTCCTGGAGGAGGGAAAGGAGCCTTCTTGCCTCCCAGGGAAGCCCGGCGTCCACCAGGAAGTAGCCCTCCTCCAGGGGGATGCGGTAGAGGTTGGCGGCGAAGCGCAGAACCTCAGGCCCGTTCATGCACCAAGGCCACCCCCATCGCCGCCAGGGCCTTCCGGATCCCCTCGGCGTCAATGCCCGCCTGGCGGTGGAGGCTCGGGATCGCCCCGTGCTCAAAGAAGCGGTCGGGAAGGCCGAGGATCTGGACCTCGGGCTTCAGGCCCAGTTCGTTCAGGGCCTCCAGCACGGCACTCCCAAACCCTCCCATCCGCTGGTGGTCCTCCACGGTGAGGAGCTTGTAGCGGGAGAGCGCCCTCAGCATCTCCCGGTCCGGGGGCTTAAGGAAGCGGGCGTTCACCACCCCCACCCTGGGGTCGTCCCCGGCGGCCTCGAGGGCGTACCTCAGGGTCTTGCCGAAGGCCAGGATGTAGGCCTCCGTGCCCTCCTTCAGCACCTCCCACTTGCCCCAGGCGATCTCCGGCCAGACGCCCTCGGGGGCCCGCTCCACGTTGTCCCGGGGGTAGCGGATGGCCACGGGGCCTCCCACCTCCAGGGCCTTTTTCAGCATGGCCCGAAGCTCCAGGGCGTCCTTGGGGGCGGCGATCTGGAGGTTGGGGACGGTGCGCAGATAGGCGATGTCAAAGACCCCGTGGTGGGTGGCCCCGTCGGCCCCCACGATCCCCGCCCGGTCAATGGCGAAGACCACGGGGAGGTTCTCAATGGCCACGTCGTGGATCACCTGGTCGTAGGCCCTCTGGAGGAAGGTGGAGTAGATGGCCACGATGGGCTTCATCCCCCGTAGCGCAAGCCCCGCCGCCGTGGTCACCGCCACGTCCTCGCAGATCCCCACGTCCAGGTAGCGCTCCGGGTGCTCCAGGGAGTAGCGCACGAGCCCCGAGCCCTCCCGCATGGCCGGGGTGAGGACGAAGAGCCTGGGCTCCATGTGGGCGAGCTCGGTGACGGCGTCCCCAAAGGCCTGGCTCCAGGTGTACCCCTTGGACACCTTCTCCGGCTTCTTGGGGTCAAAGCCCGGGGGACCGTGCCAGTAGATGGGGTCGGCCTCGGCCACCTTGTACCCCTTCCCCTTCTTCGTGACCACGTGGAGGAGGGTGGGGCCGTCCAGGGCCTTGAGGTGCTCCAGGATGTGGACGAGCCCCTTGAGGTCGTGCCCGTCCACCGGGCCGATGTACCGGATCCCCCAGGCGTAGAAGGGGTTTTCCTGGTGGAGGATGAGCTTCGCCGCCTCCTTGGCCCGGTCCACCAGGCCGAAGAGCTGGGGGGAGATGCGTTCCAGGATGTTCTTCCCCAGCTTCTCCGCGTCTTGGACCCACTTTCTGATCTGAAGCTCCTTGAAGTACTTGTTGAGGGCCCCCACGTTCTCGGAGATGCTCATCTCGTTGTCGTTGAGGACGATGAGCATCCTCTTTTGGAGCTCCCCGATCTTGTTGAGGGCGGCGAGGGCCATCCCCCCGTCAAGGCCCCGTCCCCGATCACCGCCACCACGTGGTAGTCCTCCCCCATGAGGTCCCGGGCGAGGACCATCCCCAAGGCGTTGGCGAGGGAGGTGGAGGCGTGGCCCGCGGTGATGGCGTCGTGGGGGGACTCGGAAACCTTGGTGAACCCGGAGATCCCCCCTTCCTTCCGCAGGGTGTGGAACCGGTCCTTGCGCCCCGTGACGAGCTTGTGGGCGTAGGCCTGGTGCCCCACGTCAAAGAGGATCCGGTCCCTGGGGGAGTCAAAGACCCGGTGCAGGGCGAGGACGAGTTCCACCGCCCCCAGGGAGCTCGCCAAGTGCCCGCCGTTTTGCGCCGTGACCCGGATGATCTCGCTCCGGATCTCCTCGGCCAGGAGGAGAAGCTCCTCCAGGCTCAGGCGCTTCAGGTCCTCGGGGCTGTTCACCTTGTCCAAGATCATGGCGCACCTCACCGGAAGTTGCGGTCCGTAAGAAGCCTCCCCTCCCGGGTCCGGACCTCCCCCACCTTGGGGGCGAACCAGACCTCGTAGAGGGTCTCGCCCTTTTCGTCCCGGTAGCGTTGCCGGATGCGGAAGACGCGGAACACCCCTGCGGGCACCCGCACCTCCTTCTCCTCCAGGACCTCAAAGGTGTAGGCGAGCCGCCCCGAGGCCAAAGGCTTCTCCCCCTGGGGGATGAGGAGGGTGGCCCTGACCTCGCTTTCCCCGCCCCAGCGGTAGCCCACGGCGAGGAGCCCCTCCGGGGGGTACTCGGGGATGGGCGGGGCGAAGACCACCCGGGCCGAGGGGTCCTCAAAGCCGAAAAGGCGCACGCCGAAGGGCCCCACCCCTCGGTAGTAGACCCGGTTCTCCCCCCGGCCGAAGCTCCGGAACCTCAAGACCTCCTCCCCCTGGAACACGGCGGGGCCCTCCACCCGGACCCGGTAGGGGGGGTTGGAGAGGGGCTCGCCTTCCAGGAGGTAGCTCCACTCTAGCCCGGTGGCCGCGGGGTAAAACGCCTCCGCCCGAAGCTCGGGCCGAACCTCCGGGGCCTGGGTGACCTGGGGGGCGCAGGCGGCGACGAGAAGGGCGAGGGCCATAAGGTACCGCTTCATCCTAGGGAAGTTTACTCCCTGGGTCTTGGGTCTGGGCCACGGTCTACGCCTGTCCGAGCTCCCGCTTCAGACGAAGGAGGTCTTCCTCCACCTCCTTTTCGGCGGAGAGGGCCTGGAACTCCTTCTCCAGGTCGGCCTGGTCCAGGGCCTCGAGGGCCTGGTGCCGGTCCTCCATGGCCAGGATCCTCGCCTCCATCTCCTCAAAGGCCTCCAGGGCC
The DNA here is from genome assembly GCF_001535545.1 of Thermus parvatiensis. GTDB lineage: Bacteria > Deinococcota > Deinococci > Deinococcales > Thermaceae > Thermus > Thermus parvatiensis. The sequence continues at coordinate 148,720 of NZ_CP014141.1, read as the reverse complement.
GGGTGCTGGTCCAGGCGCGACTCCATCCGCCGTACCGTTTCGGCGGCCTCCACTCCCTTCTTCCGGGCGAGGAGGAGTTTTTTGCGGGCCTCGGCCTCGTCGATTTTGGCCTCGAGGGCCTTGAGCTGGGTCATGAGGCGTTCGGTGAGGGCCTTGTGCTCGGAAAGCTGCGCTTTGAAGCCCTCCGCCAGGTCCAAGGCCCGCTTCTTCCGCCTTAGCGCCTCCCGGGCGAGGTCCTCGCGGCCCGCCTTCAGGGCCTCCCTGGCCTTCTCCTCCCAGAGGGCCGCTTCCCGCTCGTGGCTCTCCACTTCCCGCTCCAGGCGCTTTTGCTCCGCAAGGGCCTCCGCCACCTGCTCCCGGGCCTCCCGGAGGGCCTGCTTCATGTCCAAAAGGGCCTGCTCAATGATCTTCTCCGGGTCTTCCGCTCGGCGCAAAAGGTCGTTGAGGTTGGCGCGGACGAGCCGGCTTAGCCGATCCCAAAGGGTCATGGGAACCTCCTTCGCCCCGAAGTATACCCCTTGGGAGACCCGGGGGGATGTGGGCTTGCCTTGCAAAGGTCAGGAGGACGGGTGTATATCTCTCTCCTGATGGGCAAGCGAGGCTTCCTTCGCAGGGAGGCAAGCCCCAAGGAGGTCCTGGAACACTGCCTGCGCCTGGCCCGGGAGGTGGCCCCTCCCACCCCCAAAGGCAAGCGGGGCCGCCCCTGGCGCTACAGCCACGCCCTTTACCTGGCCCTCCTTCTCTTCCGCGCCTTCTTCCACCTCACCTACCGCGAGACGGAGGCCTCACTCCAGGACCTGATGGAAGGCCCCTTCCCTTCCCACCAGTCCCTGGCCCGCTACGCCCTCAAGCACCTGGACCCCAAACTCCTTGAGGCCCTCCTGGAGAGGCTTTCCCGGGAACTGGAGGCCCATCTCGCCCCGGAGTCCTCGCCGGAAGGCGAAGCGGCTTCGGACGAGGCGCCGGCACACCTGGCGGCGCTTTCCCCCCCTCTACCTCATGGACACCACGGGGCTGGCCTACCGGAGCAAGGACCGGCTTCTCCGCTTTCGTCGGGGGAAGGAGGTGCGGCGGGTGCGGGGGCACGCGCGGCTTCTGGCCCTGATGCGGTGGGATAGGGAGAGGCGGCTCTTATGGCCCTGGGGTGGAGTGGTGGGGGAGGGCTACGCCCCGGACCCCCGGCTTGGGGGGGAGGTGCTGAGGCGGTTTCCTCCTTCCCGGGGGTGGCTTTTGGCGGACGCGGGGTTTGACGGGAAGGAGGTGTGGGGGGTTTTGGGGGAGGCGGGGGTGCGGCCGGTGATCCGGCTTCGGGGCGGGGGCGAGGCCAGGGAGGAGGCGCGGGTGCGGGCGCGGGAGGGGTGGGACCCCGAGGTGTACCGGTTTCGCGGGGTGGTGGAGGGGGTGTTTGGGGGGATGAAGACGCGGCTGGGTGGGGGGTACCTTTGGGAGCGGAAGCCTTGGACGGCCATGGCGCGGGCGCTTTTGGAGCTCATCGCCTACGGCCTTAGGGTTCTTCTCTCCCTTCTCCCGCCCCCTCCGGGGTACAAGGCAATTTACTAGGCAAGCCCCAGACTTGACCTATATGCGGCTCCTGGAGTAAAGAGGGGGCATGACCCTGCGCGAAGCCCTGTCCCAGATCCCCGACCCTCGGGCCCGCAACCGGCAGTACCCCCTTTGGGGCCTCCTGGCCCTCATCCTGGTGGCTTTTCTTTCCCGCGTGGACTCCCTGAGGGGCGTGGAACGCTTCGCCCGCGCCAACCCCCACCTCTTGCCCCACCTCGGCCTGCGCAAGGCCCCAGGCCACACCGCCATCACCCTTCTCCTTCACCGCCTGGATCCTGAAAAGCTCCAAGCGGCCCTCCTCCAGGTCTTCCCCGAAGCCGACCTTGGGGAAGTCCTGGTGGTAGACGGGAAGCACCTGCGGGGAAGCGGCAAGGGGAAAAGCGCCCAGGTGAAGCTGGTGGAGGTCCTGGCCCTGCACCTCCATACCACCCTGGCCCAGGCCCGGGCGGAGGGGAGGGAGGACCAAGCCCTTTTGGAGCTCCTGGACCGCCTGGGGGCGGAGGGGCTCAAGGGGAAGGTGGTGGTGGGGGACGCGGGGTACCTGTACCCGGAGTTAGCGGGGAAGGTGGTGCAAAAAGGGGGGCGTACCTCTTTGTCCTGAAGGCTAACCAGGGGGAACTTTTGGAGTGGGCCTTGGAGGTGTTCAAGGGCATGGAGGAGAGGCGGCTTCCTGGCGAGACCGAGGCGGTGTGGAATCTGGTGCGGGATGGGGAGGTGTGGACCTACCGGGTTTGGGCTTCCCCCTACCTGCCGGAAGAGGTGCGGGCCTTTCCCGGGTGCCGGCAGGTGGTGCGGATGGAGCGGGAGGTGAGGCACAAGGGGACGGGGGAGGTGCGGCGGACGGTGAGCTACGCCCTCACCAGCTTGGGGCCGGAGGTGGCGGAGGCGAGGCGGCTTGGGGAGCTTCTCCTTTACCGGTGGGAGGTAGAGAACCGGTCCTTTTGGGTACGGGACGTTCTCCTCCACGAGGATGCCTGCCAGGTGCGGGGGGTGGGGGCACAGGTCTTGGCGGCCCTCCGGGCCTTTCTGGTCTCCATGCTTCACCGCCAAGGGGTCAGGGAGAAGAAGGCGGCCTTGGAGGCCTTCTCCTTCAACCCCCTCTCCGCCCTGCGCTTCCTGGGGCTCTATGCGGCATAGCGGTCAAGTCTGGGCAAGCCCGGGGGATGTTGACAAGGAAAAGCCGGGGTGCTAACTTAGGGATTGCGCTGCCCTGAGGGGGGTAGCGGGGGATCTTGAAAGCTGGGGTGGATGAAGGGCTTTGAGGGTCCTTTGAGGGGTCAAGATGGTAAGGGCCCACGGTGGATGCCTCGGCACCCGAGCCGATGAAGGACGTGGCTACCTGCGATAAGCCAGGGGGAGCCGGTAGCGGGCGTGGATCCCTGGATGTCCGAATGGGGGAACCCGGCCGGCGGGAACGCCGGTCACCGCGCTTTTGCGCGGGGGGAACCTGGGGAACTGAAACATCTCAGTACCCAGAGGAGAGGAAAGAGAAATCGACTCCCTGAGTAGCGGCGAGCGAAAGGGGACCAGCCTAAACCGTCCGGCTTGTCCGGGCGGGGTCGTGGGGCCCTCGGACACCGAATCCTTAGCCTAGCCGAAGCTGTTGGGAAGCAGCGCCAGAGAGGGTGAAAGCCCCGTAGGCGAAAGGTGGGGGGATAGGTGAGGGTACCCGAGTACCCCGTGGTTCGTGGAGCCATGGGGAATCTGGGCGGACCACCGCCTAAGGCTAAGTACTCCGGGTGACCGATAGCGCACCAGTACCGTGAGGGAAAGGTGAAAAGAACCCCGGGAGGGGAGTGAAATAGAGCCTGAAACCGTGGGCTTACAAGCAGTCACGGCCCCGCAAGGGGTTGTGGCGTGCCTATTGAAGCATGAGCCGGCGACTCACGGTCGTGGGCGAGCTTAAGCCGTTGAGGCGGAGGCGTAGGGAAACCGAGTCCGAACAGGGCGCAAGCGGGCCGCACGCGGCCCGCAAAGTCCGCGGCCGTGGACCCGAAACCGGGCGAGCTAGCCCTGGCCAGGGTGAAGCTGGGGTGAAACCCAGTGGAGGCCCGAACCGGTGGGGGATGCAAACCCCTCGGATGAGCTGGGGCTAGGAGTGAAAAGCTAACCGAGCCCGGAGATAGCTGGTTCTCCCCGAAATGACTTTAGGGTCAGCCTCAGGCGCTGACTGGGGCCTGTAGAGCACTGATAGGGCTAGGGGGCCCACCAGCCTACCAAACCCTGTCAAACTCCGAAGGGTCCCAGGTGGAGCCTGGGAGTGAGGGCGCGAGCGATAACGTCCGCGTCCGAGCGCGGGAACAACCGAGACCGCCAGCTAAGGCCCCCAAGTCTGGGCTAAGTGGTAAAGGATGTGGCGCCGCGAAGACAGCCAGGAGGTTGGCTTAGAAGCAGCCATCCTTTAAAGAGTGCGTAATAGCTCACTGGTCGAGTGGCGCCGCGCCGAAAATGATCGGGGCTTAAGCCCAGCGCCGAAGCTGCGGGTCTGGGGGATGACCCCAGACGGTAGGGGAGCGTTCCCGATGCCGATGAAGGCCGACCCGCGAGGGCGGCTGGAGGTAAGGGAAGTGCGAATGCCGGCATGAGTAACGATAAAGAGGGTGAGAATCCCTCTCGCCGTAAGCCCAAGGGTTCCTACGCAATGGTCGTCAGCGTAGGGTTAGGCGGGACCTAAGGTGAAGCCGAAAGGCGTAGCCGAAGGGCAGCCGGTTAATATTCCGGCCCTTCCCGCAGGTGCGATGGGGGGACGCTCTAGGCTAGGGGGACCGGAGCCATGGACGAGCCCGGCCAGAAGCGCAGGGTGGGAGGTAGGCAAATCCGCCTCCCAACAAGCTCTGCGTGGTGGGGAAGCCCGTACGGGTGACAACCCCCCGAAGCCAGGGAGCCAAGAAAAGCCTCTAAGCACAACCTGCGGGAACCCGTACCGCAAACCGACACAGGTGGGCGGGTGCAAGAGCACTCAGGCGCGCGGGAGAACCCTCGCCAAGGAACTCTGCAAGTTGGCCCCGTAACTTCGGGAGAAGGGGTGCTCCCTGGGGTGATGAGCCCCGGGGAGCCGCAGTGAACAGGCTCTGGCGACTGTTTACCAAAAACACAGCTCTCTGCGAACTCGTAAGAGGAGGTATAGGGAGCGACGCTTGCCCGGTGCCGGAAGGTCAAGGGGAGGGGTGCAAGCCCCGAACCGAAGCCCCGGTGAACGGCGGCCGTAACTATAACGGTCCTAAGGTAGCGAAATTCCTTGTCGGGTAAGTTCCGACCTGCACGAAAAGCGTAACGACCGGAGCGCTGTCTCGGCGAGGGACCCGGTGAAATTGAACTGGCTGTGAAGATGCGGCCTACCCGTGGCAGGACGAAAAGACCCCGTGGAGCTTTACTGCAGCCTGGTGTTGGCTCTTGGTCGCGCCTGCGTAGGATAGGTGGGAGCCTGTGAACCCCCGCCTCCGGGTGGGGGGGAGGCGCCGGTGAAATACCACCCTGGCGCGGCTGGGGGCCTAACCCTCGGATGGGGGGACAGCGCTTGGCGGGCAGTTTGACTGGGGCGGTCGCCTCCTAAAAGGTAACGGAGGCGCCCAAAGGTCCCCTCAGGCGGGACGGAAATCCGCCGGAGAGCGCAAGGGTAGAAGGGGGCCTGACTGCGAGGCCTGCAAGCCGAGCAGGGGCGAAAGCCGGGCCTAGTGAACCGGTGGTCCCGTGTGGAAGGGCCATCGATCAACGGATAAAAGTTACCCCGGGGATAACAGGCTGATCTCCCCCGAGCGTCCACAGCGGCGGGGAGGTTTGGCACCTCGATGTCGGCTCGTCGCATCCTGGGGCTGAAGAAGGTCCCAAGGGTTGGGCTGTTCGCCCATTAAAGCGGCACGCGAGCTGGGTTCAGAACGTCGTGAGACAGTTCGGTCTCTATCCGCCACGGGCGCAGGAGGCTTGAGGGGGGCTCTTCCTAGTACGAGAGGACCGGAAGGGACGCACCTCTGGTTTCCCAGCTGTCCCTCCAGGGGCATAAGCTGGGTAGCCATGTGCGGAAGGGATAACCGCTGAAAGCATCTAAGCGGGAAGCCCGCCCCAAGATGAGGCCTCCCACGGCGTCAAGCCGGTAAGGACCCGGGAAGACTACCCGGTGGATGGGCCGGGGGTGTAAGCGCCGCGAGGCGTTGAGCCGACCGGTCCCAATCGTCCGAGGTCTTGACCCCTCCATCCGCACTCATCCCATCCCACCCCAGCTACCCCCTACCCCCCCGCAGCGCGGGATTTTGAAAACCCAAAACACCAGAATCCCCCGTGCCCATAGCGGCGTGGAACCACCCGTTCCCATTCCGAACACGGAAGTGAAACGCGCCAGCGCCGATGGTACTGGGCGGGCGACCGCCTGGGAGAGTAGGTCGGTGCGGGGGATTTTCCCTTTCGCGGGAGTAGCTCAGTTGGTAGAGCACGACCTTGCCAAGGTCGGGGTCGCGGGTTCAAGTCCCGTCTCCCGCTCCAATACCCAAACCCCCAGGTTTTGACCTGGGGGGTTTATCCTTTTAGGTCCTCGTCGCTGAGCCAGTCGGCCCACACCTCCAGGTGGGCGGCGTCCGCCACGGTGAGCACGGCGTTTTCCGGGTAGAGGATCCGGGTGATGGAGGTGTTTTGGATGTGGAAGCGGCGCCAGGTGTCCCCGGCGAGGTCTAGGGCGAGCTTGAGGGCGGCGCGGATGACGCCGCCGTGGGTGACCACGAGGTGGCGGCCGGGCGGCACCTCTTCCAGAAAGGCCTGAAGCCTTCGGGCCAGGTCAGCCATGCTCTCTCCACCGGGCCTGCGGGCGTTCCAGGGGTCCTCGGCCGCTTCCGCCAGGAAGCTGGGGAACCGGGCCTCGGCCTCGGCCCGGGTCAGGCCGGCGAGCTCGCCCACGTGGATCTCCCGGAGAAGAGGCGTGGTGGCGATGGGGAGGCCGAGGACCTGGGCGAGGGGCTCGGCGGTCTGGCGGGCCCGCCGCAGATCCGAGGCGTAGAGGCGGTCAAAGCTTATGCGGCTGCGGCTGAGGCGCTCGGCGAGGCGGAAGGCCTGCCCGATACCCACGGGGGAGAGGGGGATGTCCAGGTGCCCCTGGAAGCGCCGCTGGGCGTTCCACTCCGTCTCCCCGTGGCGGACGTACCAGATCTCCTTCATACCAGGCGGACGCCCTCTCCCGGGACCACCCGGCCCACCAGGAAGCCCTCCACCAGCTTCAGGGCCTCCTCGGCCGCTTCCTGGGGGAGGACGAGGACCATGCCCAAGCCCATGTTGAACACCCGGTACATCTCCTCCTCGGGGATGCCCCCCAGGCGCTGGAGGTAGGGGAAGACGGGGGGGATGGGCCAGCTTCCCCGCCGGACCTCCGCGCCGAGGCCCGGGGGCAGGGCCCGGGGCAGGTTCCCCGGGAGGCCCCCGCCGGTGATGTGGGCGGCGGCGTGGAGCTCCACCCCCGCCTCCCAAAGGAGGCGGAACTCCTTCAGGTAGGCCCGGTGGGGGCGGAGGAGGGCTTCTTTAAGGCTTTCGCCGAGTTCGGGGACGGGGGCGGAGAGGTCCTGGCCCGCCACCACCTTGCGGATGAGGGAGTAGCCGTTGGTGTGGGGGCCGGAGGAGGGGAGGGCGAGGAGCACGTCCCCTTCCCGCACCCGCTCGGGCCCGAGGATGCGGCTCCGCTCCACCACGCCCACCAGGGTGCCGGCGATATCCCAGGCGCCTTCCCGGTAGACGCCGGGCATCTCGGCGGTTTCCCCCCCTAAGAGGGGGATGCCGTGCGCTCGGCAGGCCTCGGCCAGGGAGGCGAGGAGGGCGGCCAACACCCCTTCGTCCAGGCGGCTTGCCGCCAGGTAGTCCAGGAAGAAAAGGGGCTCCGCCCCCTGGGCCAGGAGGTCGTTGACCGAGTGGTTGACCAGGTCAAAGCCAAGCCCCGAGACGTCCCCCGCTTCCAGGGCCAGGAGGGTTTTGGTGCCCACGCCGTCCGTGGTGGCCACCAAAACCGGTTCCTCTAGGGCCTTGAGCCGGCTTGCGGCGTAAAGCCCGCCGAAGGCCCCCATGCCCCGCAGGACCTCGGGGGTGTAGGTGGCGGCGATGGCCTCCCTGGCCCGCCTCAGGGCCTCGGCCTTGGCCTCGATGTGGACCCCGGCCTCCTCGTAGCGCATCGGCCCTATCCTACCCCAAGGGCCTCGAGGAGGAGGCGGCGCACCAGGTCGGGCCGGGCCTGGCCCCGGGTCTTGCGCATCACCTGGCCCACGAGGGCGTCCAGGGCCTTGACCTTTCCTTGGCGGACGCTTTCCGCCGCCTCGGGCATGGCGGCGATGGCCTCGGCCACCAAGGCCTTGAGCGCCCCCTCGTCCGCCACCACCTTGAGCCCCCGTTCCCGCACCAGGGCCTCCGGGTCCTGGCCCTCGAGGACCTCGGGGAGGAGGCTTTTGGCCACCCGGCTCGTGACTTCTCCCCGCTCAAAGAGCCCCACGAGCCGGGCGAGGCCCTCGGGGGAGAGCCGGGTCTCCTCCAGGCGGAGGCCCCGCTCGTGGAGAAGCCCCGCCACGTCGGCGAGGAGCCAGTTGGCCAGGGCCTGGGGGGAGGCGAGGCCCAAGGGAAGGGCCTGGTCTAGGAAGCGGGCGAGGGAGGGGGTGTAGGCCAGGACCTCGGCGTCCTTTTCCTTGATGCCTAGGGCGCGGTAGCGGGCCTCCTTCTCCCAGGGGAGTTCGGGAAGGCTTCGCCGCACCTCCTCAAGCCAGTCCCGGGGGATGGCCACCGGGGGCAGGTCGGGCTCGGAGAAGTAGCGGTAGTCGGCCTCTTCCTCCTTGGTGCGCATGGGGTAGGTTTTGCCGCTTCCTTCCTCAAAGCCCATGGTCGCCTGCTTCACCTTCTCCCCCCGCCTTAAGATCTCCGTCTGGCGGCGGATCTCGTACTCCAGGGCCCGTTGCACGCTCTTGAAGGAGTTGAGGTTTTTGATCTCCACCTTGGTGCCTAAAGGCTCCCCCACCCGCCGCACGGAAACGTTGACGTCGGCCCGGAGCTTGCCCTCCTCGGGGGAGGCGTCGGAGATCCCCAGGGTCTGGACCAGGGCCTGGATGCGCTGGAGGAAGAGCCTGGCCTCCTCGGGGGCCTTGAGATCGGGCTCGGTGACGAGCTCGATGAGGGGGCTTCCCGCCCGGTTGAAGTCCAAAAGGGTCCTGCCCTCCAGGTGAAGGCTTTTCCCCGCGTCTTCCTCCAGGTGGAGGCGCTTGATGCGCACCCTTCGCTCCCCCAAGGGCAGGCTTCCCCCCCGGCCTAAGGGGAGGTCGTACTGGCTGATCTGGTAGTTCTTGGGGAGATCGGGGTAGAAGTAGTTCTTGCGGTGAAAGACGAGCCTTTCCGGCACCTCGGCCCCCAAGGCCAGGGCGAGCCTGAGGCCGTACTCCACCGCCACCCGGTTGGGCACGGGGAGGGCGCCCGGGAGGCCCAGGCAGACCGGGCAGGTGTGGGTGTTGGGCTCCTTTCCGAAGTAGTCCGCCTGGCAGCCGCAGAACATCTTGGTGCGGGTCTTGAGGTGCAGGTGGACCTCGAGGCCGATGACGGCTTCGTACATCGGGGAAAGTTTACCGCCTGGCGCCCTCGGGCGCGCCCGCGAGCCTCATGAACTCCTTGGGGTCCACGGCCCTGGCGAGCCCCATCTCGTAGGTGATGAGCTTGCGCTTGTACAGATCGGCGAGGCAGGCATCCATGGTGATCATCCCGTACTGGCCCCCGGTCTGGATCACGCTCCTTAGCTGGTGGCTCTTGCCCTCCCGGATCAGGGCCCTCACGGCCGGGGTGGCGATCATGAGCTCATAGGCCAGCACCCGCCCGCCGCCAAAAGCCTTGGGCAGGAGCTGTTGCGTGAGGACGGCCACCAGGTTGTTGGAAAGCTGCACCCTGACCTGCTCCTGCTGGTTTTCGGGGAAGACGTCCACGATGCGGTCAATGGTCTCGGGAGCGGAGTTGGTGTGGAGGGTGCCCATGACCAGGTGCCCCGTCTCGGCGGCGGTGATGGCGGCGGCGATGGTCTCGTAGTCCCGCATCTCCCCCACCAGGATCACGTCGGGGGCCTGGCGGAGGACCGAGCGGAGCGCCCGGTGGAAGTTCTTGGTGTCGGAGCCGATCTCCCGTTGGTTCACAATGGCCCGCTTGTGCTTGTGGAAAAACTCTATGGGGTCCTCGATGGTGACGATGTGGCAGGCTTTGCGTTCGTTGATGTAGTCGATCATGGAGGCCAGCGTGGTGCTCTTGCCGCTTCCCGTGGGCCCCGTGACCAGGACGAGGCCCCTTGGGCTCATGGCGATCTCGGCGATGCTCTTGGGGAGGCCGAGCTCCTCAAAGCTCTTCACAGCGCTCGGCACCACCCGTAAGACCCCGCCCACGCTTCCCCGTTGCAGGAAGACGTTCACCCGGAAGCGCCCCTTGCCCGGGAGGTTGAAGGAGAAGTCTAGTTCTTTCTCCTCCTCAAAGATCCGCTGTTGCTTCTCGTCCATGAGGGCGTACATGAGGCGGCGGGTCTCCTGGGGGGTGAGGGGCTCGTACTCCGTGGGGTGGAACTCCCCGTCCACCTTGATCATGGGGGGCAGGCCCACGGTGATCACGAGGTTGCTCGCCCCCCGTTCCACCGCGAGCGTCAAAAGGTCCACCACGTCTGGGGCTTTGGCCATCGCTTTCCTCCTTTACTCAATGGTACGCGCCAGGACCTCCTCGAGGGTGGTGATTCCCTGGAGGGCCTTGTAGAGGCCGTCCTCCCTCAGGGTCTTCATCCCCTTCCTCCGGGCGATCTCCTTGATTTCCGTGGCCGACTTCCCCGCCACGATGGCGTGGCGGATCTCGTCGTCCACCACCAAAAGCTCGTGGATGGCGTAGCGGCCCTTGTAGCCGGTGCCGCCGCACCGCTCGCACCCCATCCCCTTGAAGAGCCTGGCCCCTTGGATTTCGGCTTCGGAAAGCCCGAGGCGCCTTAGAACCTCGGGGTCCGGCTTCACCTCCACCTTGCAGTGGTCGCAGATCCGACGCACCAGGCGCTGCGAGAGGACGCCGATGAGGGCCGCGGAGACGTTGAAGGGTTCCACCCCCATCTCGTCCAGGCGGGTGATGGCCTGGGCGGCGTCGTTGGTGTGCAGGGTGGCGATGACGAGGTGGCCGGTGAGGGCGGCCTCGGTGGCGATCTTGGCCGTCTCGGAGTCCCGGATCTCCCCCACCATGATGATGTCCGGGTCCTGCCTGAGGAAGGCCCTTAGGGCCCGGGCGAAGGTGAGGCCCGCCTGCGGGTTCACCTGGGTCTGGTTGATGCCGGGGATCTCGTACTCCACGGGGTCCTCAATGGTCTGGGTGTTCTTATCGGGGGTGGCGATGCGCTTGAGGATGGAAAAGGTGGTAAAGCTCTTGCCCGAGCCCGTGGGTCCGGTGATGAGGAAGATGCCGTAGGGCTTGGAGATCACCTCCTTGAAGCGTTCAAACACCCCCGGGGCGAAGCCCAGGTCCTCAATCTCGGGGATGTCCGAGGCCTTCTTGAGGAGGCGCATCACCGCCTTTTCCCCATAGACCGTGGGCAGGGTGGAAAGCCGCAGGTCCACGTCTATGGCCCCTTCCCGGTAGCGCACCCGGCCGTCCTGGGGGAGGCGCTTCTCGGCGATGTTGAGCCCGCCCATGATCTTGACCACGCTGATCACCGGGCCCAGGGCCCCCTTGGGCAGGGTGCTGTACGGCCGCAGGGCGCCGTCAATCCTTAGGCGCACCTGGACGTCGTTCTGCCTGGGCTCAATGTGGATGTCGGAGGCGTCCTGGAGGAAGGCTTCCCGGATCACCTGCTTCACGAACTTCTGGGCGGCGCTCTCGTCCAGCTCCAGGGGACTTGGAGCCTCTTCCACCACCTGTTTTTGGGCGAACTCCTTGGCGATCTCCGAGAGCTCGGCCTTGCCGTAGAAGCGCTCGATGAGCTTGGTGATGGCGGCCTCGGTGGCCACCGCCGGGGCCACCTCGTGGTTCAGGCCTTTCCGCTTGAGGGCGAGGCGCACGTCGTCCAGGGCCAGGATGTTCCTCGGGTCTTTCATCAGGAGGACGAGGCGGTTCCCCTCGAGGCGGTGGGGGAAGACCCCATAGCGGCGGCAGAGGTCCTCCGGGAGGAGGAGGGAGGCGCCGGGATCGGGGGGATCCTCCTCGGGGTCAACGTAGGGGTAGCCCAGCTGGGTGGCCACCGCCTGGGCCAGGGCCTCGGGTTTGAGCTTTCCCGACTGGATCAGGGTGTCCTCCAGCCTTCCCCCCCTTGGCGCTGCTTCTTGAGGGCTTCTTCCACGTCCTCGGGGCGGGCGAGGCCGAGCTCCACCAGGATCTCCCCCAAAGGCTTGGTCCGGGGCAGGCCTTTCTGCACCTCCAGGGCTTCCTTTAGCGCCTCCCGGGAGAGCTTGCCCTCCTGGACCAGGACCTCCCCTAGGCGGTTCTTCTGCGGGTAGGCCCGGCGGAAGAGCTCCTCCCAGGCCTGGGGGAGGGCGAGGTAGAAGCGGGCGGGCCGCTTGAGGAGCTGGGCCACCGCCTCCTTGTGCCGTGGGTCGGAGAGGACCACCTCTATCTTCCCGTTTCGGAAGCCGATGGGCACGGCGCCGTAGCGCAGGGCGTCGGAGCGGAGGAGGAGGAGGGCGGCGGCGGAGGGGTCGGGGACGATTCCCTCGGCGCTTTCCAGAAACTCCATTCCCTTCTGCTCCGCCAAGGCCCGGTAAAGGGCCTCCTCGGGAAGCCCTTTTCGCACCAGGATCCGCCCGAGGAGGTCCCCCGTCTTCTCCTGTTCCACCAGGGCCTCCTCCAGGGCCTCGCGGGAGATCAGCCCCTTTTTCAGGAGGAACTCCCCGAGCATGAGGTCCTTTTGGCCCTCGCCCGAAGGCGGCGGGGGACGGGAAGGCCAAGCTCCGGGTAGTGCTTGGCCAGGGCGTAAAGGAAGTCGCTTTTGGTGGTTTGGTACGGCTCCACCACGAGCCCCGTGAGGTCCTCCACCTCCTCGAGGCTCAGGGTGTCCAGGGGGTTGAGGAAGGCCACCCGCACCACCCCCGCCTCCTCGTCCAAGGCAAAGGGGATGGCCTTGAGCTCCTTGGCCTTTTCCGCGGGGAGGAGGGCCTTGGCCTTGGGGGGATCTCCACCCGGTGGAGCTCCACCAGGGGGATGCCGAAGCGGTCCTCAATGGTCTGGGCGATCCTCCGCTCGGAGAGGAGGCCCATGTCCACCAGGACCTCGGCCAAGGAGCCCCCCACCTCCCGGTGCCGTTCCAAGGCCCGCTGCAGCTCCTCGTCCGTGAGGAGGCCGGCGTCCAACAGGGCCGCCCCGAGCCTTTTGTCCCCTATGGTGAGCACGCTCATCTCGTCACACCCCCTCGAGGCCTCCTAAAGGGAGCTTCCAGCATGCGTATGAAACGGGTGTAAAAGAACTCCTGCTCCCGCAAGGGGGGACCAGGACGGTGTAGGCCCCCACCAGGTTGCCCCCGAGGACATCGGTGAAGACCTGGTCCCCCACCGCCGCCACCTCCCGGGCGGGCAGGCCCAGGGCTTTGAGCGCCTTGCGGAAGCCGAACCAGGGTTTGAGGGCGGGGGCGTGGCCGGGGAGGTCCAGGAGGCGCTGCACCCGGGCGAAGCGCTCGGGGAGGGCGTTGGAGAGGAGGTAGACGGGAACCGCCCCCTTCAGGTCCGAAAGCCACGCCCGGTAGGCCTCCGGCAGGTCCTCCTCCCCGTAGGGGAGGAGGGTGTTGTCCAGGTCCAGGATCACCCCCTTGAGGCCCCGGGCCTTAAGCCACGCCGGGGTCAGGTGGAGGAGGGAGGGGAGGACCTCCCGGGGGAAGAGCATGCTTCCATTGTGCCACGGGCCCCTTGTGTGCCTTAACGGGGAAGCATGACGAGGCCCCACATCCTGCCCGTCCTTCCCCGGTCCCGGCGGTGGGAGAAGAGGTTGGGGGCGCAGTGGGTGCAAAGCCCCACCCGGTAGATCCGCTCCTCCCTAAGCCCCGCCCTTTTGGCCTGGAGGAGGAGGGCCTTTTCCAGGTCCAAGAGGTACTTCCCCGGGGCGGCGGGGTCCTCGCGGAAGGTGAAAAGCCCCGCCTCGGCGAAGCGGGCCACCACCTCTTCGCCCACCTGGTAGCACGCTCCCCCAATCCCGGGGCCGATGGCCAGGTGGACCTCCGTGGGGTCCAGGCGGTAGACCGCCTCGAGGCGCTCCAAGGCCTTGGGCAGGATCCCCCCCACCACCCCGCGCCAGCCGGCGTGCAGGGCCCCCACGGCCCCCTTTGGGTGGTGGAGGAGGAGGGGATAGCAGTCGGCCACCCCCACCCGGAGGAGGAGGCCGGGGGTGCGGGTGAGGAGGCCGTCCCCCTCCCAAAGCCCCGGCCCCTCCACCGGGTGGACCTCCGTGCCGTGGACCTGGCGGAGGCCCGCCACGGGCGGATGGCCGAAGGCCACGAGCACCCGGCGTTGATTCTCGGCTACCCTCTCGGGGTCGTCCCCGGTGGCGGCGGAGAGGTTGAGGCTGCGGAAGGGCCCCTCGGAGACCCCGCCTTCCCGGGTGGTGAAGCCGTGGGGCACCGGGAGGGGGGTGCGCAGGAGGGTCACGAGGCCACCCCCTCCAGAAGGCCTGAAAGCGCCTCGAGGAAGCCGTGGGCGGTGAGGTCCAGGCTCACCGGGGTCACGGAAACGTATCCCCGCCGCACCGCCCAGAGGTCCGTTCCCTCCTCCTCCTCCCCGGCGGGGGTGCCGGCGATCCAGTAGTAGGGCTTGCCCTCCGGGTCCAGCCGCTCCACCACCTGATCCTCAAAGCGGTGGGTGGAGAGGCGGGTGACCCGGAGGCCTTTGGGTTTGGAGGCGGGGAAGTTCACGTTGAGGAGCACCCCCGGGGGCAGGCCCCGTTCTCCCACGGCCCGGGCAATGGCGAGGGCCCAGCGGGCGGCCTCCTGGAAGTCCAGGACTTCCCCCGAGGTGTCCAGGCTGAAGGCGATGGAGGGGATCCCCAAGGAGGCCCCCTCGAGGGCCGCGGCCACCGTCCCCGAGTGGGTGAGGTCCAGGCCCAGGTTCACCCCCAGGTTGATCCCCGAGACCACCAGGTCCGGCCGGCCCAGGAGGTGGACGCCCAGGACCACGCAGTCGGCGGGCGTACCGTCCACCCGGTAGGCGGGGATCTCCCCGAAGCCGGCGCTTTGGGTGTGCTTGAAACGCAAGGGGCGGCGGACGGTGATCCCGTGGCCCACGGCCGACTGCTCCATGTCCGGGGCCACCACGAACACCTCCCCCAGCGCCCGCATGGCAAGGCCGAGGGCCTTGATGCCCGGGGAGAAGATGCCGTCATCGTTGGAGACCAGGATGCGCATGGCCCCTCCATGATAGAAAAAGCCCCCCACTTGGGGGGCTTAGGGCAGCCCGCCTGTTAGAGGCGCCGAACCCGCCTGGCCTGGGGGCCCTTGCCGTTGCGGCCCGGCTCCACCTCAAACTCCACGCGCTCCCCCTCGTTCAGGGTGCGGAAGCCATCGGCCTCAATGGCCGAGAAGTGTACGAACACGTCGGGACCTTCCTCCTGCTGGATGAAACCGTAGCCTTTTTCCGCGTTGAACCACTTTACGATGCCTTTGTTCATGCCTACTCCTTCAAATCCCTTTCCAAACCCATCTTTGGCTTCGGAAAGTAACTTATTGTTTCACGCGCCCAAGCAAAAGTCAACCCCTCCCGGGGCTTGCCTTGCAAAGGTCAGGAGGACGGGTGTATATCTCTCTCCTGATGGGCAAGCGAGGCTTCCTTCGCAGGGAGGCAAGCCCCAAGGAGGTCCTGGAACACTGCCTGCGCCTGGCCCGGGAGGTGGCCCCTCCCACCCCCAAAGGCAAGCGGGGCCGCCCCTGGCGCTACAGCCACGCCCTTTACCTGGCCCTCCTTCTCTTCCGCGCCTTCTTCCACCTCACCTACCGCGAGACGGAGGCCTCACTCCAGGACCTGATGGAAGGCCCCTTCCCTTCCCACCAGTCCCTGGCCCGCTACGCCCTCAAGCACCTGGACCCCAAACTCCTTGAGGCCCTCCTGGAGAGGCTTTCCCGGGAACTGGAGGCCCATCTCGCCCCGGAGTCCTCGCCGGAAGGCGAAGCGGCTTCGGACGAGGCGCCGGCACACCTGGCGGCGCTTTCCCCCCCTCTACCTCATGGACACCACGGGGCTGGCCTACCGGAGCAAGGACCGGCTTCTCCGCTTTCGTCGGGGGAAGGAGGTGCGGCGGGTGCGGGGGCACGCGCGGCTTCTGGCCCTGATGCGGTGGGATAGGGAGAGGCGGCTCTTGTGGCCCTGGGGTGGAGTGGTGGGGGAGGGCTACGCCCCGGACCCCCGGCTTGGGGGGGAGGTGCTGAGGCGGTTTCCTCCTTCCCGGGGGTGGCTTTTGGCGGACGCGGGGTTTGACGGGAAGGAGGTGTGGGGGGTTTTGGGGGAGGCGGGGGTGCGGCCGGTGATCCGGCTTCGGGGCGGGGGCGAGGCCAGGGAGGAGGCGCGGGTGCGGGCGCGGGAGGGGTGGGACCCCGAGGTGTACCGGTTTCGCGGGGTGGTGGAGGGGGTGTTTGGGGGGATGAAGACGCGGCTGGGTGGGGGGTACCTTTGGGAGCGGAAGCCTTGGACGGCCATGGCGCGGGCGCTTTTGGAGCTCATCGCCTACGGCCTTAGGGTTCTTCTCTCCCTTCTCCCGCCCCCTCCGGGGTACAAGGCAATTTACTAGGCAAGCCCACCCCTCCCCCCCTTGACGCTTCCTTTAAAGGGGCTTTATAATCGCGATGGAATAGCTTCCAAAGGAGGTGCGGTATGCAAAGGCGGACCTTTTTGAAGAAGCTCGGCGTGGGCGTGGCGGCAAGCTTCGTTCTGGGTCCCGCCCTGGTGCGGGCGCAGTCCGGCCCCGTGATCCGCGTGGCCGGGGATTCCACCGCCGTGGGGGAGGGCGGCCGCTGGATGAAGGAGATGGTGGAGGCCTGGGGGAAGAAGACGGGCACCCGGGTGGAGTACATTGACTCCCCGGCGGACACCAACGACCGCCTGGCCCTCTACCAGCAGTACTGGGCGGCCAAGAGCCCGGACGTGGACGTCTACATGATCGACGTCATCTGGCCGGGCATCGTGGCGCCCCACGCCCTGGACCTGAAGCCTTACCTCACGGAGGCGGAACTTCGGGAGTTCTTCCCCCGTATCGTCCAGAACAACACCATCCGGGGGAAGCTCACCTCCCTGCCCTTCTTCACCGACGCCGGCATCCTCTACTACCGCAAGGACCTCCTGGAAAAGTACGGCTTCAAGAACCTGCCCCGCACCTGGGCCGAGCTGGAGCAGATGGCCCAGCGGGTTATGGAAGGGGAGCGCCGGGCGGGCAACCGGGACTTCTGGGGCTTTGTCTTCCAGGGCAAGGCCTACGAGGGCCTGACCTGCAACGCCCTGGAGTGGATCTACTCCCACAAGGGCGGGCGCATCATTGAACCAGACGGCACCATCAGCGTCAACAACAGCCGTGCTGCCCTGGCCCTGAACACCGTGCGCCGCTTCGTGGGCACCATCGCCCCCCAAGGCGTCACCAGCTACGCCGAGGAGGAAGCCAGGAACGTCTGGCAACAGGGGAACAGCCTCTTCATGCGCAACTGGCCCTACGCCTACGCCCTGGGCCAGGCGGAGGGAAGCCCCATCCGGGGCAAGTTCGGGGTCACGGTCCTGCCCAAGGCCTCGGCGGACGCCCCCAACGCCGCCACCCTGGGCGGCTGGCAGCTCATGGTCTCCGCCTACAGCCGCTACCCCAAGGAGGCCGTGGACCTGGTCAAGTACCTGACCTCCTACGAGGTCCAGAAGGACAACGCCGTCCGCCTCTCCCGCCTGCCCACCCGGCCCGCCCTTTACGCCGACCGGGACGTCCTGGCCAAAAACCCCTGGTTCCGGGACCTCCTGCCCGTCTTCCAAAACGCCGTTTCCCGCCCCTCCGACGTGGCCGGGGCCCGGTACAACCAGGTGTCCGAGGCCATCTGGACCGAGGTGCACAGCGCCCTCACGGGCAGGAAGAAGGGCGAGCAGGCCGTGCGGGACCTCGAGGCCCGCATCCGCCGCATCCTCCGCTAGCCCCTCGCCTTCCCGGGGAGGCCTGGCCTCCCCGGGTTCACCCCAAGGCCATGCTCACCCTAAGACAGGTCCGTTTGGCCTGGATTCTGGTCCTGCCCACGCTCCTGGTGGTGGTCCTGGTGGCGGGCTACCCCCTGGCCCAGGTCTTCTACTGGTCCTTCTTCAAGGCCGACATCGCCTTTGTGGAACCCCCGGAGTTCGTGGGGTTGGAAAACTACCTCCTCCTTTTCCAAGATCCCGACTTCCGCCAGGCTCTCTGGAATACCCTCAAGTTCACCGTGGTCTCCGTGAGCCTGGAGACGGTTTTGGGCCTGGCCATCGCCCTCATCATCCACTCCAACTTCCGTGGCCGGGGCCTGGTGCGCACCGCCATCCTCATCCCCTGGGCCATCCCCACGGTGGTCTCGGCCAAGATGTGGCAGTGGATGCTCCACGACGTCTACGGGGTCATCAACGTCATCGGGGTCAAGCTGGGCCTCCTTTCCCAGAAGGTGGCCTTCCTGGCCCGGCCCGAGCTCATCCTGCCCGCCATCATCGCTGTGGACGTGTGGAAGACCACCCCCTTCATGGCCCTTCTGCTTTTGGCGGGGCTCCAGCTCATCCCCGAGGAGCTCTACGAGGCGGCGAGCATTGACGGGGCCTCGAGGTGGCAACAGTTCTGGAGCATCACCCTGCCCCTCCTCACCCCCGCCTTGGTGGTGGCCCTCATCTTCCGCACCCTGGACGCCCTCCGGGTCTTTGACGTGGTCTTCGTCATGAGCGGCGTGAACCCCGCCACCCGCACTCTGGCCGTCTACAACCGCCAGACCCTGATTGACTTTCAGGACCTGGGCTATGGTTCGGCCATCAGCGTGGCCATCCTCGTAATCATCTTTGTCTTCGTCCTTCTTTATATGCGCACCATCGGGAAGGAGGCGTTGAAGTGAGACGCGCAAGCCGCCTTCTGGGAAGGCTTTTCTTCTACCTCCTCGTGATCTTCGTCGTCGTTTACAGCGTTTTCCCCTTCTACTGGGCGGTGATCTCCAGCTTCAAGCCCTCGGACGCCCTCTTCTCCCCCGACCCCAGCTTCCTCCCCGTGCCCTTTACCCTGGAGCACTACGAGAACGTTTTCCTTCAGGCCAACTTTGGCCGCAACCTCCTCAACTCCCTCATCGTCGCCGGGGGGGCCACCCTCCTCTCCTTGGTCCTCGGCGTCCTCGCCGCCTACGCCTTGGGGAGGCTTCCCTTCCCGCCCAAAAACGCCGTGATGTACATCGTCCTCTCCATGACGATGTTTCCCCAGATTGCGGTTTTGGGCGGTCTCTTCCTCCTTCTGCGCCAAACGGGGCTTTTCAACACCCACCTCGGCCTCATCCTCACCTACCTCCTCTTCACCCTGCCCTTCACGGTCTGGGTGCTGGTGGGCTACTTCAAGGGGCTTCCTAGGGAGCTGGAGGAGGCGGCCTACGTGGACGGGGCGACGCCCCTCCAGACCCTCCTCAAGGTGATGCTCCCCCTCACGGGGCCCGGCCTCGTCACCACGGGCCTCCTCGCCTTCATCGCCGCCTGGAACGAGTACCTCTTCGCCCTCACCTTCACCGTGGGGGACTCGGTGAAGACCGTCCCCCCCGCCATCGCCAGCTTCGGCGGGGCCACGCCCTTTGAGATCCCTTGGGGCTCCATCATGGCGGCGAGCGTGGTGGTCACGGTGCCCCTGGTGGTCTTGGTCCTCATCTTCCAGCAAAGGATCGTCGCCGGCCTCACCGCGGGGGCGGTGAAGGGCTAGGGGCCTGAAAGCCTTTAGGCGAGGGCCTTATGGAGGAGGGCGGTGGCTTCCTCCAGGACCCTTTCCAGGTGGGCTTCCCCGAGGAAGCTTTCCGCGTAGACCTTGGCCACGTCCTCGGTGCCGCTTGGCCTTAGGGCGATCCAGGCGTCGGCCGCCACCACCTTGATCCCGCCCAGAGGCTCCCCGTTGCCCGTGGCCCGGTCCAGGACCTGGAGGACGGGCTCCCCGGCGAGGGTGGCGGGATGAACCTCCTTGGCGGAGAGCCGGGCCAGGCGGGCCTTGGCCTCGGGGGAGACGGGGAGGTCCTTGCGGGCGTAGTAGGGGCGGCCCAGCTTTTCCGCCAGGGCCTCGTAGAGGGCGTCCGGGGCCTGGCCCCGCTTGGCCATGAGCTCGGCGGCGAGGAGGCCCATGAGGATCCCGTCTTTGTCGGTGGAGAAGGGCCTCCCGTCAAAGCGGAGGAAGCTTGCCCCGGCGCTCTCCTCCCCGGCGAAGCCGAGCCACCCCTCGAGGAGCCCCGCCACGAAGTGCTTGAACCCCACGGGGGTCTCGTAGACCTCCCGCCCCAGGGCCTGGGCCACCCGGTCCAGGAGGGCGCTGGTCACCGCCGTCTTCCCCACCTTGGCCCCGGGCCAGGACCGGGTGGTGTAGAGGTGGTGGAGGGCGGCGGCCAGGTAGTGGTTGGGGTTCATCAGGCCCCGCGGGGTGACGATCCCGTGGCGGTCGGCGTCGGGGTCGTTGCCGATGGCGAGGTCAAAGCGGTCCTTGATGGCGAGGAGGCCCGCCATGGCGTAGGGGCTGGAGCAGTCCATGCGGATCTTGCCGTCGTGGTCCTTGGGCATGAAGCGGAAGGTGGGGTCTAGGGTGGGGTTCACCACCTCCAGGGGGAGCCCGTGGACCTCGGCGAGCCGCTCCCACACCCTTAGGCTCGCCCCCCCTAAGGGGTCCACCCCGATCCTAAGGCCCGAGGCCCGGATGGCCTCGAGGTCCACCGCCTCCGCCACCTTTTCCACGTAAAGCCCCGCGTAGTCAAAGGGCTTGGCCCGGGCCAGGGCCTCCCGGAGGGGGAGGCGCTTCACGCCCTTGAGGCCCTCCTTGAGGAGGGCGTTGGCCCGTTCCTCTATGGCCCGGGTGATGCGGGTATCCGCCGGGCCCCCCGTGGGGGGGTTGTACTTGAGGCCCCCGTCCTCCGGGGGGTTGTGGCTCGGGGTGAGGAGGACGCCGTCGGCCTTGGCCTCGTGGTGGGCGTTGTGCTCCAGGATGGCCAGGGAGACGAGGGGCGTGGGGGTGTAGTCCCCGTCCGCCTCCACGCGGACCTCTATCCCGTGGGCGGCGAAGACGGAGAGGGTCGTGGCCCAGGCGGGCTCGGAGAGGGCGTGGGTGTCCTTGGCCAGGAAAAGGGGCCCCGTGGCCCCGAAGCTCGGCCGGAGCTCGGCGATGGCCTGGGCGATGGCCAGGACGTGGGCCTCGGTGAAGGTGGCCTTCAGGCTGCTTCCCCGGTGGCCGCTCGTGCCGAAGCGGACCCTCTCCAAGGGGTTTTGGGGGTCTGGGGTCGCTTCGTAGTAGAGGGTGAGGAGCCGGGTGATCTCCATGGGGCCATTGTAAAGGGGCG
This sequence comes from Thermus parvatiensis, assembly GCF_001535545.1. Classification (GTDB taxonomy): domain Bacteria; phylum Deinococcota; class Deinococci; order Deinococcales; family Thermaceae; genus Thermus; species Thermus parvatiensis. The sequence continues at coordinate 127,710 of NZ_CP014141.1, read as the reverse complement.
GGGAAGCCCCCGCCCCTCCTGCCCGGGCTCCGGGGTTAGGGGTTGTTGGCCGGAGCCTCTTCGGGCTTGGGTTCTTCCTGGGAGTTGGGCTCCTGGGAGGGGGTTTCGGGGGTGAGGGCCTGCAAGACCTCGGCCAGCCGGTTCTCGATCTTCGCCTCCTTGCGCAGGGCCTGGATCAGGGCCTGGGCTTTTTCGCTCCGCTTCCGGTTGACCGCCCCCTGCTGGGCCTCCTCGGCCACCTGGGCGAAGCCCTTCAGCTCCTCCGCCTTGCGGTCGGAGATGAGGAGGACGGTGTAGGAGCCGTCTTCCATCTTGATCACCTCGCTCACCTCCCCCAAGGGGCCTTTGGGGAAGGTCTCGGTGATCTTGAAGACCAGGCGGTCCAGGACGGCGGGGAGCTGGTTGGGGTTCACGGTGCCGTAGTCGGTGACCGTGCCTTCTTGGGCCTTGGCCAGGGCCTCGAGGTCCCCGCCCTTTAGGGCTGCGGCCCGGAAGGCCTTGGCCTGGGCTTCCTCCTTGAAGTTCACCCCGATCACCTTGGCGCTCGCGGGCACGGTGAAGAGGGCGGGGTTCTCGCTGTAGAAGGCCCGGGCCTCCTCCTCGCTCGCCGTCACGTCCCGGGTCTCGTAGCGGAGGTAGGCCTCGGCGATCTCCGCCTTGGAGCCGATGAAGGGCTTGCCGCTCTTTTTGGCCGCCTCCACCAGGAGCTCCCGGTCAATGAGGTTCTCCAGGGTTTGGGGAAGGAAGAACTGGACGGCGAGCTCCCCCAGGCCCTGCTGGACCAGGGCCACCGTCTGTTGGTTGGAGAAGACGGGCTGGAGCACCTCGCTGAGGAGGATCTCCTTCTCGTTGACCTTGGCCACGGGCGGGTTCTGGTAGGTGTAGGGGTTGTCCTCGGCGAAGCGGACCTGGGCCTTCTTGCGGAGTTCTTCCAGGTAGGCCTCGAGGGCCCCGTTCCCCTTGGCTTCCTGGGCGTCCTTCTCCACCTGCTCCTTGACCTCCTCAAAGCTGGGGGTCTTGGCGGACAGGTACTCCTCCACCTTCACGATGTAGTACCGGCCCCCGGCGGCGATGGGCCCCACCACGCCCGGCCCCTTGAGGGCGAAGACCGCCTCCGCCACCTTCTCGGGGAAGACCACCTGGGTCACGGGCTTGGGCTCCGCCTCCCCGGGGCCCGCCCCCAAAGCGCCCCCTTGCTCCGCCCCCACCTTGGAGTGCTGGCGGGCCAGGGCGGCGAAGTCCTCCCCGGCCTTGGCCTTGGCGGCGAGCTCCTCGGCGAGGGCCTTGTTGTCCACCACGATCTGGCGGGCCTTCACCCGGGGCTCGGTCCTGTAGTTCTCCTTGAAGACCTCGTAGTAGAACCGCACCTCCTCCTCGGTGGGCTTGACGCCCGAGCGGATCTGCTCCAGGCGCTTCTGGATCTGGAGCTGGGTCTTGACCTCGGCCCTAAGCTGGGCGTCGGTGTAGCCCATCTGGTTGAGAAACTGCTCGTAGGCCGCCTTGTCCTTCAGGCCGAACTGCTCCCGGATGCGGTTCACCTCCTGGCGCACCTCGGCGCTGGAGACCCGCACCCGGGCGGCGTCCTGCTTCAGGGCCTCGGTGAGGATGACCTGCTCCAGGAAGTAGGTGTCCACCAAGGTCTTGAGCAGGCCCTCGGGGCTTGCGGCGTAGAGGGGGTCGTTCCCCTGGAGCCTGAGGAGGTCCAGCTCGTAGAGGGCCTTTCCGTTCACCCAAAGGACCGGCTTGCCCCGGGTCTGCTGCCCCGCCTGCGGGGTGAAGAGGAGGATGGCGCCCAGGGCGAAGGCCAGGGCCAGAAGGCCGAAGAGGATGGTGATGGCGCGTTTGCTGAGACCGAACACTTGACTGCCTCCTTTGCGGGTGCTAAAGTAGCTCTTGCTGTATGCGCCCGTAGCTCAGCTGGATAGAGCGTCGGCCTCCGGAGCCGAAGGTCAGAGGTTCGAGTCCTCTCGGGCGCGCCATTTTTCTTTTTTCCCCAAAGCCTTTGGGCATCCGAGCGAGATCCTTGCGCACGGAGGGATTGTAGCACACCTTCCGTGAGAAGCCGTAATAGCATGGGGGGGTGCTGCCCCTCCTTCTCGCCTGGCTCCACACCACCAACGACCTCTTCTCCAACTTCCTCACCCCCCTTCTGCCCAAGCTCATGGACCGCTTCGGGGTCGGCCTAGGGACGGCGGGCCTTCTGGTTTCCGTCTACTCCCTCACGGGAAGCCTCCTCCAGCCCTTCGCTGGCCTCTTGGCCGACCGGGTGGACCGGAGGCTCCTCGCGGCCCTCGGCCCCGTGCTGGTGGCTTTGGGCATGGGTTCCATGGGCCTTTGGCCCCGGTTTGAGGCCCTGCTCTTCGTCCTGGCCCTGGCGGGCGTGGGCTCCGCCCTCTTCCACGCCTCCGGGGCGAGCCTCGTGGGGGAGTACGCCCCCAAGGAAAGGAGGGGCTTCTGGCTTTCCTTCTTCGGCTCCGCGGGGAACCTGGGGCTTTCCCTGGGGCCCATCGTGGCCCTGTACGTGGCGGGGCGGTGGGGCCTCGAGGCCCTCTTCTGGCTCACCCCCCTGGTCCTCCTCCCCGCCCTCGTCCTCCTCCGCCTGCCCCCGGTGCGCCGCGCGGGGAGGCCCGCGGGCTTCCGGGACTTCCTGCGCGTCTTCCGGGGGGACGTGGCACGGCTTTGGGGGATGGCCACCCTGCGGAGCCTGGTCTTCCTCAGCTTCTCCACCACCCTGCCCTACTGGTACGCCACCAAGGGCCTTTCCGACGGGTACACGGCCCTCTCCCTCTCCGTCTACAGCCTTTCCGCCACCTTGGGCATCCTCGCCGGCGGGACCTTGTCGGACCGGCTGGGGCGGAAGGCGGTCTTGGTGGGCACCCTCACCCTGGGCCTGCCCCTTTACCTGGGCCTCCTCTTCTTCCCCGCGGAAAACCCTTTGTACCTCCTCCTCCTCGCCGCCACCGGGGCCCTGATGAACGCGGGGATCCCCGTGGCCGTGGCCCTGGCCCAGGAGCTGGAGCCGGGGCAGACGGCCACGGTCTCGGGCCTCCTCATGGGGTTCACCTGGGGCTTCGCCGGCCTCTTCTACGCCCCCATCGGGCGGCTCATTGAGGCCTTCGGGGTTCTGCCGGTGCTCTTGGGCCTCGGGGTGTTGCTCCTGCCCGCCTGGGCCCTGGCCCGGGAGGTGCGGGAGCCCGCCCGTACAATGGGGGTATGAGGATCCTCCTCGCCACCGACGGCTCGCCCCAGGCGCGGGGGGCGGAGGCCTTGGCCGAGTGGCTGGCCTACAAGCTTTCCGCCCCCCTCACGGTCCTTTTCGTGGTGGACACCCGCCTCGCCCGCATCCCGGAGCTTTTGGACTTCGGGGCCCTCACGGTGCCCGTGCCCGTCCTCCGGACCGAGTTGGAGCGGGCCTTGGCCCTTAGGGGGGAGGCGGTGCTGGACAGGGTGCGGCAGAGCGCCTCGGCGGCGGGGGTGGCGGTGGAGGCGGTTCTGGAGGAGGGCGTGCCCCACGAGGTCATCCTGCGGCGCGCCCGGGCGGCGGACCTCCTGGTCCTGGGGCGGAGCGGGGAGGCCCACGGGGACGGGTTCGGCGGCCTCGGCAGCACGGCGGACCGGGTGCTCCGGGCCTCCCCCGTCCCCGTCCTCCTCGCCCCCGGGGAGCCCGTGGAGCTCGAGGGCGCCCTTTTGGGCTACGACGCCTCGGAGAGCGCCGTCCGGGCGCTGCACGCCCTCGCCCCCCTGGCCCGGGCCTTGGGGCTTGGGGTCCGGGTGGTGAGCGTCCACGAGGACCCGGCCCGGGCGGAGGCCTGGGCCCTCGAGGCCGAGGCCTACCTCCGGGACCACGGGGTGGAGGCGAGCGCCCTCGTCCTGGGGGGGGACGCGGCCGAGCACCTCCTCCGCCTCCAGGGCCCCGGGGACCTCCTGGCCCTGGGGGCGCCCGTGCGGCGGTTCGTCTTCGGCAGCACCGCCGAGCGGGTGATCCGCAACGCCCAGGGCCCCGTCCTCACCGCCCGCTAGCCCTAGGGGGGGATACTGTCCCCCAAACGGGAAAGGGGGAGGAATGACGGTTCGCCAGGTGCTCGTGCACAAGGGGGGTGGGGTCCACGCCATCCACCCCGAGGCCACGGTGCTGGACGCCCTGAGGAAGCTCGCGGAGCACGACATCGGAGCCCTCCTCGTCATGGAGGGGGAGCGGCTTCTCGGCATCTTCACCGAGCGGGACTACGCCCGCAAGCTCGTCCTCCTGGGGCGCTTCTCCAAGGACACCAAGGTGCGGGAGGTGATGACCATGGGCGTCCCCACCGTGGCGCCCGAGGCTTTCTTGGAGGAGGCCATGCGCCTCATGACCGAGCGCCGCACCCGGCACCTTCCCGTGGTGGAGGGGGAGCGGGTCGTGGGGGTGGTGTCCATCGGGGACCTGGTCAAGGCCATCATCACCCACCAGGGGATGCTCATCGCGGAGCTTTCCCGCTACGTGAGCGAGAACCGCTAGTCCCTCAGGGCCCAGCTGAGTACCAGGCTCACCAGGCTCAGCACCAAGGCCCCTACCAGGGCGGCCCCGAACCCCGCCACCTCCAAGGGGGTGACGGCGGCGACGAGGAAGAGGACGAGGCCGTTCACCACCAGGGTGAAGAGGCCCAGGGTGAGGAGGTTTAAGGGAAGGGTGAGGAAGAGGAGGACGGGGCGCACGAGGGCGTTGGCCAGGCCCCACACCGCCCCCGCCACCAGGTAGTCCAGAAGCCCCGCCCCGGGGCGGAAGTAGACCCCGGGGTAGAGGAGGGTGAGGAACCAGAGGGCCACGGTGTTCAAGAGGAGGCGGGCGAAGAGGTTCCGCATGGCCTGAGGATACTAGGGCTCGGCGTAAAGGGGGGTGGAGAGGTACTTCCAGCCGCCGTCCGGGCTGATGCAGGCCACCCGCTTCCCGGGGCCGAGCTCCCGGGCCACCTGGAGGGCGGCCCAGACGATCCCCCCCGAGCTCATCCCCAGGAAAAGCCCCTCCTCCCGTGCGAGCCGCCGGGCCAAGGGAAAGGCGTCCTCCTCCCAGACCTGGATCACCCCGTCCAGGAGGGAAAGGTCCAGGTTCTCGGGGATGAAGCCCGGGCCCATGCCCTGGAACTGGTGCGGCCCCATCTTCCCCCCGGAGAGGACGTTGGAGCGGGCGGGCTCCACGGCGATGACCTTGACGTGGGGGATCCTTTCCTTGAGGTAGCGGCCCACCCCCGTGATCGTTCCCCCGGTGCCGGAGCCGTAGACGAAGGCGTCTATGCGGCCCTCCAGGGCCTCGTAGAGCTCGGGCCCCGTGGTCTCGTAGTGGGCCCGGACGTTGGCGGGGTTTTTGAACTGGTCCGGCATGAAGGCCCCGAGCTCCTCCTTGAGCCTTAGCGCCTCCTCCCTCGCCGCGAGCATCCGCCTTTCCGGGTCGGTGAGGACGAGCTCGGCGCCAAAGGCCTTGAGGACCCGCTTCCTCTCCTCAGACATCTGGGCCGGCATGGTGAGGATGAGGCGGTAGCCCCGGCTTGCGGCGATCATGGCGAGGCCGATGCCGGTGTTGCCGCTCGTGGGCTCCACGATGACCTGTCCCGAGCCCGGCCTCAGGATCCCCCGCTCCTCGGCGTCCTTGATCATGTACCAGGCGGGGCGGTCCTTGATGGAGCCCCCAGGGTTCAGCCCTTCCAGCTTGACCCAGACCTCGGCCATATCCGGCTCCACCACCTTGACGAGGCGGACCACGGGGGTCTTGCCGATGGCGCCCTCCACCCGCATGCCCCCACTATAGCCCTTGGGAAGGGGTTCGGAGGGGTGGGGGTTCCCTCTTGGGCCGAGGTCTGCTACCCTAGGAGGAGCAAGCAAGGCTTGCGAAAGGAACGTGCAATGAAGGTTGGACAGGACAAGGTTGTGACCATCCGCTACACCCTCCAGGTGGAGGGTGAGGTTCTGGACCAGGGGGAGCTTTCCTACCTCCACGGCCACCGTAACCTCATCCAGGGCCTCGAGGAGGCCCTGGAGGGCCGGGAGGAGGGGGAGGCTTTCCAGGCCCACGTCCCCGCCGAGAAGGCCTACGGCCCCCACGATCCCGAGGGGGTCCAGGTGGTGCCCCTCTCCGCCTTCCCCGAGGACGCCGAGGTGGTCCCCGGGGCCCAGTTCTACGCCCAGGACATGGAGGGGAACCCCATGCCCCTCACCGTGGTGGCGGTGGAAGGGGAGGAGGTGACCGTGGACTTCAACCACCCCCTGGCGGGCAAGGACCTGGACTTCCAGGTGGAGGTGGTGAAGGTCCGCGAGGCCACCCCCGAGGAACTCCTGCACGGCCACGTCCACTAAGGGCGCGGAAAAGCTAGAGCCCCGGCTTTCGCCGGGGCTTTTGTAGTATGGGGTGGTATGCGCGTCATCGTGGTGGGAACCCGGGGGAGCGCCCTGGCCCTGGCCCAGACCCGATTCGTGGTGGAGCGGCTCAAGGAGAGCTGGCCCGAGACTGAGTTCAAGATCCGCACCATCAAAACCCGGGGGACCAGGGGGCGAGCCCCAGGGAGGAGGCCATCTTCGTCAAGGAGATCCAGGAGGCCCTGCTCTCCCGGGAGATCGACATCGCCGTTCACTCCCTTAAGGACCTGCCCACCCAGTCACCCAAGGGGCTCAAGATCGCCTCCGTGCCCCGGCGGCAGGACCCCCGGGACGTCTTCCTGGGCAAGGCGGCCAAGCGCCTCAAGGACCTCCCCCCGGGGGCGGTGGTGGGGACGAGCTCCGTGCGCCGCAAGGCCCAGATCCTCGCCCTGAGGCCGGACCTGGTGGTGCGGGACCTCCGGGGCAACGTGGACACCCGGCTCGCCGCCTTGGGCAGCGGGGAGTACGACGGCATCGTCCTCGCGGCGGCGGGGCTCATCCGCCTGGACCTCAGGAACCGCATTGACGAGTTCCTGGATCCCGCCGAGATCCTCCCCGCCCCCGGCCAGGGGGCCTTGGCCCTGGAGGTGCGGGAAGGGGACGACCTGGCGGAGGAGCTCTGCTATGCCCTGCACCACCCCCCTTCCTACCACCGGGTTCGGGCGGAGCGGGCCTTCCTTAGGGGCCTTGGGGCCGGGTGCCTGGCCCCCGTGGGGGCCCTCGCCCACGTGGAGGAGGACGGGACGCTCCGGCTTGAGGGGGTCCTCCTCACCCCGGACGGGAAGGGCTTCATCCGGGCGGAGATTGAGGGGGACGTTTCCGAGGCGGAGGAGCTGGGGTTGGACCTGGCCCGGGACGTTCTGGAGCAGGGCGGGCGGGAGATCCTCGCTCAAATCCGATAGGTTTACTGGAGTTTTGCCCCCCCGTGGGGTATAGTGGGGGTGATGGCGCTGAAGCGTCTTACCCGCCAGCGCAAGGCCATCCTCGAGGTGGTGCGGCAGGCCCGGCACCACCCGGACGCCGCCTGGATCTACCAGGAGGTGCGCAAGCGGGTGCCCAAGGTGAGCCTGGGCACCATCTACCGCAACCTCGAGGCCCTGGTGGCCGAAGGCTACCTCGTCCCCATCACCAAGGCGGGGGAGGCCACCCGCTACGACGCCAACCTCCACCCCCACCACCACCTGGTCTGTGAGGCCTGCGGGGCCATCGTGGACCTGGAGGTGGACCTCCCCGACCTCCGCGCCCTTGCCCAAAAGGCCCACCCCGGGGTGGAGGTGCGGGAGGCCGAGGTGACCTTCAAGGGGCTCTGCCCCGCCTGCAAGGCCGCCCTCAAGGGCTAGATGGACCCCCTCTCCTGGCTCTACGCCCGGCAGGGCCGCTTCGCCCCGGGCCTGGAGCGGATCCGGGCCCTCCTCGCCCGCCTCGGCCACCCCGAGGAGGCCTATCCCGTGGCCCTCGTGGGGGGACGAACGGGAAGGGCACCACCGCCCGGGCCCTCGCCGCCATTCTGGAGGAGGCGGGGTTTAGGGTGGGCCTCTACACCAGCCCCCACCTGGTGGACTTCCGGGAGCGCATCCAGGTCCAGGGAAGGCCGATCCCCGAGGAGAAGCTCCTCGCGCTTTTGGCGGAGCTCCGTCCCCACGCCGAGCGCCTGGAGGCGAGCTTCTTTGAGGTTGCCACCGCCCTCGCCCTCCTCCACTTCGCCCGGGAGGGGGTGGAGTTCGCCGTCCTCGAGGTGGGCCTGGGGGGGCGCCTGGACGCCACAAACGCTACAGAGCCCGTCCTCTCCGTGGTCACCAACGTCGGCCACGACCACCTCGAGGTCCTGGGCCCCACCCTGAAGGACGTGGCCCGGGAGAAGGCGGGGATCTTCCGCGGGGGCGTCCCCGCCCTCACCGCCGCCCGGGGGAGGGGCTTGGGGTTTTGCGGGCCGAGGCCTTGGCCCGCAAGACCCCCTTGTGGGTCCTGGGGGAGGACTTCCACGCCGAAGGGGTGGAGGCTCTGCCCGAGGGCCTCGCCTTCACCCTGCGCCTGGAGAGGACGGGGGAGGCCCTGAGGCTCACCGCCCGCCTCCTCGGCCCCCATCAGGCGGAGAACCTGGCCCTGGCCGCCCTTTCGGGCCGCCTCCTCGGGGCGGGCTGGGAGGCGGTGAAGCGGGGCGTGGCCCGGGCGGAAAACCCGGGGAGGCTCCAGCGGCTTCTTTGGCGAGGGAGGGAGCTCCTTCTGGACGGGGCCCACAACCCGGAAGGGGCCTTGGCCCTGAGGGAGGCCCTGCGCTTCCACGGTCTGCTTCCCGCCGCCTTCGTCCTCGGTTTCAGCCGCGCCAAGGACCACGCCGCCATGGCCGAGGCCCTGAGGGGCTTGGGCCCCGTGGTCCTCACCCGCTACGCCTCCCCGAGAAGCGAGGACCCCAAGGCCCTCCTTCCCCTCTTCCCGGGGGCCAAGGTGGTGGAGGACCCCCTCGAGGCCCTGGAGGAGGCCTTCTCCCGGGAAGGCCGGGTGGTGGTGGCGGGAAGCCTCTACCTGGTGGGGGAGGTTCTCCGCCGCCTTGAGGGGCTTCCCGCCGAGGAGCGGTGGCAGTAGGCTGGGCGCTTAGTCCAGGGCCCCGCGGATGCGCTTGGCCGCCTCGAGGAGCTCCGCCAAGGGGCGCACCAGGGCGATGCGGACGAACCCCTTTCCTCCAGGGCCAAAGCCCCTTCCCGGGGCCAGGGCCACGCCCCTTTCCACCAGGCCGAGGGCGAACTCCAGGTCGTCCACCCCCTCGGGAAGCCGCCCCCAGAGGTACATGGTGGCCCTGGGGGGGAGGAGGCTTAGGGCCCCCTTTAGGGCCTCGGCCATCCCCAAGGCCCTTTCCCGGTAGACCCGGGCGTAGCCTCGGATCACCTCCTTAGGGGTCTTCAGGGCCTCCACCCCCATGCGCAGGATCCCGGCGTACTGGTTGAAGTCAACGACCCCTTTCACCCGCTCCAGGCGGGCGAGGGCCTCCTCGCTTCCCAGGGCGAAGCCCAGGCGGAAGCCCGCAAGGTTGTAGCTCTTGGAGAGGGAGAAGAGCTCCACCACCCGCTCCTTGGCCCCGGGGAGGGCCAGGGGGGAGGGGGCCTCTCCCTCGTAGACCTGGTCCACGTAAGGGTTGTCGTGGATGAGCCAGAGGCCGTGCTTCCGGGCCAAGCCCAGGGCCTCCTCAAAGTAGCCCCAGTTGGCCACGGCCCCCGTGGGGTTGTTGGGGTAGTTGAGAAGGAGGACCTTGGCCTCCCGCCACGCGCCTTCCGGCACCGCCTTAAGGTCGGCGAGACCGTCCTCCCTTAGGGGGATGAGAAAGGTCCTCAAGGAGGCCACCCGGGCCGCCCCGAAGTAGCTGGGGTAGGCCACCTCGGGGAGGAGGAGGAGGTCTTCGGGCTCCGTGAGGGCGAGGAGGAGGTGGGCTAAGCCCTCTTGGCTTCCGATGAGGGCCAGGGCCTCCCGCCTGGGGTCCAGGCCCACCCCGTAGCGGCCCTCGTACCAGCGGGCCGCCTCCTCCAGGAAGGGGAGGGTACAGCTCTTCAGGCAGTAGCCGTAGGTGGTGGGGTCGTTCAAGGCCTCGGCGAGGGCCTTCAGGGGGGCCTCGGGGGCGGGAGGTCGGTGGAGCCGATGGAGAGGTCAATGAGCCCCACGCCCCGTTCCCGGGCCTTCCGCTTGGCTTCATCTACGACAAGAAAAACCGAAGGCTCCGGGACCCTACTCATGGTGCCCCTCCTTCCAGGGCTTGCCCGTCACCAGGGAGAGGGCGTGGGGCAAAACGGGGAGCACGGCCTCCAAGGACTCCCTCGCTCCCTTGGGGCTTCCCGGGAGGTTCAGGATCAGGGTTCTTCCCCGGACCCCCGCCACTCCCCGGGAGAGGGCGGCCATGGGGGTCTTCCTGAGCCCCACGAGGCGCATGAGCTCGGCGAGGCCCGGGACCTCCCGGTCCAGAAGCTCCCGCGTGGCCTCCGGGGTCCGGTCCCGGGGGGCGAGCCCCGTCCCCCCGTTGGTGAGGATGAGGTCCAGGCCCTCCCGGTCTGCCCAGAGCCTAAGGACCTTCTTGATCATGGGGGGCTCGTCGGGCACGAGCTCGTAGGCCGCCACCTCAAAGGGCCCCCGGCCAGGACCTCCCGGATGGCGAGGTGGGTGGTGTCCGCCCGTTCGCCGCGGAAACCCTTGTCGGAGACGGTGAGGATGCCCACGCGGAACATGGCCCCTCAGCGCAGCTCGGCGAGGGCCTTCTGCGCCCTTTCCTTCTCGTACCGGTCCGCGGCGGTGCGGGCCGGGAGGGCGAGGGCGGTTTCCAGCTGTTCCCTTGCCTTCTCCTTCCTTCCCCAGGCGGCCAGAACCCTGGCGTACTCCACCCGGTGCACGATGGCCTCGGGCTCCAGCTCAATGGCCCGGCGCATCAAGGGCTCCACCCGGGCCCGGTCGGCCCCCTGGGTGGCGGCCACCAGCCAGCCCTTTTGCACCAGCTCAAAGTGCCACAGGGCCAGGGCCACCATGGCCCCCGCGTGGTCGGGCTTGCGCTTCAGGGTTTCCTCCAGGTCGGCGCGGATCCGGGGGGCGAGGCCCTCGGCCAGGGCCTCGAGGATCCCCTTGAACTGGGAAAGCCGTCCCAGGGCCCGGGCCCGTTCAAAGTAGGCCTCTGCGAGGCTAGGGTCCTGGGCGATGGCCTGGGAGGCGGCCTTCTCCGCCCGCTCAAACCAGGCCCGTTTTTCCTCGGGCTTGGCCACGTACATGGCGTGGTAGCTCGCCGCCTGGGCCGCGAGGACCAGGGCCTGGGGGGTGGCCTCCCGGACGCCCCGTTCGTAGGCCTCGGTGAAGCGCCCCTGGGCGATGAGGCCAGCGAGGTCCCCTTGGGCCAGGGCCACGGCCAGAAGCGCGGCCGCGAAGAGGGCTTGGCGCATGGTTCTCACCCGCTCCAGGATACCACCCCTTGGGTGTAGACTCGGGGCATGCGCGGCGTCTGGGCGCTGGCGGTGGCCTTGGGCCTCGCCTGGGGCCAAGAGGGGGACTACGCGGCCCGGTGTGCCCGCCTCTACGCCCAGGGGGCGCTGGAGGCGGCCCAGGCCACCTGCGAGCTGGGCCTTGTGGTCGCCCCCCAGGACCAGGAGGCCCTGCGGCTCCTCGTGCGCATCCACCTGGACAAGGGGGAGGTGGCCCAGGCCCAGGCCTACCTGGACCGCCTGGGCGAGGACCCGGAGGCCCCCTACCTCCGGGCCCGGGCCCTCCTCGCCGAGGGGCGGTACCGGGAGGTTTTGGCCATGGGCCTCGAGGGAACGGAGGGGAGGCTTCTCCGCGCCCTCGCCTTGGAGCGCCTCGGGCGCCTCGAGGAGGCGTTGGCCCTGGCCCGGGGCCTTCCCTTGGACCGGGAGGTGCGGCTCCTTTTGGGGCGGCTTTACCTCGAGCTCGGCCGGCCCCTGGAGGGGGTGGCCTACCTGGGGGACACCCCGGAGGAGGCGGTCCTCAAGGGGAGGCTCCTCCTGGCCGGGGGGCGGCTTGCCGAGGCGGCCTCCCTCCTGGAGGAGGTCCGCTCCCGGCTTTCTCCGGAAAGCCCCCTCTACCGGGAGGCCCTCGCCGCCCTGGCCCTCGCCCGCTTCGGGCGGCTGGACGGGCAGGGGGGGTTTTCCGCCCTGGGGGAGCTCGCCCAGGTGGAGAACCTCCCGGGCCTCTGGCTCGCCCGCCTCTGGCCCTGGCTCCTCTGCGCGGTGGCCTTCCTCGGGCTTCTCGTCTACGGGGAAAGCCGCATTGAGCCTTTGCGCACCGTGGAGGTGGTGGAGGACCCCCTGCCCGGCCCGGGGCGGCTCTACCTCTTCGCCCTAGGGGGCTTGGGGTGGCCCTCCTGGTCTCCGTGGCGACGGGGCTTGGGCTTTACGGCAACGCCCTCGCCCTCTTCACCCCCTACCAGCAGGGGGTGGTCCTGCCCCTCTTCCACCTGGCCTACGGCCTCTACCTCTTCCTCGGCCTCTACCTCTGGCAGCGGAGGTGGTTTCCCGGGCTTCTCGGGCCCAAGGAGGGCTGGGTGGAGGGGTTCTGGGTGGGGCCGCTTCTCCTGGGGCTCCTTTGGGCCTACGGCCAGGTGCGGGGCTTCCTCGGGCTTGGGGGCCTGCCCCCAAGCCTCCTCACCTTCCTAGGGCTCGCCCTGGCGGAGCCTTTCTTCCGGGGCCTGGTGCCCTGGGTCTTCCGGGAGCGGTACCGGGACCTCGCCCTGCCTTTGGCCGCCCTCCTCTTCGCCGTGGCCTGGCCCGGGCCCGCCCTCTTCCTCTTCCTGGTGGGCTGGCTTCTCCTCCGGCTGAAGGAGCGCACGGGGGGGCTTCTCGGCCTCGCCCTGGGCTGGGTCGTAGCCGGGGTGGTCTTGGGGCTTTTCCCCTCGGCCTGGCTGAGGAGGTTTTAGTGCGCCCCGTCTACTTCCTCTCGGATTTCGGCCTCGAGGACCCCTACGTGGCCGTGGTGAAGGCGGTGCTGGCGGAGCGGGCCCCGGGGGCGGCCGTGGTGGACCTGGCCCACGCCCTCCCGCCCCAGGACCTGAGGCGGGCGGCCTACGCCCTCTTTGAGGCCCTGCCCTACCTCCCCGAGGGGGCGGTGGTCCTGGCCGTGGTGGACCCGGGAGTGGGGACGGCGCGCCGGGCGGTGGCCGCCCTGGGGCGGTGGACCTACGTGGGTCCGGACAACGGCCTCTTCACCTTGGCCTGGCTTCTGGACCCTCCCCGGCGGGCCTTCCTCCTGGAGCCGCCCAGGCCCCGGCCCAAGGCCGCCCTCCCGGGCTGGGCCCCCGGGGAGGCCACCTTCCACGGCCGGGACGTCTTCGCCCCCGCGGCCGCCCACCTGGCCCTGGGCCTCCCCCCGGAGGGGCTTGGGCCGGAGGTGCCGGTGGAGACCCTGGCCCGTCTCCCCCTTGCCCTCACGGAGGGGCCGGAAGGGGAGGTCCTCACCTTTGACCGCTTCGGCAACGCCATCACCACCCTCCTCCGGGCGCCGGTGGGCGGCTTCGTGGAGGTGGGGGGAAGGCGGGTGCCCGTGCGCCGCACCTTCGGGGAGGTGCCGGAAGGGGCCCTGGTGGCCTACCTGGGGAGCGCGGGGCTTTTGGAGGTGGCGGTGAACCGGGGGAGCGCCCGGGAGGCCTTGGGGCTTAAGGAGGGGATGCCTGTCCGCCTCCTCTAGGCACCTCAAGCGGCTTTCGCCGCGAGGAGGGCCCGGGGATTGTGCCTTTTACCCCTGATACGCACAGGCTCAGGCGTATATTGGGGGCATGCGGACGGACCGGAACCAGCTCCGCTTCAACCAGGCCCTCCTCGTCCTCCTTCTGCCCCTGGCGGCGCTTCTGGACCTGCCCTGGCTCGTCTACCTCCTCTTCCTCCTCGTGGCGAGCCAGCACACCCCCCTGGACCTGATGGCGGTCCTTAAGCGCCTCCTCCGGGTTCCCCCGCAGATGGTGGACGAGGACCCGAGGCCCCACCGCTTCGCCCGCTTTTTGGGGGCGGTCTTCCTGGGGCTTGCCTCCTTGGCCCTCCTCCTCGGCCTGAAGCCTTTGGGCTACGCCCTCGCCCTTCTCGTGGCCCTCCTCGCCTTCGTCAACCTGGCCTTCGGCTTCTGCCTCGGCTGCTTCCTCTACCTCCACCTCCGCTACGCCCGCGCCCTCTTCACCGGGAAATAGCCTCCAGAAGGCGCACCATCTCAATGGCGGTGAAGACCGCCTCGGCGCCTTTGTTGCCCGCCTTGCCCCCGGCGCGCTCCTGGGCCTCCTCGGGGGTATTGGTGGTGAGGACGCCGAAGACGATGGGCTTCTCCGTCTGGAGCATGGCCTGCATGAGGCCGCTCGCCGCCTGGCCCGCCACGTACTCAAAGTGGGGGGTCTCGCCCCGGATCACCGCCCCCAGGGCCACCACCGCGTCCACGTCGGGCCTTTGGGCCAGGCGCTTGGCCACCAGGGGAAGCTCAAAGGAGCCGGGGACCCAGGCCACCAGGACCTCGGCGGGGTCCCCGCCCAGGCGGGCGTAGGCCTCGAGGGCCCCCTCCAAAAGGAGCTTGGTCACCCGCTCGTTGAAGCGGCCCACGGCGATGGCGAGCCGTACCCCCTTGGCGGTGAGGATGGGGGAGAGGGTCTTGGGTTTCATGGCCCCAATATACTTTGGGGGTGGAGCGGTACCTCCTGGTGGCCCTGGGCGGGGCGTTGGGCTCGCTTTTGCGCTACGGCCTCGGGGCCTTGGTCCAGGGAAGCCTGGGGGCGGGGTTTCCCTGGAGCACGCTTTTCGTCAACGCCCTGGGGAGCTTCCTCATCGGCCTCACCCTCCGCCTCTCCCTGGAAGGGGCCCTCTCCGGCGAGGCCCGGCTCTTCCTCGCCGTGGGGGTTCTGGGGGGTTCACCACCTTCTCCTCCTTGAGCTACGAGACCCTCGCCCTCCTCCAGGGAGGCGAGGTGGGGAAGGCCTTGCTCTACGCCCTTGGGAGCCTTTTCCTCGGCCTCTTCCTCGCCTTCTTGGGCTACCGCCTGGGCGGGGCCCTGGTAGGCTAGGGGCATGCGCTTGGAGGGCGAGGCCCTGCTCCTCCGCGTCTTCCTGGGGGAGTCGGACCGGTATGAAGGGAGGCCCCTTTACGAGGCCATCGTCCTCGAGGCCCGGCGCCGCGGCCTTTCCGGGGCCACGGTCCTCAAGGGCTTCATGGGCTTTGGGGCCCACTCCCGCATCCACACCGCCAAGATCCTCCAGCTCTCCGAGGACCTCCCCGTGGTGGTGGAGATCGTGGACACGGAGGAGAAGATCCAGGCCTTTCTCCCCGTGCTGGACGGGATGGTGCGGGAGGGGCTCGTCACCTTGGAGAAGGTGCGGGTCCTCCTCTACCGGAGCCGGTGATCCCCCAAAACGGCCTCCCCGGGCCAGCCGGGCGGAGGATGACCTGGCCCGCTTTCTCCCTCGGGGTTTGGGGCTATCCTGATGGCATGAACCCCCGCGTGCCCCCGGGCCAGTTCGTCACGGAGCGCTTCCCCATCCTCACCTACGGGGAGACCCCGAGGATCGCCAAGGAGGCGTGGCGCCTCGAGGTCACGGGACTCGTGGAAACGCCCCTCGTCCTCACCTACGAGGACCTCCTCGCCCGGCCCCAGGTGGAGCTCACCCGGGACTTCCACTGCGTCACCCGCTGGAGCCGCCTGGACGTGACCTGGAAGGGGGTGCGGACGCGGGACCTCCTGGAAGAGGCCCGCCCCAGGCCCGAGGCCGTGGCCGCCTTGGTGGAAAGCTACGGGGGCTACACCACCAACCTCCTCCTGGAGGACCTCCTTAGGGAGGACGTGCTCCTCGCCCACACCCTCTTCGGCAAGCCCCTCCCCCGGAAAGGGGAGGCCCCGTCCGCCTCCTCGTGCCCCACCTCTACGCCTGGAAGAGCGCCAAGTGGGTGCGCCGTATTGTTCTTTTGGATCACCTGGAGCTCGGCTTCTGGGAGCGGCTGGGCTACCACTGGCGGGGGGACCCCTGGAAGGAGGAGCGCTTCCAGGAGGGGCCGGTCCCCGCCCACCGGATCCGGTTTGCGGCGCGCAATAAACCTGAGCGTTAAAATGTTGGGGGGAGGTGAGGGCATGCGCCTGGAAGAGGCCCGGATTGCCGTGGACGAGGCCCTTTCCGCCTACCGCCGCTGCGTGGAGGCGGAGGTGGAGGAGTACGGCCCCGAGTACGAGCGGGTGACCTTCATGGAGTACGAGGCCCCCGCCCCCGACCCTTGCGCCGAGGCCTTTTCGCGCCTCGTGGAGGCGGTGCGGGCCTACGAGGCCGTGGGGGGAAGCCGGGACGATCTGGACCTGGGGGCCGAGAGGAAGCGGGTTTACAAGGCCTTGGACAGGGAATAGGCCCGGGGCCGTCCCTCCTGGAAGAAGTAGGCCTCCTGGAAGCCCAGTTCCTGGAGGAGGGCTACGGTCTCGGGAAAGGCAAAGCCCACCTGCTCGGGGCGGTGGGCGTCGGAGCCCAGGACCACCCCGATGCCGAGCTCCCGGGCCCGCCGGAGGAGGGCGGGGGCGGGGTAGACCTCCTTCGCCGGCCTCCTCAGCCCGGCGGTGTTCACGTCCAGGAAGAGCCCCGCCTCGGCGACGGCCCTTAGGGCGGGCTCGGCGAGCTCCAAAAGGGCCTCCTCGGGGAGGCGGTGGCCGAACTTCTTGGGGAGGTCCAGGTGGCCGATGGCGTGGAAGAGGCCGCTTCGGGCCGCCTTCTCCACCTCCTGGAAGTAGGCCCGGAAGACCTCCTTGAGGTCGCGCCAGGCGTACTCCTCCTGGTGGTCCGGGTGGTCCAGGGGCCAGGCCCCCAGGTAGTGGACGCTCCCGATGACGTAGTCAAAGGGGTAGCGGCGCAAGAGCTGGGCCACGAAGCCCTCGGTGCCGGGATGGAAGTCCGCCTCGAGGCCGATGCCCACGTAGAGGTCCTGGGCCCGTTCCCGCACCCTTTCCAGGGCGAGGAGGTAGAAGGGGAGGGCCTCGAGGCGCATCCGGCTTCCCGGGTCGTACCAGGGGGGCATGGGGCTGTGGTCGGTGAAGACCACGCCTTTAAGCCCCTTGGCCCGCGCCTCCTCCAGGTAGGCCTCGGGGTGGCCCTCCGCGTGGCCGCAGAGGGGAGTGTGGACGTGGCTATCCACCATGGGGGGATTCTACCCGCACGAGCTTCCCCGCCCAGGCGTAGGCCACCACCTCCCGTCCCAGGGCCCGGGAGAGGTCCAGGGAGAGGAAGGGGTCCTCCGCCACCTCCCCCGCCACCTCCTGGACCAGGACGGGGGTGAAGGGGGGCAGGAGGGCGGGGTAGCGCTCCAGGATGGCCTCCACCTCAAAGCGCCGGGCCCAAAGCCGCTTCAGGGCGAAGAGGGCCTCCTGGGGGGTGGAGGCCCTTTCCCCCTCGGCCTCCCCCGCGTAGCGGAGGAGGAAGGGCCCGCGCCCCTTTAGGGCTTCCAGGAAGGCCTCGGCCCGCTCGGGGAGGAGGTAGCTTTCCCGCACCGCCCGCCGGGCCTCCTCCGCCGCCACCAGGAGGCGCTCCTCGTCTATGCGCACGCCGAAGACCCCTTGGAAGAGGGCCGTGATCCTCTCGGGGAGGTTGGCCAGGCGGTAGAACTCCGCCTCCAGGTCCACCACCCAGGTGGGGACCACCTCCTGGCCCCGGGCCTCGAGGAGGCGGAGGAGGGCCACCTCGCCCGAGGCCGGGGCCTCCTTTAGGGGGAGGACAGGCTTCGCCATAGGTACCACGCGAGGTGGCTCCGGTAGGGGCGGAAGGCCTCGCCGAAGGCGGGAAGGGCCTCGGGGGCCACGCCGAAAAGGCGCGCCGCGGCCCGGCGAAGCCCCAGGTCCCGCACCGGCCAGACGTCGGGCCTTCCCAGGCCGAACATCAAAAACATCTCCGCCGTCCAAAGCCCCACCCCCCGGACGCGGGTGAGGCGCTCCACCACCGCCTCGTCCTCCAGGCGGTCAAGCCCGTCCAGAAGCCCTTCCTCCGCCTTAGCCGCGAGGTCTTTCAGGGCCAAGGCCTTGGCCCGGGAGAGGCCCGCCTGCCGCAGGAGGTCCAAGGGGGCCTCGAGGAAGGCCTTTGGCGTGGGGGGGACGAGGCGGAAGAGGCGCTCGGCGAGGCGGGCGGCCGCCTGGGTGGAGAGCTGCTGGGCCACCACGCTCTCCGCGAGCACGCGGAAGGGGGGCCTTTGGGGAAAGGGGTTGGGGGCGAAGGGGGCGGGGCCGTGCCGCCTGTAAAAGGCGGCGAGGACGGGGTGCTCAAACAAACCGAACCCCCTCGGCCCGGGTGACCTTGCCCTGGTAGAGGAAGGTCACCTGGCGCAAGGTGGCCTCCAGGTCAAAGGGGGTGAGGGCGCTGGTGGCGTCCTCGGGAAGGACCACGTTGTACCAGCGCAAGGCCGCGGACCCCGCCGTGTGCAGGACGCAGATGTTGGCCACCGTCCCCGTGACCACCACGTGCTTTACCCCGAAGAGGTGCAGGTAGTGGTCCAAGGGGGTGCCGTAGAAGGCGTCGTAGCGGACCTTCCGGATGACGAGGTCTTCGGGCTCGGGCTTAAGCTCCTCCAGGATCTCCGCGCCCCAGGTCCCGGCCACGGTGTGCCGGGGCCAGATCTGGAACTCGGGGTCGTCCTCCCGGTGCCAGTCCTGGGTGTAGACCACCTTGGCCCCCGCTTGCCTCGCCCTCTCCAGGAGGAGCCGGATGGCGGGGACGCTTTTGGGGGCGTCGGGGACGAAGAGGGCGCCCTTGGGGTGGGCGAAGTCGTTCTGCATGTCCACCACGATGAGGGCCGTCTCCTTGGCGGGGAGTTCCACGGTTTCCACCTTGGGGATCTCGGGCACCTGGACCATGCCCTCATGGTACCCCGGCCGCCTTGACCCCGGGGAGGAGGGGGGGCTACACTCGTTCGCATGAAAATACGGGACCTCCTCAAGGCGCGGCGGGGCCCGCTTTTCTCCTTTGAGTTCTTCCCCCGAAGGACCCGGAGGGGGAGGAGGCCCTCTTCCGCACCCTGGAGGAGCTCAAGGCCTTCCGCCCCGCCTTCGTCTCCATCACCTACGGGGCCATGGGGAGCACCCGGGAGAGGAGCGTGGCCTGGGCCCAGAGGATCCAGGGCCTCGGCCTCAACCCCCTCGCCCACCTCACCGTGGCGGGCCAGAGCCGAAAGGAGGTGGCCGAGGTCCTCCACCGCTTCGTGGAAAGCGGTGTGGAAAACCTCCTCGCCCTCCGGGGCGACCCCCCAAGAGGGGAAAGGGTCTTCCGCCCCCACCCGGAGGGTTTCCGCTACGCGGCGGAGCTCGTGGCCCTCATCCGGGAGCGGTACGGGGACCGGGTCTCCGTGGGCGGGGCGGCCTACCCCGAGGGGCACCCGGAAAGCGAGAGCCTCGAGGCCGACCTCCGCCACTTCAAGGCCAAGGTGGAGGCGGGGCTGGACTTCGCCATCACCCAGCTCTTCTTCAACAACGCCCACTACTTCGGCTTCCTGGAGCGGGCGAGGCGGGCGGGGATAGAAATCCCCATCCTCCCCGGGATCATGCCCGTCACCAGCTACCGCCAGCTCCGCCGCTTCACCGAGGTCTGCGGGGCGAGCATCCCCGGGCCCCTCCTCGCCAAGCTGGAGCGCCACCAGGACGATCCTAAGGCCGTCCTGGAGATCGGGGTGGAGCACGCCGTCCGCCAGGTGGCGGAGCTTTTGGAGGCCGGGGTGGAGGGCGTCCACTTCTACACCCTGAACAAAAGCCCCGCCACCCGCATGGTCCTGGAGCGCCTGGGCCTCCGCTCCGCCTCGGGGCAGCCTTAAGCGGCTTTCGCCGCGGTGGGGGCTCTCTTGTTTCGGGCGCCCCGTGCCGCGCGGCCCGCGTGCGGCCCCTTTTTGTGTTGCGGGACCCAGGTGTGGGCCCTTAGCCTTAGAGCCATGCGGCTCGTGGAGCGCACCCCCGAGGTGGACCTGGACCGGCTCCTCCAGGGCTTCGTGCCCCCGCCCCGCTTCCTCGGGGCCACCTTCCAGACCTACCGGCCCGACCCCCGGTACCCCTCCCAGGCCCTGGCCAAGGAGCGGCTCCGCCGCTGGGTGCACGACCGCCCCCGGGGGTTCCTCCGCCCCCGGCTTCCCGGGCCCCAGGGGATCTACCTGGACGGGGGGTTCGGGGTGGGGAAGACCCACCTCCTGGTGGCCGCCTACCTCGAGGCCCCTTCCCCCAAGGCCTTCCTGACCTTTGAGGAGCTCACCTACACCCTGGGGCTCTTGGGCCTTAGGGAGGGGGCGAGGCGGTTTTCCGGGCTCCGCTACCTCTTCCTGGACGAGTTTGAGCTGGACGACCCGGGGAACGCCCAGATGGTCACCCACTTCCTCGCCCTCACCATGGACCGGGGTCTGAGGGTCGCCACCACCTCTAACACCCCGCCCGGGGCCCTGGGGGAGGGGCGGTTCAACGCCGAGCAGTTCCGCTACCAGATCCAAAGCCTCGCCCGCCGCTTCGCCGTGGAGCGGATTGAGGGGGAGGACTTCCGCCACCGGGACCCGGACCGCCTGCCCGACCCCCTCCCCGAGGAAAGGCTCCTCGCCCTTTACCGGGAGGACCCCAGGCCCAAGAGCCTGGACGATTTTCCCGAGCTCATCGCCCACCTGAGGCGGCTCCACCCCATCCGCTACCGCTACCTCTTTGACGGCCTGAAGGCCGTCTACCTCCGCGGCTTAGAACCCCTCCACGACCAGAACGACGCCCTCCGCTTCGTCCACTTCGTGGACCAGCTCTACAACCTGGGCCTGGACCTCAAGGCCTCCGGGGCCCCCCTGAAGGACCTCTTTCCCGAAAGCTACCGTCACGGGGCCTTCGCCAAGAAGTACGGCCGGGCCCTTTCCCGGCTCGCCGAGCTTTTGGGGTAGCATGGGGGCATGGACCTGGCGGAAAAGCTTTCCGAGCTGGCCCAGGCCCTCTCCCAGGCGAGCGCCGCGGTGGGGGTGCTGGAGGCCATAGAGGAGGTTTTGGACGAGTACAAGGACGGGGAGCTCACCCTCAAGGAGGCCATGGAGGAGATCCAGGGGCTCGTGGAGGAGTTCCAGGCGGTGCGGGCCCTCTCCGAGATGTCCCCGGAGGAACTCATGGCCCTGGCCGAGGAGGAGGAGGACGAGGGGGCCTCAGGTCTTGAAGGCGGTGGCCATCGTTTTGGACTCCGTGGGCCTGGGCTACCTGCCCGACGCCCCCCTCTTCGGCGACGAGGGGGCGGACACCTTGGACCACACGGTCCTGAAGACCGGGATCGCCCTCCCCCACCTGGCCGGCCTCGGCCTCGGCCGGGTCCCCGGGGTCCACACCCTGCCCCGCGCCGAGCGGCCCCGGGGCGGGTTCGGCCGTATGCGGGAGGTGAACCCCGGCAAGGACACCACCACGGGGCACTGGGAGTTCGTGGGGATCCACCTGGAAAAGCCGTTCCGCACCTTTCCCCAGGGGTTTCCCGAGGACTTTCTCCGGGAGTGGGCCGAGGCCATCGGGGTGGGAGGGTGGCTTTTGAACCGCCCCTACTCGGGGACGGAGGCCATTCGCGACTACGGGGAGGCCCACCTCAAGACGGGCTACCCCATCGTCTACACCTCCGCCGACAGCGTCTTCCAGGTGGCGGCCCACGTGGACGTGGTCCCCGTGGAGGAGCTCTACCGCTTTTGCCAGGTGGCCCGGGAGAGGCTCGTGGGCGAGCTCCAGGTGGCCCGGGTCATCGCCCGGCCCTTCGCCGGGGAGCCGGGGAGGTTCTACCGGCTGGAGCACCTACGGAAGGACTTCGCCCTGGAGCCCCCGAGGAACGTCCTGGACGTCTTGCGGGAAGGAGGCCTCGAGGTGGTGGGGGTGGGGAAGATCCCCGACATCTATGCGGGGCGCGGCTTCACCCGGAAGGTCAAGACCAAGGACAACCGAGACGGCCTGGAGAAGACCCTGGCCCTCATGGGGGAACCCTTTTCCGGCCTCGTCTTCACCAACCTGGTGGACTTTGACTCCAAGTACGGCCACCGCCGCGACCCCGAGGGGTACGGGAGGGCCCTCGTGGAGCTGGACGCCTTCCTTCCCAGGCTTCTTGCCGCCTTGGGGCCCGAGGACCACCTCTTTCTGGTCTCGGACCACGGCAACGACCCCACCTTCTTCGGCACGGACCACACCCGGGAGTACGGGATGCTCCTCTGGGTGGGGCCGGGGGTGGAGGGGGAGCTCGGCACCCGGGAGACCTTCGCCGACCTCGGGGCCACCTGGGCCCGCCTCTTCGGCCTGGCCTGGGACGGCCCCGGCACGAGCCTCGTCTGAGCCATGCCCCTCACCTGGCGCGACCTCTTGGACATCTTCCTGGTGGGCGTCCTCCTCTACTCCCTCTACCGCATCCTCGCCGGCACCCGGGCCCTGAACCTTGTCCGCGGCGTTTTGATCTACCTCGCCACCTGGTTCCTGGCGAGCCTCCTCGGTCTTTCCACCTTAAGCTGGATCCTGGGGAACGCCGCCACCTTGGGCGCGTTCGCCCTCATCGTGGTCTTCCAGCCTGAGCTTCGCGGGCTTCTGGAGCGGCTCGGCCGTGGCCAGGGGGCGCTTAGGCCCCCCCCGGTGGCCTTGGAGTTGGAAGAGCTCTTCCTCGGGCTTCGCCGCCTTTCCGAGCGGCGCCACGGGGCCCTCCTCGCCCTGGAGCGGCGCACCCCCTTGGGCGAGTACGCGGCGAGCGGCGAGGTGCTGGACGCCCGGCTTTCCGCCCGGCTTCTGGAGACCCTCTTCTACCCCGGCACCCCCCTGCACGACGGGGGGCCATCGTGCGGGAGGGAAGGCTGTTCGCCGCGGGGTGCGTCTTCCCCCTCTCCGAGGTGGGCATGGGCCTCGGCACCCGGCACCGGGCCGCCTTGGGCCTCTCCGAGGTGTCCGACGCCCTGGTCATCGTGGTGAGCGAGGAAACGGGGGCCATCCGGGTGGCCGAGGGGGGAGGCTCTCCCCGCCCCTCTCCCTCGAGGCCCTGCGGGCGCGCCTCAAGGAGGTGGTGCGGGATGCGTGACTGGCCCGCCTTCCTGCTGGCCCTTCTCGTGGCCTTCGCCCTCTGGTACAGCCTCCAGGAGCAGGCCCCCGTGGTGGAGCGGAGCCTCAAGGTTCCCCTCCAGGTGGTGGGGCTTGGGGAGGGGCGGCGCGCCCTGGGCCTTCCCCGGGAGGTCCTCCTAAGGCTTAGGGGGCCTGCGCCCTTGTTGGAGGGGCGGGCCCTTCCCGTCTCCGCCTACCTGGACCTCTCCGGGGCCGAGGGGGAGGTGGTGCGGGAGGTGCGGGTGGCGGCCCCCCAGGGGGTGGAGGTCCTCGAGGTGGTGCCCGCCCGGGTGGGGGTGGTGGTGGAGGTGGAGGCCCAGCGCCAGATCCCCGTGGAGGTCCTGGCCCAGGGGCCTGGGTCCTTACCGATCCCGCCTTCGTGGAGGCGGTGGGGCCGAAAAGCCAGGTGGAGGCCGCTGTGAGCGCCGTGGGCCTGGACCTGGGGGACGAGGTGGCCCTTTTCCCCTTCGGCCCGGAGGGCCCCTTGGAGGGCGTGGAGCTCCGGCCTAACCGGGTTCGGGTGGTGGAGCGCCGGGAAGCCCTCTTCCTCAAGGAGGTGCCCCTCTCCCTTAAGCCTCCCCCGGGGCGCCGCCTCCTGGACTACGCCCCCAAGACGGTGCGCCTCGTGGGCCCGCGGGAGGCCCTGGAGGGCCTTACGGGCGTGACCGCCGTCCTCGAGGAGGCCCTGGGCCCGGGGGAGGCGGAGGTGGCGGTGGTCCCGGACCTCCCCCCGGGGGTCCAGACCCTGGGACCGGTTCGGGTGCGGGTTGCGCTAGAATAGCAAGGATGGTCTACCCCATCCGGCTTTACGGAGACCCCATCCTCCGCCGCAAGGCCCGGCCTGTGGAGGACTTTTCGGGGATTAAGCGCCTGGCGGAGGACATGCTGGAGACGATGTTTGAGGCCAGGGGGGTAGGGCTTGCCGCCCCCCAGATCGGCCTTTCCCAGCGCCTCTTCGTGGCGGTGGAGTACGCCGACGAGCCCGAAGGGGAGGAGGAAAAACCCCTAAGGGAGCTCGTGCGCCGGGTTTACGTGGTGGCGAACCCGGTGATCACCTACCGGGAGGGGCTCCTGGAGGGGACGGAGGGGTGCCTCTCCCTGCCCGGCCTCTACTCCGAGGAGGTGCCCCGGGCGGAGCGCATCCGGGTGGAGTACCAGGACGAGGAGGGCCATAAGCGCGTGCTGGAGCTCGAGGGGTACATGGCCCGGGTCTTTCAGCACGAGATCGACCATTTGGACGGGATCCTCTTCTTTGAACGCCTGCCCAAGCCCAAGCGGGAAGCCTTCCTGGAGGCCAACCGGGCGGAGCTCGTCCGCTTCCAGAAGGAGGCCCGGGCCTTGTTGAAGGAGCTTTCCCAGGGATGAGGGTGGCCTTTTTCGGCACCCCTCTTTGGGCTGTCCCCGTTCTGGACGCCCTGCGCAAGCGCCACCAGGTGGTCCTGGTGGTTTCCCAGCCCGACAAGCCCCAAGGCCGGGGCCTGAAGCCCGCTCCGAGCCCCGTGGCCCGCTACGCCGAGGCGGAAGGGCTTCCCCTTTTGCGCCCGGCGCGGCTTAGGGAGGAGGCCTTTCTCGAGGCCCTGCGCCGGGCTGCGCCCGAGGTGGCGGTGGTGGCGGCCTACGGGAAGCTCATCCCCAAGGAGGCCTTGGACATCCCCCTCCACGGTTTCCTCAACCTCCACCCTTCCCTCCTTCCCAAGTACCGGGGAGCGGCCCCCGTCCAGCGGGCCCTCCTCGCCGGGGAGCGGGAGACCGGGGTCTCCATCATGCGCCTGGACGAGGGGTTGGACACCGGTCCCCTCTACGCCGTCTGGCGGACGCCCATCCTGCCGGACGAGGACGCCGTGGCCTTGGGGAATCGGCTCAGGGACAAAGGGGTAGAGCTCCTTCTTGAGGTGCTGGAGCGCCTCCCGGAGCTCACCCCTAGGCCCCAGGAAGGGGAGGCCTCCTACGCCCCGCCCCTCACCAAGGAGGAGGGACGGCTGGACTTCGGGGAGAGCGCCGAGGCCCTCTACCGCCGCCACCGGGCCGTCCAGCCCTGGCCCGGGAGCTACTTCTTCCACCGGGGCCGGCGGGTCAAGGCCCTGAGGCTCCGCCCCGAACCCGGGGAAGGGGAGCCTGGGGTGGTGGCCCGGGTGGGGCCGGAGGGCGTGGCGGTGGGCACGGCCTCGGGCCTCCTTCTCCTGGAGGAGGTCCAGCCCGAGGGGAAGCGGGCCATGCCCGCCGCCGACTGGGCCCGGGGCCATGGCGTGGCCCCGGGGACCCGGCTTGGCCAGGTATAGTCAGGAGGATGCGCTTCCTCGTCCTCACGGGCCTCTCCGGGGCGGGCAAGACCACGGCCCGGGGTTTTCTGGAGGACCTCGGCTACTTCATGGTGGATAACCTCCCCCCCAGGCTCTGGCCCCCCCTCCTCCAGGAGGCGGCGGCCCGGGGCCTCGCCCGGGTGGGGGTGGTGGTGGACGCCCGGGCCCTGGCCTTCTTCCAGGACCTGGAGGAGGTCCTGGCGGCGTTGCGGCCCACCGTGGTCTACCTCGAGGCCCGGCCCGAGGTCCTCCTCCGCCGCTACAACCTCACCCGCCGGGTCCACCCCTTGGGGGCGGGGAACCTGATGCGGGAGATCGCCGAGGAGAGGCGGGCCCTGGCGGGCCTGAGAGGCCAGGCCCACCTTGTGGTGGACACCTCGGAGCTCTCGCCTCGAGGGCTCAAGGAGGTCCTGGCCCGCTTTTTGGGCGAGGAGGGGGGTTCCTCCTCCGCCTGGTTTCCTTCGGCTTCAAGTGGGGCCCCCCCAGGAGGCGGACCTGGTCCTGGACGTCCGCCCCCTGCCCAACCCCCACTACGACCCGGCCCTCAGGCCCCGGACGGGCCTGGACCCCGAGGTCCGGCGCTACGTCTTCTCCGAGGCCGCGGAGCCCTACTACCGGGCCCTCCTCGCCGTGGCCGGGCTCGCGGCTGAAGGGGCGCGGGCGGAGGGGCGGGCCTTCTACACCGTGGCCGTGGGCTGCACCGGGGGAAGGCACCGGAGCGTGGCCGTGGCGGAGCGCCTGGCGGAGGAGCTTTCCGGCAGGTTCGCCGTGGAGGTGGTGCACCGGGATGTGGAGCGGGAAGGGTAGGGGCGTGTGGGCCCACCCGGCGTGGCGCTGGCTCCACCCCGGGATGCGGGTCAAGCGCTACGCCGCCCTGGCGGGCCTCGGGGTGGGGATGGCGGCCTGGGGGCTGGGCCAGGCCCTCCCCTTGCCCGCCCTGCCGCCCCTCGCCGCCTGGGGGGTCGCCGCCCTGGGTGGGGGGCTTCTGGTCCTCGGGGTGCGGGCCATGAACCGGAGCATGCTTTCCGCCTTCACCCGGCCCGAGGAGGTGCCGGAGCGGGTCTACGTCCGAAGGCGGCTGGAGCGGGGGCCTAGGGTCGTGGCCTTCGGGGGGGGGACGGGGCTTTCCCGGGCCCTTTCCGGCCTCAAGGAGGGGACGGCCAACCTCACCGCCGTGGTGGCGGTCACGGACGACGGGGGCTCCACGGGGCGGCTCAGGCTCGCCTACGGCCTCCCGGCGGTGGGGGACCTGGTGGACTGCCTGGCCGCCCTCTCCGACCACCCCGCCCTTCCCCGCCTCCTCGCCTACCGCTTCCGCCGGGGGGAGTTTTCCGGCCACACCTTCGGCAACCTCTTCCTCGTCACCCTGTACGAGGCGAGCGGGGACTTCGCCGAGGCGGTGCGCCAGGCCAACGCCATCCTGAACCTTCGGGGCCAGGTCCTGCCCGCCACGCCCCAGGCGGTGCGCCTCGCCGCCCGCCTCCAGGACGGGCGGAGGGTGGTGGGGGAGGTGGCCTTGAGGGAGGCCGGGGGCCGGGTGCGGGAGGTGGGGCTGGAGCCTGAGCCCAGCGTGGTCATGGGGGAGGTCCTCGAGGCCCTCCGCCGGGCGGACCTCGTCCTCCTCGGCCCGGGAAGCCTCTACACCAGCGTCATCCCCAGCTTCCTCCCCGGGCCCATCCGCGAGGCGGTGCGGCGGTCGGGGGCCCTTGTGGTCTACGTGGTCAACCTCATGACCGAGCCCGGGGAGACGGACGGGTACACCGCCTACGACCACTACAAGGCCGTGGCCCACCATCTGGGGCGGAGGCCGGACGTGGTGGTGGTCCACACCGCCCCTATTCCCGAGCCGGTGCTCCGGCGCTACGCCGCCGAGGGGCGCCACCCCGTGCCCTACGACCCCCGTCCCTTCAGGGTGGACGGGGTGCGGGTGCTGGAGGGGGACTTCCGCGAGGCAGGGGAGCTTGCCCAGCACGACCCCAAGAAGCTGGCGCGGGCGGTGCTGAAGCTGGTATAAAGGGGCTCGTGCTCTTCTTTTTTCAAGACCCTCTTGGGGATGCCCAAGGCCTCGCCTACCTCTATCCCCAGGCCGCCCTTTACCGGGAGGCCGGGGAAGGGTACGCCGACCTCACCGCCTTGGCCGGGGAGGTTCGGCAGGGGGAGCTCGTCCTCAAGCTGCGGCTCGCCCGCTACCCCAACCCCTTGGGCGGGCCCTTGGGCTTCAGCCTGGCCACGGCCCTGGTCTACCTGGACCTCGCCCCGGGCGGGGAGGAGGCCCTTCTTCCCGGCCTCCGCACCCCTCCGGGCCAGGGGTGGGAGGCGGCCTTCGTGGTCACGGGCTTCGGGGTGGAGCGGAAAAGCCCCGAGGGGAAGAGGGAGGCGGTGCGGGCCTGGCGGGAGGGGGAGTGGGTGGTCTGGTCCACGGGCCTGCCTCCAGGCGAGTACGGCTATTACGGGGCGGTGGGGCTCTTTGACCCCTTCGCCTCCTGGTACCTGCGCCCCGTTTCCCCGGAAGGGGGGGCCTGGGTCCTGGGGGCCCCCTTGGGCATGCCCCCGGTGGTGGACGTCCTCGCCCTCCGCCCCGAGGACCAAAGGGCAGCCTACCAGGAGGGGGTGCTCAGGCCCCTGCGCCCCAAGCGGTTCGCCCTGGAGGCCCCAAGCCTCGCCGCCTTCGGCCTAGGGGCCTTGTCCCTGGTCCTGGCCTTTCTGCTCGGGCGAAAGGGGCGCTGAGGCGACGCTTCGGAGGTAGTCCAGGTCTTGGCGCAGGGCCTTTTCCGTGGCCTCGAGGAGGGGAAGGAACTCGGGGGGAAGCTCCTTTTGGAGGTGGCCCACGCAGAGGAGAAGCTCCTCCACCAGGGCCTTCTCCTGGGCGCGGCGCCGCCTTCCGCCCCGCTCGGCGCTCCGGGCGAGCCTTTCCAGGCGGCGGACCAGGCAGACGCGGGGCTCCCCCCCACGCCGGCGCAGGCCAGCCCCGGGGCCCCGCCACAGCGGGCGTAGGCCTCCGGGTAGCGGGGGGCGAGCTCCGGCCGCCCCGCCCAGGCGAGGCCCAGGGGCCCCGCGTGCCAGGCGGCGAGGCGGAGGTACATGGCGCGGCGGGTCCTGCGGAGCTGGACCTCCATGCCCTAAGGATAGCCCTTGCTTCCGGGACAAATGCCCTGGTTGGGGTTTCCTCTTTCTCGGGTAGCCTTCGCATACTTTAGGTCAGGAGGCTCGCGCCTAAGGGATTTCCGGAGCCCCCTTCCTGGCGCAAGCCAGGATGGGGTGGTATTAAAGGCGGAAGGGCGTCTTCAGCCCCGCTAAGGCCACGGCCCTCGCCTCCTCCGGGGCCCAGGAGAGGGCCAGGACCCCCCGGTAGGCCCGCAAGGCCCGCTCCCGCTCCCCGGCGAGGTCCAGAAGCTGCCCCATCCGGGCCAGGACGTACCCCGGGAGGTAGCCTGGGTGCTGGAAGTCCATGCGGAAGACCTCCTCCATGAGGGCCAGGGCGTCCTCCCACTGCCCCGAGGCCAGGTAGACCTGGGCCGCAAGGTACAGGGCCTCCGGGGAGCCGATGGCGAAGAGCTGCTCCACAAGCGCGCCCCAGTCGTCCTCCTCCTTAAGGAGCCAGGCCCGGTCCAAAAGGGCTCGGACGCGCTCCGCCTCCGTGGGTCGGTGGGGCGGGGGGCCTTCCTGGGGGAAGGCCTCGAGGAGAAGGAGGAAGTCCAAAAGGTCCGCCACCACGGCCCCCTCCCGGCCCTTCAGCGCCTCCACCACCCCCGCCACCCGCCTGGCCCGGAAGCCCGTGGCCGGACCTTCCCCGAAGGTGCGGACGAAGCCCTCGTAGAGGGCGCCAAGCTCCCCCAGGAACTCGGGAGCGTAGAGGCGCTCCGGGGTGAGGGGCTTTTGCAGGAGGGCGGAGAGGTCCCGGTCAAAGGCGGCCAGGCGCTCCAGGTGGGGCCGGGCCGCCGGGTACTGGGCCAAGGCCTCCCGGAAGGCCTCCGCCTCCCCCTTTAGGTGGGCCTCCCGGTCCACGGGCACCACGGGCACGCCCCGCGCCTCCGCCCAGGGGAGGAGGTGGAAGAGGAGGGGGTCCTCCTCCCGCCAGGTGCCCTCGGCGAGGGAGGCCTCGGAGTGGGAGGCCAGGTAGACCACGGGGGGGTTGGCCGCCTCGAGGATGGCCAGGACCGTGGCGGCGTTGTAGCGTGGGTGGAGTATGTGGAGGGGACCGAGGGAGGGCAGGAGGATCATCCTTAGCATTTTAGGCGGGCTTCGCGGGAACCGGGGCCGGATCCTCCTCAACGGCTGGCTGATCTGGCTCGGGGACACGCTGATGAACCCCAACATCATCCTGGCGAGCTTCGCCGCCCGCTTGGGGGCCTCCCCGATCCTCATCGGCCTCGTCCCCGCCCTTCCCCTGGCGGGAGGCCTGCTTCCCCAGGCCCTTTTGGTGGGGTGGGTGGCGCGCCACAGAAAGAAGCTTCCCCTCTACCGCAAGGCCTCGGCCTTCCGCTTCGCGGGGCTTCTCCTTCTCGTCTTTGGGGCCTTCTTCCTTGGGGCGTGGCCGGGCCTGCTTCTCGGCGTTTTCCTGGCGGGGCTTTTTCTTTTCGCCCTCTTCACCGCCTTGGCCAGCCTGCCCTACTGGGAGGTGCTGGCCAAGGCCGTGCCCCGCGAGGAGCGGCCCGGGCTCTTCGCCGCGATCTACATGGGAGGCGGGGTTTTGGCCTTTCTGGCCGGCTTCGGCGTGCGCGCCCTTCTGGGTCTGGACCTCCCCTTTCCCCTGGGCTACGCCCTCCTCTTCGCCCTGGGGACCCTGGCCTACGGGGCGGCGTGGTACGTCTTCGGGCGGGTGGAGGAGCCCGAGGAGGAGGTGGCGGTGGGGCGCACCGACCTCCGCCTTCCCCTAAGGCGCCCCGGGTTTCGCGCCTACCTCACGGCCCGGCTCTTCCTGGGGCTTGCGGGCATGGTGGAGCCCTTCTACGCCGCCTACGCGGTCCGGGTCTTGGGGAAGGAGGCGGAGCTCGGCCTCTACCTCGCCCTGAACGCCCTGGCCTTCATCCTCTCCAACGCCCTCTGGTCCGCCCTGGCCCGGAGGGGGGCGAAGGCCGTCTTTCTCGGAGGGGGGGTGCTGGTGCTCGCCACGCCCCTCCTCGCCCTCGCCCTTCCCCCGGGGCCTTCGCCCTGGTCTTCTTCGTGCAGGGGGCCTACCTCGCCGCCTTGGGCATCGCCGGCAACACCTACCTCCTCAACCTGGCCCCGCCCGAGGAGCGGACCGCCACCGTGGGCCTCGCCAACAGCTTCCTGGGCCTCTTCGCCTTCTCCCCGGTCCTCGGAGGGTGGGTGGTGGGGGCTTGGGGCTACCAGGCGCTCTTCCTCCTCTCCGCAGGCCTAGCCGTCCTGGGCCTCTGGGCGGTCCGGCGGCTTCCGGAGGTGTGATACCACCCCATGCTGGCTTGTGCCAGCATGGGGGCCCTGGTCAAGGGGCTTTCCCGGGCTAACCCAGCAGGGTATGAGGCCACTCCGTGGGGGCAAGCCGGGGAAAGGGTGGGAGGGGGTCCCGGGGCGGGAAAAGAAGGAAAGGGCGGGCCCTTTGGGCCCGCCCCGCCTGGTGGGCGGCAGAGGACTTGAACCTCTGACCCCTCGCTTGTAAGGCGAGTGCTCTGGCCAGCTGAGCTAGCCGCCCGTGGTGACCCCAGGGGGAATCGAACCCCCGTTTCGGCCTTGAGAGGGCCGCGTCCTAACCGCTAGACGATGGGGCCTTGGCTTGGTGGGCCGTGCAGGATTCGAACCTGCGACCTACCGATTAAAAGTCGGTTGCTCTGCCAGCTGAGCTAACGGCCCAATAGCCTTTGTGATTATAGGCCAAGGGGAAAGGGTTGTCCACCGTTTACACAGGACTTTACCCACATCTCCGTTTCGTGGTAAATCTCCCCTTGCGGGCGCAGCCCGTATCTGGTACCGGGGGTGATCCATGGACATGCTCAAGGTGGCCGAGGCCAGGCTCCAGGAGTTCACGGGCCGTTTTGCGAGCGTTTTCCCCCGATAAGCGCCTCCACCGACGGTTTGAAGAGGTGGTGCGGGGCGCCTTGGCCGCAGGCTCAGCCCGGGTGAGCGAGATGGTGGCCTCGCTCCCTTCTCCCCTCCAGAACCGCTTCCACCAGGCCAAAGCCCTTTACCGCTTCCTGTCCAACCCACGGGTGGAGGCAGAAGCCCTCCTTGACCGGGTCTATCAGGAGAGCGCGACTGCCCTGGAGGGTGAGGAGGTTCTGGTCCTCCTGGACCTGAGCCCGGTGGTCAAGCCCTATGCCCGGGCCCTGGAGGGGATAGCCCGGGTGGGGAAGGATAGGCGGCCCGGGTACGAGCTCCTCACCGCCCTGGGGTTGGACCCCGCGGGGCGGCTGGCCCTGGGGTACGCCCACCTGGTGGCCTACGGGGAGAGGGGGTTTGCCAGCCTGCCCAAGGAGGTGGAGGGAGCCATTGAGGCGGCCCGGGAGCGATTGGGGGGCGTGGGCAGGAGGCTGGTGTATGTGGCGGACCGGGGGTTTGACGACCGGAAGGTGTTTGGGCAGGTGCTGGCCCTGGGGGAGGAGTTCGTGGTGCGGGTCTACCGGGACCGGAAGCTTGGGGAGGGGGGTTCTCTGGCGAAGGTGGCTTCTTCCCTGGCCCTTCCCTGTGGGGAGGAGGTGGAGCTGAGGGTAGGGGGCAGGTACCAGCGGGTGCGGCTCCACTTCGGATGGAGGGAGGTGGAGGTGGAGGGGAGGCGGCTCCACCTGGTGGTCTGCCGGGTGCCAGCCCTGGGGCGGCGTGGGGAGTGGTGGCTACTGACCAGCTTGCCGGTGAGGGGGAGGGAGGAGGCGGCGCGGGTGGTGGAGGCGTACCGCAGGCGGTGGGAGGTGGAGCGGTTCTTCCGGCTTTTGAAGACGGGGCTGGGGCTTGAGACCTTCCAGGTGCGGGGGCTTGCCCGGATCCGGAAGGTGGTGGCGGTTTTGCTGGGGCTGGCGGTGTTCCTTTGGGAAGTTGAGCGGTTGGGGGATCCGTTCAAGGGGTTTCTTTTGCAGCTCGGGGGCAAGCTGGGGCTGCCCAGCGAGAGGGATGGTCCGTACCTGCTCCTGAGGGGCCTGGTTCGCCTGCTCAACTATGAAGTCACCCAAGAACTCTTGAAGCAGGCTAAGGGAGGGCGAGGAAGGAGTTTTGGGTAAAGCCCTGCGTGGTAAATCTCCCCTTGCGGGCGCAGCCCGTATCTGGTACCGGGGGTGATCCATGGACATGCTCAAGGTGGCCGAGGCCAGGCTCCAGGAGTTCACGGGCCGTTTTGTGAGCGTTTTCCCCCGATAAGCGCCTCCACCGACGGTTTGAAGAGGTGGTGCGGGGCGCCTTGGCCGCAGGCTCAGCCCGGGTGAGCGAGATGGTGGCCTCGCTCCCTTCTCCCCTCCAGAACCGCTTCCACCAGGCCAAAGCCCTTTACCGCTTCCTGTCCAACCCACGGGTGGAGGCAGAAGCCCTCCTTGACCGGGTCTATCAGGAGAGCGCGACTGCCCTGGAGGGTGAGGAGGTTCTGGTCCTCCTGGACCTGAGCCCGGTGGTCAAGCCCTATGCCCGGGCCCTGGAGGGGATAGCCCGGGTGGGGAAGGATAGGCGGCCCGGGTACGAGCTCCTCACCGCCCTGGGGTTGGACCCCGCGGGGCGGCTGGCCCTGGGGTACGCCCACCTGGTGGCCTACGGGGAGAGGGGGTTTGCCAGCCTGCCCAAGGAGGTGGAGGGAGCCATTGAGGCGGCCCGGGAGCGATTGGGGGGCGTGGGCAGGAGGCTGGTGTATGTGGCGGACCGGGGGTTTGACGACCGGAAGGTGTTTGGGCAGGTGCTGGCCCTGGGGGAGGAGTTCGTGGTGCGGGTCTACCGGGACCGGAAGCTTGGGGAGGGGGGTTCTCTGGCGAAGGTGGCTTCTTCCCTGGCCCTTCCCTGTGGGGAGGAGGTGGAGCTGAGGGTAGGGGGCAGGTACCAGCGGGTGCGGCTCCACTTCGGATGGAGGGAGGTGGAGGTGGAGGGGAGGCGGCTCCACCTGGTGGTCTGCCGGGTGCCAGCCCTGGGGCGGCGTGGGGAGTGGTGGCTACTGACCAGCTTGCCGGTGAGGGGG
This sequence comes from Thermus parvatiensis, assembly GCF_001535545.1. Classification (GTDB taxonomy): domain Bacteria; phylum Deinococcota; class Deinococci; order Deinococcales; family Thermaceae; genus Thermus; species Thermus parvatiensis. Next base: position 94,416 of record NZ_CP014141.1, on the reverse strand, counting down.
AGGGAGGAGGCGGCGCGGGTGGTGGAGGCGTACCGCAGGCGGTGGGAGGTGGAGCGGTTCTTCCGGCTTTTGAAGACGGGGCTGGGGCTTGAGACCTTCCAGGTGCGGGGGCTTGCCCGGATCCGGAAGGTGGTGGCGGTTTTGCTGGGGCTGGCGGTGTTCCTTTGGGAAGTTGAGCGGTTGGGGGATCCGTTCAAGGGGTTTCTTTTGCAGCTCGGGGGCAAGCTGGGGCTGCCCAGCGAGAGGGATGGTCCGTACCTGCTCCTGAGGGGCCTGGTTCGCCTGCTCAACTATGAAGTCACCCAAGAACTCTTGAAGCAGGCTAAGGGAGGGCGAGGAAGGAGTTTTGGGTAAAGCCCTGTTTACAGACTTGACCTATATGCGGCTCCTGGAGTAAAGAGGGGGCATGACCCTGCGCGAAGCCCTGTCCCAGATCCCCGACCCCCGGGCCCGCAACCGGCAGTACCCCCTGTGGAGCCTCCTGGCCCTCATCCTGGTGGCTTTTCTTTCCCGCGTGGACTCCCTGAGGGGCGTGGAACGCTTCGCCCGCACCAACCCCCACCTCTTGCCCCACCTGGGCCTGCGCAAGGCCCCAGGCCACACCGCCATCACCCTTCTCCTTCACCGCCTGGATCCTGAAAAGCTCCAAGCGGCCCTCCTCCAGGTCTTCCCGAAGCCGACCTTGGGGAAGTCCTGGTGGTAGACGGGAAGCACCTGCGGGGAAGCGGCAAGGGGAAAAGCGCCCAGGTCAAGCTGGTGGAGGTCCTGGCCCTGCACCTCCATACCACCCTGGCCCAGGCCCGGGCGGAGGGGAGGGAGGACCAAGCCCTTTTGGAGCTCCTGGACCGCCTGGGGGCGGAGGGGCTCAAGGGGAAGGTGGTGGTGGGGGACGCGGGGTACCTGTACCCGGAGTTAGCGGGGAAGGTGGTGCAAAAAGGGGGGCGTACCTCTTTGTCCTGAAGGCTAACCAGGGGGAACTTTTGGAGTGGGCCTTGGAGGTGTTCAAGGGCATGGAGGAGAGGCGGCTTCCTGGCGAGACCGAGGCGGTGTGGAATCTGGTGCGGGATGGGGAGGTGTGGACCTACCGGGTTTGGGCTTCCCCCTACCTGCCGGAAGAGGTGCGGGCCTTTCCCGGGTGCCGGCAGGTGGTGCGGATGGAGCGGGAGGTGAGGCACAAGGGGACGGGGGAGGTGCGGCGGACGGTGAGCTACGCCCTCACCAGCTTGGGGCCGGAGGTGGCGGAGGCGAGGCGGCTTGGGGAGCTTCTCCTTTACCGGTGGGAGGTAGAGAACCGGTCCTTTTGGGTACGGGACGTTCTCCTCCACGAGGATGCCTGCCAGGTGCGGGGGTGGGGGCACAGGTCTTGGCGGCCCTCCGGGCCTTTCTGGTCTCCATGCTTCACCGCCAAGGGGTCAGGGAGAAGAAGGCGGCCTTGGAGGCCTTCTCCTTCAACCCCCTCTCCGCCCTGCGCTTCCTGGGGCTCTATGCGGTATAGCGGTCAAGTCTGCACCGTTTAGCCGGCCCGGCCTTTCAGGCGCTCCATGAAGCGCAGGCCGAACCCCTCCTCCACCGCCCGCCGCCGGAGGGTCTCCTGGGAGAAGGGCCGGGGGTGGACCGCCTCGAGGGCCACCTTAGGCAAGGGCGCTTTCCCTAAGAAGGCGAAGAAGTCCCCGTCGGCCCAGGGAGGGACCCAAGCCCCACTCCGGCAGAGGAAAACCCGGTGAAAGACCCCTTCCACCCGCCCCCCGGGGTCCAGCGCCCGCGCCACCGGGACCTGGGGCTCGGGCTCCAAGGAGGGGTCCCGCCAGGGAGGGTAATAGACCCGAAGCCTCGCCCCCAGGCGGTGGTAGAAGACCATCCAGTCGTCGCAGGCGGGCTCCTCCCCCAAGGGGCGGTAGCCCGCATCGTGGTGGGCGTCAAAGAGGACCACCTCCCTCACACCTTCCCGTACCTCGGGGTGGAAGGCCAGGGCGTTGCTTTCGGCGTAGTAGAGCACCGCCCCAGGGGCGAAGGCGAAGCGCCCCCAGAAGCCCTCCCACCCCCGGGCCCCGGGCAGGGGAAGCCCCCGGAGGAGGAAGGCCAAGGCCCGCTCCTCCCAGGCCTCCTCCAAGTAATAGGGGGTTTCAAAGTGGGCCCAGGCGAAGAGGGGGGCCAGGGGGTCCTTGGCGTCTTGGGGCACGGGGAAGAAGTAGTCAAAGTCCACCACCAAAAGCCGCATCCCCTTCTATCCATAGCAAAGGCCCCCGCCCCAGGGCGGGGGCCCAGCACCCGATGCCTCACCAGATGTAGAAGAGGACCACGATGACCAGCCAGACGGCGTCCACCAGGTGCCAGTACATGCTGGCGGCCTCGAGGGTGCCGTGGTTATGGAGGGTGATCTTGCCCCTAAGGGCCTGGAGGTAAGCGAGGATCAGGCCAAAGCCCCCGATCACCACGTGCAGGCCGTGGAGGCCCACGATGGTGAAGAAGGCCGCCGTCCAGAGGTTCTCCTGCCAGCTGGAGTGGCTGTGGAACTGGTAGAACTCCCAGGCCTGGAAGAGGAAGAAGAGAACCCCCAGCAGGATGGTGAAGAGAAGCCCGAAGCGGAAGGGGTTGAACCGGCCCCGCCTGAGGTCGTGGTGGGCGAAGTGCACGGTGAAGGAGGAGCTCACCAGGAAGAAGGTGTTGAGGAGGGCAAGCCAAAGGGCAGGCCTTTCCTCAGGGGGCACCGCCGCCCCGGAAAGCCTGAGGTAGAGGTAGCCGGCGATGAGGATGGCGAAGAGGCCCACCTCCGAAACCATGAACCAGGCCATCCCCATCCAGGCGTTGGACTTGCCCGTGAGGGTGTGGTGCTCCACCGGGTGGCTGTACTCGTCCTCGAGGGCCCAGCGGATAAGGCCGTAGGCGAAAAGGGCCAGGAAGACCCACATCCAGACGTTGGGCACGGGCAGGGCCGCCACCGCCACGAAGAAGGCGAAGAGGGTGGCGGCGGCGTAGAAGGGCCAGAAGGAGCTGTTGGGCAGGTGGATGTGGCTCGGGTCCTCGGGCTCGAGCTTGACCCCCTTCTTGGCCCAGTCGTAAAGGGGACGCTCGGAGGGGAACTCCGTGGGGAGCTTCACGTCAAAGTTGTGGGCCTTGGGCGGGGAAGCGGTGAGCCACTCGAGGGTGTAGCCACCCCAGGGGTTCTCGGGGGCCTTGGGACCGGAGCGGAGGCTTTTCAGCATGTTGTAAACCCAAACGATCCCGCCCAGGCCCAGGATGAAGGCCCCGACGGTGGAAATGAAGTTGAGCTCGGGCCAGCCGGCGATGTCGGCGTTGTAGGTGTAGTAGCGCCGGGGCATGCCCAGGTAGCCCAGGGCGTACTGGGGAAGGAAGGTGACCAGGTAGCCCACGAGGAAGAGCCAGAAGTGGAGCTTGCCGAGCCGCTCGTCGTACATGCGGCCCGTCATCTTAGGCCACCAGTAGTAAAGCCCGGCAAAGGCCCCGAAGGCGCTCCCCGCCATGAGGACGTTGTGGAAGTGGGCCACCACGAAGTAGGAGTCGTGGAACTGGTAGTCCAATGGGGTCATGGAGAGCATGACCCCGGTAATCCCCCAAGGAGGAAGTTGAAGATGAAGCCCAGGACCCAATAGAGGGGGGTGTGCATCTGGAGCTTGCCGCCCCAAAGGGTGCCGATGAGGTTAAAGAGCTTCACCCCCGTGGGCACGGCGATGAGGGCGGTGAAGAAGGCGAAGGCGATCTGGAAGAGGGTGGACTCGCCCACGGTGAACATGTGGTGGGCCCAGACCATGGTGCCCAGGACCACGATCCCCATCTGGGCCCAGACCATCTGCTTGTAGCCGAAAAGGGGCTTGCGGGCGAAGGTGGAGGCCACCTCGGCGAGGATGCCCAGGTAGGGCAGGAGCATCACGTAGACCGTGGGGTGGGAGTAGAACCAGAAGAACTGCTGGAAGAGGACGGGGTCGCCCCCGATGTCGGGGTTGAACCAGGTGAGGCCGATCTTGCGGTCCAGGAGGACCAGCAGGGTGGCCGCAGTAAGCCCCGCCAGGCTGAAAAGGTTGAGCACGCTGGCAGCGAAGACGCTCCACACGTACATGGGCATCTTCCACATGCTCATCCCCTGGGCCCTGAGGTTGTAGATGGTGGCGATGAAGTTGGCGTTGCCGAGCAGGCTGGAGAAGCCCAGGAGGAGGATGGCCGCCAGGTAGAAGTCCACCCCGCTCCCCGACTGCACGGAGAAGGGGTAGTAGAAGGTCCAGCCTACGCTAGGGGCCCCGCCCGGGAAGAAGTAGCTCATGAGGGCGAGGATCATGGCCCCCAGGAAGGCCCAGTAGCTAAAGGCGTTCACCCGGGGTAGGGCCACGTCCCGCGCCCCCAGCATCAGGGGCACCACGAAGTTGCCGAAGCCGGTGAGCCCGGCCTGGATGATGAAGAAGAAGAGCATGGTGGCCCCGTGCAGGGTGAGGATCTGGTTGTACTGCTCGCCGGTGAGGAGGGTGTTGTTGGGCACCGCCAGCTGCGCCCGGATGAGGAGGGAGAAAACCCCCGCCAGGGCGAAGGCGAAGAAGGCGGTGGCCGTGTACATGAGGCCGATCTTCTTGTGGTCCACGGTGGTGAGCAGGTCCCAGAGGACCGCCCACAGTCCGGCTTTGGGTTTTGCAGTGATGGCCATCCCTAACCTCCTAGAACTTGGGCAAGGCCTTGAAGTCAAACCCTTCCACCTTTAGGCCCTCCAGGTAGCGGACCAAGGCCTCCAGGTCCTCCTCGGAAAGCTGAGGGAAGCCAGGCATCTGCACCCCGGGCTTCATCCCCGCGGGGTCCCGGATCCAGGCCTTGAGGTTTTCCGGGGTGTTCTCCACGATGCCCGCCCCCAGGCTCGTGCGGTTGCCCAAAAGCCCAAGATCGGGCCCGATGACCCCAGGGGGCATGCTCCGGGCCACGCCGTGGCAGGCAGCGCAGTTCTGCTGGAAGACCTGCTGGCCTCTTTCGTCGGCCACGGGGGCCGGGGAGGCCTTGGCCTGCTCCACGAAGCGGTCAAACTCCTCTTTGGGAAGGACCACCACGCGGAAGAGCATCCGGGCGTGGCTTGCCCCGCAGAGCTCGGCGCAGAAGCCGTAGTAGAGGCCAGGCTCCTTGGCTTCAAAGGAGATCCGGGTCGTTTGTCCCGGTATGGCGTCCCGCTTGCCGGCGAGCCCCGGCACCCAGAAGGAGTGGATCACGTCCTTGGAGGTGATCTCCAGCTCCACGGGGACCCCGGCGGGAAGGACGAGCTCGTTGGAGTTCCTTAGGCCAAGCTCAGGGTAGTGGAAGTCCCACCAGAACTGGTAGCCCGTGACCTCCACCTTCAGGGCCCCGGGGATGGGGCGGTTCACCTGGATGAGGGCCTTGGCCGTGAGGCCGAAGAGGACGAAGACGATGGCCAAGGGGATGAGGGTCCAGACCACCTCGAGGCGGTCGTTCCCGTGGATCTGAGGGGGTTCCCCCGTATCGCCGGGCCTCGCCCTAAACTTCCAGGTGACGTAGGCCAAGGCCCCCGCCACCACGGCGAAGATGACCACGGAGAAGAAGTAGACCCAGGGCCAGAGGAAGGCCACCTCCTGGTTGTAGGAGCCTCCTGGGTGGGTGATGGCCACCCGGTGGGCTTCCTGGGCCAGGGCCATGCCGACCAAACCAAACACCGCTAAGGCTCTCCGCATTCCTCCCTCCCTAAAGCACCCGGTCCACCGCCATGGCCACGAAGAGCAGGGCCAGGTAGAGCATGGAGTATTTATACAGCGAAACCGCCGTCCTCCGCTCGGGCCGGCGGTAGAGGGCCAGGCTCTTGAGGATCAGCAACCCATTTAGGAGAAGGCTTGAGGTCAGGTAGAAAAAGCCGAGTTCCCCCATGGCCAGGGGCATCACCGAGATGAGGGCGGTGAGGAGGGCGTAGAGGGCGATCTGGATCACCGTGGCCCGCTCCCCCAGGACCACGGGGAGCATGGGCACCCCCACCGCCCGGTAGTCGTCCTGGATCATAAGGGCCAACGCCCAGAAGTGCACCGGCGTCCAGAAGAAGATGAGGGCGAAGAGGTACCAGGCGAAGAGGCTGAGCTCCCCGGTGACCGCGGCCCAGCCCACGAGGGGCGGGAAGGCCCCGGCCGCCCCCCCGATCACGATGTTCTGCCAGGTGCGCCGCTTGAGGTAGAGGGTGTAGACCAAAACGTACCAGATGAGGCCCATGAGGGCGAGGGTGGCGGCGAGGAGGTTCGCCCCCCACCAGAGGACGGCGAACCCCAATACGGCGAGGGCGAAGGCGAAGAGGAGGGCGTCGCGGCTGGATATCCTTTGGGTGACCGTGGGCCGCTTGGCGGTGCGGCGCATGCGGGCGTCAATGTCCCGGTCCACCACCATGTTGATGGCGTTGGCTGCCCCGGCCATCATGTAGCCTCCCAAGGCCACCGCCAGGAAAAGCCCGGTCCCCGGCCACCCCTTGGCGGCGATGAGCATGGCGAGAAGGGTGGTGAGGAGGAGGAGGCTGATGACCCTGGGCTTGGTGAGGGCCAAATAGTCCTTCCAGGTGGCCCCGCCCGTGCCCCGGTGGACCTGGCTGGCCTCCCCTTCCCCCAGCTCCACCCGCCTGGCCCCCCAGGCCAAGGCCGCCGCCCCCAGGAGAAGGAAGGCCAGCCAGACGGCGTAGGCCAGGAAGAGGTGGAGGAGCTGCATCCAGACCGGAGCCTTGAGCCAGACGTTCACCAGGCCCGCCAGGAGCTGCGCCCCGTAGAGGTAGGCCAGGGCTTGGGCCAGGCTCCGGGTGTGGGCCGAGGGACGGAGGTGGGCCACCAAAAACCCGGCGAAGACCACGTAAAGCCCCACGCTCACGGCGATGAGGGGGTGAAGGACCCTAAGGCGCACCAGGAAGTGCTCCCCCGGGGTCAGGGAGCGCTCCAGGGCCTCGAGGCTATTCCGCACGGGGAAAAGCAGGTCCCCCAAGGCGGTCACCGCCCCGCTCATGCTCAGGAAGAGGAGGGCCAAAAGGCCAAGAAGCAGGGCGGGCCCCACAGCCCCCTGTCCCCGAAGGCGCAAAGGGCCTCCCCCGGAGGCCCACCAGGCGGTGAGGGCCAAGGCGGCGAGGAGGAAGTAGGTGTTGGCCAGGTGGACCATCTGGACCACGGCCCTTTCCGGGCTCACGTTATCGGCCACCCAGCCGAAGAGGACCAAGGAGGCCCCCACCAGGCTCTCCGTGATCATGAAGAAGAGGGATAGCCCCGCCCCAAGCCGGGCCGGGTGCCCCTTGGGAAAGGCGCGCCAAACCCAGAGAAAGAGGAAAAGAACGGAGAGGAAAGCCAGGCCCGAGGTGGCCCGGTGGGTGAACTCAATGAGGGTCTCCACCTGGGGCGCGCGGGGGATGATCTCCCCGTTGCAGGTGGGCCAGTGGGCCCCGCACCCTGCCCCCGAGCCCGTGGCCCGCACGTAGGCCCCGAAAAGGGCCACGAGGATGTTCCAGAAGAGGACGCCCCAGGTGTAGCCGGCGAGTCTGGACCAAGCAGGGGTCTTCATCCCTACGCTCCCGTCAGCGGCTCCCATTCTGCCACAGGGACTCTCCGCGTGGGTGGGTACATTTGTCCCTTACCCCCGCTGTACCCCACCCAGGGTAATACCCACCATCCCTATAGCACAAGCCCCCCGGGGCTGGTGTAAGAATGGGCCATGCGCGAGGCCTTCCTCAAGGTCTGGGAAAACCCGTACGTGCGGGTGGCCGCCTACCTCCTCTTTTTCTACGGCCTTTTCCTTTTGGTGGCGCGGGCCTGGCCCGCCCTTTCCGTCCTCCTCACCGCCTTCGCCTTCGCCTACCTCGTCCATCCCCTGGTCCAGGCCCTGGAAAGGCGCCGCCTGCCGCGGGCGGTCGGGGTGGTCCTCGTCTACCTGCTCCTCGGGCTTTTCCTCGCCCTGGCCTCCTTCCTCGCTGCCCAAACGGTGGTGGAGCTTTCCCATCTCGCCCGCGAACTCCCCCGCCTCCTGGACCTCCTCCTGGCCTGGCTCGTGGCCCTACCCGACCGGGCCCAGGCCATGCCCATCCCCGAAAGCCTGAGGCCCGTCCTGGAGGAGCTCACCCGGAACCTCCAGGGCCTTCTCCAGGGCTTTTTGGAAGCCCTCGTCCGCTGGCTCCAGGGGCTTCTGGCCCAGGGGGGAAGCCTCCTCGGGTTTTTCACCTCCCTCCTCGGCGGGGTCTTCCAGCTCTTCACCGCCTTGATCCTCTCCGTCTACTTCCTTTACGACCTTCCCCGCCTAGGCCGGGCGGCCCTCGCCGTCTTTCCCGAACCCTACCAGCCCCTGGTCCAGGACCTCGCCGCCAAGCTCAACGCCAGCGTGGGCGGCTACGTGCGGGGACAGCTTCTGGTGGCCCTTTGCGTGGGGTTTCTCGTGGGGCTCGGCTTCTGGCTCGTGGGGGTGCCCTTGGCGGCGAGCCTAGGATTTTTGGCCGGGGTCTTCAACCTCATCCCCTTCGTGGGGGTGGTGGTCTCGGGGGTGCCGGCCCTGCTCCTCGCCGCCACCGGGGGGCTAGGGAAGGCGGCCCTCGCCCTTTTGGTCATGGTGGCGGCGAACCAGCTGGAGGCCCACGTCCTCGGGCCCCTCATCGTGGGACGGGCCACCCGGCTCCATCCCGTCACGGCCATCGCCGCCATCCTTACGGGGGGCACCCTCTTCGGCCTCTGGGGGGCCCTCCTCGCCGTTCCCGCGGCCGCCTTCCTCAAGGTCCTTCTGGAGGACTACTACAAGGGAAGCCGCTTCTACCGCGAGGGCTAGGGGAGCCGCTCTTCCTCTTCCAGGAGGGCCGGGGGTTCCAGCCGCGGGGGCAGAAGGAGGTTGAGGACCACCCCCACCAGGGCGGCCAGGGCCATACCGCTCACCTTGAGGGGGACCGCCGCCCCGGCCACCTGGACCGTTCCCAGGTTGGCCACGGCCCCGCCTAGGCCCAGGACAAGGATGGCGGAGACCACGATGAGGTTGCGGCTTTGGGTGAAGTCAATCTCCGCCTCCGCCAGGGTGCGGATGCCGATGGAGGCGATCATCCCGAAGAGGAGCATGGAGATGCCCCCCAGAACCCCCTGGGGCAGGGTCTGGAGGAGGGCGGAGAGCTTGGGGATGAAGGCGAGAAGGATGGCGAAGCCCGCGGCGATGCGGAGGACCAAGGGGTCGTACACCCGGGTCACTGCCAGGACCCCGGTGTTTTCGGAGTAGGTGGTGTTGGCGGGGCCGCCTAAAAGCCCGGCGAGGCTCGTGGCGAGCCCGTCCCCGAGGAGGGTGCGGTGGAGGCCGGGCTTGACGAAGAAGTCCTTCCCCACCACCCGGCCGTTGGTGAGGATGTCCCCGATGTGCTCCATCACCGTGACGAAGGCCACGGGGGCGATGAGGAGCACCGCTCCCCACTCAAAGGCGGCCGGGGTGAAGGGGGGCAGGCCGAACCAGGCCGCCTCCCCCAGGGGCCTCAGGTCCACCCGCCCCAGGGCCAAGGCCACCAGGTACCCCACGCCCACCCCCACCAGCACTGGGACCATCTGGAAAAGCCCCCGGAAGAAGACCGCGCTCACCACCGCCCCCGCGAAGGTGACCACCGCCAGGAGCCAGTCCTTGCTCGCCATCTCCACCGCTACCGGGGCCAGGGTGAGGCCGATGACCACGATCACCGGCCCGGTGACCACGGGGGGAAGACCTGGCGCACCCTTTCGGAGCCGATGAGGAGGACGAGGAGGGCGAAGAGGACGTAGACGAGCCCCGCGGCCACGATCCCGCCCCCGATGGCGCTCAAAGAAAAGCCCGCCTCCTTGGCCGCCAGGATGGGGGCGATGAAGGCGAAGCTGGAGCCCAGGAAGACGGGGACCATCCGCCCCGTGACCAGGTGGAAGAGAAGCGTGCCCACCCCGGCGGTGAAGAGGGCCACCGCTGGGTTGAGGCCGGTGAGGAGGGGGACGAGCACCGTGGCCCCGAACATGGCCACCGTGTGCTGGAGGCCCAGGATAAGATGCCTTGGCGTCATACCGGGGAGATTTTATCCCCTCTTCGGTCCACCAGGCGCCTTTTGCCGGGGCCCCCATGCCGGCGCAGGCCGGCATGGGGTGGTGTTACCAGTGGCCCCCGGCGGCCAGGGCCTCGCGGAACCAGGGGGGCACCTCCCGGCCGAAGCGCCTCCCGGCGAACTCCCGGGCGAAGTCCCCGTAACGCCCCTCGCGGATGGCCTGCCGGGCGGCCTCGGTGAGGCGGTGGAGGTGGCGCAGGTTGTGGAGGGAGAGGAGGATCCCCCGAGCATCTCCCCGGCGCGCACCAGGTGGGCGAGGTAGGCGCGGCCAAAGGTCTGGCAGGTGTAGCAGTCGCACCCCTCCTCCAGGGGGCGCCTGTCCTCGAGGAAGCGGGCGTTTTTCAGGTTGAGCCGCCCCTCTGGCACCAAGGCGCTCCCGAAGCGGCCCGTGCGGGTGGGGTAGACGCAGTCAAAGAGGTCCACCCCAAGCCCCATGGCCGCCACCAGGTCCTCGGGGTGGCCGACCCCCATGAGGTAGCGGGGGCGGTCCTCGGGGAGGAGGCGGGTGGAGAGCTCCACCATGGCCAACATGGCCTCCTTGGGCTCCCCCACAGCCAGGCCCCCGATGGCGTAGCCCGGGAAGTCAAACCGGATCGTCTCCAGGGTGGAGCGGCGCCTGAGCTCTGGGTCCGTCCCCCCCTGGGCGATGCCGAAGAGGGCCTGGTCGGGCCGGGTCTTGGCCTTGAGGCTCCGCTCCAGCCAGCGGAGGGTGCGCTCCAGGGAGGCCTCGAGGTACTCCCGGGGGAGGGGTAGGGGGGGCACTCGTCAAAGGCCATGATGAGGTCGGCCCCCAAAGCCTCCTGCACCGCGATGCTCCTTTCGGGGGTGAGCTTGATGAGGCGCCCGTCCAGGTGGCTTTGGAAGACCACCCCCTCCTCGTCAATGCGGCGCATGTGCCCGAGGCTCATCACTTGGAAGCCCCCGGAGTCCGTAAGCCAGGGGCCTTTCCACCCGGCGAAGCCGTGAAGCCCCCCGAGGGACCTCACCCTTTCGGGGCCCGGGCGGAGGAGGAGGTGGTAGGTGTTGGCGAGGAGGACCTGGCTTCCGATGGCCTCGAGGTCCTTGGGCATGAGGCCCTTCACCGAGCCCGCCGTGCCCACGGGCATGAAAAGGGGCGTCTCCACCGCCCCGTGGGGGGTGAAAAGGCGGCCCACCCGAGCCCTGCCCGCGCGGGCTTCCACCTGGAAGGAAAAGGGTTCCATCAGGCCTTGGGGGCGAAGCGCGCCTTGACGTAGTCCTCCACGAGCCTAAGGAACGCCTCGGCGATTCCCTCCCCCTTGAGGATGGTGAGGAGCTTGCCGTCGGCGTAGACCGGGGCCTTGGGCTCCTCCCCCGCCCCCGGGAGGGAGATGCCGATGTGGGCGTGCTTGCTCTCCCCAGGGCCGTTCACCACGCACCCCATTACCGCTACCTTGAGCCCCTCCACCCCGGGGTAGCGGGCCCGCCACTCGGGAAGCCTTTCCTTGAGGCGGCGGGAGACCTCCTCGGCGAGCTCCTGGAAGAAGGTGCTGGTGGTGCGGCCGCACCCAGGGCAGCTTGTCACCTCGGGGGCGAAGGCGCGAAGCCCCAGGGCCTGGAGGATCTCCTGGGCCACCTCCACCTCCTTGGTGCGGGGCTCGCCCGGGGCCGGGGTAAGGGAGACCCGGATGGTGTCCCCGATGCCCTCCAGGAGGAGGGGGGCTAAGGCGGCGGCCGAGGTCACGATCCCCTTCACCCCCATCCCCGCCTCGGTGAGGCCCAGGTGGAGGGGGGCTTGGGTGCGGCGGGCGAGCTCCCGGTAGACCCACACCAGGTCGCGCGCCTTGGAGACCTTGGCGGAGAGGACGAGCTTGTCCTCCCCGAGGCCCATCTCCAAGGCGGCTTCATAAGCGCGCACGGCGCTTTCCACCAGGGCCTCGAGGACCACCTCGTGGGCGCTTTTGGGCTCAGGGCGCCTGGCGTTTCGGTCCATGAGCTCGGTGAGGAGGGCGGGGTCTAAGCTTCCCCAGTTGGCCCCGATCCTTACGGGCTTCCCCAGGTCCATGGCGATGCGGATCATCTCGGCGAAGTGCTCGTCCTTGTGCCGCCCCCGCCCCAGGGTGCCCGGGTTGATGCGGAACTTGTCCAGGGCCTCGGCCATCTTGGGGTACTTGCGCAGGAGGAGGTGGCCGTTGAAGTGGAAGTCGCCCACCAGGGGCACCTCCGCCCCCTCGGCGAGGAGCCTCCGCTTGATCTCGGGCACGGCCTTCGCCGCCTCCTCGTCGTTCACCGTGAGGCGGACGATCTCGCTTCCCGCCCGGTAGAGGGCCAGGATTTGCGCCGTGGTGGCCTCCACATCCTGGGTGGGGGTGTTGGTCATGGACTGCACGGCCACGGGGTGGGCGCCCCCTATGGGGACGCGGCCCACATAGACCGTGGGGGTAGGTCGCCTCATCCCCTCCATGCTAGCCGAGGCCCGGTGGGAAAAAGGGGGGTGGCCTACCCTTCCAGCTCCATCCCCATGATGTGGTAGCCCGCGTCCACGTAGACCACCTCCCCGGTGATGCCGCTCGCCAGGGGGGAGAGGAGGAAGAGGCCGAGGTTGCCCACCTCCTCCTGGGTGATGTTCCGCCTGAGGGGGGCGGTCTGGGCCACCCGGTCGTACATCTTGGTGAAGCCGGGGATGCTCCTCGCCGCCACGGTGCGCACGGGCCCCGCGGAGATGGCGTTCACCCTAACCCCCTTGGGCCCGAGCTCATAGGCCAGGTAGCGGACGCTGGCCTCGAGGGCCGCCTTGGCGATGGCCATGACGTTGTACTTGGGCACCACCTTCTCGCTGGCGTAGTAGGTGAGGGTGACGATCCCCCGCCTCCCCTGAGGAGGGGCTCCGCCCTTTGGGCCACGGCCACCAGGGAGTAGGCGGAGACCTCGAGGGCCAATAACCAGTCCTGGCGCCTGGTGTCCAGGTACCGCCCCTCCATGGCCTCCCGGGGGGCGAAGGCGATGGCGTGGACCAGGTAGTCCAGCTCCCCCCAGGCCTCCTGGATCCCGGCGAAAAGCCGGTCCAGCTCCTCATCCTGGGTGACGTCCGCCTGGAAGGTGAGGGCCTTAAGGGGGGCGGCCAGCCGCTCCACCTCCTCCCGTAGCCTTTCCCCCTGGTAGCTGAAGGCCAGCTCGGCTCCCGCCTGGTGGAGCTTCTCGGCGATGGCGTAGCCCAGGCTCCGCTGGTTGGTAACCCCCATCACGAGGGCCTTCTTGCCCGAAAGGTCCAGGGTGAGCATGGGGGGATTATACCCGGTGGGTATACTGGGGCATGGTCCAGTTGGAAGCCTATGGGTCCTGGGAGGAGGCCCTGGCCCGCTTGGGGGAAAGCCGTAAGGCCCTCTTGGCCCTACTCCAGGGGGCGGACCCCACCTGGCTCACCACCCCCTTGCGGGAAGGGGCCTGGACCCCCCTGATGGTGGCCGAGCACATCGCCCTGGTGGAGGCCTCCACCGCCCGGGTGTTGAGGCGGCTCCGCCGCATGAGGGCGGGGGAGGCCCTGCCCCCGGTGCAGGCGGTGCCCGGGGAGTACAAGGACGGGAAGCCCCAGGCCCCCGAGGGGGTGCGCCCCCAGGGGGGGATGGGCCTGGAGGAGGTGCTGGCCCTCCTGGCCCGGGCGCGGGCCGCCCTCCTGGAGGAGGCGGCCCAGGCCGACCCTCACCACCCCGCCACCTTTCCCCACCCCTTTTTCGGCGAGCTCAACGCCCTGGGCTGGGTGAGGGCCGCGGCCTATCACGAGGCCCACCACCTTAAGGCCCTTCAGGAGGCCTTCTCCCGGTAGCGGGCGTACCAGGCGTTGAGGGTGGCGGGGGATACCCCCCGGATCACCTCAGTCTTGCCGTCCCACTCTAGGACCACGCCGGCGGTGGGGCTTCCCGCCAGGGCGGTGATCTTCTTCAGGGCCTCCTCGTCTTCCCGGGCGTTCATGAAGGCAAAGGGGACGCCCTTTTGCGCCAGGAACATCTTCACGATCTCGCAGGGGCCGCAACCGGGGATGCCGTAGACCCGCACCATACCCCTAAGGGTATAAGGCGGCCCGCCAGGGTTCAAGACAAACGGTAACGGCGGTTCACGCGGGGGTAACGCTCCCCTTTACGTCCTCCCCCTCTACGGCCCCGCCCGCCTTCTCCACCGGGGGCGGCCGGTGCGGGTGCCCCTCCGGGCTTTGGGGCTCCTCTACTACCTGGCCCTCGAGGGCCCCACCCCGAGGGGCCTCCTCGCCGATCTCCTCTACGGCCACGCCCAGGCCCGGCAGAACTTGCGGGTGGAGCTCCACCGCCTGGCCCGGGCCCTGGGGCGCCCCGCCTTCCCCACCGGGTCCTGGCCCAGATCCGGCTCCGGACGCGGTGGCTTTCCCAGGAGGGCCGGCTGGCCCTGGAGCGGGCCTCCGTCCACGGAGGGGCCTTCACCGAGGCGGTCCTGGAGGCCTTGGGCCTGAAGCCCCACCTGGAGGAGCTGGAGCGCAAGGGGTGGCTGGTCTACGGGGACGGCTGGCGCTTCGTCCGGGAGGCGGAGCGGCGCCTCCTTAGGGCCGCGCTTCCCCCGGGGCAGCGGGCGGCCCTGGAGGCCCGGGTGGTGGAGGCCCTGGGTGGGGCGCCTCCCCCGGCCCGGCCTTCCCTGGCGCCTCCTGGGGCGCTCGGGGAGGAGGCGCTCCTCCTTCCCGGGGAAGCCTTCGGCCTGGAGGAGGAGGCAGGGGAGTACCGGGCGGCCCTCCTGGAGCCCAGTGCGGAGGCCCGGCTGGAGCTCTTCCTGGAGGAGGCGGGGGTCCTCGGCCTGGAGGGGCGGGCCATGGGTTTGGGAGACCCCCCCTGGCCCGTCCTTACCCTGGAACAAGAGGAGGTGGGGGTCTTGGACCTGGCCCCCGTGTTCCGCTACGCCCTTTTGGTGAAGGAAGGCCCCCTTACCCTCGGGCTTCGCGGCCCTGTGGTCGCGGCCTTTACCCTCGCCTTCCACCGGCTAGCGGCGGAAGAGGTTGAGGAGGAGGGTGAGGAGGAGGGAGAGGAGGAGGGCGGAGGTGATGGGGATGTACACCCTTAGGCCCTCCCGCTCAATGCGGATGTCCCCGGGCAGGTGGCCGAACCAGGCGAAGAGCTTGGGGAAATAGAGGAGGAGGAGCCCGAGGAGGAGAAGGAAGGCTCCGGCGTAGACCAGGACCTTACCCGCTTCCATCCTTCACCTCCAGGTAGGCGGTGAGGGCCGCGCCCAGAAGCCCGGCCTCGGCCCCCAGGCGGGCCCTCCGCAAGGGGGGGGCCTCCCAGCCCTGGAGGTAGTGGCGGTAGGCCGCAAGGAGGGCCTCCCAGTACCCCTCGGGGGCGTTCAGGGCCACCCCGCCCCCCAGGACCACCACCCCGGGGTCAAAGGCCTTCACCAGGCTGGCGAGGCCGATGCCCACGTACCGGGCGGCCTGGAGGACGAGGCGCTCCGCCTTGGGGTCCTTCTCGCGGAAGAGGCGGAAAAGCTCCCGCGTGTCCACGGGGCGCTGGAAGGCGTAGGTGGCGTCCCGCTCCAGGGCGCGGCCCGCGGCCAGGGCCTCGAGGCAGCCCTCCAGTCCGCAGCCGCAGGCGGGCCCCCCGGGGAGGAGGGTCAGGTGGCCGAGCTCCCCGCCCTGCCCCCGCTCCCCCCGGAGCACCCTTCCCCCCAGGACCACCCCGCCCCCGATCCCCGTGGAGACGGTGAGGTAGAGGGAGCTCTCCTCTCCCTGGGCCGCCCCCAGGTGGTGCTCGGCCAAAGCGGCGGCGTTGGCGTCGTTTTCCAGGAAGACGGGCCTCCCCGTGGCCTCCTCCAGGATCCGGCGGATGGGGAAGTCCTGGACCCCCGGGATGTTGGGGGCGAAGCGGATCACCCCGCGGCGGAAGTCCAGGGGGCCGGGCGTCCCCAGGCCGATGGCCTCCCCCCGGACCCCCGCCTCCCTCTCCGCCCGCTCCGCGGCCTCGGCCAGGGCCTCGGCCACCCGCTCCCCGCCCTCCTTGGGCGTGGGGACGACCACCTTGGAGAGGAGCCTCTTTCCGTCAAAGACGCCGGCGGCGATCTTGGTGCCGCCCAGGTCCAAGCCCACCACCTTCACGGCACGTCCTCCCGCAAAAGGGCCTCGGCCTCGCCCAGGACCTCCTCGGGCACGTAGAGGGCCACGTCCCCCATATAGGTGCCCGTGGCCGCCTCGGGCAGGCCGGAGAAGGGGGTCTCCAGGTAGACGGGGAGGCCCCGGGCCTCGAGGCGGGCCTTCATCCCCTCGGCCACGGGCCTCGGGGCCACGAGAAGCCTGCGGTAGGGTTTCCCTGCGATCAAGCGGCGTTCCATAGCGCCTCCACCAGCCGCACGTAGGCCTGGGCCGCCTCCTCCACGGCCCGCAAGGGGACGTGCTCCATGGGGGTGTGGGCCAAGGCGGGGTCCCCCGGGCCCAGGCCCAGGACGGGGGCCTTGGCCCCGAGGTAGGGGGCGTCGGTGGTGAAGGGCCAAAGCCCCGCCTCCTCCTGCCCCAGGGCCTGGAGGGCCCGGCGGAGCAGGGGGTGGTCCTCCGGGAGGCGGTAGGGGGGCCAGAGGGCGGGGAGGGTCATCCGCACCTCCCCGGAGGCCCGCTCCTCCTCGGGCAGGTAGACCGAGGCCGGGCCCAGGGTGCGCAAGGCGGCGAGGAGTCCGTCCAGGTCGGCCTCGGGCTCGTAGCGCACGTCCAGGTAGAGCCGCACCACCCCGGGGGTCTGGTTCCGGGCCCCGGGGTAGGTGTCCACCCGGGTGGGGGTGAGCTTGATCCCTTTAGGCAGGGGAAGCTCCTGGAGGGCGAGGAGGTAAGCCCCCAGGTCAAAAAGGGGGTTTTCCGGCCCAGCGAGGGCGGCGTGGATCTCCCTGCCCTCAAAATCGGCCCACACCTCTGCCCGCCCGCGGTGCCCCCGCATGAGCCGTCCCAAGGAGGGCTCCCCCAGGACGAAGGCCAGGGGGGAAAGCCTTTCCGCGGCGAAGCGGCTCCCGAGGCCCCCCACCTCCTCCTGGACCACGGCGAGGAAGCGGACCCGCCCTTTTAAGGCCCCCCGCGCCAGGGTCTCCAGGGCGAGGAGCATGGCCACCAGGCTTCCCTTCATGTCCACGGCCCCCCGGCCCCAAAGGGCCCCCTCGGCCACGGCCCCCTGGGGGTAGGGCCAGCGGGCGGGGTCGCCCACGGGCACCACGTCCATGTGCCCGGTGAGGACCACCTCGGGCTCCTTCTCGCCGAGGAGGGCTTCCACGTTGCCCGCCTCGTCCAGGGTGGCCTCGAGGCCCATCCCCTTCAGGGCCTCGAGGAGGAGCCCCGCCGCCTCCCCTTCCTCTCCGGGGAGGCTTTCCGCCTGGACGAGGCGGGAGAGGAGCCTGACCCAGTCCACGCCCCTATCCTACACCCCGGGCGAGCCTCGCCTGGTAGAGGGCGATCCCCAGGGCCACGGAGGCGTTCAGGGACTCCGCCTCCTCCCGGATGGGGATGCGGAAGAGCTCGTCGCAGGTCTCCCGCACGAGCCGGCGCATCCCCTCCCCCTCGGAGCCCACCACCAGAACCAGGGGCCGGGCGTAGTCCAGCTCCCAGGGGGCCTTCTCCCCGCGGACGTCCAGGCCGTAGACCCAAAGCCCCTCCTCCTTGAGGGCCTTCAGCGTCCGGGGGAGGTTTTTCACCTTGACCACGGGGAGCTTCAGGGCGGCCCCCGCGCTCGCCTTCAGGGCGAGGGGGGAGAGGGGGGCGGCACGCCTTTCCTCGGAAAGAACCCCGTGGGCCCCGAGGGCGAGGGCGCTGCGGATCATGGCCCCGTAGTTCCTGGGGTCGGTGACGCCGTCCAAGGCCACGAGGAGGGGAGGTTCCTTCCGGGAGGCGGCGAGGCGGAGGGCGTCCTCCAGGCTGGCGTAGGGGGGGTCCTCCACCTCGGCGGCGATCCCCTGGTGGTGGGTGGTGCGGAGGAGGGTGTCCAGCTCAATGCGGGGGACCAGGGTGTACGGGGCCCCGAGCCTTTCCAGCTCCTTCAGGAGCCAGCCCTCCACCCCTCTCGCCACGAGGACGCGCCGGGCCCGGCCTGCCCGCAGGGCCTCGAGGACCGGGTTTCGCCCGTAGATCCACATCCTCCCAGTCTACCTACTGGTGCCGCCCGCGCCCTGCCCGTATGATGGAGCCATGTACCAGAAGATCCTAATGCCCACCGACGGGAGCCCGTGCAGCCTCCAGGCCCTGGAGCACGGCCTGGACCTGGCCAAGACCCTGGGGGCCAAGGTCCACTTCCTCTACGTCCTGGAAAACCCGGCCCAGGCCATCTGGATCGCCCCGGAGAGCGTGCCCTACGGGATGGAGCTCTTGGAGGACCTCAGGAAGGCGGGGGAGGAGGCGATCAAGAAGGCCTTGGACCTCGCCCGCGCCAAGGGGGTGGAGGCCACGGGGGAGGTGAAGGAGGGGGTGCCCATCCCCACCATCGTGGAGGCGGCCAAGGAGTACGACCTCCTCGTCATGGGGACCCACGGGCGGACGGGCCTGGACAGGCTCCTTTTGGGCTCGGTGACCGAGGGGGTCCTCCACCGGACCTCCGTCCCGGTGCTGGTGGTCCGCTGCCGCTAGATGCGCCTGCTCGCCGTTTTCGTCTCCTCCAGCCTCTCCCCGGAAGACCCCCTTTACGCCCGGTGGGTGCGCTACGGGGAGGTCCTGGCCGAGGAGGGGTTTGGCCTCGCCTGCGGGGGGTACCAGGGGGGGATGGAGGCCCTGGCCAGGGGGGTGAAGGCCAAGGGCGGCCTCGTGGTGGGGGTCACGGCCCCGGCCCTCTTTCCCGAGCGGAGGGGCCCCAACCCCTTCGTGGACCTGGAGCTCCCCGCCGCCACCCTTCCCCAGCGCATCGGCCGCCTCCTGGACCTCGGGGCGGGGTACCTGGCCTTGCCCGGGGGGGTGGGGACCCTGGCGGAGCTCGTCCTCGCCTGGAACCTCCTCTACCTGAGGCGGGGTGTGGGACGCCCCCTGGCCGTGGACCCCTACTGGCTCGGCCTCCTCAAGGCCCACGGGGAGATCGCCCCGGAGGACGTGGGCCTTCTTCGCGTGGTGGCGGACGAGGAGGACCTGAGGCGGTTTCTGAGGAGCCTATGAGCGAGACCCTCTTGGTCTACGTGCCGGACCTGGGGCAGGGGGTGAGCTTCTACCAGGCCCTGGGGCTCGCCCTGGAGGAGCTCCTCCCCGAGCGGGAGGCCCTTCTTTCCCCCCTCGAGGGCCCCCTGCTCCTCCTGCGCCCGGGGGAAGGGGGCGTGGCGCGGGGCCCCCAGCGCCCGAGGCCCGAGGGGCAGGGCTTCGCCCGGCTTAGGGTGGAGGAGGGAAGGCTTGTCTTCCTCGTGGACAACCTGGCCCACGAGAAGCTCCGCCTCGCCAAGTACGGCCTCGGCTTCCGGGAGGCGGGGGACCACCTCCTCCTCTTTGACCCCGGGGGGAACCCCGTCCTGGTGCGGGAGGAGGCGTGAAGCTTCTCCTTCTGGACCTGGACGACACCCTCCTTCAGGACCTGCCGGTAAGCCGCGCGGTCCTGGAGGACCTGGGGCGTAAGGCGGGGGTGGAGGGCTTCTTCGCCCGGGTCAAGGCGCGGGCCGAGGCCCTCTTCCGTGAGGCCCCCTTCTACCCTTGGGCCGAGGCCATCGGCCACTCGGCCCTGGAGGCCCTCTGGGCCCGGTACAGCACCCCGGGCCTCGAGGCCCTGGCCGCCTGGGCCGGGCCTTTCCGGGAGCGGGTCTTCCGGGAGGCCTTGGAGGAGGCGGGGGGGGCCCCCGAACGGGCGCGGGAGCTCGCCGAGGCCTTCTTCCGGGAGAGGCGCCGCTACCCCCTGTACCCGGAGGCGGAGGCCTTCCTGGCGGAGGCCCGGCGCCGCGGGCTCGCCCTGGTCCTCCTCACCAACGGGGTGCCCGACCTCCAGCGGGAAAAGCTCGTCGGGGCGGGGCTTGCCCACCACTTCTCCCTGGTCCTCATCTCCGGGGAGGTGGGGATCGGCAAGCCCGACCCCAGGCTCTTCCGCATGGCCCTCTGCGCCTTTGGGGTGGCCCCGGAGGAGGCGGCCATGGTGGGGGACAACCCCCAGAAGGACGTCCGGGGGGCCCGCCTGGCGGGGGTGCGGGCCGTATGGGTGGACCGGGGCCTGCGGCCGGAGGACCCGGAGGCCTCCCCCGACCTCCGGGTGGGAGACCTGAGGGAGGTCTTCCTAGCGGAGGCGCTTTAGGGCCTCCTTGATGAGGTCCTGGGCCCGGGCCTTGGGGTTTTGGGCCAGGAGGTCCAGGACCACCGCCCGCGCCTGGGCCTCCTTGAACCCCAAGGCGGCGAGGGCCATCACCGCCTCCTCCGCGGCCTCGCTCTCCACCTTCTCCCCGGCGAGGAGGTGGGGGGGCACCTTCCCCTTGAGCTCCAGGGCGATCCTTTCGGCGAGCCTTCTCCCCACCCCGCTCGCCGAGGTGAGGAGCCTCGCGTCCCCCTCCAGGAGGGCCCGGGCGAGGAGCCTAGGGGGCAGGGCCGAGAGGAGGGCGAGGGCCACCTTGGGCCCCACGCCGCTCACCGAGAGGAGGAGTTCAAAGAGGGCGAGGTTCTCCTCGTCGGGGAAGCCGTAGAGGGACAGCCCCTCCTCCTTGAGGAGGAGGTGGGTGTGGACCCCCACCTCCTTCCCCTCCTCCAGGGCCTGGAGGAAGGGCGTGGGGGCCTGGAGGAAGAACCCCACCCCCCCGGCGAGAAGGACGAAGCCGCCCGCCTCCTTCTTGAGGACCAGGCCCCGGAGGTAGCGGATCATCGGCCCTGGAAGCGGGGCGGCCGCTTCTCCCTAAAGGCCCGGACCCCCTCCTCGTGGTCCTGGGTCTGGCCGGCCTGGCCCTGGAGGACGGCCTCGAGGGCCAAAGCCTCGGTGAGGGAGAGGCGGTAGGTCTCCAGGAGGAGCTTCTTGGTGAGGGCGTAGGCCCGGGTGGGGCCCTGGGCGAGCTCTTTGGCCAAGGAGAGGGCCTCCTCCATGAGCTTTTCCGCGGGCACCACCCGGTGCACGAGCCCCAGGGCCAGGGCCTCCTCGGCGGAGAGCCTCGGGGAGAGGAGGAGGAGCTCCTGGGCCTTGGCCAGGCCCACGAGCCGGGGGAGGAGGAAGCTCAGCCCCGAGTCCGGCACCAGGCCGATCCTGACGAAGGCGGTGGTGAAGCTCGCCCCCACGGCGGCGAGGCGGAGATCCCCCCATAGGGCGAGGCTCATCCCCGCCCCGGCCGCCACCCCGTTCACCGCCACCACGAGGGGCTTCTCCAGGCCGCTCAAGGCCTCCACCACCCGGTTGTAGCGGCGCAGGTGGGCCTCGTAGTCGGGCTTCCGGTCGCCGAACTCCGTGAGGTCCTGCCCGGCGGAGAAGGCCCGGCCCGCCCCTGTGAGGAGGAGGGCGCGCACCTCCCGGTCCTCCTCCCCCTCCTTGAGGGCGGCGTAAAGGGCGTCTAGGAGCTCCCCGGTGATGGCGTTGAGCTTCTCGGGCCGGTTCAGGGTGAGGACCAAAACCCCGTCTTGGCGTTCCTTCAGGATCATGCCCCCATTGTACGGGGCGTGGCGCACTACACCGCTTTTTGGTGTAGCTTAGGTAGGGGGTGACCCCCGGAGGCGCCATGGAGCTCACGCTGGAAAGCCAAGGCTATCTAGAGTCCCTTTACCGGGCCTACTTGGAGGATCCCCTTTCCCTCCCCGAGGACTGGCGGCGCTACTTCTCCGCCCTCACCCTGGAGGACCTGGAGGACGGCCGACGAGAACGCCAGGCCGCCCCCCTCCCGGGCGAGGCCTTGGACCTGGGCTTCCTCCTCAAGGTGGAGGCTTTGCGCCAGGCCTACCGGGAGCTCGGGCACCTCGCAGCCCGCATAGACCCCCTGGGCCGGGAGCGGCCGAGGCCTAAGGCGCTTTCCCTCGAGGCCCACGGCCTCTCCCCGGAGGACCTAAAGAGGCCCCTTCCCCCCCTCTTCGGCGCGCCCACCTTAGGGGCCCTCCTTGAGCGCCTGGAGGCCACCTACCTGGGCCCCGTGGGGTTTGAGGTGGCCCACGTGGAGCCCGAGGAAAGGGCGTGGCTCCTTTCCCGGATTGAGGCCCCGTGGCCTAAGCCCGCCCCCGAGGTGCGGAGGCGGGTCTTGCGGAGCCTCCTCCAGGCGAGCCTCTTTGAGGCCTTCCTCCAGCGGAAGTACCTGGGGGCGAAGACCTTCAGCGTGGAGGGCCTGGAAAGCCTCATCCCCCTCCTTCAGGAGGCGGTCCAGGAGGCGGCCCGCTTTGGGGTGCGGGAGGTGGTGCTGGGCATGGCCCACCGGGGCCGGCTCAACGTCCTGGCCCACGTGGTGGAGAAGCCCTTTGAGGCCATCTTCCGCGAGTTTGAGGAGCTCTTCCCCGAGGGGTACGTGGGGGACGTGAAGTACCACCTGGGCCACTCCACGGACGTGGAGACCCCCTGGGGCCCGGTGCACGTCTCCCTCAACTTCAACCCGAGCCACCTGGAGTTCGTGAACCCCGTGGCCCTGGGAAGGGTCCGGGCCAAGCAGGACCGCTTCGGCGACCGGGAGAGGAAGCGGGGCCTCGCCGTCTTGGTGCACGGGGACGCGGCCTTCATCGGCGAGGGTATCGTCCAGGAGACCCTGAACCTCTCCCAGCTTCCCGGCTACCGGGTGGGGGGCACCCTCCACGTGGTGGCCAACAACCAGCTGGGCTTCACCACCCTCCCCTCGGAGTACGCCTCCGGCCGCTACCCCACGGATGTCGCCAAGATGGTGGGGGCGCCCATCTTCCACGTGAACGCCGAGGCGCTGGACGAGCTCCTCTTCGTCCTCGCCCTCGCCCTGGAGTACCGGAGCCGCTACGGCAAGGACGTGGTCATTGACCTCGTGGGCTACCGCCGCCGGGGACACAACGAGACGGACGAGCCCACCTTCACCCAGCCGGACATGTACGCCCTCATTGCCAAGAAGCCCGAGCCCTGGCGGGTCTACGCCGAGAGGCTTGAGGCCGAGGGCCTGGTCTCCGAGGAGGAGCTTAAGGCCTGGCAGGAGGCCTACCTGGAGCGGCTGGAAAGCGAGTTCGCCCGGGTGAAGGCCGAGGCCACCCCCGTGGTCTACAGCACCCTGGGCGGGGTCTGGCAGGGCTACGTGGGCGGGCCCGACCACCTGGTGCCCGAGGCGGACACCGCCTTCCCCAAGGAGGGGCTGAAGAACCTCCTGGTGCGGCTTAGCTCGGTCCCCGAGGGCTTCCAGGTGCACCCCAAGCTCAAGCGTTTCCTCGAGGCCCGCCGGGAGATGGCCGAGGAGAAGCGGCCCGTGGACTGGGCCACCGCCGAGGCCCTGGCCTTCGCCACCTTGGCCGTGGAAGGGCACAGGGTGCGCCTCACGGGGCAGGACGCCCTTCGGGGCACCTTCACCCAGCGCCACGCCGCCCTTTACAACTACCGCACTGGGGAGCGTTACATTCCCTTGCAGCACCTGGCCGAGGGGCAAGCGGAGGTGGAGATCCACAACTCCCCCCTCTCCGAGGCTGGGGTCTTGGGGTTTGAGTACGGCTACAGCCTGGACTACCCGGAGGGCCTCGTCCTCTGGGAGGCCCAGTTCGGGGACTTCGTCAACGTGGCCCAGGTCTACATAGACCAGTTCCTGGCCAGCGCCGAGGTCAAGTGGGGGCGGCTTTCCGGGCTGGTCCTCCTTTTGCCCCATGGGCTAGAAGGCCAGGGCCCCGAGCACTCCTCGGCAAGGCTAGAGCGCTTCTTGCAGCTTGCCGCCAAGGACAACCTCCAGGTGGCCTACCCCACCACCCCCGCCCAGTTCTTCCACCTCCTCCGCCGCCAGGTGAAGCGGAAGATCCGCAAGCCCCTGGTCGTCATGACCCCCAAAAGCCTCCTCCGCCACCCTGAGGTGGTCTCCGCTTTGGAAGAGCTCGCCGAGGGGCGTTTCCAGAAGGTCATTCCCGAAAGGGTCAAGGGGGCGCGGAAGGTCCTCCTCACCTCGGGCAAGGTCTACTACGACCTCCTGCAGAAGCGTAAGGAGCTTCAGGCGGAGGACGTGGCCATTCTGAGACTGGAACTCCTCTACCCCTTCCCCGAGGCCGAGCTCAAGGAAGCCCTCAGCTTCTACCCCAAGAAGACCCCGGTGGTCTACGTGCAGGAGGAGCCCATCAACCAGGGGGCCTGGTGGTACCTCTCCGCCCGCTTCTGCGGGGAGATCTACGGCCATCCCTTCTCCGTGGTGGCCCGGCCCGAGTCCCCAAGCCCCGCCGTGGGTTCCTCCAAGGTCCACAAGCTGGAGCAGGAGGAGCTTTTAGAGGAAGCGTTCAGGTAAGGAGGTAGCCGTGCAGGAACTCAAGGTGCCCTCCGTGGGCGAAAGCATCGTGGAAGTGGAGATCGGCGCTTGGCTCAAGAAGGAAGGGGAAAGCTTCGCCCAGGACGAGCCCTTGGTGGAGCTCATCACCGACAAGGCCACCCTGGAGCTCCCCGCCCCCTTCGCCGGTACCCTGAAGCAGATCCTGAAGAAGACCGGGGAGACCGCCCGGGTGGGGGAGGCCATCGCCCTTCTCGAGGCGGGGGCAGCGGAGGCGAAGCCCCAGGCCCAGGCCCCCGCCGAGGCCCCCAAGGAGCCCGCCCAAGGGCCCCTGGCCATGCCCGCTGCGGAGCGCCTCATGCAGGAAAAGGGCGTCTCCCCGGCAGAGGTCCAGGGGACGGGCCTCGGCGGGCGGATCCTCAAGGAGGACGTGATGCGCCACCTGGAGGAGCGCGCCCCCGCCAAGCCCGTGGAAGCCCCGCCGCCCCCTCCCCCCTCCCGCCCCGCGCCCCCGCCGCCCACCCCCACGCAGGCCCCCGCCGATAAGCCCTGGCGGGTGAGCGAGGCGGTGCCCATGACGCCCCTTCGCCGCCGGATCGCCGAGCGCCTCCTCATGGTCCGCCAGACCACGGCCATGCTCACCACCTTCAACGAGGCGGACATGTCGGCGGTCATCGCCCTACGCAAGGAGCTGGGGGAGGCCTTCCAGAAGAAGCACGGCGTCAAGCTCGGCTTCATGAGCTTCTTCGTCAAGGCCGTGGTCCAGGCCCTCAAGGAGATCCCCGAGCTCAACGCCGAGATCCGGGACAACCACATCGTCTACCACCGCTACTACGACATCGGCATCGCCGTGGGCGGGGGCGAGGGGCTGGTGGTGCCGGTGATCCGCGACGCCGACCGCCTCTCCTTCGCGGAGATTGAGCGGCAGATCGCCGACTTCGCCGAAAGGGCCCGCACCAAGAAGCTCAAGCCCGAGGAGCTCATGGGGGGCACCTTCACCATCACCAACGGGGGGATCTACGGTTCCCTCAATTCCACCCCCCTCCTCAACCCGCCCCAGGTGGGCATCCTTGGCATGCACGCCATCCAGGAAAGGCCCGTGGCCCGGGACGGCCAGGTGGTCATCCGCCCCATGATGTACCTGGCCCTCTCCTACGACCACCGCATCGTGGACGGGCGGGAGGCGGTCACCTTCCTCCGCCGGGTGAAGGAGCTCATTGAAAACCCGGCGCGGCTCCTTCTGGAGGTGTAGCGTGTACGACCTTCTGGTGATTGGCGCCGGCCCCGGGGGGTACGTGGCCGCCATCCGGGCGGCCCAGCTCGGGATGAAGGTGGGGGTGGTGGAGAAGGAGAAGGCCCTAGGGGGGACCTGCCTCAGGGTGGGGTGCATCCCCTCCAAGGCCCTCCTGGAGACCACCGAACGCATCTACGAGGTGAAAAAAGGCCTCCTTGGGGCCAAGGTGAAGGGCTTTAGCCTGGACCTTCCCGCCCTCATGGCCCACAAGGACAAGGTGGTCCAGGCCAACACCCAGGGGATCGAGTTCCTCTTTAAGAAAAACGGCATCACCCGCCATCAAGGTACGGCCCGTTTCCTCTCTGAGCGCAAGGTTTTGGTGGAGGAGACGGGGGAGGAGCTAGAAGCCCGCTTCATCCTCATCGCCACGGGAAGCGCCCCCCTCATCCCCCCTTGGGCCCAGGTGGACTACGAGCGGGTGGTGACCTCCACCGAGGCCCTTTCCTTCCCCGAGGTGCCGAAGAGGCTCATCGTGGTGGGGGGCGGGGTGATCGGGCTGGAGCTCGGGGTGGTCTGGCACCGCCTGGGGGCGGAGGTCATCGTCCTGGAGTACATGGACCGCATCCTCCCCACCATGGACGCCGAGGTCTCCCGGGCGGCGGAGAGGGTCTTCAAGAAGCAGGGCCTCACGATCCGCACCGGGGTGCGGGTCACCGCCGTGGTGCCTGAGGCCAAGGGGGCCCGGGTGGAGCTTGAGGGGGGCGAGGTCTTGGAGGCGGACCGGGTCCTCGTGGCCGTGGGCCGCAGGCCCTACACCGAGGGGCTTGCCCTGGAAAACGCCGGGCTTTTCACGGACGAGCGGGGAAGAATCCCCGTGGACGAGCACTTGAGGACCCGTGTGCCCCACATCTACGCCATCGGGGACGTGGTGCGGGGTCCCATGCTCGCCCACAAGGCGAGCGAGGAAGGGATCGCCGCCGTGGAGCATATGGCGCGGGGCTTCGGCCACGTGGACTACCAGGCCATCCCCAGCGTGGTCTACACCCACCCCGAGGTGGCCGGGGTAGGCTATACCGAGGAGGAACTCAAGGAAAAGGGTATCCCCTACAAGGTAGGGAAGTTCCCCTACTCCGCCAGCGGCCGCGCCCGGGCCATGGGGGAGACCGAGGGCTTCGTCAAGGTCCTGGCCCACGCCAAGACCGACCGCATCCTTGGGGTCCACGGGATTGGCGCCAGGGTGGGGGACATTTTGACCGAGGCCGCTTTGGCCATCTTCTTCAAGGCCAGCGCCGAGGACCTGGGTCGGGCCCCCCACCACCACCCCTCCCTCCCCGAGATCCTGAAGGAGGCGGCCCTGGCCGCTTGGGAGAAGCCCATCCACCTATAGGAAAAAAACCACAGCCCCGGCCAGGCAGACCTGGCCGGGGCTGTGCCGTGCCTCAGTTGGTCTTCACCAGCTCCAGGCGGTACTTGTTGAAGGGGCTGTTGTCCGAGGCTGCCAGATCAGAGGCGATGGTGTAGCTGGTCACCACCAGGTAGTAGGTGCCGCTTGCGGGCAGGGAAAAGGTGATTTCGGAGTCGGTGATCTGGCCGGGTACCAGGTCGTCGTTCTCCTCCAAGACGTTCCCCGCGGCGTCCAGGAGGAAGAGGTAGGAGTCCAAGGTGCCGCCGATGCTGGACTTGGCGTAGACCCGGGCTCGAATCTCGTCGCCTGCGGTCCCGGTGAAGGCGAAAAAGTCAAAGTCCCTGGGCTGGCTGAAGATGTAGGCGAGCTGGGTAGTGATCCCGTAGGCGATGGGCGTGGCTTGGGATGGGCTGTCGTTGGGCTCGTAGGGGTCGGTGGGGTTGAGGTTGACCTCGGTGGCGTTCAGGCGCACCAGCTTGAAGACGGGGTTAGCTGCTGTGGAGCCGGAGGTGGCTATCAGGGTGCCCACGAAGGTGCCCCGCTCCTCGGGGAGCCCGCCTGTGAGGGAGAGGTCAGCCCCAGCCACGTAGATGTCGTACTCCCCGGGGGCGATCTCGTGGAACCAGGCTTCCCCATTCATGTCGGTGCGGGCCCAGTAAACTGGGGTGGGATCGTCGGGATCCCCGGCCCTTAGGCCTTTGCCGCGGAGCATCACATCGGCGAAAAGGCCAGGGAAGAGGCCATTTTCATTGAAGTACTCCACCTTGACCCTGACCACAGAGCCAGGTACCGGCAAAGCGGTACAACCCTGGCTGAGGAGGTTTGCCAGGTTCCCGACATTAAGGTGCCCCCAGCCCTTTTCCCGGGTAAAAGTTTTTTCCCAGGTGGTGGTCTCCAGGGCCCGGCGCACCTGGTAGGGGGTAGCGCTCGGGCAGGCTCCCTTGACCAGGGCGGCGGCGGCCGCGGTATAGGGACCGGAGAAGGAGGTCCCCGAGATCAGGCCATATCCGCCCCCAAGCCAGGTGGGGTTGGCCAGGAGGACATCCACCCCGGGCGCAGCGCTGGAAACGTGGCGGCCGTGGGTGGAGAAGTCGGCGCGGTTGCGGTTCCCGTCTGCCGCCACCGAGGCGATGATGCCCGGGTAGCCCGCGGGGGTGCGCACCTCGTCCTTGGAGGAGTTCCCGGCGCTGGCCACCACCACCACGTTGTTGGCCAAGGCGTAGTCAAAGGCCTCCTTCACCAGGTTGCCGTAGCCCAAGCCTCCCCAGGAGTTGTTGAGGATGTGGGCTCCGTTGTTGACCGCCCAGACAATGCCCCGGGCTACGTAGAAATCCCCCACGTAGTCAGGCTGGAATATGGCCACGGGTAGGAACTTGGACTTGGGGGCTAGGCCGGCGATGCCCTGGCCATCTTTTGCCGCGCTCACCGTGGAGGCTACGAAGGTGCCGTGAGAGATGTTGGCAGGGTCCAAACTCTCAATGAAGTTAACCCAGGCTTCTGCGTCGGTGTAGACGGTATTGGTCATGGGGTCATAGGCCTTTCCGGCCCAGTTGGCCGCCAGGTCCGGGTGGGTTACGTCCGCGGGATCGTCAATGATGGCCACCACCACCCCCTCACCCTCAAATCCCCTGTCCCAGGCCGCCTTGGCGGCGAGGTGGCGGGGGTCCAGGGCGTACTGGGGTAGCCCATCCAGAATCTGGTCGGCGGGGTTGGCCAGGGGCACCAGGCTGCTTTCCTGGCGAGGACGCTCCACGGGGTCCTCGCTGGGCGGGGTGACCTGGGCCAAGTGGGGCTCGGCGAAGCGCAGCCCCCGAAGCCCCTTCAAGCTACGGCTCGCCTTCAGGGCATCCCCCTCCACCTGGAGGAGGGCGGCCTTGAGCTCGGGGATCCGGGCAATCTCCCTGGCCCGGAGCTTTTGGATGGCGGTCTGGAGGGCGGCCTCGTCCTGGTAGCCCACCACCACCTGCCCCCGGAAGTGGCGGATGCCCTCCGAGACAGCGAGGGTGGCCGAGGGGGCGGCGCCCTTAGGCGGAGTGGAGCAAGCCCCGAGCAGGGCGGCAAGACCGAGGATAAGGGTTAGGCGAAGGTTCTTCATCATGCCTCCTTACTGCCCCGTGGTGAAGTCAAAGACCTGGGTTTCCGTGCGGCTGATGCGGAAGGGGGTGGCGGTGTTGGGCCAGGTCTGGACGCTGTAGGCCGAGATCCGGTAGTTCTCCGCGGGGTTGTACTTGTAAGCGTAGGCCACGTAGAGCTGCCAAGCGTAGGAGCGCAGGGCCTGGAGGGCCGGGAGCTGGGCCAGGCCGTCAAAGTTGTAGGGGATGCTCACGGTACCCTGGGTTACGTCCACCGGCACCCGGTTGGGCTTTGTCGGGTCCATAATCCCGGCGGTGTCGGTGAAGAACACCACGCCGTTCGTGGGAGGATGGAAGCCATAGACCAGGGCTTCCCCGCTGGGGATGTCGTTGTCTGGGGTGCCGAACTCCACCAGGAGGTTATATCCCGCCAGGCTCTGCCAGGCCACGCTGTCCCCGGTAAGGGTGTCCCAGAGGACCAGGTTGTAAGCTGCCCCGTCCGCACCGATACCCAGCTGCGGATGGCCGATGGTGAAGTCGGGCGTGCGGGAGACCCCCGTGCTTTCGTCCGCGGGGCTCAGGAGGGGGGCGAAGAAGGGGGGTAGGGGGGTAGTGGAGCTAGCGCTGGCTTTCAGCGCGGTTGGCCCCTCGGGCCACTACCCGGTAGTAGTAGGTCTGGCCGGGGGTCAGGTCGGGCGAGGCGTCGCGGAAGAAGAAGGGGCGGTCCAAAGGGTTGTCGGGGCAACTGCTGCTTCTAGCCCCACCCACGGTGCCCACCCGGGTCCAGTTGGTCCCGTCGGTGGAGCGTTCGATGTCAAAAGCGAAGGGGGTGGCAGTGGCGGTGTAGCACCAGCGCACCTCCACGTAGAGGTTGCTTCCCTCCGGTACCGCCTCAGGGTCCAGGGTGAGCTCGCCCATTGTGCCCTTGGCTACCGGCACCTTAAGGGTAGTTGGGCTTTTGACGCTGAAGAAGCCCACCGCCCGGCTCAGGGTGATGGCGGTGGCGGCCACCCTGGTGGGGGAGCTCACGTTGTTGTTCTGGTTGGCCGAAGTGTTCTTAAAGGTGATGGGAATCAGGTAGTGGCTGCGGTTCAGGTTGAAGTCGTAGGCCACCACCTCCACGTAAACGGTTTCCCCGCTGGCGCTGCCGAAGCCGGCCACATTGGCACCGCTGAGGGCGCGATTGCCGGTGTCCTCCACGTTGCTGAACACCTGGCGGGTCCAGGTGGCGCTGTTGGTGATGAAGGCCGACCCCGGAGTGCGGCCCAGGGCCACGTAGATGTAGCGCATGGGACGGACGTAGTCCTTGGTGGTGTCCACCTGGACCCGGAAGGGGATGGTGTTGGTGAAGGTACCCCCTTCCAGGGATTGGGTGCCGTCCTGGGTGATGAGGAGGGTGGGCGGGGTGGTGGTGGCGGTGGCGTCAAAGGCCTGGCGCTGAATGAGGGTGACGCTGGTCATCTCCGGCACCCGGATGCCCTCCAGAACGCTTCCCGCCATGCCGGGCTTCTGGGCCTCGAGGCGGTAGGTGCCGGGGGCCAGGGTGCCAAAGCTGAAGCTCCCATCGGCTCCGGAGAGGGTCGTGGCCACCAGGTTGCCGTTTTTGTAGAGCTTAAGCGTGCTTCCGGCCACGGGCCCGCCGGCGTACTCGCTGACCACCGTACCAGAAAGGTTGTGTACAGCAGTCGGGTCGTAGGTTACCTGGACTGTGGCGCTACCCTTGTTGTTGGCCTGGTCGTAGGCGTGGACGGTGATGGTGTTTTGGCCCTGCTGGAGGGTGACTTGGAACTGGAAGGAGACGTTTGGTCCGGGGGTGATGGTGATCTGCTGTTCCTGGCCGCCGTTGAGTTGATAGGTGATGCGGGCCACCTGGGTGTTGTCCTGGGCGGAGCCTTGGACGGTGACCTGGGGGGTGTTGACCGTGCTTCCGTCCTGGGGTTGGGTGATGGTGATGGTGGGCTTTTGAGTATCTGGGGCTGGAGTCGGGTCGTAGGTTACCTGGACTGTGGCGCTACCCTTGTTGTTGGCCTGGTCGTAGGCGTGGACGGTGATGGTGTTTTGGCCCTGCTGGAGGGTGAGGGTGAAGGCGAAGTTGACGGAGGTTCCTGGGGTGATGGGGACCTCTTGTTCCTGGCCGTTGTTGAGCTGGTAGGTGATCCGGTTTACGCGGACGTTGTCCTGGGCGGTGCCTTGGACGGTGAGGGTGTCCTGGTTGACGGTGGCGCCGTCCTGGGGGGCGGTGATGGTGACGCTGGGCTTGACGGTGTCCTGGCCGCAGCCCGCCAGGAGGAGGGCGCCCAGTAACAGCCCGAGCCCTAACGCTTTTCTCATAAATCACCCCTAACGAAAGGGATCCTTTGCGACCGGGGCCTAGGCCTATAGGTGTGGGTCATACAGCACCTCCTTCTCGCAGTTTCCGGGGCCAATCCTAACCTTGCTGTGGGAGGGCGTCAAGGGGTAGGTTATGGCGCGGGTTTGTTCATGTATACTTATGCACGCCCCCTCGAGGGGCTATACTGGGAGGGACATGAAGATCGTCTTGGCATACTCCGGCGGGCTGGATACCAGCATCATCCTCAAGTGGCTCAAGGAAACCTACAAGGCCGAGGTCATCGCCTTCACCGCGGACATCGGCCAGGGGGAGGAGGTGGAGGAGGCCCGGCAAAAGGCCCTCAGGACCGGGGCCTCCAAGGCCATCGCCCTGGACCTGAGAGAAGAGTTCGTGCGGGACTTCGTCTTCCCCATGTTCCGCGCCGGGGCGGTGTACGAGGGGTACTACCTCCTCGGCACCTCCATCGCAAGGCCCCTCATCGCCAAGTACCTGGTGAGGATCGCCGAGGAGGAAGGGGCGGAGGCCATCTCCCACGGGGCCACGGGTAAGGGAAACGACCAGGTGCGCTTTGAGCTCACCGCCTACGCCCTGAAGCCCGACATCCGGGTGATCGCCCCCTGGCGGGAGTGGAGCTTCAAGGGCCGGCAGGAGATGATCGCCTATGCCGAGGCCCACGGCATCCCCGTTCCCGTGACCCAGGAGAAACCTTATTCCATGGACGCCAATCTCCTGCATATTTCCTACGAGGGAGGGGTCCTCGAGGACCCCTGGGCCGAACCCCCCAAGGGGATGTTCCGCATGACCGTGGACCCCGAGGAAGCCCCCGATGCCCCGGAGTACGTGGAGGTGGAGTTTGAGCGGGGGGATCCCGTGGCGGTGAACGGGGAACGGCTCTCCCCGGCAGCCCTGCTGCAAAGGCTCAACGAGATCGGAGGCCGCCACGGGGTGGGCCGGGTGGACCTGGTGGAGAACCGCTTCGTGGGCATGAAGTCCCGGGGGGTCTACGAGACCCCGGGGGAACGATCCTCTACCACGCCAGGCGGGCGGTGGAAAGCCTCACCCTAGACCGGGAGGTCCTCCACCAAAGGGACATGCTCTCCCCCAAGTACGCCGAGCTCGTCTACTACGGCTTCTGGTACGCTCCCGAACGGGAGGCCCTCCAGGCCTACTTTGACCACGTGGCCAAGAGCGTCACCGGGGTGGCCCGGCTCAAGCTCTACAAGGGGAACGTCTACGTGGTGGGAAGGAAGGCCCCGAAGAGCCTCTACCGCCAGGACCTGGTTTCCTTTGACGAGGCGGGCGGCTACGACCAGAAGGACGCCGAAGGCTTCATCAAGATCCAGGCCCTGCGCCTCCGGGTGAGGGCCCTTGTGGAGAGGGAGGGCCATGGCGCATAGGACCTGGGGGGGGCGCTTCGGGGAGGGGCCGGATGCCCTTGCGGCCCGCTTCAACGCCTCCCTTGCCTTTGACCGGGCCCTTTGGCGGGAGGACCTGTGGCAGAACCGGGTCCACGCCCGCATGCTCCACGCCGTGGGCCTCCTGAGCGCGGAGGAGCTTGAGGCCATCCTCAAGGGGCTGGACCGGATAGAGGAGGAGATTGAGGCGGGCACCTTCCCCTGGCGGGAGGAGCTTGAGGACGTCCACATGAACCTCGAGGCCCGCCTCATAGAACTTGTAGGCCCCCCGGGGGGCAAGCTCCATACCGCCAGGAGCCGCAACGACCAGGTGGCCACTGACCTGCGCCTCTTCCTGAAGGGGGCCATTGCGGAGCTCCTGGAGGCCCTCCTTGCCGTGCGGCGCGCCCTGGTGCGGGAGGCGGAGAGGCACTTAGAG
The DNA here is from genome assembly GCF_001535545.1 of Thermus parvatiensis. GTDB lineage: Bacteria > Deinococcota > Deinococci > Deinococcales > Thermaceae > Thermus > Thermus parvatiensis. The sequence goes on along the minus strand of NZ_CP014141.1, from coordinate 61,254 downwards.
CCCCTCCATGTCCTCCCCGGCTACACCCACCTGCAACGGGCCCAGCCGGTGCTCCTTTCCCACTGGTTCTTGGCCTACTACGAGATGCTCACCCGGGACGCCGGCCGGCTTAGGGACGCCAAGGAGCGCTTGGACGAAAGCCCCCTGGGGGCGGCGGCCCTCGCGGGGACGGGCTTCCCCATAGACCGCCACTTCACCGCCAGGGAGCTTGGCTTCAAGGCCCCCATGCGGAACTCCCTGGACGCGGTGGCCTCCCGGGACTTCGCCCTGGAGGTCCTTTCCGCCTTGAACATCGGCATGCTCCACCTCTCCCGCATGGCGGAGGAGCTCATCCTCTACAGCACCGAGGAGTTCGGCTTCGTGGAGGTGCCCGACGCCTTCGCCACCGGGTCTTCCATCATGCCCCAGAAGAAGAACCCGGACATCCTGGAGCTCATCCGGGCCAAGGCGGGAAGGATCCTCGGGGCCTTGGTGGGGCTTTCCACCGTGATCAAGGGGCTTCCCTTGGCCTACAACAAGGACCTGCAAGAGGACAAGGAGCCCCTTTTGGACGCCCTCGCCACCTACCGGGATAGCCTAAAGCTCCTCGCCGCCATGCTCCCCGGGCTTACGTGGAACCGGGAAAGGATGTGGCGGGCGGCGGAGGAGGGTTATGCCCTGGCCACGGAGCTTGCCGACTACCTGGCGGAAAAGGGGCTTCCCTTTAGGGAGGCCCACCACGTGGTGGGGCGGCTTGTGAGGAGGTTGGTGGAGGAGGGGCGGCCTCTAAAAGACCTCACCCTCGAGGAGCTTCAAACCCACCACCCCCTCTTCGCCGCGGATGCCCTCCCCCTCCTCCGCCTGGAGACCGCCATCCATAGGCGCCGCTCCTATGGCGGCACGGCCCCTATGGCGGTGCGGGAGAGGCTAGAGGAGGCCAAGAAGGAGGTGGGCCTTGATTGAACTGGAGCTTCCCACGGTAGCGCTCCCCGAGGTGCGCCCTGAAGCGGGGGTGGAGCTCAGGAAGGCGCGCTTAAGCGACGTGGACGCCATCTACTGGCTCATCCGCTACTGGGCGGAAAAGGGCCTGATGCTGGTGAGGAGCCATAGCCACCTCTACGAGAACATCCGGGACTTTTGGGTCCTCGAGGACGAAGACGGAAAGATCGTGGGCACCGTGGCCCTCCACGTCCTCTGGCGGGACCTTGCCGAGATTCGCGGCCTCGCCGTGCACCCCACAAGGCAGGGCCAGGGCCTGGGCCGCTGGCTCGTCCTGGGGGCGGAGAGGGAGGCGCGGGATTTGGGGCTTCCTCGGGTCTTCGCCTGGACCTTACAGGTGAACTTCTTCCGCGCCCTCGGCTACCGGGTCACGAGCCGGGAGGCCCTTCCCCCCAAGGTCTGGAGCGAGTGCAACGCCTGCCCCTTCTACGAGAACTGCCGTGAGATCGCCGTCATCAAGGAGTTTTCCCCAGGGGCTTCCCGGGGCTAGAATGGACAGGATGGGCACCCTGACCCGCTACCTTGAGGAGGCCATGGCCCGGGCCCGCTACGAGCTCATCGCCGATGAGGAGCCCTATTATGGGGAGATCCCCGACCTCCCCGGGGTCTGGGCCACGGGGAAGAGCTTAAAGGAGTGCGAGGCCAACCTGCAGGCGGCCCTGGAGGACTGGCTTCTCTTTCTGCTCTCCCGGGGTGAGACCCCCCCGCCCTTGGGCGAAGTCCGCATTGAGCTACCCCATGGCGAGGCGGCTTAGGCCCGTTTCCCGGAGGGAGCTCGTGGCCAGGCTTAAGGCCTTGGGATTTTCTGGGCCCTACACGGGGGGGGCAGGCACCAGTTCATGGTGCGGGGGTCCATCCGCCTGGTCTTGCCCAATCCCCACCGAGGGGAGATTGGCGTGGACCTTCTAAAGCGCATCCTGAGGCAAGCGGGGATAGAGGAGGAGGAATGGCTGGAGTGAAGGAGCGCGCCGTTTTGGTCCTGGAAGACGGGACCGTCTACCACGGCTACGCCTTCGGCGCCCGGGGAAAGACCGTGGGGGAGGTGGTCTTCAACACCGCCCAGACCGGCTACCAGGAGATCATGACCGATCCCAGCTACCACGGGCAGATCGTGGTCATGACCTACCCTCACCAGGGCAACTATGGGGTGAACGTCTACGACATGCAGTCCAACCGCCCCTGGGTGAAGGGCTTTGTGGCCAAGGAGTTCAGCCGCATCGCCTCCAACCCGCGGGCCCAGCAAACCATCGGGGAGTTCATGGAGTTCTACGGGGTGGTGGGGATTGAGGGCATAGACACGAGGGCCCTGGTGCGGAAGATCCGGGAGGGCGGGGTCCTGAAGGGGACCATCGCCCATGCGAGCCTCTTCGGCGCCCCCGACCACGCCTTCACGGAGGAGGAGCTGGAGGCCCTCCGCCGGGAGGCCCAGGCCTGGACGGACATTGACGGCCGGGACATGACCCCCGAGGTCTCCACCCCCCTGCCCTACGCCTGGCCCACCCTGAAGTCGGGGCGGCGCATCGTGGTCATGGACTTCGGCATCAAGCACGCCATCGTGGAGAACCTGGCCGCCCTCGGCTTTGAGGTCATCGTGGTCCCCGGGAAGACCCCGGCCCACCAGATCATGGCCTTGGAGCCCCACGGCCTCCTCATCTCCAACGGGCCCGGCGACCCCACCATGCCCCGCTACGCTCACGAAACCATCTGGAAGCTCATGGGGCTTCTGCCCACCTTCGGCATCTGCCTGGGGCACCAGCTCTTGGCCCTGGCGGCGGGGGGCGGACCTTCAAGATGAAGTTCGGCCACCGGGGGGCGAACCACCCGGTGAAGAACCTGCAGACGGGCAAGATTGAGATCACCAGCCAGAACCACGGCTACGCCGTGGACATTGACTCCCTCAAGGACTTCCGCCCCACCCACGTGAACCTGAACGACGGGACCCTCGAGGGCATGGCCCACGCCCGCTACCCCGTCTTCTCCGTCCAGTACCACCCCGAGGCCGCCCCGGGCCCCCACGATGCCCTCTACCTCTTCCGCCGCTTTTTGGAGGAGGTGGAGGCCTTCCACGGGGCCACGGGGCTTCCCGTGGAGAAGCAACGGGCGGACCAGCACGGGATCTAAAGCGCCCGCTCCTTTTTGGGGCCCCCACCGCGGCCTATGCCGCGGTGGGGTCTTTCAGTAGTCCATCCCCCGGATGCTCCCCTCCTCGTCCACGTCAATCCCGAAGGCCTGGGGGGTCTTGGGGAGGCCGGGGAGGGTCTCTATCCCCCCCATGTAGACCACCACGAAGCCTGCCCCCAGGCGGCACTTCAGGTCCGTGACCCGCGCGGTGAAGCCCCGGGGCCTTCCCCGGAGCCTGGGGTTGTCGGAGAGAGAGGTGGCGGCCTTGGCCATGACCACGGGCAAGGCCTCGCACCCCTCCTTCTTGGCCGCTCTAAGGGCCCGCTTGGCCTCCTCGCTCCACTCCACCCCCTCGGCCCCGTACACCTCCTTGGCGATGATGGCCACCTTCTCCTCCAAGGGGGCTTCCAGGGGGTAGAGGGGCCGGTAGGCGTGGGGCAGGGAGAGGGCCTCCAAGACCCTTTCGGCGAGCTCTAAGCCGCCCTCGCCTCCCTTGGCGTACACCTCGCTTAGGGCGAAGGGAGGCCCCTTTCCTCGGCGAAGGCCCGCACCAGGGCGATCTCCTCCGGCACGTCCTGGGGGAAGCGGTTTAGGGCGATCACGGGCTTGTAGCCGAAAAGCTCCACGTTCTCCACGTGCTTTTCCAGATTGGCGAGGCCCGCCTTCACCGCCTTCGGGTCCGGCATCCCGTAGGCGTCCTGCCCCCCGTGGTAGCGGAGGGCCCGCACCGTGGCCACCAGGACCACCGCCTCGGGGACGAGGCCCGTGGTGCGGGCCACCACGTTCATGAACTTCTCCAGGCCGAGGTCGGTGGCGAAACCCGCCTCCTGCACCACGAGGTCCGCAAGGCCCAAGGCGAAGAGGCTTGCCCTCAGGGAGTTCGTCCCGTGGGCGATGTTGCCGAAGGGCCCCATGTGAATGAAGGCGGGGTTGCCCTCGGCGGTCTGCACCAGGTTGGGGAGGAAGGCCTGCCGGAGGAGGGCGGCCATGGCCCCCACCGCCATAAGGTCCTCGGCGTAGACGGGCTTGCCCTCGTAGGTGAAGGCCACCCGTATCCGGCCGAGGCGGCGTTTCAGGTCCTGGAAGTCCCGGGCCAGGCTCATGAGGGCCATGACCTCGCTGGCCACGGTGAGCTCAAACCCCCCTTCCCGGGGCACCCCGTGGGCTTTGCCCCCAAGGCCCAAGACGATGTGGCGCAGGGCCCGGTCGTTCATGTCAATGGCCCGCTTGAGCTCTATGCGCCTTGGGTCTATGCCGAGCTCGTTCCCTTGGTGCAGGTGGTTGTCCAAAAGGGCGTTCAGGAGGTTCACGGCGCTGGTCACCGCGTGGAAGTCCCCGGTGAAGTGGAGGTTGATCTCGTGCCGGGGCTCCACGCGGGCCCTTCCTCCCCCCGTGGCCCCGCCCTTCACCCCGAAGACCGGGCCCAAGGAGGGCTCCCTCAGGGCCAAGGCCGCCCGCTTCCCCAGGCGCCAGAGGGCGTCCACGAGGCCGATGGCCGTGGTGGTCTTGCCTTCCCCCGCCGGCGTGGGGGTGATGGCCGTGACGAGGACCAGCTTGCCCTTGGCCTTTGGGGGCTCCCCCAGGACCTTGGCCATGTAGGGGCCGTAGAGGTAAAGCCGGTCCCGGTCCAGGCTGAGCTTGGCGGCCACTTCCTCTATGGGTAGGAGGCCTTCCTTGACGATCACGGGGTCAGCTTACCCCGCCCCCCTAGGGAGAGAAGTCCCGGTTGCCCCCGGAGAGGAGGAGGGCGAGGGTTTGGGGAAGCCTCGCCCCGTGCTCCAGCACCGCGGCCAGGGGAAGGGCCCCCGTGGGCTCCACCACCTGCTTGGTGCGGGTGAAGAGGAGGCGCTCCGCCTCGAGGAGGGCCTCCTCGCTCACCACAAGGATCCCGTCCGCTTTCTCCTTGAGGATGGGGAAGGTGTGCTCCCCCAGGCTTAGCGTCCGCACCCCGTCCGCCCGGGTCCTGGGGGGCGCTTCCAGGCGGAGGATCCTTCCCGCCTCCAGGCTCCTCCTGGCGTCGTCCGCGGCCTCAGGCTCCACCCCGAGGACGAGGGTTGTGGGGGAGAGGGCCTTCACCGCCGTGGCGATTCCGGCGAGGAGCCCCCCGCCCCCCACGGGGGCGAGGACGGCCTCGGGGAAGACGCCCCGCTTCCCCGCCTGGGCCAGAAGCTCAAGCCCCGCCGTCCCCTGCCCGGCGATGACCAAGGGGTCGTCAAAGGGGTGGATCAGGGCGTAGCCCGTTTTCTCCTGAAGGGCCCGGGCCACCTCCTCCCGGTTCTTTGCCGTCACCCCCCGGTCCACCACCTCGGCCCCGTAGGCCCAGGCGCAGGCTTTCTTGTAGGGGCTCGCGTCCTCGGGCATGACGATGAGGGCCTTCACCCCGAGCACCTTGGCGGCATAGGCCACCCCCTGAGCGTGGTTGCCGCTGGATACGGCGAGAAGCCCCTTGGGGGCCTTCAGGGTGAGGGCTTTGGAAAGCGCCCCCCGGGCCTTGAAGCTCCCCGTCTTCTGCAGGTGCTCGGCCTTGAGGAGGAGGCGCTTGCCAAGGAGCCCGTCCAGGAGGCGGGAGGTGAGGAGGGGGGTGCGGTGGGTGTAGGGGGCGATGCGGCGGAAGGCGGCGTAGAGGTCTTGGAGGGAAGGCATCACTCGGTGCGGGGCCCGGCCTCGGCCACCTCCTTGGCCACCCCCGAGGCGTATTTCTGGAAGTTTTCCTGGAAGAGGTGGGCGAGCTTCCGCGCCTGCTGGTCGTAGGCCTCCTTGTCCGCCCAGGTCTCCCGGGGGTTTAAGAGCTCCTGGGGCACGCCGGGGGCTTCCAGGGGCACCTCAAACCCGAAGACGGGGTCCCTGCGGTAGGGGACGTTCTCCAAGGCCCCGGAGAGGGCCGCCTTCAGGAGGGCCCGGGTCACGGGCAAGGGGAAGCGCCGCCCCACCCCGTAAGGCCCCCCGGTCCAGCCGGTGTTCACCAGGTAGACCCGGGGGGCGTGCTCCTTGATCTTCTCCCCCAGCATCCTGGCGTAGACCCCGGGGTGCATGGGGAGGAAGGGCGCCCCGAAGCAGGCGGAGAATGTGGCCTTGGGCTCCGTGACCCCCCGCTCCGTCCCCGCTACCCGGGCGGTGTAGCCCGAGAGGAAGTAGTACATGGCCTCTTCCGGGGAAAGCCGGGCGATGGGGGGAAGCACCCCGTAGGCGTCGGCGGAGAGGAAGAAGATGGCCCTGGGATGCCCCGCCCTCCCCGACTCCACCACGTTCTCCAGGTGGGCGATGGGGTAGGAGGAGCGGGTGTTTTCCGTCTTGGAGTCGTCGTCCCACTCCACCCGGCGGGTTTCCGGGTTCACCACCACGTTCTCCAGGATGGCCTCAAACTGGTTGGAGGCCTTGTAGATCAGGGGTTCGTGCTCCGGGGAGAGGCGGATCACCTTGGCGTAGCATCCGCCCTCAAAGTTGAAAACCCCCTCTTCGCTCCAGCCGTGCTCGTCGTCGCCGATCAAGGGGCGCTCCGGATCGGTGGAGAGGGTGGTCTTGCCGGTCCCGGAAAGCCCGAAGAAGACCGCCACGTCCCCCTCCTTCCCCACGTTGGCCGAGGCGTGCATGGGGAAGACCCCCCGCTTGGGCATGAGGTAGTTCATCACGGTGAAGACGCTCTTCTTGATCTCCCCGGCGTATTTGGTGCCCACGATGAGAATGAGCCTCCTCTGAAAGCTGATCCCCACGAAGACCTCGCTCCGGGTGCCGTCCCGCTCGGGGTCCGCCTGGAAGTAGGGGGCGTGGACCACGGTGAAGCCCGGGCGGAAGGCCTCCACCTCGTCGTCCTCGGGGAAGTGACGGGGCAGGAGGAACATGTTGCGGGCGAAGAGGGCGTGCCAGGGGCTTTCCGTCACCACCCGCACCCCCAGGCGGTGGCGCCGATCGGCCCCGGCGTAGAGGTCCTGGACGTAGAGGTCCCGCTCGGAGAGGTAGGCGGCCACCCTTTCGTAGAGGGCCTGGAAGGCCTCAGGGGAGAAGGGCTGGTTCACCTCCCCCCACCAGATCTCCCCTTCCACCTCGGGCTCCCGCACCACGAACTTGTCCTTGGGGCTTCTCCCGGTGTAGGGGGTGGTGTCCACCACCAAGGGCCCCTTGTGGGCCAAAAGGCCTTCCCCCGGGCCAGGGTGTGCTCCACCAGAACGGGGGAAACCGTGTTCCAAAAAATCTGTTTCTTGGGTTGGATGCCAATATAGCTCAGGCGGTCCATACGGGCCTCCTAAAGTAAAGGATATCACAAACTTATTTCCACGCTTCCACCGCGCCTTCCCCTACCCCTCCTGCCGGAGAAGGGCGAGGGTGAGCCGTTTGCCAAGCTCCACCCCGGGCTGGTCAAAGGCGTTCACCCCCCAAAGCTCCCCCAGGAAGGCGGTCTGCCACATGAGGTGCTGCATGAGCCAGCCCACGGCGTAGGGGGAAACCTGGGAGAGGTAAAGGGCGTAGACCCTCTGCCCCCCCTCGGCCAGGGCCTGGTAGGTGGCCTCGGCCTCGGCCTTCAGGAGCTGGAAGAAGCTCTTGCCGAAGAGGAAGGAGGCGGCCTCGAGGCCCTCCACCTCTGGGATCTCCAGGTCCTCCAGGGGGGTCTCGGGGATGACCAGGGCGAGGAGCTTGTCCAGGGGGCCCTCGCGGAAGAGCTGGACCTGGGCGTGCTGGTCCTTGGGGCCGAGGGCGGGGACCGCGGTGGTGCCCACCCTCTGGCCTTGGCGGTTTACCTTCCCCAAGGACTCGTCGTGGAGCTGGACGAACCAGCTGGGGAGGTGGCTTAGCCTCTCCGAGTAGACCATGAAGACGTGGACGGGGAGGTGGCGGTGGAGGTGGAGGAGGAGGGCGGTCTTCAGGGGAAGGCTCTCCTCGAGGGGGGCGAGGGCGGTCTCGTTGGCCTTGCGGGCCCCCATGAGGAGGGCGTCCAGGTCGGCGCCGGCGAAGGCCAAGGGGAGAAGCCCCACGGGGGAGAGGACGGAGAAGCGCCCGCCCACCTCCTTGGGAATGGGAAAGGCCTTGAGCCCCTCCCGCTCGGCGAAGGCGCGCAAAGGGCCCTCCTTGGGGTCGGTGGTCACCACGAGGTGCCGCCGCCAGTCCTCCCCCAGGTGCCCTTTGAGCCACTTCAGGAAGACGGCGAGGCCCGCCAGGGTCTCCGCCGTGGACCCCGACTTGGAGACGGCGTTCACCAGGGTCTTCCTGGGGTCCAAGGTGCGGAGGAGCCTCTTTATGGGCTCGGGCTCCACGTGGTCCAGGTAGTGGAAGCGCACCCCGCTCTCGTTGAAGGCGGCCTCGAGGGCCTTAGGCCCCAGGGCGCTTCCCCCGATGCCGATGAGGACGAAGTCCTCCACCCAGGGGTTCGCCTCCCGGTAGCGGCGGATCTCCCTCAGGGTCTCCGTGTCCTCGGGGAGGTCCATCCAGCCGAGCATCTGGGCCTTGTCCCCACGCTTGGCCAAAAGGCTTTCCCGGGCCCGGAGGAGGGCCTCCCGGTGGGCCTCTAGGGCCTCGGAAAAGCCGGGGAGGTAACGGGTGTCCAGCCGGAGCATAGAGTGCAGTTTACACCCTTGCGGAACTCCCTCTACCGGAGGAAACTAGGCCCTAGCCCACGCCCCCCGGGCGCTCAGAGGGAAGGGAGGGCACCCTCGGGGCCCCGGTAAGAGGCCCCTTTGGGACTTACCGGGGCTGGTGGACCGAAAAGGGTATGAGGCACGCTTTGGTCGGCTTTCTCCTGGGCTGGGTTCTTCTCCTCCTGGCCCTGGGCGCCGGGCTTCCCACCCTTCTCGGCCCTCCCCTCCTCCTCCTCGGGCGGAGGTTTTACCCGGAGGGCTTCCTGCGGCTCGCCTTCCTCCCGGGCTTCCTTCACGCCCCCCAGGTGGGCTGGCCCCTTCTTTGGGCCAAGACCTCCTTGGCCCTCCTCCTCTTCGGGCTCTACCTGAGCCGGGAAAAGGGCCTCTGGGCCCCCTTTGGCTCCTGCCCCTCGCCCTCTCCTTGGGGCCTTGGGGCTTGGGCCTCTTGGGCCTCCTCCACGGGTTCCACCTCCTCGCCCGGGTGGAGGGGGTGGGCCCCTTGGGGCCCCTTCTTCCCCTTTTCCTTGCTGCCTTGGGGTTTGGGCTCGGCCACCTTTCCCTGCCGGGCCTTCCGGCGCTTTCCCTTTCCGCCCGCGCCCCCACCTTCCGGGCAAGCCCCGGGGAGGCCGGGGGGCCCGGGGGGAGTGTGGCCTACCTGCCCCCGGAGGGGGGCTTTCCCCTCTGGGTGGGGGTGGTGGACCGCCTCCTGGCCCACGCCCTCCCCCTCGCCCTGGCCCTCCTCCTGGCCCTGGGCCTTCTCCTCCTGGGTAGGAGAAGGGGCCTCCCCCTCTTCCGCGGCCTCCACCTCCTCCCTCTCCTCCTCGCCCTGCCCCTTCTCCTCGGCCTCTTCTTCCTGCTGGGAAGCCTCGGGGGCGGGGAGGGGGCCGGAGGCCAGGGGGTAGGCCCTCCGCCCTCTTCGCCCCCTTCCCAGGGCCCTGTGGAATGGGTACACGGGCCCAGGGCCCTGGGGGAGGTGGGGATCGCCCTGGCCGGGCTTTCCGCCCTCTTTACCCTGGCCCTCCTCCTCGCCCTCTTGGCCTGGGCCTGGCGGGGGCGGGGAGGCGAGGGCGGGGAAGGCGAGGGGGCGGCCTTCCCCTTCCCCAGGGCTTTCCAGAGGTCCCTCCCCGCAAGCCGGGTGCGCCGGGCCTACCTGGAGGCCCTCGAGGCCCTAAAGGGGGCCGGGCTCCCTAGGCGTCCCGCCGAAGGCCCCGTGGAGTACGGGAAGCGGGTGGAGGCGGCCTTCCCCGAGGCCCATCCCCTCCTCGCCCGCCTCACCGCCCTCTACCTTCCCGTGCGCTACGGGGGGAAGGCCGAGAGGGAGGAGGCGGAGGAGGCGGAGGCCCTCGCCCTGCGTATCCTGGAGCTATGCTCTACGAAAGGGTCCAAAGCGCCCTAAGGGGCCGGGTCCTCCTCCGGGAGGAGACCTTAAGGCTCGCCCTCGCCGCCCTCCTCTTCGGGGGGCACCTCCTCCTGGAGGACGTGCCGGGCACGGGGAAGACCACCTTCGCCAAGGCCCTGGCCCGGGTCCTGGGCCTCTCCTTCGGCCGGATCCAGATGACCCCAGACCTCCTCCCCCAGGACCTCACCGGGGTCTACCTCTACCGGGAGGGGAGCCTGGTCTGGGAGCAGGGCCCCATTTTCGCCCAGGTCCTCCTGGTGGACGAGCTGAACCGGGCCACCCCCCGCACCCAGTCGGCCCTCCTGGAGGCCATGGGGGAGGGCCAGGTGACCCTGGAGGGAAAGACCCACCCCCTCCCCGAGCCCTTCTTCGTCCTGGCCACGCAAAACCCCGTGGAGGAGGAGGGCACCTTCCCCCTCCCCGTGGCCCAGCGGGACCGCTTCGCCGCGCGGCTCGCCCTGGGCTACCCCGACGAGAAGGCCCTTCTAGAGGCCCTGAGGGGCCAAGACCCCCTGGAGGGCCTGGCCCCGGTCACGGACGCCGAGGAGGTCCTGGCCCTGAGGCGGGAGGTGCGGCGGGTGCGGGTGGAGGAGGAGCTCACGGACTACCTCCTCGCCCTGGCCCGATTCCTCCGAGGGCGGGAGGGGGTGCGGCTTGGCCCCTCCCCCCGGGCGCTCCTCCAGGTGGAGCGCCTGGCCCAGGCCCTGGCCCTTCTGGAGGGGCGGGGCTTCGTCTTACCTGAGGACTTGAAGGCCGCCTTCCGGGCGGCCATTCCCCACCGGCTTTTGCTCGCCCTCGAGGCCGAGCTTTCCGGCCTCACCCCCGAGGGCCTGGTGGAGGAGGCCCTGGAGGCGGTGCCGGCCCCGGTGGAGGCGGGGTAGATGGGCGCCCTCGCCCTCCTCCTTCTCCTCGCCCTGGCCTTGGCCCCCCGCTGGCTTCGGGCGAAGGCCAAGGTCCACGGGTTCCCCCCGGGCTTTCCCGGGAGAGCGGGGGAGGGCCGGGTGGAGGTGGAGGTCCAGGCCCCCCTCCCCGTCCTCCTCCAGGTGGAGGTGGGGGGTTCGGCGGCCCTGGGCCTCGCCCCCAGGAAGGCCTTGGCCCTCGCCTGGGGGAGGGCGAAGCTTGGGCTTTCCCTCCCCTACCGCTACCGCCGCCGGGGGGCGCACCCCCTGCCCGCCCTCCAGCTCCGGGCGCGGGGGGTCCTCGGCCTGGGGGAGAGGCGGCTCGCCCTCCCTTTGGGAGAGGCCCTGGTCTACCCCGCCCTAAGGCCCCTTCCCCCCCTCCTTCCCGCCCCCGCCTTCTTCCTGGAGGGAAGGCGGGCCCCCTGGGGGCTCCAAGACCCCCTGGAGGCGGTAGGCCTCCGTCCCTACCGCCCCGGGGACCCCTTGAGGCTCCTCGCCCGCAAGGCGAGCCTCCGCCTGGGGCGCCCCGTGGTGCGGGAGGTGGAAAGGAGGCTGGAAGGTGGCCTCTTCCTCCACGTGGACACGCAAAGCCTCCACCCGAGCTACCTGGACCACGCGGCAAGCCTCGCCCTCGGGCTCCTCCTCGAGGCGGAAAGGCGGGGGGAAAGGTACGGGCTTTCCGCCTCGGAGGTCCTCCCCCTGGGCCGGGGGAAGGCCCACCTGAGGCGGGCCCTGGAGCTCCTCGCCCGCCTCGCCCCAAGCCCCGCAGCCCCCCTCCCGCCCCCCGCTCCTTGGGGGAGCACCTACGTCCTCTTGACCCAAGGGGCGGAGGAGGCCTTCCTAAAGGCGGCGCTAAGGGGGGCGCGCCGCGCCCGGGAGGGGCTTTTGGTCCTCCTTCCCGAGGGCTACTTCCTCTTCCCCGGGGAGAAGGGAAGGCCCGTCCACGGCAAGCCCCCCGGCCTGGAAAGGGCCCTCCGCTACCGAGCCCTTCTTTTGGCCCACGGGGTCCGGCTCCTGGTGGTGCGGGGGCACGAGCCCTTTAGGGGAAAATAGGGGCATGGGCTACGTCCCGCCCCCCACCCCCCAGTACGGCCTCGAGGAAGGCCCCATCCTCCTGAAGGATGGGCGCACGGCCCTCTTGCGCCGGGCCAGCCGGCAGGACCTTCCCCTCTTCGTGGAGTTCCTGAAGCGGCTATCGCCAGAGTCCTTGCGCATGCGCTTCTTCTCCCCCATCTCCCCGGAGAAGGCCGCGGAGCTCCTCCTCTCCGCCAAGCCCGAGGAGGAAAAGGTGACCCTCATCGTCCTCGCCGGGGACCCTCCCCGGCTGGTGGCCACGGGGGAGTACGTGCGCCTCAAGGGGGAGGACACCGCCGAGGTGGCCTTCCTGGTGGACGACGCCTTCCAGGGGAAGGGCCTCGGCACCCTCCTTCTGGAGCGCCTGGCCCTCATCGCCGCCAAACGGGGGGTGCGCCGCTTCCAGGCCTTCGTCCTGGCGGAGAACAAGCAAATGCTAAGCGTTTTTATGGAAAGCGGCTTCCGCGTCCGGGCCCACCGGGAGGGTGGGGAGGTGGAAGTGGAGTTTGAGATCCTCATGGAGGAGGAGACGGCCCGGCGCTTTGAGTGGCGGGAGAAGGTCTCCACCATCGCCAGCCTCCACCCCTTCTTCTTCCCCCGGGGGGTGGCGGTGGTGGGGGCGAGCCGCGACCCGGAGAGCATCGGCTACCGCGTCCTGGAAAACCTCATCTTCGGCCGCTTTCAGGGGCCGGTCTTCCCGGTGAACGAGGCCATCGGGAGGGAGGGGGGGACCGTGGGGCCCCTCCTCGCCTACCCCAGCCTGGAGAGCGTCCCCGGGCCCGTGGACCTCGTGGTGGTGGCCGTGCCCAAGGAGCGGGTCCCGGAGGCCCTCGAGGCCGCGGGGCGCCGGGGAGCGCGGGGGGCCATCGTCCTCACCACGGGCTTCACCCCTAAGGAGGCCCAGGCCCTGGCGGACAAGGCGAGGCGGCTGGGGATGCGCCTTTTGGGCCCGGGCTCCTTGGGCCTCGTCCACACCCACCCCGGGGTGCGCCTGGCGGCGGGCCTCGCCCCCCTACCCAAGGAGGGGCCTTTGGCCATCTCCAGCCAGTCCGGCACCCTGGGCCGGGCGGTGCTGGCCTTCGCCGAGGAGATGGGCCTCGGCGTGGCGAGCTTCGTCTCGCTTGGGGCCAAGGCGGACATCTCCTCCAACGACCTCCTCCAGTTCTGGGAGGAGGACGAGCGGACCCGGGTCATCCTCCTTTACCTGGAGCACTTCGGCAACCCCCGGCGCTTCTCCCGCCTCGCCCGCAGGATCGGGAAGAAAAAGCCCATCCTGGCGGTCCACCCCTCCCGCGACCCCTTGGTCAGGGCCCTCTTCGCCCAGGCGGGGGTGGTGCGGGCCAACAGCCTGGAGGAGGCCTTTGACGTGGCCCTCCTTTTGGCCCAGGGCCCCTTGCCGGAGAACGGGCGGGTGCGCCTCATCTCCAACGCCTCCGGCCCCTCCAACCTGGCCCTCGAGGCCCTGAAGGAAGGGGGGATGGAGGTGGAGCACGTGGACCTGGGCTCCACGGCCGACCTCGAGGCCTTCCGCCGGGCCCTCGCCGAGGCGGAGGCGAGCGACGCGGGGAGCGTCTTCCTCCTCTTCGTGCCCATGGGCTTCGCCCCGGAGGAGGAGGTGCTGGGGCTTTTGCGGGAGGTGCGGGGAGGGAAGACCTACCTGGCCTGCCTCATGGGGCTTTCCTCGGGGCGGGCCCGGGTCCTGGGCTCCGTCCCCGTCTACCGCTTCCCCGAGTCCGCGGCCATCGCCCTCGCCCGGGCCTGGGGCTACAGGCGGTGGCGGGAGGAGCCTCTCTTCTTCCCCGACTTCCAGGACCTCCGCCTGGAGGAGGCGAGGAGGCTCGTGGAGGGGAAGCGCGCCCTCTCCCGGGAGGAAGGGGAGGCCTTGCTGCGCGCTTTTGGCCTCTCCCTGGGCGAGGAGGAGGGGCTTAGGCTCCGCCTTGTGGCCGAGCCCCACCCCCTTTTCGGGCCCGTCCTGGCCCTGGTCCTGCCCACCCCCCTGGGGGACCAGGTGCTGGAGCAACGCCTCTCCCCCCTCACCGCCAAGGACGCGGAAGAGCTCCTCCGCCCCCTCGCGGGACGGGTGGAGGGGCTTCAGGCCTACAAGGAGCTCGTCCTCCGGGTTTCCCGGATGCTGGAGGAGCTTCCCCAGGTGGAAAGGCTCCTTCTGGAGCTTTCCGGTCCCCGGGTGGCGGCCTTTACAATAAGCCTCCGTGCGGATTGAAAGCCCGCAAAACCCCCGGGTAAAGGCCCTCGCCGCCCTCAAGGAGCGGAAGGAGCGGGAGCGGACCGGCCGCTTTCTCGTGGAGGGGCGGCGGGAGGTGGAAAGGGCCCTTAAGGCGGGCCTCTTCCTGGAGACCCTCCTCCTCGGGCCCAAGGCCCGCCCCGAGGACCGCGCCCTGGCCGGGGGCGCGGAGGTGTTGGAGCTTTCGGAAAGGGCCCTGGCCCGGGTCTCCACCCGGGAGAACCCCGCCCAGGTCCTCGGGGTCTTCCGCCTCCCCCGAAGAAGCCTCGCCGGGGTGACCCTCGGGGCCGCCCCCCTGGTCCTCGTCCTCTTGGGCCTGGAGAAGCCCGGCAACCTGGGGGCCATCCTCCGGGCGGCGGACGGGGCGGGGGCGGACCTCGTCCTGGTGGCCGAGGGGGTGGACCTCTTTAGCCCCCAGGTGATCCGCAACTCCACGGGGGCGGTCTTCGCCCTTCCCGTCTACCCCGTGGCGGAGGAGGAGGCGGCCCGCTTCCTGGAGGAACACAACCTCCCCCTGGTGGCGGCCACCCCCGAGGGGGAGAGGCTCTACTGGGAGGGGGACTACCGGGGAGGGGTGGCCTTCCTCCTCGGGGCGGAGGACAAGGGCCTCCCCGAGGCCTGGAAGAGGCGGGCCCAGGTGCGGGTGCGGATCCCCATGCGGGGGCGAGCGGACAGCCTCAACGTGGCCGTCACCGCCGCCCTCCTCCTCTACGAGGCCCTGCGGCAGCGTTCAGGGGGCGCACCCTTATAACCCTCCCCTCAACCCCCTTGACAAAGGGGCGCCAGACCAGGATAATGACCCTTGGTTTGACACTCTCACCCTTTGGGCGTCAAAGGAGGGAGTGGATATGGCCGCGGAGGTGAAGACGGTGATCAAGCCCCTAGGAGACCGGGTGGTGGTGAAGCGGATTGAGGAGGAGCCCAAGACCAAGGGCGGCATCGTGCTTCCCGACACCGCCAAGGAGAAGCCCCAGAAGGGCAAGGTGATCGCGGTGGGCACGGGCCGCGTCTTGGAGAACGGCCAGCGGGTGCCCCTCGAGGTGAAGGAGGGGGACATCGTGGTCTTCGCCAAGTACGGCGGCACCGAGATTGAGATTGACGGCGAGGAGTACGTGATCCTCTCCGAGCGCGACCTGCTTGCGGTCCTGCAGTAAAGGAGGTGAACCATGGCGAAGATCCTGGTGTTTGACGAGGCGGCTCGCCGGGCGCTGGAGCGCGGCGTGAATGCGGTGGCCAACGCGGTGAAGGTCACCCTCGGTCCTCGGGGCCGGAACGTGGTCCTGGAGAAGAAGTTCGGCTCCCCCACCATCACCAAGGACGGGGTGACGGTGGCCAAGGAGGTGGAGCTGGAAGACCACCTGGAGAACATCGGGGCCCAGCTCCTCAAGGAGGTGGCCTCCAAGACCAACGACGTGGCCGGTGACGGGACCACCACGGCCACCGTCCTCGCCCAGGCCATCGTCCGGGAGGGCCTGAAGAACGTGGCCGCCGGGGCCAACCCCCTCGCCCTCAAGCGGGGCATTGAGAAGGCGGTGGAGGCCGCGGTGGAGAAGATCAAGGCCCTCGCCATCCCCGTGGAGGACCGGAAGGCCATTGAGGAGGTGGCCACCATCTCCGCCAACGATCCCGAGGTCGGCAAGCTGATTGCCGACGCCATGGAGAAGGTGGGGAAGGAGGGCATCATCACGGTCGAGGAGTCCAAGAGCCTCGAGACCGAGCTGAAGTTCGTGGAGGGGTACCAGTTTGACAAGGGGTACATCTCCCCCTACTTCGTCACCAACCCCGAGACGATGGAGGCGGTCCTCGAGGACGCCTTCATCCTCATCGTGGAGAAGAAGGTCTCCAACGTCCGTGAGCTCCTCCCCATCCTGGAGCAGGTGGCCCAGACGGGCAAGCCCCTCCTGATCATCGCCGAGGACGTGGAGGGCGAGGCTTTGGCCACCCTGGTGGTCAACAAGCTCCGGGGCACCCTGAGCGTAGCCGCGGTGAAGGCCCCCGGCTTCGGTGACCGCAGGAAGGAGATGCTCAAGGACATCGCCGCGGTCACCGGCGCCACGGTGATCTCCGAGGAGCTCGGCTTCAAGCTGGAGAACGCCACCCTCTCCATGCTGGGCCGGGCCGAACGGGTGCGCATCACCAAGGACGAGACCACCATCGTCGGCGGCAAGGGCAAGAAGGAGGACATTGAGGCCCGGATCAACGGCATCAAGAAGGAACTGGAGACCACCGACAGCGAGTACGCCCGGGAGAAGCTCCAGGAGCGCCTGGCGAAGCTCGCGGGTGGCGTGGCCGTGATCCGGGTGGGCGCCGCCACCGAGACCGAGCTCAAGGAGAAGAAGCACCGCTTTGAGGACGCCCTGAACGCCACCCGGGCCGCGGTGGAGGAGGGCATTGTGCCCGGCGGCGGCGTGACCCTCCTCCGGGCCATCAGCGCCGTGGAGGAGCTCATCAAGAAGCTGGAGGGCGACGAGGCCACGGGCGCCAAGATCGTGCGCCGGGCCCTGGAGGAGCCTGCCCGCCAGATCGCCGAGAACGCCGGGTACGAGGGCTCCGTCATCGTCCAGCAGATCCTGGCCGAGACCAAGAACCCCCGCTACGGCTTCAACGCCGCCACCGGGGAGTTCGTGGACATGGTGGAGGCGGGCATCGTTGACCCCGCCAAGGTGACCCGCTCCGCCCTGCAGAACGCCGCCTCCATCGGCGCCCTCATCCTCACCACCGAGGCGGTGGTGGCGGAGAAGCCCGAGAAGAAGGAGTCCACCCCCGCCTCCGCGGGCGCCGGAGACATGGACTTCTAAGCCCTAGCGGCTAAGGGGCCGGGCCTTCAAGGCCCGGCCCCTTTCTAAGTGCCGGGGACGGCGTCAGCCGTAGAGGGCGGCGTACTTTTTCTCCAGGTAGGCCAGGAAGGGCCTGGCGCTTGGGGCCTCCCCCGTCACCCGTTCCACCAGGACCCGGGGGCGGAAGCGGCTTCCCTCGGCGTGGATCCGCGCGCGCGTCCAATCCAGGAAGGTCCGGAAGTCGCCCCGGGCGAACCTGGGTTCCAGGGGGCCGAGCTCGGCCTCCGCCTTCTGGAAGAACTGGGCGGCGTAGAGGTTGCCCAAGGTGTAGGTGGGGAAGTAGCCGAAAAGCCCCCCGGCCCAGTGGACGTCCTGCATGACCCCGTCCTTGTAGTCCTTGGGGGCCACGCCCAGGTGGTCCCGGTACTTCTCCGCCCACGCCTCCGGCAGGTCCTCGGGGGAGAGCTCCCCGCGGAAGAGGGCGAGCTCCAGCTCCAGGCGCACCAGGATGTGGAGGTTGTAGGTGACCTCGTCCGCCTCCACCCGGATGAGGGAGGGCTCCACGGCGTTGACGGCGAAGTGGAAGTCCTCGAGGCTCACGTCCCCAAGGCTCGCGAAGATCTCCCGGGCCCGGGGGAAGAAGCGCTCCCAGAAGCCCAGGGAGCGGCCCACCAGGTTCTCCCAGGTACGGCTTTGCGACTCGTGGACCCCCAAGGAGACCGCCTCCCCCCTCGGGGTGCCCCAGTGCTCCTTGGGCAGGCCCTGCTCGTAGAGGGCGTGCCCCATCTCGTGCAGGGTGCCGAAGATGCCCGCGTTGAAGAAGTCCTCGTAGTAGCGGGTGGTGATGCGCACGTCCCCGGGGCCGATGGTGATCTCAAAGGGGTGGGCCGTGGGGTCTAGGCGGCCGGCCTCGAGATCGTAGCCGCAGGCCGAAAGGAGCTCCAGGGCGAAGCGCCTTTGGGCCTCCACGGGGTAGGGACGGTGGAGGATGGAGGTGTCGGGCCTCTTCCCACTTCCCAGGATCCGGTCCAGAAGGCCCTTGAGCCCCTCCTTGAGCTCGGCGAAGAGGGGAAGAAGCTCCCGGGCCCGCATTCCCGGCTCGTACCCGTCCAGGAGGGCGTCGTAAAGCTCCCCGTAGGGGGGTCCCCGGGGGCCGGGGGGAGGGCGAAGAGGACCTCCGCCTTCTCCTTGGTGAGGGCGTAGACCCGCTTCAGGTAAGGCAGGAAGCCCTGCCAGTCGTCCCTGGGCCTGGCCTCCTCCCAGAAGCTCTCCGCCTCGCTTTCCGCCTGGGCGAGCTCCACGGCGAGCCTTTCGGGGATGGCCCGGGCCCTTTCGTAGGCCTGGCGCCACTCCCGGACGTTGACCGCGGCGTCGGAGAGGGGATCCTGCACCAGGGGGCTTCCCTCCACCTTCTCCAGCCACTCCCCGATCCTGGGGTCGGTCATGCGCTGGTGGAGGAGCCGGGCCAGGGCGGCCATCTGCCGGGCGCGGTGCTCGTGCCCCTTTTTGGGGATCATGGTGCGCTGGTCCCAGGCGGCGAGGGCGCCTAAGGAGGCCAGGTAGGCCGTCTCCTTCTGGAACGTCAAGAGGCTTTCGTAAGCGGCTTCCGGCGTCACGGGGTCATCATACCTCCTTGGGAAGGCCCCGGGAAACGTCCTTCCCCTAAAATGCCTTTATGTGGCCCCTTTTTGCCCTGTTCCTCGGCCTCGCGGTGGGCTCCTTTCTGAACGTGGTCATCCACCGCCTGCCCCGGGGGGAGTCCGTCGTCTACCCCCCGTCCCGCTGCCCCCAGTGCGGCCACCGCCTGGGGCCTTGGGACCTGGTCCCCGTCCTCTCCTACCTCGCCCTAAAGGGGCGGTGCCGCTACTGCGCCCGTCCCATCTCCCCCCGCTACCCCCTGGTGGAGGCCCTCACGGGGGGGCTTTTTCTCCTCGCAAGCCTCTTCTACCCCCCTGGGGTGGAGGCCCTCTTGGTCTTCCTCTTCCTCGCCTTTCTCGTGGCCCTCGCCTTCATTGACGTGGACACCTTTGAGCTTCCCGATCCCCTCACCTACGGCCTCCTCTTCCTTGGGCTTTTGGCCTCCTGGGCGCTGGCCTTCCCCCTTCCCTTTAGGGAGAGCCTGGACGGAAGCCTCATGGCCGCCGGGGGCTCGCCCTGGTGGCGGGTTACGGGAACTTTTTCCTGAGGCGCTTTAAGGAGGGGAGGGCCGAGGTTCCCGTGGGGCCCCACCAGGTCCACATGGCGGCCCTCTTCGGGGCGCTCTTGGGCCCAGGGGTGGGGATGGCCCTCGCCTTCCTCGCCTGGGCCCTCTCCGCCCGCACGGGGCGGGCGGTGGCCCTCCCCGACCGGCTCACCCTGCCCCTTTTGCCTCTCGCCTTCCTCCTTGCCCCCGCCCTAGGCCTGGACTTCCTGGAAAGCCTTAAGGGAAGCCTCCTCGCTGCCGGGGGCTCGCCCTCGCCGGCGGGCTTTACTGGGCCTTCCGGCCCCTTCCCGAGGAGGGCGAGGAGGAGGAGCCCGTGGCCATGGGCTACGGGGACGTGAAGCTTCTGGGGGCCCTCGGGGCCTGGCTTGGCCCTTACGCCTTCCTCGCCCTCTTCCTCGGGGTCTTCGCCGGAGCCCTTGTGGGCCTTCTCCTTAGGCAAAGGAAGCTTCCCTTCGGCCCCTACCTGGCCCTTGGGGGGGTGGTGGCCTTCTTCTTCGGGGAGACCATCTGGGGAGCTTACCTTCGCCTTTTGGGCTTTTGAACAGGGGATGGGCTTGCCCTCTCCTATCCTGGAAACCATGAGGGGCATAAGGGCATTCCTGGTGGCGCTTGGACTTTTGGCTTTGGGCCTTGGCCTTTACACCTTGGCCTCTCCCTACCTCTTCCTCCGCGACCTCCAGGGGGCCATCCTCGAGGGGGACCGGGCCCGGCTGGAAAGGATGGTGGACTTCCCCCGGGTGCGGGAGGGCCTCAAGGCCCAGATCCACGCACAGCTTCTCAAGGAGGTGGGGAAGGAGGTCCAGGCCAACCCCTTCGCCGGCCTCGCCTACCTCTTCGCCGCCGGACTGGTGGACCCCTTGGTGGAGGTCCTCGTTTCTCCGGAGGGCCTGGCCGCCTTGGGCACCGGGGCTGGGCCCGGGGAGGCCCCCAAGGAGGAGGTGAAGAACTGGCGGCTAAAGTACCAAGGCTTCCGCACCGCCTACATCCACCACAAGGACGATCCGGAAAGCCGGCTTTACCTGGAGCGGCAGGGGCTTTGGGGTTGGAAGGTGGTGCGGCTGGAGTTTCCCCTGGAGTAGCATAGCCGCCATGGAGCTTCTGGAAGTCCTGGCCAAAAGGCGGAGCGTACGGCGCTTCAAGCCCCTTCCCATCCCCGAGGAGGACCTGGAAAAGCTCCTTTTTGCCCTGCAGCGAGCTCCCACCGACGCCAGCGCCCAGCTCTACTCCGTGGTCCGGGTGAAGGACCCGGCCCTCCGGGACGAGATCGCAAGGCTTTCCGGGGATCAGGAACACATAAGGCAGGCGGCGGAGTTCTTCGTCCTTTTGGCAGATATCCACCGCCTGGAAAGGCTTTTGGAGCACCGGGGGCAGAAGATGGCCCCTTGGCCCAGGACCGCCCTTCACTTCGCCATCCTGGACGCGGGGCTTGCCGGGGCCTATTTGGCCCTCACCGCCGAGGCCCTGGGCTACGGGGTCTGTTTCATCGGGGGGGTGCTGAACGGGATTGAGGCCCTCCTAGACCTCCTAAAGCTTCCCCCCGGGGTTCTCCCCGTGGCGGGCCTGGCCGTGGGCGTACCCGACGAGGAGGGCCCCCCGAGGCCCAGGCTTCCCCGGAGGCTCGTGGTCCACGAGGACCGCTACCGCCCCTATACGGAGGAGGACCTGGAGGAAGCCTACCGGGCCATGGCCCCCTACAGCCGGGTGGGGGACTGGAACCGGGTCCTGAGGCGCTACTTCGCCGAGGGGGGTACGATGGAGGCCAGGGAGAAGCCTTACGGGAAGGTCCTTTCCCGGCAGGGGTTTGACCCGGACCTGCCCCCAGGGGCCCCCTTCTACTCCCTGGGGGCCTTGCTGGAGGAGGCCTTGGCGGAGGCCCGGGGGTGCTCTTCCGCAAGGGGGAGGTCTGGCTGGAAGAGGAGGCCCGGGCCTTCCGGGGGGAGGGAAGGCCGGGAGAAGCCCTCCTCATGGCGTTGCGGAAGGCGCGGGGGGAGGTTCCGGACTGGCCATGACCCGCCTCGCCCCCCGGTAGACCTTCCGGTAGAAGGGGGCCTCGAGGCTCTCTATGACCACCCGGCTTCCGTAGCTAGAGGCGTGGGCGAAGACCCCCCGGCCCAGGTAGATCCCCACGTGGTCCACCTCCTTCCCCCCAAAGCTGAAGAAGACCAGATCCCCAGGGCGCAAAGGCCCTTCAACGGGGGGAAGGGTGCGGTACTGCTCCTTGGTGGTCCGGGGGAGGGCCACGCCCAGCTCGGCGTAGACCTGGGCCACGAAGGCGGAGCAGTCCAAGGCCAAAGCGGAGTTCGCCCCGTACTTGTAAGGCACGCCCAGGTAGCGGAGGACGGTCCGTAGGAGGGGGCTTTCCGGATCCAGGGCTTCCGGCTCTGGGGGAGGGGGCGAAGGCGCCTCGCCCCCTTCGGGAAGCCTCAGGACCTGTCCCACCTTGATCTCCGGAGAGGAAAGGCCGTTTAAGCGCATGAGGGCTTCCACGGTGGTGCCGTGCCTGCGGGCGATGGAGAAGAGTGTGTCCCCGGGGGCCACGGTGTAGGTGGCCTGGGCCAGAGCAAGGCTCAGGAAGGCGAGGAGAAAGGCGCGGCGCATTCAGCCCTCCTTAAGCAGGCTCCGCACCCCTTCGGGCAGGGGCTCCTGGGGGAAGAGGCTGCGGTAGCGGCGGGCCAGGTCGGCGAGGAGGGGGCGGAACTCCTCGCTCCGCAGGGCCTCGGGGTAAAGGTCCCGCATCTGGGCGAGGAGGTTTTCCCGGGCTAAGTGGCGGGCGGCTTGGAGGGCGTCCCCCTCGAGGCCCGCCTCCTGGCCCCGCATAAGCCGCTCCGCCGCCCGCCGCACCCCGGGGTCTTCCAGGTGGCGGCGGCAGGTGGGGCAGGGATGGGTCTCGCTCAACGCTTGGCAGATGGGGCAGGGGTCCCCCCGCTGCCTCTGGAAGAGGGCCAGGGCGGCCCGGGCTACCCGCTCCCGGAGCTCCGGGGGGGCCTTTTCCGCCAGGGCCAGGGCCTTGCGGCCCGCCTCCCGCAGGCGGCCGGGGTCCGAGGGCGAAGGGGCCTCTCCCCCTTCCGCCTCGATGGGGCCCACCTGGAACCGGATCTCCCGCACCGTCCCGGGGAAGCGCTCCTCGTAGCGGCGGAGGAGGGCGAGGCGGGTGTAGGTGAGCTGGTGGCCCACCACGGGGTCGGGCACGTGGACCACGAGGACACCCCCCTCCAGGGCCACCGCCTCCGTGAAGCGGGCGAGGTCTTTTCCCGCCACCTCCCGCCAGGCGGCGAGGACGAGGCCCCTTCTGAGCCTCTCCTTGCCCCCGGCCCGCTTCAGGGCCTCGGGGATCACCTCCTTCAGGCGCCAGGGCACAGGACCACCCCTCGTACCACCGAGCATACCGGCACCCCCGGGGGGCTTCCAGCCCCGCCAGGATGGCTTGGGGCAGGGCCTCGGCGTAGACGAGGATGGCCCGCCTGCGGGCCTCGTCCAGCTCCTCCCCCCACTCGTCCACAAGGAGGAGGGGGGGCTCGCCGTGGTGCTCGGCGAGAAGGCGGTGCTCGGCGAGGCGCAGGGCCAGGGCCAGGGTCTTGGCTTCCCCGCGGCTGGCAAACCGGTGGGCGGGGCGTCCCTCCAGGAGGAAGACCAGGTCGTCGCGGTGGGGCCCCACCAGGGTCTGGCCCCGCTCCCGCTCCTCGGCCCGGCTGGCCTCGAGGGCCCGGAGCACCCCTTCCCCTGCGGTCTCCTCCAGGCGAAGCCCCGCCTCCTTGGGGGCGAGGGCGGCATGGACCTCCCGCAGGATGGGGGTGAAGCGCCGGAGGAAGCGGCGCCGCAGGGCCACGATCTCGTCCCCGTAGCGGGCGAGTTCCCGGTCCCAGGCGGAAAGGCCCTCCCCTCCAGCCTTGAGGAGGGCGTTCCGCTGGCGCAGCGCCTTCTCGTAGGCGGAGAGGAGGGCGGCGTAGCGGCGGGAGAAGCGGGCGATGAGCCGGTCCAGGTAGGCCCGCCTTTCCTCCTTGGCCCCGAGGACCACCTCGAGGTCCAGAGGGGAGACAAGGACCGAGCCGGGAAGCTCCCAAAGGGCCCGAAGGCCCACCCGCTTCCCGTTCAGGAAGACCTCCCGCCCCCCGGGGCCTAAGCGGTGCTCCAGGCGGTAGGCCCCAAGCTCCGTTTCCACCTCGGCGTGGAGCCAGGCCTCCTCCTCCCCGAAGCGGACGAGGTCGGCAAGGCCCAGGGGGACCTCCCCCCTAGGGCCAGGTGGATCCCCAGGAGGAGGCTCGTCTTCCCCTGGGCGTTGGCCCCCACCAGGGCGGAAAGGCCCGGCGGGGGGCGGTAGGCTTCCAGGGCCAGGTTGCGAAAGTTCCGCTGCCGGAAGAGGAGCAACCGCATTAGAGCTTTACCCTGCGGAAGAGGGCGGGGAGGAAGAGGAGGACAAGGAGGAGAAGGGAGGCCCCAAGGATATAGGGCCCCTCAGGGGCTAGGCGGTAAAGCCCCGTGCCCACGATGGGCCCGAGCATCCTCCCCAGGGCCTGGGCGGAGCTGTTGAGCCCCGCCACCAGGCCCTGCTCCCCCTCGCCCACGGCCAAGGAAAGGGCCGCCGTGACCCCGGGGAGGGCGAGCCCCTGCCCCGCCCCCTGGAGGGCGAGGCCCAGGGCCAGGGCCCAGAAGGTCTTCGCGTAGACCAGGAGGACGAAGCCCAGGATCCCCAGGGGAAGGCCTAAGGAGAGGAGGACCCTCGGGGGCCAGCCGGTCTTGCGGACCAGGACACCCTGGACGAAGACGGCCACGACCCCATAGAGGACCAGGGCCAGGCCCACCTTCTGGGCCGTTTCCACCCCGCCGAGGAGAAGCCGGTCCTGGAAGTAGAAGGCGATGGTCTGCTCCAGGGCCACGCTGGAAAGATTGAGGGCGAGGCCGAGGAGGAGGAGGGGGAAGACCCTGGGGTCAAAGGGGGAAAGCCGCGCCCCGGCCTCGGTCCCCCGGGGTTTGGACTCGGGGAGGACCAGATAGACGAAAAGGGCGTTTAGGAGGGCGATCCCCGCCGAGAAGAAGACGGGGGCGAGGAGGCCGAAGAGGGCGGCAAGCCCCGCCCCCAGGGCGGGCCCCAGGATCACCGCCAGGCCAAAGGCCGCCCCCAAGAGGGCCATGCCCGCGGTGCGGTTCTCCCGCCCCGTAACGTCGGCCACGTAGGCCTGGGCCGTGGGCAGGGTGGCGGCGCTGAAGGCCCCGCCCAAAAGCCTCGCCAAAAGGAGGAGGGGGAAAAGGAGGCCTCCCGGGAGAAGGCCCTTTTGCCCGAGGAGGGCGAAGAGGCCAAAGAGGAAAAAGCTCGCCGCGAAGCCCAGGATGCCCAGAAGGAGGACGGGCTTCCGCCCCTTCTCGCTTCGCCTCCCCCAGTAGGGGGAAAGGAGGAACTGCATGAGGGCGTAGCCCGTGGAGAAGAGGCCCACCTGGACCTCGGTGAGGCCCAGCGCCCTGCCCAAAGGCCCCAGGATGGGGAAGAGGATGGAGAGGCCCAGGACGCTGTTGAAGAGGGTGAGGAAGAGGAGGGCAAGGGGCGACATGGGCCGATTTTAGCCGAAGCGCCCGGTGATATAGGCCTCGGTGTAAGGGTGCTTGGGCTTGGTGAAGATCACCTCGGTGGGGCCTTCCTCCACCAGGACCCCTAGGTGCATGAAAAGGGTGCGGTCGGAGACCCGGGCAGCCTGTTGCATGTTGTGCGTGACGATGACGACCGTGTAGCGCTCCTTCAGCTCCAGGATCAGGTCTTCAATGGCCTGGGTGGCGATGGGGTCCAAGGCGCTCGTGGGTTCGTCCATGAGGAGGAGGGGCGGCTCCACGGCGATGGCCCGGGCGATGCAAAGCCTTTGCTGCTGCCCGCCGGAAAGCCTCAGGCCGCTTTCCTTCTTGAAGCGGTCCTTGACCTCTTCCCATAGGGCGGCCCGCTTTAAGGCCTCCACCACCCGGTCTTCCAGCTCGCTCCCCTTCACCCCCATGAGCCGTAGGCCGAAGGCCACGTTCTCAAAGATGGTCTTGGGGAAGGGGTTGGGCTTCTGGAAGACCATGCCGATGTGGCGCCGCACCGCCACCGGGTCCACCCGGGGATCGTAGATGTTCACCCCTTCGTAGAGGACCTCCCCTTTCACCCGCACCCCGGGCACCAGGTCGTTCATGCGGTTGAGGGAGCGGAGGAGGGTGCTCTTTCCGCACCCCGAGGGGCCGATGATGGCCGTGACCTGGTTTTTGGGAAAGCGCACGGAGATGTCGTAAAGGGCCTGTTTCGTCCCGTACCAGAGGCTTAGCTGGCGCACGTCCACCAAGGCCTGGCTTTCCGGCACCGGGTCGGTGCGCACGGTCTGGTGCTCTTTCAGCTGCTCCAGGCTCACCATTCCCTCCTAAAGCGGTTCCTGAGGTAAAGGGCCATAAGGTAGAGGGCGGAAAGGAGAAGAAGCATCACCAGGATGCCCGCCGCCGCTACCCGGGCGAACTCGGGCTGGTTCTGGCTGATCCAAAGGTAGATCTGCACCGGGATCACCGTGTACTGGGAAAGGGGGCCCGTGGGGGCGAAGGGCACGTAGGCCGCCGCCCCCACCAGGAGGAGGGGGGCTGCCTCCCCGATGAGCCGGGCGGCGGAGAGGATCACCCCGGTGACCATCCCGGGCAAGGCGGCGGGCACCACGACCCGGAAGACCACCTGCCTCTGGGTGGCTCCCAGGGCGAAGGCCGCCAAACGCAGGGAATCGGGGACGGCCCTCAGGGCCTCCCGGGCGGTGACCACGATGACCGGGATGCCCAAAAGCCCCAGGGTGAGGGCGGCGGCCAGGACCGAGGGACCAAGCCCCATCCCCCGCACGAAGAGGGCCAGGCCCAAAAGCCCGTAGACGATGGAGGGGACCCCGGCCAGGTTTCGGAGGTTGACCTCGAGGATCCGGGAAAGCCGGCCCTCCCGCAAGTACTCCTCCAGAAGGATGGCGGTCCCGATCCCCACCGGGATGGCGAAGAAAAGGGCTAGGGAGAGAACCCAGACCGTGCCCCAGATGGCCACCCCGATCCCCGCCGTGAGGGGCGAGCGGGAAGGGGGGCGGGTGAGGAAGGTCTGGTCCAGCCAGGGGTTTAAGACCAGGCGCTCTCCTTCCTGAAGGTTCGCCTTTAGCTCGTTCCAGCGCCGAAGCCCTTCCGCCAAGGAAAAGTCCGCCACCCGCTCGTCGTAGACGTTGGTGACCACGTAGCGGAAGGGGCCCTCGTGGGTGTTCCACATGAGCTCCACCCGGTTTTGCAGGAAGAGGGCGTTGCGCTCCTTGGGGTCTTGGAGCATGAAGGCCGCCTCCTCCTCGGTGTAGCCCTGGGCCAGGAGCTCCTGCCGCAGGATGGTCTCCGCCGAAAGGCCGAAGGGGTAGGTGTGCCCGGGCCCCATGTCGGCCCGCACCACCTGGACGGAAACGCTGCGGTAGAGGGTGTCCCCGAGGAGGAGGGCGAGAAGCCCTAGGGCCAGGAGGAGGGGGAGGACGAGGGCCCGGGCGAAGACCCGGTCAATGCGGGCCTTCCAGGGGTCTTGACCGAAGGCTTCTGGGGTAGGGGTTCTATTCATACCGCTCCCGGTAGCGTTCCACGATGTACTGGGCCAGGACGTTTAGGGCGAGGGTGAGGAGGAAGAGGGTGAAGCCCACGGCGAAGAGGGCGTAGTAAGCAGTGGAGCCCACGGGCTGGTCCCCGGTGGCCGCCTGGACGATGTAGCTCGTCATGGTGGCGATGGTTTCTCGGGGGTCCAGGGTGAGGGTAGGGCGTTGCCCGGCGGCGATGGCCACGATCATGGTCTCCCCGATGGCGCGGCTTGCGGCGAGGATGATGGCGGCGATCACGCCGGAAAGAGCCGCCGGGAGGACCACCTTGAGGGCCACCTCGTAGGGCCTTGCCCCCAGGGCGTAGGCGGCTTCCCGGATGCTCCGGGGCACGGACTGCATGGCGTCGGCGGCCACGTTGGAGACGTAGGGCAGGATGGCGAAGCCCATCACTAGACCCGCCGAAAGGGGGTTAAAGAGGCTTAGGCCGGGGATGACCTTTTGCAGGAGGGGGGTGACGAAAAGAAGGGCGAAGTAGCCGAAGACCACCGTGGGGATGCCTCCGAAGAGCTCCAGCACCCCGAGCACCCGGGCCCGCTTGTCCGAAGGCAGGTACTCGGAAACGTAAACGGCGAGGGCGAGGCCCAACGGTACGGCCACGAAGAGGGCGATGGCCGTCACCAGGAAGGTGCCGGCGAGGAGAGGGGCGATGCCGTACCGGGGCTCGGCGAAAAGAGGGGTCCACTCGGGGGCGAAGAGGAACTCGGCGAGGGGCACCCGGCGGAAAAACTGGACCACGTCCCCAAGAAGGCTCAGGATCACCCCCAGGGTGGTGAGGAGGGTGACGGAGGAGAGAAGAAGGAGGACGAGGAGGGTGAGGCGTTCCACAGGGTGCCGGGAGGGCCGCTGCTTCAGGATCTCCATGCCTACCCCATTCTAAAAGGGGGTGGGGGGTACCCCCCACCCCCTGGAGCCCAGGGTTAGCGAAGCTCCTTATCCAGCTCCTGGATGAACTTGGAGAGGGGCGTGCCCGCAGGGAGCTCCATGAAGAAGGTGCCTGTCTTCCTCCGCTTCACCAGCTCTTGGCCGATGCGGTAGGCCTCGCTGGGGAGCTCCACGTACCCGGTGGAGCGGATGGCCCTGCGGGCGGCGGGGGAGAGGTAGAAGTCCACGAAGGCCTGCACCTCGGGCCGGTCCAGGCTCTTTACGTTCACGTAGATGAAAAGGGGCCGGGAAAGGGGCTGGTAGGTGCCGTCCAGGACCGTCTCCCGGGAGGGCAGGACGCACCCCTTGCCGTGGGCAATGGCCACGGCCTTTACCTTGTCCTTGTTTTCCTCGTAGTAGGCGTAACCCAGGAAGCCCATGGCGTAGGTGTCCCCGGCAACTCCCTTGATGGTGACGTTGTCGTCCTCCGTGGGCTGGTAGTCGGTGCGGATGGCCTTGGACTTGCCCACGATGGCCTCGGTGAAGTAGTCAAAAGTGCCGGAGTCCGCCCCGGCCCCGTAGAGCCTTAGGGGCTGGTTGGGCCAGCCCGGGCGGATCTGGCTCCAGCGCTGGATTTTGGAGTTGGGTTCCCAGATGGCCTTGAGCTCCTGGGTCTTCAGGCAGGTGGCCCAGGTGTTCTTGGGGTTGACGATGACGGTGAGGGCGTCGTAGGCCACGGGGAGCTCAATGAACTGGATGCCGTTCTTCTGGCAGACCTCGAGCTCCTCCGGCCGGATGGGCCGGCTGGCGTTTTGGATGTCCGTTTCTCCCCGGCAGAACTTCTTGAAGCCACCGCCCGTTCCGGAGAAGGCCACCACCACGCGGATGTTGGGGTTGCGGGCGGTGAACTCCTCCGCCACCGCCTGGGTAATGGGGTAGACGGTGGAGGAGCCGTCCGCCCGGATCTGGGCCAAGGCCGTGCCCGCTAGGGCCAGGATCGCAAGACCGAGTGCCTTTCGCATCGTTCAACCTCCCACCTACACTCTGACCGGGTTTTGTCAGGAGAAGGTCAAGGCGCGGGGATCCTCGAGGCCCGTCAGGTTGTAAAGCCCCCTTCGGATCACCGCCCCCCCAAGGAGCCTCTCCCCCCGGTAGAAGACGGCGCTCTGCCCTGGGGTCACGGCGAAGACGGGGTGGGCAAAGCGGAGGCGCAAGGGGCTTAGGGACTCCACCTTGGCCCGCACGGGGGGCGTGCGGTAGCGCACCTGGACCTCCACCTCCTCGGGAAGCTCGGCGAGGAGGTTGAGGCCTTCCCCTTCCAGGCCCTCAAAGTAGCAGGCCTCCTTGGGGCCCACGTAGACCACGTTCCTCTCGGGGTCCACCCCCACCACGTACCGCTCCAGGTGGGTCTTGTAAAGCCCGAGGCCCTTCCTCTGGCCCAGGGTGTAGAGGCTTGCCCCCTCGTGCTCCCCCACCACCTCCCCCGTGAGGGCGTCCACGAGAGGGCCAGGCCTGGGCTTCAGGCGCTCCTTGAGGAAGCCTTTGAGGTCGCCGGCCACGAAGCAGAGGTTCTGGCTTTCGGGCCTCCTCGCCGTAGGGAGGCCCGCCTTCTCGGCGAGGGCCCGCACCTCGGGCTTGGTGAGCCCCCCCACGGGGAAGAGGAGGTGGGGAAGGGCCTCCTTGGGGGTGCCCCAGAGGAAGTAGGTCTGGTCCTTGTTGGGGTCTAGGCCCCTAAGGAGGGCAAGGCCCTCCTTCCGCACGTAGTGGCCCGTGGCCACGTAGTCCAGGCCGAGCCTTCTCGCCTGCTTGAGGAGGGCCCCGAACTTGACGAAGGTGTTGCACCGGGCGCAGGGGTTCGGGGTGCGCCCCTGGGCGTAGTCCTGGAGGAAGGGGGAGATGATCTCCTCCTCAAAGACCTCCCGGTAGTCCAGGAGGTAGAAGGGGATGCCCAGGCGGTCCGCCACCCGCCTCGCCTCGTAGGCGGCGTCCGGGGTGCAGCAGCTCTCCCAGGCCCGGGGCTTCCCCGCCTCTAGGCTTGGGGGCGGAAGGTCGGGCCAGAAGCGCATCATGGCCCCCACCACCTCGTAGCCCGCCTCCTTGAGGAGGAGGGCGGCCACGGAGGAGTCCACCCCCCCGGACATGGCCACGAGAACCCGCTTCATGCCACCACCCTCTCCCCTAGGGCTGCCTCGGTGCTCCTGATGGCCACCTCCACCATCTCCGGGGTGGGCTCGGCCACGGTGAGGGCCTGGAAGCGGAAGCCGAGCTCCCGGAAGAGGCGGGAGAAGGGGTCCTGGTGCCGGGCGGAGAAGTAGAGGAGCTCATAGGCCAAAGCCGCCACCAGGGGCAGGAAGAGGACCCGGGCGAGGAGCCGCCACCAGAGCACCTCGGGGGCGGGGATGAGGCTGTAGACCAGGACCGAGACCACGATGACGAAGGCGATGAAGGTGGTGCCGCACCGGGGGTGGAAGCGGGGCTGGGCCAGGACGTTCTCCACGGTGAGGGGAAGCCCCTTCTCGTAGGCGTGGATGGCCTTGTGCTCCGCCCCGTGGTACATGAAGAAGCGGCGGATCTCCGGCATGCGCCGGATGAAGAGGAGGTAGCCCACCAAAATCCCCACCTTGAGGAGGCCCGCGAGGAGGTTGTAGAGCGCGGGGTGGCGGGCGGCGTCCACGAAAAGTCCGGCGAGGAAGCCGGGGAAGACGATGAAAAGGGCGATCCCGACAAGGAGGCTCACCGCCACCGTCCCCCAAAGCGCCCCCCGGGGAACCTCCTCGCCCCCGGCGAGCTCGGCGCTCCGCGCCAGGGCTCGGTAGCTCACGGAAAGGGCGTCAA
The DNA here is from genome assembly GCF_001535545.1 of Thermus parvatiensis. Lineage (GTDB taxonomy): Bacteria > Deinococcota > Deinococci > Deinococcales > Thermaceae > Thermus > Thermus parvatiensis. The sequence continues at coordinate 30,697 of NZ_CP014141.1, read as the reverse complement.
AGAGGGCCACCACCCCCCGGAGGAGGGGAAGCCTCGTCCAGGGGTAGCGCTCGGTGAGGGCCCTTTCCTCGTGGCGTTCCACGTGGATCCTTCCGTCCGGCAGGCGCACCGCCAGGGCCCAGGCCCAGGGGGCCTTCATCATCACCCCCTCGAGGGCCGCCGCCCCCCCGAGGGCCAGTTGCTTCGCTAGAAGAAGCCACCGCATCCCTCCCATTCTGCCACGCCCCCGTGGTAAAACCTTGGACGTGGTCACCCTGCGCGCCGTTTCCACGGGCCTGGCCGAGGGCCAGGCCCCCCTCAAGGTGGTCTGGGCCAAGGAAGGCGTCCTCCTCCCCCAGGGGGAGGCCCTGGACGCCCGCCTCAAGGGGCGGCTCCGCCAGGCCCTGAAGGAGGCGGGGCTTAAGGCGGGGGAGAGCCTTCTCCTCTACACGGAGGAGGGCCCCGTCCTCCTCTTCGGGCGGGGCGAGGACGACCGGGAAAGCGGGGGGAGGCTCGCCCAGGCCCTCCAGAGGCTCGCCTTTCCCGAGGCCCTGGTGGAGCCTTTGGAGGACGCCGACGCCCTGGCCGAGGGCCTTCTCCTCGGGGCCTACCGCTTTGACCGGCTTAAGACGAAAAGGGAGGAAAAGGCCCTCACCCTCCTCCTTCCGGGCGTTTCCGAGGCCCTTTTGGAGCGGGCGAGGAAGGTGGCGGAAGGGGTCTACCTGGCCCGGGACCTGGTGAACGAGCCCCCCAACCTCCTCACCCCGGAGGCCCTGGCGGAGCGGGCCTTGGAGCTTAGGGCCCTAGGGGTGGAGGTGGAGGTCCTGGACGAGAAGGCCATCGCCGAGCTCGGCATGGGGGCCTTCCTCGCCGTGGCCCAGGGCTCGGAGAACCCGCCCCGGTTCATCTGCCTCCGCTATGCCCCCGAGGGGGCCAAGGCCCGGCTGGACCTGGTGGGGAAGGGCCTCACCTTTGACTCGGGCGGCTACTCCCTGAAGCCCACGGAGAGCATGGCCACCATGAAGGGCGACATGGCGGGGGCGGCGGCCGTGCTCGGGGCCTTCAAGGCCGCGGCCCTTTTGGGCCTTCCCGTGGAGCTGAGGGGCTACATCGCCGCCTGCGAGAACCTGGTCTCCGGGCGGGCCTACCGGGTGGGGGACGTGCTCAAGACCCTCTCCGGCAAGACCGTGGAGGTGATGAACACCGACGCCGAAGGCCGCCTCACCCTGGCCGACGCCCTGGCCTACGCCGAAAGGGAGGGGGCGGAGCGGATCCTGGAGCTTTCCACCCTCACGGGGGCCGCGGTGGTGGCCCTGGGGGAGGAGGTGGCGGCCCTCTTCGCCACCGAGCCCTCCTGGGGGGAGAGGGTGCGGGAGGCGGCGGAAAAGGCCGGGGAGAAGGTCTGGCCCATGCCCTTGGAGAAGGCCTACCGGGAGAAGCTGAAAAGCCCCGTGGCCGACCTCAAGAACGTGGGGGACCGCTACGGCGGGGCCATCGCCGCCGCCCTCTTCTTGGCGGAGTTCGTGCAGGTGCCCCTCGTCCACCTGGACATCGCCGGGCCCGCCTTCGCCAGGAAGGCCCACGCCCTGGGCCCTGAGGGGGGAACGGGCTTCGGCGTGCGCACCATCCTGAAGGTGGCGGAGGCCTTGTAGAGCCGCCCCGTGCGGGCTTAGGTCCCGCGGGGAAGGAAAGAAGGCGCGGGCCCGGGGAACCCCCCGGGCCCCAGGCTTAGGCGGCTACCTCTGGCAGTTCGGGCACTTCCCCCGGAACTCCAGGCGGAAGCCCTCGAGGGCCCAGCCCGTGCGCTCGGCGGCCGCCTGCATGGCGGGGCTCACCTCCAGCTCGGGAAGGTTCTTAAGGAGCAGGTCCTCCACCTTGCCGCAGGAGAGGCAGACCAAGTGCACGTGGGGCTCGTTGTAGCCGTCGTACCGGGTGTAGCCCTTGGGGTCCTTGAACTCGTAGATGAGCCCGTGCTCCCTGAGGACGTGCAGGTTCAGGTAAACGGTGGAGAGGCCGATGTCGTAGCCCCGCTTCTTCAGGCCCTGGTAGAGCTCCTCCGGGGTGGGGTGCACGTTTTTGCGGTCCAGGAAGCTCAGGATCCTCTCCCGGGGAAGGGTGTGGCGCAGGCCCACCGCCTTTAGCCGCGCGCGGTAGCTTTCCTTCTCCTTGGTCCTCGGCATCCTTCCTCCTTTCCTACCAGTTTCAGTATACACCCCGAGTGTGCAAACGCAACGCTTTTCGGATCTGGAGGTGGTAGAGGAGGGCGAGGCCCTTTCCTGCAGGGCCCCCGGGTGTATAATGGCCGCGCCTTGGACCGCCCCGTCTACCGCTTCCTCCGCCTCCTTTTCCTCCTCGGCCTGGTGCACGGGTTCTACCTCCTCGCCCAGGAGGGGCTCAGGGCCTGGGAGCTGGCCCGGGAGCGGGCTGCGCTTAAGGAGGAGGTGGCGCGGGCCCGGGCCGAGGTGGAGCGGCTTAAGGAGGAGGTGCGGGCCGCCCGCGACCCCGCCTACCTCGAGGCCCTCCTCCGCCGGATGGGCTGGGTGCGGAAGGACGAGGAGGTTCGTCGCTGGCCATGATGCGCGATCCTAGGGAGCTTTTCTGGGAAGACGAGGGGCTCACCGAGGGCCTCACCGACGAGGAGGCCCAGTTCCTCTTGGGCTGGCTCATGGACGTGGCCGAGGACCTGGACCCGGCCCACCTGGCCCACCTCCGCCGCCTCGGGCGGGAGATCACGCGGCTCGCCCGGGACTACGGGGTCCCCGTGGGGGAGCTCGTCCAGCTGGTGGAGCTGGCCTGGTCGGACCCGGAGCCCGAGGGGCTCCAGGCATGACCTACACCGGCACGCCCTCCCCGAAGCGCGCCAGGCTCACCTCCTGCCCGCGGAGGGCGAGGAGCTTGCCTAGGGCGAGGAGCTTTTCCTCTTCCCCGTGGACCAGGACCACGCGGGGCTCGCCCTGAAGCCAGTCCAGAAGCTCGTCCTGCCCGGCGTGGCCGGAGAAGCCGCCCAGGGTGTGGACGCTCGCCCGCAAGGGCACCTCTTCCCCCAGGATCCGCACGGCGGGGGGGCGGGCGATGATCTCCGCCCCAAGCCCTCCCCGGGGTTGGTAGCCCACGAAGACGAGGGCGTTTCGGGGATCGGAGAGGCCGTGCTTGAGGTGGTGGAGGATCCGCCCTCCTGTGAGCATCCCGCTTCCTGCAAGGACCACCATGGGGCCGGGCTCGCGGTTTAAGGCCTTGGAGGCCTCGGCGTGCTCCACCACCTCGAGGCCCGCAGGGCGGAAGGGGTTCTTCCCCTGGAGGAAGTAGGCCTGGACCTCCTCGCTGAAGTAGCGGACCAACCTGGGGTAAAGGGAGAGGACCCGTCCCGCCATGGGGGAGTCCAGGTAGATGGGCGCCCGGGGGAGGCGGTGGCCGTGCGTGTAGAGGACGTAGAGGATCTCCTGCGCCCGCTCCACGGCGAAGGTGGGGATGAGGACCTTCCCGCCCTGGCTTAGGGTTCTTCCCAGGATCTCCAGAAATTCCTGGACCGTCTCCCGGTAAGGGCGGTGGGGGCGGTCCCCGTAGGTCCCCTCCGCGAGGACCAGGTCGGCGAGCGGAGGGGGGGAGGGGTCGGGGAGGACGTCCTTTTCCCGGTTGCCCAGGTCCCCGCTGTAGACCAGGGTCCTCCCCTCCCCCTGGGCCACCACGAAGGCGCTTCCCGGGAGGTGCCCCGCCTGGCCGAAGGCGAGGCTTAGGGCCCCGAGCCGGAGCCACTCCCCGTACTCCAGGGGCCTGAGGTGCCCCAGGGCCTCCTCCACATCCTCGGGGCTGAAAAAGGGCTCGTCCATCACCTTGAGGGCGTCCTCCAGGACGATCTCCATGAGGAGGGCCGTGGCCCGGGTGGCGTAGACGGGACCCCGGTAGCCTTCGCGGAAGAGCTTGGGTAGCCGCCCCACGTGGTCCAGGTGGGCGTGGGTGAGGAGGACGGCGTCCACCTCCTTAGGGTCAAAGCCGAAGGGGGCGTGGTTCCTGGCCTCCTCCTTTCCTTGAAACATCCCGCAGTCCAGAAGGACCCGCCTGCTCCCGGCGAGGAGGAGGTGGCAGCTTCCCGTCACCTCCCGGGCCGCCCCAAAAGGTACGATGCGCATGCCCTTATCTTGACACTTTCGAGCGGGTGTGCTAGCCTAAACCCTCGGACAGGGTCCCATCCCCCGTCCTGCCACCCTAGCTCAACCGGCAGAGCACCCGACTTGTAATCGGGGGGTTGGGGGTTCAACTCCCCTGGGTGGCTCCAAAAGAAGGGCGTGGGCAGGTGCCCGAGCGGCCAAAGGGGACGGTCTGTAAAACCGTTGGCGTATGCCTTCGCTGGTTCGAATCCAGCCCTGCCCACCACGCGGTGTGCGCTCAGCACACCCCATGCGGGAGTAGCTCAGTTGGTAGAGCATCGGCTTCCCAAGCCGAGGGTCGCGGGTTCGAGTCCCGTCTCCCGCTCCACGAGCTCGCGTAGCTCAGCAGGTAGAGCACACCCTTGGTAAGGGTGAGGTCGCCGGTTCGAGCCCGGCCGCGAGCTCCATTTTTTGACTGCCCTGGAGCCACCCAGGGCGGCTTTGGCATGTAAGGAGGACGGAGATGGCGAAGGGCGAGTTTATTCGGACGAAGCCTCACGTGAACGTGGGGACGATTGGGCACGTGGACCACGGGAAGACGACGCTGACGGCGGCGTTGACGTATGTGGCGGCGGCGGAGAATCCGAATGTAGAGGTTAAGGACTACGGGGAGATTGACAAGGCGCCGGAGGAGCGTGCGCGGGGGATTACGATCAACACGGCGCACGTGGAGTACGAGACGGCGAAGCGGCACTATTCGCACGTGGACTGTCCTGGGCACGCGGACTACATCAAGAACATGATTACGGGTGCGGCCCAGATGGACGGGGCGATTTTGGTGGTATCGGCGGCGGACGGGCCGATGCCGCAGACGCGGGAGCACATTTTGTTGGCGCGGCAGGTGGGGGTTCCGTACATTGTGGTGTTCATGAACAAGGTGGACATGGTGGATGATCCGGAACTCCTGGACCTGGTGGAGATGGAGGTGCGGGACCTTTTGAACCAGTACGAGTTTCCTGGGGACGAGGTTCCGGTGATTCGGGGGAGTGCGTTGCTTGCGCTTGAGCAGATGCACAAGAACCCGAAGACGAGGCGTGGGGAGAACGAGTGGGTGGACAAGATTTGGGAGTTGTTGGACGCGATTGACGAGTACATTCCCACGCCGGTGCGGGACGTGGACAAGCCGTTCTTGATGCCGGTGGAGGACGTGTTTACGATCACGGGTCGTGGGACGGTGGCCACGGGTCGGATTGAGCGGGGCAAGGTGAAGGTTGGGGACGAGGTGGAGATTGTGGGCCTTGCTCCGGAGACGCGGAAGACGGTGGTGACGGGTGTGGAGATGCACCGGAAGACCTTGCAGGAGGGGATTGCTGGGGACAATGTGGGGGTGCTCCTGCGGGGTGTGAGCCGGGAGGAGGTGGAGCGGGGGCAGGTGCTGGCGAAGCCTGGGAGCATTACGCCGCACACGAAGTTTGAGGCCTCGGTGTATGTGCTGAAGAAGGAGGAGGGTGGACGGCACACGGGGTTTTTTTCGGGGTACCGTCCGCAGTTTTACTTTCGGACGACGGACGTGACGGGGGTGGTGCAGTTGCCTCCGGGCGTGGAGATGGTGATGCCTGGGGACAACGTGACGTTTACGGTGGAGCTGATCAAGCCGGTGGCGCTGGAGGAGGGTTTGCGGTTTGCCATCCGTGAGGGTGGGCGGACCGTGGGCGCCGGCGTCGTCACCAAGATCCTGGAGTAAGCCAAGAGGGGGGAGGCTAGCCTCCCCCTCCCGAGGTGCCGAGATGGCCAGCGAGGTCCGGATAAAACTCCTCTTGGAGTGCACGGAGTGCAAGCGCCGCAACTACGCCACGGAGAAGAACAAGCGCAACACCCCCAACAAGCTTGAGCTGCGCAAGTACTGCCCGTGGTGTAGGAAGCACACCGTGCACCGGGAAGTGAAGATCTGATGTTCGCCCGGCTGATCCGTTACTTCCAGGAAGCGCGGGCCGAGCTCGCCCGGGTCACCTGGCCCACGCGAGAGCAGGTTGTGGAGGGCACGCAGGCCATCCTCCTCTTCACCTTAGCTTTCATGGTGATCCTCGGGCTTTACGACACGGTCTTCCGCTTCCTGATAGGGCTTCTGCGATGAGCATAGAGTGGTACGCGGTCCACACCCTGGTGGGGCAGGAGGAGAAGGCCAAGGCCAACCTGGAGAAGCGCATCAAGGCCTTCGGCCTTCAGGACAAGATCTTTCAGGTCCTGATCCCCACCGAGGAGGTGGTGGAGCTCCGCGAGGGGGGCAAGAAGGAGGTGGTCCGGAAGAAGCTCTTCCCGGGCTACCTCTTCATCCAGATGGACCTGGGGGACGAGGAGGAGCCCAACGAGGCTTGGGAAGTGGTGCGCGGCACGCCCGGCATCACAGGCTTTGTCGGGGCGGGGATGCGTCCCGTTCCCCTTTCCCCTGACGAGGTGCGGCACATCCTCGAGGTCTCCGGGCTTCTCGGGAAGAAGGAGGCCCCCAAGGCCCAGGTGGCCTTCCGCGAGGGGGATCAGGTCCGGGTTGTCTCCGGCCCTTTCGCCGACTTCACGGGCACCGTGACCGAGATCAACCCCGAGCGGGGCAAGGTCAAGGTCATGGTCACCATCTTCGGGCGCGAGACCCCTGTGGAGCTGGACTTCTCCCAGGTGGTCAAGGCCTAGAGGCGTTCGCACCCCTAACTTGGGGGGAGCCTAGGAGGGAAAAATGAAGAAAGTTGTTGCGGTGGTCAAACTTCAGCTGCCCGCGGGCAAGGCCACGCCCGCGCCCCCGGTGGGCCCGGCTTTGGGCCAGCACGGGGCCAACATCATGGAGTTCGTCAAGGCCTTCAACGCGGCCACGGCCAACATGGGGGACGCCATCGTCCCCGTGGAGATCACCATCTACGCGGACCGCTCCTTCACCTTCGTCACCAAGACCCCGCCCGCGAGCTACCTGATCCGCAAGGCGGCGGGCTTGGAGAAGGGGGCCCACAAGCCCGGCCGGGAGAAGGTGGGCCGGATCACCTGGGAGCAGGTCCTGGAGATCGCCAAGCAGAAACTCCCCGACATGAACACCACCGACTTGGAGGCCGCCGCCCGCATGATCGTCGGGTCGGCCCGCTCCATGGGCGTGGAGGTGGTGGGTGCTCCGGAGGTGAAGGATGCCTAAGCACGGCAAGCGTTACCGGGCCCTCCTGGAGAAGGTGGACCCCAACAAGGTCTACACCATTGACGAGGCCGCCCGTCTTGTGAAGGAGCTTGCCACCGCAAAGTTTGACGAGACGGTGGAGGTCCACGCCAAGCTCGGCATTGACCCCCGCCGCTCCGACCAGAACGTGCGCGGCACCGTCTCCCTTCCCCACGGCCTCGGCAAGCAGGTGCGGGTCTTGGCCATCGCCAAGGGGGAGAAGATCAAGGAGGCCGAGGAGGCGGGGGCGGACTACGTGGGCGGCGAGGAGATCATCCAGAAGATCCTGGACGGCTGGATGGACTTTGACGCCGTGGTGGCCACCCCCGACGTGATGGGGGCCGTGGGCTCTAAACTCGGCCGGATCCTGGGGCCCCGGGGCCTCCTCCCCAACCCCAAGGCGGGGACCGTGGGGTTCAACATCGGCGAGATTATCCGGGAGATCAAGGCGGGGCGGATTGAGTTCCGCAACGACAAGACCGGGGCCATCCACGCCCCCGTGGGCAAGGCGAGCTTCCCGCCGGAGAAGCTTGCGGACAACATCCGGGCCTTCATCCGCGCCCTCGAGGCCCACAAGCCGGAAGGGGCCAAGGGCACCTTCCTCCGCTCCGTCTACGTGACCACCACCATGGGCCCCAGCGTGCGCATCAACCCCCACTCCTAGGAGGATTTTGGGGGCGGCCCAGGGCCGCCCCCAAAGCGCTTGACGGAGCCACAGGGGGTTGATATAGTAGGCGTTGCGGTGCGGTCCGCGGTAGCTCAGCAGGTAGAGCAGCCGGCTGTTAACCGGTAGGTCGCAGGTTCGAGTCCTGCCCGCGGAGCCAAAAGGGGGGCCTGGGCCCCCTGGGTCTTTTTTTTCTGGGGGAAGGCGGGGTATAATCTGGCTCTGTGCGGCCTGCCGGGCCCGGAAGGGAGGTGAAGATGCGCAGGTACGAGGTGAACATCGTTCTGAACCCCAACCTGGACCAGAGCCAGCTCGCCCTGGAGAAGGAGATCATCCAGCGGGCTTTGGAGAGCTACGGCGCCCGCGTGGAGAAGGTGGAGGAGCTGGGGCTTCGCCGCCTGGCCTACCCCATCGCCAAGGACCCCCAGGGCTACTTCCTCTGGTACCAGGTGGAGATGCCCGAGGACCGGGTGAACGACCTGGCCCGGGAGCTCCGCATCCGGGACAACGTGCGCCGGGTGATGGTGGTGAAATCCCAGGAGCCCTTCCTCGCCAACGCGTAAACTGTTGACATGGCTCGAGGCCTGAACCGCGTTTTCCTAATCGGCGCCCTCGCTACCCGGCCGGACATGCGCTACACCCCGGCAGGGCTCGCCATCCTGGACCTGACCCTCGCCGGCCAGGACCTGCTCCTTTCCGATAACGGGGGGGAGCGGGAGGTGTCCTGGTACCACCGGGTGCGGCTCTTAGGCCGCCAGGCGGAGATGTGGGGCGACCTCCTGGACCAAGGGCAGCTCGTTTTCGTGGAGGGCCGCCTGGAGTACCGCCAGTGGGAAAAGGAGGGGGAGAGGCGGAGCGAGCTCCAGATCCGGGCCGACTTCCTGGATCCCCTGGACGACCGGGGGAAGGAACGGGCGGAGGACAGCCGGGGCCAGCCCAGGCTCCGCGCCGCCCTGAACCAGGTCTTCCTCATGGGCAACCTGACCCGGGACCCGGAACTCCGCTACACCCCCCAGGGCACCGCGGTGGCCCGGCTGGGCCTGGCGGTGAACGAGCGCCGCCAGGGGGCGGAGGAGCGCACCCACTTCGTGGAGGTTCAGGCCTGGCGCGACCTGGCGGAGTGGGCCGCCGAGCTGAGGAAGGGCGACGGCCTTTTCGTGATCGGCAGGTTGGTGAACGACTCCTGGACCAGCTCCAGCGGCGAGCGGCGCTTCCAGACCCGCGTGGAGGCCCTCAGGCTGGAGCGCCCCACCCGTGGACCTGCCCAGGCCGGCGGAAGCAGGTCCCGCGAAGCCCAGACGGGTGGGGTGGACATTGACGAAGGCTTGGAAGACTTTCCGCCGGAGGAGGATTTGCCGTTTTGAGCACGAAGAACGCGAAACCAAAGAAGGAGGCGCAGAGGCGCCCATCCCGCAAGGCTAAGGTGAAGGCCACCCTGGGGGAGTTTGACCTCAGGGACTACCGGAACGTGGAGGTGCTGAAGCGGTTCCTGTCGGAGACGGGGAAGATCCTTCCCCGCCGCCGCACGGGGCTTTCCGCCAAGGAGCAGAGGATCCTGGCCAAGACCATCAAGCGGGCGAGGATCCTAGGGCTTTTGCCCTTCACCGAGAAGCTGGTGCGGAAGTAGGGGGTGAGCCGTGAAGGTCATTCTCTTGGAACCCCTGGAGAACCTGGGCGACGTGGGGCAGGTGGTGGACGTGAAGCCCGGCTACGCCCGGAACTACCTCTTGCCCCGGGGTCTGGCGGTTTTGGCCACGGAGAGCAACCTGAAGGCCCTCGAGGCCAAGATCCGCGCCCAGGCCAAGCGTCTGGCGGAGCGCAAGGCGGAGGCGGAGCGGCTTAAGGAGATCCTGGAGAACCTCACCCTCACCATTCCGGTGCGGGCGGGGGAGACCAAGATCTACGGCTCCGTCACCGCCAAGGACATCGCCGAGGCCCTTTCCCGCCAGCACGGGATCACCATTGACCCCAAGCGCCTGGCGCTGGAAAAGCCCATCAAGGAGCTTGGGGAGTACGTCCTCACCTACAAGCCCCATCCCGAGGTCCCCATCCAGCTCAAGGTGAGCGTGGTGGCCCAGGAGTAGGGGCAAACCCCTTAGGCTCCTCCCCGTCCCAAGAGGGGCGGGGGTTTTCCTTGGCGAGGAAGTGGGGGCCGAGTTCCTCCAGGCTTCCCACCCCCGAAAGGGCCAGGGTGAGCTCCAGCTCCGCCAGGAAGTGGTCCAGAAACGCCCCCACCCCTTCCTCCCCGCCCAGGGCCAGGGCGTAGACGTAGGGGCGGCCGAGGCCCACCGCCCGGGCGCCCAGGGCCAGGGCCTTGACGGCGTCGGCCCCGGTGCGGACGCCGCTATCCAGGAGGACCGGGACCTTTCCCCAAGGAGTCCTTTGAGGTAGATGGCCTGCTGCACTTGGCGGCCGATCATGGCTTTGGCCGGGATTTTACCACCCTGTTTCTCCGGCGTAAGCTGGGTGCAAATGGAAAGGACGGTCCTCATCACCGGCGCGGGGAGCGGCATCGGCCTCGCCACCGCAAGGCTTCTGGCCGGAAGGGGCTATAGGGTCTTGGGCGGGGTGCGGAAGGCGGAGGACGCCGAGGCCCTGAAGGGGCTTGGCGTGGAGCCCCTTTTCCTGGACGTGACCCGGGAGGAGGACCTGAGGCGGGCGGCGGAGGAGGTGCCGGACCGGCTTTTTGGCCTCGTGGCCAACGCCGGCTTTGCCGTGGCGGGGCCTTTAGAGCTCGTTCCCCTTTCCGCCTTCCGGGAGGCCTTGGAGGTGAACGTCCTCGGGGCCTTCGCCACGGTGAAGGCCTTTTTACCCCTCCTCAGGGCCTCCCGGGGCCGGGTGGTCCTCATGGGCTCCGTCTCCGGCCTGGTGGCCCTCCCCCTCATGGGGCCCTACGCCGCCAGCAAGTTCGCCCTCGAGGCCCTGGCGGACGCCCTTAGGGTGGAGCTTCTGCCTTTCGGGGTCCGGGTGGTCCTCATAGAGCCCGGCTCCGTGGCCACCCCCATCTGGGAGCGCTCCTTAAGGCGGGCCGAGGGCTACCTGGAACCCCCGCCCCCCGGGACCGAGGGGGTGTATGGCCGCTGCCTGGAGGTGGCGCGGCGCGTGGCGGAACGGAGCGCCAAGAGGGGCCTTCCCCCGGAGAGGGTGGCGGAGGCCGTGCTCAAGGCCCTGGAAAGCCCAAACCCCAGGGCACGCTACCTGGTGGCCCACCCGGCCCGGGCCCGGGAAACCCTCCTCCTCAGGCTCCTTCCTGCCTCCTTACGGGACCGGCTCGTGGCCCGGTTTCTCGGCTAAATACCCCGCCGAGGCTTTGGCCTCGGCGGGGGCCCCAAAAGGGCTAGCCAGGGTCTCCCATGTTGCGAAGCCAAGGCGGGCGCTTAGGGGCTTTGTGCCCCGGCCTTTGGACACGGGGGCCTGGGCGGCGTATCCTTAGGGCGTGGAGTTCCGGGTGGAGGACCTCGGCTTGGTGCCTTACGGGGAGGCCTGGGCGTACCAGAAGCGGGTGCACCGGGAGGTGGTGGCGGGAAACCGCCCTCCCACCCTCCTCCTCCTGGAGCACCCCAGGGTCATCACCTTAGGCCGGAAGGCCACGGGGGAGAACCTGCTCTTCCCCGAGAGCTGGTACCGGGAGAACGGGTTTGAGCTTTACTGGGTGGAGCGGGGTGGGGACGTGACCTACCACGGCCCCGGGCAGCTGGTGGGCTACCCCATCTTCCCCGTGGGCCGGGAGGTGCGCCGCTTCCTCCGGCAGATTGAGGAGGCTATCGTGCGGGTGGCGGCGGCCTACGGGATCTCCGCCTACCCCACCCCGGGCTACGCCGGGGTCTGGGTGGGGGAGGACAAGCTCTGCGCCATCGGCGTGGCGGTGAAGGAGGGGGTGAGCTTCCACGGCTTCGCCCTGAACGTCAACACCGACCTCAACGACTTCACCGTCATCGTCCCCTGCGGCCTCAAGGGAAAGGGGGTCACCTCCTTGGAGAAGCTTTTGGGCCGCAAGGTCCCCATGGCCGAGGCCAAGACCAAGGTGGTGGAGGCCTTCGCCAAAGTCTTCGGCCTGAGGCCCGTCTGGGAAGGGAAAGCCCATGAAACCCAAGTTTGAGACCGTGGAACTCCTTGCCCCCACGGGGGAGGTCATTGAGCTTAAGGTGGTGAAGCGGGGCCTGGCCCAGGCCCGGCCCGAGCCCGTGGACCGGAACAAGCCCGCCTGGATCAAGGCCCCTTTGCCCACCGGGCCCAGATACCAGGCCCTGAAGGCCATGGTGCGGGAGCTTAGGCTCCACACCGTCTGCCAGGAGGCCCTCTGCCCCAACATCGGGGAGTGCTGGACCCACGGGACCCTGACGGTGATGATCCTGGGGGACATCTGCACCCGGGCCTGCAAGTTCTGCGCCGTCCACACCGGGAACCCCAAGGGCCTCGTGGACCCGGAGGAACCAAGGAGGGTGGCCGAGGCCATCGCCCGCATGGGGGTGCGGTACGTGGTCTTGACCAGCGTGGACCGGGATGACCTTCCGGATGGCGGCGCCAGCCACTTCGCCGCCACCATCCGGGCCATCAAGGAGAGGGCCCCTGGGGTCTTGGTGGAGGCCCTGACCCCCGACTTCCAGGGGGACCTGAAGGCCGTGGAGACGGTCCTCGCCGCGAACCCCGAGGTCTACGCCCAGAACCTGGAGACGGTGCGCCGCCTCACCCCCAAGGTCCGCGACCCCCGGGCGGGGTACGAGCAGACCCTGAAGGTTCTCGCCCACGCCAAGAAGGTCCGGCCCGACATCCTCACCAAGTCTAGCCTCATGCTGGGCCTGGGGGAGACGGAGGAGGAGATCCTCGAGGCCATGCGGGACCTCAGGGCCGCGGGGGTGGACATCCTCACCTTGGGCCAGTACCTGAGGCCCACCCCCGCCCACCTCCCCGTGGCCCGCTACGTCCCCCCGAGGACTTCAAGCGGTACGAGGCTTGGGGGTACGAGCTGGGCTTTAGGGAGGTCTTCGCCGGGCCCTTGGTGCGGAGCTCCTACCGGGCGGACCGGGTCTTCCTGGAGGCCACCCAAAGATGAGCCGAAAGACGGCCCTTTTCCTCCTGGACCTCCTCGCCCTCCTCCTCTTCGCCGGGGTGGGCCTCCTTTCCCATGGGCTTCCCCTCTCCTTGGGGGGCCTCGCCCGGAACGTCCTCCCCGTCCTCTTCGTCTGGCTTCTCCTTGCCCCTTCCTCGGCACCTACCGGAGGCCCACCTGGAAAAACCTCCTCCTCACCTGGCTTCTCGCTTTCCCCGCGGGGCTATGGCTGAGGCAGATGGTCTTGGGCGGGACTTTCGGGGTGGGGTTCTTCGTCTTCTTGGGCGTGGCCATGGGGTTCAGCCTTCTTTTCCTCCTTCTCCTAAGGGGCCTCGCCAAGGGGCTTCGCCTCTGGTAAAAAAAAGCCATGGAAAAGGTGGCCTTCATCGGTCTTGGGGCCATGGGCTACCCCATGGCGGGGCACCTGGCGCGGCGTTTCCCCACCCTGGTCTGGAACCGCACCTTTGAAAAGGCCCTGAGGCACCAGGAGGAGTTCGGCTCCGAGGCCGTGCCCCTGGAGAGGGTGGCCGAGGCCCGGGTGATCTTCACCTGCCTTCCCACCACCCGGGAGGTCTACGAGGTGGCCGAGGCCCTCTACCCCTACCTCAGGGAGGGCACCTACTGGGTGGACGCCACCAGCGGCGAGCCCGAGGCAAGCCGCCTTCTGGCGGAGCGCCTTCTGGAAAAGGGGGTGACCTACCTGGACGCCCCGGTATCCGGCGGTACCCTGGGGGCCCAAAGGGGCACCCTCACGGTGATGATGGGGGGGCCGGAGGAGGCGGTGGAATGGGTCAGGCCGTATTTGGCCTACGCCGGCAAAGTGGTGCACGTGGGCCCCGTGGGGGCGGGGCATGCGGTGAAGGCCATCAACAACGCCCTCCTCGCCGTGAACCTCTGGGCGGCGGGGGAGGGGCTTTTGGCCCTGGTGAAGCAGGGGGTTTCCGCGGAGAAGGCCCTTTCGGTCATCAACGCCTCCTCGGGCCGCTCCAACGCCACGGAGAACCTCATTCCCCAAAGGGTCCTCACCCGGGCCTTCCCCAAGACCTTCGCCTTGGGGCTATTGGTGAAGGACCTGGGGATCGCCATGGGGGTTTTGGACGGGGAGAAGGCCCCAAGCCCCCTTCTCCGCCTCGCCCGGGAGGTCTACGAGATGGCCAAGCGGGAGCTGGGCCCGGATGCGGACCACGTGGAGGCCCTGAGGCTTTTGGAGCGCTGGGGCGGGGTGGAGATCCGCTGATACCACCCCATACCGGCGCAAGCCCGCACGGGGGTCCTGGGGAAAAGCCTTAGCGGAGACTTCCGGTGGTAGGCGAGCAAACGAAACAGGGGAAAAGGGTATTCGTCACGAGTCGAGGCTTTTGAGGACATGCTCCAAGAGTTTGACCCGCAGTGGGACCACGAAAGGCTGATAAGGCTCGAAGTAAACATAGGAGTAGCCTATTATGGGCTCAGAGAGGAGAAAGTCGGCCACAAAGGCAAAAGGAGCTTTAGCCCTCTTGAGGACTTTCACGTCCTCCTCGCTGGAGAGGTGCTTCACCAGAAAGTTTTCCGTCTGGGAGAGTATCTCCATGGGGATGCTGGCGGGGGACTGAGTGGAGTACAGCATTCCTATGCCGTACTTCCTCCCCTCCTTGGCCACGCGGTAGAAGATCCCTGCCTTGTCCTCCAGGAAGTTGTGGGCCTCTTCCAGGACCACGAGGAAGTTGGCCTGGCGCTTGCCGTAGAGTTCTACGGCCCTGTCGAAAAGGAGGTCCATGAGGCGCAAGGTGAAGAAGTCGGCGGCCTCGCCCAGGGAAGGAAGGTCGAGGATGACCACCTTACCTTCTCCCTCGGTTTTCTCCCCGAGGAGATCCTCTTTGATAGTTTCGAGGAAGTTCGCCTCCTTTCCAGGCGCGTGGAAAGCGCGGAGGAAAGAGAAGACCTTGGCCCGGCTGTAGAGCTCCCTCGCCCCTCCCTTATTGTCCCCTCGCTGGCTGTTGTTCTCCATGGCCTCTTGGAGGTTGCCCCAAGACTTCTCTTCGGATATGTCGTAGTTTTCGTTCTTGTACTTTATTTTGAGGCCCTTGCGAGGGGTGAGGCCCGCTTTCCGAAGCGCCCCGTAGACGTAGGCCATGCGGTCGGGGATATGCTTCCAGTCCTCGAGGTTGTAAAAGGCGTTCTCCAGGTACTGGGGAGGCTCTGCCCCCTGGAGGCGACGCCTCTGGTAGGCGAGGGCCACGGCCAGCTCGGGGAAGTGGTAGAAGTCCACTTTAAGGGGCAAGACCTCCACGTACTCCCTCCACTCCGTCCCCAGGTGTTCCTTCAACCTCCTCGCCCAGGCCTCCTCCCTGGCGGTGTAGAAGCGGATCCGGCCCCGAATCCCCAGCGCCTTGAAGGCCTGGGCGAGGCCCGGGGAGGTGGTGGCCTCCGTCTGGAGGAGGTACTCGGCGTTCTGGTCCAGGATCAACATCCCCACCCGGGGAAAGGCGTGGGCCAAAAGGGTGAGGATGACCTTGTTCTCGTTGCTCTTCCCGAAGCCCGTCTTGCCGAAGTTGGCCGTCCTTCTGCCCACGAAGAGGGCGGGGTCCACCTCCTTCACCACCTCTGGATACTCCCCGCCTTCTTCTAGGCCGTAGGCCAGGTGGCCGAAGGCGTACCTCCTCTTCCCCTCGGCCTTAACGCTCCCTGAGGTTCTGACCTCGGCGGCGAGCAACCTTTGGAGTTCCTCCTCCGTCATGCGGTAGACCCGAGCCTCCACCACGGGGGGGAGCAGGCGGGTGGAGGGGGCGAAGAGCCCTCCCTGCACGACCCTCCCTAGGAGGACGATCCGGTGGTGGTAGAAGTTGATTTCCTTTCGCGCCCAAGGGTCCTCCTTCTCCAGGTCCACCTGATTGATGTGGGCCAGAGCGAGGGTATAGGTGGGGTCGCTACGCCCCACGGGCTCGTAGTAGCCGTCTAAAACCATGCCCACGTAGTCTTTCCCGCCAGAAGAAACGCGAACGAGTTCGCCTAGGAGGAGGCGCTTGCCTTGGTCCAGCTCCTGGGGGGTGAGCACTAAGGTGAGCTCCGCCCAAGGGCCGTTCCGCCTGGAAGACACTACCACGCCGATGGGGCTTTCGGCCATCTCAGTCCTCCCTGTCTGCCAGCCTGAGCCATTCAGTGAGCTTCTTGGCGAGATCTTCGCCAAAGGCCTTTCTGAACCGAGCGAGGATCTCCTCCTCCATCCTGCGAGGGATGGACCTGGCCACGGAGGCCCTCCCGTGGGCCTCTACCACCGTTCCCACACTCCCCCCATAGAGGACGCTACGGTGTGCCCTTAGGCTTCGGGCTACCTTAACGGCATCCTCCTCCCCCAAGTAGGGGGGGAGATCAAAGATGGCCACACCCTCCTGAGGTCTAAAGGTGTCCTCAAGGAGGCGCGCCACGTAACGCCTGCCCATGACGAAGGCTCCCTCGAGGTCGGCGTTCCACTGGCGCTCGTAGCGGTAAGCCTTCTCCATGAGTTCCTGGGGGACCTGGAGCACGAAGGTTCCCCTGGCTTCGGCGAAAAGCCTCGCCATCACCAAGGAGGTGAGGCCTTCAGCGAGGAGGCGGGAGCGTTTGGTGACCCCAGCAAGAAGGAGGTGCTTCCTTGCGAAGTAGTTCTGTAGTTTAGAGCGGAAACTCTCTCTGACGCCCAATTGCGCAAGGCGCCCGTCTTTGATGAAAAGGTAGTCTTTGTAACTTTCCTGCAAGACCTTCTCCACCCCCCAAACCAGGTAGGCCCACTCCAGGACGTCCCGGAAGATCCCCATGAAGGCCCTGAGGTCCTTGGTGTAGTATTCTCCCAGATCCTCCAGGGAGATGCCTGTGGCCCGGAAGAAGGTCTTCAAAGCATCAGCGGCGGGGCTTTCTTCGGAGCGCTCGAGGAGACCTTCCAGGTAGCCCTTGGGATCCCGTAGGACTTCATACCCAGGGAGGAGGTGGGCGATGGAGGGTAGGCGGAAACCCTTCACCCCCACTGCGGCAACGCGCACGAGGCCGAAGGAGAGGAGCGGAAGCTCTTCGAAGGCGCGTCCCTCGCCTCCGTCCACGGTGAGGGTGAGGAGAGGGTAGGCCTCCCCGTCCCCGTGCAAGGGCACTTGGCGCTCCTGCTTGAGTTTTTGGTAAAGCTCGTCTAGCTCGCGCAGGAGATCCTGGTAGTGGTCTAGCCTGAGATCGTCAAGGAAGTCCTTGAGGCCAAGGGGATTGCTTCCTTCTCCCGCATACGGCATAGGAGTTCACCTGCGTTTTCCATTGTACCTCCCGGAACGCCACAGCTTCTGAATGAGCGCCTCCTCCTCGGAAGTGAGGAACTCCATCCCGAGCTTCGCCTCCACCTCCTTCAACCTCCGGTACACCTCCCGCCTGGCCTCCAGGGTGAGCCTCCCGGGCTCGCCGTCCTTCCGCTTCTCCCGGGTCCGGGGATCCCGGGTCCACGCCCAAAGCCACTCCCGGAACTCGTAGAGGGGGAGGAGGTGGGCGTGGCCGTTCTCCAGGGCCCGCGCCATGGCCTTGTCCCGCCGCACCACGGTGCAGGTCCAGCACCCGAAGCGGGTGTCCCGGCCCCCGTAGACCGCCTCCAGGCCCTCCGTGGGGTAGCCCAGGGAGGGGGCCACGAAGTTCAGGTAGTCCCACACGAAGCACTCCCGCCAGAAGGCGATGGGGGCCACGTAGAGGGCGTTCAGACGCTTGGCCTCCTGGAAGAGCACCCCCTGGCCGCACTCCCCGCCCCGGGAGCAAGAAAGAAGGAGCCGTTCGTCCCGCGCGTCCGACTCCCCGAAGCGCACCCCCGTGAGGATGGCCTTCTTCCCGGGAAGGCTCTGGACCAGGCGGTCCATGGGGGCGATCTTCAACCTGCGGGTGCACCAGCGGAAGCGGTTGTGGGGCGGGGGGTAGCCCTTGCCGATGATTTGGACCCAGAAGCTCTCCTCGGGGCGGGGGCGGGCGGTGTGAACGTGGACCCCGGGGTGGAGCCTCTTCACCGCCTCCAGGAAGGCCAGGGCCTGGGCGTGGAGGGTGGGGATCTCCAGCCCCGTGTCGGCGTAGACCACGTGGATCTCCACGGGCTTCCCCCGGCGCTTCCACCACTCCAGGGTGAGGACGGTGGTGGCGGTGGAGTCCTTGCCCCCCGAGTAGGTGAGGACGAAGGTCTCGGCCCCCTGGGCGAGGGCGGCCTCGAGGGCGCGCTCGGCCAGGTCTGTGGCCTCTTTGAGGTCGAAAGACCCAAAGGGTTCCCCTATCCCCGCGGCCAGCGCTTCAAGGGAAACCTGCATCGCCTCCTCCTTTAAGCATCCAGAACTTTGCCCATCCCGCCTTGGGCGTGTGTTCCAGCAAAGGAGTGTGCTCGGTTCGCCTCATGGCGCAATGCTAATGGTGGGGAATTGGTTCATCAATACCCTGCAAAGACGTCTCGGCCCTCGGGGAGCTATTGTGAGGGGTCTTCTGTATTTCCGGTCTTCGGATATACTGAAAACATGAAGGCGCTTACCTCCCTCTCCAAACGGGGCCAGATCACCCTCCCTGCGGAGGTACGCCGGGCCTTGGGCTTGAAGCCGGGGGACACCTTGGTGGTCCGGGTGGAAGCGGGCCGGGTTGTCTTGGAGCCTGCGGTGGTGTTGCCCGTGGAGCTCTACACGGAGGAGCGCATCCGGGAGTTCGCCGAAAACGCCCAGGTCACCCCGGAGGAGCTGGATGCCTTCCGCCGGGCCTGGGGCCTCTGAGTTGGTCTTTTTGGACGCCAACGTCCTTTTCTCGGCAAGCCTCGGGGGGGAGGTGTTTGAGGCGATCTGGCTGGGGGCCAGGAAGGGAAGGTACCGGCTGGCCACAAGCCCTTACTGCCTGCTGGAGGCCCGGGAAAACCTCGTGCGCAAACGACCCCAAGCCCTTAGAGGGCTCAAGGACCGGCTCAAGGTGGTGCGCTTGGTGCCGGAAGCCAAAGGCGAGGCTTGGATGGAGGGCCTGGTGCCCGAAAAAGACCTTCCCTTCCTCGCCGCTGCCGTGGCCGCAGGGGCTTCTGTTCTCCTCACCGGGGATACCCGCCACTTCGGTCCCTTGATGGCCCGTCAGGATCTCCCCCTAAGGGTCCTCACCCCCGGCGACTTCATCCGGAGCTTCCGCCCCTCAGGTTAAATGCGCTGTACGGGGAAAAGACCCCGGGTTCTCTCCTCAGGTCCGCTGGGTCGGCCCTATACCCCGCCTTAGATTCGCCGGAAAACCAGATTGGGGGCCCCTTCTCCCTGGGAGAAGGGGAAGGGTTGACCTTTGGGGGACGTCCCCCTAAGGTGTTCTGTATGAAGAACGATCTGTTCTACGAAGTGGGGCAAAACCTCCGCCGGTTGCGCCAGGCCAAGGGGCTGACCCTGTCTGGCTTGGCGGCCAAAGCCGGGGTGGCGAAATCGCTTCTTCACGCCTTGGAAGCGGGACGCGCCAACCCCACCTTGGCCACCCTTTGGGCCTTGGCCCAGGCCCTGGAGGTGCCCTTTGGTGAGTTGGTCCAAGCCCGCCCTGTAGGCGATGAGGGCGTTACGGTTCAACTTATTGAACGAACCCGAGGGCGGTCGGGTGAGCCGCTGGAGGTGTACCGTATGGACCTCTCCCCCTGTTCTGTGCGTTGGGCGGAGGCGCACGAGCGGGGGCTTCGTGAGCGGGTCATCGGCCTAAGGGGGAAGGCCAGGGTGGGACCGCCTCCAGGCAGGGAGGTGGGGCCGGGGGAAGAGGTGGAGTTCGCTGGGGATGAACCCCATGTGTACGCCAGCGAGGAGGGGGCGAGCCTCCTGGTTTTCCTGCACTACCCACTGCCTCCCCGGCCGCAAGGGGAGGCCGGTAGCCCGGAGAAGGCCTCCTTGGCCCTGCGGGAGGTGAGCCTAGGGGTGGGGGGTCTGGCCTTGGAAGGCCGCTGGCTTGCGCCGGGGTTCCAGGAAGGGGTTTTTGTTCGTTGGGGCGCAAACCGCACCTACCTCTTTAGCCTCCCTTTGGCCCCCTTACCCCGCCTCGAGGCCCAGGGGCTTTTGGGCGAGGCCTTGGCCCTCCTCCATGCCCCTACAGAAGATCTGAGGTCCCATGGGCAAAGCCCCAGCCTCCTCCTACGCACCCTGGCTTGGGAGGGGTTGCTCCTTAAGGGGGAAGTGGCCGACCCGGCCTCTCTTCTCGTCCAAACCGCGCGGCCTCCTGTGGGCTCTTCAAAGGAAGAGGATTGGGAAAGTCGCATCTCGGTGGACCTCTACGCCCGGGTGGAACTCCTCCATCCCGGCTACGCCAGGCAGCCCCTTTTTCTGGCCTATGGGTTGCAGGCCGTGGGCCTGGAGAGGGGAAGGTTTTTGGACGTGGGCACGGGGCCTGGGCATCACCTTCTCCTGCTCTTGGAGCTGTTGCCCCATTTGGAGCCGGTGGCGGTGGAACCCAGTCCGGCCTCGAGGCAAGCCCTGGCCCAGTTGATCCCAGGCGTGGAGGTGTTGCCTGAGGATTTCACCCTTTTGGATTCGGAGGAAACCTTTCCCTTGATCGTCTGCGTGGGGGCCAGCCACCACATGTCCACGTGGCGCTTCTTAGAGAAGGCTTACCGGCTTCTGCGCCCTGGGGGCCTTTTGGCGGTGGCGGACGAGTTTTTGCGTCCCTTCACCACCCGAGAGGAGCGGGCCCGGAACCTGGTGCTTCACCACACGGCCTACCTGCTTCCCTTTCCCTTGGAGGAAACGGAGGCCCTTTGGGCTTTACGCCTGCTAGCCTTGCAAGGAGAGTCCCGAGGCCTTAGGGCCTTGGCCGAGGAGGCTCTGCAAGACCTTGAAACGCGTTCCGATGCCTTCGCTACCTTTGCGCGGCTGGAGCTCCAGGCCCTTCTGGCCGGGCTGGACTACGAGGTGGAGACCAAGACCTATCCCCGCCGTTTTTTGGAGCTGGCCTTTGCCGTGGGCTTTGAGCTGGAGCACCACCACCGTTTGTTTGCCGCCCATGGCCGCGGTTCTTGGGACGGGGGCACCCACCTCTTCCTCCTGAGGAGGCCCAAATGAAGCGGGGGCTACGGGCAGCTTGGCCCATCGCCTTGGGGTATTTCCCCGTGGCCGTGGCCTTCGGCGCTTTGGGGGCGCAGGCGGGGCTCAGCCCCCTTTGGGTCCAGCTCACCTCTCTCCTGGTCTTCGCCGGGGCCAGCCAGTTCGCCCTGGTGGGGCTTTTGGCCCAGGGGGTCCCGCCCTTGTTGGCGGCCCTTTTGGGGCTTCTCCTCAACCTGCGCCACGCCTTCTACGGCCCCGCCCTGAGGCCCTACCTGAGGGGAGGTCCCCTAGAGGCCTTCTTTCTCACCGATGAGGTCTTCGCCGTGGCTTTGAGGGCCCTCCCGGGCCTTCCCCCAGGGGAAAGGCGGGGCTACTTCCTGGGCTTGGGCCTCGGGGCCTACCTCTCCTGGAACCTGGGCACCGCCCTCGGGGTCTTGGGGGCCCAGGGGCTCTTGGCCTTCCCGGGTTTGGGGGAGGCCCTTTCCTTCGCCCTTCCCGCCCTTTTCTTCCTCCTGGCCCTGCCCCACCTGAAGAACCCCGTGGCCCTGCTGGCGGGCGGGGTGGCCCTGGGCTTCCACCTCCTGGGCCAGACGGCCTGGGGCCTCTTCCTGGCAGGGGTCACCGGGCTCCTTGGAGAGGGATTTGGCGAAAGGAGGCGTCCATGACCTTGGCCCTTCTCCTTCTGGCCCTGGGCACCTTTCTCCTCCGGTTCCTGCCCTGGCGGGCGGAAAAAGGCCTAAGGGCGGGCCAGGCGGGGCCCGCCTTGGTGGTGGCCCTTTTCCTGGTTTCCGCCTTCGGCCCGCCCCCTTCCTCCGAGTGGCTCCGCGCCCTCTTAGCCCTTCTCGGCACCTACATTGGGGCGCGCCTCACGGGAAATCTGGGCCTTGCCGTCTTCCTGGGGGCGGGGCTTTACGGGCTTCTTGGCCTTCTCTAGCGGTTCAGGATGTGGATGGCCTGCTTGTGGAAGGCCTCCGCCGCCTCCATGAGGCTTTCCGAGAGGGTGGGGTGGGGGTGGACGGTGAGGGCGAGGTCGGAAACCGTGGCCGCCATCTCCAGGGCCAAGGTGGCCTCGGCGATGAACTCCCCTGCCTGGGGGCCCACGATGAAGACCCCGAGGAGAAGGTCGGTCTCGGCATCCCCCACCACCTTCACCATCCCCTCGGCCCCGCCTAGGGTGAGGGCCCGGCCGCTGGCGGAGAAGGGAAACTTCCCCACCTTCACCTTGTAGCCTGCCTTCCTGGCCTCTTCCTCGGTGAGGCCTACCCCGGCCCACTCGGGGGAGGTGTAGACCACGCTCGGCACCTGATAGTCAAAGACGCTGTCCTTGCTGGCGGCGTTCTCGGCGGCGATGAGCCCCTCCCGCATGGCCTTGTGGGCGAGGAGGGGGGGCCTGGCGGCATCGCCGATGGCGTAGACCCCGGGGACGCTGGTCTCCATGCGGGCGTTCACCTGGATGAAGCCCTTGGCGTCCACCTTGACCCCGGCCTTTTCCAGGCCGAGGCCTTCCGTGCGGGGCTTCCGGCCCACGGCCACCAGGATCTTGTCCACCACGATCTCTTCCTGCTGGCCCCCTTGGGCGGCCTCGAGGCGCACGTGGAGGCCGTCCTTTTTCTTCTCGTAGCCCACCGCTTTGGTCTTGGTGCGGACCCTTATCCCTTCCTTCTCCAGGGCACGCCTTAGGAGGGCGGCGGTCTCGGGGTCGCCCGCGGGGAGGATCTCCGGCATGTACTCAATGAGGGTGACCTCCGCCCCCAGGCGGCGGTAGACCTGGCCGAGCTCGAGGCCCACCGCCCCGCCCCCAATGACCAGAAGGCGCTTGGGGATGCCTTCTTCCACCCTCAAGGCCCGGGTGGAGTCCCAGACGTCCTCGTCGAAGGGAAAGCCAGGAAGCGTCATAGGCTCGCTTCCCGTGGCGAGGATTAGGCTTTTCGCCGCAAAGCGCTCACCGTTTACCTCCACCTCCTTGGGGCCCGCTAGCCGGGCGAAGCCCCTGAGGAGCTCCACCCCGTTCCCCTTGAGGAGGGTGCCCACCCCCCCGGTGAGCTTTTTCACCACCTGGTCCCGCCAGGCCCCAAGCCTTCCCAGGTCCAGCTCCGGCTTGGCCTTTAGGCCAAAGCCCTCGGCCACCTTCAGGTGGTGGAGGGTCTCGGCGGCATGGAGGAGGGCCTTGGTGGGGATGCAGCCCACGTTGAGGCACACCCCCCCCACCTCGCCCGCCTCCACCGCCAGGACCTTGAGGCCGAGCTGGGCGGCCCTTATGGCGGCGTGGTAGCCGCCCGGGCCGGTGCCGATGACGATGAGGTCGTAGCTCTTCATAGCTGCCATCTTACATTTCCAGAAGGAGGAGGTCCGGGTTTTCCAAGAGCCTTATGACCTCCCGGGTGAACATAGCCGCCTCGGCCCCGTCCACCAGCCGGTGGTCAAAGGAGAGGGACAGGAACATGATGTCCCGGGCCTGGATGGAGCCGTCCGGCATCACCCAGGGGCGCTTCCTTATGGAGTGGACGCCCAGGATGGCGGCATCGGGCAGGTTGATGATGGGAAAGCTCAAGGTGGCTCCCACGGAGCCGATGTTGGTGATGGTAAAGGTGGACCCCGAAACCTCCTCGGGAGCGAGGCGGCCTTCCCGGGCCTTCTGGGAAAGCTCGACGATCTCCCGGGCGATTTCCAGGACGCTTTTCCGGTCGGCGTCCCGCAGGACGGGGACGATGAGGCCCCTTTCCGTGGCCACGGCGAGGCCGATGTGGTAGTAGCGCTTGTAGACGATCTCCTGCCGTTCCTCGTCCAGGCTCGTGTTCAGCATGGGGAACTTCTTCAGGGCCCGCACCACCGCCTTGACGATGAAGGGCAGGTAGGTGAGCTTGACCCCTTGGGCCTCGGCCTCAGGCTTGAGGCGCTCGCGAAGGGCCACAAGCGCCGTGAGGTCGGCCTCGTCCACGTTGAGGGTGCGCACCGTGTAGAGATGGCTCTGCCAAAGCCCCTGGGCGATGGTGCGGCGGATGCCCCTTAGCGGCACCCGCTCCTCCAGGTGCTCGTACCCCTTGGGCGGGGCGTACTTGGGCGGGGGCGGGAAGCCGGAAGGAAGCGCCTCACGCGCCTCCTCGGGCCTTTCGGGAGCGGCCTTCCTCCGCTCGGCGTAGGCCCGGACGTCCTCCACCCGGACCCGGCCTAAGGGCCCCGAGCCCGGTACCTCCTCAATGGGAATGCCCAGTTCCCGGGCGAGCTTCCTTGCGGCGGGCACCGCCAGGACCCGGCCTTGGGGCCTCGCTCCTTCCTTGGGCTTCTCCCCGGAGAGGAAGGGGTTTTTCACCGCCACCTGCGTGGGGTCGGGCTTGAAGAGGGAGAGGTCCTCCTTCTCCTCCTTTTCGGGCAGGCCGGGCTCCACGATGGAGCGCTCCTCCACCGCCTGGACCGGAGGGGGCTCCTTTGCGCCTTCCACCGCCTCCCCGGGCTCGGCGATGAGGGCGATGGGGGCGTGGACCTTGACCACCTCCCCTCCTTGGCCAGCTTCTTCAGGAGCACCCCCTCGTAAGGGGAGGGCAGCTCCACCGTGACCTTGTCGGTCATGACCTCCACGAAGGGCTGGTCCTTCTTCAGGTAGTCCCCCTCTTCCACCAGCCACTTCAGGATCTCCCCTTCCACCACGCTTTCGGCCAGTTCGGGCATAAGGATTTCTTTGGGCATAAGTCTCCTCAGTAGTCTAGTGCCCGCTTGGCGGCGTTGAGGATGCGGGTAACGGTGGGCAGATAGAGCTTGTCCTGGGCGTAGGGGTAAGGGGTGTCAAAGCCCGTCACCCGGATGGGGGGGGCGAGGAGCATGTCCAGGATGTCCTCGGCGATGGTGGCCGCCACCTCGCTAACGAAGCTTGCGTGCCGGGGGGCGTCGGAGACCAGGACCACCCGGCCGGTCTTGGCCACCGAGTTCATCACCGCCTCGTAGTCCCAGGGCATGAGGGTGCGGAGGTCCAACACCTCGGCGGAAACCCCCGCCTTGGCGAGCTCTTCCGCCGCCTGCAGCACCTCGGGCATCACGGTGCCGTAGCCGATGAGGGTGAGGTCCTTCCCCTCGCGCCTTAGGGCCGCTTTCCCGATGGGGAGGGTGTAGTCCTCCTCGGGCACCTCCTCCTTCACCGAGCGGTAGAGCCTCTTGGGCTCCAGGAAGACCACGGGGTCCTCGTCGCGGATGGCGGCCTTGAGGAGGCCCTTGGCGTCGTAGGGGGTGGAGACGGCCACCACCTTGAGCCCGGCGGTGTGGACAAAGTGGGCCTCGGGGCTTTGGGAGTGGTGGTGTCCGCCCCTTACCCCGCCCCCTGAGGGCATCCGCACCACCAAGGGCGCGGTGAACTGGCCCCCCGAGCGGTAGCGGAGCTTGGCCACTTGGCTCACAAGCTGATCAAAGCCCGGGAAGATGTAGTCGGCGAACTGGATCTCGGCCACGGGCCTCAGGCCGTGGGCGGCCATGCCCAAAGCGGCCCCCACGATGGCCGCCTCGGAGAGGGGGGTGTCCATGACCCGGTCGGGGCCGTACTTCTGGAGAAGCCCCTCGGTCACCAGGAAGACCCCGCCCCTTTTCCCCACGTCCTCCCCCAGGACCACTACCCGGGGGTCTTTGGCCATCTCCTCGTCCAGGGCCCGGTTCAGGGCCTGCACCATGGTCATGAGGGCCATACCCACCCCCTAGAGCTCCTCCTTGAGGAGGGCCTCCTGGCGCAAGAGGTGCCAGGGCTTCTCGGCGAAGACGTCCTCAAACATCCACTCGGGGGCACAGGGCCCGCTTCTTCCGCCTCCTTGAGGCCCCGTTCCAGCTCGGCCCGGATCTCCTCCCGCACGTCCTCCTCCCACTCCTCGTTCCAGAGGCCCCTGGCCTCGAGGAAGCGCCGGAAGCGGGGGATGGGGTCCTTCTTCCGCCAGAAGGCCACCTCCTCCTTGGGCCGGTAGCGGCTGTCGTCGTCGGCGGAGGAGTGGGGTCCGTAGCGGTAGACCCTGAGCTCCACGAGGCTTGGGCCCTCCCCCCTTCTCGCCCTTTCCACCGCCTCCTTGACCACGTAGTAGCTCGCCAGCACGTCCATCCCGTCCACCAGGTAGCCGGGAATGCCGAAGGCGTGGGCTTTGTCGGCGATGGTGGGGCTATGGGTCTGGTGGCGGTAGTCCACGCTGATGGCGTAGAAGTTGTTCTCGGCGATGAAGACCGCCGGCGCCCCCTGCACGGCGGCGAAGTTGATCCCGGCGTACCAGTCCCCCTCGCTCGTGGCCCCGTCCCCGAAGGTGCAGACCGCCACCTGGCCCGTGCGCAGGAGCTTCATGCTGATGGCGGCGCCCGCGGCGGGGGGGACGTGGGAGGCGATGGGGCTCGCCACGGTGAAGAAGTTGAGGGCCTTGGAGCCGGGGTGCTCGGGCATCTGGCGGCCCTTGTTGGGGTCGGCCTTGGTGGCGAGCATCTGGCCGAAGAGCTCCTTGAGGGGAATCCCTAGGGCGAGGGCCAGGCCGTGGTCGCGGTAGTAGGGGAAGACCCAGTCAAAGCCCGGCCGGATGGCGTGGGCGATGGCCACCTGGGCGGCCTCGTGCCCCGCGGCGGGGGCGATGAAGCTGGTCTTGCCCGTGCGGATGAGGATGGTGTAGCGTTCGTCCAGCATCCGGGCCGCCAGCATGTCCCGGTAGAGCCTCCTTAGCTTCTCCCCCTCGAGGTCCAAGGGGAAGTCCCCAAGCCACTCCCCTTCCTCCCCGATGAGCCTTATGGGCTCCTCGGTGAAGGGTTGGAACCGATGGGTCTCCTTGACCATGGCACCCTCCTTCTTGGCGCTTGTGGCGCCGGGAAGCCCGCCCTGGGTAAGGGCCTCGGGCCTCCTTTTCGGGGGTGGGGCTGGATCCCACTTTCCCTTCCCCTGAGTATACCGGGTTAGGATCAGGGGGTGCGGCTTCGGGTGGTGGCCGTGGGAAGGCCCCGGCTGGCCTACGCCCGGCTCGGGGTGGAGGAATACGCGAGGCGCATGCGGCGGTACGCGCCTTTGGACCTGGTCTTCGTCCGGAAAGGGGAGGAGCTCCTCCCCAAGGCGGAGGGCCACCGGAAGGTGGTCCTGGACGAACGGGGGAGGCTCTTGACCACCGAGGAGCTCTACCGGAGGCTCCTCGCCTGGGAGGGGGAGCGGGTGGCCTTCCTCGTGGGCGGGGCCGAGGGGCACCCGGAGGCGGTGCGGGAGGAGGCCGACCTCCTCCTTTCCCTCTCCCCCTCACCCTGCAGCACGAGCTCGCCCTCCTCGTCCTCATGGAGCAGCTCTACCGCGTCCTGACCTTGAGGGCGGGGCACCCCTACCACCGGCCATGACCTACGAGGCCTTCGTAAAGCTGGTGGAGAGGCTCTGGGAGGAGGTCCCCGAGGACTTCAAGCGGGGGCTTCAGGGGGTGCACGTCTTCCCGAGGCCAAGCCGGAGCCGGGGCTTGAGGGGGTGTGGCGCCTGGGGAGTACCTGGACCCGGGGCCGCCTTCGGCCTTGGAGGGTTTGAAGGCCTCGGGCGGCACATCGCCCTCTACTATGGCTCCTTCCTAAAGGTGGCGGGGGAGGGGTTTGACTGGGAGGCCGAGGTGTGGGAAACCCTCCTCCACGAGCTAAGGCACCACCTGGAGTCCCTGGCGGGGCGGGACGACCTCGTCCGGGAGGACCTCAGGCGCCTGGACGCTTTTCGCCGGGGCGGGCCTTCTGGGGAAGGGTAGGGGTTTCTTCCGCGAGGGGCCTGCGCTCGGCGAAGCCCCGGAGAGGGGGTGGTAGTGGGCCACCTCGGGCTCCCCCTCCTTCCAGCAGAGGAAGACCACCTGCCCCCCTACCCGGCCGGGGAAGTCCACCAGGCCCTGGTCCAGATCCTTGAGGAAGACGCCCAGGGAGGCGAGGTAGCGGGCGTCGGCCTCGAGGGAGCCCAGGAGGAAGCGGACCTCCTCCTCCAGGGCCCGCCGCTCAAGCCCCGGGCCTCGGGGAGGCGGGCCTGGGCCTCCTTGAGCTCCGCCCGGGCTTGGCGCATCTGGGAGAGGACCCTCTGGATCTCGGGCAGGAGGGCGTCCGCTTCTTCCTTGGTGAAGATGCGGGCGAACATACCTGCCCCCATCCTAGCACATTTGCTTGGGGAAATCTAAGCCTACCTCACTCATACTCCTGGGGCCCCATGCCGGCGCAAGCCCGCATGGGGTGGGTCAAAGGAGGGGCAAAAGCTCCACCTCCCCCGCCCCCACCCGCACCCCGCCCACGAGGAGGCTCCCGTCGGGGAGGACGTCCTCGGCCAGGCCCTCCACCACTCCCTTGCCCGTGTGCACCCGCACCCTTCGCCCAGGGTGTAGGAGGCCTGGCGGTAGCGCTCTAGGAGGGCCTCCGGGGTCTGCAGGAGGGGCAGGAGGGCCTCCAGCCTCAGGAGGAACCCCTCCAGCACCTCCCGGCGGGAAAGGGGGGCGTAGGCCTGGAGGAAGGCCGCCCCCTCCGGCGCCCAGGCCACGTTCACCCCACGCCCAGGAGGGCGTAGCCCACCTCCTCCCCTTCGGCCCGGGCCTCGAGGAGGACCCCCGCGAGCTTGCCGCCGTCCGGGGCGAGGAGGTCGTTGGGCCACTTGAGCCCCCCCACCCCCACCGCCTCAAAGAGGGCAAGGCCCGCGAGGAGGGGCAAAAGCCCCAGGGCGGAGATGGGAAGGCCTGGCCTTAGGAGGAGGAGAAGGTGAGGCTTTCCCCGGGGCGGCTTTCCCAGGGCCTTCCCCGCCTGCCCCGGCCCCTTTCCTGGACCTCGGCGAGGACCAGGGCCCCTCGGGGCGCCCTCCTCGGCCCAGGCCCTTAGGACGTCCTGGGTGCTTCCCACCCGGCCCAGGTAGCGGTAGGGCCTCCCCAGCCTGCCCGGGGGTGGAAGAGGTGGGGGAGGGGGGTCCCGGGGAGGATGCGGTAGCCCCGGCGGGAGACCTCCACGGGGTAGCCTTCCGCCCGGAGCCGCCTGGCCTCCTTGGAGACGGCGGCCCGGCTCACCCCCAAGGCTCGGGCCAGGGCCTCGCCGCTTTGCCAGGACTCCGTGAGGAGGTCCAAAAGCCCGGGCATCCCTCAGGCCAGCTCACCTGGGAGAGGTCCCCGAGGATGAGGCGGTGGGCCCGGGGAGGCCGTCCGGCTCTTCACCTCGGCCCGGACGCCGAGGATGCACTCCTGGAGGCGGAGGCGGACCTCTTCCACCACGGCCTCCTCCTCAAGAAGGGAGTACTCCACCTCCGACCGCGCCACCCGGGCCCGGGGCCCCACGGAGGTGAAGGGGCCCACGAAGGCCTCCTCCACCACGGCGCCCGCGCCGATATGGCGGGGCCGATCACGGTGCTCCGCACCACCTTCGCCCCCTTCTCCACCACCACCCGGCCGTGAGCTGGCTTTCCACCACGTCCCCCTCCACCTTGGGGGTGAGCTCCTCGAGGAGGAGCCGATTCGCGTCCAGGAGGTCCTGGTGGCGGCCCGTGTCCTTCCACCAGCCCTCACCTCCACGCCCACCACCGTTTTGCCCGGTCAATGAGGCCTGGATGGCGTCGGTGATCTCGTACTCTCCCGGGCGGAGGGCTTGAGGCCCCGGACGACTCCAAAACCTCGGGGAGAAGACGTAGACCCCGGCCACCGCCAGGTCCGAGGGGGGCTCCTTGGGCTTTTCCAAAAGCCGCACCACCCGGTTGCCCTCCAGGACGGCCACGCCGAACTGCCTTGGGTCTTCCACCCGCACCAGGGCGATGACGGCGCTTACGCTGGGCTTGAAGGCCTCCAGGAAGCGCCGGATGCCCTTTTGGAAGAGGTTGTCCCCCAGGTAGAGGACGAAGGGCTTTCCCCAGGAACCGGGCCACCCACCGCGTGGGCCAGCCCCTGGGGTTCCTCCTGGAGGACGTAGCGGATGGGTAGCCCTCGAGGCCACCTTCAGGTCCGCTCCGTCTCCGGGGAGACCACGACCCCGATCTCCCGGACCCGGCTCCAGGAGTTCTCCACGGTAGTGGATGATGGGCCGCCCCGCCACCCGGATGGCGGGCTTGGGCGGGTGTGGGTCAGGGGACGGAGCCTCGTGCCTCTTCCCGCGGCCAGGATGAGCCCTTTCATGCCCTAAAGCATACCCCTTAGAATAAGTAAGGATGTCCAGCGTTGAGGGTGGCCTACGCCTACGACAGGCTGAGGGCCCACCCGCCCGAGGTGGCGGGCCAGATCGCCACGGCCATGGCCTCCGCGGTGCACCCGAAGGGGGAGGAGCCCGTGTTCCTGGAGCTCGGGGTGGGCACGGCGCATCGCCCGGGGGTACCGGTACATCGCCCTGGACGCCGATGCGCCATGCTGGAGGTCTTCCGCCAGAAGATCGCGGGGTGGACCGCAAGGTCCAGGTCGTCCAGGCGGACGCCCGGGCCATCCCCCTCCGGACGAGAGCGTCCACGGGTCATCGTCGTCCACCTCTGGCACCTCGTCCCCGACTGGCCAAGGTCCTGGCCGAGGCCATCCGGGTCCTGAAGCCGGGGCGCCCTTCTGGAGGGGTGGGACCAGGCGGAGGAAGGCCCGGAGTGGACCCTCCAGGAGCGCTGGCGCGCCTTCGCCGCCGAGGAGGGCTTTCCCGTGGAGCGGGCTCCACGCCAAGCGGCTTAAGGAGGTGGAGGAGGCCCTGCGGCGCTTGCCTCAAGCCAGGACGCGGGAGGTGGCCCTGGCGGGAGGAAAGGACGCCGCGGGAGGCCCTCGAGGCCCTCTCGGAGCGGCTCTACTCCTTCACCCAAGGCCT